>CAVWRV010000007.1:0-182917 GCA_963757515.1 uncultured Acidobacteriaceae bacterium | reverse complement strand
GGCCTCCTTGATCGCGTCGATGATCTGGCCGACGTGGTAGTCCATCTCGGCAATAAGGTCGGCGAAGAGGCCGCCAGCGGCTGGTGGACTTACCGTCAAACTTCGGGTTAACAAGGATGGGCGGGTGCATCTCCGAGTAGCCCACGTAGACGAAGAACGGTTTTTTCGCCGCCGCGTTTTCCTTGATAAATTGGACCGTCTTTGGAATGATGTACTGCTCGTCGACGATCGGCCGTACGTTCACGTCAAGAGGCATCACCGGTTTCCGAGGGCTCACCTTTCTTGCCTTCCCAAATCATGGGCACCGGCATACCGGTTTCCTTGAATAGCGGATAGGTGGTATAGGCAGCCTCGTCCCAAGTGTTCTTGATGCCCCACCATTCGTCGAAGCCTTGGTCGTTTGGAAGACGGCCGTCCGTCTCACCCAGATGCCACTTGCCGTACAATGCGGTGGCATAGCCAGAGTCGGAAAGGAGTTCCGCGATGGTGTATTCCCATGGCGCCATCCCACTCTCGCCCTGGCCCGGGAGCGGAACCGAAGTGGTTCCCGACCGAACCGGATGTCGCCCGGTCATGATCGCCGAGCGCGTCGGCGTGCATTGGACTTCGACGTTATAGTTGTTGAAGCGAATGCCTTCATTCGCTAACTTATCGATACGTGGCGTCGGCGTCGTGCCACCGTAGACGCCGAAACCACCCCAGCCGACGTTGTCGACCAGAATGAATACGACATTGGGTTTGCTGCCAGCAGGTGTTTCTCGTGGTTTCATCTGGAATCTCTTTCTAAATTCTGAGTTATAACCCGCACCAACCATTTGGTTCGCAGGCGCGAAGTTCACCCTAGTTTTCGAGAGCGTTATTTGTCATTTTGAGAATACGTAGGCCACGCTTCGCTGGTCGACTAGGAGAACTACTAGTCACCGGCGGGAGATTAACTGAATTCCTGTCCCAGAGTTGTCGCTAATGACGGCCAACACGGAAACTGCCCGTCAGCTCGTGCCAACACTCTGAGTCACTCATCGAGCCCTGAAGAGAGCCTTGTGCCGTTCCGGGTGGGTTGTCGGCAAACAGGAAGTAATCCGGTCGAGGAGAAGCCTGCTCCATGAAGTGCCTGAAAAACGGGATTCCCGGTAACTTCCTACCGACCGGACGATCATTACGGGGCGGTGCCTGCCCGGGCTGAGCAATTTACCGAAAATCCGACATTTCAGGACGTATGCTAGAACGATAGTTTGGGGGACTCGATGGGTAGCTTTTTCGTCATGCTGCTGTTCGCGCCAGTGGTTCTGGGACTTGTTTGGGCCTATACGTCCCCTCGATCCCGTCTTGAGGGACACGACATTGTCCTGACGCTCATCAGAGTCTTTCTCTTTGCGGCGGTCTTCGGAGGCATACTCGCTCAAGAGAGTTACCTAGCTCATCCTGAACCAGCGAGCAGACGTGGATTCTACGGGGGAGCGCTATTTCTGATGGAATGACAACTTCCGGCCTTCGCCCACTTCGGAAATGCAAGTATCGGCTACGACAAGCGGGTGACAAAGTACTGAGCGACCTGCGATGCAAAGATGCAGACGGCACCAACCTGTACCTATACGTGAGCAAGAAGGAGTAGCGGCATCTAGCCCCTTGAAACTTGGCTGGCGTTTGGCACCGAAAACGGCTTCGGAGCCTCGCCCCTGAGCCAGTTGTCCCACATTCGCGCGTAAGCGGTCTCGAGTTCCCGGACAGCCCGCTCGCCGTCGAACAGCGCGGATCTGGATCGTGCCCGCGCCAGCCTCCGTCGGATGTCGCTCAACAGGCCAGGCTCGAGCGCCAGTTGGATGGCCAGACGTTCGTACTCTTCGATCGAGAGGGTGACGAGTTCGGGCAACCCGGCTGCGAGCAGCATCGCTCCTGCAGTTCTGCCGGCAAATGTCCCGCCTGCGCAGGTCAGCACCGGTAAACCAGCGAGGAGCGCGTGATACGCGGTCCCGACTGCATTGTAGGGAAGTGTGTCGAGAAACAGATCCGCGTGCCGATGGCGGGCGAGATAGTCGGCCATCGGCTCGCGCGGGGCGACGACGAGCCGCTCCGGGCTGATGCCCCGTTGCGCCGCCTCGCGCCGCAGATTATCCTGAACGACACTGCCGGTAAATCCCAGCCAGAGAACGCTATGCGGGTTGGCCCGCAATAAACGCATCCAGACATCGAACATCGGCGGCGTAATCTTGTAGCTGGTGTTGAAGCAACAGAATACGAAGGCATCTTCAGGTAGCCCGTAAGCGCTGCGCTTGCTCGCCTCTTCGGCAATCTCCCAGCGGATCTCGGCCGGCCACCAGCCGCCCGTTAGATGGACGAGCTTCTCCGAGTAGAACGGTTGTTGCGATGAAGGAGCAATGAACGGGTCCACGACGATGTAGTCGATGAACTCTGCGCCCATCGTGCCGAGAAAACCTAGAAAACTGACCTGGATCGGCGCCGGTCGCGAGACCAGGACTCGCGGTCGAGCGAGCCGGGTGTATCCGGTGAGATCGATCAACACGTGGATCGCGTCGGTGTTGATTTGTCGCGCGGCCTCGTCATTTCCGAAAGCGTGCAAGTCGATGAAGCGGTCGAAGGCAGTTTCGAACCGCCGCCGCAACGCGCTGCGGTCGTCCGGGCCATACGAGTACCCTAAGACTTCGAACCGCGTCCGATCGTGCCGCTCGATCGTCTCGGCGATTGTTTGGGCCACCGGGTGGTCGCGAAAGTCCGCCGAAAGATAACCGAGGCGGATTCTGTGCGGCGAGCTTGAGCGATCATGGGTGAAATTGGGGGACTGCCCCTGTGCGATCCTGTTGCTCCATTGCTGCGCGCAGAGTAGCTGCTCGGCCGGCGTCGATTGCTGCGCCTGCAGGTTGAATGGAGGAACTAAACCGGGGTGCCGGCGCATCAGGTTCAGCACCTGCGCTGCCTCGGCTTCGCAGTGGCGCCAATCGCAAAGCTCCGCGTTCAGATGCGCCACCTGGACCAGCGCCTCCGGATAATCGGGCTTGAGCGCGAGCGCTCGCCTTAAGGCGGCGATCGCCTCAACCGCGCGCCCGGACTGAGCCAGCGCACTGCCGAGATTTTGGTGCACCTCGGCAAGGCCGGAATTGAGCAACAGCGCCCGTTCATAGTGCTCGATGGCTTCTTCCGTGCGCCCCTGTTCCTGAAGGGTGATCGCGAGGTTATTGTGCACCTCCGGCCAGTCCGGCTTCAGGCGCAAAGCATGCTCGTAATGTGAGATGGCCGGCTCCAGCCTGCCTTCCTCGCGCAATGCATTGCCGAGATTATTGTGTGCCTCGGCGAGTTCCGGCATCAATACCAATGCCCGCTCACCCGCTGCAACTGCTTCGCCCAGTCGTCCCAGCCTCCGCAGCGCTTCCCCCGAATTGCTATGGGCTTCGGCTAGATCCGGACTGATGGCAAGCGCCCGCTCGTAGCTCGCCGACGCATCGGCCACCGCCCCTTCCCGCAGCAGCGCGTTCCCCAAGGCGATGTGGGTCCAGGCTTCGTCGGGCGCCAGCGATGCGGCACGTCGATAGTGTGCGACCGCCTCGGCTACCTCGCCTTGCCCGGCGAGCGTGCGGGCAAGATCGGCCTGCGCGGCGGCGTCGAGAGGCCGCAGCCGTGCCGCACGGCGATAGCAGATCGAGGCCCCCGCCGAATCGCCCCGTTGCTCCAGCAATCGGCCGAGCTGCCGGTCCGCAACACGGCTGTTGGGATCGAGCGTGATCGCCCGGCGAAAGAGCGCCAGCGCCTCCTCCGGGCGGCCCCGCTGATGGCAGAGCACAGCGAGTCCCTGGATTGCCTCCACGTTGTCCGGATGCTCGTCCAAGACCCGGCGGTAGAGCGACTCCGCCTCGTTCAAACGCCCGGCTCGGTAATGCTCTGCCGCTGCTGAAACAGCCGATCGGTTCTTGCTCGACATCTTGTGAGCCCTGGCTTGCGCCACACCGCGCCCCGAGGCCGGCCGGTCCGCGCGCTAATCAGGTTCTTGGACCGCAATCAAATTATGGCAATCGCCGGGTTCGATTCCATCACACGCGTCAACATCACTATTTCCCCGATGGCGCCCGTCGATGGGCTAAGGAAAGAACTTGAGCTGGCCCACCAACGATGCCTTCATATAGGTCGTGTCCTCCGCGGACGTGTAGGTTCCCACGCCGGAGAGACCTGAGGGGTTATTGATATTCGCGGAGCCAATCCCGTCGGGATACGGGCCGGTAGAGGCCGCATCTGCAACGTAGCTGCCGGTGAACACCAGTCGAGCCGAGCTACTGCCCACCTGACAGAGCTGCCCCACCATGTCCAGAACCAAAGTCCAGGACGGGTTAATCGTGATCGTCATCACTCCGCTGGCGGGATAGCAGGCGCCTTGACCGGTGTTGCCGGGCATACCCTTAGTAACGGGGTGCGGGTAGTCGATCGTCTCCGTAAGGGTGAACGGCAGGTTCGGCGGCAGTTCAACTTGCGGTGATGTTTCGAGGGAGTTCTTAATTGTGGCTCCCGCGCCCGTCCCCGCGCCGCCGGCCGATGAGATCGCGAGCTCACATACATGCGCGAGATCGCAGGCGGCCTGGGAGTTTGGCTGCCTTGCGTCGCTGAGCGTGCCGAATGCCCACGCTTGGATGACGGCGCCCGTTGTTCTCGGAGGTGTAATGATGCGCTCGGTCGACTGACTCGGAATCGGAAAATATAACGCGCCAGCCATCGCGGCAGGCGTCAAAATCGGTCGAACACGACGAACCGTCTTTCGAACCCAGGCGCACTCCCTTGGCGTATACCACCAGCGTTTCATAGTTTCTCCACTTAAATGGCCGCGTCGGCATTTAGCGTCTTTTTGGCCAATCCCCAGGCTGGCAGCGCGGCGCCGACGACGAACGTCAAGAGGACCAAGTGACGGGCGATGGTAGGCCCCACTTTGGGATCCTGTCAAGCGCAATCCTTTGCAAGCACGCCGGGGTCGATTGCGATGCCAGGTGGCCGACAGCCAGGGTGCGCAAAACGCTGCGCCTCCGAGTTGCCCATGTGGCGACTCGCGATGGGAATCTCCGATACAGGCTTTATTTCAGATAGTGTCCGGATTGTCTCCGCATTGTTTGAATGTTAAGTTTGCGCTGCTGATTCCCGCAGCCACGACGGAAAACCAGCAAAGCGAAAACCACGCGACCTTCATGCTGAATTTCCCCAGCGAGGTGCAAAGGCGGCTCGGCGAATCAGGCCGCTAGCTGCGATTCGGCTCGAATCCTACGAGTTGCACAAAAGACGGGAGCTGGGCGAATTGTCTGCTACTCGGAAACAATCCTGCCGACCGACGACTCCAAACTTAGCGTCGAAGTGCACGAAAAACGGGGTTATGGGTAACTTGCCGTCAGACTCGCCGGGGTGGGGAACTTAATGGTATGGTCCGCCGCCGACCCGACAGCGCAGCTGGGTTATAAGGGACGTACGGAGGAGGGGCGCCATGGAGCTGTTCACACTGGGTATTGATTTGGGCAAGACGACGTTTCATGTGGTAGGGATGAACCAAGGCGGAGAGGTAGTGTTGCGGAAGCAATTTTCTCGAGCGCAACTTTTGCACTTTACCGTAAACCTGAAGGTGAAGCTGATCGGCATGGAAGCATGCGGGGGATCGCATTTTTTGGGGCGAGCGTTGCGGGAGCAAGGGCACGAGGTACGGCTGATCCCAGCGCAATATGTGAAACCCTACGTCAAGACGAACAAGAGCGACTACATCGACGCAGAAGCGATCGCCGAAGCGGTGGGAAGACCGACCATGCGTTTTGTGCCGGTCAAGAGTGACGACCAACTGGACCTGCAATCGCTGCATCGAGTGCGTGAGCGCTGGGTGATGCGAAGAACGGCTGTGGTCAACCAGATTCGTGGACTTCTGCTCGAACGCGGCACTACACTGCGCAAAGGCCGGCGCTACGTGGATGAAGCATTACCCGGGATAGTCGCAGGTGGCTCGTTCAAGCTGTCAGGGGCAGTGCTGGTATTGCTCGCAGAGCTGAAGCAGGAACTAGAGCAACTAGCGGAGAAGATCGACCGTGCTGACAAGTCGGTTGAGAAGATCGCACGGGAGAATGAAGCCTGTCGAAGGCTGGTGAAGATGCCGGGAGTCGGTCCTGTGACGGCAACCGCGATCATCGCGACGATTGGCAACGGCGCGGCGTTCCGCAAAGGGCGCAATTTCGCCGCCTGGTTGGGAGTGGTTCCCGAGGAACACTCGACCGGAGGCAAGCAAACATTGTGGAAGATTCCTCAGCGTGGAAACCAGTACCTGCGGAGACTGTTCGTGCAGGGAGCCAGAGCCGTAATGCAGCACCGGACCAAGCAGTCGTCCGGTTTAAGTGCGTGGCTGGCGCAGCTCACGGCACGAACGCACCACAACATCGCCATCGTTGCGCTAGCCAATAAGCTGGCACGGATGGCCTGGGCAGTACTGGCCAAAAATGAGGTCTACAGGCCACCGCTAGTAGCGGGCAATACCATCTGAACGGCCTGCCGATGACGCCTGGAAGAACACCAGGCTTGGAAATCGCTAGCGCGATTCCCACATCCGCAGACCGGCGACGGCGGCGGAGTTCAAAGTTTCCTGCCAGGTCTGCTGGCGAAGAAAGAGATGGCACCACGGTCTAACCGTCGCTCTGCAAACCTGCTATCGGTAAGGGTCTTTGAAGACCGAGAACTTAAATAGGAACAGAGCGAAGCGCATTCCATCCAGGCCCGGGGTCCTCAAACACCCCAACAAGGCCGTATACATACGCGCAGACCTTACCTGCTATTCTCACTTTTCGCTTGCGACAAAGCGGCGGACCATACATACCGATAATGCGACTTTTCTGGCACCACGAGGATTTCTTCGGGATTTGTCCCTGATTCGGGCAGAACGTGTCGTACGCTCGCGGCATGGTTCGCAACGCAATAACCGCGGATATTTCGGGCATTCGAACTCTAATGCAGATGGTGCCAGGGTTCTGGCAATCATGGTGGTCGGATACAACTATCGCCGCCGCCATACAGTCGGCGAATGGTTTGGCCTTCGTGTGGGAAGACAATTCTCAGATCCTTGGCTTTGTCTGCGCCCATGATCTGGGATTCAGGGCATACCTGAGTGAACTAGTCGTTGAGGCCAGCGCCCGCCATCAGGGTATCGCGACTGGTGTGGTTCAGACGGTCGAAAAAGCTCTCCGCCAAAGAAATCAGCAGGTCCTAATTGCCGATGTTTGGCACGAAGCGGAGCCGTTCTACAGATCGCTCGGTTGGGAGCCACCGAACGTTATTCTTCTTAGGCAACGATTGAAAACTCGGGATTGAAGTTTGGTGACCCATTCGGCTGAGGGACTTTCCCGGAATCGAGGCTTCCGGAACTTCTATAACCAAAAAGCCAGTCGGACAGAGGCGGAGCAAGCCGATGCAGTACTCTTCTCAACATCGGGCGTGCAGTAGGCAATTGGATTTCGCTCTCATCGGTATGTGTCGGCCTGTATAACAAATACCCGGGAAACGGGGTTTCCGGTACTTGCAAGGCTGAGTTCTCCACCCGGGCGAACATACCGAAACGAGAGTTTGCAGGTATCCCATAGGTGAGGTGTGGCTCAGGCCGTCTGTTCCTGAGTGAAAAGAAGAGGCACGAATTGTCGAGTCGAGATCCTTGCTCCGGTGTCTATAGGTATAGGCTCATTCTTACTCGTTGACCAATTCGAGACGTCTCCAGCATCCCGTATGAAATGGCGGTCTCTCGCAATCCTGTCTATTGCGCTCATCGCCCGCTACGGCCCAGCAACGCCTATGAAGGGCACGGTCGTTGATTACCCCGAACAAGTAACGGGATTATGGGTAAGTTCCCCAGGATTGCGCATCGTCTCTGATCACGCTTGGGTTGGTGAGCAATCGCCGCGGCGCTCGTCCAGAGAGACTTAACGCCCTTTGCGCGATGGCAACCTTGGGCAGCAGCCAATGACGACGAATACGCTCAAGCTGTTTACCGCGCCTTGAGCCTGGGAACACCACCCAGCTCCCGCGGACTATCCATACTTCTGATGGAATTCGCCCCTATATGCAACTCATGCCGTGGGTAGTGACCGCGACATTGACCGGCTGCCCGGCGACGGCTGCGCCGATCGGCCAAAGTCCGTCCGGCCTGCCGGTTGGAATCCAGATCATGGGGCCATTCTGGGAAGATGCGACGTCTATTGAGTTTGCGGCTCTTCTGAGCGACAAGATCGGTGGTTTCACAGCGCCCATAGGGTACAGCGCCTGAGCCCTTCGCCAGTATCGTGAGACCATCTGCGCTGAAGCAATGCGCCGGTCTGGCATTCGGATTTGGAGCCCACCGCGGGTTCCCTATGGAGTAAGCCTGAAGGCATGGAATCTAAGCTCGATTACTCGCGATCGACAGGGCATCATTTACGATTCGCCAACTCACGAGCGGTCGGCGATACTGAAGTAACCGAATCACTTCCCGCTATCCGCTCAGGCGTTGCCCGGTTTACCGGCAGCTTGGCCTGCTCTCCTCAATAAGTGGAATGTCGCCTTGTTGCGAGCTACCAGCATCAGTATCAATGGAGGCCGTCTACCAGCAATGAGGTGGCGCGAATATCACGAAGCTACAAAGCATAGCGTGGAATCTCTGAGGCGAGCGCGGCGGGTTCTCGACTGGGCGAACATGCCCGATCCGTTTCGACATTACGAGGGCGTGCCCGTGCTCGATCTGCCGGCAGATCCGCCCGCCCCTGAAATGCCAGCTATCGACGTGCTTCAAGGTGCTTTTGGCACCACGCCTGCGGATGACGGACCACGTTTTCTCTCGCAATTACTCTTCTATTCCGCTGCGATTAGCGCGTCCAAGCTGGTCCCGTCCACCGGAGATAGGTATGCGCTAAGAGTGAATCCGTCCTCCGGGAATCTGCACCCGACGGAATTCCACTTCCTGACACGGGGGCTGAAGGGGTGGTCAGATGGAATGTATCACTACGATCCGTCCAGACACATGGCGGAGCAGCGCGGACACGGTGGTTTCGGAACGATGGCAGTTGACGGCTCCGCGCCAGTTGTATTTGTTTTGACCAGTATCGTGTGGCGCGAGTCGTGGAAATACGGTGAACGGGCCTATCGGTACTGCTTGCACGACATCGGACACGCCTGGCAGGCACTCGCGCTCTCCGCCCGGGTTATCGGATGCGATAGTTTCGCGACAGGGCATTTCCCTGACGATGAAGTGGTCCAGTTGTGCCGCCCGAGCATGGATGAATGGCCGATGCTGATTGTCACTCTGCACGGCAAGTCCATCCCAGTGCATGAACCAGCCACGAGTAAAACTGTCTGGCTCGGCGGGCGGCCGAACCAGCTTTCGAAGGAGGCGATTGCTCACCCACTGATTGACAGTCTTCACCTTGCCACGAAACGAAGTATTCGCGGGAGCAGTGGCACCTCCGCCGATGAGGCGGCTCCAACCGGTTCCGGTGAGATCAAGCTGCCTTCTCCGGCGTCATCGACTCGCGGCTTTGGCGAGGTGGCCCGGATGCGACGCTCGGCGCTCGACTTCCTGGGTGGAAAGCCATCGATGTCATTAGCGCAGCTCTCGGCCATCCTCGCCGCCACGGCCAAGCCATTGTCCGCTGACTTTGCCGCCACGCGTTTCATTCAGCTGTATTTGTATGCTCACCGCGTTGATGGGTTACAACCCGGTGTCTACAGGTTCTGGCCGGAATGTGCCGAGTTGGAGCAGGTGCAGGCTGGCGACCAGCGCGTAGCGGCCGCTGGTCTGAGCCTGGGGCAGGACCTGGCCGGTAACTCCTGCGTGACCTTTTCGATGATCGGCGATCTCGATCGTGCCGCTCGTAGCTATGGCGACCGTGGTTATCGCTATGTGCATTTTGAGGCAGGTGCTATCGGCCATCGCCTTTATCTCGCCGCTGAAGCATTAGGACTGGGCGCGACCGGCATCGGCGCCTTCTACGATGATGAGGTGCACCGTCACCTCAACCTTGTACTCAGCCGAGGACAGGTCGTATACCATTTTGCGATTGGTCATCCGGTTCCCGATCCGCGCGTCTCGGCATTTAACGAGCCGCAGGAAATCACATGGTAGGCATACTCGTGCACGGCGACAATCATTTCATCGTGCGCGGCCGATTGCCGGACCGAGACGTTGCGCGAGCACTGATTCGACACTGGTCCATCATTGAGATTGGAGCTACGACACCCCCTTCGCTTGAGAAATGGCGCATCAGCACGAAGGAGTTCCGAGAAGACCTGGAATGGGCAGTGATCGTACCGGGAACCGGTGAAATATCTCCTGCGGTAGCGCAGTTGCTGGATGAACTGAGGGCGCGGGGAATTGCCATTCACGACTCCAGTTTCGACTCCTGGTAGCCTGTCCCATTGAGGAAGAGTGTCAAGTAACTCCGGCGCAGGTACAAATCCTCGTTCAACCTCCGAGTCGTCGGCAATCCGGACGTGTCGCCAATCCGGACGTAATCACATCGATAGCGCCAGCGGAAGTTAATGGCGACATTTCAGGCACTAAGGTACGGGGGCAACGCACCGCTTGGCACGGGCACTCCTAAGAAGACGAAAAGGTTCGACATTCGCCAGAATACGCCCGGCGCAATATGGCGTGGGGGCTTTTCTGCGGTTTGGCGCTTAGACTTAGTGATTCTTCCCGCATGGCTGGAGGGCCTTATTGCCATGCCCAGAATATATCCGACTTCGACGGCACTATGAGTCTGCTCTTCGACTTTGGGGAGAAGTCCTACTGTCGCAAGATTCCGAACTTGTAGGCGCGCGGGCCCGGGAGCGTGCACAGCTTAAGCAAAATGTTTTGGAAGAAAGGGATGCGGCGAACGAGCGCATGCGTGTCGGAGCTGCCCAGCTTGTAGGGAGCAAAGCTCAATGAGGTACTTCGCCGTCAGGCCTTCGAAATTAGTCACCGATTTGCTGGTGCGAATGGCTTTGGAAGGGGATTCGCCGTCATGGCTTCGAACTGTACGTGAGTTGTTCGCGAAGTGGCTGCTGGAAAGTCAAGACTGTACTACGCTAAAGAAGCTAGAGAAGTGCCTCGCGGAGATCGACGCACGGCTCAGGATTGTAGCTCGAAAAGAGCCAGATGCAATCTCAAATCTCGCCCGAGACGTAGCGGACGAACTCGAACTCCCCGGCAACCCGATGATGCTTGAATTCCTGACTGGTGCTGAGGCGCTCCTCAGTGCCGATGGTACCGCGCCCGAAAAGATCCATGAATTGCTGACTCAGGCCGGCTTGGAATACGCGCTCATGGTCGCGGAAGAGGGTATGAAGCGTCACATCCAGTGACCATCACGCCTTATAACCATCGGCCTTCGTATCGCTTCCTATTGCCATCGGTAGCTTTGGCCAAGTGCTTCGCTGGTTGGGTCTAGAAGCTGGTTTTCTTTCTGGCTGTTGACAATCGAGCTGGGTTAGCGCACCGTTATTTACAGCCGTACTAAACGGCATGGGAGTCCGAATGCAACCGCCGCAGTACGCGGTTGGTCCCGGCCTCGAAACGCCGGCCAACTCCTAAACAGGTCCCTATCTGCAGCTAGGGACTTTTCTTTTGCTGGGCATGGTCTGAGGCACTACAAAGGGCATCCGTCATCGCACTTCCTGTCGCCGGTCGTTGGCCTGCGCGTCCTCCGGGAGGCCGCCACTGCCGAAACGGTGTGTCGTAGCTTTGAGATCGATCCTCGACTCCAGCTTCGTCGTCCCGGGAGACGATCCCAGCCCTTACGCCGTCTACAGGCATCTCAATAGCGTAGAGGTGTCACATGAACGAGCAATACATGAAAGGTGCAGCAGATAAAGTGGCCGGCAAGATTAAGGAGTTTGCTGGGCGCGTCACCGGCAACAAGAAACTTGAAACCAAAGGCAAGGTTGACCAGGTAAAAGGCGCTGTACACAATGCAGTCGGCTATGCCAGGGACGCCGGCAAAGAAGCCATTGACAGGGTAAAGAACGCACCCAGTAGGCACTGAAGCCGTGGCCGAGTCCACGCTGAGCCGCTCCTCTTAAAACGGAGAGCGGCTTCTCCCCTTCAGACTAACGCGTTCATTCACGCGCACTAGGAAATGTAGTGCACTGCAAACCGGTCTCGGCGTCCGTTGCTCACCACGAGGAAGATGCGCCAAGAAGGCGACCGAGCCAGCGTCCCTGACGATAATGCAGCGCTGCTGCTTTGGCCGCATCAGCCGCTTCCCTTTTCTCACGCTCCCACTTACGATCAGGCCCCAACACGTCGAACAGCACCGGCAACGTGAGGCGGCCGAGCACCAGGAGTATCGCCAAGATCCCCAGAAATACAGATACAGACATTAAGGAGAGTAGGAAGGAGATCAGGTACCAGAGAACTACGCACAAAACAATCAGCCCAGCGAGAAAGAGCATCATATAACCCTCCGCTGACATACTGCTATTTTACATCGGAACAGAGATCCCACATGGAAAGACTACAACTTCGACTTGACGGTGTGAAACTAGCGGAATATGCGGTCACGGTGACAATGACCTAGTCATGAAAAAGCTGAAAGTCGTTTCGTGGGCGAACTTTTGAAGAAGTAGCAATACACTATCAGGACGGTGACTGCCTCTTGACAACCGCAGCCGCATAAGCCTAGCGTTATTGATGAGCGAGTTTCTCTTCTTACTCTTTCAGGTTCACTGAACTAAGTCAGCCCATCTTAAGTTTTTCCTCTTAGATTACTGCTAAGGAGGAACTGTGTTATGACACTATTAACCGGTTGGGAATCTCTCCGCGAATTTTCCGCCATGCAAGAACGCATGAACCGCATGAACCGCCTTTTCCGTGAGTCGTACAGCCCCGAAGGCCCGGAAGAGGCGCTGACAACCACCACCCTCGCACCGCCGGTGGACATCTAGAAGACGAGCACAACATTGTTCTGAAGATTGACGTCCCGGGCATCGACGAAAGAGACATTGATGTCCGCATTCAGAACAGCACCCTCACCGTCCATGGCGAGCGCAAGATCGAGAAGGAAGAAAAAGAGGAGAACTTCCGTCGCGTCGAGCGGCAATATGGAAGCTTTACCCGCTCGTTCACGCTTCCCAGCTCCGTGGATCCGGGGCAAGTGAGCGCCCATTGTGACAGGGGCGTGCTGAAGATCAACCTCGCTAAGAGGGTCGAAGCCAAGCCGACGCAGATCAAAGTTAGTGTTGGCGGCGAGAAGACTGTCGAAGCCCAAGCCCCCAGCAAGGCCGCGTGAAACCAGTAGCCAGTGACAGAAATGGAGGCGGTATCAAGCCACCTCCCATTTGTTGTTTGACGTCAGAATGTGCCACAAGCATTTGCTTCTGGCACATGGCACAGCGTCACTTTCCGCTCACGGAATGAGACCTTTACAGGGGCGCCCCATAGCGAGCCTTTTGGAACAGCCGACTGCCGGGGCTGGAGCGCCACGGGCAACCGAAAATCCGCGACTTCATGGGCACATCACCAGAGACAGCATCCTGTTGGCTTCACCTGGTAGTCGGCTCAAGGCGCGGTGGATTCGGGTCGGACTGATCAGATGACGGATTCACACCCGTCAGCATGCGGGACTCGGCTCGAAACAGGTGATAGCTGTCGTAGGTGATGTCGTTCATCGTTGTTGCGTAGGGGCCGAAGGTTCTGAAGCCTTCGTCCCATTCTTTTAAGAACGCTACTGACCGCGATGTCATCACCGAGACACTCTTTACTGGACATACATAGGTCTTGCCTCCGATTTCGACCGGGCCGTATTCAACGACGATATCGGACCGGAGAAGCGGGACGAACGGTCCCAGGTCTGCGATGGCCTTAAGGCGAACTACGGCTCCGCTCACCGGGTCTATCGAAACTTCTCCATGATAGGGGGCGATCAAGTCGAAGCCATTGGTGCCATCACCCTCAGGAAGACAACACCCCCACACGTTGTAGCGTGATGTTCTGGACTGCACTGAGTAACGAAAGACGGCTTTCTTACTCCCTGCATCCTGCTCCCAGCGAGCCCAGGCCAAAGTGGAGGGGCGGAGAAAATATCCTGCGTTAATTTAAGAACTGGTCCGAAAGTGCCGTAAGTTATGAGGCTTCGCTCGGTCGTTTCCTGCTTCTTGTGGCTGCGGGTTTCTGCATCAACATACTCTCTGCCGTCGCGGTAAACGACGGTTTCCGTGGTAGTCTGCGCCACGTGAAGTGGTTCATAGCTGACATTGGTATCTCCTTCGTTGACGGCCGGGGTGTCTTGATAGCGAACGGTAATTCGTCGCGCATAGAAATTAGGAAGATTGGGAATTGTCTTCGTCAGGTAATCGGCGGCTGAAGAGATCATCCTCTGCTGTTCGGCTGCGTTGAGTGGCGGATCGGCAGTAGCTGTTGTTGGGGACGGCTCCCGAAAGGCCGATAAATCAGTGATGCCGGTCAACTGCTGCTGGGCACTCTTGCCGCGAAGGCTCGCGCGCCAGGACGCAACAGATACGCCGTCGGGCCGGTCGGTGAGAGAAAGCACGGAAAGCTGCCGCGCGATTTTCTCATCCGGTTGACCGTGGAGCGAAACGAGCAATCTGCCGAACTGCTCCGAAGTGATGCCTCTGACGGTTTGATCCGAGTAGTAGGGTTGGTTGTAATAGCCCGTATTGGTGTGAGCGCTCAGGCCCGGCTTCTCGACCCGTAGTGTGAGGTCATGATATTCATTCGACTGAGCCGCAGGCGGAGGGTCGAAGGATAAAGTGTAAAAGGTGTTTGGCTCATGAGTGCAACTCTCAATCTGAGCGGTGAGGTCGGAGCCAGTGTTCAGAACGTGGCCACCGCTCTGCTCGGCGAGTACCTTGCGGTCCAGATTCATAAAACTTGCCTGCTGAGGCGAAGCTACTCCGTGGAGATACTTGACATAGAACTGAAACGGTTCAGTTTCTCCGACCGAGAGGCTGTAAAGAGTGACGCGAGCCTCCCGCAACAGATCTGAGAACCAACGAATCGTGTAGAAGACCTCCTCTTTGGAGACTGTTCTGTCGGCATAGGCTCCGCTTCCGACTCCCCAGCCTGGTCCTACCCAGATCAGCAGCTTTCTACCCAGTAACTGCCTTTCCATGGTGGCGACCTGGCCGAGTGCCTTTAGCCCTTCAAGGGATGGCGAGTCATTCGAGTCCGTCCACTTCCACGTGTTTCCGCGAAGCGCACTGCGAAACGAACGAAGTTGGTGAAGATTCTTCGAATGAATGAGATCGGAGGCCAGCGCGTTGCCGTCTGTTGACGGCGTGCCCACGGCCCAAAAACCACTTTCGTCGAGCTCATAAAGAGATACGGGCTGAGCGAGGCGTCCGCCGTTTTTCCGCAGGAAGTTTTCGACCGCGAGCCGTTCATTGGTTGGGAGAAGGCCTGGAAGAACGAGCGTGTCTACCACCACAATGAGGCTCACAGGAGGGGCGGGGCTGGCCTTTGCGTCGAAAGCATGGAATGACAGAAACTTTACGGGCCGACCGTTGTCGAGGAGCGTAAAGTCGCTGAGTTGAAGACTAGGCACCGGACGTCCCGACTGGTCCGTGACAACAACGTCGAGGTGAATGAGACCTCTTCCACCATCGAGCAACTTTTGCTTGTCGGGCGTTCGGGCGACCGGCAGTGGAGCGGTGGCTATCTGTTGTGGAACCGCAAACCACGAACTCACGGCACAAACCACAGAAGAGCCAAGAGCCAAACCGAACCGCTGTAGAGCAGTCATGGGTCGCACCTCGACATCCGACAGCCTTTTCAGGTAAAGGTTTAACCGCGTATCCGGAAAAGAGCTTCTGGAGCCCTCATTCATTTACGCTCTGTTTCGGGTAAAGACGCAACCTGTTGCAACTTCTTCGGACCCGCTTCTGACTGAAAAACGGTGCGGTAAGTTGCCCTGTCCAAACCGCCCCACCCGGGGGAACATACCGATAATCCGACTTTGCAGGCACTTTTAGAGAAGCCGATTTTCCGCCCACTCGCCAAAGACTTTAGATCCATCTGAAGCGCTCGATGAGCCATTGCCCTGTTTTCGCAACCGTTGCCCTGGTAGGTTTACCTCCTACTGAATACACCAGCCTTAAGTTGGACACAGACCGAAAATCCATTTTCGGGCACTCCGGTCAGAATGCCCGCACGCCTCGCAGATTGTTTGCGAGGCGATTTGCAATAGTTACCCTGAGTGACGCACCGCTCAACGTCCAAGTTGCCGACGAAACACCCATGAGGTGCGGACGCGAAGGGCACTCTTGCCCTGACATCCCTCCGATGTGGCCGCCCAAACCTGGATTCGGGCTACGGTCCTCCAGACACAACGCTTGCTAATACCACGGCTCAAGGACGGCGAAGTGATCGGCGTGCTCGATGAAGACCCGCCGGAAGAGCCCTGTAGGTAGGACACCGTCGAATCCCTTTACACGGGCATCCTTCTGGATGCCAGCGAGGCTGAAGAAGGACACGCCGGGACAATTCGACTGAGCCGATCTTTAGGTCCTGCGGTGCCATAGCCGAAAAAATCTGCTGCGCGCCATCCACACCGCTCCCGTGTAAAGGTACGTTGTGGGAGAGCTGCAGCAACATGTATTGAGAGTGTTGTAGAGTTTGGCCGTGTTCGTGCCGGAGTCGAGCAGCAGGCGAACAGGCCGCAACCCGTCGGATAGACGCACCGCGATGATGAGCAAACTGGGCAGTGCGACGCCGCTCTAGCTCAGCGGTAGCAAGCAGCGGGATATGTGGCCCTTTGACCTCTGCGCGCATCGCAACCGAGTCGTCGAGACAGAGCAGGCTATGAGCATTGTCGATCAGCATATCGAAGTGCTCGAGGAAATCGTCGCCGAGAATGCCCTGAATGTGCAGATCGGCGGAATAGAAATGTTTAAGGTCATAAACGAGCACCTTTTGGTTGGCAACAGCGTGGGAGCCGGCTTCGACCAGGTCGAGTTGCGCGAAGGAAGCAGACTGACGAGATCCGACGCCTGCGACCACGGCCGCGCCCTGAGTATCCAGATGAAGTTCGGCGGCGAGAGAGGGATCGATCATAGTGATCTGGGTGCCGCTATCCAATTGGAAGTTGTAGGGACCGGTGTGGTTGATGGATACGGCCAAAACGATCTGGTGGCGATTGACGAAGCGGAAGGGTAGACTGGCGACGTTTCCGGGGCAGCGCGTCTCCGCTGGAGGGCGGGAAGGATTATGGCAGCGAGACTCATGGAAGCCAAGCACTTGATTAGCGACATTGGCGGATCCCTCAGCCGGGTTGGCTGGGTGAACTCTCCGCGCATGGCTCGAATTGCACCATGCACCGGCGGTAATTCCGCAATCAACTGCGTATTGCAATGTATGTCGCTGAGAAATAGTGACGTTAAGTCAGGCAATGCTTGGGTGGATACTCGCCTGTGCCTGGCGCAGAGGCCGTGCTAGACTGCCCGAAACGGTTCCCCGGAGGATGAAATTGTGGCGACCCCGGCGAACACAAATCAAACTTGGCGTTTTGGTGTCTTTGAGGTGGACGCCAAAAGAGTGGAGTTGCGCCGCGGCGGCATACCCGTCAGGATGCGTGACCAGTCTTTCCGCATCCTGGTCTACCTGCTCGAACACGCCGGCGAGATTGTTACCCGCGAAGAGCTCCGCCAGATTTTGTGGCCTTCAGACACCTTTGTTGACTTCGACCACAGTCTGAACACGGCGGTCATGAAGCTGCGCGAGGCCCTGGGCGACTCAACGGGAGCGCCGCTCTATATCGAAACCATTCCCAAGCGCGGCTATCGCTTCATCGCTCCCTTATCTCAGGCAGCGGATGCGCGGAACGCGATCGCAAACGTCGAGAACGTTTCAACACAGTCGCCGCATGCCGTGCTGCCGCATCTGGAAGAACTCGAGGTTCACCGCGAGTTGGCGAACGAAGTGTCCAAGGATTGGCATCGGTCGCCGCCCGTTCTCGCCACCGTTCCTGCGGCCGCTCGGCGGCTATGGCGCACCGTCGCACTGATTGCGGCGGCGGTTGCGATGCTTGCTATTGGCGCTGCCCTGTGGTGGCGGAACCAATCACGCTTGCCTGATCGCTCGCAGTGGGTTCAGATCACCAAATTCCCCGATTCGGTCTCCCAGCCGGCGCTTTCGCCGGATGGCCGCATGGTGGCATTTATCCACGGTTACAGCACCTGGATGGGCCCGGCCAGATTTACGTAAAAATGCTGCCCGATGGCCAGCCGGTGCAACTGACGCACGAAGGTCTATTGAAAATGAGCCCGACATTTTCACCGGATGGCTCGCGCATCGCTTATACCACAATTGACTCGCAGTTTCACTGGGATACTTCGGTAGTCCCCACCCTCGGCGGCGAGCCGCAACCGCTGCTGCGAAACGCCTCTGGACTCATCTGGACCGGCCCGGAGCACGTGCTGTTTTCGGAGATCAAGACGGGGGCCCACATGGGGATCGTCGCGGCTCAGGAAAACAGGATCGGCGCGCGTGATATCTACCTTCCTGAAACCGAAACCGGCGATGGCGCACCGTTCCTACTTGTCACCTGATGGGAAATGGGTGCTGCTGGTAGAAATGGACCAGGACCCTTCTGGCTGCCTTGCCGCTTGGTTCCCATGGACGGCAGCACAAGGGGACGGTATGTAGGGCCCGCTCGGGGGAGGCTGCACGGTCGCCGCCTGGACGCCCGATGGCAAATGGATGTATTTCACTTCCGATCCGGCGGAGTCCCTCATATCTGGAGGCAGCGTTTTCCCGATGGCCAGCCGGAACAGGTCACTTCCGGGCCCACCGAAGAGGAAGGCATTGCCATGGCGCCAGACGGCCGCTCCTTCGTTACTGCGGTTGCGGTCCGGAGCATCTCGCTCTGGGTTCACGACGCCAAGGGCGAGCGGCAGATTTCAGTGGAGGGCTTCGGCCACAATTCGAGATTCACGCCGGACGGAAGAAGCTGTGCTACATGATTGTAATGAAGCTCCATGGAAAGTTTCGTTATAAAAACCCCGGAGAACTTCTGGTAGCCGATCTGGAATCGGGCCGCTCCGAGCCGTTCGTGCCCGGCCTTCCGGTGCTCGAATTTGATCTCTCCGTTGACGGCCGGCAAGTCGTGATGTCGACACCCGACGCCAAGGAAAACCGCGGCTCTGGGTCATGCCGTTTGATCGGAGTTCGCCGCCCGTGCAGATTCCGAACGTGGAGGGCACGTCTCCCAAATTTGGCGCGGGGAACGATATCTTCTTTAGTCACCTCGATGGGAAGTCCGTGTTTGTTTATCGCGTGCACCCGGACGGCTCCGAACTTCGGAAAGCACTCTGCCACCGGTCTTTCTTATGGACTCTGTTTCGCCGGATGGCCGCTGGATTATTGCTTGGGCTCCGCTTCCTGGCAATGGACCACCCTTAGCACAGGCCTTTCCATTGGACGGAGGCCCTCCAATCCTAATCGGCCCATTTCACTTCCTGAGCTGGTCGCTGGACGGCCGATCTATGTTGATGGGCCCCTATATCATTCCATTGCGGCCGGGCGAGGCCCTGCCGCCGACTCCCGCGGGAGGATTTCAGTCCGAAGACGAAATTGGCCGTCTCCCTGGAGCGCACCGGATCGATGCTGACGGGGTAGTGCGCGGCCCGTCTGCTGGTGTCTATGCCTTTTATCGCAGCACGATCCAGCGGAATCTTTACCGCATCCCGATACCATAGTTGAGCAAAATCTTTGATCGGTTCCGGCAAACGCTAGGTTCAAACGCTAGGTTCCTATCGGGACTGTCCCGGCACGACGAGGGTGTCCTGTGGCGGGATCTTCTGCCGGGACAGTTTCGATAGGGGCGTTTGAAGTAAGTCGCCGGCGCGACGGACGCGGTGATCTAGGTATGGGATTTCAATCGGCGCCAGTTGGCCTTTACGGGTGCTTGGATCGGCGAGGTGGACGAATCGGGCTGCGCAGACGGTGGTTTCGGCTGAAGTGGAGGCCTGGACGGTAGTTGCAAAGGCGCCTCGGGAGGGTTGTGCCTACAGTCAAGGCACACGGCGACTCTGCGTGCGAGAGCACCAGGGCGTGGAAGGTGGAGAAGGACGGCGGGAGCGGTCAGTCTTTCATGAACTGTCAACACTGCACCTCCATGGCTGGGGCGGGGTCAGGTTCGGATGGAAGTAAAGCTGGGCGCGGGTGAGCCGTTCGACAACAAGCATGATGCCGGAGCATGTTGGACAGCGCAAGCTGGGAAGCGCGGGCGGATCAGTGCAGGCCGTTACTCCGAGCAGAAGGCGGCAGCGTTCGAGCGCAGCACCACGTCGACGGTTGGCAAAGAGACCGAAGTGCCGAATGCGAACCAAGCCGCAGGGCAGAACGTGCAGCAGGAAGCGGCGCAGGAACTCATGAGCGGCAACGGTCATGATCTTGTTCTTGCCGCCGTGAGCGTAGTCCCGCCAGCGGAAGGAGACGCTCTGGTTGTCAAAAGCCACGAGCCGATGGTTGGAGATGGCCACGCGATGTGTGTAGCGGGCCAGGTAGTTGAGAACATGTTCGGCGCCGCCGAACGGTGGCTTGGCGTAGACCACCCAATCCTGCTTGAATAACTGCCGAAGGAAGCTGGGAAAGCCTCCGGGAGCGGCCAGATGTTGTTGCGTGCCATGGAACTGCAGCTTGTCTTGCGCGGCGAGCTGCTTTAGTCCGGCAACG
This sequence comes from uncultured Acidobacteriaceae bacterium, assembly GCA_963757515.1. GTDB lineage: Bacteria > Acidobacteriota > Terriglobia > Terriglobales > Acidobacteriaceae > PALSA-350. The sequence continues at coordinate 162,267 of CAVWRV010000007.1, read as the reverse complement.
AACTTGCCACGGAAGACGCGGCTGAGTGCTCTTACGGGCAGGAAGAATCGGCGCGAGGCATCGATCCATCTTGAGCCATCGAGAGACAAGCCACCTGCCGGAACGATGTAGTGTACATGGGGATGATGCTCCAGGTTCTGTCCCCATGTATGGAGTACGCCGAGGAAGCCGATGTCGGCTCCCAGATGCTTAGGATCGCGAGCCAGTTCGAGCATGGTCGCAGCGCTGGCGCAGTAGAGCAGGTCGTAGAGCAGCCGCTTGTTCTGGAGGGCAAGAGCGGACAGATCATGCGGCAGTGTGAAGACCACGTGGAAGTACGGAACGGGCAACAGCTCGGCCGAGCGCGCCGCCAGCCACTTGGCGCGCGCGTTTCCCTGGCACTTGGGGCAGTGCCGGTTACGGCATGAGTTGAATGAGATGGCCTGATGGCCGCAGCGGACGCACTGATCGCGATGACCGCCTAGTGCCGCGGTGCGGCAGCGAGCGATGGCATCGAGCACCTTGCGATGCGGCCATGCAAGATGCGACTGCTGCTGTTGCCAGAAACTGTTGCCCGTTCTACGAACGATGTCGGCCACCTCGAGGGTGGGCCGGTTCATCGCTTCATCCGTCTCCTGGAGCGTTTTGCTTCGTCCGGCCGTGACACTTCGATCGCCTCGAGCGGGCTGGGAATCGCCTGCAGGTGGCGCCGGGACAGGTGCAGATAAACGGTTGAGTGTTCGAGCTTGGAGTGGCCGAGAAGCACCTGGATGGTGCGCAGATCGGCGCCGGCTTCCAGCATATGAGTGGCGAAACTGTGTCTTAGCGTGTGGGGAGATACGTGCTTCTTGATGCCAGCCTGCTGGGCTGCCTCAGCCATAGCCGCCCACACAATCTTTTCGGTAATGGGCACATCGGCCCGCCAGTTGTTCACCATACCTGGAAACAGGTAGGTCTTGGGCTTCATCCAGCGCCAGTACTCTCGCAGAGTGTCCAAAAGCTTGGGGGTCAGCAGAACATCGCGATCGCGGCTGCCCTTGCCCTGATGGACATGAATGACCATGCGCTCGCTGTCGATGTCGGTAACCTTCAGATGACACAACTCGGCTCTTCGCAGTCCTGTCGCATACAGCGTCATCAGCATGGTGCGATGCATCAGGTTACGAGCCGAATCAATCAGCCGGGCGACCTCTTCCGGGCTGAGTACAGTTGGCAGCTTCCGGGGACGCTTGGGAAAAGGAATCTCATCGAGCAGATAGGGTCGTCTAAGGGTCTTGACGAAAAGAAACCGCAGAGCCGCACAACGGCTCTGAATAGTACCAGGCGACAACTTCCGGTCGCGAAACAGATGCACTTGGTACTCGCGAATATGGCTTGGACCAAGGCGCTCAGGCGAGCGGTGGAAGTACTTCGAAAAGTCCTCCACCGCGTGGATGTAGCAACGAACAGTGCTCGGTGAATAGTTCCGACGCTGGAGTTCGTCCAGCATCAACTGTCGAAGATGGGTCACAGTACACCTCCTGTGACTCAAGCCTTACACCGGCGACAAAACTACTCGGAGGCCTCCGCCGCAGCGTCCGTCGCGCCGGCGACTTAGTTCAAACGCCGTTCTCACCATTGTCCGCATCGGCTTTCCGGACAAGTGGCTTCCGATAGTTCCCAGGAAACGGGATTTGCGGTAACTTCCGGGCGCGGATACCTGTTGCCGATTCCGGCCAGTCGATCATGGCGGGGCGGTTCAGGGAGACCGCTCCCATGCCAAAGAAAACTGGAGTCAAGCGCGGCTCAGCCAATAACGTGCTGCGCCTGCCCGATCTTGACCACTCTAAGACGTCAGTTTTGCAAAGCCTCGGCTCGGTCGCCTCGAAACGGACCTATGCCTTCGCCATCAATGACTTCATCGCCTGGTACTGCTCCGAACCTAGACTGGCGTTCGGTCGCACCGTCGTTCTCCGGTACCGCTATGAGCTGGAGGCCAGGCGGCTTGCCCCTGCGACCATCAACCTGAGGCTGGCGGCTGTGCGCCGACTGGCCTACGAGGCTTCCGACAATGGCTTGCTCAGTCCTGACCTTGCAGCAAGCATCAGGCGGGTAAAGGGCGCTAAGAAGCTCGGTACCCGGCTCGGCAATTGGCTCACCTGCGCTCAAGGGCGCAGGCTTCTTGAAGCCCCCGATAGACGTCTCACGAAGGGCAAAAGAGACCATGCCATCCTGGCCCTCCTGCTGGGCTGCGGCCTGAGGCGTGCCGAGCTGATCGGTCTGAAGCTGGCGCACCTTCAACAGCGAGACGACCACTGGGCCATCATTGATCTGTTCGGGAAGGGCGGTCATGTGCGCACGGTGCCGGTACCCGCCTGGGTAAAGGCCGCCGTGGATGAATGGCTTGCGGTTGCGCGGATTGAAGACGGTCTGATCTTCCGCTGCGTCACCCATAGCGGCACTGTTTGGGGTTCAGGTATCAGCGAAAAGGTCGTCTGGTGGGTCGTGCGCCAGTGCGCCAGGAAGGCCGCCATCGACAAGGTGGCTCCCCATGACCTTCGCCGCACCTGTGCAAGGCTCTGCCATGCAGTCGGTGGTGAGCTTGAGCAGATCCAGTTCCTGCTGGGGCATCGCTCTGTGGAGACCACGGAGCGGTACCTTGGCTCCCGGCAGCGGATCGTGCATGCTGTCAATGACAAGCTGGGCATCGAGCCAGACGCCCCGCCGGGCTGAGGAACTTAGCGCCCGACTTTGCAGGCACTCGCGGAATCACATCCAGGTTGCCCGGCACTCGACCACACTACTTTTCGCAGTCGAGCGGACAGTCAGGTCAAGCGTGATTACGCCTGCGGTAGGCTGTTGGGATCTTACGTGCCCTTCGCCGACACCTTCTGCAGCACGTTGATCAACGGCTGCGCGGCAGGAGGTATTGGCGTTTGGCCATCTCGCACCATCTGAGCGGCATCGATGTCCTTGCCATAAAGATCCTTGTTGGCGTCGTCGTCGGATGCCATGGAGGCGGTACCTAACGAAGCGCCTGCGAACAGCCCCTTCGACTCCGAATACGACAAGATGTCCACATTTGGATCGTTAAATGCTGCAGCGTTCGCTCCCGACGGGCCTGCCACAGCGGAGGCGCCGGCGCCGAGCTTCAGCTTACCCGACAAGACCTTGTCCGCTCTTCGTTGACTGATCACCAGCAGAACATAGTCGGTGGAAGTGGAGCCGAGTTGCGCGCCCAGGCTACCGGTATCAAGGGTATACATGATGGGCGCTCCCCATTTCCCGTCCATGTTGGCTCCAGAGCGGCAGACCAGTACGCCCCCGGCCATAGCTCATTCCGATTCCAACCCCTACCTTCTTAACGCTGGGATATACCAAGACACACTTCGCCCTGCCCCACGCGGTATTGGATATTTCTTTTTTATCCCGCAAACAGTGATGGGTATTCTAATCCAGTCACTTCTTCGCTCGCTCTAATGCGAGTTGGTGTTCTATCGGACCCTCTTCAGGAGGTGTCTAGGACATGGTCGACAATCCGGGACCTCGTGCTCCCGACTGACGATCTAAGCTCGCATGTCGAAGTGCCTGAAACAACGGGATTTTGAGTAAACTTGCGCGCCCTGGAAGCACGAGGGGTGGGGGAACTTACTGGAAACGTGACTTTGCAGGCACTTCAGAACACGTCCGGATGGACGGTGGCACGTTCGCAGCCCCAAATGATCGGCGACAGCCGTCTTCGCGACTTCAATCTGAGCTACAAATATTCCGCTGATCCGGTGCAGAAGGACTCATGGTCTCTTTCATTCACATCGCTGACAAGAACGACGAGCAGGCCATTCTGCGAAACGGCATCAAGGCGGTGAAACGTCGGGCTGGGATTCGGGGTGTCTATGCGACCCCTGTCGTCCCAGACTTCGTAACGACTCATCAGTGGTCCAGAGAGCTGAAGAGGCGGGGAATGAGGGCGTTGATATGTGTTCAATTTAAGATTTCCAACGAGGACCCTGTCTTGGTCGGCGCATACAATGGAGAGAAGTTGGAAATGACGGCTGCAGAAGCGCTCGGCGCAGTCCTCAAACACACCGACCCGATGGGTCTAGAGGTCGTTATTCCCAGGAAAATTACCGCACGAGAAATTACGCGAACATATCTTGCGCCACAGGTAACCGGCTGGCGGTACTCCCCAGCCGCGAAAGGAAAGCCACCGTTCTGCCATTGCAAGTGGTGTAATCGCGGGGAAATATATGCCCAGCGCATCATTCGTGGAGATGCCTAGTCGCGACATTACTTGAGCGGTGCCAGCCACCAACCTACCGAAACGAGACTTTTCAGGCCCTTCGCCCAAGTCTGGCAGTCAAGCGCGTCTTTAGAATAGATCTTGAAATAAGGAGAGATCGCTCGGTGCCCACACTTCGTAGATCGCTTATGGTCGGTGGGGCGACTTTCGTCGTAACCCTAATTGTCTGCTACTGGTCCATTACAGAATGGCACGAGCTTCATCATGATCCGGACATGGCCATGGCGGGATTAGGGGCGCTCTTTGGGGGTACCGTGGTTGCCATCTCATTTGGCGCATTGGCATGCGCACTTTATTACCGCTTTGGCAGGCGCGCCCGGGATCGTCGTTGATCTGCTTGAGAGAAGCAGTCCATCGAGATTCGGGGCATAGGCGCGGGTACTCGGTTTTCTTTCCGAGGCTAGTCTGTCCCCGCCAGTCGGATTTCCCGAAAAACGGGATTTTGAGTAACTTGCCCGGCCCGATGCCCTGGCTGCCGGGCATTTACCGAAAACCCGACTTTGCAGGCAGAGGACGATTATCAGTCGCTACGAAAACAGCCCCGTGACTCTCTTCAGCTAGCTTGTAGTGCCCCTTTGATGGGCTAGGATGAGCCGCCCTTCAGCCGGAAGCCATACCTCTTCATCTTGAGAGCTGATGTTGAAAAATCCTAGATCGTGTTTGGCGGCAAGGTCCAAGGTGGTTTGGTAAGCCAGGTCCGCCTTCGACCATGCGAAGGCGATGTAGATCATCTGCGTGCCGATGCTGTAATCCGCGGCAGTAGCTTCATCCTCTGGAAGCTCCTTTTCGGCAAAAACTCCGTTGAGTGGAGGAAAAAGTCGGATCACATCTAAGAACCACGCCCGGAGGCGTGCAGAGGTCACGCTTGGGTCGTTGTAAGAGTGGCCTTCGTTCCATTTCGTCTGTTCGGCGCACCATTCGAGGAAACCGTAATGGTCCTTCGGCGCGGCTTCGGGTTCGAAGACCATGAGGTCATAGCTCATGGCAGGATTTTATAGCGACTCGACCTGTTCCCGAACGACACGAACTTCCCGTGAAACGGGATTTCCGGTAACTTGCCTACCAGACCCGCCCGGGGCGAGGGAACTTACTGAAAACGAGACTTTCCAGGCAGTTCGCTTCATGAAAAATGAAGCACTGCCAAGCGAGAACGAGCGGCCGCTTTTCATCTAACCATTGCAGGAGGAAGAACAATGCCTACTGAAAACTGCAAACTGTGCCCCGGAGACTCTGCCCCGCCGCCTTTCGTCATTTCCGCATCCAAAATTGTGGAGTGACCCTCATTTGCATGCCGCGACAAAGCTAAAGGGGGCTCGACAAAGGAGAACTTGATGAGTGACGCAAAGAAATGTGGCAATCCGGCCTGTACCTGTGTCCCGCCTAGCAAGGAAAAGTACTGCAGCCCCCATTGTGAGGCTCTAAAAGGCTCAGTGGAAGTCGTCTGCCAATGTGGGCACGCTTCCTGCGGTGGAGCTGCTTAACGGGCGTAATAGAGATCAGCGGAGCCAACACTCGGCTCCACGAATTTATGGTCAGACTGCGCTGATCACTTCCGGGTCCGTGACACAGGAAGGGTCCGTCGTGCTTGCGCCGGGCTTGTCCGGGGTCCGATAGCGCGAGATGGTTTGCCGATCATGGTTGCAGTTCGTCCGGCGGCTGCACCCGGCTAGATTCAAACGCCCGATCGAAGGCCACGTTCGCGTCTGGATCAGCGTCCTAGATACTTGAGGTAATGTGATGAAGAAGTGTCCGTCCTGCTACGCCATCATGAGGGAATCGACGACACCTTCCTCGGTTCCTGCGTTGCAGCTGAAGCCGACTGAGGGCACGCCTCAGGTCTCGGCGGTCAGGGTCCGATATGAGTGTGGCCAATGTGGTCACACTGAAGAGTCGTTTGCCAAGCCGGCTCCGGCTCCGAGGCGGGGATAGCCCGTTTCTGCTCGCTAGCGTGGCAAACCTCGGGCGTTAAGGAATTGGTGAAATGTACTTCGGGGTACGGCGTTCCACTCGCTCACGCGCGTGATACCCACCAAGGCGCCAGACTGGGGTTTAAGGCCGGGCCAGCATTCGAGCTGCTCGCGCGTGCGGGTGCGCCCTTGCGCGTAATGGTCGCAAAACTCGAGCTTGCTGGGCCCCCTATGGATTTAGTGGCCTGTCATTGCTTAGGGACCACTCGCAGCCTCGACTTACACACCGCGCAACTCTGTTTGTGGGCGCGTATCCGTTCGTGGGCTTCGTTCCTCTCGTTGTAGGCCCTTTGCTTCACATCCGAAGCCAAGCGCTCTGGTATGCCGGAAGCGTCTGCTTTTGACGACCAGATAACGTGCCCCCAGTGCCGTAGGGCCGCCTCATAGAGTTTTAGAAGTCGCTCGTATTCAGGACAAGTCATTCGCCACTGTGATGCGGCGTGATGGCTCGACGCTCACCGGCCATATTGCGCCGCGAGCCGTCCCTCGGGATAAGCAGTCTTGCGCCCGGGACCGGGCCCAGAAGCTTTTTGATCTGATTGATAGGGATACAGGACTGGCAAGTTCTACCTATTCTGCCGACTGCGGCGGAGGGCTTCGAGTCTGTCGATCCTTCCGAAATGGAGCAACTCTACGAGTCCGCACGCAGCTTTGTAGACCCCGAAGATCACTACCAGGCAGGGCTTCTGGCTGCACTGAAGGAACGCGCATCCTCAGCTAAGAGCGGGAAACCCATGCGCCTCTCCCCGAGTTGCATCAACTCAGCGCCGACATCTTTGCGGCAATGCTCTACGAACAGGTAATCGTGCGAGCGGAATGCCGAGTGGAGGAGATTCAGGCCGCTCTCACACGCCACTCGCCCTGGAACTAGCGGCACAATTCTCACCACCGAACCGGGGAGCCAATCCGCTTCCCGGTTCTTATTTTGGGGCCTCGAACTCACATAGCAACCACCACAAGACCACAGTAGATACACACTCTAACCACAGCAGAATATATCCATCGAATAACAGTTGACGTCTGTCGAATCAGGCTGTTGAATTGACTAACTTGCCGGCTCGAAGGGAAAAATCAGAAGTTATCAGCCTCCCGGTTTTTCCGCCAGCCGAGCAGAATCAACGGAGGTTTTGATATGGACTCACTGGCAAGACCCAACCAGGATCTGGTGAGAGCCCTGCAGCTATTACTCCCCATCTTCAAAGATCTGCGACGGACCATAATTCTCTCTCACGCGGACTACCCTCTTTGCTTGCAAGTGGATTCGAGACGCGACGAGGACCGGGCGCTCGCAACGATCACAGACGCGGAAGCACTCAAAGAACTGCGAGAACTAGAGATTGGGACGTCTGGGTCCGCTTCGACAAAAGTGTCGTTCGCGAAGTAGAGCGCGCGTAGTCTTGTTATTGGCTCAGAATCCGCGATCAGAGAGATTTGCTTTGCTTTTCGATGACTTGACGCTAGAGACCAGAATCCTTATCGGGCTGTTGGCTCCTCTGATCCTGACGCTCATTTGCTGGTTGGTCGGTCCTCTTTTGACTGGCTGGCGCAATTGGGCGCGGAAGCGAAGCTGGCCAGCGTTTTGGTTGATGCTTCTGGGCGCCTACTTGGTCTTTGCCATCGCCCTCGGGAGCCGCTTCCTCAGTGATAATGACAAAGCTGATCCGTCGTCGCAATTGTATCAATGAAGGCCCGCGCCATATGCGAATCGCATCTGGATGGCCTAGAGACAATTGCAGGGTATCCCAGCCCCAAAAAACGCCAACGAGCGCATGGCGGTGCCCGCCCCCTTGACTCGAGTGGCGCGGCCTCAGCCGGACGGAAGATGGCTCTACATCATCGGAAGTTTCGTGGGAGTTTCGTGGGGGAGTTTCGCGGTACGAAATGCGTCGACATGATCACGACTGTCCGGTTCGATTGCTGGGGAGTGCCGACAGGTACAGTATTGAGCATGGTTTCTGAAGATTCGGGCTGTCCACGATTTGAAAGAGGCGATACGGTTTTTCGATGCCCTGAGGGTCGAACGACCTGGAGACAAGAGGGAGACCGCAGATCTTTCCACTACGCTCCGGTCCAGCAACCGCTCTCTGTGGAAGCGTTGCTCTCCCTTTGTCATCCCGAGCAGCTGACTTGCCTGCGGCAAGTCAAGGATGGGATGAACGTTGCCGCCCTTAGGATCTTTCCCTGCCACAAATCAATGGGTGCCCCACATCTCGCTCGTTTTTCGCGAGATGTGGGATACCGCGAACCTTGACAGTCAATTCGCCCCGGGAGCAGCAGACTTGACGCTGAGCGGTTGTTCATTAGGACAGAAGCCGAGGGATCTGCAGTTCCGCGGACCTTTCCTGGAAATGTTTTTCGACAGCGCTTAGTTTTAGTGGAGAGATCTGCTTGGCATGAACGTAGGCTAGACTCTGTTATCTCGTCATCGCCATCATCTGAAGGAGTTCCAACTCGACGCCTCGCTCACACTTGTCTACAGATTCCGTTGCCCGGTCTTCGAGAAAACCCAGATTTCATGCGCCTTGCAGCAACCTATCTTCAGTCCGATCTTACCCCCCACTCTAAGCAGCTGATTCTCTTCGACATCTAACCGCACACTAGTGGACTGTAACCGCTGATTCGGAAGAACCGCAGATCTCTCCGGGACAGGTGGGGGGCGTAGTGGAGAGATCTGCAGTCCTAGTGAATCAGCGGTTACAGTCCACTAGTGCGACCACCTCGCGGAAGAGGATCGCGACTTCTTCGACTAAACTACGGTCGCGCGAATTCAGACCAGCCCGCAGTCTTCCCTACTCCTTGCGTGCTTCTGCAGCACACATCATGTCGACGCATTAGACCCGAAACTCCTCCGCGAAGTGTTTGCTTCCATTCATTCCTCGCGGAGCAGAATCATCGGATCAACGGCGAGGGCACGTCGAGCGGGAACCAAGGCAGCGACGACGCCTACGCAGAGCATAGTAAGAATGACGCCGCCGAGGATGACCGGGTCTTTTGGCGTGGCCTGATACACGATAGACGAAAGGACACGGGTCGCCAGTACACCGAGGATCATGCCGGCGATCGATCCAATGGCGAGCAGCCGGAAAGTACGTCCGAGCGCCGCGCCGAGCACCTTGCGTTGATCGGCTCCAAGGGCTATGCGGATACCGAGTTCACGGAGACGTTTGCTGACGGTATAGGCGGCCATGCCGAAGATGCCGGTAATGGCAAGCATCGCGCCCAGCACGCCCAGCACGCCGAGAGAAACGGTGGCTACGCGAGCGGCGAAGAGGGCGGAATCCAACTCGCTGTTCCAGGTTCTGATTTCGAGTGGCAGCGCCGGATCCAGGCTGCGCATCGAGCGTTGCAATGCTGCGGCGATCCCTTGCGGGTCACGTTCCGATCGAACAATGAGCCAGGTCTGGCTGGAAGCGTGCTGGAGGAAGGAAAAGAACATGGCGGGCTTGGGGTCTTCGGTAAGGGTCTGGTATTTACCGTCTTCCACCACGCCTATCACTTCCGCCCGCTTGCTGCCGCCCCAGAACTTGAAATGCTTACCTACTGCATTATCGGCGGACCCGAAGACCTTGCGCGCAAATTCGCGATTCACGACGGCCACCACGGGAGCCTTTTCTTCATCGTGCATGGTGAAGGAACGGCCAGCCAGAAGTGCCGTTCCAGCAGCACGGAAATAGTCGGGCGAGACCTGGAAATTCTGGGCATCGGCTGCAGCGTTGGTAGGACGGAAATCGGCTGGTGGTGTCAGTGAATACGTCGGAATCCCCTCCGCCGATACTGAGCGGAAGCCGATCGGCATATCCCACGGCGGTGACACCGGGGATCGCTGCGGCAGCATCGAGCATGCGCTTCTGCATCGGTACGCGCTTGTCGGCATCATATCCAGCCATCTTCAGATCGGTCTTTACGCAGCATCACGTTCTTAGGCTGAATACCGTAGTTGTTTTGTAGCGAACGAGCCAGGCCGCGCACGGCGACGAGCGAAGCGGTGACTAAAACGGAGCAAATGGCGATTTGCAAACCCAGCAGAACGTCGCGCAGTGTAAAGCGGCGTGCGCTGCCGGCGCTTGTGCTGCCGGAGCGAATGACCTGCCAGGGATCGGAGCGGAGAATCTGGCGGACCGGGACCAGGCCGAAGAACAGCCCACTGAAGACAGCCAGCAGCAAGGCCAGAGCGTAGGTGTTCACGTCCGGATTGACCGGCACATTGATCGGGATATCCGGAATCGGCCGCCATGTGCTGAGGGTACGCAGAATGGCCACGGCTCCCGCCATGCCCAAAACACCTCCAGCCAGAGAAACCAAAACGGCTTCCGTGAGCAGCTGGCGAAGGATAAGCTGGCGGCGCGATCCGAGAGCCATGCGGACTGCGATTTCGCGCGCGCGATCCGCCGCCCGCGCGGCGAACAGGCTACCAAGATTAGCGCATGCGGCAAGCAGAATTAGACCTGCGAGCAGCATGAGTCCGAACATAAACGCGCGCGTGGGCCGACCCAGGGTATTTCCGGCGAGGCCCGGGCGGGACAAGGAAAATTTCAGGCCATCATCGGATTTGGGATAGGTTTTCGCCAGCGAATTTGCAATGGTGTTCAAGTCCGCAGTAGCGGCGGCTGGTGTGACTCCGGGCTTGAGGTGTCCCACTGCCCAGGCGGTATGGTTGCCACGCTCCTCGAGAAAACTAAAATCAGTTAGTTGCGGTGAATTGACGATGGGAGCCCACAGATCGGGCGCGAAAAAAAGTTCGGTGCCGCGGAAGTCCGGCCGGGCAACGCCGATGATCGTGAAGGGATGCTTGTTGATCTGCACCGTCCGGCCCACTGCAGCAGGATCACCATGAAAGTGGCTGTGCCAGAGCGCATAGCTCAGAACGATCTCGGGCACGCTGTTCGGCCCATGTTCTTCGGAAGCATGGATAAATCGGCCGAGATAGGGCTGAACGCCCAGGGCATCGAAGTAATTGCCGCTTACGGTATAGGGCCAGACTACGGAGGGATTTCCGTGGCCGGTATCGAGCCCAACGCCGCCCATGATGTTGTATAGCACCAGTGAGTCGAAGCTGCGGTTCCTGTCACGCAGGTCGCGGTAATCCGGATACGACTCCGAAGGAGATGTATCTGACCCGTAGGCGCGTTCCAGCATGAACAGCGTCTCAGGGTGCGGCACGTTGAGCGGTCGCAGGATCAACGCATTCAGTACGCTGAACACGATTGCATTGGCGCCAATGGCGAGTGCCAGTGTGAGCACGGCGGTCAAGGCGAATCCAGGCGCTTTTCGCAACTGCCGTAAAGCGAGTCGTATATCGGCTTTCATGCTCTCCCCTCGTTACGCATCGTCGTGTATTTTGCTCGGGTTCCCGGGGCTTATATCGGTTGTACGCACGTACTGAGGCGGCGGTTCCATTTGCTGTTGCCGGTTCCTGTCGGCGTTGGGGGCAATTGCCCGGCTCATCGCTGCGAGAGTGGAGCGGCCCGGGTGGTGGGGGCCTCTCGGGGTGAGGGAACGGCGCGGAGGCTGAAGCTTTCGATGGTGGGGGGTTGGAGTTCGGACGTACCTGGAGGGTGCCGAGGACCTCGGTCGCCAACGGGGTCTGGTCGCGGAGCCGAAACACGAGCACGCCGGGTAGGACCTCTTTGGCAGAGAGCAAGAGGAAGCCGCCGGTTTGCCGCCGGAGTTCCATCTGTGTGGCGCTCGCGGAGGCGAGAGCGATATTCGGCAGAGCATTCGCAAGCGCGGGGTAGGCTGCCTGACTAAAGGCGGAGAGCCAGTTGTAGAGCAGTGGATTGGCAAAGCGACGGCCAGGCCCCTCCGAGCCGATTTACTGGAAATGCTGTACACTTGGCGGGCCGCCGAGCTAAGTTGCCCAAAAGATATGAATAAAAGGGCCGGCACGCTCTAGCTAGTTACCCGGGCAGGTGATCATGACTAGGTAATTCGTGACCAGACGGAACTGGCCCTTTCGCCGGAAAATGGCTTATCCTTGCCTCTCTAATTTGCAAAGTGTCAGTCCCGGTCGCGGTAGGGACGACCATTGCTGGCCGCCCCCCGCACAGATCCGTGCAAGCGGGATTACCGCACACGGCTCCTACCTTGGATGAGTACGTCGAAACGTTCACTAGGATAAGGATGCAGGACGGTGGCACGAGGGATCCAGCGTTCGAAGGTCGGGCGAATGCGAGTCCATCGCGGGCGGCTCCGCTGACTGCGGCGACCAAGCATGGCACGCCACAGAATACTGAGCCGATCGCGGAAACGCCGTAACGCCCACAGGTTCTCGGGCACAGCATGGTAGCGGTAGTAGCCTTCGACGACACGCTTCAGCCATTGTCCAACGACATTGACCGGTTCATGCAGGCGCTCGCGAAGCTGCGCCTTCAAGGCGTGGAGCGTCGCGCGCATCCGCTAAACCATGGTCTTGCGCCGAATAACGAAATGACCTTTGGAGTTCGTCGCACAGTAGTGCGTGAACCCCAGAAACGTGAAGGTTTCGGCCTTGGCTTCCCCACGCTGCTGCCGATTGGCCTGAGCGAACCGACCGAATTCGATCAGCCGCGTCTTCTCCGGATGGAGTTCCAGACCGAAGGTCGCCAGCCGTTCCCGAAACTCTCTCAGGAACCGCTCCGCATTCTCGCGGTGCTCGAAACCAACCACCAGATCGTCCGCGTAACGGACGACAACCACATCGCCGCTCGCCACTTTCTTGCGCCATACCTCGATCCACAGATCAAAGACATAGTGCAGATACACGTTCGCTAGCAGCGGTGAGATCACCGCTCCCTGCGGAGTACCTGCCTTCGTCTCAGACCACTTGCCGTCCTCCGATACTCCAGCTTTCAGCCATTTCCGGATCAGCCGAAGAATGCGGTTGTCGGCTACTCGGTGCTCCATAAACTTCATGGTCCACTCGTGGCTCATGTTATCGAAGAATCCACGGATGTCCGCATCGAGTATCCAGTTCACGCGCTTTCGTTGGATGCCCACATTCAGCGCGTCCAGCGCCTGGTGTGGACTGCGCCCGGGGCGAAACCCATACGAAAAGCCCTGAAAGTCCACCTCATAGATCTGATTGAGGATGGTGACCACCGCGTGTTGGACGATCTTGTCTTCCAGCGCCGCAATGCCCAACGGTCGTTGCCGGCCATCGGCTTTCGGTATATAGACTCTCCGTGAAGGCTGCGCACGATACGCTCCACGATGCACCCGGCCATGGAGATCAACTAACCGCTCCTCCAGGCCTTGCTCATACTGCTGCCAACCTACCCCATCCACTCCCGGTGCTGCTTTCCGCTTAAGCGCGTAATAGCTTTCCCGTAGTAGGTCGATCGTAAGATGATGCAGTAAAGCGGTGAACCGTTCCTGCTTCCTTACCTGCGCCGTGCGGCGCACGCCGTCTAACCCCTGGGACACGGATCCTCCGCTCTGTGTCGGTTCCGTGTTGAGATGGACGTCGTTCTCCTTGGTCTGCGCCCTTCCCTCCGCCGCCTCCGCGGAAGCCTTCGCCTCTTTGTTCGGTAGCTTCATCAGTACTATGGCGCAGTCCGACCCCTCCAAAACGTACATGTCCGGATGACGGATATTTCACCTTCCCGGACCGGTCTGCTTACGCAGACGTTCTGGAGGTCTCCCGGTTCTCGTGCACATTGTTTCCTGACGTGCCTGGAGTCTTCGACTACGCCGAGCCCAGCGAGCCACTCGCGAATAACGCGGCTTGCCGGTATTGCCTTCCACGACCAGAAAAGGGTCGGCACTCGGGTGCAAATTTTCGGAGCTCAATCCTCCCGCCCGCCAGTACCTCTGTCTACGCTTCGCTATGGCTCCTCGCAGAGTCACAGGCAAGACTCGAGGCCGGAATGAAGTCGCTTCTCCTTTTCCGTAGGGCTCTCTCATCCCCTACAATGTGCCGGTTTATCCCGGCGCTCTCTGGTCACGAATTATGTATAGGTCGACTCCAAGACACGCGCTTCGAACACCATGTTGAACGGAGTCTCGGCCGCCTTGCGGAAGTGCGAGAATCCTCCGCTGCGAGCCACCTTCTCGATTTTCGCGGGACCGGCCTGTGCACCCAGGCCCAGCCCGACTTCCTGCGAGAGTGAACACGGCACGCATACCGTAGCCGACGCCGAATACATGATGCGCCCAATGGGATTCAGGTTCGCGGAGGTCTCATCGTGCGCAAACGGCTCGACGATCATCCACGTGCCTCCAACCGCCAGGGATTCGCGCACGTGCCGCGCCGCGCCCGCCGGGTCACCCATGTCGTGGAGGCAGTCGAAGAACGCCACCAAATCGTAATCTTTGCCGGGAAACGCCTTTGACTGCGCTACCTCGAAGTTTACCCGGTCGCTGAGCCCAGCCGCCTTAGCCTTCTCGCGGGCGGCTTCAATCGACGGCGCATGGTAGTCGAAGCCAACGAACCGCGACCGGGGGTATGCCTTCGCCATCAGAATCGTCGATGCGCCATGTCCGCAGCCAATGTCCGCCACCCGCGCACCCGCTCCAAGCTTTGGCTCCACGCCCTCAAGAGCCGGAATCCAGCTAGAAACTAAGTTCGCAAGATATGTTGGCCGAAAAAATCGTTCGCACCCTTCGAACAAGCCCTTCTCATGCTCATGCCAACCCATGCCTTTGCCCGTGCGGTAGATCTCGGTGATCTTCTCCTCATCTTTCATCAGTGAGGCCAGCATGTGATAGAAGCCTGGAAGGTGGACCGGGGTATCGTCCTGCGCCAAGGCCAGGGCCTGTTCCGGAGTCATGAAGTACTTGCCGCTGGAAGCGTCATACTCCACAAATTTACTGGCCGCGTTGGCGTTCAGCCACTCGCGTATATAACGCTCTGCTGTGCCGGTGCGACTTGCCAGTTCCGCCGGGGTTACTGGGACGCCGTCTCCCATGGCGCGATAAAGCCCCAGCTTGTCTCCGATGACAATGAGAGGCGCATGCAAGGCCGCGCCCATGTCATGCACCGCTTGTCCTAGCAAAGCGTTCAGTTTGTCGGGATCGATTGCTCGTGTTTGAGTGGGTGAGCTAGACACAGATGTAGCCATGCTTCCTCCTTCTTAAACGAAGGCCCGAGCCGCAGTGACAGGAGTGTGCCTGAGCAAGCGCGAACAGAGCATGTGGATGTTTGACACTCGTGACGCCACACTGCGCCCCGGGCCCATGATTGGTCACGAGCATACTCCGCAGAATTCGCCTTCGCAACCTGAGCAGCCAGGCCGACGCCCTCGGAAACGGATGGGAAGCCAAATGGAAGATGTGCCTCGCTTTTCTGTGCAGACACGGTCGTTCACGCAGTGAGGAGATTGAAGTGGCAGGATTCGGGCTTTGCCGATCGCTTCTCAGATAAAGTGCCTACCTCTACCTCGGCTCAAGGATGACAAAGCGACCGACGTAGCTGATGAAAACCCGCTCGAAGAGCGTGGTCGACAGCAGCCCGTCCACCTTAGATGTAGGAGCATATCCCCCGATCTGTGCTGGGCTCACGAATCGCACGTCCGCCAATTTGAGCTGACCAATCTCGATTGCCTGGGGTGGCAAGATCGACATCGACCATGGCGCTCGACTGACATCATAGCCAGTCGCAGATTCACTCTCAAGCAAGCCAGAAGGCCAGTATTTCGCGGGGTTATAAAGATAGGGGGTATTCGTACCGGAATCAAGGAGGAGAAGGAATTGGTGCCCCCCAACGCCGGACAGATGGACCGAGACAACCAGCAGCGCGGTCAACGGTATCTCGTCGCCGGCTTGAGCCACGGTTACCAGTGCAATATGTTCGCCTTTTACGATGGCACGCAGCGACGCCGCGTCGTCGAGGCAAAGCAGCCGGCGGGAATAGTCAATCAAGACGTCGAAGTGACTCAGAAAATCCCCGCCAAGAAGTCCGCGAATGTGGAGGTGGGGTACCTGCATTCGATCCAGGTCATGCACCACGACTTCATGGTCGGCTACCGTGTGCAAGCCAGCCTGCAGTAGGTCCACTTTCGCCAATCGAGCCCGCGAACCGGAATGGACTCCAAGGAGCTGAGTCGAGCCCTGCGTCTGCAGGCGAAGCTCAACGGCGAGCGCAGGATCGACCAGCGTACGCTGCGTACCTGTATCCACCAAAAAGTCGTAAGGGCCGGTATGGTTGATGCTCACGGGCAAAACTATTTCGCCCCCCTGGACTAGCCGCAGGTGTAGACTTTCGACACTTCCCGGACAGCGCGGTTCGGCCTGAAGTACCGGGAGGGCGACGCCGATGGCGGCGAGACTCAGGGAAGCCAGCGAATGAAAAAGAGACATGTGTCACCTCAGCCGAATTGGGCTGGAGACAACGTCGCTCAGTGGCTTCACACCGTCGTGACGGTGCTCTGATGGTTTTGCGAAACCGAGTGACCGAGTTGTGACCGAGTGCAAGTTCTTTGTTTTCAGATTTGGCGAGTTCGAGGTCCGGGAACGCGAGTTCCAGCTGGTCATGGCGGGCCAAGCTCGGCCGGTCGAGCCGACGGCATTTCGTGTGCTGCTCTTGCTGCTGAAAAACCCCGGCAGGCTGGTGAGCAAAGAGGAGATTCTGAACGCAGTCTGGAATGATTGCTCGGTTTCAGATAACTCGCTTACGCGGAGCATCGCCGTGCTACGGCGCCAGATGGGAGACGACCCGCGCGAGCCGCGGTACATCGCCACCGTGCAGACAGTAGGCTATCGGTTTCTCTGCCCTGTTGAGGTATTGGAAGACCTTCCGCGCAATCCGCGTGCGCCGGACAGTACGAATAGTTCGACCGGCTCTCCACGCCGCATGCGAGATATGGTTCTTGTTGCTGCTGGGAGCGCCGCTGCGGTCATCACCCTCGTAGCGATTGCACTGTGGTTATGGTGGCGTCCGTCCGCAATTCCCGTGGTCGACGGTGTGTTGCAACTCTCCGACGATGGTGAGCCAAAGAACGGCAGATTAGAAAGCGATGGATTACGGGTCTATTTCAACGAAGGGCCACCCGGGGTCAATAGAGTCGCACAGGTCTCCGTCACGGGTGGACCGACGGCACCGATTGATACCCGGCTTGAAAATCCGCTCATCCAGAGAGTATCAACGGAGGGTTCCTCTCTGCTGGTGTCGATCGGCCACTTGTACGATGCGGGAGATCCCTTATGGTCGATTCCGCTCCCGGCGGGAGGGCCACGGCGTCTTGGCAGCCTTGAAGTGCAGACTGCAGATATATTCCCGGATGGCCGCATCGTGTACGCGACGGGAAAAGAGACGACCGGAAAGGACTTGTTCGTTGCCGAACAGGATGGCTCGAACCCGCGCAAACTACTCTCCCTTCCCGGTCATGTGGCTAATGTCGAAATATCACCGGACGGCCGGAGAATTCTCATGATGGAGTATCCGACTAACAGTGGTCTGGGGGACGTCAGACTGCTGGAGTCCGCGGCGGACGGGTCGGATCTCAGGGAGATTTCCAAGGCGAGTCAAAATGAGTGCTGCTTCCATTGGGCTCCTGATGGGAGGTACCTCGTGTACCTGTCGGAGGTCGGGGGGAGGCAGGATATCTGGGCCCTTCGGTTGCCCACGGGACCTTTTCATCGCTCCGCAGAGCGAACGCGACTCACCATGGGACCGCTGTCCTACTCGGCGGCACTCCCGAGCCGCGATGGGAAGCGTATCTTCGCGATCGCTGCAAAACAGCGTGGCGAGCTGGTTCGCCTGGATATTAAGTCGCATCAATTTCTGCCGTTTCTCCCTGGGATCTCGGCAATTGACATTTCCTTTTCGAAAGATGGGAAATGGGTCGCATACAATTCCTATCCTGACCACGCCTTGTGGCGCAGCCGCAGTGATGGAACCGAGCGCATGCAGCTAACTTACCCTCCGATGGAGGCGGAGTTTCCGGTTATTTCGCCGGACGGAACGAAAGTTGCATTCCACACCCGCAACATGGAAGTATTCGTAGTCACCATGGATGGCGGCCAACCGCAGAAAATTGTTGATCGCGGTGGGGATGCACTATGGTCCCCTAACGGAAAACTTCTGCTCTATCTCTGGTCGATCCCAGATGGCTGGTTGCATATTGCCGACGTATTCACCCGAAAGATAACCACTATTCCTTCTTCCCACGGTATCCTCGGCGGTTGGTGGGTGACCCAGGACAAACTTGTAGCTACTGACCAGAACACCACCAAGTTCCTCACGTTCGATTTCAAAACCCAGAAATGGGCGGAGCTCATCGCCGGCAACTTCGTGAATTGGAGGGTCTCGACAGATTACAAGTACCTCTACTTTACGACTGGAGGTGCGGAATCAGAGGCTCGGCGGTTGCGATTCGCGGACAACCAGATAGAAACCATCGCCAGCCTAAAGGACTTTCGAAGGGCGGTGGAGAACGGTATGTGTACTGATATCGGCATCGCACCAGATGGCTCTCCGATTTTCACCCGCGACATCGGCACCCAGGAGATCTACTCCCTCAGCGTGCATTGGCCCTGATTCTTGGCCCTCAAACCGGTAGAGGAAGGCTCATTGAGGGAACCGCAGATCCCTCCACTACGCTTCGCTCCGGTCGGGATGACAAACCGCTCACCGTCAAGTCTGCTGCCCCCGGGGCGAATGGACTGTCAAGGTTCGTGGTATCCCACATCTCGCGAAAAACGAGCGAGATGTGGGGCACCCATCGATTCGTGGCTGGGAAAGATCCCAAGGGCGGCAGCGTTCATTTCATCCTTAACTTGCCACAGGCAAGCCGATTGCTCGGGATGACAAAGGAGAGAGTGGCGCTCCCATTGAGATTTGTTGTCATGGGTGGCAAGAGCAGCTCCCTCAGTGGCTAAAGCCAATATCTCCGATGGTCTGATGATGTACGGGCTGAAGCCCCTACCCTTCAAGCAGTCACCGGCAGCGATCGCCTGGTTCACAGAACAACCAGCGGAAAAGATCTGGCGACCACCTGCTTTTCGC
The DNA here is from genome assembly GCA_963757515.1 of uncultured Acidobacteriaceae bacterium. Lineage (GTDB taxonomy): Bacteria > Acidobacteriota > Terriglobia > Terriglobales > Acidobacteriaceae > PALSA-350. The sequence goes on along the minus strand of CAVWRV010000007.1, from coordinate 143,120 downwards.
AATCTTGGCCGCAATGGTGGTTTGTCCAATGAAAGCAAAGGCTGAGATTTAGACAGCTCTGGATGAGAGTAGTCCAGGACGATGAGTCCGTTTCATCCTCCGTGGCTCGGCCTTTCCTTAAGGGGGTTCGTGGCGTGCATATGTGTGACGCACTACATTCGTGACGCACAGTCCGGGGGTCCATCTTCGCGGTCATAATGGCGCTGTTCATTGCCTTCGGCTAAAATACTCGTTAAGTGCCAGGGGAAGACGCCGACGTGAACGCCCGACCATCTTCTTCCACTCCCACTCGGTGCACCGTGTCTGGCTCGGCTGCTCCGGCTGGGCTTATCCCACCTGGAAGCCGGAATTTTATCCGCCTAAAACGTCGGCCAAGAAAATGCTGCAGCACTACGCGACCCAGCTTAACTCGGTCGAGGTGAACTACACCTTCCGCCATCTGCCCTCGACCGCCACCATCGATGGATGGTTGGCGCAGACCGGGACGGACTTTCGCTTCTCCTTCAAAGCTCCGCAGCGCATTACGCATATCAAGCGGCTGAAGGAGTCGAGCGACGCGCTCTCTGCCTTTTACTCAGCCCTGTTGCCGGTCATCCGCGCCGGGCGCATGGGCGTGGTTCTGTTTCAGTTGCCGCCAAACCTCAAAGCAGACCTGGACAGGCTTGCGGGCTTCCTCAAAGAGGCCGCGCCGGAGGGCACGGGCACGCTGCGCGTCGCCTTTGAATTTCGCCATGCATCGTGGTTCGCGAGCGAGGTCTTCGACCTGCTCCGGCAACATCAAGCCGCGCTCTGTGTGGCCGAGAGCGACGAGCTCGCAGACGCCCGATGTGGTCACCGCCCCGTTCTGCTGCTACCGGCTGCGCAAAAGCGACTACGGGGCCGCTGACCTGCAGCAGATCGAAGAGCAGCTGACCGCAAAGGCCACGCAGGGAGATGTTTTCGCGTACATCAAGCACGAGGACTCCCCCAAAGGCGCGTTGCAGGCCGCTGCCCTGCTTACCAGGTTGAGGGCGCGGTGAGCGAAACGAGCTGACCTTTTGGCCGAAACCGCAAGCAGCCTCGCCGCGAGGTAGAAGAGTTTTTTCCCGCGACGGTTTCTGCGCAACGGCCACCTGCAAACATTGGTGGGCAACTTCAAGCCGCGGCAATATGTGTTGCCTGAGGCGGAGGCGCACATTATTGAAGTCGACCCAGGCGAAGGCCCGTCCGCGGAAAGCAGGGCTCCGGCTCGACCGCGGCGGCCGAGCGGTTGCAGCAAGCCAGGGCCGAAGTCCGTGCGCCGCGGCGCAAGCTATGTGCTTTGCCATTGCCATTGGCAGGCGAACGCCAGCCAGTGCCTTACCGTGCTGCTGCTGCATGGCCTCGAAGGATCCTCCCGCTCGCAACATGTGCTGGGCAACTCGGCGCGGGCGTGGGCCGCGGGGTGCAATGTCATCCGCATGAATATGCGTAACTGCGGGGGCACCGAGGATCTGTCGCCGACACTGTATCATTCCGGACTTTCGGCCGATGTTGCAGCTGTCATGCAGACGCTCGCCAGCGAGAAAGGCCTCGCGCGCCTTTGCGCTGGTGGGCTATTCCATGGGCGGCAACCTGGTTTTGAAGCTGGCCGGTGAGATGGGCGAAAACGCGCCGGACTTACCTGAAAGCCGTGGTCGGTGTTTCGCCGGCAATGGACCTGGCCGTCTCGGCCGATGCGCTGCACAACCTCTCGAACCGGGTCTACGAGTGGAAGTTTCTGCTCGGTCTGCGGCGGCGCTTTCGGCGCAAGGCGGAGCTGTTTCCAGAGATCTATTCGACCGAGGGTCTGGAGAGGATTGCGACCTTGCGCCAGTTTGACGACAGGATCACTGCCCGCTACTCCGGCTTTACCGGCGCGGATGACTATTATTACCGCGCGTCCAGTTCCCGGGTAGCGTCGCAAATTAGCCGTGCCCACGCTGGTTCTGCATGCGCTTGACGATCCTTTTATCAGGATGTTGCCGGCGACGCGCGCCGCTTTGTTGGCCAATCCCCGGGTGCGGCTGGTCGAGACCGCGCATGGCGGCCATTGCGCCTTCCTGGCGCCGGCGGCCGGGTATGACGGCTACTGGGCGGAGAAGATGCTGCTGGACTTTCTGCTCTCGGTCACCAAGCCCTGATGGAAGCCGACTGGTCCGTTGCGCTGGCGGCCGACGACCCGGTGATCACTGTTCCCTGGGCCGCGTCGGCGACGACTCCGCAAGTGCAGATTCGTCGATCTGCGCCTGGGTGGGCACCTGATCGACGAAATTGAAGAAGCGGGGTCGAGGCCGGCGCTGCGATCCGCGCTGCTGCTGCTGAACGGCGCGAGTCGCCGCTCTGGACAGCAAAGTGCGATGCCTGGACCAGCAGCGCGGAATGAGGGTGCTGAGCCCTTCGATGCTTACGAAATGGACGCCGAGCCCGGCGACACAGCCTTTGGCGCCGGCTCGTACGTTGACCTGCTGGCGCGCGATGTCGCGTTCCTGTCTTGCTTCGAACGCCAGGAGCGATGGATCCGCGCGGTGACGGAGAGGCTTCGCGCCATCCCGGCGAGCGCGGCCCGGGTAGAGCTTGTGCTGCGCCGTGCTGAGGTCGAAGGTGTGCCGGGTTTTGCAGTGACCTGGTTCGTCGAAGGCTGCGGCGCGACCGCGCACGGCGCCGGACAAGAGATGGGCCGAAGCGCTCGATCTCGCCCTGGCGGTGATCATGGATGCTCAGCCTGATGTAGGCTCGACACGCCGCCCGATAACGATACAATGGCGGAAACGGGCGAGTAGCTCAATTGGATAGAGCACCGGCCTTCTAAGCCGGGGGTTGTGGGTTCAAGCCCCGCCTCGCCCACCACATACTCCTCCAGTACTCTTAGGATCCCTAAACCTCCATTTTCAAACCAGTGAACACGACCTCTTTCGGGACTCGGCAGAGTAACCGCACTGGTACCTCCTATTCATCCGGCTGCGCCTCGTCTGAGAGCATTAGATCACCGGATATAGCCTATGACCGTCCTAAGCATTGATTGGCGATACACCGGAGACTCGTTGAGCAAGGACCTTGAAATGGTCCATTCGATCCGTGAACTGCGTAGTCGTCTGGGCCTGACGCAGGAGAAGGAGCGCTTACCTTGTCGCCGTGCCAGTGACCTTTTACGGCACGCTTCTGAGGCGTAAGGCAGCTCTCATTGCAGTGACTCTTTGCCTACGGACTTCAGGCGTCCTGCTTTTCTAAATGGTGGCGGGTGGCCTCTGCGATTGGTACCACCATCGGCGCGGCTGCACGAATCCCGCCAGATTTTGAGGTTCCATGCGCGTCGGCAATTTGAGGTATCGAAGAAACCGAGAAGCGCCGGCAGACGCCAAAGGACTGAGCTTCATCCGCGGTGTAGCGGTGGTTGTTACCTGTGCATTGATATTGTCTTCTTCAATCAAGGCAAAGGGAGGGGACACCGTTCAGTCGGCGAATCTACCGCCAATCATCATCGGTGTGTCCAATGTTCAATCCGGTCCATCCAGTGAGTTGGGCCACAAACTGGTGCTTGGATCGCAGTCCTACTTCGACCTGGTGAACAGCAGCGGCGGAATACACGGTCGCAAGATATCGATTCTGGTGAAAGACGATAAGTACGAACCTGACCCAGCCGTCAAGAATACAAATGACTTAATTGAAAATGACAAGGTCTTCTTTCTCTTCGACTACGTCGGCACCCCCACGCTGACTCGCACTCTGCCATTGTTGAGGTACTACCAGAGCGATCATATCGCGAATGTGGCGCCCCTGAGCGGCGCCGATCCCCAGCGCCTTCCACCTTACAGCCAGTTTGTCTTCAACATCCGTGCCTCGTATCACGACGAAACCCGTACGCTGGTGCGCTACTTCCATTCCAAGGGCTACCGCAAGATCGGACTCTTGACGCAGGCAGATGCGTACGGCAAGAGCGGTGAACTCGGCGCCAACGACGCTCTTGCCGCATTCGGGCTCACCGCCGTGAAGGTTGTGACCTACAGGCGCAACCAGCCATTCGAGAACGGACATGAGCCCGCAGGTAAAACTTCTTCGTGAATCGGGCGCAGATGCAGTGATCATAGTGGGAGTGTATGGGCCGTCGTCCGCATTCATCCGCGACTCGAGGATGTCTGGATGGAATATTCCTATCGCAAACCTTAGTTTTGTCGGTGCCTCCACCATGCTCGAAAAACTGATTGAAGCATCGAAAGATTTGGGCAAGGACCTGACGCAGAATCTGGTTAACAGTCAGGTCGTTCCTTCGCCAGACGATGTCCGCTACCCGCTGGTAGCGGAGTATCGCGCTCATACCGCAGCGAAAGACCGCCACCTTTACAGGGCTGGAAGGCTGGCTGAATGCAGTCGTTGTAACGGAGGCGCTGCGCCGCACCGAACCGAATACCTCCCGGATTGAATTCATCCGCGCGATGGAGTCGTTGCACGGATGGGATCCCGGCCTTGGCGTTAAGCTGGAATTCTCATCCGACCGACCACCAGGGGCTCCAAAATGTTTGGCTAACGAGGACAGAGAATGGCCACTGGTTGCCGGAAGAACTTCCATGAGGAATATCTCCGGCAAATTATCGATTCTTGCAGTTGGCGTGCGCGCTGATTGTGGTCGCAGTCCTTTACTGGGTTTTAGATAGACAACTGTCCGCGCGGATGCAGGAGAACTTCGCTGGCCGAGCTGATGTGATCGCCTCGGCACTTGCCAAGTCTGTGGAACCTGCCTTGATTAACCGCGATATTACCTCGGCACAGTCTGCACTTGACGCAGTTCTGAGCGTCCCAGGCGTGCAATGGGCGTTTATTGAGGCGCCGGATGGCACAGTGTTAGCGCACACATTTGTGCCACAGTTCCCTCCCACGCTAAGAGCGCAGTTGACAGTGCATGCGGATAAAAGTTTCGTGTCGCTGGGGGAGCAGCGATCACATTGGTCTTCGAAAGCCGGTGCTAACGGGCATTGTAGGGCAGGTCTACATCGGATTTCCCCTGGCAACGTCTCTATGCTTCTATTCGCTCGATGGAGAGAGTAGTTCTGGCTAGCATCATCCTGGTCATGCTGACGGTTACGTTGGCGATCGCGCTGGTCACGGAAAGCATTATCAGGCCGATCCGCTCCTTGACAGAAGCGGCCCGTCTGCTTAGCGCAGGGGTTGGAGACGCGTTTCAACCTCTGCAGGTCCGCTCCAACGATGAAATCGGCGTACTTACCAGGACGTTCAATCGCATGGCCGCGCAGGTCGCTCGAACAACATGAATTGCTGGAAGCGCGGGTCAGAGAGAGAACCGAAGCTCTTTCGGTCACCAATGCCGGACTTGCCGCCGAAATTGCCGAGCGAGAGCAAGCCCAGAAAGCTCTGCGAGAGAGCGGCGAACTCCTCAGGCTCCTTCTTGAGGGGGCACCTGAAGCAATCTACGGCATCGATACGCTCGGCAATGCGACGTTCTGTAACGCCGCCTGCCTGCGGATGCTGGGCTACGAAACGGCTTCGGAACTGCTCGGAAAGAACATGCACGATCTGGCGCATCACACGAAGGTAGATGGGTCCCTCTACCCGATCGAGGAATGCCAATATATCAGGCGTTCAAGAACGGAGAGGAGACTCATGTTGACGATGAGATTCTCTGGCGAAAGGACGGCAGCAGCTTTCCCATAGAGTGTTGGTCGCGTCCGATTCACCGTGCCGACGCGATCATCGGCTCGGTCGTGACTTTCGTCGACGTTACAGAACGCAAACTGGCTGAGGAGGTTCTTCGCAAAGCGAAGGAGACTGCCGAGGAAGGCAGTCGCGCCAAGAGCGAGTTTCTGGCCAACATGAGCCATGAAATACGTACTCCGCTGAACGGCGTCATCGGCATGACCGATCTCGCGCTGGAGACAGAACTTACCCAGGAACAGCGTGAATATCTGGACACGGTCAAGCTATCGGCAGATTCTCTATTAAGCGTGATCAATGACGTACTTGATTTCTCCAAGATGGAAGCGGGCAAATCTGATCTCGACGTCAGTGAATTCGATTTACGGGAAGGCCTTGAAGCCACCCTGAGAACGCTTGCCCTGAGAGCGGATCAGAAGGGTCTTGAGCTATTGTGCGAAGTGGGACCCGAGGTCCCAAAGTTTGTCATTGGAGATCCTAACCGGCTGCGTCAGATCATCGTCAACCTGGTCGGAAACGCAATCAAGTTTACTGCCGAGGGTGAAGTGGCATTGAAAGTGAAGGCGGACGAGGCAGAAGGCACAAACCCACTTCTGCAGTTTACGGTGTCGGATTCCGGCATCGGCATTCCTCCGGAAAAGCAGAAGCTGATCTTCGAGCCATTTACCCAGGCAGATAGTACGACAACCCGCAACTTTGGCGGCACCGGCCTGGGCCTGGCGATATCGAAGCGACTGGTGGAGATGATGGGAGGAAGGATCTGGGTGGAGAGCCACCCGGGAGAGGGCTCGCATTTCCACTTTACTGCTTCCCTGCCGCCAACTGAAATCCTGCCTGCCGACCGCGACCGTCGCGCAGCCTGAGATTCTGAGCGGCACAAGAGTCCTGGTCGTCGATGACAACCGCACCAATCGGCGCATTCTATTGGGGCTTCTGAAAATCTGGGCGATGAGAGCAGAGGCAGTTGAAAGTGGCGAACTCGCGCTGGAGGAACTGTCGGCCGCCCAGAAGGGAGACGACCCATACGGGTTAATCCTGATGGACATGCACATGCCGAAGATGGACGGTTTTGATCTGACTGAGGAGATTCGCCGCAGGTCCAATCTCAAAACAGCGACCATCATGATGCTTACCTCGGGAGGACAGCGCGGCGACGCGTTGCGCTGTGAGGAACTCGGAGTAGCGGCTTATATATTGAAGCCGGTCCGCCAGTCCGAGTTGCGCGAGTCGATTGCACGGGTGCTTGGAGCCACGCAGACCAAAGGACCGATCCCCTTGATCACTCGATACTCTCTGAGAGACGAGCGCGATCCTTGGGACAAACCGCGCGTCCTGGTCGCCGAAGACAATCCGGTCAACCAACTGCTGGCATCCCGATTGCTTGAGAAACGCGGATACTTTGTAAGAGTGGTCGGCAATGGAAAACTAGCTCTGGAAGCCATCGCGAAGGATCCATACGACCTGGTATTGATGGACGTGCAGATGCCTGAGATGGACGGCATAGAGGCGACCCGTGCACTCCGGGAAAGAGAGGCGAGTTCGGGAACTCACATCCCCGTGATCGGTGTGACTGCACATGCTCTGAAGGGTGATCGCGAACGGTGCCTGGAGGCAGGGATGGACGGCTATTTGTCCAAGCCAATTCGCGCGCAAGAACTCGATGAGGTACTGGCCCAGTACTCGCCTCCACGTACGAAGACGCCGATAGGGTGAGCAAAATGGCGGATGGTTGATCATCGAGACAAGTTTCTCCGTCTCGATGAACTTGCTGGGCAATGAGCAAGCCAGCAATCGAAAACGTCGCCGGTTAGAACTCCGCGGCAGCACGATGAAACTCAGGAAGTGGAAGAATGACACAGTCGCCAACTCCATCGCTCTCGAAGCTGGTTAATATGCCAGAACTGCTGGATCGGGTTGATAATGATCGAGAACTCCTGCAAGAGCTTTTTGAGCTCTTCCGTGTCGAGTTTCCGCGGCTTCAGATCGAGTTGCAGGAAGCGGTCTCGAGGAACGACATGCAGCGGACGGCAAAAGCAGCGCACATGATAAAGGGTATGCTCGCCAACTTGTCGATTGAGGGGCCCGCCACTGCCGTAGATACACTGGAATGCATGGCGGCCAGGGGGGATCAGCCCGGAATAGAAAGTGCGTTGGCTGTCTTTGGTGGCGAAGTCGTGGCTCTGTTGCCCAGCGTCGACGCCTACCTGGCTGAACATAGGGTTTAAAGAAGCGATTTGAATTTTATGAAGATACTGGTTACCGAAGACGAGGTAATCCCTCTCGATCCCTGCCACAATGGAACAAGAGCCTGGCCAACCTGCTCCGGCTCTATGCACTGGGCGGACCAAATACGACCTTTTCGGGGATCAACACCTGGTGGCGCCAGGGTGCGGATCCCCGCCAAGGTTCGCGGTAAACCGCTAACTGGCTTCCTAAGAGGAAGCGTCCAACGCAGCTGCGTTTACCTCCTTCGCAATCTGCGTCAACTTCTTGTCGGCGGCCTCTTCTTCTTTCAGAGTCGCATCGAGAAGAGCCATGATGTCCTTTTGGCCAAGCAACCTGGCGTATTCCCGGACGCCGCCATACCCGGCCATCTCATAGTGCTCCACCCGCTGCGCGGCTGTTATCAGGCCGGAATCGCGAAGATCTCCTTTTTTCGTCTCCTCCAACACTCTCAGCGCCTTCAGAGAGAACGCCCTTCATTCCCTCACACGTCTTGCCCGTGCCTTTTTTCTTAAGCAGGTCGAAAATCGTTTCCAGGCGTTCGATCTGACCGTTCGTTTCCTCGAGGTGACTCTCAAACGCATCCTTAAGTTTGGGCGATGTTAGCCGCCTTCGCCATCTTAGGAAGCGCTTTCGTGATCTGCTTTTCCGCCGAATAAAGATCCTTCAGTTCATCCAGAAATAATTCTTGTAAGCTTTCTACGCTCATGTGTTTCCTCTCCAGGCGATACATTCTGCCTTCGGTTTCAATAGATGCGAAAAGACGCATCCGGACATGACCGGTGCTTATGAACTTTTCTGGTCAGATCAAACGTCACACCCCTGAAAGAGAGGCGAGGGAAGCAGTAAGCTGCTTCCCTCGACAACCAGGCAGACTTGAGGCAGGCCCGTAACGCTGTTCTTTCTCTTAACGGTTGTTAGAACGCCGCGTATTTATCGCGATGCTCTATCAGCGCGACCTCTACGGAACATCTCGTTGACCGTTGCTTCGAAGTGCGTGCGCCGAAGGCGGCGTGGGAACCTGGCCACTCAAAATTGTCCTGTACGGAATGTCTTTGCCGTAATAATGCGCGTCGTATCAGCCGTATTCTGGTGGACTTCATCTCCGGTCAGATCGACACCGGCAAATAAGCCCTTGGCTGCGGGAATAAGTGAGAAACTCAGCATTCGCGAGTTCAGTCGTGGCACGCCTGCGAGTCACGGCCAACCGGGCCTGCCGCCGCCGCAGCATCACCGCCGAGCTTTATCTTGTCCTTAAGCAAATCGTCCAGGCTCTTGCTGTTGACACCGACCAGGACGAGGTCAGTGGACTGGCCACCTGCCTGCAAGCCAAAACTTGCTCCAGCCAACTGGATGAATACGGGTGCGCTCCAACCGGTGCGTGTACGGCATGTGGCCACGCCCTGGCCGTATTCGCGCACCGACCATGAAACGCTCCTTTTTTGTAGCCTGGAATAACCGCTACACAGTGGGCCTTAGCAGCGATATCCAGGGGAATACCCTTATCAGGAGTCGCCATCAGTTCGTGCAGGACGTCATGTGCAGCGTCTATGCGTTGCATCCAGTTTTCGAACATCAGCCCCATGAGCGGCGGTGGCACAGGCAAGACCGATGCCAACCAGCGAAGCAGCCATCATTCTTTTCATCAGGATTCTCGACTTTCGTGGAGAGGCTCTATAAGTCGCCAAGCCTCTGCTGATTACTATGGATGCAACTTTCGCGTCAGGACGCTGAATCCGATTTTGTTTTTATAGAGAATGAATCAGTAGTCGGGCTTCGTTTTAGCAGGTAATCGAGACCGCACACACGGTACCAGCGGTATCCATATGGCTCAAGTAAGATACGATGCTTGTCCCCGTCGATTGGTTGGCTGTGGTCGTTCGAAAGAAGATTGATCAAGCGAACATGCTTCCTGCTTGGCCGGTGTCTACGGAAAAGCTCACCTCTCGCGGCAACGGGACTGAGGTTGTGAACACAAATGACCGAATTGTTGCGCCACTCGTAGCGCATGATGAGCACTTCCGTCGCCTGCGCAGAAATGAAGGAAAAATCGCCCCAGCCAATCTCCGGGCACCTCCTTACGCATGCGGATGATGCGCTCCATCCAGTTCAACAACGAATTCGGATCGCGGCGCTGCGCGGCCACGTTGACGTGCTCGAAACCGTACGGGCCGCTGCTGATGACCGGCATGATCGGCTTGTCGCTCTTGGTGAAGCCGGCATTGGGCTCGGTAGACCACTGCATGGGCGTGCGGGCACAATTGCGCTCCGGCAGCTTGAGATTGTCGCCCATCCCGATCTCGTCGCCATAGCGAATGACGGGCGTGCCGGGCAACGTCATCATGAGACTGTAAGCGAGTTCCAAACGCCGGCGATCTCCCTCCAGCATGGGCGCCAGACGGCGTCGAATACCGCGATTGTATAGCTGCATGTCCGGCTCGGGCCCGAACGCCGCGAACACGGCGTTGCGCTCCTTTTCTTCCAGGCGGCCGAGATCGAGCTCGTCATGATTACGAAGAAACTGTCCCCACTGCGCGGTCGCAGGACGCGCGCTTGGTCGACTCATGGCCTTCTTGAGCGGGCGGCTATCGGAGGTGGCCAGGGCCAGAAAGAGATGCTGATTCACGTCGAAGTTGAACATCATCTGCATCCGCTCGCCGGCGCTGCCGAAGTAGTGCATATCCGTGTCGGGCAGCACGTTGGCTTCGGCCAAGAATGATTGCGTCGCCTTCCCGCCAACCTAGAAACTGGCTGAAGGTGCGCAGCATCTCGTAATCCTCTTTGCGGTTTGGTGACCTTGGCTCCCTTGGCGGAAATCACAAACGGAACCGCATCCATGCGGAAACCGGAAACGCCGAGCTGCAACCAGAATCCCATGATCTTGAGGATCTCCGCCTGCACTTCGGGATTGGCGGTGTTGAGGTCCGGCTGAAAATCATAGAAGCGATGGAAGTAGTATGCTTTGGCGACTTCGTCATAGCTCCAGGTGGTTTTCTGGACTCCCGGAAATACGACGCCGGAAGCGGCGTTCTTTGGTTTCTTCTTCGACCACACATACCAGTCGCGATACTTCGAATCAGGATCGCGGCGCGCTTCCTGAAACCAGGGATGCTGATCCGAAGTATGGTTCACCACCAGATCGATCAGCACGCGCAGTCCGCGCTGCTTGCAGCCCTGGGTAAACTCCACGAAGTCTCCCAAGGTGCCGTAGCGAGGATTCACCCCGTAGTAATCTGCGACATCATAGCCGTCATCTCTGCCGGGAGAGGGCTGAAAGGGCATCAGCCATATAGCCGTCACACCCAGCCCCTGCAGGTAATCCAGACGGCTCATCAGCCCGCGAAAATCGCCAATGCCGTCGCCGTCGGAATCCAGGTAGGTGGCGATCGACAAGCAGTAAATGACGGCGTTCTTGTACCAAAGATCGTTGATCATGCAGGTTCTTTCGATGCACGCCGGGGCTGAAAGGCTGTGCGTACTAAGTCGTCGAGGCGGGTGTTGAAAAACATCTCCACGAAAGGTCCGCTGAACTGCAGATCCCTCCACTACGCTTCGCTTCCCCGGATTTCCTGTAAAACTTGGTGGCGTTGACGCACTTTATGCTGCTTTCCTTAATGAAAGCAGCACACGCGACCATGTCTGGCGCAGCGTGGCAGGAAATCCGGGTCCGGTCGGGATGACAAAGGGGAGGGGAGCGCTTCCATTGAGAGCAGTTGCCGAAGAATAGTCGCCGTTCGCAGTTAGCTGGATCCGTTGGCGAGAGCGACGGGTTTTCCGTGCGGCGTATGCCGATAGGCGTCGGCCCAGGCTTCTTTGCGGGCAAGCATCTCGTCTGGATTGGAGAGACCTTTCGCGGTCACGAGACGTTCGAGCGCCGCGAGCCAGTATTCGTAGTAGCGAGAGCCGTCGTCCGGGTGGCCACGATCGGCCGCAGACTTGAGTTCCTCGGCCAGCACGGCGGCCCACTCTTTCCAGGTGAAGTAGCCTTGAGCGGAAAGCCGCACGGCAAGCGCAAAGGCCTGGGCTTGCCAGGGCTCGGCAAAGACGGGACCACCCTCGTCGCGAGGGAGCGAGGGCAAGAAGCGAGCCGTTCGATCGAATTCAGGCATGATCGAGGTAGCTATCCCACATATCCATGTCAACAGAATCGCGCGGCGAGGCGTCCTCTCCCCACAACTCCCGCGCCGTAAAACGCACCGAATACAAGTGCTGCGGTTGCTCGCCCAGAAAATGCGCATTTGTATCCGGAAATACGAAGATGCCGTGGTGGCGGACGACAGCGCCCTTTTTGCCTCGCGCGTATCGCGGCAGGCGGGTGTGGCCCACCGGATTCATATTCCGGGCGCGGACCTGCTGCCCGACTTCGAAGCGAGCCTTCGCCTCCGCTTCCGGTCGCATAAAATTGCCGCGGAGCCCGGCCACGGCGGATACGGCGGCGGCGGTAAGAGGCGGAGTTGCCTTCTGCGATCCCGGTGCGGGCTTGCCGGTCTCCATCTCCTCCCGCGTCACCAAGCCAGACTTCACCAGCAACTCCAGGTTGCGGGTTAGCCATTTCTCGTAATAGCTCATCCGCAGATAATCAGCGGGGGGAAGAAGCTCGATAGCGTGACGGCCTGCGTCGATATTCCACTTGCCCCACGCACCAAGCGCGCGGTTGATCGCAAACACGCGGCCTTCCCAAGGCTGGTGAAATACGGGTTCGTTCTCTTCACGCTGGATCGGACCCATGTCTTGCATGCCGCCCATGTCGTGGATTCCGTTCATGCCTTGCCTCCTGCAGGCGGTGCGACCTTGGCGACCCCGATCATGGCATCCCGCGTGACCAGAGCCGCAAGTTCCTCTTCGGTCATCTTTTCCGTGCCGGCCGGCCTTTCCGGCAAGACGAGGTAGCGGATCTCCGCCGTGCTGTCGGAGACCCGAACCTCTACGTCTTGGGGCAACTCCAGGCCAAATTCGCGCAAAACGCCGCGGGGATCGATCACGGAGCGCGATCGATACGGCGCCGATTTGTACCAGACGGGTGGCAAACCGAGGATAGGCCAGGGATAACAGGAGCACAGCGTGCACACCACCAAGTTATGCACGCTTCGGGCTGTTTTCAAGCACTACCATGTGTTCGCCCTGTGCCCCTCCATAGCCGAGCTCGGCGATTGCCGCTGAGGCATTGTTGAGCAGCCGTTCCTTGTATGCCGGATCCACCCAGGCGCGCGCCACCACGCGAGCGCCGTTGCGCGGTCCAATCTTGTTTTCGTAAGCGTCCACCAGCGCATCCAATGCGGCCCGATCCACCAAGCCTTTTTCCACCAGCAACGATTCCAGGGCCTTGGTTCGCAGTGCCGGGTCGGAGGGAACAACCTGGTGGTCGTGATGATGGTCATGATCGTGCGCGGGCATAGAGTTTGGAACAGTCATGGCAATTTTCGGTCTCGAGGGACTTTCGTTTCGGCATCCTGGATGGCGAATATCTTACACCCAGGTTGCAAAAGCGCGGTATGTTCCCCCGAAAGGAACAGCAGGTCCCTCCGCTGCGCTCCCCCGGATTTCCTGTGGGGCTTGGTGGCGTTGTCGAACTTCATGCGCCTTTCTTTACGGAAAGGCGCACACGCGTCATTGTCTAGTGCTGCGTGGCAGGAAATCCGGGTACGCTCCGGTCGGGATGACAATTCTGTTTTGGAGCGGTAGGTCTCGTCTCCAGCTACTCCCAACGAAAGACCTTCGCCGAGAGCGCCGTGCAAACGGCAAACACCACGGCCAACGCGGCTACGTCGCCCAAGTGGGCCGACCACGCGTCGCCGTTCCAAATTCCCTGGAGCAGGGGCACGGCGTAGGTTAGCGGAAGCAGTCGCGCCACCGCGCGAAGCACTGGCGGCAGCGATGCAACGGGCACGAAGAGTCCCGAGACAGCGAACATCGGGTACAGAATGATGGCGCCGATCGGCTGCGCAAATCGCGCCGTGGGAACGATGCTGGCGATGAGAAAGCCGATCGACAAGATGCTGCAAGTGCTGATCAGCAGCGCAATGGTGAAGGAGAACAATGGAACATGAACGCCGACCGGGTAGTAGCGCTTGCCCGCCAGGACCATCAAGGCCAGCGTGGCCGCAGTGAGCATCAACTTGACGATCACGTGGGCGGTAAGGATCGTCTGCGGGCGCAGCGGCGTGGCGCGGAGCCGCTTGAGGATGCCGCCCTCGCGGTAGATCGAGATAATCGTGACCAGCGAAAGCACAGCGCTGACGGCGATCAGAAGCGACGCGAGAACCGGCAGACCCACGCGGATAAAACCGCTGGCTGCGAGCGAGGACGGTGGGAGCGCGCGGCCGGCCATTCGACCCAGCACCAGGAAAACTAAAACCGGGAACACCGATGGTGCCGAATGCGCCCAAGCGGCTCGCGCAGAAAGATCTTGATCTCGATCCAAGTCAGTTTCCAAAGTCCACGCAGCATCATTCTCGAACCTACTCGCGAATCGAATGACCGGTCAGCTTGAGAAAGACGTCCTCAAGGTTGGGGAGAATGGTGCGGAAATCCGTCACCCGGATCCGATTCTCGGACAGACAATGAATCACCTCGGTCACCAGGTCGTCGCCCCGGCCGCGAATGGTGATTCGCATGTCAGTGCGGACGACGGCGTCGACTCCCGGGATCGCCCGAAAACGCTCCGCAGCGGTCGGGGTCGTCGGTGGCGAGAACGACGGTTCGCTCAGGGCAGTGCCGGTCGACGAGCCTCTCCGGGCTGTCGATGTCGATGATTCGTCCGTGCTCGATGATGGCTACCCGGTCGCACAACCGCTCGGCCTCCTCCATCAGATGGGTGGTCAAAAAGACGGTCTTGCCGCGCTCGCGGATGCCGCGCACCAGATCCCAGATCGCCCGCCGCGACTGCGGGTCCAGCCCGGTGGTCAGCTCGTCGAGAAACACCACCTCCGGATCGTTGATCAACGCCAGGGCGATAAACAGCCGCTGCTTCTGGCCTCCGGAGAGATTCATAAACCAGGCGTCCCGCTTATCGGTGAGGCCGAGCTGTTCGAGTAAGTGTTCGCCGTCGATCGCTTTCTTCCGGTAAAGCGAAGCCCACAGGTCGACCGCCTCCCACACTTTGATCCGCTTCTGCAGCTGCGCCTGCTGGAGCTGAACCCCGATGCGGTCCTGCAGCTTGTAGACCTGACGAAAAGGATCAAGACCCAGAACCGAGATGGTGCCCCGGTCGGGCCGTGCGCAGCCCTTCGATGCACTCCATTGTGGTGGTCTTTCCCGCGCCGTTGGGCCCGATCAAACCAAAAATCTCGCCGTCGTTTACCTCGAACGACACCTCGTCGACGGCCACCGTCCGGCCGTAGGTCTTGCGGACTCCGGAAACTTGAATGACTGGGCGCATGAAGTTAGCCGGATCCACCAAACCAACGGCAAGTTTATATCAGGCGGTTAAGACGATTTTCCCTTGTGCATGTCCTTCTGCCAGATAGCGGAGGGCTGCTGCCGCGTCGCTCAACGGGTAACGTCTATCGATAACTGGAACAACTTTTCCATCTTGCAGAAGATCCTTGAGAAGGACTAAATCCTTCTGGTTCATGTTGGCTATAAAGAAAACCATCTTCTTGCGCCCAATCCGTGACAGCATTGGCCCCAGTAACAGAACCTGGAGAATCCGGCCCAAACTGCCGCCGGCCGCGACATAAATCCCGTTCTCGCTCAGCGCACGCCTGCAATCGAAAATCGAATGATGAGCGTTGGCCGCCAGGATCAGATCGTAGCGCTGCCCGCTGAGCGCGAAATCTGACTGGGTGTAATCGATGACATGATCTGCACCAATCGATCGCGCCGTGGCCACATTTCTGGTGCTGCACACGGCGGTGACTTCCGCCCCAAACGCTTTGGCAATCTGCACCGCAAAGGTACCCACACCACCAGACGCCCCTTCCACCAGAACCGTGGAGCCTGGCCGGATCTGTCCCTGGTCACGAAAGCCCTGGAGCGCCGTGATGGCCGCGATTGGTACCGCTGCCGCGTCCTCAAACGATAGGTTCGATGGCTTTGGCGCCAATTTCTCTTCAATAGCACATACATACTCGGCAAACCCGTTTCCAGCGAAACCTGTTACCCCGAACACTTCGTCGCCTGGCTGAAACTGCCTCACGTTTTTGCCAACCGCTTCCACGCGCCCGGCGATATCACAACCGAGGACCTTGATTTTTGGGGTGCGTAGACCGGGGATCCCGCGGCTCCACGGCGCACCTTTCATTAAGAACAGGTCCAGGGGATTTACCGAGGCACCGCCAAGCTTGATCATGACCTCATTGTCCGCGGGCGTAGGCGTGGCTACATCGATGAACTGCAGCACGTCCGGCGATCCATATTGGGTGCGTACAATCGCTTTCATGGAGTGCTCTCCTGAAGAGCGCTTTTCGCCACATCGTGAGGCGTTGGTTGTAGCACACGACGAGGGAGCTTCGCTGGAAGCATTGTACGGAACAGGGTTGAGATCTGATCAACGCCGTGATGACTGACCGGTGTAGGGTCGAGTGGGCAACGCGCCTAAGAAGCGAGGGGTTTTAAGCGAAACCGCTGAAGAGCCGGCAAGAAGCCGGCTGGGCTCTCCTGGTTTTGCAGTGCGTCCATCCCGTCGCCAGTCGTCCACGCGCGGGGGAGGGGGAGGGGTCTCATGGTGACCCCTCGTCCTCTAGATGTTGTAGAAATTTGTGCTAGCGCGCGGAGGCCTTGGAAGCGTCGATCGCGAGGCTCAACTCGTGCTCCGCAGCATGGAGGTGCTCCTCGGCTTTGGCGCCGTGGCCCATCATGTCGTAGTGATTCGCTGCACGTGCACGATCCATCTCATTGATGGATTCAATGACATGCTTGTGAACAGCGTCAAGATCGTGCCAATCGTGGACTTGCG
Organism: uncultured Acidobacteriaceae bacterium; assembly: GCA_963757515.1. Classification (GTDB taxonomy): domain Bacteria; phylum Acidobacteriota; class Terriglobia; order Terriglobales; family Acidobacteriaceae; genus PALSA-350. The sequence goes on along the minus strand of CAVWRV010000007.1, from coordinate 126,337 downwards.
CAGATAATACCGCACCTGCCGCAAACGCCGATGCCAGAGCAAAAGCTGAAACAATTTTCTTCATTCCGATTTTCTCCGCTCAAAGTATGTTTCCCCTTTCGATTCGATTAAATGGCACGAACGGGGGATATTGGCGGCCTGCTCAGCGGCCGGATCGGCCTCGGCTCGCCGGAGCGCGGCAAAGGCGGCCAGGCAGCATCGCTTGCTGGTACCATCTCGATCAATGAATCTTGATCCTGAAGACATCGCAGAGGGCTATCGCAAGATGGTTGAGGGCGAATTGCTCGAGCTGGCTCAGTCGTATGATTCGCTTACAGACACGGCTCAGGCAGCCCTCCGGGCGGAGTTTACGCGCCGTGAGCTCGAGCCTCCCATTATCGAAGATGCGGAGGATCCGCCGGAACGGCGGGACCTCATTACCCTGTGCCGATACCGCGATCTTTCCGAGGCTATTGTCGCTCGCACCCTGCTTGAGTCTGCCGGTGTCTACGTGTTTCTTCGGGACGAAAACCTGGTCCGGCTCGATTGGCAGGTGTCCAATCTTATCGGCGGCATTCGACTCCAGGTGGAAGCTAAGGACGAGGCAGGAGCCGCCGAGCTATTGCGTCAGTCAATTCCCGCGGTGATCCCGTTCGACGTTGAGGACGATTTCCTGCAGCCTCATTGTCCGAAATGTGGCTCCATAGACATAACTTTCCAGGGCTCATCCCGCGGAGCCGCGCTTGCCTCTCTTTCTGTTCTCGCCCTGCCGCTTCCGCTCGGCCGCACAAGCTGGCTCTGCAATTCGTGCGAAGCACGGTGGGAGGACAGCGAAGATGATTCCGTCTGAACCGGGGTTTTAGCATTGGTGAAAGATGGTCAAGTCACCGGTACACGGCAGGTTCGGAGATTTCATACGAAGGATGAGAAAGGGTGAGCCCTCCTGTCTCGTGAGGCTCCTGTTGAAAAACATCTCCACGAGACGTCCGCTGAACCGCAGATCCCTCCACTACGCCACGCTCGCGGTCGGGATGACAAAGGGCAGGACGGCGCTTCCATTCAGCATTGGATAGTGGCGCGAGGAAACCGCAGGTCCCTCCACTTCGCTTCGCTCGGTCGGGATGACAATGGTTAGGGGACCGGTTCTAATAAACAATCTCCTTTCTCTTTCATTCCATCGTTAACTTGCCACCGGCAAGTCGATTGCTCGGGATGACAAAGGAGAGGTTGCGCTTCCATTGAGAGTAGTGGCTGAAGAAGGGGACGGAAGCCGTTTTCATCCCCTTGGGCGGAGCCCAAAGGCCTATGGATCTGGCGTCCGGAGGCGGCCCCATTTTGTGGATTTATTCTCCTTTTGTTCGCCTATACTGGCTCCATGTTTCAAGCACCCGCGCCCGGCCGTGGCCTCGTAATCCGGTGCAAGAGATGCGGGCAGAACATTCCGGCCCCCGTGGAAACAATGCCCGCTCAGCCTATCGCTGCGAAATGTCCCTTGTGTGCGGAATACCGGCGATATCTGCCCTCCGAGGTTTTTCAGGGCAGGCTGTCACACTTGCTCATTAAGAAACCAGGCCGGGATAGATCCTAGGGGCGGATCGGCGGATAGGTGAGCGACCGACGACAGTGAAATCCACGGAACATTGATCTCCGCGACGGCGTATCTTTGTCGATACCTCCAGGCTGGAAAGGACTTCTATGGCCGTGCCTTTTCGGGTCTTCCCGCTTTTACCGGCAATTGTTCTGTTGGTGGCCGTCATCCTGTCGTATAATGCCGCCCCTACCTTCGCGCAGAATTCGGGCGTCGATCTCGCGCTCCATGCCAACTCCCACGCCAGCGCTGCAAACGTCGGCCTGCCCCCTTATCCGGGCGCAACTCTATACAAAGATGCAGACAACGACTCCGCAGCCGACCTCGGCCTAACCATCGGCGAGTTCCACTTCAGCCTGATGGCCGTGAGTTATGTGACCAGCGACTCTCCAGCAAAGGTTTTGGCCTTCTATCGCAAACCACTTTCACGTTACGGTGAGGTGCTCGAATGCCACCAGGGCAAACCGGTCGGCGCTCTCATGGTCACGAACAGCGGACTTACCTGTGGTCATGTACAAGCCGGCGACAACACGAACTCTTCGACGGATCACGAACTTCGCGCAGGCTCTTCTAATCAGTACCGCATCGCGGGGATTGATGATTCTCATCCTGGATCCACGCGCTTTGGACTCGTCTACCTCGAGCTGCCAAACGACGACGGCAAGAAAACGAAGTAATTTTCGTGTGGCAGATCCGCGTTTTGTTCCGCTTGACAACGTTCGCGGTAAGCGCCTAGGCTCCGGACAGTGGGCGCTCAATGCAGGCATCGTATCGCCAGCCAGTGCCACCGGCAGGAAAAGCTTTAATGCTCCCATAAGGCCAAACAGCGCCAGCGCGAAGCATTCCTCGATGCGCCCACCAATTTAAGAATCTTACGTGGGGAGTCTCTAGCAGCAACCGCTGAACCGTCGGACAGGGAACGGTCCCGGACTCTTGCCGGCCGGGGAACTGGCACTCGGTCCGCGCTGGCTCTCTGGTGGGTATCGTGCCAGCCAGTACTTTGTGGGGAGGAAAAGCAATCGATGATCATTCATACGGAGACCCATGCTGGCTACAAAGTTAGTGGTTTGCAAGAACGAGAGGAAGACGGTTGGCGCATCGCGACCTGGCTAGAAACCGCAGATGCGCCTGAGAAGCGTTACTGGGTCAAAGATGGGCAGTTCTACACCATCAATCTTGCAAAAACAGCGAGTCTCTCAGAGTGGCAGCGGGCCAATGTGGGAGACATAGACTCCACCGTAGAGGCGAAAGAGAGAGAGGCCGTCTTGGACCGGATCGCTAGTTGGGACCGAAGGCGACGGGACGCGCGGGGATATTTCCAAGGGCTGAGCACTTGACAAATCCCACGTTTCCAACATCGGGCAGGCATTATCCGTAACGATACAAACGTCCGTTTCATTTCATCTCGGCAGTTTCGGCAATCAATGGTTCCGGGAGGACTTTATGGCAAGGATAAGGAGTCGGACTCTAGAGGCAACTCAACCACAAGTACCCTTAACCGCGATGGAAGCTCGTTCTCCGAAGAATCGGATCGATAGAAGAGTGGAGAAGAGCGAGCCGGAAATGGAAACGTATTGCCGGTCACAAACCGCGGCGGGGACCGCAGCCAAAAGGAACCAGCAAGAGTATCGGGAGTGGATCAGGCGTTGCGCGGTTGAGCTGAAAAAGACTGACGGGCTCTCCAGTGCGGAGAGGTTCTTTTGCGCAGCTTTTTCTCTATTGTTTGCTGGGAAGGAACGTGCGGACCTGGACCGTGAGATCGACCGCACAATCGATGCAGAAACGAGCGAGGAAAACCTGAGTTTCTCTCTTCAACACAGGCTAAGAACTGGCGGCGGTGCGGGCAGGGTTAGAACAAAGAAGTATGTTGCCGACTACTTTGCGGCCAAAGAGAAGAGGAACCGAGAGAAGCGATTCCACGATGCAGTCTTGTTTCTATTCCATGAGGGCTTTACACGCGAAGAGTTGCACAAATTCGCAGCGCAAGCGGAAGAAAACTAGAGAACCTGGCCGGTGAACAGCGGCGGGTTCCTACAATCCAGCCGCCCGGCGATGGAAGCGGCTACCAAGCTTCAAAGCAGTCGTAATTTCGCTGAAGGGCGATTCTGCCGTCGCGAAACTCAAAAAATATGGCTAAGTGGGCTCTCATTTCGGAGCCAGAAGTCAAGGTGCCCAAGGGAACGGCGAGGATGCCGGTCCAGAGGGCTTCGAGTGCGACGCGTGATCCCTGAGCGACCTCCGACAGGATTTCGTAGCGTTGGCTGCGGAGGACTTTCCGGCCTTGTTCTTCGCGTTGGAGCATGCCGGCAAGATCGCTCTGTTGGCCAGATGGGTTGAGGCGGTTGGGAAGCTCGATCTGGCGGATGTCTTCGGTGAAGATGCTGCGCAACACGGCGCCTGCTTTTCCAGATTCGAGGGCGGCAAGATAGGTTCGTACGGTGTCGAGGTTTGCTTGTTCTTCGGGGGTCATCGTGCATTGGCCTTCCAGATCACTGGAGATGATAGCGCTGAGGGGTCGCCGGGATTTGAATGGAGGGTAAATCGCGGGTGGAGTACTTCGTACAACCGCCACCTACATGCGATCATGACTGCACAATTTCGAGGCCCAAGGAGCGAGCTATGGAGACTTTGCTTCAGGATCTCCGCTATTCGCTGCGGCAACTTGTCAGAAGTCCGGGTTTTACGCTGACAGCAGTCATCTCTCTTGCGCTTGGCATCGGCGCAACCTCGGCTGTTTTCAGCGTTGTCTATGCCGCTCTGTTGAACCCCTATCCCTATCCTTCGGCCGACCGTATCGTACGCCCAATACTGGCAAGCAAATCGTCACCAGAATATATGGCTCAACTGACCGGGCCCCAGATCCGGCAGCTGCGCCAGAAGGCGGTGGTCGAAGATGTGATTGCCATGGACTTCCAAGCTCTGACCTTGGCAACGCAGGGCTTCCAGCAACCAATCCATGCCATCGGTTTGAGCTCCACCGGGTTCCAGGATCTGGGGGTTGCCCCGGCACTCGGCCGGGGAATTCTTCCTTCGGATTCAGTCGATGGCCACGATCCTGAGCCGGTTGTCGTGTTGTCATACAAAAGCTGGGAAAAGTACTTCTCCAAGAGGCGCGATGTGCTGGGCAAAGTGGTGCAGCTCGATCACAAGAGCTACTCCATCATTGGCGTGGCCGCGCCGCGGTTCAGCTGGTACAGCGGCGACGTCTACCTGCCGCTGAAAATCGACCAAGGCCAAGTGCATATGTATTTGGCTGACCTGCTGCTAAGACCGGGCGTCACCGGCGAGATGGCGAACGCCGCGCTGCAGCCGGACTTTGAGCAGTTTGGCCGCGACATGCCCAATCATTTTCCGGAAAAGTTCACGGTCAGTGTCCAGGGGCTGAACGATTGGGTGGTCAAGAGCATTAGCGGAACCCTTTATCTGCTTTTTGGCGCCGTGGCTCTGTTGCTGGCAATCGGTTGCGGGAACGTTTCGATCCTGCTGTTGGCCCGGGGGACCTCGCGACAGCATGAACTGGCAGTCCGCTCTGCAGTGGGCGCGCGACGCCGGCGTATCATCCGGCAGTTGCTCACCGAGGCGCTGCTGCTGGCCTCCGTCGGCGTGGCGCTCGGCGTGCTCACCTCTTATTTAATTCTGGCCGGCTTCAAGGTTCTGCTGCCCCGCTGGGCTTTCGCTCCCGAGGTGTCGATTCGCATCAATCTTCCGGTGCTGCTGTTCAGCGTGGGGGTGGCGCTGGGGACGGGAGTTCTCTTCGGGCTGTGGCCCGCATTGCGGCTCTCGCGCGCGCAACCGGGACAGGCCATGCAGTTGAACGCTCGCGTGATGACAGGCAGCGTTGGCGGCCGCAGGGCGTATGACCTGCTGGTCGCCGGACAAATTGGTCTCACCCTGCTTTTGCTGGCCGGGGCAGGTTTCGCGATGGAGGGTTTCGTCAAGCTACTGCACAAGCCGTTGGGATACGATCCGCATAATATCCTGTGGGTCGGACTGCCCCTGCACGACAACACCTATACGTCGTGGGCAGGGCGCGGGGCCTATTTCGAGCAGCTTCGGGCCAAGATCGCTGCGATCCCGGGGGTTAGCACGGCGGCTATCTCCACCAATGCTACGCCGCCTGAAAACAACTGGAATGGCAGGTTTGAGATTCTCGGCAAGCCTCCGGCTGAAGAGCAGTTGGCCCTGATCGAACTGGTAAGCCCTGAGTTCTTCGCCACCCTGCGCATACCGTTGAGGCAAGGGAGAATATGGGATGCGACCGAGAACCGGAATGGCGCCCACGTTGCCGTGATCAACCGAACCATGGCAAAGCTTTATTTTCCCGAGGGCGATGCCATCGGCCACTCGGTCAAGTTCCCCACCATCGAGAACCGGCCGCCTGCCAGTTTTACGGTCGAGAATGCGGCGCAGTCATGGTTGCAGATCATCGGCATCGTGGAAGACAACGTGAATAGCGGCCTGCGCAAACCCGTGCGGCCGGCGGCTTTTATCCCCTACACCATCTGGCTGGTTAACTTCACCGAGGTCCTGGCACGAACAGAAGTGCCGCCGCTCACTCTGCAACGCGCCGTGAATGACCAGGTGAACTCAGTGAGCGATACACAACCGACGGAAGTGGACGACCTGGAAACCTGGATCCCCGAAGAGCCGGAGTGGGGGCAGGAACACCTGACGGCCTGGATTTTTGGGATATTCGCCAGCCTCGCCCTGGCGCTGGCTGCCGTCGGGCTGTATAGCGTGGTCTCTTATACCGTGGCGCAGCGGACGAATGAATTCGGCATTCGCATGGCGTTGGGGGCGCCGCGCGGACACGTGCTGCGGCTGCTGTTTGCGTCTACGGCGGTGAGTGTGGGCGGCGGGATTGTGGCTGGTCTCGCGCTGACTTTCGCAATGAATTCGGTGCTTGCGCGATGGGCGGAAGGTGACTCGCACGATCCTGTTGTTCTGGTTGCAGGGATGGTTCTGCTGATTCTGGTGGCGGGGGTTGCTTGTGCGATACCCGCTTGGCATGCGTCCAGGGTGGATCCTATGACGGCGCTCCGGAGCGAGTAGGACCGGAATGAGGAACGGCAGATTCGCTACGCTCCGGTCGAAAAACATCTCCACGAGAGGTCCGCTGAACTGCAGATCCCTCCACTCCGGTCGGGATGACAAAGGGGAGGGCGGCGCTTCGATTGAGATTAGTGGCTACGCACTCTCCATGGACGTACTCAAATCTCGACTGGATGGTCAGGGGTCCAAAAGGGTTCCTTGGTCGGAATGAACTCGATCGGGAGCTCAGGAAGGAAGGAGCGGAGCCAATCAGCACAATAAATCATGCCACCTTGCTCCGAGACCACATGGCCCAGCAGGATGAGGGCCTTCTTATTTCCTGCTGTGATGCTGTCACGCACATACTCCACCAGTTCCCACTCCCGCGTCTCTCCGGCGATGAATACGTCGACATCGGGGCGAGCAAACAGGGAGATGCCTGGCATCCTGCCCACAAAGCCCCAGCTCACAAGCACTCGCTTGACCGGCAATCGGGGGTCGCCTACAACTCGGATCCCACGATCCTTGAGCCGCGACTGCATATCGCGGCAGAAATGGGCCAGCGGCTCCCCAGAGAAAGTGAATTGCTTGGGATTGCCGGGATCGACGTTCTTCTCCCAACCCAACTGCTGCATCATCCCAGTGGCGATTCCATCCGGCTGGCGGGCATGCCAGTGGTCGTGAAAATGGAAAATTGCCATGTCGTGCCGGCGAAGGAAGTCGAGCTTGTACTTCAAGGTTGGGTCGTCCTTGATGTCGTCGGTCTGATCCTGGTGGAGGTAAAAGGGCGTCTCATGGGTAATAATCATGTTCTTGCCCGCAGCCGCCGCCCGCTCCACGACATCGAGAGTGGCCATCATGGTGGTGGCAATCCCACGCACAGGCGTACTCTCATCCCCGGCAACGATCTGATCCACGGTTTGCGCCCGCCACGGAATTCCTACTTGCTTGCGAATCCGTTCCACAACTTCGCCCGCAGTCAACGGCGCCGGCGTGGGTTTAGCGTGTGCCAGGTGCGCCGTGAGGGCGGCGCTTCCCGCGAGAATGAAACTGCGACGCGATACATTGCTCATAGTATGTGAAGACCTCCGCGAGCTTTCGTCGCCGGGCCGTCTCTGCCCGGACAGAGCTATGCTAACCGAACCGATGTGAGGATTTCAGGCATGGCCCGACAACACTCCTACACAGTCACTGTTACATGGACGGGAAATACCGGCAGGGGAACAGCGGGATATCGAGACTACGCACGTTCCCATGAAATTTTCTGCGGCGGAAAATCGACCATCGCCGGATCCTCGGACCCAGCCTTTCGCGGCGACGCCAGCCGCATGGAACCCGGAGGAACTTCTGGTCGCGGCTCTCTCCACCTGCCACCAGCTGTGGTATCTCCATCTTTGCGCGGATGCAGGCGTCGTGGTCGAGGCTTACGTGGATGAAGCAACCGGTGTGATGGAGGAGTCAGCCGACGGCGGCGGCCAGTTTGTGGAGGTGATTCTGCGGCCCAGAGCCAGCCTGGCGCCCGGCAGCGATAAGGCCAAGGCCCATTCGCTGCACCATGAGGCTCATAGCAAATGTTTTATTGCGCGCTCGGTGAATTTTCCGGTGACCTGCGAGGCGATCATCGATTAGCTCCGTCCGCGGTTTGAAATCAACGGCGCGAGGGCGGTCTTCATTACCTTTCCCATGACGTTGCGGGGAAGCGCGTCGAGGACCAGAAGGCGCGAAGGCAGTTTATGAGGCGCCAACCATCGCCGGGCCCAGGCGCGCAGGGATTCGAGATCGAGGGCCTGGCCATCCTTAAGCACCACGGCCGCAGCTACCCGCTCTCCCCAGTCCGCGTCGGGTACCCCGACAACGGAACACTCGGCAACTGCAGGGTGCCGGCGCAACGCCTCCTCAATCTCCAGAGCGGATACTTTGTGGCCGCCGGTCTTGAGTATGTCAATGTTGGTTCGACCAAGAATGCGATAGACGCCGTTCTCGATCACCGCGGTATCGCCGGTGATAAACCAGCCGTTGCGGAAGGCTTCGCGGGTGGCTTCAGGTTTGGCCCAGTACTCCGCGAACACTGCGGCGCCGCGGACTTCTATGCCACCCGGTGCGCCCGGGGCCACCGGCTGGCCGCCGGCTTCCACCAGTTGCACCTCGACGCCTGGCAGGGGCGTGCCCACGCTTCCCGGTACGCGCTCGCCGCGCAACGGGTTCGATAGCGCCATGCCAATCTCGGTCATTCCGTAGCGCTCCAACAGGGTGTGGCCGCTGATTTCCTGCCATCGTTGGAGGGTGCTCACGGGCAGCGCTGCTGAGCCAGACACCATCAAGCGTAAGCTCCGGCAGGCCTGGCTCAGCTGCGCACGGCGCTGGGGCGAAGCGGCATCCCAGGCAGCGATGAGCTTGGCGTACACCGTGGGCACGGCCATGAACAGAGTGAGTCCGCCGCCGGCGATACGGTCCCACACGGCAGCCGCATCGAAGCGGGGCAGCATCTCGCAAGTTGCGCCCGACCACAATGCGCAACTTACAACGTTGATGATTCCGTGCACGTGGTGCAGCGGCAGGCACAACAAAATACGATCGTTTGGTGACCATTCCCAGGCCTCTACCAGGCTCTGGATTTGGGCCGCGATGTTGGCGTGGGTCGTGACCACGCCTTTGGGCCGGCTGGTGGTGCCGCTGGTGTAGAGAATCATGGCGCGCCGCTCGGCCTCGATTTCTGGCAGTGGGGATGACGGGTAATCGGCAAGCTGAAGATAGGGAAGCGCGGGCACACCACGAGCTACGGCGATGGGTTCAAGAAGACCAGTCGATCCAGTATCGAGCACCAGGGTCGATGCGCCGGTATCGTCGATGATGTATTCCAGCTCTGGCCGGGGGGCGTTGAGTGGAAGCGGGACGGCAACGCCACCCGCCCGCCAGATGCCCCACTGGGTCGCGACCCAGGGAAAGCCCGGGGTCAGGAGAAATCCTATCCGCGCTTGCTTCAAGTCATCGTGACCGGCGAGCAGCGCCGCCGCCACCCTCGCGGATGCCTGCAGCAAATCGGTGTAGATGTAGGTCCCCTGGGCGTCGACGATGCTGGGACGCGGCCCATAGGATTGGCCGCGATCGATCAGGGGAAGACTGGTGTGACGGACCACAGGTGAGACTTTACGGCCTCTCCGGCGACATTGTCCAACCTGCTGGTTAGCCGGCTGGCAGTAATCAACGCAGCGGCGAGCGCCGCAGTTTTGTGATCCTTGGTCCAAGGTGGCCCGATTTCCCTTCCCAGGCTTGAGATATTGCCTCGCATGCGGGTGGCCGCATTGCCAAACGCCGCCTTCGCCCGCTCATCGAGGTCTCGCTCTCGAATCGCGGTGACCGGAATATGCAGACTTTCGAAAGCCTGGCTGGCGGTCTGACGAAAGAATTCGCCTTCCGCGGTGTGGATCAGGGGGTGCGCGGCGAGAATTTTCTCGAGCGCCGGCAGCGGACGGCCTGAGGCCAATAAGACCGCGGCGCCCACGATCCGATAGTGGCGCCGGTTCAGTTCTCTCGACCACGTTCCGCAATCGCAGCCGCAGCCAGTCGAGATGAGGATGCCGCGCAGCGCGAAAGGTGCTTCTCCTGCTCGGGTAGTTCGAGGTTGGCTGCGAAGTGATAAGGCTGAATGGCTCCGGGGATTTCCGGATCCGCGGTGACGATGCGACGACGGACTAATATTTCGAGCGGGTCTGCGGAAACTGCGACCAGCACTCCCCAGCCGGAATGCATTTGGACACCAAGGGCTGCCGGCTTCATGACTACTTCAGTGTGGCCTGGGGTGAACGCTTCATGAATTCTGTCAGCTTGTCATGGGGGAGAGCTTCGATGGTATGGCCATCCATCCCCGTCATGGTTTGGGCGCCCACCATGGCGTTGACAATCGCCTCCTCTGTAGCTTCGACGGTGGCCTGAAACAAGGGGCTGATGCGCTCGTTCGAAACGGTGAGCACAGAGTTAGGACCAGGTTCTTTGTTGGCGCCGCGATTGGCGGTAGAGAAAGCGATGAAAATATCGCCGGAAGAATTTCCGGAACTGGAGCCGGTGCGGGCGAGCCCCATGGTTGCGCGACGGGCAAGCCGCTTCAATTGGGTGGGCAAGAGCGGCGCGTCTGTCGCCACCACGATGATGATGGAACCGACATCGCCCCTCACCTCGGGCTCCAGCATCGCATTTGCGGGGCCGCGGGAATGAGCTTACCGATCGGCACGCCGGCGATGGTGAGTTGAGGACGCCGGCCGCAGTTGCATTGCACCAGCACGCCGACCGTGTAGCCGCCGGCGTCGGCAGAAAGCACACGGGAGGCGGTTCCGTCTCCGCCTTTGAACCCATAGCAGACCATGCCGGTGCCTCCGCCTACGTTGCCCTCAGGAACAGGGCCGCCCTTGGCGTTATCGAGGGCGGAGAACACGTCCGCCTGCTGGACATGGAACCCGTTGATGTCGTTCAGGTACCCGTCCCAGGTTTCGGCTACCACGGGCAGCGACCAGGGCTGCAAGGTAATGCGGCCGTTTTGCACAAACCAGGCGATGATGGAGTCGCGCACCAGACCTACCGAGTGGGTATTGGTAATGCCGATGGGGCCTTCGAGAAAACCGGATTCTTCCACCCAGGTGGTGCCGGTCATTTCGCCGTTTCCGTTTTGTGAGAACCATCCGGCGTAGACCGGATCGCCATCGGCGCGGCCCCGAGGAAAGATCACGGTCACACCGGTGCGGACCGGACCCTGGCCGACGACCAGCTTACCTTCGCCGCGAATCAGGGTGGTGTCGCCTACTTCCACTCCTTTGACGTCGGTGATTGCATTCAGCGGACCAGGCGTGCCGTCGAATGGTACGCCGAGTGCCCGGGCGCGGGGCACCGATTGAGCAGATCCTGTCACGCAAACCATGAACAATGGTAGAAGAAGGCGCAAATTCATGCGCGAAGTCTAACACGGGGTGATTGGTTGTCCGGGGGGAGAAGTTAAGCGTGCCTCAGGGGCTGAACAGTCTGCGGAAAAGTCCTGGAGGGGGCGAGGGGTCGTCAAGATTCTCGGAGCGCTGAAGCGCTCCTTCCCCCAGCGATAAACGCGGGGGCTCCCACCAGGTGCGAATCCTGATGTTTGCTGAAGCCTGCCCTTGGTTCAGTAAGAGTTTTTACCCGTACCCTGTCAACCTACCCTTCATTGGAGTTCTAATTCCAGTCCTTTGCCATCGTCGGTCACATTGAGAGAGACGCCCTGAGGAAGCTTTTCGATCGCGATCGGCGCTGGGGTTGCCTTTGATCAGGACCTGGTTTTGTTTTGGTGTCCAGCCGAAGACTTCGGCGTGAATTTGCTTCCACCAGGCGGCGTAGGGCCCCTGATGCGCGCCGATCGAAAGCTCCAGACCATCTGGGGTGACCTTGCAGGTGAAGTGCATCCGCAAGAAGTCGCCGCGCTCGAAGGCGTAGGATTTGCCGTCGTCCAGATATAGGTCTCCGCTGCAAGAGTTCCCTGCGTAAATGCGTAGTGTGAGCGGACCGTCCGGTGTTTCACTCGTGCTTTGTACTAATGGTTCCATGGGCAGGATTGAGCCGGCGCGGACGAAGACGGGCAGCTCCGCCAGTTCGGGCTTGATTTGAATGATCGGTCGCGCTACCTTCGCACCGGTCCAATAGTTGTACCAGTCGCGCGAGGGAAACTCGACGGTGTAGGCATCCGGTGCTTCGGGATAGGGTGACGGGGCGATCAGCAGATCGGGGCCGAGCATGAACTCCGCTGCAGCAGCCGGATCGACATCGATGGGATGACCGTCCGCCATGGCGTCGGGAAACTCGAGAAAGAGCGGCCGCAGCATGGGCAGCCCGGTACGCGAACTCTCTTCCGCAAGCTGGTAGAGATAAGGCATCAGGCGGTAGCGCTCCTCGATATAGCGACGCCGGATCGCCTCCTGCTCGGGACCTCCGACCCATGGCTCCTGATCACCCGTGCCCTTCTCGGTGTGGTCGCGGTCAATGGGCTGGAATGCCGCCACTTCCAGCCACTTAGTCAGCAGCTCGGCGCCCGCCGTTCCGGCAAAGCCGCCAACATCGGCGCCACTTAACCCGAAGCCGCTCAGACCAAGGTTTTCAAGCATCGGCGTGGCTCAGGCGCAGATGGTTCCAGGTGCTGCTGTTGTCACCCGTCCACGTCGCTCCGTATCTCTGGCCACCCGCATAGGAGGCGCGCGTAAGCACCATGGGGCGCAGATCGGGATTGAGTTTCTTCAGGCCCTCGAAGGTTGCGCGCGCGTTTTGCATGCCGTAGACGTTGTGTATCTCCGCGTGGGTCGCCGTGCGCTTCGCGAAGCCGGGCTCGTCGATCCGATGAATGACATCCAGAGGCATGGTCCCCGAGACCGTATGGAAGACTGATGGCTCGTTCATGTCATCCCAAAAGCCGGAAACGCCCTGCCGGTAAAGATCCTGGTACAAAGTGCCAAACCAGTGCCGAGTTTGTTGGCGGGTAAAGTCTGGAAAGACGCTCGGGCCAGGCCATACCTGACCAACATAGACCGAGCCGTCGGGATTCTTCACGAATTGATCGGCGGCCATTCCGCTATCGTATGGCGAATATTTCTGGTTGGGAGCAGCGGCGATATGAAGATCAGTGATGGTTACCACATGAAAGTTTTCCGCTTTGAGCCGGGCCAACATCCCAGCAAAATCCGGGAACTTTTTGCAGTCGATGGTGAAGGGAAAATTCTTATCCTGAAAGTCGATGTCCAGATAGATGGCATCGGCGGGTATTTTGTCCGCCCGGAGATGATCGGCGATTTCAAGCACTCTCGACTGGGGATAGTAACTGTAGCGGGATTGCTGGAAACCGAGCGCCCACATCGGGGGGAGAGGCGGTTTGCCCGTGAGCCACGCATACGATTCGAGGACCTGCCTGGGGGAGGGCCCGTATACGAAGTAATAATTCAATGGACCGTCCGCCGCACCAAAGGAGTAGACGCCCGGCTCCGTCTTGCCGAAATCGAAGCTGCTGCGCCAGGTATTGTCGAGCAATAGACCCATGGCGCGTCCCGCGCGGAACGTGATGAAGAAGGGAATGCTTTTGTAGAGCGGGTCGGTCGACTCCTGAAAACGGTACGCGTCGGTGTTCCAAAGACTGAAGGCCTGGTTGCGCCGATCGAGCGGGCCGGTCTTGTCTCCGAGGCCGAAGTAATGCTCATCGACCGGCATGGTCTTGTAAACGCGGAATGCCGCTCCTTCAAATTGAGAGCTGCGGGCATCCTCATTCAGCACGTTGCCGATGCGATCGAAGATAGTCATGCGCAGCGTTTTGCGGTCGACTACCACACGAAGCAGGTTGGTGCGGAACCCAGCAGCAGCGGAAGTGATCTCCGGCGTGACCATCGCAGAGCTGGTTCTCGCGTCAGGCAGCACCGCCCAGGATGCGTCTTCGGGCAGTCCACCGCTGCGCACAATGCGCACGCGTAGCAGATCGTCGCGCAGTGCCGTGATCTGCTCATGCACATCCGCTGCGCGAATATCGATTCCATTGGGTAGCGACGCAAATCGAATCGCAGCTCTGGGCTGGGCCAGCGAAGCGAACGAGCAACACACCACAATCAGGGGCCATGAGCTGCGGATTCTCATTCTTGAATGGAGTCGTCCTTTTTCTAGTTTTTGCTTCAGGGTGTTGGCTGGCTGGAATCCTGGAGCGCGGTGACCGCTCCCTGTTGTCTTTGCTGTTCCAACACCTTCACTTGCTGCATGGCCGCATCTGCTTTTTGGATTTCGCCGGTTTTTCGATACATGCGCGCAAGCTTGTAGTAGGTGCTGCCGTCGCGATCGGCGGCAAGGCCCATCTGGAGTTGAGCGATCGCCTCCTGGGTTCTTCCCGTCTCGGCATAGACTGTGCCTAAGAGCGCGTGCACGTGCGGCAGCATCTGTGGTTTCGCTGCCAGCCCCTTTTGCAGGAACGGCTCGGCACCCGCAAAGTCGTGACGCGCGATGAGAGCCTCACCCATGAGCAGATTTAATTCCGGGTCGCCTGGGTTTGCGGCCAGAGCACTAGTTGCGGTCGCTATCGCGGCGTCGATGTTCGCATCGCCGAAGTACGCGTAGGCCAGGCCAAGCAGAGCGGCATGATCGGCGGGAGAGATGTCTAACGCCAGCTTGTATTGCGTTTGCGCATCGTCATATTGCTGCCGTTGCCGGTACATATCCCCGAGCAGGACATGACTTGGGGCGGAGTTGGGCGCCAGTTGTTCGAAATGCGCCAAGGATTGAAGCGCCAAAGCCTGGTTCGCTTTGATGGACCAATAAAGGCCGCCCATCGCGTGAGACTGCCGGCTTGCACTCAACGCGAGGGCGTAATCGCCGGAGTTATAGGCGCAAGCGGAAAGACGGAGCAATTCACTTTCGCTTCGCTGCGGAAGATTCTGCTTGAGCGTCGAGGCGCATTCCCCCTCTTTTGGGTTCGCACCTTGCGCCGCATTCAATGACTGATACATATCAGCATCTATTCGCCCAGAGGCGTGCTCCTGCTCCAGAAACCCGGTAATACCGCACGCTCCACTCTCTTGCTCAAATTCGGACCCGGCATCCTGCCACTTTTGCTGTTTCCCATACATGAAGCCGAATTCTGCATGCAGGCAGGGTGGCTGCGGCTGGGCCCCGATTGCCTTCCTGAACGAATCCGTCGCCTCTATGTATCTCGCCTGGCGCGTCATGGACTCGGCGTAGAGCGCCTGCGCGTACGAAGAGTGGGGAGCGTCGGTCGACAACTTGCGGGCATCCTCTTCCACCTGGTCGAGGTAGGCCATTCCCTGGCCGAGCCATGCGTCGCTTTGTTTTGGGTCCAGCTCGATTGCCCGGCCAAACTCCTGTGCTGCCGCAGGGAATTTGCCGGCGGACGAATAAGCCCGTCCTAACTCGAGCGGCGCTTGCGGATCCGTCTTGTTCATTCGCTCCGCCTTGACCAGGAATGGGATGGCTGCGCTGGTGTTGCCCGTGTGCATGGAGTCGATCCCCAGGAACAAGTTGGGTACATAGAGCCCAGGCTTGAGACGAATGGCCTGCTGGAAGCTTCGGATCGCCTCGGCATAGTCTCCATCTTCGTGCTCCATCAACCCCAAATTGGCCCACATTTCGGCGCTCTCCGGATGCATCTTCACGGCTTGCCTGTAATCTGCCGCGGCCGCCTTAAAGTCGCTCCTGCTCATTGCTTCCTGAGCTGCAGCGACAACCGCCGCGTACTTTGCTGCTGGATCCTGTTGGCCAAACCCAGAGACAGGAATGGCCAACAGGAGGAGGAGCAGCGGTGTGTAACGACTTTTCAACTAAGAATCACCAATAGAATTTCCCGGCGAATTGGACCGTTCTGCTGGGAAAGGCGTTTGTAATCTGCCCCAGGCTTGAGTTGCAACTGCTCTCGGCATTTGGATCGCAACCGGTGTAGGTCTCCCCTCCAAACTGCGGGGCGTAGAACTGCGGATGGTTGAAGGTGTTAAACATCTCCGCCCGGAACTGCAGCCGCCTGGATTCGCCGAGGCCCCAATTCTTCATAATCGAGGTGTCCCAGTTCTGGTAACCGGGACCACGCAGATAGGAGAAGAAGCGAGGTGCAGTGCCGAAGGTTCCGTAGGGCGCGTACGCAAACGCGGCGGTGTTGAACCACTCGTGAATGTTTGGGTTCGCTACGTGGACGTTGCCAACCACGTCCGGCCTCGGATTGCCGCCATAGGAAGCAATATCCGATCCGCTCACGCTGATGGGAATCCCTTGCTTGAAGCTGGCAATCTGCGAGACTTCCCATCCACCAACGACTGCATCGGTGAGACGATTGAAGTTTGAACCGTAATGCTTTGCCCCGCCCGACCGGAAGTTGATAGACGTAACTGGCCACCAGAGCATGCGGGATATCGGAGCCATCGACGCTCTTTTCCGCGGCCAGATTGTAGTTGTTTGCCGGGCCCGGATTGCCGGAGTACGACCACTGGTTGTTGCCCTCGACATTGTCGAGGAATTTGGAGTAGGTGTAAGAGACCAGCGCAGTCAACCCTTGACTGAAGCGGTGGTTGTAGCTGACCTGCAATGCGTTGTAGTTGGAGAAGCCGACGGGCGCGCCGTTCTCGCTCACCGAGCAATACTGCGGATAAGGAGAAAGCAACTGCGATTGCACCACGGTCGGCTGATCGAGGCCGCAGGAGCTGGTTCCCGCAGCGATGTGTCCATAGAAGGGATTGGGGACCAGGCCGTTCAATGCCGACTGTGCCCAGGGACAGATAGGTTGGGTTCACCTGGCTCCGGTTCAGGTTGCCGGTGATGATGTGCACGCCATGGTTGCCTACGTAGTTCACGTCCAGCCTGTCGTTGGGCGTAAACCCATACTGCCAACCGAGAAGGTATTGCTGCACGTAGCTTGATTTGCGCTGCTTGAAGTTGCTGGTGACGCCGTTGCCGACTTGCTGCAGCTCGCCGAGAGAGTTCCCCGTGATCGGGATGTAACCGTTCGGCCACGGATTTGCAACCGTAACTGCAGGGTTTGGACTAATGGTATTTAGCGTAACCGGAGAGACCGTGGTGCTGGCAAACCCGGCGCTTTCCGTTTCGAAGCAGCAGGAGATGGAGGGAGGATAGAAGATTCCATACCCACCGCGGGCTACGAACTTTGGACTGACCTGGTAGGTGAATCCTATGCGCGGCGCAACGTTGCCGAAGTTCGTGTTGTAAGAGCTACGGCTGCTGGAGGACAGAAACTGCAGCGCACCGGGCAGAGTCTCACCGATGGCCTCACCAATAGGATTGGGCGCATTCGGATTGAAGACCGAAGAAACGTTGTGGCGGTAGGTGGGCGCGGTTTGTATTTCGTACCGGATTCCGAGATTCAGAGTCAGCTTGGGGAGTGGGTTCCAGTCATCCTGCACATACCAACCGAAGTAGTGGGTGGCCACCGCAGGATTGTAGGTGGTTCCTGCAGACGTGGGATTTTTGCCGGCAGGGGCACTGTTGTCGAGCACGCCGAGCAGCAATTGCGCCACTCCATTACCGGTCGAGAACCCGGTGGGATTGTTGGGGTCTGGCCCGCTGGTGAAGGTGCCCGCCGGAATCGAGCGTGGATTGAAAGTAGTTTGCCTGATCGTCCTCAAGCTCGACGCCCATGAATCCGAAATTCAACGTATGCCGCCCCAACGACTTGATGAAATCGGTCGAAACGCTGCCGATGGGACCGTGATTGGTGACGGTTTCATTGGTAAGCGGACCGAGAGGCGACACTCCACCGATGTTCACGATGGGAAACTCCGGACTGTTTTGATCCAGATAAGTCGGCAGTCCGATGCTCGAGGGCTTGAATCCTCTCGATTGGTTGGTCGAGGTCTCGTGCCAGAGCTCGACCCCCGCCGAGAATATTCATGGTGAAGGTTGGACTGAAGACCTGGCTGAATCCGGCGGCCATGTTGTAGCGGTTGTTTGGTCTGGCATTGCCCGGGCCCGCCGGGTTGTTCGAACCCCAAAACTCCGGAGTACCAGTCTTGAACTCCTGCTTGTAGGAGTAGCGGAAATAGAGCCGCGAAGAGTCTTTGATGTTGTGGTCTACCGCGAATAAGATACTCGTTCGAATGTGCCGGCGCCGTGCCGGAGGCGACGAAATTATTGTTGAGCCCGGATCCGGTCGGGGTGGGATAGTAGCCCACCAGTTTGGCTCCGATCGGGATCGAGCGCGCCCAGGGTGGTGATGTCATTATTGGCAATGGGATCGCGAATATAGCCCGTCTTGGTCGCGATCAGGCCGGTCGTGGGATCGACGGCGCCCGCGGTAATGGGGCGGGTGCTGCGCGGATTGTAAATCTGCCCCACATAGATCGGGCGTCCCAGCGCATCTGTACCCTGCTGAGGACCCAGCAACTCGGCAAAGTGACCCGCGCGGAAATTCGCATCCGGCACCGTGAATGTGGAATTGGTGGGCGTGGCCAGGGTGAGGTCTTTCGAAGAGCCCGAAAATGAATGTCTTCTCTTTCTGCCGGTAAAGTCCTGGAATATAGAGCGGGCCGCCCGCCGAACCTCCGTATTGATTCCGGTTGAAACTTTCTTTGGCCAGCCCGTTATGGTTGTTGAACCAGAGGTTGGAATCCAGCGCGCGAATTTCTGTAGAACTCATACACGTCGCCATGGAACGCGTTGGACCCGGACTTGGTGACCACGTTGACGACGTTGCCGGTGCTCCACCCATATTGGGCGGTAAAGGAGTTGTTCTGGATCTTGAATTCCTGAACCGCGTCCACCGAAGGAACATAGTCGACCGCTCCCCATTCCGGGTCGGTGTCCCAAGCGCCATCGAGCAGATAAGCCGAGGTGCCAAAGAAACCGCCGGCGAAGTTGAGGAAGGAAATGTCCTGGTCGGCGTTGTCGGTGCTGGGGCCGCCGCCGCCTAAGAGCATCTGGCTCTCGGAGGTGTTGTTCACCGAGGAGTTCAGGGTCGCCAGGCCATAGACGTTGCGCAAATTGAGCGGGAGCTCGACGACTTCCTTGGCGTCGATATCGGCCGCGATGTTTGCATTCTGGGTATTCAGGTTGGACGCCTGGGCGTTGACGACCACCTGTTGCGTCCTGGGATCCGACCGTCAGGGTCACGTTCTGGGCGGCCGATTGCGCTGCGTCGAGCACGATTCCTGTCTGTTCATAGGGACGAAAGCCGTCCATCCTGACCGCCAGCTTGTAGGTGCCGGGCGGCAACTGGTTGAACGAGTAACGCCCACTCTCATTGGTAATGGACTCACGGGAGGTGCCGGTCTCCGGGCTGGTCAGGGTCACCTTTGCCTGGGGGATGAGGGCGCCGCCCGGATCGTTGACCGTGCCGCTCAGGTTTGCGGTGGTGGTTGCCAATTGTGCATTGGTTCGGCAAGATCCGCCCGCCAAAACAACCAGCAGAACGATGACGATACTCCATAAGGAACGTCCTTTGCTTCTCACTCCAGCCTCCTAAAAAGCTTCCAATCCGACCATTCCCCCGCTTTTTGCGGTTTTTAAAAGTCGGAATGCTTCGACGGCAGCCCTTATAGCGGTCGGAATTTTTGCTGCGTAAGGTCCTTGCGGTAAACGGCGCGTTCTTATCCGTTAAGACCTCTTGCAAAATTGTTGATTTAACAGGAACTTACGATATTAGGCCAGGGGACAGACCTTACCTGCTCAGGCGTATAATTCACACCGTGCTGGAGAGCAGTCCATGTTGAATGATTCCGCCGCGGCCACTACAGCACTCACGGACGAGGAGCGGAAGGCCATTCACGAGCAGCTGGAAAGGCTGCTGAGCAACTCCCATTTCAGGCAGAGCCGTCGCTTCCCGTCTTTCTTACGTTTTGTCATCGATCAGACGCTTCTCGGCCAAACAGACATGCTCAAGGAGCGGACCCTGGGCATTGAGATCTTTGGCCGTGAAGCCGACTACGATACGGCCTCCGACCCGATTGTTCGGGTGACGGCGACCGAGATCCGCAAGCGCATCGCGCAGTATTACCAGGAACCGGGGCACGAGACGCGAACTACGCGTTTCGCTGCCCGCCGGCTCCTATGTCCCTCAATTCCATTGGCCGCAGGCTGCCAGGGAAAATGGCCACAGTGAAACGGCGACTTGCCCCGTCCGTTCCCCCACGAACCGCTGGAGGTGGAGATCAGACCGAGCCGCACCCGGCGGTGGTTCTGGCGACCGGCTACCGCCGCCTTACTCGCCGCTGTCGTGTTGTGTGCGGGCGCAATCGTTCTGTGGCATTCGGCACAACGGTCGCCGTTCGACTTCTTTTGGGGTCCACTCGTAAAATCCAGCGAGCCGGTGCTGTTCTGCGTCGCCGATCAAAGCCGCTACTCCACCATCACCCTGCGCGATGCCGCGGAACCCTCCCGCCAGACCCAGCTGCAAGACAATTTGACCGCTATTATCTTTGACGACCTTAATCCAATTGTCCGGGTGGCGGGTCTGCTGCAATCCAACGGAAAGAAGTACAACGTGAAGGGTGAGAGCGCGACCAATCTGATGGACTTGCGGAATGGGCCTACGGTTTTCATTGGCGCCTTTGACAACGCCTGGACCCTTCGCCTGACCGCGCCGTTGCGCTACCACTTCGCTAACAATCCGGAGATGACGGATTTCTCCATTGTCGATAGCACCAAGCCTGGGCAGCCGGGCTGGGTGGTCAATCGCCTGCAGCAGATGACCACCAACAACTATCGCGATTTCGCCATTGTCGCCCGCTTTACCGATAGCACGACCGGCAAGCTGGCAGTCGTGGCCGCCGGCGTGGCTCGGGGAGGAACCCGCGTGGCGGCAGAATACCTGACCGATCCCGCCGACCTGGCGCAACTTGAGCGCGCCGCGGGCAACAAGAAAAATATGGAAGTTGTGCTAAGCACGCAGATCATCGACGGCGAGCCAGGAACCCCCAAGGTTGAAGCTAGCTACTTTTGGTAGCACCCTTGTCTTCCAGTTTCATCGCTTCGGGATCCCAGTGGACCACCGAGCCGCGTTCGTAGCTGAGGTTGCTGAGCAGGGCAGCTCCCGCCGCCCGGTAGCCAAACACGGCATCTTCCACTACCGGCTGGCGCGAACGGACGGAGGCAAAGAAATTCCTGAAGTGATCGTAACTGTCGCTGTATCCCTCAGCCGCTACGTATTTCTCGTATCCCAGCTGCGGCGCTCCCATGGGGTGCTGGCGCGGATATTTCTGCCGTGTACTCTTCTCGAATTTTCTTTTGCATCGCGTCGGTGAAGGTTCCGATCATCAGGCCTGGCTCCTTCTCGAGAGGTGTCCGGCTTACGATGACGCTGTTGCCGGCTATCTCCATCGTGCCTTCCGAGCCGGTGAAAATCAGGCCTTCGTTTTCCTCGCCCCCATCCACGAAGTTCACCCGCAGACTCAAATTGAAGCCCTGGGGATAATCGAAGAGACCAAGCATCACGTCGGGCACGTCGCGGCCGTCTTTCCAGAAGCGCATTCCTCCGGTCGCCATGGCGCGCGTGGGCCCATGCGCACCGGTGATGAAGTGAGTCCCGCTAAACAGGTGGACGAAAAGATCGCCGGCCACACCGCTGCCGTAGGCCTTCCACTTGCGCCATTGGAAAAAGTGTTCTGCGTTAAAGGGAATTTTGGGCGCGGTGCCCAGAAATGCCGGCCAGTCACAGGTCTCGGTCGAGGCATCCAGAGGCACGGTGTAGTTCCAGGCACCGATGGACGAATTGCGATCCCAGCGCGCGGTCACCATGTTCAGTTGGCCAATGGCGCCGGCGGCGAGCAGCTCCTTTGCCTTGGCATAGATCACCGAGCTCACGCGCTGGCTTCCGACCTGGAGGATGCGCTTGTTGGCGCGCGCGGCTTCGATCATCTGCGGACCGTCCGCATACAGATGGATCATCGGCTTCTCGCAGTAAACATCTTTGCCGGCCTTCATCGCGTCCACCGCGACCTGCTTGTGCCAATGGTCGGGGGTGCCGATGATCACGGCATCGATGTCTTTGCGCTCCAGAACCTGGCTGTAATCGCGGGTGGTAAAGATATCGTCGCCCCAGAGTTCCTTGCTGTGCTCAAGCCGGCCGTCGTAACAATCCGCCACGGCAACAAGCTTTACCCCAGGAACCTGCACCGCGACCTTGGTATCTCCCTGGCCCTGACCACCGGCGCCGATCAGCGCGATCTGAATATGATCGTTGGCCGCTACTGGCGTGGCAGGTTCGGATTGAGCCTCGGCCAGCAAATGGGTTCTTGACCCGAGCAATGTCTCGACGCGTTGCGGCCGCCCCGGCCGCTTTAAGAAAACTCCTACGATTCAAATCGAGCACAGTCGTCCTCACAGCTGAAAGTTATCCGCCGTCTGTAACCATACAGCTTTCATGGCTTCGAAGGCACGGTTGGCTTCAAGTTAGAGTTGGATCTGAGTTGGGACGTTTGAAGGGACGGACAATGGTCTTGCGATGGTTGCATCGCGGGGAGGAGCTTACATGACGAAGGCCAGGTTCTCCAGCTCTTTTTGCATGCAATCGAGGTTGCAGCCCATTTCTTCCAGACGGCTGATGGCATTGCGGGCATGTTCTGCGCTCACGCCGTATCCGCGGCCGGTAAGGAAGCCACTGAGAACTTCAGCCGCCTGCCAGGAATCGATCCCCGATTGCAGGAGCTCGTTGCGCAGATTCAGCAGCTCGCGTGCGGAAAACTTTTCGATCTTGGCGCTTGCAGACATTGTGATTTCCTCTCTCACCTCTTGTACTCGGAGGCCCAGGCACGATTTACAAAATTGCCGACCGCTGCCAGAAAACCTGCGGAGCCTTTGCTGAACGCAAGGAACCTACCGCAACCGTGCATCCAATCTGAGGCAGAAACGAACCACTTTCGTTCTTCTATATCTATGAACCCGCAATGGCAGCGTTTCGTTGCGTGACAGCAAACGAGCAATAAGTCAACAATCTTCTCGTTTGATGCGGGAATGCCCTGCTGGATGTATCGGACGCTCGAATCATTTCGGCGAGGATGACAGGACAAGCAATCGCACATTTCCATGCGCGCGCATCGTTTCTGGGAAAAGCGTGTCCGAAAAGGAGACTCAGCGTGCCGCTCCGCCCCTCATCCAGCTCTTATGAACTAATAGACTAATTTCATGTCGAGTGGTTAGCAGAAGTGCTTAGGACGGAGGTTCGAGCGTCGCGCGATGCTCGAGCATCACCGGAATGCCATCCTCAACCGGATAGTAGCGGCCGCAGCCAGTGCAATGCAGCCACGCGTGCGAGGCTGCGTTGGGGCCGGCGATGAGAGGCTGATGACATACCGGGCAAACCAGGATCTGGAGCAGGGTCTCAGAAAGAATCGGCGCCATGCGCTGAGTTTAGCACGCGCCATTTACCATGAGCGCAGCAGGAAGGATGGTGCATGGCTAGAGTTCTGGATGGAAACGCAATCGCCGCCGAAATCAAGGCGGAGGTCAGGGCTGAAGTGGAGCGGCTGGCGCCGCAAGGCATAAGGCCGGGGCTGGCAGCAGTGTTGGTAGGACATGTTCCAGCCTCAGAAATTTATGTGCGCAGCAAGGTCAAGACCTGCGAGGCGCTGGGACTCTTCAGCGAGCTGATTACCCCGCCGGAGACGGTGACGACGGAGGAGATGCTGGCATTGATCCGCCAGTTGAATGCACGCGAGGATATCGATGGCATCCTGGTTCAACTGCCGCTGCCGGCGCATGTAAACGCCAAGCTGCTGCTCGAAGCGGTGAGTCCGGACAAGGATGTTGATGGCTTTCATCCGGTCAACGTAGGCCGGCTTGCAGACCGGGCAGCCGGCGCTGCCTCCCTGTACCGCGGCGGGCATCATCGAGATCCTCAAGCGAAGCCATCTGCAGATTGCGGGACAGAATGCGGTGGTGGTGGGGCGCAGCGACATCGTGGGCAAACCCACGGCGATCCTTTTGCTGGCGGAGAATGCGACGGTGACCGTGTGCCACTCCAGGACGCGTGATCTGGCCTCGTTCACGCGGCGGGCAGACATTCTGGTGGTCGCCATTGGCAAGCCGGCATTCGTGACTACGGAAATGGTCAAGCCGGGGGCTACGATTCTCGACGCAGGCATCAACCGGGTTACCGATCGGGCGGAGTTCGATCGCTACTTCGCCGGGGATGCCCGACGGGAAGAATCGTTTCTGCAGAAGGGTTCCACCATCGTCGGCGATGTGCTTCCCGAAGCCTACGCAGTGGCGGGGGCCTACACGCCTGTGCCCGGCGGCATCGGGCCGCTTACCATTGCCATGCTGATGGCAAACACGGTGCGCGCGGCCAAGCTCCGGCGCGGGCTGCCGGTTTAGGATGCTGCGAGTTGGATTGACCGGGGGGTCTGGGCAGCGGCAAGAGCACCGTGGCCGGCATGTTTGAGCAGCTGGGCGCGGCGGTGATTTCCGCCGACCAATTGGGGCGCCAGCTGATGCAGCCGGGAGAGCCGGTTTACGCGGCGATTGTGCAGACCTTTGGACCTGGCGTGGTCCGCGGCGATGGCTCGCTCGATCGCAAAGCGCTGGCCGAGTTGGCGTTTCAACATAATCAGGCCGACGCGCTGAACCGCATCGTGCATCCTGCCGTGATTGCCGCGGAAGAGGATTGGATGCGCGGGGTCTTCGCGGCCGACCCAGAGCGAGTCGCGATGGTGGAATCCGCGCTCATTTTCGAAGTGGAAAAGTGGGGCACCGCACCGGGCTGGGTGCAGCGATTCGACAAAGTGATCCTGGTGACCGTGCCCGATGAGGTGAAGATTGCGCGGTTTGTTGCGCGCAACCGGCGGCAACGCAGGGGCAGAAGCGGACGCCCGCGCGCGGCTGGCGGCGCAAATTCCTGATCGGGAAAAAGCCGCCCGCTGCGAGTATGTCGATCGATAACACGGGTTCTCTTGAACAGACGCGCATTGCGGTCGAAGAGATCTACCGCGAGCTGGTGCGGGCGCGCGAGAATCGACCGAGAAATGATCTAATAGACGTTAGCTCGCTATGAAGATTCGCCCTGTCATCCTGATTGTTTTGCTGGTAGGCGCCTTTGTCTACCTCACCTCGTACAGCAATTTCAGAGGCGCCCCCGGCGCGCCGCTGGCGAAGCTCTGGCACCAGTCCCCGATGCGCTTAACCGAGGCGGACGCGCAGCCAGCCTATACGCCAGAAGAAGCCAATCGCATTGCGGTCTATAAGCGGGCGTTGCCGTCGGTGGTGAACGTCACTTCTTCCGCCCTGGCTTTCGACTTTTTCTATGGGGTGGTGCCGCAGAAAGGCCAGGGTTCCGGGTTCGTGCTCACCAAAGACGGCCGCATCATCACCAACTACCATGTCATCCAAAATGCGCAGAACGTCGAGGTCACCACCAGCGACAAGCACAACTATAAGGCGCAGATCATTTTGCAGGACAAGGCACACGATCTGGCGCTGCTGCAGATCAACGCCAAAAACCTCACTCCCTCGATCCTCTCCGAATCGAGTGACCTGCAGGTAGGCCAGAATGTTTACGCCATCGGCAATCCTTTTGGGCTGAATGGCACCATGACCACGGGAATCATCAGCTCCATCCGCTCGGTGCAGGAACCGCGAAGGCGCCAACCATCGACAAGGCGCTGCAAACCGATGCCGCCATCAATCCCGGCAACTCCGGCGGCCCGCTGCTCAACTCCCGCGGTGAGGTCATCGGCATGAACACGCTGATTGCCACCGGCGGCGCGGAACAAAAC
Source organism: uncultured Acidobacteriaceae bacterium (assembly GCA_963757515.1). Taxonomy (GTDB): domain Bacteria; phylum Acidobacteriota; class Terriglobia; order Terriglobales; family Acidobacteriaceae; genus PALSA-350. The sequence continues at coordinate 100,540 of CAVWRV010000007.1, read as the reverse complement.
TCCGGCATTGGCTTCGCCATTCCCGTAGACACCATCAAGGCGGTTCTCTCGGACTACAGCAAGTACGGGCGGGTGCGCCGGCCCTCGCTGGGTATCGCTTCGCTGGCCATCGGGCCCGATCTCGCGGAGCAAATGGGATTGCCGGCCGATTACGGCGTGCTGGTGCAGAAGGTCGTTCCGGGAGGAGCCGCAGAGCGCGCCGGATTGAAGGGCGGCAACCAGCAAGCCTACCTGGGCAATACGCCGATCTATCTGGGCGGCGATCTGATCGTCGCCATCGACAACGACCGGGTGACCAATCCACAGGATATTTCCGAGATCATGGACCGCCATCAGGCGGGCGATTCGGTCACCGTGACCTTCTTCCGCGGAGCGCGGAAAATGACGGTCAAACTCACGCTGGGCGAGGCTCATTCCGTTTCGGTTTGACGGCACGTAGCGCCGCCCAGCGAAACGATATTTGCCGGATAGCACGCGGTCGATGGCCTCGGCATACGCCACATGTTCCTGGACCAGAATGCGCGCGGCCAGCGTGTGCTCATCATCTTCCGCGCAGTACCGGCACTGTCTTCTGCAGCACGATCACGCCGTGATCCAGCTCTTCGTCGACAAAGTGCACGGTGCAGCCGGAGACCGTGACTCCATATTCGAGGGCCTGGCGTTGCGCATCCAGACCGGGAAATGCGGGCAGCAGCGAAGGGTGGATGTTGAGAATGCGCTGGGGGAAGGCGCGCACAAACTCCGCGGACAGCAGCCGCATGTAGCCGGCGAGGCAGACCAAATCGACCTGATGCGCCTGCAGGCTGGCGATGATCTCGGCATCATGTTCGGCGCGCGTGCGTCCCCTGGGCTCGATCACTTCGGCTGCGAATCCTGCGCTGCGGGCGGCCTCGATTCCCGGCGCATCGCGGCGGTTGGAGATCACGACCGCGATGCTGGCATTGGTTATGCGCCCCTGGGCGATTGCCTCAGCGATGGCAAGAAAGTTCGATCCGCGGCCGGAAAGCAGGATGCCCAGGCGGTGAGGCTGCGGCAAAAATCCCGGAGGCCGCCAGAGTCGTTCCTGTCGAGCCTTTGTGGGTTCCGCAGTCGTTTGCAATGCGGCTTTACTCTACGACCTGAAAGTCGCACACGCGGCTCTCGATTGGACCTCGAGGCAGGAAATCCGGGTCATGTGTACAACACCTTGCGGTCTCCCTTGATGGTACGGCCGATGACACAGAATTTTTCCCCGGCGCGGTCCAGCATCGATTTCGCGCGCCTGAACTTGTCCGCCGGCACCGCTGCGATCAACCCGATGCCCATGTTGAAGGTGCGCAGCATCTCTTCCGGCTCCACGCTGCCCAGTTGTTGCAGGTGGGCAAAGATGGGAGGGGGGATCCAGGCCCCGGTCTCCACCACCGCGGCGATGGTCTTGGGCAGTATGCGGGGCAGGTTTTCGGTGATGCCGCCGCCGGTGATGTGGGCCATACCCACCACCAGATCCGCCGCGGTGAGCTTCTTGATCACCGGCAGGTAGCTGCGATGCACCTTCATCAGCGCCGCTCCGGCCTTGTCCTTCAATTCGTTCACGTACTGGTTGGGCGCGTAGCCGGCAACCTCGAAAAACAATTTGCGCGCCAGGGAATAGCCGTTGGTGTGCAAGCCGGTAGAAGGGAAGCCGATCAGCACGTCGCCGGGCTCGATCTTGCTGCCGGTGATCAGCTTCTCCTTGTCCACCGCGCCGACGATAAAGCCGGCCAGGTCGTACTCTCCATCGGAGTAGAAGCCGGGCATCTGCGCCGTTTCCCCTCCGATCAGCGCGCAGCCGTTGGCACGGCAGGCTTCGGCTACGCCGCTGACCACGGTTTGGGCGACTTCGTCGTCCAGCTGGCCGATGGCCAGGTAGTCCAGAAAGAAGAGGGGCGTCGCGCCCTGGACGGCGATGTCATTCACACAATGGTTGACCAGGTCGGCGCCGACGGTGTGATGCATGCCCAGGGCAAACGCCACCTTCAGCTTGGTGCCGACGCCGTCGGCGCTCGAAACCAGGATCGGGTTGGCGTACTTCGCGGTGTCCAGGCGGAAGAGGCCGCCAAAGCCGCCAATCTCGCCCAGCACCTGCTTGTTGAAGGTTTTTTGCGCAAGATACTTGATGCGCTGCTTGGTGCGGTCCCCTTGCGAAAGATCCACCCCGGCCGAAGCGTAGGTGACGGGCGGCTTGTTCGATTTTCGCGTCTCTTCTGGCAAGGCTTTCCGAGTTCGCTGGGATAGGTGTTCGATCGGATGGAATGGGTCCCCGAGAACTGCCAGTTTAACATCGCCAACAGGCGGGAAGCAGGCTCCCCTATACTGAATGCCGTGAGCACGAGAACTGAGTCGTTCCAGAGAATTGCAGCGGCGCGCGGAGCAGTACTTGCCCGGAGGCGTCAATTCGCCGGTGCGCGCCTTCCGCGCGGTCGGGGGAGATCCGCCTTTCCTGGTGCGGGCCGAGGGAGCGTACCTGTGGGACGCCGATGGCAATCGCTACCTGGATTATTTCGGCTCCTGGGGGCCGATGATCCTGGGCCACGCCCACCCGCTGGTGGTGGAGGCGATTCAGCAGGCCGCGGCACGGAGCGCAAGCTTTGGAGCCTCGACCGCCGCAGAAGCCGACCTGGCGGAGCTGGTGATTGCCGCCATGCCCTCGATTGAAAAACTGCGCTTCGTCAGCTCGGGGACGGAAGCAACCATGTCCGCCATCCGGGTGGCGCGGGCGTTTACCGGGCGCAAATACGTGATCAAGTTCGAGGGCTGTTATCACGGGCACTCGGACGGACTGCTGGTCAAGGCGGGATCCGGGCTGGCCACCTTCGGCCTCGCAGGATCGGCCGGGGTGCCGCAGGAGATCGCCCACTGGACCCTTCCGTTGCCCTTTAACGATCTGGCGGCGGTGGAGGAGGCATTTGCCAAACATCCGGATGAGATTGCCTGCGTGATCGTGGAACCGGTGGTGGGCAATATGGGCTGTGTGCCTCCCGCGCCGGGATACCTGGAGGGTCTGCGGCGGATTACCCGGGAGACGGGGAGCCTGCTGATCTTCGACGAGGTCATGACCGGCTTCCGGCTGGCCCTGGGTGGCGCGCAGGAGGTGTTTGGCATTGACCCTGACCTTACCTGCCTGGGAAAGATCATCGGGGGAGGCCTGCCCTGTGCCGCCTTTGGCGGTAAAGCCAGGATGATGAATCTGTTGGCGCCGCTGGGTCCGGTCTACCAGGCGGGCACGTTGAGCGGCAACCCACTGGCGATGGCCGCAGGCATCGCTACGCTGCGTTATCTGGGCGATCATCGGGGTGAGGTCTACGCTGGCCTGGAGACGCGGACGGCGGCGGTCGCGAAGGGCATCGCCGCGGCAGCCCTGGATGCGGGAGTTGCGATGGAAACCAACCGCGCGGGGTCCATGGTGACGTGGTTCTTCACCACTGCGCCGGTTACCGACTTTGCCACCGCGGCGGCGTCGGACACGGAAGCTTTTGGCCGGTTTCACCGGGCGATGCTCGATCAGGGAGTATGGCTCCCACCCTCTCAGTTCGAAGCGGCTTTCCTCAGTACCGCTCTCACCGGCGCGGATATCGATTTCACGGTTGAGGCGGCTCGCAAGGCTTTCGCATCGATGCACGCGGCCCGGGTGTAGGGTGAGTCTTGAATTTGGGCCGTTCGTGACCACTCGCTTCCGATTCCGCTGCACTGCGACTGGTATCCGTCCAGGGGGGAAAGGGGCGACCAACGGTCGCCCCCCACATCTCGCGAAAAACGAGCGAGATACCCCGAATTTCCTGCACGCAGCACCGGACAATACCACTTGTGCGCCTTTCTTTAAGGAAAGGCGCATGAAGTTCGCGGAACCCACTAAGCTCCACAGGAAATCGGGGATATGGGGCACCCGGCCTTTTCTTAAAGGGGGTCGTGGCAGATCAATCCGCACTACACTAGCGCCACGCATCTACGGTGACTAACCGCAGCTCGCTGCCGACCCACGACTCGAGCAGCATCCGGGTTGCCGCCAGGGTGATGGAGCGGTCGGTTCCCAGTTGCAGGTGGCCGCCGTCGTGCAACAGGATGTTGCTGCCCCTGTGCCGGCGCTGATTGCGCCGGATGCCGCGCTGCACCCGCGCTGCCAGCGCGTGGGAGTCGGTGGCGTCCCAGTCGTGCGCGGTTATGTTCCACATCACCGGCGTCAGGCCAAGTTCCGCCGCCGTGCGCAGCACATCCGGCCGGCGGGCGCCGAAGGGCGGGCGAAACCACTCCACTGCTTCGCCGGTCGCATCCTCGATGACAGCATTACAGCCGGCAAGCTCCTCGCGGACGCGGGAGGGCCGTTGCCCACATCAAGGAGGGATGGCTCATGGTGTGGTTCCCCACCAGGTGGCCGGCTTGACGAATCGCGCGGGCAATTTCAGGGCGCCGGCGTACGAAGCTGCCGATCAGAAAAAAGATCGCACGCACCTGATGCCGAGCCAGCAATTCCAGCAATTGCAGGGTGTACGGATCATTCGGGCCGTCATCGAAGGTGAGGGCGACTTCCTGGATATCTGAGCCGCTGAGTAAGAGTGCGGCCGAAGATCTGGCGAGGTGGGCCATTGCGCGGCATAGGCATACCCCCCAGCGGTTAGCCCGGTAATCAAACCCGCGGAGACCAGCTTGGTTAGCATGCTTCAAGAGTTTAACTGTGTTATCTTCGGCTTTTCTTTCATGGCAGAGTTTTTTGAACCCCCCAGATTCATCGCCATCGAAGGGCCGATTCGCGTCGGCAAGTCGACTTTGGCCGGAATTCTGGCGGAAACCCTGCACGCGCGGCGCATCGTGGAGCCGGAGAACAACCCCTTCCTCGACCGCTTCTACCAGGAATCGAGCGGAATGGCCCTCCCTACCCAGATGTGGTTCCTGGTGGAGCGGTACGACCAGATGCGCCAGGCGGCTAAGGATCTGGCCGGCAGCGAACCCTGGCCGATCGTGGCCGACTACCTGTTCGAAAAAGATAAGCTCTTTGCTTACATCAACTTAACCGATGCGGAGCTGGCCCTCTACAACCGCTTCTACCACATCTTCCGCAGCGAAGTGCCCACCCCGGACCTGGTGATCTATCTGCAGGCTTCTCCCGAGGTGCTGAAGCAGCGCCTCAAGCGCAAGGGGTTAACCCAGGAGCAAGCCATCAGCGATGAATATATCGAACAGGTGGCCAAGGCCTACGAACACTTCTTCTTCCACTACACGGCCAGCGACCTGCTGGTGGTCGACACCTCGGAAATCGACTTTGTGAACCGCAATCAGGATCTGGAGCTGCTGCTCAAGCGGCTCGCCGAACCTATCAAGGGCAAGCAGTACTTCCTGTCCCCCGCCAGCTGAAGCCTGCTTTGCCGGTAGTGCATCCAAGGCGTATACTGCCCTGCGGTAGTGATCGGGCAGCATCCCCGAGGGGAGCTGCACTGGAGTTTCCATGAGCCTCACGCATTTCCGCAGCGCGGATTCCTCCGCGCCCGCTACCCGGGCAGCCCGGGTGACCATCCAAACACTTCAAGATAAGAAATCCCACGGCACACCGATCGTGGCCCTGACCGCCTACGACTATGCCACCGCACGGCTGGTGGACGAGGCCGGCGTCGACTTCATTCTGGTTGGGGATTCTCTGGCCATGGTGGTGATGGGTTATGAAAACACCCTCCCCGTCACCATGGAGGAGATGCTGCTTCACACCCGCGCCGTCCGCCGCGCGGTCAAGCATGCCATGGTGGTCGCGGATATGCCCTTTGGCTCCTACCAGGTGAGTACGGCGGAAGGGATCGCCAACGCCACCCGGTTCCTGAAGGAGGCCGGCGCCCAGGCAGTGAAAATCGAAGGCGGAGCGAGCCGGTTGGACCTGGTGAAGACGGCTCACGGACGCTGAAATCCCGGTGATGGCGCATCTTGGGCTTACGCCGCAATCCGTCCACCGCATGAGCGGCTACCGGGTTCAGGGTAAATCGATCGCCGCCATCCATCACCTGGTGAAAGACGCGCTCGCCCTGGAAGCGGCCGGCGCCTTTGCGGTGGTGCTGGAGGGCATTCCCACCGAGGTGGCGCAGCGCATCACCGCCGCTCTCCACATCCCGGCCATCGGCATCGGCGCCGGGCCGCACTGCGATGGTCAGATACTGGTGCTGCACGATCTCATCAACCTGTCCTTCTCCGCTCCCGCGAAATTCGTGCGCCGCTATGGCGATGCCGCGGCCTTGATTACGGATGCGGTCCATCGCTATCGCAGCGACGTGGAAGGACGCAATTTCCCCGGCGAAGAGGAAAGCTACCATCTGGGCAAAGACGCGATGGCGGCTCTGCTGCTGGAAGAAGGCACGGCCCGGCGCAAGGCCTAGCGGATGTTGGTGCTGAAGACCATCGCTGAAGTCCGGAGCGAGTGCGCCCGGATCCGCGCGGCGGGCAAGACCCTGGGGCTGGTCCCCACCATGGGCGCCCTGCATGCGGGCCATCTGTCCCTGGTGCGGGCGGCGCAGGCAAGCTGCGACGCGGTGGCGGTTTCCATCTTCGTAAATCCAACCCAGTTTGGACCCAAGGAAGACTTCGCCAGCTATCCCCGGAGCTTGGAGCAGGATTGCCAGACGCTCGAAGCTGCGGGGGTTGACTTGGTCTTTGCTCCCTCGGTCGAGGAGATGTATCCCCCCGGCGCCAGCACTTTCGTCGAAGTCGCAGGGCTGAGTGATCGCCTGGACGGAGCATCGCGTCCGGGCCACTTTCGCGGAGTGGCCACGGTGGTGGCGAAGCTGCTGAATATCTTCGCTCCGGACCATGCTTTTTTCGGGCAGAAAGATGCCGCCCAGGTTGCCGTCCTGCGCAAGATGGTGCAGGATCTGCGGTTTGCGGTCCAACTGGATGTGTGCCCAACGGTGCGCGAGGCGGACGGGCTGGCGATGAGTTCGCGGAATCGCAACCTGAATGACGAACAGCGGCGCCAGGCGCTGGTTCTCTCCCGGGCCTTGCGGGCTGTCCAGCAAATGGTCCAGGGCGGCGAGCATGACTCGGCCAAGCTGCTTGCCGAGGCTTTGCGTGTCCTGGGGGAGGAACCTGCGGTTCAGGTGGATTACTGTCGTATTGTCGATCCGGACACGCTTGAGGATGTGGCTGACGTGGGCCGCGGCGCGTTGGTGGCTGTGGCTGCTCGCGTGGGCAGTACGCGGCTTATCGACAATCTGCTGCTTTAGCTGTGGAGCTTTCCTCGCCATCGAACAGCGTATGGGATTTCACTGCGGCTTCACTTGACTGATATCCGTTCCGGTTGTATGATGGGCGCCAACGGTCGTCCCCCGCATCTCGCGAATACACTGAGCGAGATATGGGGCACCCGGCCTTTCCTTAAAGTGCGGCGCGTGCAGGGTTATCGCGCAGGACGCTTTGTGGCGCACTAAACCTCCGAGATATGGGATACCGGGTTCGTGGTCAGTTGAAATCTCCGTCTAGCGTTTGGAAACAAAGGGGTTGCCGGCCAGCAGGAAGCGGGCCGGGCGAGCCGCGTCCTTGCTGATCCCGATTCGGGGCGTGACCAACAGTTTTCCTGGCCACAAAGCCGTCGTCCTGGATTTGCAGGTCCGAGTCAGGAGAGGTCAGGTCGACGCCGTTGTCACGCGCCCGGGTTATCCCGAAGGCCTGGCAGAGCCGCCCGGGCCCGGAGGTCAATGCGGCTACCCGGGTGGCGGGCAGTCCGCGAGCGGCCGCCATCGCTTCCAAACCGCAAATGGGCTCCAGGGCGCGGAACAGGACGCCGCCGGCACGGCCCTCCGGCTCACAGGAAACGTTCAGGCAATAATACATGCCGTAGATGAAATAGACATAGGCGTGGCCCGGCGGGCCCGAAGAGCACGGAGTTTCTTGCCGTCTTACCGGCGAAAGAGTGCGCCGCAGGGTCGGACTCGCCGAAGTAGGCTTCTACTTCGACGATGCGGCCCACCATCGCCGCCCCTCACCAGAGCTTTCCCAGCAGCTTTTGGGCGACCAGGTCGGGCGGATCCAGATAAAAGTCCCGTGGAGACGAGGGCCGCCCCTTCACAGGTTCTAGCCATGGGCTTCCTGGCCGCTTTGACCGCGGCAAGAACCTCTTCGGCATGCCCCTCCGGCTTTACTTTGGGAAAGATTTTCAGCAGCTTCTGATCGGGCCCGATGAGGAATGTGGTCCGCTCAATGCCAATCACTTTCTTGCCGTACATGTTCTTTTCCTTGAGAACATCAAACTGTTTGCAGACTACTTCGTCTACATCTGCAAGGAGGGTGTAGGGCAAGTTGTACTTCTCTTTGAATTTCTTCTGCGCCTTGGGCGTGTCGCGCGAGATACCCAGAACGACGGCGCCGGCCTGCTGTATCTTTTTGAAGACGTCACGAAAGCCGCAGGCTTCGATGGTGCAGCCGGGAGTGTCGGCCCTGGGATAAAAGAAAAGCACGACCGGTTTGCCGCTGAAATCCTTCAGGTGCACGGTCTTGTCTTCTTCCGTCTGAAGCGCGAAGTCGGCCACTTTGTCGTTCACTTCCATGAGAAAAGTCCTTCCCCAAAACGAGATGCGATGCAACGAGATTATTCCATGATGACGAATGCCGCGCGCAGCCTCGCTCTGCTGCTTGCGCTGGCCGCGCCCGCCTGCGCGCAGTACCCCGGACACATAGGAAAGCAACAAGAAAGAGGCGCCCACCGTGCGGGCCGTCGCCGTGCTCGAGTGGACAGGCGAGATGGGGAAACCAAGCGCCAGCCGCATCATCCCGATCTCTGTCTTCGACGGGGAACAGTATCAGCCGGGTGGACTGTACCTGGCCAAGCCGCAGCCGCTGGCCCTCGAACCGGGAACGGAATATGTGCTCGAGGACGCAGGCGTGGCCCGCGGACTTTTTGACATCAACACCGCGCAGGAAGTGGATGGCTACTGGTTTGGCTATGGCGCGTGGAAGCCTATGGCTGCTCCGCCCAAGACGGGCGAAGCCGAAGCAAGGCAGAAACATGCCCCAGGTGGTGACCGATGCGGGCAGCGAACGGCCGCCACATTTCAAGGGACGGGATTCGAGCAGCAGCTCTACATCTACGGACTCATCCTCGCCTCTCCTCAAGCAACTACACCCGGCTTCCAGCAACCCACCTGCCGGCGACCCGATCGTCCTACCCTGCGCAGGCGGTCGGATTCATCTTCATCCACCCCCGGGTCCGCCCCTAGCGCCAGCAGCACGGACGCCGGCTGCGCCCGAGACCCCGATCGGCGGCGCCGACCCGGATCGGCCGCGCATCATGCACGGCCAGCAGACCCCGACGGACGATTTTCAACCTGCCCAGCTCACTGGAGTTCCCTCCGGCCTGCAGCAGATGATCGCGGTCTCCGATGCCAGCGATCGCGAAGCGCATCCGTTCGTGTATCTGTGGGCCGACCCGGCGGACGCCACCAAGATGCAGGAGCAAATGGAGATCGCGGCCGCTAACGCCATCGCGGCCGCCGCGCCGCGCGCCGGCAAAGACCACGACCAGGGCGCACACCGCAACCACCGCGGCGCAGAGGCGTAAGGCGGCCGCAGCCGCAGCCCTCGGCCCCCAAGCCGGTGTTTACCAACGAGCGCTTCAAGGCTTATGAGCTCACCTACAGTGGAGGGGCGACGCTGGTTTACTCGGCGGAGACGCAGGATCACGCGGGCAAAACGAAATACGTCACCGTGATCGCTCAGCCGGATTTCAACGGAGTGCCCAAGGTGCTGTTTAAATCCGTGACCGACGACGATCACCTGGATGTGACGCCGAAGATGCGGCTGGTCGATGCAGTCGATGCCAGAGCCAACAATCGCGGAGACCTGGTGTTTGAGTTGCGCAGCCATCGCGATCGGGAATTTGTGATCTACCGCATATCCGGAGGGCAGGCGGAGCAGGTCTTCACCACTGGCTCGCTGCCCAATTCACGCACAGAGGCTTGAGACCTCAAGGAGTGGGCAATCTGGTGGTGTCCCAGCCGCCGCCCAGGGCTTTGACGAGCTGCACGCTGGCGGCAAATTCGCGGGTGGTGATGTCCGCGGCGGTTCGCTCGTTGGACAATTGCGTGGTCTGGGCGGTGATGACTTCCAGGTAGGTGGTCACTCCGCCCTTGTAGCGGTTGGTCGAAATGAGCAGCGAACGCCGCGCGGAGTCGACGGCGCGTTGTTGCGCCACCGATTCGCTGTTCAGGATGCGCAGACCGGAAAGATTGTCCTCAACCTCCTGAAAGGCCTGCAGCACGGTCTCCCGATAGTTGGCAACGTTCTGCTCATAACCAGCTCGCGCCTCTTCGGTCAGGGCGTGACGGCGGCCGGCATCGAACAGCAACTCAACCGCCGAGCCCCCCAGCGACCAGAGCGAGCTTGGTCCCTGGATTAATGTACTCGGCGTTCTTGCTCTCAAAGCCGCCTGTGCCGGTGATGTTGATGGTGGGGTAATAGGCGGCGATCGCGATCCCTATCTGGGCGTTGGCCGCGTTGGCGCGCCGTTCCGCGGCGGCGACATCGGGACGGCGCTCCAGCAATTGCGACGGCACCCCTACCGGCACCTGCGGCAAGGGCAGATCGAGCGGCGCGGGCGGCGAGGGAGAAACTCGATGCGGGACACCGGTGAGGGTGGCGATGGCATGTTCATACTGGGCCCGCGCGACGCCTACGTCGATGGCCTGGGCGCGCGTCTGGTCAAGCTGGGTTTGCGCCATGGCCACATCGGAGTCAGTGGCCACTCCACCCGTGAACCGGGCCTTGGTCAGCTGCCAGGTACTGCTCGTATTGCTGCACCGTGTTGTCGAGCAATCGCTGCTGGGTATCGAGGCCACGCATCTCAAAGTAATCCGGTCGCCAGCTCCGAGCGCAGGCTCAAATCGACGTTCGCCAGGTCAGCGGCTGTGGCTTGGGCGGTAGCCCGCTGCGATTCCACCTGCCTGCGGATGTTGCCCCAGAGATCCGGCTCCCAGGAAACCTGCCCCTGCAGAAATAAGTCGTTGTAGGTGGTCTTGCTGCCGTGAACATACAGCGGACGGTTTTGCGACTGGCGATCACGCGTAGCCGACGGGCCGGCCTGCACGGTCGGGAAATACTGGGCACGGTAGTACTGAATCGCCGCCCGGGCCTGCATGTACTGCTCATAGGAAGCCTTGAGGGTCTGGTTGGAAACCGCAACCTGCTGCTCCAGCTTATCCAGTTGCGGGTCCTGATAGATCTCCCACCAATTGGGCCGGATCGCGCTGTCGTTCGGAGTCACCTGCTTCCATCCTACCGCCGGGAAGGTCGGGCGGAGGGACCACGGCGCTCTCCTTAAACGCTGGCGCCGTAGGCGCGGTGGGCCGATGATAGTTGGGCCCTACGGTGCAACCGGAAACCAGCAGCGCCGCGGTGAGAAGGGCGCCGATCCGAAAGGTATTTGCGAGGCTTCATTCCGGCGGCTCCCGTCGGACTGCTTTGCCCGGTTGCACCACGTGCACCGGTTCCCCGTCGATCAACGAATCCGGCGGATTCTGGATCACTCGCGAGTCGGCGGTGAGCCCGTGAATCACCTGCACCGTGGATCCATCATCCTGGCCCAGCGTCACCTGGACCAGCTTGGCCTGATCTCCATTGGGTCCTTTCACCACCGTACCCACCTGCAATCCCTCGGTGCGAAAGATGAGCGCGGAGACGGGAATGATCATGGGCACGACTGCGTCATGCACGTTCATGTGGACCTGGGCGTAGGCCCCGGGCATGAGCTTGCCGTCCCGGTTATCGACATCGATTTCCACCAGCAGGGTTCGGGAGCTGGGATCGATCGCCCTCGCCGTGCGCACCAGTTTGCCGGTAAACGTCTGGCCGGGAAATTCGGTAAGCGTAAGCGTGGCTGTGGTCCCGGGAACCGCCGTCTGGGAATAAATCTGGGGAACGTTGACGTAGACACGCAAGACGTTGATGGCCGAGATGCGAAACATCTGCGTGCCGGCTCCCGGCGTTGATCAGCTGTCCCGACATCGACATTGCGGGCGGTGATCACTCCACTGAAAGGGCGCATAAATCTTTTCGAACGATTGCAGCTCCTCCAGCCGCTGCACATTGGCCTGGGCAGACTTGACCGCGGAGCTGGTGGATTGCGCCTGGCTGACGAAGGTATCCGTGTCTTGTTTCGAAACGGCGTTTTGCGTGAGCAATCCCTGGTAGCGGGTGGAGTTGGTCTTGGCCAAGCCGGCGTTGGCTTCCGCCGTAGCCAGATCTGCGCGCGCCTGTAGCAGTTGCTTGTCCACTTCAGGGGCGCTGATGACTGCCAGCAACTGCCCCTGGCGGACGTGGGCGCCGATGTCGAAATACCACTTGCTGAGATAACCGTCGGTGCGCGCGTAGAGCGACGCATCGCTGTAGGCGTAAATGTTGGCGGGCAAAATAACCTCCTGCCCGGTCTTGCCTTGCTTCGGCGGATGCAACGACCACGGCGGGCGCGGCGAGCGCATCGGTCTGCGTCCTTTAGCCTGGTGCGGGCGCGCACCCGGGGCACGATCCCGGCGACCACCATCACCACCGCCACGAGCAGGAGAACCACGATCATGAGCACGGCGACCCGGCCGGAGAGAGGCGGAGCGTCGGGAGGTACGCCGGGCGCCTCATTCGCCGGTTGCGACTGCTGGTCTCTCTTTCCTGATTCATCTCTACGCTCTCTCCCATCTTTCTAGTCTTCCAGATCCGCTGCACGTCGCGGCTGCGGCCGCGCTTGCGACGCCGCGCCAAGCCATCCATGGATCACGCTAAAGAATGTGGGCACGAAGAACAGCGTGGCCGTGGTGGCAAACAGCAATCCACCGATGACTGCCCGGCCCAGCGGAGCATTTTGTTCTCCGCCGTCGCCCAGACCCAACGCCATCGGCACCATCCCGATGATCATGGCCAGCGCGGTCATGATCACCGGACGAAAACGGGTGTACCCGGCACTCAGCGCGGCGGCGCGGGCATCGCCGACATTCTCTTCCATCTGCTCGCGGGCGAAACTGATCACCAGAATGGAATTCGCCGTGGCCACGCCCATGGTCATGATGGAACCGGTCAGCGCAGGCACGCTGATATGGGTTCCGGTGATGAACAACATCCAGACGATCCCGCACAAAGCGGCGGGCAGCGCGGCGATGATCATGAACGGATCGAGCCACGACTGGAAGTTCACCACGATGAGCAGATAAACCAACAGGATCGAAAAGGCCAGGCCACTGGTCAACCCAATAAACGAGGAGTTCATCGTCTGCACCTGGCCGCGAATCACAACCTGCGAACCACGGGGCAGCTCTTTGCGATGCTGAGCGACGATCTGAGAAATCTTGTCCGACACGCTGCGCAAGTCGCTATTCACCACATTGCCGTAGATATCGAGCACGGGCGCGATGTTGTAGTGGCTTACGGTGGCCGGCTCCGCACCGCGGACGAAGGTGGCCACGTTGCCCAGAATCTGGATCGGCTTGCACTCCCGGCGCGATGGAGGGAGCGGCGCCCGTGGTCACCGGGGTAAGGTTCGACGCGCCTACCGAAAGGTACGGGCTGGGAGCTGATGGTGGTCGCCGCGCTGGTCGTGGTCAGAGGGATGTTTTCCAGATCGGCGAGGGACTGCAGAGTATATTGCGGGGTCTGGGCGGCGATGTTGTAACTGACACCGTTTCTTGGGATCGAGCCAGTAGGTAGGGCTGGTCTGAAAGCTTCCGCTGGTCGCGACCAGCAGACTGCCGGCCACATCCCGCTGGGTCAGCCCGATGTCCTGCGCCTTGGAGCGGTTCACATCGACCAAAAAATGCGGATTGTTGAAAGGCTGCTGGATGTGCAGATCGGCGGTGCCCGGCACGTAGCTTATGTCTTTCAGCAGCCGATCGATAAATTCGCGGTTGCCCTGCAGGTTGTTGCCGATTACCTGGATATCGATCGGGGCCGGCAGGCCGAAATTAAGGATCTGGGTCACCATATCCACGGGCAAGGTGTAGAACGTAGTCCCCGGGAAACTGGTCGTTCAGCTTGGCCCGCAGATGCTGCACGTAGGTATCGGTGGGATGGTGCTTTTCCGCCAGCGCCACGGTGATGTCGGCATCCGCAGCTGCCCACCACACCGGTGCTGGTGTAGGAGAGATTCAAACCGGAATAGGGAATGCCGATGTTGTCGATGATGCTGACCAGTTCACTTTTTGGGATCTCCTCGCGAATGGCGTCGTCGACCTCATCGCACAGCCGCGCTGTCTCTTCGATGCGGGTGCCGGTCGGGCGCGCGCAGGTGAAGCTTGAACGAGCCTGCGTCCACGGAGGGAAAGAAATCCTGGCCCAGCCACGGGTACAGCAGGGCAAAGGAGCCGATGGTAAAAACGAAGAAAAGGATAAGGAAAACTGCGCTGTGGCCGATGGCGAGCTGCAGCACGCGGAAATAGAAGGTACGCAGTTGCTCAAACCTGTGTTCGAACGCCAGCTGGGCGCGAACCAGCGGGTTGCGGCTGCGGTGCTTCTGCTTCTCGCTGGCCGGGTCATGCTCGTGAAGAAGGTACTTGGCCATGGTCGGAACCACGGTGCGGGAAAGGAAATAAGAAGCCAGCATGGCAAAGATCACGGCTTCGGCCAAAGGCACAAAGAGATACTTGGCCACGCCGCCCATGAAGAACATGGGCACAAAGACGATGCAGATGGATAGGGTGGAGACAAACGCCGGGATAGCGATTTGCGCGGCGCCATCGAGGATGGCCTGCTCTACCTCTTTGCCTTCTTCCAGATTACGGTTGATATTTTCGATCTCTACGGTGGCGTCGTCGACCAGGATGCCGACGGCCAGCGCCAGGCCACCCAGGGTCATGATGTTGATGGTCTCGCCCAAAGCCCCCAGCACGATCAGCGAGACCAGGATGGAAAGAGGAATGGAGACGGCGATGATGAGGGTACTGCGCCAGCTGCCTAGAAAGACCAGGATCATGACGGCGGTGAGGCAGCCGGCGATGATGCCCTCGCGCACCACGCCGTCGATGGCGCCGCGCACGAAAATCGACTGATCCGACAAGGGTGTAATACGCAGCTGCGGCGGCAGCGACTGGGCGATGATCGGGAGCAGACGCTTGATCCTGGAAATGATGTCCAGGGTGGAGACATTGCCGTTCTTGAGCACCGTCATCAGGCTGGCGCGCTGGCCGTCGACGCGGACGATGTTGGTTTGCGGGGGGAAGCCGTCGCGCACATGGGCTACGTCGTGGATATAGACGATGGCGCCATTGACGCTCTTGATGGGCAGATCGTTCAGACCCTGGATGGTGGTCGGGGCGCTGTTGGTGGCCAGCTGGTACTCGAACGATCCCACCTTGACGGTTCCGGAAGGCAGGATCAGATTCTGGACGCTGATGGCGTTGACCACGTCGTTGGGGGAAAGTCCTCGGGCCTGCAGCGCCTGAAGATTCAAATCCACCTGCACCTGCCGCTGCTTACCGCCGTAGGGAAAGGGACTGGCGGCGCCCTCGATGGTGGCCAATTGGGTGCGGATGAAATTCAGGCCGTAGTCGTTCAGCTGCTGTTCGGAGAGGCCCTGACCGGAGAGGCCAAGCTGCAGAATCGGCACACTCGATGCGGTATAGGTGATGACCAGGGGCGGAGTCGTTCCCTGGGGCAGAAAGCGCAACTGGGTTTGCGACACGGCCGTGATCTGCGCAATGGCGGTGGCCAATATCGACCTGCGGCTGGAAATAACACCTTCACCACCGCGACGCCGACCAGCGATTGCGACTCAATGTGGTCGATATTGTCGACCGTGGTGGTCAGCGTGCGCTCGGTCTGGGTGACGATGCGGTTGGCCATATCCACGGCGGACAGGCCCTGGTATTGCCACACGATGCTGACCACGGGGATATCGATGTTGGGGAAAATGTCGGTTGGGGTATTGAGTATGGAGAGCGGCCCAGAATCAACAATAAAAGCGCGAAGACGGCGAAAGTGTAGGGACGCCGTAACGCAAGACGAACAATCCACATTTGCTAGCTCACTCCTAGGACGTTCTCTCCGGGGGTAAAGACCCGGCGAAGAGGGTGACATCCGGCAAAGATAAGCCGGCCAGGCTCAGATGGAAGAACAGGCGAATGATAGTGCGAGCGTCTTTCAGGGTCCCAGGCTGTTAAGACATTTGCTGAACCCTCTGTGCGGAATGGGGTTCCAGGGCAAATTCGCAGCCACTATCAAATTATACTTTTTGCACGATGAAAGCGGCACCCGGAGGCGGTTTGCGCGGCTGCCTCACCCACTTCCGATGTTGAGGGCGGACGATTCGATTCAGAAACGGCCGGCGCAGGTTGTTGGGTGCAGCAAAGGGAGATTCAACCGCAAGTCGCGAAAAGCGTACCCCAGCAGCTAAAGCCGAGTAGCGCCTATGACGTTTACGGCACGGCTGAAGGCGTGCCCTTCGTTCAGAGAGTTCCGCAGTGCTGGTCAGAAAAAAGCGCAGGGGCTGAGCCCTGTCAGTGCGTGGCTGTGCGGCCCGACTAAAGTCGGGCCCTGATATAAAGCATGAGAGCGGTGACTACCAGACTGCGGTGACTCTGCAGTCCTACTTGGCCAGAACCGACTCCAGGGCTGCGCTGGAAACGGTGGCGCCATGGTCAGGGTAGTAGGCGTTGGAGATGTACTCCTGAAGCATGCGATGGGTGTTGAAGAAAGAGCCATTGAGGGCAATGGTGGAGCGCATTACGGTACGCCACTGCTCCGGATTGCCATAGTAGAGCGGAAGGATGGTCGATTCCAGCCGGTCGTAAAGACTCGCAACCTCGTCCTCCTGCGTATCACTATCCGGTATGGCCCAGCCGGTGACCCCTTCTATCCAGCCTTCGACCCACCAACCATCCAGGACGCTCAGGCTGGGGACGCCGTTGAGCGCCGCCTTCATCCCGCTGGTGCCGGATGCCTCGAAAGGGCGCCGCGGCGTGTTCAGCCAGAGATCGACGCCCGCGGTGAGCATCGACGCGAGCTTCCATTCGTAGTTTTCCAGGTAGACGATCTTGAGCGCGTCCGACTCAAGCCTGGCTGCGACTTCAAAAATCTCCTGGATCAGCTTCTTGCCCGGTTCATCGTGAGGATGAGCCTTGCCGCTAAAGAGAATCTGCATGCCGCGGAATTTCTCCGCGCAGCTGAACCAGGCGCTCGGGATCGGTCAGCAGCAGGTCGGCGCGTTTGTAGGTGGCCACGCGGCGGGCAAAGCCAATGGTGAAGACGTTGCTGCGCAGCGTGATCCCGGTCCTCTCCGCAACGGCCTCGATCAGCGTGCGCTTGGACTGGGCATGCGCCTTCTCGATCTCGCGCAGGGGAACGTCGATCGCGTAGCGAAACTGAAAATTGTCTTTGCGCCAGCGCGGGAATGCTGCGATCGAAGATGGCCTGCATGGGAGGGGCGGTCCAGGTGGCTGCGTGCACCCCGTTGGTGATGGCATCGATCGAATAGTCGGGGAACATCTCCCGCGAGATCTTGCCATGCTGCATGGCGACGCCGTTGACGAAGCGCGACGAGGCCAGCGCCACGTAAGTCATGTTGAGCATTCCGTCGTGGCAGCCGCCCATGCGCTCCAGCAGGTTGGCGACTTCCGGACCGAGAATTCGGTTGGTCTGCTCCATCGAAAAGCGGTCATGTCCGGCGGGCACCGGGGTGTGGGTGGTAAATACACAACGGCTGCGGACCGCCTGCGTATCCCGCTCGTCAATCGCCCGGTCCAGGTCGCCGCCCAATTGGAGTTCCATCAAACCGACGGTCAAAAGCGCGGCGTGACCTTCATTCATGTGGTAAACGGTCACGTCGTAATCCAGGGCTTCGAGCATGCGCACGCCACCGATTCCCAAAATGGCTTCCTGGCGCAAGCGATAGTCCGTATCCCCACCGTAGAGGTGATCGGTGAGCTCTCGATCGCGCGGGTCGTTCTGCGGCAAATCTGTGTCGAGGAGGTAGATGGGGATGGTGTGCCCGGTGACTCCTTCGAGGTCGTATCGCCAGGCGCGGACCATCACCGGCCGGTCCTCGATCGTCACCTCGACCAGGGCGTTTTCGAGCGGCAGAAGTTTTTCGAGCGGCCAGGGTTGATCTTCAGCGCTCTGGATTCCCTGGGCATCGAGATGTTGCTGGAAATATCCTTTGCGATGCAGCAGGGTGACGGCGCATAGTCCCAAGCCCAGATCGGCTGCGGACCGCATGGTGTCTCCTGCAAGCACACCGAGTCCCCCGCTGTAGGTGGGCATATCCGGGGCGATGGCGATTTCCATCGAAAAGTACGCTACGGTGCCTCCTCGTTCGGAGAGGCCGATCGAAGAAAAATCGCGCTGCTGGTTCGAAAAATGCATCCTGCCTATCTCCCTATGGTACGTCGTTCCAAAAGTGTCAACTCAAAAGCTCGCAAGCGTAAGCGTTAGCCCCTCGTGCCCATAAAACTCCGACCAAGTGTTCCGATTTTGATCCCGAAGTATTGTCTATTCTAACCATCGACCGCCTGGCTTTTATCACGAATCGAACTGACACTTCCGTCGAGCGTTCTAGTGCTTCCGTGGGAGCGCACTTTCACAGATTTTCCCTTTCAGGACGTGAACATCCAGCGACAATTGACGGCGCTATTGCGTCCGAGACTGGCCAGCACCTCATCCGTTACCTGGCTCAGTCTGCTCCAGATTGCCTGCAGCCAATCCAGATGGTCCGGCTTCATGAGCACGGAACGGAGGCAGGTGACGGTCTCGTGCTGGTGCTGGTCCGGCCACGAGCCGGGAGGGAAGAATCTGCTGGGTAGCTGGGCCAGTGCGAGATGAAGATTCTCGCGGGCCGCGGCGGCGAAGATCTGTTGCGCCAACCGGGACGATGCAGCGACGGTGCCGGCGCGCACCGCCCACACCAGGATGTCGAGCTCGGGCGCGAAGGGAGAAACGAACCGGTCATCCGCGCAGATTTTTTGGTGCATGAGCATCGCCGCCTCGCGACTCGAACGCAACCCGTTAGCAAA
Organism: uncultured Acidobacteriaceae bacterium; assembly: GCA_963757515.1. Classification (GTDB taxonomy): domain Bacteria; phylum Acidobacteriota; class Terriglobia; order Terriglobales; family Acidobacteriaceae; genus PALSA-350. The sequence goes on along the minus strand of CAVWRV010000007.1, from coordinate 81,578 downwards.
CTCACCCGCTTTGATGAGCGGCAGCAACTGCTGTGTTGCCCATAAGGCGACGGCCGAAGCGCCTGCGCGTGAGCACTCCAGGCTGATTTCGCCCAGGTGAAGATCCTCCGAAGTGAAGTAGGTGTAAGGCGAGTCGTGTTTATAGAAGCGGCCCACCGCCGGCTCGCGAAAGAGGATGCAGCCACAGCCATACGGTTGCAGACCGTGCTTGTGGGGATCGACCACGATGGAGTCGGCCTGCGCCAGGCAGGCAAAGGCCCGCGCCGCCTCTTCGCCCAGGGTCGACAGCAGGGTGAAATATCCGCCATAAGCGGCATCGACGTGAATGCGAAATGGATAGGTGTTGCGCAGCGCCAGCACTTCATGCAGCGGATCGACGGCGCCGGTGGCGGTGGTGCCCAGGGTCACCACGACCGTGCCCACGTCCCCTTCTTGCAGTGTGGACTCGAGCGCCGCCATGTCCATGCGGCCCTCACGTCCGCAGGCACAGTGGCGAAGGGCAGGCCGAGAACGCCGCTGATTCTGCCATGGGTGTAGTGCGCCTGTTCGGAAGCAACGATGCGCTTGCCGGGAGCCAGCTGACCGGCGATCCAGAGTGCCTCCAGGTTGGCAAAGGTTCCGCCGCTGGTGAGATGTCCGAGATACTCCGTCCAGCCAAACATGCGCGGCGATTGCGCGAACCGCTTCTACTTCCATGCGCGAGCTGGCGCGGCCGCCGTCGAGCGCGTGGTTGTTGGGGTTGATCACCATGGCGAGCGCATAAGCGGCGCGTGCCAGGGGATGGGGCGGCTTGAGCATCTGCCCGGCGTACAGAGGATGAAAGTAGGGGTAGTTGTCCGCCATTCTCTCGGCCACCTGGGTCATCACCGCGGCCATGGCGTCAATGGCGGGTGGTTGCTGCGCGTGGACGGCGGGCAGATCGCGAAAGGATGCTTCGAGCTGTGGCAGGGCGGCGGCAAGAAGCCGCAGCGCTATATCTTCAGGCATGGTTACTGAATTTTAATGAGGCGCGATTGTCCTCGTTGCGTTACGTTGGAGGCTGATGCTTTGGACGAGCGATTTTGCCCAATGCTTCCAGCGCATCGCAGGCAGCCTTCAATCCATCCTCGCTGCGCAACCGCTCTCCGATTCTGGCGGCCCGTTGCCGCATGCGCGGCTTTCTCCAGCAGCAGAGTGATCTTGCGGGCAGCAAGTTCGGCCGTGTAACGGCGGCGCCTGATTACGCGGGCCACGCCCAGGCGGCGCACCCGGCGCGCATTGTCCGGCTGATCGTGGCTGTAGGGCATCACCAGCATGGGTTTGCCGGAGATCAGTGCCTGCGCGGTCGTGCCCACTCCGCCCTGGTGGATGATGACCGAAGCGCGGGGGAAAATTTTGGAATAGGGCGCATAGTTGGCGACGCACACATTCTGCGGAACCTGCTGGGGGACATTGCGCGGATCGCTGCCCACCAGGAGCACGGCACGCTGGCCGAGCAAGCCGGCGGCCAGCGCGCTCTGCTGGTAAAAGTCGCCGGCATCGAGAACCGCGGCTGAGCCCAAGGTAAAGACCAGCGGCGGCGGCCCCTGCTGCAGGAAACGCTCGACCTCCGGGGGTAGATCACGATGACCGGCGTCGCCATCGTAGAAGACAAAGCCGGTCACCTTGGTGGCAGCCGGCCAGTCGGGCTGGGGCTCGCCCAGCAAAGGCGAAAACATCGCCAAAACCAGATACGGAGAATGCTTGGCTTCAAAGATGGGATCGGGGCCGCGGCCCAGCCCCAGCTCAGAACGCAAGCTGATAGATCGGCTCTGGCCAGCTCCGCGTTACCCAGCGCGCGAAGCGGGCAATCACTCTTCCCATTCCGGGCAGGGCCGGCTGCAGCCGCGCCAACATGGGATAAGGCGGCAGCACGGGCGCATCATAGCGGGAAAAAAAGGACAGCGGCGCGAGCACATGCGACGCCCAGGGGATGCCGGTGACCTCGGCGACGATCGGCGCCTGATAGACCAGCTCTCCGGCGAGCATCAGGTCGGCGCCCCCCTTGGCCTCGACGGCCGCGAGCAGCTCCCGATAGCTTTGGCGAATGGCGGGAAACAGTATCTCGCGCAAGGTGCGCTCCGTTCCCTTGCGAATGTCCATCAACATGGCCACCAGCTGGTTGTCTTCCGGATCGAGGATGGGGCCGACAGGCGCGAACTCCAGGCCCAGCGAAACGATCTTGGGCCGGAAGAGTTCGGGAACCGCCAGAACCGGAACGTGGCCCCGCCGCTGCAACTCGAGCGCCAGGGCTATCAGCGGATGGATGTCGCCGAGGGTACCGAAGCTGGTGAGAACAATGCGCATGCGCTGCTTCTGCAGTGTAAATGCGGAGGGCAGGGAGTTCAAAACGTATTCTCGAAAAGCTGGAAGCGGTGTTCGAGCTCGAATTGCTGGCGCGCTTTTTCGCTGGCATCGAGCAGCGATGCGCATGCTCCCGAAGCCTGCTCGCGGCCAAGCTGCGCGCGGCAGGCGGCGCGCGGGTGAGCGTAGCTTTCCCATGGGCCGGGTTGCTCCCAAAGACTGTCGCCGGGCAGGAAGCTGTGTTCGAGCCCGGTCCGCACCATCTGCTTGAAGTCTCTGTAGGTGAGCGGGTAGGCCAACGCGGCGCGGACATATTCGTGGGTAAGGTTGATGCGCGAGACCCCCTCATCATCGGTGGAGAGCGCTACCGGCACGTGATACGAGGCGGTACATGGGCAAGGGATGGTCCGCGCCCTTGACATTAAGAATCACGTCGTTGCTGGTGAGGTTTATCTCGACCATCACGCGCTTGGCGGCCATCTCCTTGAGCAGTTCGTAGGGATGATCCTCTCCGCATCACGTCGACGCCGTGGCCGATGCGTTCGGCATGCGCATCTTCAACCGCGGAGCGGATGTGAAAGCGCAAATCATCCGGCGGCACCATTCCCGGGCCCAAGTTCGCCGGCATGGAGGGTGATATGTACTTTGGGATAGAGGGTGTGGAGAGCCTCGACCATCTGCATTTGCAGCCGGTAGTTTGCCAGGGCGACGCGCCAGTCTTCGGGCTGCACCATGTTGATGCCCACAACCAGCGGGTCGGCGGAGGCCAGCTCGAAGCCGCAAACCAGTTGGAGAAAAACCGCCGGCGAGGGCAAAGCGCGCAGCACCTGGTAGAGGAAGCGCACCTCGAGATTGCAGGCCGGCGTGGCTTCGCTTGTGCCGCAATGCTCCAGTTCGCGGCGCCGCCGTTCTGCCCTCATCGAACTCCGCGCGCATTGCGGGCAGATACTTTTGCAAGCCTGCGTCGAGCAATTGCTGCCGCAGGTGGGCGAAATCTGTGTGCATGTCAACCGGCCCCAGGTTTTCGGCCAGAGCCAGGGCCGGCCGGAAGTTGGGGGTATGCATGATTTCAAGGTATTGCTCGTTTTGCCCGGCGGCGCGACTGGCCAACTCATCGACCCACTCGCCGACGTGCCCGGGATCTTCTACAGCTTGAAAATGATCGAAGGATGCGAAAAAGTGATCGTGCCCCGACTCATCGGTGGTGGGAACGAAGGTTCTCATGGAGAATGTGTCGATCAGCTGGTCATAGAGCTTTTGGTCGGTAAGCGCGTTGGCGGCAGGCTCGCCTTCTTCGCCGCAAACCGGCTGTGGGGGCAGACTGCGTGTCATGGCCGCGGTTTTGTAAAGCACCAGGGTCCTGGTGTTGACGCAGAGATTGTCTTCCGCAGCTTCGCGGATGAAGCTCTCCGCGTACACGGCACCCGCCAGGTGAGTGTGCAGATCGGCGCCCTTCGGCATGTCGTGGAAGAAGACGTAAAGAGCGAGCGGCCCCTGTTGGCGAGCCTGCTCGAGGGCTCGCGCTGCGCGGGTTTCGCCATTTTGCGTGGCGGCTTGCGGCTGCGCAACGGCGGCCGGCATCAGGCAGAACAACAGCGCGGAAGCGGCCAGGCGGAGTGGGGCGCGATCATGGAAAATAGGACGGAACATAGGGCGGGAAGGCAACCGGCGTTTTGAAGTTGTGACTGCGAGCGACCAGTGTACGACAGTGGGTTTGCGCACCGCGAGGTGATTGTTATACTGACGTTTGTTGCTTGTGCGCAGTTGCTGACCTGGCCGGGCCCTCCGGCCTGAAACTGCAGACTCAGAAACAACTTAAGCGGAAGCAGCGTCCTTGGGTTCCCCGAGGCCAGATAGCTCAGTGGTAGAGCGCGGCCCTGAAAAGGCCGGCGTCGGCGGTTCGATCCCGTCTCTGGCCACCACAATCTAGAAGACTTAGAAATCACCAGAACGCTGGTGACCGGATTACGCGCAGCGAAGTCCTCAATATATTTATCAGTTAAGACTTGCGGGGGTCGTTCCAATGCACCATGGGCAGCCCTGGCGCCGGCGCCCGGAAATATGGAATCCGTTTGCCCTTCAGCGAGCCGATATAGATCGTCTGCAGATCGGGACCGCCAAAGGTCACACTCGCCATCCATGGGGCGATGCCCTGGCCAGTGGCGAACAGGACCTGCTCATCCACCTTGTTCGCGAAGAACGCCTTCTCCAGAGCCTCAACCTTCTTCGCCTCCCCCTCGTCCAGCAGCAGGCGAAAATCTCCCTCAGGCGTCAGCACAAACAGTTTGTCGGAATACACCATCGTGCCCCACAGATTTCCCAGGCTGTCGAAAGCGATGCCGTCGGGCCATGCACCCTTACCCAGGCTCGATGGTCCGAAGACCTCGCGGTCGCTCAAGCTCCCATCTTTGCCCACGCGCAACCGGCTGACGCACCCTCCGGTCGTCTCGACCACATACATAAATTCTTCCTTGGCATCCATGCGGATCTCGTTGGTGAAGTGAAAGCCGTCCGCAACGATACGAAATTTGCCGTCGATGTACCTGGCGATGTAGCCATCCGGCAAATCTGTCCGCAGAGCGTGCATCCAGTTCTTGATGCGGGTGGAGACCGTGATCCATATGCGATCCTGAGAGTCGCGTAAGACAAAATTCACTTTGCCGATAGGCTCGCCATCGATGCTGTCGGCAAGGACCCTGGTCGCACCGTCACGGGACATGAGCTCCAGGCAGTCGGTGCCAAAGTTGGAGATCAAAATATCTCCGTTACGGGCAAACGCCAAACCGTTGGGCAGCGTGCCCTCCAGATATCGGCTTGCTTCGCTGGTCACGCCCTGAAAATGACCAGACCGGTGCTGGGTAATGATTTGCTGGTTTCCACCAGGCGAGATTCTGACCACACCGCCGCGCGCGTCGGCCGACCAGAGGGTGCCGTCCGGTTCCGCCAAAATACATTCCGGGCGCTGCAGGTCGGCGCCCACGTACTGAATCGCCGTCTTCTCAAGAGAAAAATGGAGGATCGGATTGTCCGTCATGCGAATTCGGCGATTGGCTTGTCCGACTCCGCATCGGAATTATGATCTGCGTTGCTGAGCAGAAGACCGATCGCCTGCGCCACCTTGCATACCTGCTGCGCAGAGACGCGAAAACGCTCCTTGGAAAAACGGGCCAGGGGCGCGGAAACACCGATGGACCCAACAATCACATCGTTGTCGACGCGTATGGGGGCCGCGACGCAGCGCAAATCTTCCGCATATTCCGCCTCGTCGGTGGCGAAGCCTCTCTTCTTGATCAGGGCGCAATCCTGGCTCAGCTCCTGAATCGAAGTCATGGTGTTCTTGGTATATCTGCGCAGCTGGCCTGAACCGAAGAGAGCCCGCAACTCCCGCTCATCCGCATCCGCCAACAGAGCTTTGCCATGCGCAGTGCAGTAGAGCGGCACCAGCTCGCCGACCTGCCCCGCCACCGCGATCACGTTGCTGGCCGCCGCGTGGTCGATAAAAAGAGCATATTTGCCCTCGCGAATGGCAAGGTGAGCAGTTTCGTTGACCTGCGCCGCAAGCAGTTTCAGCTGCTTATTGGCTACCCGGATCAACATGTTGCCCCAGTCGTAGCGGTGGGAGAGACGCCACATGGAAGAGCCGAGGATGTAGTCCTTGCGCCCCGCTGGGCAGGCAAGGAACCCCCGTCGCCGGAGGGTGTTCGCCAGCCGAAACGCACTGCTGCGATCGATCCCCAGCAACTCGGTCAGTTCTCCCAAGGAGACAGGTTGCTTGGAAAGTGCGACCGCCTGCAGGATGGTAAGGCCACGATCAAGACTTTGTATGAAAGGGATCTGGCGAACTTTTTCCTCGGGCATAAAGACAGAGTCCGGTTCTAGGCTCGAAACTTTATTCCCAGCGATTCAAGATAAACCTTGCTGGTTTTAACCAATTCCACTGGGGCAGTGGGTGACGGGTCTCTGGGGTCGTTGTCGAGTTCCCCCATAACCATACCATGAATTTTTCGCCCCGCCATAAGGTCCAGGATGGCAGGAATGTTCACCTTCCCCTGCCCTAAAGGACAGTAGCCGAGAAGGTGAGGGTCCACGCCGTTGTAGTCCTTCAAATGCATATGCTGGACCAGGGACAGATAGTCCTTCACCACTTGAACCGCATCGGAGCCACCCTTGGTGAGTTGGCCGATATCCGGCCCGAACTTGACGTACTTGGTATCCACAGCGTCCAGCACCGCGTAGGTCTCATCGCGTGATTCCACGCAGGTGCCAGTGTGCTGATGGAGCACTACCGTCAGGCCCTGGTCGGTGACCGCCTTGGCGGCTTCGTTTAATGTGCTGACGATATTCGCTTTGCTGGAGGCAAAGTCATACTCCGCGCGTTTGACCTGGTTAGGTCCAAGGACAAAAATGCGTCCGTTGTATTTTTTGATCAGTGCAGCCCAGGCGAGGGCCTTGTCCAGCTGATCTTTCCGCTTGGTGGAGTCGGTCAGGTTCAAGGTGCAGTAGGCGGAGATGAGGGGTAAGTGATGCTGCTCGAGAGTCGACTCCAGGCCTCCTTGCGCCTCCCATTTGGTGAGAACGTCGCCAAAGGTTTCAAAGCCGTAAAAACCCAGATTTCCGGTGTCGGTGATGGCCTGGACGACGTCGTTCGGCCACGTGATGCCGGTATGACCTATCTCGATATTCCTTTTCTTCTTTGCGGCCACGGGCAACGCTGCGCTGGCCGCGCCCAGAGCAGCCAACTTGATCAAGTCACGACGATTTATCGTTGGTTTCAACAAGCGAATGGAACCCGATAAAGAGAGTACTGACGCAGATCGCAATTGTCTAGAGTTAATGCATAATACGCACAAGTCGAAGCTTCTGCCTCTCCCGGGCGCCATTTTCAGTGCCCCGCCGGCATTCCCTCAGAGATCTGCGTAAGAACCCGCGAAAAGAAAACAGCAGGTCCCTCCACTGCGCTGCGCTCCGGTCGGGATGACAATTTTGTTAAGCAATTGACCGAAATCCCCGACGAGAACCACCCTTTCCTTGCAAATGAATTGTCATCCCGACCGGAGCGCAGCGTAGTGGAGGGACCTGCTGTTTTCCGCCTACTCCGGAAACTCTACATCGTCGAAAAATTTGTAGTTGTCGAGATTGGTCGCGGGAGCGAAGAAGCAGACCACCTTCATCTCCTCCGGGCCGGTATTGCGCAACATGTGTACTTTGCCCTGCGGAAAGAGGACCGCACTTCCCGCTTTCACCGGCTCCACAACACCCTCGATCATCACCTTGCCCGATCCGCGCACGATATAAATGATCTCTTCGCCGTTAGGGTGGGAATGCGCGGGCCTGACCGTCTCTCCCGGCGCCACCAGGATCATGCACATGGAGCAGTGCTGGGCGTCAACATTCTCCTGGGTCATCAACCAGCGAAGCTGGCGCCCGGGAAGATCAAGCGCTGCAATCGAATTTTCGTCCACGATCGGCAACGTCATCGTCTCTCCTTCGCGGGTTGTTCAATGGTGTGGGCGATGGCGTCGGGAGTCAGGTGAAAGGCCGCGATTAGCTCTTCATAGGTCCCGGAATGAATGAACTGAGGCTGGCCATCGCTCGTAAGTGTGTTGATGGTGACGATCCTGTCCCATCCACCAGGATCGAGGTTGACGCGATGGCGGTAGAGCACCTTGAGCAAATTCTGCCAGATATATCCATTGTTCTGTTCCGCCAGAATCAATCGCTGACCGGAGTTATACAGATCCAACAACAGCTGCTCGTCAATCGACGGCATATCCACCACGCCAACGGGTATGCCCGCGGCCGCACACTTCACGGCAGCAGCCAACGCCTCGTGCACCCCGCGGCCGCTGCTGATGATGGTCGCGCGGTCCTCCGGACTGCTGCGCAGCCGATGGCCCTTGCCAAACGCAAACACGTAGTCGCTGCCGTACAGCACCGCGGAACCGGTGCGCATGACGCGCAGGTAAACCAGGCCGCGATTGCCCTCCATGATCCATTTCATGATGGAAAGCATTTGCTGCGGACAGGAGACATCGATGATCTTCAAGTGGGCGACCGCATCGAAGGTAGTGCTGTCGTCGTTGCCCATGTGCGTGGCGCCGTTGGTGCGAGTCTCGAAGTTTGCCGCTGTAGCCAGAAAGGTCAGATCGAGGCCATGGCCCTCACTCAACCAACCATCGGGCGCTTCGATGGCTTCCTGCCGCTCCTGGGCTCCGACGGCAATGCGACGCAATACCTTCCAATCGAAAAAAGGGCAGAAGGTGCTGACCCAGGTGTTAAAGCCCAACGCCGCGAAGGCCTCGCCGATCAGCATCATATTGGCCTCGGCAACACCTACGTTCAGGGCTCGCTTCTGATCGACTGCGGCAATGCCTGCTTCGAGGCCGCTGGTGGAGGCAAGGTCAGCGTCGATGGAGACCACAGCCGCGTCTTTGGCAAAGACTTTCATCGCCGCGGTCACAATGTCGGACGCGGCATAGTCTTTCCTGGGATCGATTTTGGGCAACAGCGCGGCGTCGTAAGCGATGCGCTTGTTTCGCGGAGGAACACGCCGGGTAAGCACCGGACCCACCACGGTGGTTACAGTTCGGGCCGCGACCTGCAGATGCATGCGGTGAGCGGCTTCGAGCAGCGAGTCCCGCGTGGCTTCCCCTTCTGCGCTGCCGGCCAGCCGCTCGCAGTAGAGACTGAATTCATCAATCCGGGCCTGGCGCTGATTCAACTGGAGTTCATACTCCTGGGCAATCAAGCTGTCGGGCATCGTGACTTTGTGTTTGTTCAGGAAATCCGAGAAGCTGCCAAAGCCTTTTCTGCTGTTGCAAATGATGGCCGTGGGCATGCCGTTGCGCGGACCGAAGCGGAACTTCTCCAACGCCGCAACCACGCCATCGAACTGCGTGGCATCGACGGCTTGCGCCTGCCACCCGAAAGAGCGGAACACCGTCTCCAGATCAGGCATGGGAAAAATCATGCGCGTGTGCAGGTCCAGCTGTCCGTTGTTGCGATCCACCAGCACACACAGGTTGTCGAGATGGTTCTGCCCGGCATACATCACCGCTTCCCAGATTGGACCTTCCTGCAGCTCACCATCGCCGGTCATGCAATAGGAATCGAACTGCGGGCTGGTGCGGCCGGCGATCGCGAAACCCTGGGCCACTCCAAAGCCTTGCCCCATCGGTCCGGTGGCGATCTGTACCCCAGGAAGAATCGGACCCGGGTGCCCATTCAGAATGCTGGCGAAGGAGCGCGAGTTCTTGAGCGTCTTGCGGTCGAAGTAGCCGAGTTCGGCGTAGATCGAGGCCAGTGCAGCCACGGCGTGACCCTTGCTCAGGGTGAAGATATCCTGTCCGCGACGGGTCGGGTCTTCAATGTCCAGGTGAAGGAAGCCGCCGTAGAAGAGCGCGACCATGGGGATGATGGACGAGAAAGCGCCGCCCGCATGCAGGCCCTTGTCGACGGCGTCACGGGCTTGCTCCAGCGTAAGCAGGCGGATGTCGGAATCCTTGATGGCGAGCAGCTTCAGGATGCCTTGACGGACCGCGTAGTCTTCATTGGGAAAGAATTCACGGCTCAATCGTTCACGCCGGACGGTGGTGTAGGAAGGATTGATCATAGTTACCGCTTATTTCCCCACCCAACCGCCGTCGACGTAGAGCGACTGTCCAGTTACGTATCTCGCCTCGTCGGAGGCAAAAAACGCAGCCACGGTTCCAATTTCGCACGGTTGGCCGGTCCGGCCCAATGAGATCTGAGCCAGCACGCCTGCCAGCACGCCGGGGTCGGGATGGTTCAGGACCCACTCGATCATCGGCGTTTCGATCAAGCCCGGGTGGATGCAATTGACCCTGATTCCGTGAGCACCCATTTCCGCGGAAACATTGCGGGTGAGGGCCTCGATGGCCAGCTTCGCCGGCGCGTAGTGCGTGCGTCCGGGCAAAACCTTGCCTGCCTGGATGGAGCCAATGTTGATGATGGATCCGCCGCGGCCGGCGGCCACAGCCTGGCGGCAGAAAACCTGTGCGCAGAGCCACTCTCCGCGCAGATTTACGTTGACCACATCGCTCCACTGTTGATCGGTCAACTCCATAAAAGGAACGATGGTTTCAATGCCCGCGTTGTTCACCAGCACGTCGACCGGCCCCAACTCGTTCTCTACCCGATCGAACATGGCCTCCACCTGGGGGCGCTCCCTGACGTCTGCCTCGACTACCAGCGCCCGCCGGCCCTGGCTTCGGACAAATTCCGCAACCGCGCAAGCTTTTTGGCAAGATCCGAGGTGATTGATGGCGACGTCAGCACCTTCCACCGCGAATACTTCGGCAATGCCTTTGCCGATTCCCTGGCTGGCTCCGGTAATGATCGCTATTTTATTGCGGAGCTTCATATTCACCCCGTTCCCTTGGCATCAGTGGATCGTCCAGCCACCGTCAACCATCAGCACGTGTCCGACCACCATATCGGAAAGCGGGCTGGAGAGAAACAATACCGCGCCCACCAGGTCCTCGGGCTGATTCCATCGTCCTCGTGGAATCATTTCCTTGGTGGCCCATTCTTTGTAGCCCGGTCGTTCCAGGATATTTTTGCGTGACTCGGTTTCTGTAATGCAGGGCGCGACCACGTTTACCAGAACGCCGTCTTTAGCCCATTCCAGAGAAAGGGCGCGGGAAAGGTGGTGGACACCCGCCTTGGCTGCGGCGTAGACCGATCGCCCCTTGAACGCAATCTCTCCGAAGTTGGATCCAATGTTGATGATTCTGCCCCCGCCCTGCGGAATCATCACCCGGGCAGCCGCCTGACAAGCAAAAAAGACGCTCTTCAACGAGGCCGCCATGGTGCGGTCGTACTCCTCTTCGCTCACGTCCAGAGCAGGTGTCGTCCCGGTCCACCCGGCGTTGTTGACCAGGATGTCGAGGCGTCCGAAGGCGGAATGAGTCTGATCCACCAAGGCTCGAACCTGATCGACCTGCGCAACATCGGTCTGCACGATCATGGCCTTGCGTCCCAGCGCCTCAATTTCCGCCTGGACGGCTTTGATCTCATCCTGGCGTTTATCGGGATATTTCGCCAGCACCAGGTGAGCGCCGGCGCGCGCCAAACCAATCGCGATGGCGCGGCCGATCCCCTGGGAAGCTCCGGTCACAATGGCTACCTTGTCGAGCAATCCGAAGCTTGAGTAATCCATGGACCTTCCTGGACTTCATACTTTTTGCTGCCACCTTCAAGATCGGCTGCGTGACCAACACGGCAGCCGGGGGAAATCGGAAGGATAACTTGTATACTATGCGATGTTACTTGCGTAATATCCAAAGTAGGCTACCAGCTGCATATAGGCTCGTCAAGCTAAAGCTTGCTGGTTGCGCGCCATCCATCAAGGTTAACAAGCGATCCTTACTCTGTGCGTCGACTTAGGCAAGGAAAACACATAGAAGCCCTGGGTTTGGGGTGCGTTCGGCGAAGCTTCGACGGTCTGGCGCTCTCCGCCGGGGCCCAGATGCTTCAAGCTGGGCCTGGCGCTGAAGGCCAGATACTCCTGTCCATTTACCTCGTATACTGCCGGGATACCCTCGGGCCCGGCGGGCATTACCTGCTCCCAAAGCACTTTACCGGTATCTTTGTCGTAGGCGCGCATGGTCGCGTCTGAGATAGTGCCGGAAAAGATCAGGCCGCCTGCCGTGACCACCACCCCGCCCCGCGGCCAGTAACTTCCCGTATCTTTGATTCCCTTGGCAATCAACTCCGTGACTCCGCCCAAGGGGATCTGCCACTTGATAGTTCCCTTATTCAGATCGTAGGCGGTGAGGGTCGACCAAGGTGGCTTGTTGGCGGGCAGACCTTCGCTCGAGTTCATGTATCCGTAGCCGGTCCAGTAACGCACCGGAGGAGCTCCAGGTGGTGGAGGCGGAAGAGGAGCGCGCGGAGCGGAGAGGTACGCAAGTACGTCCGGCGGAACGTGAGCTTTCGACGGATCAGAAAGATAGGCGACCAGCGCGTCGACCTCTTTTTCGGAGAGGCTGGTGAAGGCGGGCATGGGCGACGCGCCATCTTGAATCGTACTCTTGACCCGGTCCGCACCAATCCTGGCGACTACGTCGACCAGCGAAGGAATCGAGGGCGGCTGGCCAGTCAACTCCGCGGTGTGACACGACTGGCAATTCTGTATGTAAAGAATGCGGCCATCGGACTCGGGCGAGCCGGTCATCTGCCTTTTAGGCGGATTCGGCTCCAGCTTGATCATCGAGGGCGCGTTCTTGGTCGAGATGTACAAGGTACCGCTGGACGGATCGACCGCCCCGCCGCCCCAATTGCCTCCGCCATTGTTTCCCGGCATCTCGACCGTGTCTTTCAAGCCGGCGGGGGTATAGATTCCTTCATTGCGGGCGTTCTGCAACTGTGCTTTGAACTTCTCCCGCTCCGCGGGATCGGCGATGTAAGGATCGACATCATCGGGAGTGAAGGACTGGGTGGCGAATGGCGGCGGCGCCGTGGGGATAGGCTGCGTGGGCCAGGAATGCTCGCCGGGCATATTTGACTGCGGAACGGGACGTTCCACAATCGGCCAAATGGGCTTGCCGGTGACACGATCGAAGACATAGAGAAAGCCGTTCTTTCCCGCGACCGCGACAATGTCCACCATCTTGCCATCGTGCTTCACGGTGAGCAGTTTGGGCGCGGTGGCGAGGTCATAGTCAAATAAATCGTGGTGAACGGCCTGGAAGTGCCAAAGATATTTCCCTGTCCGGGCATCGAGCGCCAGCAGGCAGTTGCCGAACAGACCTGCGCCGGTGCGATCCGCGCCGTAGAAATCGTAGGTAGGGGATCCCAGCGGAAAGTAAGCGATTCCGCGCTTTTCGTCGATGGTCATCCCGCCCCAGTCGTTGGTCCCACCTATGTACTTCCAGGCATCTTTCGGCCAGGTATCGTAGCCAAATTCGCCGGGGTGGGGAACGGTATGAAAGATCCAGACCATCTTGCCAGTAAGCACGTCATAGGCACGAATATCACCCGGAGGGGAGTTGTACTCTTCTCCGGTGGCGGAGCCCAGAATCAGCAGATTTTCAAATACCCGTCCCGGGCTGCCGGACTGAATCTGCCGAATTGTCTTCGGATCGCGGCCCAGGCCTTCCCGCAAATCGACATTGCCATGATCTCCAAAAGAGTCCACCAGCTTGCCGGTGCGCGCATCGAGTGCATGAAGGATGTTATTGGTGGCGTAGAAGAGGCGGCGTTCGCTGCGGTCTTTGCTTTCCCAGTAATTGATGCCGCGGTTGGTGATATTTCTGGGATTGTGATTGTCGTGAACCCAAATTTCCTTGCCGGTTACTGCGTCCAGCGCCACCAGGGTATTATCCTTGCCCACCACGTACATGACTCCGTCGACTACCAGTGGGTTGAATCCGTAACGAAAGCCATTATTGCCGTTGGGATAAAACCACACCTGCCGTAGCTGGGTTACGTTCGACTTGTTGATCTGCGTCAGGCCAGAGTACTGTGCGGAGTCCGGGCTGCCTTCGTAATCGCTCCAGGTGGTATAGGCCTTGGCGTCTTTGCCGTTGGCGTGCACTGGCTGATGGGTGACGCCGGCGATCACGATGATCGCGGCCGTAAAGACTCCCGTCGCGCTGCCCAGAGTTCGTTTCATCACCTACCCGTTGTTTCCTTCATCCACATCGACTGAATCACATTCAGTAGCTCATTTCCCAGGCTTCGGCTTACCCCAGTAGATGAATGTACCGAATTTGGTTGCAGTCACAATATCCACCGCGCCGTCTTTGTTTAAATCGATGGCGAGTAGATCAGAACCCGCACCCGAATGGTTGTCAATGAGTTCAGGCACAAACTCTGCTCCCCCGGGCGCTTTGGGATTGCGGACTGTCTTGTACACATACAAAACAGCTTGACCATACGGATCCGGATCGAGATAGGTGTCAAGATGGGACCAATACCGCTTGCCAACGATAAAATCAGGCACACCATCGCCATCTACATCTGCAAAGGTAGTACCGTGTGGTTCGGAAAAGGCCACGCCTCCCGCGTTCTGGGTAGAGAAGTCGTCCATGATCATATGCTTTACGAACGAGATGTGGCCCTGAGCGTCGCGCTTTTGCTCGAACCATGCCATCCCCCAGCCATGCGCATTGAGTACGGTGACAACGTCTTTCAATCCGTCGCCGTTCACGTCATAGACTGCCATCACGCTGCCACCCATAATGCCACGGCCGTACCGGCCGAAGGCGTCAGGATGATAGGTCCATAATTCCTGGTTGGTTCCGGCCGGAGGTTGCTCCCACCATCCATAAGCGTTCACGATGTCCATCCGGCCATCGCCGTTGATATCGCCAACGCCAAGGCCATGGGCGGTCCCGTAACCTTTTTCAGAAACATTGTGGATGATCCACTGTCCGGTGGGATTGGCGGGGTCCGGCTTGGCATAACGGACTTGCCCTTCGCCCATGTAGACAACCTCGGGCTTGCCGTCGCCATCCACATCGCGCAACAGGGCAATTTCGCTTTGCACGCCGGAGACCACCTTGTATTTGTCCCACCGCCTGTCTTCCCCCTGAGGGTTGACATACAGGTACACGCCACTGTTTGGGCCGCCGTAGGTCACGCTGATCACGTCCGGCCAACCGTCCCCGGTAAAATCCGCCGCGAACTGCATCCACGCATCCCCGGCAAATTTCGTGGAAGGATTGACCGACTCGGCGAGATACATTTCTCTTGATTTCGTAAAGTCGGGGCCGTAGTAGATGTAAGGGCCGGATACGACGTCCAGAACACCGTCCCGGTTGAAGTCTGCCGCGGCGGAACTAAACGAGTAGTAGAAATCGCTCAGTTGCTGCTTGCGGAAGTCAGGCGATAATTTCTCCGGAACACGAATTTTCAAGCCGAGATCTTTATAGCCCAGGTCCTTGAACCGGACTTCGCCACTGCCGCCAACGTACAACGCAATGGGCCCGTAGCCCTCGTCCCCCACGGCACCATGTTCTCGACCATCGTTGAGAATGGTGCGGACGATGTTGGCGTCGAAGAGGATCTCGACATCATTCCAATCATCGGGGCGCAGCTTACTATCCGGCGGTTCAAAGGGCAGCTTCACCGTCGTTACCGGCGGGTGAAACTCGCGCTCAGGAGTGGGAGAGGGAGGCGGCGCAATGCGCACCAGCCCGCCGCCATGCCGCAGTTTGGCGCGGTCGACAATTTGTCCTTGCGCATCCAGGGTAACGGCGTACGACGGAAGGTCAGGATCGCTGAGCGCCACATAGATTCCGCGCATGCCGGTAGGTGTCTTTTCAGCGCGCAGCAGCACACCGGTTTCGCAGCCACTGGTGCAGCGAAACCGCATATATAGGCCGATATCCTGGTAGGAGCGATCGAGCATAAGCCAACCGCCGGTCTGTTTCGGTGTTCCGATCAGCTCGCCGTTTTCCGCGCGCCACTGCGCTCCGCCGACGGTGTGCCAACCGGCAAGGCTCGAGCCTGTGAATGTGGTGTCCGGATGGAAGGAAGGGCCAATTCCGAGCATCTGCAAGGAGCCGACGAGCATAACCGCGATCCACAGCGAGAAACGTTTTACAGACATGGTTTCTTTCCCGTGTTAGCGAAGTTTGAGCGCTCCGCACCCAGCGATGGTAATCCCCTATTTCAGATCAGAACCGCAGCCGGCCGGCGAGCTGAACGATGCGCGGCTGATTGATTTGGGTTGTGATTTGACCGGAGGTTGAACCAACAGTTCTGGTAATCATGCGTAATCTGCAAGGTATATTTCGTACGGCGCTTTTTTATCATCGCGGATGAAACATTGTCAATGAAGGAACGAATCGAATTCAGGGCTGCTTCGCGAACAAGAGTCTGCTTAGGGATGGATCGCGCCGTTGAGGGACGCCAGATAGGCCAGCAGGTCGGCTAGTTCCTCCGGGCTGAGTGTCTCGCGGTAGGAGGGCATGGGAGGAGTTTGAACAAACCCCCATTTGCGAAGCTCCGAACGCTCAAAGGCGACCAGCCGGTTGTCGGAATCTATCATTTGCAAACTATAGGCGTCCTGGTTGAGGAGTTTTCCGGAGATTGCTTTTCCGTCGCGCGTGACTACCCGGTAGCGTTGATACGTTGGAGGAACCGTGGGATCGGGGTCTAACAATGACTTCCGCAATTGCTCTCCAGTGAGCCGAGTTGCGATCTCGGTGAGATTCGGTCCAAGGGCAGAGCCCGTCTCCCCGATTCGATGACAAGAAGTACATTCACCTTTACCTTCAAAAAGAGCTTGGCCGCGGCGTGGATTCCCCGGGAGTTGGGCCTCGCCGGCACTGCCCTGCTGCGAGTTGGCGTGCTCACTGACTTGTGCGGCCAATATGCTACTTAGGAGGGCAGCACCAATCGATGCTTTGAGTGCCCACATTCTCATCGGTTCCTCGTTTCGGCGATCACCCTCAATCACGCAATCCGAAAACAAAGAGGCAGTTGCCGGCATTGACGGCTACGAATTGCCTACCGTTCACGGCATAGGTGATGGGATTCATGATCATAGGGCCACCCAACGTCGCTTTCCAGAGCAGCCCGCCATTACGAGCGTCCAGAGCGACGAAATAACCCTCGCGGCCTCCGGTAAACAAAACGTCCGAAGCTGTTGTTAGAATTCCCGCCGCGCCAGCGCTGGTTTGCCAACCTTCGAAGGTATGAAGGCTGTTGCCGGAGTTCAGCTTAAATTCCCATTTCTTCTCTCCGGTTTGCGGGTCGAGGGCCCGGACGGCTGTGAACTTCTCATCATCGACGCCCACGATAGCTGTTGGTCTCGTAAGCTGGCGATGTCCACGGCCGTCGTAGCGATTTCCTTCCTCATACTCCTGATCACCCTTGACGAATAACGTGGAATAGTTTTCTCGTGCGTTCACATAGAAGAGTCCGGTTTGAGGACTAAACGAAGGATTAAACCAGTTGGTGCCGCCCTGATTGTCGGGGAAGATCAAGGTTCCTTCGGTACTGGATTTTGCATTTGCCGTCATGATGGGCCGGCCGTGCTCGTCAAACCCGGCGTTCCAATTTTGTTTGACGAAGGCCTTTCCTAACAGGAACTGACCCGTGGAGCGGTCCAACACATAAAAGAACCCATTCCTGTCTGCCCACAGGATAACTTTGCGCGCTGCACCGTGCCAGGTGATATCCGCCAATAGTGGTACCTGGACGGCATCCCAGTCAAACTCGTTGTGGGGGTTTGCCTGGTAGTGCCAGTTGAGCTTGCCGGTATCAGCGTCAAGAGCGACGATCGAGCAGGTGTAGAGATTGTCGCCGGGACGCACATCACCGTTGTAATCAGGACCGGCATTTCCGACTCCCCAATAGGTCAGGTTCGTTTCCGGATCGTAGGAGCCGGTGGTCCAAATGGAGCCGCCGCCGTGTTTCCACGATTCGTTGCCCCAGGTGCCTTGTCCCGGGTCACCCGGTCCGGCGATGGTATAGAACCGCCATTGTTCCTGGCCGGTGCGCGCATCGTAGGCCGCGATGAAGCCACGAATCCCATATTCCCCACCGGCAACACCGACGATGACTTTGTTCTTGACGACCAAAGGCGCAACCGACATGGTGTAGCCGGAGGTTGTCTTGGCGACGGTCGTGTTCCATAGGGAAGTTCCGGTTTTCGCGTCAATTGCGATTAAATGGGCATCGACCGCGGCCATGTATAACGTGTCGCCAAGAATCGCAAGTCCCCGGCTGATGCGGCCGCAGCACAACCGGGCGGCAGATTCCGGCGTATAGCGATAAATCCAAAATAAACGGCCGTTGGTCGCATCCAGCGCTACCACGTCGTCGCCTTGCATGGTGTAGAGCACGCCGTTGACGACCAATGGCGTGGTCTCGTAGGGATCAAGCCAGCGGGCTTGAAAGACCCATTTCAATTCCAGGTTCTTTGCGTTTTCCGGCGTGATCTGATTGCAGAGCGCTGTGGTGAAGACTGCGGTAAGTTCCCCCGAAGGTCAACCAGTTCCAGGGCTCCTGATTGGCGTTCAGGAGCCGGTCGAAGGTTACTCCGGCCGTCACACCTGGTGCGTCCGCGATCAATGATCCCTGCTGTGCTGAGGGTTTCGGCAGATCTCCTGTGCGCTTGGCCGGTCAACGCTCTTCAGCGGCTCGGTGACCGTCGATGCAGGCTGTTCCTTGCCAAAATTCGCGGCGAGATAATCGACCACCTCTTGGACGTCTGCGCTCGAACCGACTGCCCCGCGTGAAACCATGTCGTCAACCTGGCTGGCCCAGCCCTTTTTCGTCATTCGCTGCCCGGTAACGACATTGAGCCCGTGACAACTGGTGCACATCCGTTCGAGTACTACTCTGCCCGGACCTTCGGGTAAGCCGGCCTGGGCTTGAGCCCTGGAGAGGATGCCTGAACAGGCGATCGACATCAAAACGCCTGCAAAGGCTAACGGAAAATACTCTTTGCCATTCAAAATGCGCGCCTTTCGCACCAACAACCTCTGCGGTTTCTCTGCACTCTGCAGTCCACAGAAAACCCAAACAAACTCAAGCCAACGAGAATGTAATTGCATGGCCGATCACAATCCTGCCTTCGTCACGTAGTACTCAAACGTGTTGTTCCAAGTGAACTCGCTGCCGGGCTGAATATCGATTGCAATATAAGGTTCGTCCGCCAGGACGGTGCGAATCGACCACAACAAATCCCTTACCAGCGGGCGATCGCCGCTGATTCTCACTCCCGCGCCTACTTTCTTGTTCTCTATGACGATCTCGGTGTCTTTGACGCTGTCACTGAACCCCTGAATGGGTACAGCCACCTGATCTTCGCCAGACAGCGGCTTCCTGTAGACGATTTCATTTCCGCTGACTTCGGCGAGTTCCTTTTTGGGCGGGCGGGGCGATTGAATCTGGAACGGAACTTTGAATGTGAAATCCGGTCCGGGGGGCTGCTTATCGAGGACCACGAAATTATGGTCGTATACGGTGCTTTGAATTTCGCGCTTGCCGGTATTTTTCAGACTGCGTTCGATGACCATCTCCGGCTTGCCTTTCACGAGCCGCACTGTTTTCCGGTACACATAGCCATAGCCCGAAGCCGGATCGGACAGCTCCTGCTGGAATACGATCGAATCCTTGTGCCTCTCGACGGACCACTTGCCGGAGTCCAAGACCTCGTAGGGGAAATACCGGTTGTAATCGGTACCTGTCTTTCGCAGCACGCCCACACCGATCTTGATGAAAGTGCCGCCGGGCTTAGCGTCGTCCCATCCGAGCACAGTCTGGAATTCGTCAACCGGGCCCTGCAGTGCGCTGCAGGGTCCAGATACAATGTCGGATCCCTGGAAGACCCAATTGATGACCTTGGGATCGATCCTGTCGAACCACGGTCCATAAAAGTCGTGGCCTTTGTACTGCAAACTGTAGATCGCTCCGGACCAGTCGAAGCGGGTCGAGCGATAATATCCGCTCTTCGCATCCGGCAGATACATCTTCGCGGTAATTTGCCCGTTCGCAATCTTAGCCTGCGGAAAATCGGCCGCGCGGCCTGGAACCGAACCGATGACGAGGCTCAGCAGCAATGGGACAGGGCGAATTCGAATCATGGTCATGTTGATTTTCCTTTACTTGCCGGGAGCCCCCAGATTGGTGGATAGCTGCTTGAAGAGCGCAGGGTCATACTCCTCCAGGCCGGTTATGCCATGAAGATGGTTCGCCGAAACCCAGGGCAGCCACATCCGGTGAGATCCAACGCCGCGACCGTTAGGCCCCGGCCCCAGGCGAAAGTTTTCCTGCTGCCACCCGATGCCTTTCATGTCATATTGGCGTCCGGGAAGCGCGACCATTGACTTGGTATCGTGGAGCAAGACGCGCGCTACGTCCAGGTAATGCGGGTCCTTGGTGTAGTTGTACAGCTTGGCGTAGGAAGGCACGGCCCAGTCCAGATACTCATCGGTGCCGCCGGTGTTGAGAGCGGTAATATCCTGCAGGCCGACGGTCGGAACACCCTTCTTCCAATGCAACTTTGCATTATCGGCATCTACCGCCATGGGCAGATTCCAGATCCAAATCCAGCTCTCGGCAAAATTTCCAGCGGCCTGGGCGCGCTCGAGCCACTTAGGGTCTTTGGTCGACTCATAGAGACTGAGATAGGCTTCCATGCTGAGCATCCCGGCCTCTTTGTCGGTGATATTCGGATTGTCGCTTGCGCCTCCGATGAAGAGTCCCCGGTTTCCCCAGGTGTTCCATACATAATCGGCCGCCCGGATCGCCGATTGTTGATACTTCGGGTCTAGGGTGATCTGAGTCATCAGAACCAGCAGAGGCACGGCGTTATAGCTCGCGGTCCCTGTGGGCTCTGCCACCTCGTTGCTTCCCGGTTTCCACCGCCGCGGGTATGATCCATCCTCCCGCTGCTGCTGGATCAGCCAGTCCGAGTAGGACTTGACCCACGCAAGCCATTCCGGGTGCGGGCGCCCGAGGGCGAGTTCGCGACAGTACGCCTGCATGAGTACACGCATATCCTCGGTGGCATTGCGCAGCCATGGAGACAGCCAGAAGTGATCCCACGGTCTGCCTGACGCGAGATCGTATCCGGTTGCCTGTAACGGAACAGCATGCAGTGCTTGAATCATCGAGGCAATGATGGCCAGGCCAGTCTCGCGCATTTTCTGACCGCGCTCCGTCTGGTCGCGATCACCCTCAAGCAGCAACTGGTTCGCGCACTCAAGGTTCTTGCCCACAAAGCCCATCGCAATCATGGTCCAGTTCCAATTCGGCGTATCCGATACGGTGGAGCGGGCAAAAGGAATACCGGTGCGCCCGTCAATGGTGACAGCCTGCGCCTCCAGGTGGTCGAGCAGAACCCGTCGCACCTGATCGACGTCGATGTAGTTCACGGGCGGGTTCAGAGTGTTCCAGGCCCATCGCCAGGCATCGCGCGTCAAGTCGCGAAACGACTCATTCTGGCCGAAGCGAAACGTCACCTGGTAGCTCTGGGCGAAGCCCTCTGTAATCGGGTGATACCGTCGAATCCATCGCGGTACTGCAGGCGCGCCGCGGGCACCGCCAAAATCGTTCACCGTGCCGGGAAAGCGAAAGCCGAATTGAACAGCCCCATCCTCCGCTTGCCAGGCCCCCATCGCTCCGAACTGGAACCGCGCATCTGTCATCACCAGGTTGGTGAGCTTGGACTCTTCCTCGGTCGTGTCGCCGCGCGGCGCCGGATCGAGCATGGCAATCGATGCGCCGTCCTTGAAGGACATGGCAAACAGCGGCGCGGCCAGAATATCCTCGCGCATTAAAAGATGACGGGCCCCGTAATTCAAAGTTCCGCCGGGAGAACGATCCCCATCGTAGGTGGGATCGCCGTAGATCGCACCCGGAACCATGAAACTGATATCAGACCAGGTGGACGATGGATCGACCGGGAAGTCGATTGCCGAATAGAAGCCGCCCGGCGCGTTCCCCTTCACTTCCACATTTCTGTGCAGCGAGAGCACAGTCGCACTCACACTCCACTGGTCATGAACGCGAAAGACGACGTCCTTGCCGTATGCCACTTCTGCCTGGGCATCAATTCCGGAAGCAGTCTTCTGTATCTTTTTGTAGCCTGCTGCGAGCTGCTGAATGTCGTTGTCTGCGCGATAGACTTCGATCCTTGCGGGCTTCGGTTGCAGGATGCGCGGAGCGGGCCCTCCCGCAATCTCGATGCCCCACTCGCCTGACGCGGAGCGGGTGAACGACACATTTGCAGCCGTTTGCAAACGCCCAAGATCCAGCCGTGCACCTTGCTGCCCGAATGCCGCACTTCCTGATAGCCATAGAACCATAAGGAAACAAGCAACGACCGCCAGAGATTCACGCGTCTCTTTGATCGTTGGCCTGATGAATGACTCATACATATGCTTGTCCCTTCAAATCAGTAGGGCCGATTGTCATCTGTCAGGCCGGGCCAGTTGTCCGTCCGGAAGGGCACGGCCGGCAGCCCGGCTTTGTTATACAGTGTTGCGGCCGGATTCGATTGCCACGCATAGCGGACCGCTTTGGGATTCTGCACGGCGCTGGAAGAGACAACCACGGTGTCGCCGAACACGTGAGCGTCGGCCCAGTACCATTTGTGGTCATCCCCGGCGATGGAGAACTCCTCGGGTTTATCGCCTTTTACCACCAGGCCTCCCTCCGCATGCGCGAAATGTAACCGGATCGCTAACGAAAGCACATCGAACGGAAGTAAACGTCGGCCCTTGATAAGGTATGTTTTCACGGTAGTTTTGTGCCAGCGCGCAGTAGGCCAGACGATCGCCAACCGGAATCTTGTCCTTTGGATGAACTGTGTCCGGGTCACCGGTATCGATGGTTACGGCAAGGCAGGTGTTAGGAACGGTGGCGGCGGTGATTGCCTGCGACTCGCGCGTTTCCGCCCAGGCGTCGTCGATGGGCGATGCACTGCGATGCTCGTAGGCCGGCAGGCTCACAATGTAGAAGGGGAAATCGCCCTGTCCAAAGAGCTTTCGCCAATCCGCGATCATCGCTGGAAGAACCTTACGATACTCGAATCCTCGCTTTGCGTTGGCCTCACCCTGGTACCAGATTGCGCCTGTGATGGAAAGTGGAGCAACGGGCTCCAACATTCCCTGGTAAAGAACCGAGGGCATAACCGGCCAGTTTTCGTAAGAAATCGGCAAAGGATGCGGCGGACGGGCGTCGACGCTCAGCTTGGCTTTCCACTCGCCTGCCAACGAGACGCTGGTGTTATCGCCGAGGAGAAGGTGCAGATCTTCAGGTTTGCCGAGGAACCCTCCCTTGGGCCCGGTCTTCAAAACACGAATGACAAAGAAGTTTCTTCCCCGGCTTCAGCACGCCGTCCCCAAGACGGTAAACTCGCGGATTCTCGACCCACGCGCTGCCGCCGATAAACTTCCCGTTGACGTATACCGTGTCCATGCGGTCGACGATCCCAAGGAACATCATGGCGCGGCCTGCCGGAAGCGGATTGGGCAGCACGACTTCTTTGCGGAACCAGACGACGGCGGGCGTGTCGGGCACTCCAAGGGCAGCAAAGCCGCTGAAAATGTCGACGCTCTTCCAACCGGAATCATCCAGCGGCGCATCCGACCAATTTTCTTTCATGCCAACGTCGTACCGGTCAAACCACGACATCACGTAGTTTCCGTATTCAGGTCCGGCCTCGGCAGCAACTCTCTGAACTTCTGCAAGTGGAACGTCCAGTCCTCCCACCTGGCGAAGAGCCGCGACGCTGGTCCAGGTTTCGGCCGGCGTGCCGCCAACGGCATCCACCACCAGCCCAATCGGGATGTGAATATCTTGCTGCACGCGACGCGCAAAGTAGTAAGCGACAGCGGAAACCTGAGCGGCCGTCTCGGGGGAGACAGCATTCCATGTACCGCTCACCAGATCAGCGGGGTGGTAGGCAGGATGTTGGGCCACGGTGAAGAAGCGGATTTGGGGATAATTCGCAGCCTTCACTTCATCGGCGCCGTTCAGCGCACCGCGCAGCTTGAATTCCATATTGGATTGGCCGCCGCAGAGCCACACATCGCCGACCAGAACATTGTGAAGCTCGACACTTTGATGGCCAGTGATTTTGACCGTGTATGGGCCGCCGGCGGGAGGCGGCTGAATCTCTACCTGCCACCGGTGGTCGGCGCCCGCAACGGCTGATGCCGTGCTGCTCCCAACCACGACGTGGACAGTGTCGCCAGGCTCAGACCAGCCCCAGATCTTGTCCAGCTTATTGCGCTGCAACACCATGTTATCGGCGAAGATCGGGCTGACAAATGGAAGTGTCGTGGCCGCCGGCAGAGCAGGAGGCTGTTGGGCATAACCGGTGTTCAAGGAGGCAGATAGCAACCCAAGGCCAACGAGTGCAGCAAGAAAATGTTTACTGAACATGTGCTTGAACCCCATTTTTAAAGCCATCCGGACTGTAGATTTCCGCCTTTCCCTGGATACGAACCTGAACGCGAAATGGAGGGTACCACGGATAGCATGTGATCGCTCGGCTCATCGCGGGTCGACGGAGCGTGGTCCAGTCATTGCGGTCAGGTCGGCGAATGGGCCCGGCATGCGGTCCGCCCCGCTGAGGGTATGGCCGTAGAAGTCCGCATCGAGGTTCTTGAAAATGGGCAGAGGGTGCACGTTGCCCTTCACCGTCATGGTCAGCATCAGGTTATCGGGATCGAGGTTCGCCGTGATGTCCGCCATGGTCCCGTTCTGATCCCAACCGTGCTGTTCGCGCCAGGATTCAAGGTTGTCCCACTCGGGCGGATCGGGGAATTTGACCCGGAGGAACGGCTGCGAAACCCTGCCGCCACCTGCCGGAATGCCGTAAACGTTGCCATCCGCGTGGTTGCGGGGGTTGTTGAACTCGATTGCCGACCGCCCCATCCCGGAGAACACGTTGCCGTAGACCGTCAGGTTGTGGACGTCGTTGGTGTGGCCGCCGATGGGTCGCGGTCCATTGATGCCGGAGGCCGTGTCCACACAGACCTGGGCGCAGTCGAGGAAGAGGTTATACGCAATCATCACGTTGTTGGTGTCGCGGATGAGGATGCCACCGGTGAGGTGATCGAAGACGTTGTTGTCGATTTCATTGAGTTCGTTGCTGCCTTCGATGTGAATGGCGTGGGGATTTACGTCGCCGGGAATATCGGCAAAGACGTTGCCGGTAATGCGGTCGTTGGCATTACCGATATCGAGCCAGATCCCGTTGGCATGGCGAATATGGCGAAGAACGTTATTACGAAAAAGCAGATTGTGGGTACGGTGCATCTTGGTGCCGCCAGACTCGGACATGCGGGCTGCGTCCTGCCAGCCGATCCACTCGAAGAGGTTCTTCTCCACCAGCACATTCTGGGGACCGCCGGTTCCGCCGAGGCCTTCAATACCGCAGTAGCGGAAGACATTGTGACGGACAATGTCGAAGCCCACGGGCTCCGGCGGGGGCGCAGCCGCCCAGTCGATGTTGCCAATGTCGAGTCCGACGCTGTTGGCCCACTCGAAAGTGTTGTCTTCAAAGATGAAGTGATGGCCGTGGTTGGTGGAAACCAGGCCCTTCTGCGGGTTGGGAAAACTGTTCCCGGCGTATTCGAAGGTGATGCCCTTGACGCGAATATAGGCCTGATACGGCATGGCCGGAGAGAAGACTGACTCCTGGTTGGTGATCTCGATGACGTGTTTCGAAGGGGCTTCGTCGTTCGCCAGGCGGATGTGCAAAGTCATGCCGTCGGATTCGATCCAGACTTTGCCGGCATCCGGCGAAAACTCCTGAAAGAGTGGCGCCCAGTGGAGGTCGCTGAAGAAATTCAGCGAGCGTGGTGAGGGGCCAGCCAGTTCGGATGGTCCTTCCACCGGTTCCAGCGGTTTGCCATCGACGAAGACCAGGCCACGCCGCCGGAAATAATTCGCCATGTTGTCCTTGGCGTAATTGATCCAGTAGCGATTGTCGGTCACATTGTCCAGCTCGAATGGGTTATAGCCACTGGGAAAGAGCGCGGGATCGAGATGCAGTTCCCACGGCCTGACCGGCTGGCGCGTCTCGGAGTCCAGGGCGAAGTTCCAGCCTTCGCTGGGCTGCCAGCCGGTAACGATGGCGGCGCCTTTCACCTCGACTTTCGCGCCCGGCGCGGCCTCGTAACTAATCATGGCGTCCGGACCTGTGCCGCCGCGGGCAGGGCGGATCGACTCGCGATAGACGCCCGCGGCGATCACGACGCGCTCGCCGGGCTCAAGTATCTGTGCCGCGTGGTTCACGGTGTGGAACGGATGATCTTTTGTGCCCGGTCCGTTGTCGTCGGCATTCTTCGCGTTGCCGTCCACATAATACGTTTTGGTGAAATGCGGTGGCTTCTCCCACAGCGGGAACTGAGTGCCGTCGGGCATGCGAGAGTTATCGGCGAAAGCCGCGGCGGAAGCCAGGATCAGAACAAGAGCGCAACAAAAGAGAGGTTTCATTCAGCTGGTTTCCCAAGCATGCTGCAGGTGGACTGTTTCGCCAGGGCAAGCATAAATTTCTCCGTTTCGGAGCGGTGCTCAGCATACTACCAAGCTGGCACCGGCATCCAATTGTAACCATCGCGGGTCGTTCATTCGGGTACGGGCCCCAAAGGGGGCGGCCGCCGGGGAGGATGGCAACATTCGACCATCCTGCAGATTTGCGGCCTCATCGAAATGCGCGAACTCAGCCCCAGAAACGAGATCTCTTGACTATTATCCTCGCGACTTGTTATTGTCTTCGCTGCAATATGGATTTCGCGATACGCAAATCACTTGGAGAGCGTTTACTCGACTATTTGCAGGTCGATATAGCGAACAACCCCTCGTGGCGAGTACAAAATCGATGTGGATGCCATTGGTTTCAAGCACTTTACGCGGAGCCCGGTTGAAGTGGTAGTGGACTGGGGTACCCGCGTTAACGTTCCATGGAGACCGGCCGGCAAGCCAGATGGTGATGGTGAATGCGGCTCCGCCGCGCGCGGCATCGGATTGTCGTCAGCTTGTTTCCGCTTCCGATTGGCCGCGGGCAGATGTTGATTTCGCATCTGAACTCCGCAGCCAACGCCATCATTCGCCGCTGAACACGCGTGCAAAGGATGCGGTCCAGGATAAGAAGGGGCAACGACGAGCATAAAAGGTCAATGGCCTCACTCGCCTGATTACATCAGTTCCTTCTATAACACCTGTGATGAGATCGGTCATGACTACTCGGAAAACGCGGTTGGGCTCGGAAGAGGTTATTTCAGGGGATCAAATGTTGAGCGGATCTATCGATCGGCGTCGCTTTCTAGAATGCGCAACGGCATTTAGTCTGGTCGCAAGTCTTGGTGGGAGCGCTTTCCCTGCCGCAGCGCAATCCAGTTCGAATACCCAAGCCCCAGATTCGCGTTTGCCCGACGGCACTGAATTCATCATGTGGGAACGGCCGCTCAAATTTACCAAGACCTATTATGTCGACAACCAACATGCCAAGGCTAACGACAACGGACCTGGCACGCAGGCTCGGCCGTTCCGGACCATCAACCGGGCCGCCGAAGTGCTGCAGCCCGGCGAACGGGTCGTCATCGCCTCCGGCACGTATCGTGAGTGCGTGCGTCCCGCTCGCGGCGGCACCAGTCCGACACAGATGATCAGTTATGAAGCCGCTCCGGGAGCGAAAGTTGTCATCAAGGGCTCCGAAGTGCTCAAGGACGGATGGGTGCAGGAGACGATTCCTGTGGGCTTTCCTGGATTTGGCCAGGGAGCGCCGGGCAACGGAGTCACTGCGTGGCGTTATGAATTCAAGAGCTCGATGTTCCCCGATACTTACAATCCTTTTGCCCTGCCCAGTTTGATGGGGGAGTGGGTGTGGCTTGATACCAGGAATGTCGATATCGGGCCTTACGTTCGGCGCCGCGGTCTGGTGTTTGCCGACGGCAAGCCGCTGGAACCAGTGGAGCAGCAGCGCGAGTTAGCAGCTCAGCATCTGCAACCCCTGCCCGATTTCACGGTACCTGCCCAGCCGCAAAATGGATTGCCGGCCCGCCGGCGGGGTGGACCCATCATGCAGGAGGTTGGCGGTTCTCCGAACGCTCGCTTCTGGGTGGAAGATTCGGGAACCGCAATCCATATTCGTCTGGAATCGGGAACTCCCGCCGATCACACCATCGAAGTGACCACCCGGCAACACACCTTCATTCCCGCGCAAAGCGGGAGCGGATTCATTCGGATCAAGGGTCTGTCTTTTGCGCACGCCGGCAACCAATACCCCTTTCCTCAGTACGGCATGGTCTCTCTCGCTGGCGGCGATCATTGGATCGTCGAAGACAACACGTTTGAATGGGCGAATGGGATGGCCATCTCGATCGGCAGAGACGGCAATGCGGGCACGGCGAAGAACGCCGGAGCTTCTGAGATCCTTCGCCGCAACACCTTCCGCTACTGTGGCGTAGAGGGTATCGGCGGTATGGGAACGAGCGATACGCTGATCGAAGACAACCTCATCGAATGGTGCGGGTGGGCCGATGCAGAGCGCGGCTGGGAGGCCGCCGGAGCCAAATTCCACCGCGCGCACAACATGATGTTTCGCCGCAATGTCATCCGCCACATCCGCCATGCCAATGCCGTCTGGTTCGATAGCGGCAATGTCAACTGCAGGCTGACCAGCAACATCTTTGCCGACACGCTCACGGTCGGCGCGGCGGTGCATATGGAAATGAACCGCGCCCAGAACCAGCTCGACAACAACATCGTCTGGGATGTGCGCAATGCCGAGCCGGGAACGCCTGGACAGAGAGGATGCGCGGGATCGGGCATCTTCGATAACGCGTCGGACAAGCTGATCATTGCGCAGAACCTGATTGGAAAATGCGACAACTCCGGCATCTTCGCAATCACCCGTCCCGATCGAAAGGGAAGCGGAACGGCGACAGACAACAATATCTCCAACAACATTTTTGCTAAGTGCGGCAAATCGGCCATCATCTTTCTAAGCACGAAGAATGAGGCCAACGGGAACCTTTACGTTGATATGCCGAAAGACTTTCAGGGATTCTATGAGGGCGATTCGAAACAGTACCTGGATCTTGCAGCATGGCGTGAGGCTCACGGCTGGGATAAGAACTCTGTTGTAGCCGATGCGCAGATTGACTTCGATCCCGACACTCTGCAGCTGACGATTTCGATGAGCGGGCCCTTCCCCAAAGCTCCAGCCGTCAATCAGATCCAGGTCGACATACTTGGAAAGCTCACGAGTGGCGCAAGAGTTCCTGGCCCAGTGGCGGATCCGGGGGCCAGGAGTACCTGGCAGCTCGATCCGCGCAATGCGTAGAGCTGATCGGAACCGTCAGCAATGGGAACACCCCTGTATCCCGCGTGGGAGAAAAAGGGGATCCCTGCGGGAGTGGTCCGTCTCTCGAATCTCTTCCCGGGACTGAATCGGTGAATGGTTGGTTCCGCAGACGCCGATGCCTGATGTAAGTTCGTTCTCTTTCCGTTTCCGTACGGAAAACCCTTTAGTGGCAAGGCCATTAACAAAGGCCTTGACAACCGTTCTGTTGTGCTGTTAGTTTTCGCGACCAATGGTAATTGCATAATACACACGAGTCTTTGCATAAAACTCGGCTGCTGCAATTCTTGGAGGTCTGAGGATGCGGAATTACAGAAAACCTTTTCGTGGGCTCTTCGCCGTGGTCATGATGATAGGCTCGCTTGCCTTTGCCGCTCCGGCTGGAGCGCAAGTGATTTCCGGCTCAGTGGTGGGAACGGTGAGCGACCCTGCGGGCGCCGTTCTTCCCGGGACCACGGTCAAAGTCACCAACCTCGGCACCAGCGATGCGCGAAGCGCTACCACGGACAGCCAGGGAAACTACCAATTGCTTTCTCTCCCCGTGGGCGAATACAAGCTGGAAGTGGATGCTCAAGGCTTCAAGCACTATTCGCGCAGCCCGATCGATGTGCGAGTCGATCAGGCCGCGCGCGCCGATGTGACCATGGCGGTCGGAACCCAAAGCGAAAACGTGGTCGTCACCACAGCCGCTCCCATCATGCAAACTGAGAGCGCATCACTTGGCCAGGTCGTGGAAGGCGAAGCCGTTTCCACTCTTCCCCTCAATGGCAGAAACGTACTTGCCTTGATTGGCCTGGTCCCGGGAGTAGTGCCCCAGGGCGCTTCTTCCACCAACCTCTCCGGGCAGAACGTATTTGCAGCCGGAAACTATCAGATCGACGGAGGCAATGCGAATCAGGGTTCCGTTCTGGTGGACGGCTCTCCGGTGAACGTGTCCTACGGCAACGCCGTTGAGCTGGTCATGGATCAGGATGTCGTTCGCGAGTTCAACGTTCAGACCCATAACAACACGGCGGAATTCGGAGCGTACACAGGCGGCGTGATCAATATGAGCACCAAGTCCGGTACCAACGGCTTCCACGGCACAGCGTTTGAGTACCTGCGCAATACGGTTCTCGACGCCAACAACTTCTTCACCAATCATAACGGCGGGCAACGTCAAGCCTGGCACCAGAACCAGTTTGGCGGTAACTTTGGCGGCCCCATAAAGAAAGACAAGCTCTTCTTTTTCGCCGATTACCAGGGTTACCGGCAGACCCAGGGCTATCCAGTTACCGCCACCGTTCCCACGGCGGCCGAGTTGACGGGCGACTTCTCCGCCATCTCCGCGCCAATATACGATGCGCTCACCACCTGCGGGTATAACGGCAATCCCGCTTGTACCGCAGCGCAGGCGGCCGGCACCGCGCCGCAGCGTCAGCAATTCGCTTATAACGGAATTAAAAACGTCATTCCTCCGGATCGCCTCAGTACGGTCGCAAAAGCCCTGATCGGCTTTCCCATCTATGCCAGGCCAAACCGGGCCGGAACGCTGACCGCCCAGGGTCCAACGAACAACTATTTCGTACTCGGCACGGCAGGCGGCAACAACGATCAATACACGGTCCGTGCCGACCAGACACTGACCTCAAAGCAGACCGCTTTCGAACGCTACACCCACTGGCATTCGATGAACATCGACCCCCAGCCCTATGAAAGCAATCTGTACGTCACTGCCCTGGCTCCTGAGGTCTTTACCACCCAACAGGCCGTCGTGGGTGACACTTATGTCTTCAATCCAACTTCCATTATTGACGTTCACCTCTCCTATTTGAGATGGAACTATAACCGCATACCGTCAAATCTGGGCCTCAACGAAAGTACGGCGTTCGGTTGGCCGTCGTACATGAACTTCGGCTACTTGAACGATCTGCCCAAATCCACGGCCGTTCCAACGATCAACACCGCTGGTGGCGCCATCTCGTATACCCAGGGTGGCGCAGGATACATCTTTTCCATCAACAACAACTACGTCATCGGTACCACCTACCAGAAGGTCATCGGCCGCCACACTTTGAAGACCGGTATCGACCTCCGTCGCCTGGAGATGTCGTATTTCCAGAACAACAATCCCGGCGGCATCTTCACCTTTGACAATGTTTTCACCGCTAAGAATGCTGCCTCTGTCGGCAATAGCGGCAACCCGCTTGCATCCTTTGAACTGGGATATGTAGGCACCAACGGCACGTTACAAACCGTTCAGGCTGCTCCGCCCACCTACCAAACCCAGTACTACCAGGGGTATTTTTTCATGGACACCTGGCAGGCCACGAACAAGCTGACCGCTACGCTCGGCATCCGCTATGAGGTCCCAGGAGTATATAGATCGCGCTATGGCTGGGCAGACACCTTCAACCCCACGGAGATCAATCCGATCGTCAATCTCCCCGGGGCTTTCGACCTGGTAAGCTCGAAGCAACATCCGGCCGCTGGTGTCCGCAATGAAAACTGGGATAACTGGTCACCGCGCGCGGGCGTCGCCTATCGACTCGACAGCAACACCGTGGTGCGGGGGGCGTTCGGCAAGTTCGTCGTTCCCGCGGATCTCCAGTTCCCTGAGGCTCCTCTACAAGCCGGCATCAATTTCCTTAACAACCTCATGGTGAACACAACCAACAACCAGCAGACTCCAGCAAACACACTGGACGATCCTTATCCCAGCGGCCTGCAGGGCCCGCCACACAGGAACTCGAACTATCAGCAGGTTCTCCTCGGTGGCAATGCCCAGGCGCTTTATGTAAACGAGCCTAACGGAAGAACCTATCAGTGGAACCTGGCTGTCGAGCGTCAATTGCCTTACGGGATTGCTCTCGAAGCGGCTTATTCCGGATTGCGCGGAGAGCACCTTCCTGTCAGCCTCCCCATCAATCCGCTCCCCGATTCCGTCCTTGCCCAGGCCGCGGCCGATCCTGTTTGCGCTAGCGGCAACTTGGGGAAGTGCTTCCTGAATAAACAGGTGCCCAATCCGTTCTACCCGCTCATTACGCAGGGAGTACTTCGCCAACCCACGGTCACCCAGAACCAGTTGCTGCGGCCGTTCCCGCAATACGGCAGCATCAGCAACAGCGGGCACTATATCGGCGAAAGCAACTACAATGCGCTGGAAATTAAACTGCAGAAGAGAACGGCCAATGGCGGCATGCTGCTCGGGTCGTATACCTTCTCGAAGCTGCTGACGGACTCCGAGTATTTGACTGCCTGGCTCGATTCCACAGGCTCGGCGGGCTATCAGGACTACAACGTCCCATTCAGTAACTACTCGCTTTCCAGCTTTGATGCGCGCCAAAGGCTGGTTGTCAGCTTTCTCCAGGATCTCCCGTTCGGACAGGGGAAGATGTATCTCTCAAATCTGCACGGAGCTGCTAATGCCCTGATCGGCGGATGGGGACTCAACGGGATTACCACCTTCCAGGAAGGCTTTCCACTGGGGCTTTCGGTCACTCCGAACATACTTTCGACCTACGCGTTTCAAGGCACCTTGCGCCCGAACTTCGTTCCCGGGTGTATGAAAAAAACCAGTGGCGCCATGCCAAATCGCCTCGGCATAGCCGGATCCAAGAGCGGGTATTTCAATCCCGCCTGCTTCGCCGCTCCAGCCCCCTTCACCTTCGGCAATGAATCTCGCACAGACAATGCTTTGCGCCAGCCGGGCATTGCGAACTTTGATTTGTCAGTGTACAAGAAGATCAACTTGGAGAGGGCGACGTTTGATTTTCGGGTTGAAGCCTTCAACCTCTTCAACCGTGTGCAGTTTGGCCCGCCCAACACCGTTGTGGGTAATGCCGCTGAAGGCCAGATCACCACGCAATATAACTATCCCAGGCTTCTGCAAGTCTCGGGCCGTATCAGCTTCTGATACTGAACCGCAGTCCCCGAGGCCCTGCCGTAAATTCACCGCGGCAGGGCCTTGGTGTGTTCAGGTAACCTAGCTGGCCTGGCGATCCGAGTCATCGTTGACGCCCAAGAACGGCCCGTTGACGGTGCTCGCGTTCTCGCACTAACCTCCGTTATATGTCGAAGAAGAAACGCAAGGAAAGGAAGGCTGTTCCTGTTCCTGTTCCTGTTCCGGAGCCGGCGACAACAACACATTCGCGAAAGTACGCCATCCTTTGCGTCCTGTCAGGAATCCTCATCTCTGCTTGTATCCTCGGGTTCGCAGTTTATCGACATCGGCGGGATCATTCACCGACGACGCTTTCCTCCAATGAGTACGTCGACGCCAATACATGCGCGCAGTGTCATAAGAATATTGCTGAGTCATTCGGCCACACTGGGATGGCTCGCTCGGTTTCCAAAGCAACCTCTGACAAAATGCCCGAAGACTTCGCTGTCAGGAACACGGTTTACAACAAGGCTTCCGGTGACTACTACACCATGATTCGCCGCGGCAATGAGTACTATCAGCGGCGCCACCAGATTGGATGGGACGGTAAAGAAACCAATGTTCTGGAGGAACGTATTGACTACGTCATCGGTTCGGGCGATCAGGCACGAAGCTTCCTTCACCGCACTTCCGAAGGAAAGTTGATTGAGCTGCCGGTAACCTGGTATTCGGAAAAGAATGGCTACTGGGAAATGACTCCCGGCTACGAGTTCGCAAACCAGAAAGACTTCCACGGAGTCATCTCAAAGAACTGCATCTTTTGCCACGACGCTTATCCCTCTGCACTGCCCAAGGAGATCGAGGACAGTGAGGAACCCATCTTCCCCGGCGAGTTGCCAACGGGAATTGACTGCCAGAGATGTCACGGGCCTGGGCGCGCACACGAGCAGGCGGCGAAATCGAAGGATTTCAACTTTGCGCTTGTGCGGTCGACGATCGTAAACCCGGCAACCCTCGGCCGCGAAAGGCAGCTTGAAGTCTGCATGGAGTGTCATCTTTCAACGAGCGGAAGCCAGGACGCAAACATTAGCGTCAAGTTCAATCGCGGGATCTTCTCTTATCGGCCAGGACAGCCACTTGACGATTACAAATTGTATTTTGACCTGGGCGGGAAGGAAAATAGGAACGGGTTTGAAATCGCCGACGCCGCATATCGCTTAAGGATGTCCCGCTGTTTCCAGCAAAGCCAGATGACGTGCCTCACCTGTCATGATCCCCACCACGAGGCTCACAGCGAAAAAACGGAAGCGAAGCAGGTTAAGGTATGTGAGGGATGCCATAAAGGAGTGGTCCACAAGGCGGCGCTCCCGAAGACAGAGACCTGCGTGTCGTGCCATATGCCCAAACGCCGCGGGGAATTTGCCGTTCATATCGTTCTTACGGACCATTATATTCAGCGAGAAAAGCCGGCTCGCGACCTTCTGGCGCCGCTAACGCCGCAGGCTGCTTCATCAAACAAAAAGACAATGCTCGCGCCGTACTACCCTGAGAAGCTGCGCGACCACAGCGACGACGAGCTATACATGGCGATTGTGGAAAGCGAAAACGGCGCCGACCTGCAAAGTGCAACCGCGCTTGAGAGCACGATCAAGGAGTACGCGCCGGCCCAGGCGGGATTCTATGCGGCGGTGGCAGATGCGTACGCAAAGAGCGGCAGTTACGCGCAAGCCGTGACCTGGTTTGAGGAAGCTCGGAAGAGAAAACCGGAAGACAGGGTCATCCTGGGGAGGATGGTCGAAGCGCTGCTGCAGTCGGGAGAGCTTGATAGGGCGCAGCAAATCCTGGAGAGTGTGGCCGGCAAACCACCGGCAGACGCCAGGATCCTGGCGAATCTTGGAAATGTATATGCCCGTCAAGGTCAGCTTCAGAAAGCTGAATCGACTCTGCAGCAGGCGATAAAGCTTGATCCGGAGCTGGCGCAATCTTATAACCTGCTGGGCGGCGTCAAAGAGGCAGAAGGCGACCAGGTGGAGGCGATTCGACTCTATCGCGAGGCGACCCGCTACCGGCCGGACCTGGTAGAGGCACGCAACAATCTGGCCCGCTCTCTGGTCGCGAATGGCCAAGACGAGGAAGCCGAGTTTCAGTTCAAACAGGCCATCGCCGCAGCGCCTACGTTTGCCGAGGCCCATCACAATTATGGTCTATTGCTGGTCGCAACCAACCGCCGCTCTCAAGCTGAGGATCAATTGCGTGAAGCAGTACGGTCAGATCCCGGATCGGCCGTCTTTCATAGCGACCTGGGGGACCTGCTCTCTGAGCGCCACGACGAGCAGGAAGCTATTGAAGAGTACAGAAAGGCACTGCGACTGAATGCCAATCTGGACGGGGCGAACCTCGGGCTGGGCGTCGTTCTTGTCCGGCAGGGAAACGTGAGCGCCGGCAAGGCCTATTGCGAAGCTGCTCTGCATAGTTCGGATCCAGCACTCGTGGATATGGCAAAGTCGTGTCTGCTTCGCTAGCGTGGTGCGGTAATGTGTGTGGCGGTTCCAGCCTGGATCGCGCAATGACGTTAAGAATTTCGCCCTACTACGAACCCCGGGGTTCGTGGCAGCGTCAATCGCAGGACGCCTTTTCCTACTGGCCGGCTCTGGCCACCGGGAACCGATAGATGCTCACGCTGAACGGAGCCACCGTAAGCGTCCCCGGAGCGTTGTCCATCGCAATCTCTTTCACTTCGACTTGCGTGGGCTGTCCTACGTGGTTCTCGGCCTCCAGGCTGCTTCCGGTCATCTGCCACAACGTCGATGGCCCGGCCAGGGAGACGCCGGCGGTCTTCAGATCGAACTTATGCTCTGTATCCGTACCATTCACAACCGCAAGAGTCAGAAACTTGCGATCTTCCGTTAGCGCAGCCACCATATCGAGCGGATAAGTCGGGCTGCCGGAACTGGTCTCTGGCTGGTCGCCGTAGGGCGGATACTTCGGCGCAGGCTGCGGCGAATTTCCTGCGACGGCAACCGGCACGGTGCCAAAGTGGTCACGGTATAACTTGTAAAGAACTCCCCTTGAGTTATAGACGGCGCCAGTGCTGTTATAGTCGAGCGTCGAGACTGACATGGTGTACGCCGCCATCTTCATGAATTCGGTGTGGCGGAACATCTCGTTGAGAATCATGCCGTAGGCCAGCGCCGCCTTCAGGCTCCCGCCTCCATAGGCGTACTCGTCGATGGATAGGAAAATCTTCTTATCCCGCATCGCCGGGAAGCGCTTCTCGTACTCCTGCCATTCTTCAGCTTTCTTGCGAACTCGATTCGCGGGATGGCGCACCCACTCGAGCACCGTCTCGTCAACATTCACATATCCGCCCTCGATGGGCGCATCCATCGGCAAGACTCTTCGCATGCTCGTAATCGAAGCGCTTGCCGACCCGCGAGTACCAGTGCTCGGTGAGGCCGTCAAAGTTGCCCCAGCAGTGCTCCAGCAGACCACCGGTCCAGTCGGTGTCGGAACCGAAATGGACCTGCGGATCCGCTATGCCCATGGTGCGCGGCTGGCCTTCGACCGTCATTTCGTCGGGCATCGCGCCCGAGGCGAGAAGGGTGATGGAAGGGTCGACTTTGCGCATCGCCTGGGCAAAGTCATTGTGCTTGAGAACGTAATACTTCAGATACGTATGGCCGAGCTGCCACGATCCATACGGCTCGTTGCCGATATTCCAGAACTTGACGCGATAAGGTTCAGGATGGCCGTTCTTCGCGCGCAGGCCGCCCATATGCGTGTTGACCGAGCCATTGAGGTATTCCACTTCATCCGCTGCCGACTGCGCATCGCCGAAACCGGCATTCACGGTGATGTAGGGGTCCACACCGATCAGCTTGCATAGCGTCATCAATTCGTCCATGCCCAAATCATTTGTTTGCATCGCATGCCAGGCATAGTCGAACACCGGCGGACGCTTGTCGATGTCGCCGACCGAGTCGTACCAGTTCCAGTCAGAAATGAAATTGCCGCCCGGTAGCCGCCACATGCCGGCGTGCAGATCGCGCAGCAGCGCGATCGTATCTGGACGGAAGCCCTGCACGTTGTCTGCCGGCATCAGAGAAAGCGTCCCAATGTGGAAGCTGCCGGTCCCAGTGCCGGTGATCTCGATTGCGCCATCGCTTGGTATCGGCCTTAGCGGTGAAGCTGAGGGGAAAGCTCCTGTACTCCCTGGTGAGTGGCGGCAAAGAAAGACTGTCTGCCGGTCGCCGGCGCCATCGCCCCAGATCAGCGTCACTTTGACCTTGCTCCCGGGAGTGCCGCGAAGATAGATCCGCCCGGTGTACTGTTTGCCGTTAACCAGGGCGAAACCCGACTGGCGGATTCCGTGCGGCGTGGAGGAATCGAGCGTGATGCGCGGACTCTGACTGCCGACAAAGGGCTGGTCCTTGTCCATGACCACAACCTCGTCCGGACCAACCGGCCGCCATTTGCGGGGAGGCATCCTGAAGGGGTTGTTGGATGTGGGAGCCGGTGCTGCGGCGTCCTTGGATGTGATTGGGAAATAGAATTTCCGGTCGTCCAGCATTTCGGACCAGAGACTGCGATACATAAGCGTGCCGCCATGCTCGATGAATCCGCCGTAGAGATACTTCGAAATCGGCGCTGCCGTCTGTTGGGCGTCGACGGTTACCTGCAACTGTTCCGGGCGGCTGCTGAACGGTGCAGCTGAGCGAAAACGCTGCGGCGAAAAGTACGATTCGTTTCTTCATGGAGTCCTCAATCTAACGTGGCAGCGCGAATGCAACGTAACTCTTCGCGCCCGCCGGCGGCCTCACACCTCCGGGCGCCATCCTCGCACCCTCGGGAAAAGGCGCGCCCGCCGTCAGGGCAAACAGAATGTACTCGCGGCCGTTGGCCTCGTAGACCGCGGGCACGCCGGCCGCCCCGTTGGGAACGTCTCTGGTGTAGATCACCTTGCCGGTCATTTCGTCGAGCGCATAGAACTTTGATTGGTTGTCTACGAAAACAACCAGACCGGAAGCCAGAATCACGAATCCGCTCCTCGGGAACACGTTGCCTCGCAGCTTGTCGCTGGGGCCGGCCTCCGGGGTATCGCCGTACGGCGTCTGCCACTTGATCTTGCCGGTATTCAGATCGTATGCCGTGATCGTGCTCCATGGAGGTGTGATGACATAGCCCTCCTGGCCATAGCCCGTCTTATAGCGTGCAGGCCGCGGCGTGAGGTCCGCAGGATAATCCGGCTCCAGACGTTCAGTCAGCATGTTCCCCGGAACGGCGGACCCGGGTGGCGCCAACTCCGGCTTACTCAGGAATGTAATCAGATCGGTCACGCGCTCGGAAGGAATCGAAGGAAATGGCGGCATCGCGCCTCTCCCCTCGGTCACGATGGTGCGAACACCGTCGGCTCCCAGCCGGTCTACCGCGGTATCGATTGCGGGGCCACGGTCGCCCTTGAGATCCGGGCCGTGGCAAACCTGGCAGCCTTGCTCATAGACAGTACGGCCGATCCTCGACGGCAGCGGGCCCAATCCTTCGCCGGCCCGTCGAAGCTCCTCCTCCAGGCCGGCTCGGAATCAGGTTGCCGTCGTTGGCCGCAGTGGACTCACCTGCGGGAACCATCTTGAGAATCGATGGCACGTTCCTGGTTTCGATGAAGACCATACCCTTGGCCGCATCGGCGCCGCTGCCAAAGAAGGCAGCTCCCCCGGTTACGCTGGGCAATTGTATGGTTTCGGTGAGAGCAGGAGGAGTGTAAAGACCGCTTCGCGCTTTCGCAAGACGTTCCGTCCACCAAGTCTTTTCTTCCGGCGTCATGAAGCCGTCATAAAGATCCTTCACTGTCATGTTCTGACGCGCGAAGGGGGTACGACTGTCGGAAAGGGCTGGGTGGGCGATGTCTGCTCACCGGGCAAGTCGGACTGCGGCACTGGGCGCTCTTCAATCGGCCAGAGGGGTTTGCCCGTGACGCGATCAAATACATAAAGGAAGCCGTTCTTCGAAGCCAGCGCGACGACGTCGACCATTTTGCCGTTATGCTTGACGGTCGCCAGCTGGGGCGCGGCGTTGGGATCGTAGTCCCACACGTCGTGGTGAACCGTCTGGAAGTGCCAAAGATACTTTCCGGTGCGTGCATCCAGAGCAAGCAGACAATCGGCATACAAACCATTACCGTGACGGTCGCCGCCATACAACTCGTACTTAGCCGAAGCGGTCGGCAGATAAACAATGCCGCGCTTCTCATCAATGGTAAATTCGCCCCAGACGTCGACCCCGCCCATGTATTTGTAAGCATCCTTGGGCCAGCTGTCGTATCCCATTTCGCCGGGGCGAGGAATGGTGTGGAAGACCCAGGCGAGCTTCCCGGTCCGCACATCGAAAGCTCGAATGTCTCCCGGAGGCGGAAGATACCCTTCGCCCGTGGCGCTCCCCAAAATGATCAGATTCTCAAACGTTCGTCCTGGCGTTCTCGAACCGAGGGCGATGGGCGTGCGGTCGATTCCCGTCTTCAGATCGAGCCGGCCGTTGTCGGCAAACGATTCCACGGTTTTCCCTGTGAGCGCGTCGATCGCGTAGAGATAACCGCCCGTGGTGACCAGAATCCGTCGATCCGAGCGGTCTTTGCTTTCCCAGTAGTTGAGGCCGCGCTGCCCGCCTATCCCAGCCCTGCGGCCCGTTCCGGCAAATGGGTGAACCCAGAATTGCTTCCCGCTCGATGCATCCAGCGCGACCAGCGCTCCCTGCTTCGCCGCCACATAGGCCACGTTATCAACCACCAGCGGGCTGAACGTATAGAGGCCGTCTCCAGCCGGATAACTCCAGGCAACGTCGAGCTGGCTGACATTTGCCGGCGTGATCTGCTTGAGTGACGAATAATGAGCGCTGTCCGGACCTCCCAAATAGTCCGTCCAACCCCCGGCCGGTTTCTCGGCGCCAACAACCCTGATCGATATAGCCAACAGGCCGGCAAGCGCGACAAGAAAGCGAATTGGACTCATAGCCTTTCCTTTCGCCCTAACGAGCTGTTGCAAACTGGGAATGCCGCCAATTGCATAATATGCACTCGGTGTTTTATAGCAGATTGTTTTGAAGATTTTGGCCGGCTCTGCGCACGAGCGGCGCTTCAGTGACTGCCAATCGAGGTCCGTGGTATCCCAAGGTTGAAACCTCTTGACTGTTTGCTCCCTGGCGTTGCTATACTTGCACGTCTTAAAAGACGCTGAAATTAACATTGCATACTACGCAACATTGTTCTGGTGGGCAAGCATGTTGTTGTGGTTAATCATGGGTGTTCCGCAGCTCCACCCTCAGCGGCCAGGGGTTCACAATGTTTAGTAAATGCCAGGCCCGCATGGCCGCATTCATTTTGCTCGCGGCGCCCGCGGCTTTCGGCTCGGGACCTTCGTTCCATCCCGAATTCGTGATAAACGGCGCCAACCTCGAGGGCTGGACTACGTTCGGTAACGCGACATGGACGCCGGGGAACGGCGAAGTGCGCGCCACACCGCACGATGGCGGCTGGCTGGTGCTCGATCACTCGCTCCAGGACGTGAACTTCTACAGCGAATTCCGCTGTTCGGCCGGATGCGAGACGGGAGTGCTGCTGCGCGCGGAAAAGACACCCGATGGCGGTATGAAGGGCATCTACGTGTCGCTCAGCGATCCCGATACCAGCGAATACGCGGTCACCATTGACGCCAAGGGCAAGATCACCGATCGGCAAAAATTGCCGCGCGGAGGCGGCCTGATGCGAGTTGCGCCGCCGCCAGTGCCGGGTGCGGCGGCGAATGCAAACCGCCCTCACTTACCGCCCCTACCGGCCGATATCCCGTTGAAGCCCGGAGATGGAAGCCTGCGTCCCGGCGAATGGAACAGTGTAGAGATCTTTCTCGATGCAAATATCGTTCGCGCCATTCTGAACAATGGGAGCGAGGTGGGAGCCATTGGCGATTCGGACGGGTACGGTCCAGTAGCCCTCTATGCCGGAGGCAGCGGCGAGGTCGAATTCAAGAGCGTGGCCATCGGGGATATGGGTTTGAAAGTACGCGAACCGCACCAGGTGTCGACGGACTTCCGCCGCCAGCGGCTCAGCGATTTCTACTACGGATGGAGCGCCGCTGCCGCCGACTTCAACCATGACGGATCGCTGGACGTGGTCTCCGGGCCTTACATCTACTATGGCCCCGATTACCTGAAATCGCGAGAAATCTGGCTCGCCGCGGCTTCCAACCCGACGACCGAGTTTGCCAGCGAGGGAACGATGGAATTTGCCGGCGACTTCACCGGCGACGGTTGGCCCGATGTCCTAACGGTTCGATTCGGAGGCAGGACCGGCGGGGGAGCCGATCTCTACGTCAACCCCAGGGGGGAAGGGCGACGGTGGCAGGAATACAAGGTGATCGACACGGTGCAGAGTGAAATCGCGGTGATGCGCGACATCGATGGCGACGGGGCTCCTGCCCTGGTTTATGCCGGCGCCGGCTACGTGCGCTATGCCAAGCCTGATCCTGCTAATCCAACCGGGCCGTGGACAGTCCACAACGTTTCCCAGGAAGGGTATGCCGCCGCTCACGGCATCGGAGTCGGCGATATCAACGGCGATGGCCGCCTGGATATCGTCAACGCTTATGGCTGGTGGGAGCACCCTGCGGACCCGGCGCAGAGTTGGACGTACCATCCAGCGGTTTTCGGCCGTTATGCCCATGGCATGGGGGGCAGTGTGATGGCTGTCTATGACGTGAATGGGGACGGTTTGAACGATGTTGTTACCTCGCTTGCGGCCCATGGATTTGGGTTGGCGTGGTTCGAACAGAAGCGGAGCCCGCAGGGAAACATTTCCTTTGTCGAACACATGATCATGGATGATTTCTCGACTGCCAAGGGAGGAGTGGCTTTCTCCGAGTTGCATGGGTCGACCTTTGCGGACGTGGACGGCGACGGCATTCCGGATTTCATCGTCGGTAAGCGATATTTCTCGCACCTCGATTCCAACCTCGATCCCGATCCTCGCGGTTCACCAGTTCTTTACTGGTTCCAGACCGTCCGGAATCCAAAAGCCCCCGGCGGCGCGGAATTCGTACCCCATCTGGTCGACAACAACAGCGGCGCTGGATCGGACATATTAGCAGTCGATCTGAACCACGACGGCGCGATGGACATTGTGACCGCCACCCGGTTCGGCACCTTTATCTTCTGGGGCAAGCCACATCAGAAAACTGCGGGGCTTCATTAACGGCTTCATGAAATACGGTGACTGGAAACAACTGGAGAATGGAGAGGGCAATGAAAGCGAGATCTGGAAATGGCATCCTTTTGAATCGCCGCGAAGCACTGCGCCTGGCGGCGACAGCGGGCATGGGGATCGCTCTCACCGAGCCGGGCCGCGCTTCCGACAGTATCAAGACGGCAGCCCACCAGGAACCCGGTAACTGTGCGACGCCCCGTTCCGCAGTCGCGAACACCCAGTATGGCAAAGTGCGCGGCTTTGTCGATGGAGGCGTGTACACCTTCAAAGGCATTCCTTACGGCCAGGACACAGGTGGTGAAAACCGCTGGCTGCCGGCGAAGCCTCCGAAACCGTGGAAGGACGAATATCCCGCTCTGATCTACGGAGCAAACTGTCCCCAGAACCTTCATAACTACACCGCGATCGAGCAGTCGTTCCTGCAGGATTGGGACGACGGCTACATGAGCGAAGACATGCTCAAGCTGAACATCTGGACGTCGAGTCTGACTGGCAGTCGACCGGTGATGGTTTACTTTCATGGCGGTGGTTTCAGTTTCGGGTCCTCTTACGAACTGCCCTCCCATGAGGGTGCTCAGATGGCTCGGCATCATGACGTCGTACAGGTGTCGGTCAATCATCGTCTCAACGCGCTGGGATTCTTCGATGTTTCCGAGATCGGCGGCTCTGCCTATGAGGATTCCGTCAATGTCGGAATGACCGATCTGGTTGCCTCGCTGCAGTGGGTCCGTGACAACATCTCGAACTTTGGCGGCGATCCCAACACGATTATGATCTACGGCCAATCAGGCGGCGGATCCAAGGTGACCTGCTTGCTGGGGATGCCGTCAGCGGCCGGACTGATCCATCGTGCCTCGGTGCAATCGGGTGGCGGCGGCAACAT
Source organism: uncultured Acidobacteriaceae bacterium (assembly GCA_963757515.1). Classification (GTDB taxonomy): domain Bacteria; phylum Acidobacteriota; class Terriglobia; order Terriglobales; family Acidobacteriaceae; genus PALSA-350. The sequence continues at coordinate 38,458 of CAVWRV010000007.1, read as the reverse complement.
CCCCAGCGGAGAGCAGTCAAAGGAGTTCGCCCGGCAAGTGGTGAAGGAGCTTGGGGTTTCGCCTAAGGACATTACGACTCTGCAGAAGATGGAGTGGTCGAGGCTATTCGCGGCTGGAAATGCCGTTATGGCCAAAATGAATCCTCCTCTTCGCGGCTTGGGCGGGCCGGGATCAGCTCCGTCCTCTACCCCGCGCGTCGGCTGGTCGCCAACCGTCGACGGCCGCATCGTAACCATGCGATCGTTCTTCGATGCTGCTCCCCAATTGTCGAAGAACGTGCCGATGCTTATAGGTTCAGTGAGCGAAGAAGGCATGCACTACAGTTCCAACCCTACCGAGGCGGAGTGGCATGCCACGCTCGCGGCAGCACTAGGGGAAGCCAAGGCCAGCGCGTTGATAGCCGCGATGAAAAAGGCGCACCCGGAGAAGAGCATCCGGACATTGTCCTACGGCGTTCAAGGCTTGAGCGCCCGCAACAATGTTCAACGTATGGCGAAAATGAAGTACGAGCTGGGCGGAGCACCCGTTTACCAGTACTTCTTCACCTGGCAATCACCCATGCTGGACGGCGTTGCCGGCGCATGGCATACAGCCGAACTCGCGTTCTGCTTCGACAACACGAAACGATGCGAACAGGGCACGGGCAACACCCCTCAGGCGCAGGCGCTGGCGAAAGATATGGCTACCGCATGGGCCAACTTCGCCCGGACCGGAAACCCCAGCCAGCCCGGCTTGGAGTGGACACCGAGCGATCCCACTCGTGGCCAAACCATGGTATTCAATAATGACTGCGGCATGGTCAACGATCCTGAGGGCGAGGTGCGCAAGATCCTACTGAGCTGAGTTATGGTATTGGCCGGATCGAACTCCTCTTCAAGCCTGCTGCTCTAATGGCGGATTGACGTTAAGGTTCGCGTATCCCACTTCTCGCGAAAAGCGAGCGAGATATGGGCACCCTTTGATTTGTGGCAGGGAAAGATCCCAAAGGCGCAGAGTTCATTCCTTCCTCAACGTGCCAATGGGAACCACAGCACCGACAACCCACAGTAAGTCCTTTGTTTAACGAAGGTGATCAAATGCTACCCGAAGGTGATCAAAGTTGGCGGCTAAGTCCTTTGTTTCACGAAGATGATCAAGATGATCAAAATAATTAATTTGAGCATCTTGGTAAACCCGACCCAGGGACGCTCTGCTGCAAAACGTCCACAAGCAGAACGTTGCCTTGCGCAGGCGGTCCAACTTTTCCCTAGTCAGTCCGGTGGCAAGCGGGACTATCTCTCTGCCCATACTGCGGATTGGCAAACGTTCCGCCTGGTCGTCCGTGCGTCCGTGTGGTCCGGCGCCGCACCGGCCTGCAATGGTGGTTTCCAAGTTGTCAAAACTGCTCAATCAAGAGCACGCACTGAGCGCACCCTGGTTTACGCGGTGATTTGTGCTCCCCGCAGGGTCCCCTATGGGACGCAGTAATTCTGCGGAAAGGCCTAATCCGTCGCTTTCGACGTCACATTCGCGTTCGCTACACCCAAGTCATCATGCCGGCAGCGCTGACGCTTTCGCGGTGGTTGGCGGCGGATGCACGGGCAGAGTAGACCGGTGCAAAGCCAAGCAGGTCCGTCACGCAAGACGGCGCTGGTGGTGGTGGCTACTCCCACAGTAGTACGGTCTCTGGGCTTCGTCGAGAGGGTTAGAAGATTTCTTTGGTAACCAGGGTAGTGCTCTGTTGCTTGTCATCGGGGCGGCAGGGATACGTTTGATGGAGTTACGCTTAGACATTGTTGCGGGCCTCCGTGCTGCGGCTCCCGCGGGTTACCCGGAGCTGCCGGCGGCGCCACTCAGCGCTGTAGATTTGTGCCTTGACCGGCGGGGCCGCGGGTTGCGTCTGGAGTGGGGAGACGCGGCGGTCCGGAATCAGGCCTTCGATGGCTACGATCATCGAAAGGGCCTTGATCTGGCCAGCGATGAACAGGGGGTTCGTCGCCGCCGTTTCGGGGCAAGACGACCAAGACTCGATCGGGCAGCACTAAAAACCATCCGAGGAGCTATCAGCACTAGCGTTGCCTAAGCTCGATCCTGTCCTCCCGGCAGATTCCTCCTTCCTCCTGGCTGCGCGAGGTTAAGGCAACCAGACACATTACTTGGCATAACGAGTTGACATTGTCTCATTGCGCCATTATTTTAATGATGGGAATAACGAATGATGGCGTCGGCACATTGACGACGACAATCAATGGCAAAACGTACAAGCAGCCGGCAAATGGCGACTAAGAGTCATGACCTCCAGCGCTCTCGAGCGCCGGCTGATGGTAGAAGCCACGTCCGATGGCTTCTGGGCACCGCACGCCAATAAGACACTCCGCGAGAGAAAGCGGGAAGAGGCGGCAGCATTCGACTATCTCTCTTGGAGCTGTGAATGAAGCTGAACGCTAAAGTCATCGTCGTCACGGGAGCGGGAAGCGGAATCGGCCGTGAACTCGTTCTCCATCTTCTTTCGAAAGGAGCGTGTGTCGTAGGAGTCGATCTAAATGCGACCTCCCTTGGCGAGACTGCAAAACTGGCAATGCAATATGGGCCGGCATTCCGCGGATTCGTCGTCAATGTCACTGAGAGAGCCGCCGTTGAAGGTCTGCCCGAGCAAGTGCTCACCCATTTCGGAGCGATTGACGGCGTCATCAACAATGCTGGCGTGATTCAACCTTTCTCCAGATTGAACGACCTCGATTATCCGACCATCGAGCGCGTTCTGAACGTCAATCTGCTCGGAACGCTATACGTTACAAAGGCGTTCCTTCCGGAATTGCTCAAACGGCCCGAAGCGCACATTGTTAATCTTTCAAGTATGGGTGGTTTTGTTCCGGTTCCCGGTCAAACCATTTATTGCGCTGCCAAAGCAGCGGTGAAACTACTGTCTGAAGGCCTGGCGTCTGAACTTCTTGAGACCAAGGTTCGGGTTACGGTTGTCTTTCCAGGGGCGATCGCAACAAACATCCGAGAAAACTCGGGCGTCGACATCCCGAATGCCGTTGAAAAACGCGGCAGCATGAAACCGCTCTCCGCCGCCAACGCCGCACAGATAATCGTTAGGGGTATTGAACAGGATGCCTACCACGTGTTCGTGGGAAAAGACGCGGCGATTATGGACAAGCTCCAGCGGCTCAACCCTGCCTACGCAGCACGTTTCATTGCGAACAAGATGCGTTCGCTGCTTTCGCATTGATCAGGACTTTGTATTCGCCAAGTGCTATCGGGGGTCTCCAGCGCGCGAAGACGGCGCGCGTACGCGTGGAGCCCATCTACTTCTGTTGGACTGGAATTTTCCTTATCGCTTCATCCAACTCAAGTACCTTCTCAGCGTCTCCGCCCGTACCAGGATAGCGGCCGATCTGCTCCAGCGTCAGAGCACGTATAAAGCCTTTACGGGGGATATTCGGGAGGTACTGATCGAGAAGTGCTTTCGTCCTTGGGTCATCCAAAAGTTCACCGATGGTGAATTCTGGTGAATAATGCTCCGGCTTTATTTCGAGAGGTACGGTATTTGGCGGTTTCGCCGAACCGGGGTCTCCGATCCATTTTGCAATCAACGACTGCACGTTGTCACTCACACTCTCGTCAACTCCACTCACTTTGGTGAAGCGAAACAAACATGGCGTCATTACCGTTCGAAATGCCTGTAGGCCTCCACGTGAATAGCCGAGGTCGTACACCTTCATTAACCAAGGATCAATCAGGTCAACCCGGTACGGTCCATTTCCTTCAAGGTCGACTTCTGTAAACTGCCGATATGCATAAGCAGATTTGATCCGCACAAGATAATATTGCCCCTTCAGTGCGAGCGCGGTTCCGCCCTGTACCACCTCTGGCGCCGGCGAGACCTCCTGAAATGGTGCATCAGCCATGATAGTTTTGAGGAAACCAAGCCTCGCTGGACTATTCCCGACAAGCTCACCGCCGGCAGCCCACCATAGAACCCCGTTGGGGTGGACATTTGTTTCACCATGGGATGCGTATCCACCCGCCATCGTAATATCCCAATGACGGCTGAGCTCTTCTTCGGCTGAAAGGTTTCCCCACTCCTGCCCGTTGTTGCCTTCATAACCATATTCGTCCACCACGGTCGGCTTTTTATACCGGACCCGAGCGTCTGCCAAACGACGCGCTGGATGCCCCGAGCCTTCCTGAATGATCGCGTGCGTAATCCAGGGTTTTGAGTGGTCATACCAAGTAGCTATGTTGTGAATGCCACGAAGGTGCGAGTAGGGGTCGCTTTTCTCGAGTACTTGAAACATTCGGTCCCAGTCCTTAATTGTTTGTCCGGGCGTGAAGTCTGGATCAAATAAGTCGTATTCGTTCGCCATCGTCCACCAGACGTTCTGAAACGCAGATAGTCGTGCTGCCACATACTGGATATACGCGTCGTCGTGCGCGGCATTCATGGTTGCGAATCCCAGATGATCGTAAGGGTGAAATAATATGATGTCTGCCTGAATCCCCAACCGTTGTAAGTCTGCTAGACGCTTCTCGACGTGCTGAAAGAACTCGGGATTGAATCGGTCGAGATCAAATTTAAGCGGCGACGTTTCTACGTATGGGTATACCGTCGGCTCTACCCGGTTGAATTCGTACCACTTTGGAAACAGGCCGAAGCGGACCTTTGTGAATGGATTCTTGCTTAGCGTTTCCAAAGTCTCGTTTTGTAACGCCTCATCCCGGTTGAGCCAGTTGTAGAGTGTGGTACCGAGCAGGAAGTAGGGGGTCCCATCCGCATAAGAAAAGTGGTAGGTTTTGGCAACGTGAACGGGGCCGTGATTTCCCCCCGATGGTGATATCACTTCAAAACTGCCCGTCTGATTATTCAACTGCCGGTCATTCGAAATGGTTGTGAATTGCCAAGAGCCTTTCTGCTCTGGCATGAAACGAATCCGCCAGGTCTCATTGCCGTCGTAAAAACCCGTGACCAGGATCGACCGCTCGTTCGACGTGAATCGCGCATGAAGTTGCACATCGGCGAAAGGGTTTTTGTAGGCAACACTCGAACGAAGGGAAATCTCCTCAACGCCCCATTGTTCAACCTGCTTCACACCCACGGTGGCTTGTGCCCACGCAGCGTTGCTCAGAATCAGAAAGCAAAAGACCAGCGAAAGAAACGCTTTAGTCCGTTTAACACGTTTTTGCACTGAGTCGATCTCCTTGATTACGACACGCAACCTCTTAGGTCACAGTGCTATTTGACCACCACTCGAACCCGCGCGAGATTGTGGATTCGAGCGTAGGGCGTGTGCTCATCGCCGTCACGCTGCGAGGTTGCGCGAAGCACCGGATAATATGTTCCGGGTTTTGGAAACGCGTGACTCATCGTGAGAGTGACCCGGGCTCCGGAGCTCTTCGAATCGGAGTTCTCAATGTTCTGCGCAATCGGAAAAGTCCCTTGGCCTTCGAAGTCCCACTCCGCGGCAACAACTTTGCCCGTGTTGGCCGGCACTTCCACAATCGCCGAGAACTTGACAGGCGTGTTCACCGCCACATCGGCACGAGCGCCGCCATTGGCGTTCAGAGTAACAACCGGCTGCACTCCCTTTCGCTCAACGGCTGTTGCAGGCACCACGACCTGCCCATCAACTACCTTGTAGCTTGTGCTTGCAGGAGGCTCGACTCCCTTTTCCACCCATGCGCTCAAATCGCGTAATGCCTGCTGCAGGATTCCTAGATAGCTGACCGTGTGGGTCGGGTCCTCCTGCTTTTCTTGATCTCCATGGATCGCATGGTCCGTGAACCAGAGTCGGAAGCTTTCATCCAGTTGGGGGCCCAGGTTCTCTTTTACTTTCGTGCGATACCAGTCGGCCTGCCAAGGTAGTGCGTCCTGATCCATCAGGCTTTCCACGACGATCATCTTGCCCTTAAATTTTCCGCTTTGAAGTGAACCTGCACCGCCGTAGGTGATCATGGGACCTACCAGTTTCGGGCGTTGCGGATAAAGCGGCTTGCCATCAGTCCCCCGGAACTGATCCCACACATAGTAGTCCGGAGTAGGTACCTGGTGGCGATGGTAGGTTTGGGCCGCAAGGAAATCCGAGTTATCGATCTCTACTTCGTCGCCGACCTTGATCGACTTGAGAGTTGCAGAATCGGTCGGAGCGAACGGGTTGATGCCGATGGCGATGGTGTTGCCGACAATTTTTCCAATCGCAAGATCCTTACCTGCAGCAGCGCCGCTCTTGAAGAATAGGAATGCACCTTCGACCTGGCCTTGCGGCACGCCTTCCACCTCAAAGGCGACAGGTGCTTCGGCCTGCAGTTGCTTCCAGGCAGTGTCGACGCCGCCAAGAGCCCTGCTGGTCTCAGGGTTCTCCACCGTGAGAACCTTCGTCACCTTTGTCTTGAGCTGAACGCGTGCTCGCTTAAGATACTCCGGCGGGTTCGCACCCAAGTAGCCGGGGACAGACCAAAAATCATGGGTGAAGTACGTCGAATCCAACATCCGAACGAGAGGGAATAAAACCGGAAACGCGCCCTCACCGATTGTCTTGTAGTTGAACCAGGCTCGCGGCGGGAATCCCATTCGCGTCACCTCTTGAAGAGCACTTTTCTCCTCTTCATTGAGGCCAGCGTACATGTCACCGCTGCCACCCGGTTCTACGGCGTCAAGAATCGACGGGAATTTATCTCGAAGCACCTGTAGTGCCAGCACGCGCACCGTGAAGACATTCGGAATTGCCTCAGGCGTGCCTATGACATAGGGCACGGCCCCGTCCCAGGCGTCGCTGTTCTCGAATCCGCTGATCGTCTTGAAAGCTCCTCCACTTCCACCATAGGCATAACCGTACGTCCGATGCGGACCGTACATCTCCGCCGCGACAGTCCGGGAATATCGAGCGGCGGCTGCATTGACCAGATACCCGGCTATTGCGGGGTCGCCGGCGCCCACGACAGCCGATCCACCTTCATTCGTTTCGATGAAATAGGCACCGCTCGCGATCGAAAAGCCGATCTTGTCCTCCTCTCCCACACTTTGCTGCTCGAGAGTTTCGCTGCTTGGAAAGGGAGTGTTGTGCTGGAAGAACCTTCCCTGATATTGCTCTTTGGGAGGGAAGTAAAACGAGAAGCGAGCCTCCGTTCCCTTGAAACCACCATGCACGTACCGGTGGCGTACGGGTTTGTCACGCCACTCGTCAACATCGATGTACGGCACCTTAAACAATTGGTCGGCTGTCTTGGCAACGTTCGTCTGTTGAGCCGGTCCATTCTGTTGGGCGCACGCTGGCCACTCGTCGACACCGATTATGCCAGCTACGACGGCGATCAACACAGCCGTTCTTAGCAGGAGCCTCTTTGGTCGTCTCGTCAATCTCACCAATGGGTCCAACTCCATAGCACTCTCCTCTCTTTCGCCCACTCCGCGTTCGATGAAATTCTGAGGTCGTGCGATCAGAAAGGTACCAGATTTCCGGATACCTAAGCCGGACATCGAAGTGCCGATCTGGCTTCGCGAATAAGCCGCGCGCTTAGAACAATACCTTCAATGAGAACTGAAGGATGCGAGGATCTCGAGCGCCAGTGACCAGCCCAAAACTGGTTGAAGGCGAATTGTAATTCGAATTTGGAGGTTGGAAGTTGGGATGATTCAACACATTAAATGCCTCGGCGCGGAACATCAGATGAACCCGCTCCGTGCCTAGCGGGAACGTCTTCATGACGGCCGTATCGAAGTCAACGTAGTTATCCGAACGAAAACTATTCCGGCCGGAGTTTCCATAAGTTCCGGGCGCGTTACCCGTAAATCCATCGTAGTTGAGCTTGCCGTTGAGATATGCGGGCTTACCAGGCGCTCTGTCCGCCAGGTCAAGGCCAAGCCCAGTCTGCGAGTTATCGGAGGAATCGGTGACGCTAAGGGGCTGTCCCGCATCCGCTACAACAAGCCCGCTCATGATCCAGGAACCGGCGACAGTCTGCAGTACTTTGTTCTCTCCTTTCAGATCGGGCGTATTCCAAACAACCGTATTGCGGAAGGTCAGATTCTCGTCGAAATCGCAACGTCCGTACCGCTCGCCTGGAAGGTATGCCCCACCAGCCACGAGGTTATTGCCCACGCCAGTTGCGCCAAAGACGCCAGATGTGCTGGGCGGCTGCGATCCATCATCGAGACACTTGGACCAGTTAAAGGCGGAGACCAGATCAATCCCGCCTTTACCGTGATGACGGTACGTCGCATTAAGACCGTTGTAATTTGAGGTTGAGTTGCTAACCAGCGTCAGAATTTGCGTCAGACCCTCGGAACCGTATGGCCGAGTGCTGCCTGGCTTGGCGGAGTTACCGTTATAGACCGGAAGATTGGCATCGTAGCTTTGCGCGATGTGAATTCCCTGCGTCCCAATGTACGCGAGTTCCATGCTGTCGGAGGGCGTAAACGCATGCTGCAGCGACAGACTCCACTGCTCGACATAGGCGGGCCGAAAATTCCTATCGATGGCGGAGGGAGCGAAACCAATCGCGGCGGCGCTGGCGAAGCTCACATCCGACGGAGGTTTATAGCTCGCATTGTGGAATCCTGCAGCGAAAGGATCGGGCTCCCCCATCGATGTCCATGGAGCATCGATCGATTGGTCCAAATCGAATGGACGGTGCACGATCAGGAAGTTGCGAACGAATGGCGGAGCCGAGAACCCAAGCAAGCCCACCTGCGCGAACTGTGTAGAGTACGTACCCCAGCCGGCGCGAATCGCGGTGTTGCCTGTTCGATCGAGTTTGTACGCTACTCCCAGTCTGGGTTGCCACATCTGATACTTCGCGGTAGTGCCCCCGCTGCTGCAGCCGGGATCTCCGGGATAAACCAGACCAACCGGAGCATTCGTGAAGACTTGCGACTGCTGCCCCGGATGCCAGCAATCTATGTGGTTGGCTTCGGGGACGAAGGGAAAATACGGATCCCAACGAAGTCCGCCTGTGAGCGTCATCCGTTCGGAAACGCGGTACTTGTCCTCTACGTATAGCCCAAAAAGCTTGCCCTTGTAATTCGAGAAGTTTCCGTCCGCTTGTTCGAACTCATACGGGTAACCTAGAATGAGGTCCGCATAACCGTTGTTATCCAGGGGGCCGACCGAGAACAAGCTTTTTAGACCAACAAAGACGAACGCCGGATTTTGGCCTGAGTAGCTTGTCTCGTTCAGGCCCACAAATTGAAGATTCGTTCCGAACGACAGCTCATGTTTACGGAAGGGATGGATCACATCCACGTTGTAGGCCCAGGCAGTACGCGGTGTCGCCCCGTAGGCGTTCGCAGATACGAAGAGTCCCCCTAGCGAGTAGAACGTCGGCAGCGCGGGATTCACGCTGTCGGTCACGCCTGTCGCTCCAAGCGCTGTGATGCTGAGGGCGGAAAGACTCGAAGCTGCACCACCGGCACTGTCGGCCTTCAAGTAGGAGGCACGTGCATCCACGATCCAGGATGCTGCTTTTGAGGTCCAGGTATCGCCCAGTGCGAAATTATCCCAGAAGCCGGAGGAGAACCCCTGCGCCGTCAAAGCATTCAAGCCGCTGCTCGTCAGACTGCTTTTTGTCATCTGTTCGGCGGGGGTAGATGTGTGTTCGGAAAAATACCGTGCAAAGAGCCGGTGCTGGCCCAGAGTGTAATCGACCTTCGCAAGCCATTCCGGACTGTTCGTATCGTTCGGAACGGACGTATTGTAGTAGGCGAAGGCCCCTCCGGGTGGGGCGTAATTAGGTGGAGGAATGTACTTCATAAGATTGCCTGCCACTGTACTCACAGGCAATTGCACGATGCCACCCGTGATAGCACTCTTGAACTGTCCCGCCTGCATGTTTTCGGCCGGAGTGACGATACCCACGTAAGAATCGATCAGGGTTTGCGACCGAATAAGTGTTTCCTGATACGAACCGAAGACAAAGAGCTTGTTTTTTAGGATCGGTCCACCCGCGGCGAAACCGAACTGATTGCGCTTCAACGTATCAGGGTTCGTGGCAAAGTAATTCTCGGCATTGAAGTAGCCATTCCGGATGAACTCAAACACAGACCCGTGAAATTGGTTCGTGCCAGACCTGGTGACGATATTGACAGCGCCCCCCGGGGCAGACACGTATCGGGCACCGTATGATCCTGTCACCACCGAGAATTCCTGCGTCGCATCCGGATTCGGGAAAGGTCCGCCGATCACACTGTACGGGTCGACGTTGTCGGCGCCATCAAGAGAGAAGTAGGTTCCACCGGGACGAACACCGTTGGTCGTCGGAGCGCTCTCGTCGCTCAGCCCGGCTCCCCCTCCCATTACGGTGCTGTTCGCATTTGTGCCGGTTCCGTTGAGAGCAGCATTGGTAACGCCGGGTGTCGTGTACGTGAGGGTCGCCGGGTTACGTCCGTTAAGGGGGAGATCGACCACAGTCTGTTCATCTATGACGTTCTGGATAGTTGGGGTAGTGCTGTCGACCGCGGGCGCTTGAGCCGTAACGACGACGTTCTGGGTAGCTAAACCCACCGTCAAGGAAATCTGCAGTGTGGCGATTTGACCAACCTCTAACACAATCCCGCTCTGCCTGTAGTCCGCAAACCCGTCTTTGGTCACGCGAATGACGTAAGGACCAACAGGAATCGACGGGACTCTGAACGCACCGTCCGGCCCTGAGACCGTGTCAGTTGTGAAGTTTGTCTGGGTTTGGGTGACGGCGATCTTTGCACCGGGTATCAACGCGCCCGTGTTGTCCTGGACCGTTCCATTCAAGGAAGCGGTGGATAGTTGTGCCCGTCCTAGCATCCCTGACAGAAGCGTCAGCGAGCTGAACATCAGGATCGCGATCAATCTGATCGACCGCGGTTGAACAACACACCTCAAAGTTCCGCTAAACATGTAGTCTGCTCCTCTTCCGCCCCCCAAAGAAAACGATTGATGCTCAGTGCGTTCACATTGTGGCATAACGATCATTTTATGGCTCAATGCGCCATGTCGAAGAACTATATGTGGCACACTGCGCCACTGTCAAGAATGTTCTGGAAATTTTTTCTCTATGGGAAACTGACAGCGAAAGCCTAAACTTTGCGCGCCTTCCCCGATGTCACCCTTGGTCTCTATGAGTACGGGCGCACGCAGAAGTCACTGAAAACCCGCAGATTAGACTGATAATCGCCCGTTGGGGACCGGCCGATTTCATTCCGAATTCCCATGATGCAGGCGATAACCTTGCGAGAGTGGAACCAGCAGCGGAATGTTGATTTGGGCCAAGTAGGCGTGAACCTGGCCCTAACACGCAATGCAGCGCTGGAACGGGCGATCAACTAACCGGCTGTACCTCTGAATACCAGGGCCAGGTGACGCTCACCGAATTGCCAGCTGTTTTCGGACCTTGGCAACCACCGACTTCGACTTGCGTAGCTGACTCGCTGCGGGTGCACTTATTTCGTTGGGTTCACACAACACCCGAGATAGCTGTTCAAACACAAATTTCGATGCTGTTGTGCAGTCTTTAAAATCGCCTTTAAACCAGCAGAATAGGGATAGATCAACCACCGTCAAGGTTAGAACTGCCAGCATCCTGGGCCTGAAATCGTCCTTCGTTTCATTCCGTGTCCGGGCGGCGAAAGCCTCCGACAGCCGAATTTCAACTTCGACCATTCTTGACCGAAGTGCCTGCCTTGCAGACAGATTGCGGGAGGTAATCCCCATAATCTGGCGAGTTCGTGGCTGATCCGCTGAAAACTGAATGCCCGCCAGCACCGTATCGTGGACAACTTCAATCGCAGACGATTCCGCCGGCGATGCAGCTACCGCCGAAACAAGAACGTCTCCGTATTTCATGATGCTGTATGCAAGCAGATGGTCTTTGGTCGTGAAATATCGGAAAAAAGACCTCCGCGAGACGCCTGCAGCTTTCGCAACGTCTTCAACGTTGGTTTCCTGAAAGCCTTGACGAACAAACAAGTCGATTGCAGCGTCGTAAATCGAATCTCGCACGAACTCTTGTTTGCGGGATTTCAGGCTCTTTGCCATATGGAGTTCACCGTCTCTCTCGTCTTATCTAATTTCGTGCCAAATATAACACAATGTGCCACTCGATAGACTGCGAGGGGCATTTCACTACTTTTTTGGCCCATTATGTTACAGAGGCACATTGCGCCACTAGACTCGGCAATCAACCCTCGATCTGGCGGCTGAGACTTCGTATGGAGGTGGGACATGACGGCTAGCCGCACTCTCGCATTCTGCCTTGTTTTTTGTTTCTGCCGCCTCCGGTTGGACCAACAGACGGGAAAGTTGACGTATCAGAATCCAGATGCGCCGGTTGACGCACGAGTTCGGGACCTGCCGAGCAGAACGACCCCTGAGGAGAAAGTAGCTCAACTTGAGTCCTTCACCAACAAACCGGTCCTACCGGGAAGGCATGTCGAAACGGCGATCGAGGGCGATCACCTAAATGAAGTCGGACACATCTCGAACTTTGGCGGCGATCCCAACACGATTATGATCTACGGCCAATCAGGCGGCGGATCCAAGGTGACGTGTTTGCTGGGGATGCCGGCGGCGGCGGGGCTGATCCATCGCGCCTCGGTGCAATCGGGTGGCGGCGGCAACATCCCCAGCGGAGAGCAGTCAAAGGAGTTCGCCCGGCAAGTGGTGAAGGAGCTTGGGGTTTCGCCTAAGGACATTACGTCTCTGCAGAAGATGGAGTGGTCGAGGCTATTCGCGGCTGGAAATGCCGTCATGGCCAAAATGAATCCCCCTCTTCGCGGCTTGGGCGGGCCGGGATCGGCTCCATCCGCTACCCCGCGCGTCGGCTGGTCGCCAACCGTCGACGGCCGCATCGTAACCATGCGATCGTTCTTCGATGCTGCTCCCCAATTGTCGAAGAACGTGCCGATGCTTATAGGTTCAGTGAGTGAAGAAGGCATGCACTACAGTTCCAATCCTACCGAGGCGGAGTGGCATGCCACGCTCGCAGCTGCATTAGGCGACGCCAAGGCCAGCGCGTTGATAGCCGCGATGAAAAAGGCGCATCCGGAGAAGAGCATCCGGACATTGTCCTACGGCGTTCAAGGCTTGAGCGCCCGCAACAATGTTCAACGTATGGCGAAAATGAAGTACGAGCTGGGCGGAGCACCCGTTTACCAGTACTTCTTCACCTGGCAATCACCCATGCTGGACGGCGTTGCCGGCGCATGGCATACAGCCGAACTCGCGTTCTGCTTCGACAACACGAAACGATGCGAACAGGGCACGGGCAACACCCCCCAGGCGCAGGCGCTGGCGAAAGATATGGCTACCGCATGGGCCAACTTCGCCCGGACCGGAAACCCCAGCCAGCCCGGCTTGGAGTGGACACCGAGCGATCCCACTCGTGGCCAAACCATGGTATTCAATAATGACTGCGGCATGGTCGACGATCCTGAGGGCGAGGTGCGCAAGATCCTACTGAGCTGAGTCCGTGTGTTGGCAGGATCGCTCCACTACGACCGGGATGAACAACCGCTCACCGTGCCAACGGCAAGTCAGTGGCTCCTAATGAACAATCACTGCTCCCGCCAACCGGGATCTGTACGGATACAGATCCCGGTCGCCTTTGTGGCGGTTGACGAATTTCCGTCCCGCTAGAGCTTGACGGTGACCGTTTTAACCTCCGTATACTGCTGCAGCGCATATTCGCCCATCTCCCTGCCGATGCCGGACTGCTTGAAGCCACCGAAGGGCGCCGCGGCATCGAAGACATCAAAACAGTTGATCCACACCGTACCTGCGCGGACATTGTTTGCAATCGCATGCGCCTTACCAATGTCTCGCGTCCAAACCGCAGCCGCCAGCCCATAAGGAGTGTTGTTCGCCCGGTCAATGACCTCGTCGAGATCGCGGAACCTGATGATGCTCATTACCGGTCCGAAAATCTCTTCCCTGGCGATCTTCATTTCATCCTGGACGTTGGCAAACACCGTGGGTTCAATAAAGTAACCCCTGTCCCCCACTCGCTTGCCGCCGATAAGTAATTCCGCGCCCTCGCGTTTGCCGGAATCGATGTAGGACATTACCTTGTCAAACTGAATGCTGTCGATTTGCGGCCCTTGCTCGGTACTTGCGTCGAAGGGATCACCTACCGTGCGACGGCTCGCACGAGCAACACTCTTGTCCACGAATTCGTCGTAGATTTTCTCTTCAACAAACAAGCGCGAACCTGCGCAGCAAGCCTGGCCCTGATTGAAAAACAGTGCGAAATGACTGCCTTCAATCGCCTGGTCCATGTCGGCATCAGCGAAAACGATGTTCGGGCTTTTTCCTCCAAGTTCCAGACTGACGCGTTTGAGATTGGATCTGCCCGCCGCCTCCATGATGAGATGTCCCACTTCTCCCGAGCCGGTAAAGGCAACTTTATCGATGTCCATGTGATTGGCTATAGCCGCCCCGGCTGTCGGCCCATAACCGGGCAGAATGTTCACGACTCCCGGAGGAAAACCGGCCTCGATAATCAGTTCGCCAAGGCGTAGTGCGGTCAGCGGAGTCTGCTCGGCCGGTTTGAGCACGACGGTATTGCCCATGGACAGAGCCGGACCAAGCTTCATGCCATACATGAGAAGCGGGAAGTTCCATGGGGTGATCTGGCCGACAACGCCCACCGGCTCGTGCCTTGTGTAACAGAAGTAGTCGCCGTTGATGGGAATCGTCTTGCCATGGTTCTTATCGGCCCATCCGGCGAAATAGCGGAAGTGGCCGACGATGAGCGGCACAGCCACGTGCCGCGCAACAGACAAGGGCATTCCGTTATCAAGAGTTTCCAGGGTTGCAAGCTCGTCGGCATTCTGTTCGACAAGATCAGCGAGCCGATTGAGGAGACGTCCGCGTTCCGATGCGTTGCGTCTTTCGCCATGGGCCGCGTTCAAAGGCGTTTCGAGCCACTCTGACTGCCTTGTCAACGTCCGCGGCATCGGCCTCTGCTATTTGGGCGATTTCCTCGCCTGTCGCCGGGTTGAAGGTGGGGAATGTCTTGCCCGATTCGCTGGGAACCCACTCATTGTTGATCAGGAGTCTGGTTTCTGTGTGGATAGCTCTGGACTCCGGGATACGTGGACGTTACGGTTGACATGGAATTTCTCCTTTCACGAGCGTTCAAATTTTTAACGAAATCTCAACTCAGTGCAGCGAACGCGTTTTCTTCCTGACGAAGCGCGCGCCGCTGAATTTTGCCGGTTGGGCCCTTGGGCAATTCGGCCCGAAAAATGACACTTACCGGTATCTTGTAGTCCGCCAACCTTTCGCGGGCGAACGCAATCAACTCGGCCTCCGTGACCGCCTGCCCTGATCGCAAGGCAACAAAGGCGACTACGACTTCTCCCCAAATATGATCCGGCCGGCCCACCACGCCCACCTCACCGTACCGCAGGATGCTGGTAGAGGACGGCTTCGACTTCCTGTGGGGAGATATTGCTTCCGCCGCGGACGATGATCTCCTTCTTACGTCCTGCGAACCAATAAAAGCCGTCCGCATCACAACGTGCCAAATCTCCGGTATGGAACCAGCCGTTCCGGACAGCCGCCGCGGTAGCGTCCGGATCCTGCCAATAGCCGATCATGAGGTGCGGGCCTCGAACGCATATCTCCCCCACCTCACCGGATTTCACATCGCGACCATCAGAATCAACCAAGCGGAATGCAATCCCTTCACCGGGCTGACCAATGGAACCGGCTCGTACATCACCAGGGCGGTTCCAGGCTGCAGGGGCGATCTCTGTCATGCCGTAGACTTCACAAACAGGAGCCGAAGGCAGCTTGAAAAGCCTCCTGAAGTGCCGGAGATGCGGAGTCTCCACCAGAGAAATAGAATCGCCCTGAAGCCACATCCTGCGGCATCTCAGTTTGCGCTTGAAGCAGACCGTGGAACATCACGGGAAGGCCAACCGTGTAGGTGCAGCCCCAGCGTCCATAGGCTTCGAGGACACCCCGGAAGTCAAAGGGCCTGGTAATGACAACCGTTGCACCGTTGAGCAGACCAGACAGAAACACCATCCCAAAACCAATCATGTGCGTCATCGGATGACATCACGACAGCAACCTGGTCCTGATCGAGCCGCATATGGTGCATGACGCGTGCTGTCTGCGTAAGACTCTCATGCGAATGCATGACGCCCTTTGGGTCGGGCTGTCGTCCCCGAGGTATAAAGAATCGCGGCAACCTGATCGGGCGCAATCTCTGGAATACGAACGGAGCCAGCTCGTGGAACGCAGAAGACTGTCAAAAGAACTGTCGCCGTTACCTGGCCGGCCACCTGTGAGATAACGAAGCTCCAACGCAGTCATTGCTGGACATGATTTTATCGCTTCCGATAAAGATCTGGCTGACCTATATAACACGCCGACCCGCTATGGCGAAGAATGTAGTCGATCTCCGGCCCCTTCAATTGCGGGTTGATGGGTACGGCAATTCCCCCCGCTTTCAAGCATCCGAAGTAACCAATGGCGATTCCGGCCCGTTGAGAAGGTGAAACGCGACCCTGTCCCCTGGTTCCAGCCCAGCCGCCAACAGATTGCGGGCTATGTTATCTGTAAGTTCGTCGAACTCTGCATAGGTCCACGCTTGCTCGCCAAATACGATAGCGGGCTTCTCAGGATTCCGAGTTCGGGAGTGGGTCAAAGCTGCGGTCAGCGACATCTTTCACCGGAAGCAGTCTGCTTGACCTGGCAGTGATCAGCAAGTTTGAAACGGTTTCAAGCGTTGGCATGCTTCTTCTGAAACGTTCGTCGAGTAGACGACTCGCGGTAAGCGCAGTCTTTCGAGAAGAGCGTGAAAACGGGTATCCTCGCGTAACGGATCAAACCGCGGATCCGTGGCCAGGAACATAATCCAGCCCGCACGTTCGTTGCAGCTGCGCTCCAACCAGTCGAAAACCTTATCGTCGCTCGAGTCCTAGATAAATCAGCACACGTCCGTAAGGTGACACGTAACGGTGCTGGGCCAGGTCATCCAATTCATCCAACAGCAGATGAGCATCCTTGGTTCGTCCAACCAGCGCGTAAGCGCGTCCCAGCGCGCCGATCGGCTGTTGGAACGTTGTCTGAAACCGCCTTCGCATGTTCATAGCAGACGATTGCATCTTCATATTCCCCCGCGCTTCATGGCAACGCCCCAGGCCGACGATCGCTCGCCAGAAATTTGGCATCCAGTTCCAATGCGCGGCGATACTCGAGTTCGGCCTCGGCAATCCGCCTCGCCATCAAGCAGCACTGGCCCCTGGCGGCGGTACGAAGAGAGATAACGGATCGATTCGCTTAGTGTCGTCAAGCATGCCGAGCGCCTCCTCAATCCGCGCCATCGGCAAAAGCAAAAACAAGGCGAACAAATGACCGCCGAAGGTCGCTTCGGGGTTGGGCTTTGAGCGATCTGCCGGAACAATGCTTCAGCTTCACTCCAGTTCCACTCGAACATGGCCTTGGTGCACGCCGAATACGGACAAGGCATCTCCCTCGCAATCATCTATCTCAAGTGCTCGGGCCGCAGCCTTCTGGGCCTTCGGCAGCACATCAAGCGGAGCATCCATGGCAAACATGCCCAGGTAGAACCAGGCCACGGCCATTCCGCTGAGTGCCTGCGTGTATCCCGGACTTCGTGCAGAAGCCTCTTCAAAGCACTGAATAGCTCGGTGAAACTCTTCTCTTGTTTGGCGGTTCAGGTGATGGCGTCCTCGAAGGTACCATTCGTACGCCTCAAAATTGCTGACGTTGCCAGCCAGCAACGGGTGCGGTTGGGTTGCAGTGTCGGCGCGGAGCATGTCCGCAATCGCAAGCGCGATCTCATCCTGCACCGCGAACAAGTCTTGAAGCTTGCGCTCATAACGCCGTGACCATAACTGATAACCGTCCGAAGTACCAGCCAACTGTACCGTCACTCGCAGCGCATCCCCTGATTTACGAACGCTTCCTTCAAGGACGAAATCCACATTCAATAGCGCGGCCGACCTCCCGAACGTCGGCATTCCGGTGTTTGAGCGCAAAAGAGGATGTGCGAGCAACGACTCGAATTCCTCGAATGGAGGACAGCGCATGGATGATCTCCTCGGTGAGACCGTCGCTGAAATAGGCCTCTGGATCGGGGCTTAGATTCGAGAAAGGGAGAACCACTATCGACGGTTCAGTGAAACTGGTGGTGGTAGGGCGGGGGGGATCGACCTGAATTGAGGCTTTACGAAAGACCGGCGTATAACTTCCCTTGGGGAGATCGAAGACGAGAGGATCGGCGGCGCCTTCGGAGAAGTAATATTCCCGAAGTTTCGTCCGCAACCGGGAAGCGTCTACTCGGACAACGGCAGTGATTCGAGGATCAAATTCGCCGTGCCCGGCATAGAGCTCGATTCCAATCATCATCTCTTTCAGGTGCTCGTCCGGAGAGGATAAAGTGTGCTCAACAACGAATTCCAGAAAGCGCCGCATTCGTTCCGCATTCGCAAAAGCAGCGCTTGCGAGAACCTTGTGAAGCTGCGTCCTGATCTGGCCTGGCGGTTGAGACCACATAAGTGACGACAGTGTACTGCAAGTATTGGGCCCCATCCTGGCGTCGATGACTCGATCGACGTACAGGTCCGCCACCTCCGGTTGATAACTCTTGCTCTCGTGCCACCTTAGCCCCTTCAGTGACA
Organism: uncultured Acidobacteriaceae bacterium; assembly: GCA_963757515.1. GTDB lineage: Bacteria > Acidobacteriota > Terriglobia > Terriglobales > Acidobacteriaceae > PALSA-350. The sequence continues at coordinate 19,850 of CAVWRV010000007.1, read as the reverse complement.
AGCTCAATGATTGGGCTCCAACGGCGCAAGTTCTATCCGCAGGCGTGGACTCGGGACGGAACTAACCCAACGAGACCCTATGCCAGCAGAGAAATCCTCACACGGGGCCGTGCAATCGTCTTTTTAGTGATCACAGGGCAATGCGTTGAGTACGTCACTCAGGCGCCCTGACAAGGCTGCTTATCAATCGTATCTATATCTAACATTCTAAACTGTTTAGTGGAACCTAAATAGGATTGATGAGCGCGACCAAGACATGAACATCGCGAAGAAACGCGGCATCGTTGCCGACCGGGTTAGCGACCTGAACTGGATGAGATATTTGAGTTATTTGGCAAGTGGCGTCCCTCCGCGCATCTCGTCCGAAGCCACCTTGACGACCTCTTGGCCGACAGCAATTTGACCTCGGACTGAGACTTTCTCAAGTCTTTAGGAATGTCGACAGTCCGTTCGTCTCTCCCAACGCGTGACGGATTGCCGCCAACAATTCATGATTAACAGGAGGTTTTTGAAAGAATGCAGTCGCGCCGGCGTCCCGCACGCGCTGCTCATTGCCGCTGGGATCTTGGCCGCTAAGTACGATGACTGGGGTTGTTGTAAACTCTGTCATACCTTTCATTCGTTTGAGGACCGTGAAACCATCACCTGCCGGTAATCCGAGATCGAGGATTACCAGTTCTGGCACTTCCTTCTGCACCGCTGCCATCGCAGAAATTCCATCCGGAGCGGACGTCACCCTATAACCGTTTGCTTTCAGTCGAATGGTCAAGCCCAATACTAGATCTTGATCGTCGTCAACGATCAGAATTTTCTTTCCACTCATGGTGTCTCTCTTTCGTTCTTGAGATGAGCCTGGATCAATCGGTCGATTCGTGCCGTGACTTCGCCTATCTGCTTTTCCCTGGACTCGCCGGGCGCAACCACCAGCGTCGTAGAAGCAAGTACCGGCTTGAGTCTTGAAGCATTGTCGAAGTTTTGCAACCCCCTGCCTATACGGTGTGTGATCACCGCAAATCCGCGGGCATCGGTGCACGCGACAATGAAAAAAGTCGTCATCGGCTCTGCGTCGCTCATCGAGGGCAATAGCAGGTCTTTATCTACACGAATGCAGTCCTGCAGAACCCTCCGTATCTCAGCGGAGATGTCCGGCTGCGTGGCTCCCTCAATCGCTGCCACGTCGACCGTAATAAGAGTTACGAAACCCTGACTCCAGGTTTGGACGCGGTGAAGACATGGGCACACAACTTAGCCAGAGAAAATATCGGCAGAGTAAAGGAAAAGGTACTGCCCTTTCCCAGTTGACTCTCCACCCAGATTCGACCGCCCTGCATTGATACCAGCTCCCTGGCGATGAACAGGCCCAGGCCCAGACCGCTTCGACTTGCTTCGCCACTGCCTCTTACTTGCGCTAAACGGTCAAACACAAGCGTGCAATTTTCAGGGCTGATCCCGCAGCCCGTGTCGGACACCGACAGACGCAAACAATCGCCGTCTTCCGCCAGGAGCTGGACGCTAATGGCAACGGTCCCCCCTTCGGGGGTAAACTTGATTCCGTTCTCGATCAGGTTGGTGAGAATTTGCCGGACACGGACGGGATCCGCCCAAACGAAGGGAAGGCCCAAGGCAACGTCGGACTTGAGGCTGATATTCTTCGACGACGCGTTTGTCATGCATGTGTTGAGCACGTCAGCTACTAACTTGCTCGGATTTGCATGCTGTGGTTCTATCACCAGTTTATGAGTGTCAACGCGAGTTATCTCGAGGAGATCTTTGACCATCTCCTTCAGTTGGTTGACATTGTCGAGGGCCAACGCCAAGTGCTCGTGCTGATCGGGAGTCAGCTTACCAAGCAATCCGTCCAATACATTGGTGGTGAAAAAATAGATGGCGGTCAGCGGAGTGCGGAGTTCGTGGGAGACGTGAGAGATAAACCTTTCCTGCACCCGCGCTCGCTCCAGGCGCGCCTCTTCCAGCAAGGTGGCGATTTTTCTCTGCTCGGTCACATCTTGCACCAGGATGGCAAAGCCGCGAACCGTGCCCGCCTCTTGCGCCAGTGCTGTGATGTTGAGCTTCGCCCAGAACTGCTGCCGGTTCCCCCGGACGTGCCATCCCTCATCTTCCGCCCGGCCTGCGTGCAAGGCTTTGCTGTAGTTGGCTCTCGGGCAAGTGATTCCGAATGTCTTCTGCATTGAAGATGCAAGAGAAATTCCGGCCTACGATTTCGCTCTCAACGAAACCCAACAGGCGCTCTGCTCCTCGATTCCAACTGGTCACATGCCCGGTTAGATCCACGGTGAAAAGCGCATAGCCCCTCGCTCCCTCCACCAGCAAGCGAAAACGCGCGTTTGTCTCGGTTAGATTCGCCTCGAGGATCGCGGCATAGCGTTGTTGGAGGAATGCCTGACCCAGCACACGAAGCAAATCGCCAGATGCCTGGAGGATTGACCGGCTGACGGGGGCCTGCTTCCTCGCCACATCCCAAATTTGCTGCGCCGGAACATCAAAGTCCTTGGCCACCCGCAGTAACGTCAAAGAGTCGGGATATCGATCGAACACTTGCCCGGCAACGATGGCCCCCAGACGCTGCGTGCCCAATGAAAGCGGAACTGCGACATGGCTCAAACCAGCCTGGTCCCGCACTATCACCGCCTCGCCTGTTCGCAACGCCTCAGCAACCGCGGAGCAAGGAAGACTGGTTGTTATACAGAAGGGACAACCGGCGCCCCAAACAGATGCGTTGTCATGGATCAGCTTCCAAACCGCCTGCGCATTATGACATTCTCCCAATAGGTTGCCTTGCGCGTCGGACAATGCGACCGCGACTCTCATTGTCCGGCCAAATTTCGCAAGAATGTCGCTCCAGGCTTCGGTATCAAGCAAATCGGCCCGCAACTGGGACGAAACTTCGAGCGTGCCGTCTTCCAGTGCCAAGCTCCGCCATACCCGGAGGCGATCGGACCTGACGGCAGAAGATACTCGCTTACGTCAATGGGTCCAGGTGATTGGGCGCTCATTTTGTATCCTGAACGACGACCTTGGATTCGCTTGTTGAGAGAAAATCTTGTGGGGGCGCGACTCAAGAGGCTGGAGTAATCCTGCAGGGAAACCGTGGCCACCAGACTCTCTTCCAATGGCAAGAGAGTGATTCCTCCCTGGCCGATCACGAACTCGCGCGTATCGAAGGAATGCTTACACCCCCGCGACTTGACTACCGTAATGCAACGGTGGAGCGAGTTATTGACTTCCACCAGGCTCAACAGGATGAGGTTATCCACGATGGAACTGAGCGGAAAGTCCGGCATATAGGATGAGATTCCGAGGAACTCCGGGTTCTCATAATTGAAGAAAGTCGTCATCAAACGATGCTTGCTATAGGCCACGATGGCGTGGAAAAAATCGCGATACACGCTGACTTCTCCGATGGCGGAGCTGTAACTTGTCATCCCATCGATCACCATCCGCTGGATGTTATGCTTCTCGATAAGCTGGATAATGCGATCATAGTGCGAATCGATTTCGATCTCTTGTGGACTCTCGAACATGATATTGATCGTTCCGTCGGCCACCTGCTCTTCCAGATTCAGTCCCAGAGTCTGAGCATTACGGATGATTTGCGCCGGGTGCTCATCGAGGGAGATGAGCAAACCCCTGGTTTTTTCTCTGAGCGATCCTTCCCGCAGCATCTGCGTGCTCAGCACGGTCTTTCCCACTCCCGAAACCCCGACGACCATGGTGGTGGACCCGTCGAAGATGCCTCCACCAATGAGTTCGTCGACGGCGGCAACCCCTATGACCGATCGCATGTTGCTGGAGGTGGGCTGCTTTGCATTGACACGGAGAGGTGCTTGAACGCGACGGAAAACCTCCAACCCCTGGCCCTCGGTGATCCGAAGGGTGTGCTCTCCGCCGTCAAAGTCCTGGCCGCGGCTCTTCAGGATCTCCAAGCTTCGCTGCATGCGCCGTCCAAACCGTTCACGGCCCAACTGGATGACGGTATCAGCAAGAAAATCGGTCATTTCCTTGGGAGCGATCGTTTCGGGCGAAGCATCGGTCTCGAACGAAAACATGGCAGTCAGATTCTCTCGGTTCAACGACTCGATCAATTGATGCAATGATTCGCGGTATCCGGTTTCGGACTTGCTGCCCGTGAGCCGGCCTAACAGGTTAATACCGTCTACAAAAACCCGCCGTGCGCCCATCTGCTTCGCGGTCTCGAGCAGCAAGCTGTCCGGTGAACGTAATTCCTGGTCGAACACCTCCGGGCTGGTAAAGATGATTTGCAGCTTCTTCCTGTTGCTCGCAGTTCTTCCAGGTTCCAGCCAAATGCGGCAGCGTCGCGAATGAGCTTACCGGGGCTTGTCTCAAAGACGATGATAAGACCAGGTTCGTGAAATTCGACGATCCCGCGATAGATGAACTCCGTGCCCATCAGGGTTTTTCCGGTTCCGGTCACGCCCTGCACCACGATCACATTGGCCCTGCGAATTCCTCCCAGTAGAATGGAGTCCAGACCCTTAATCCCAGTCTTGATTAAATCGCCTTCAGCCACCACCGCATTGCCCGCCTCTCTGCTTCACCAGTTCGTTTTTTTCGCTTTTCCGATTCCGTACGGATGGGCTGCAGTCGTTCTGCAATCATGCAGCCGTCCGAGGCCCCGGCTTTGGTTCCAGGCAGTCAAGCACATCACCCGCCACGGTGCTTAACACCCGGCTAGAGATGCGATGTGGCCGGCGCTGCTGAGAGTGCCTCCGCAGCGGGATAGAAGGCAAATACACTGAATTGGGAATGCCTACCTCTTCCAAGCAACTCTGTATTGCGGCCTCCGCTGAATCGGTCCAACTGCCAACCGGGTTTTCTGACTTCGGGTCGAAGTTATTCGACCCCTCGGCTTTCTAAAGCTTCATCGGCCAGCATTTTTGCGGCCTGAGGCAAGGACACTACATTTTTAGTAACCTATCCGCGTCATACGACCTCAGTCGAAGCCGGATTGAGTTTTCCGCCCAGTGCAGAATTCGGTTAGGCCACGTCCGTGAGAGCTCGGCTATTCTGGTTGGCGCAGTCCTGGACTGAGCGAAGGCCCTTCCATCCCTGGCAATTTGTGTGGGCTTCATCATGTAGATCTACAAACTGCCGATAACAGAAAACGAACGGATGGCCGACAGGTCGTCAGTGGAAACCGGGCGAGGAGCTTAGCGGCATGCCCCTCGGCCAAACCCCCTGCCTAATCTGTAGAAGAGGGAAAGGTGCCAGCTAATCTAGGCGACCTGATGGATGGACTGAGTGCAGCTACCAAGGTGCTTCTGGTCGACGACGACGTTGTGCGCTTGACCGTAAGTGGAGTGCTTGAAATGAGCGGCTTTGATGTAACCAGTGCTGCAACCGTACTGCCCAATCGGCAGATCACGATTTATACGGCGACTTCGCAACCGTTCATTACGGCGCTCCCGATCGCGTGGCTGAGAAATTTGCGTTATTTTGCAAGTGGCGTCCCTTCGCGAATCTCGTCCGAGGCCACCTTGACGACCTCTTGGCCGACAGCAATTTGGCCTCGGACCGACACTTGCTCGCCAACCGCCGGTCCTTTCCGCACATCCACCCAATGGGCGTGACCGTTGATGGATGCGATGACAAAGGTTCGCTCGGTAGTTGTGACCACGCTTGTGGCGGGAACAAATAGAAGATTTTCTCCAGCACCGACCGGCCAATCAACGGTTGGGTACATACCAGGAGCCAAACTTCCGTCTTGGTTGTACACATCAAGTTCGACCATCATCGCCCGGTTCTGCTGATCGAGCGCATTCGGGATTCGTGCCACCTTGGCCGTGTAGCTTCTTCCCGGACGCGCTGGAACATGGAACACCGCTGACATTCCCTTCACAACAGAGCCGGTATAGGTTTCCGGGATGGGCACAATCAACCGCAGGTGGTTGACTTGCTGGAGCTTGAGCAACGGGGTGTGACCGCCATCGATGAGCATTCCCGGATTCACGAACCGGTCCGTAATCACGCCATCGAAGGGCGCGGTCACGCGGAGATAAGACTCCATCGCCTGACTCATCTGCAGGCGCTCTCGCGCGGTTTTTACCGCGGCATTCCGGCTATCGACCAATGCCCGCGCCGCATCTCGTTGCTTTTCGGCCTGCAGCAGTTCGTTGCCGGCAACGGCGCCGGGGGTCTTGGCTGCTTCCTGGAGCTTCGCCGACGTACTTTCCGCAGCGGCAGATTGAGCTTCAGCCTGTGCGGCTTCAGCTTCAGCCTGATGAAGGTTCGCTTCTGAAGCTGCCGTTTGGGAGTGGATCTCCGGCGCGGAGAGTTGAACCAGTAGTTGTCCGCGGTGAACCAGGCTGCCACGATCAACGAGCACCTTTTCCACGTACCCAGGGGAGCGAGCTTCAATATCGGTCTGTAGAAATGGAGCAAGCTCTGCCGTTAGCGGCACCGTGCGCGCGGAGGAGCGGCTCTCCACCTTTGCCATCTCCACCTGCAAGGGCCTCTGGCAGAACGCGGACAAGCAGCCCACGAACGAAAGCAGAAAGCAGACGCGTTTATGGATGGACATAGTATCGACTCGATGGATCTTCGGGATTGAGTGAATTCGACGTGGTGGACGCTTTGCCTTGGAGCAGCGCGTAGATGGCGGGCAGGACGGTAAGGGTCGTCAAGGTGGAGAAAATGAGGCCGCCAATCACGGCGCGCCCGAGAGGAGCCGATTGCGCGCTTCCCTCGCCAAAACCAATTGCCATGGGAATCATGCCGCATATCATGGCGGTTGCAGTCATCAAAATAGCCCGGATGCGGCTGGTCGCTCCGGACCGGGTTGCGGTTTCGACATCTTGATTCTGGTGCCTCGCCTGCTCTGCGAAGCTGACGAGGAGAATGGAGTTGGCAACAGAGATTCCAACTGCCATGATCGCTCCCATAAAGGACTGGATGTTGAGCGTGGTTCCGGTGAAAAGCAGCATCAGAACCACACCGCTGAGCACACCCGGAATGGTTGAAAGTATGGCGAGAGGCAGACGAAGAGACTGGAAGTTCGCCATCAGCAACAAGAAGATCGCAGCGATGGCAAGAAGGAGGCCAATACGCAACCCTGAGATTGTCTCCTCAAGAGCGGGTATCTGCCCGCGTACCGCAACCACCGAACCTTTCGGAGCTGCCGGTAGATTCTTCAATACCGCCGGCGATCCGCTTCTGAGCCTCCCCAAGCGGCATCCCGTGCAGGTTTGCAGTCACGCTCACGATCCGCTGTCCGCTCAGCCGCTCGATCGTTTCAGGCATGGTTCCATACTCAAGCTTGGCAACTTGATCGAGCTGTGGCTGAGTCTGTCCTTCGCGCATGAGCGGCAGTGCAGATAGCGCCCCGAGACCTTGCATACGGTTCGACGGTAGCTCGACCTGAATCTGGAATGCGTTTCCTGTTCGGGGATCACGCCAGTAGTTCGGCGTGGTAAATCGAGAGGAACCTGTAGCCGGCGTCAGAGAGTTCGTCACGTCGGCCATCGTGAGACCGAACTGACCGGCATAATCGCGGTTCACTGTCACCTCGACGGTAGGGTAAAGATTAGGTTGAACGATGGAGATATCGCGCAGGAAATCGAGCTTGCGAAGTTCGGTTTCGACCTTTGCCAGATACGCGTAGTCCTGGTCGAGATCGACGCCCTGCACATCGATCTGAATGGGTGTGGGCGATCCGAAGCTCATGACCTGGGAGATGATGTCTCCGGCTTCGAATGCAACCGTTAGCTTCGGCATCTGCTTGCTGAACGCCGCTCGAAGATCCTCTCGCAGTCGCTCGTCGCCGGGATGACCGGGTCGAAGCTGGACCTGTACCAGAGCCTCTTCCGGACCGCTGGTGAAGAGATGAATGAGATTGACTGGATAGCTTGAGGGTTGAACACCGACATAGTCGGAGGTGATCTCTACGTTGTCCTTGCCGACTGTTTTTCGGATCAGGTCCAGAGCCTGCATCACCATCGGCTCTGTCTCTTCGATCCTCGTCCCAATCGGCGCTTTGAGTCGCATCCGTAGGACAGGACCATTGGAGTCGGGGAAGATCTCACTCCCGATGCGAGGCGCAACCAGGATGAGAATGAGGGCCGTCACGGCGAAGTAGCCAAGAATCACCGGCCAACGACGATCCAGCACGAAGGCCAGATATCGTTCGTAGCGGCTTCTCAATTTACCGAAGCTGCCTTCTTTTTCTTCTCCTTTGTGGGATTCCTTCATGATCCAAATGGCGAAGACAGGAACCAAGCTGCTCGACAGGAAGTAAGAGGCTACCATGGCAAAGCCGACCGCGAGAGACAGCGGGACAAAGAGCTGCCGTCCCACTCCATTCATAAAGAAGGACGGAAGGAACACCGCCAGAACGCAGAGCATGGAGAGCAAACGTGCCAGTACGGTTCGACGGCACGCTTCAAGAACAGCGCTCGCCCGAGAGACACCGGGGAGGAGCTGGGTATGGATGTTTTCGACTTCCACAGTTGCCTCGTCTACGAGGACACCAACCGCTAGCGCCAGTCCACCGAGCGTCATGATGTTGATCGTCTGACCTGTCGCCCATAAGAGGAGGACGGCAGCGAAGAGAGCAAAGGGGATGTTTGCTACAACGATCAGCGCGCCGCGCCAGTCTCTCAGGAACGCGAGAACCACTAATCCTGTCAGGATCGCTCCCAGCGCCGCTTCACTGACGAGGCCATTGATCGCGTTCGATACATAGCCGGACTGATCGAAGGCGAGCCGTACATCGACGTCATCAGGCATCACTTTTTTGAACCTGGGGAGAGCCGCTTTCACCGCCTGGATGACGGCCAGAGTGGATGCGTCCGAACGCTTGGTAACCGGAATGTACACCGTGCGGCGGCCATCCACATGAGCGTATGCGGTGACGATATCCGTCCCATTCTCGATGGTTCCGATGTCGCGTAAATAGATGTTCGCTCCAGAGCGGGGATGAATGGGCGCCGCCATCAAATCGTTCAGCTCCGGCCCGAGGGTGGAGTTGGTGCGAACGATACGGTTCAGCGTTCCGTCATAGAGATTTCCGGAGGGCGATACAACTGTGCTGCTGGTTACCGCTGCGATCGCTTGCTCCGGCGAGACGCCGTACTGCTTCAGCTTGTCAGGATCGAGGGTGACGACAATGGTGCGCTGGTTGCCGCCAAATGGAGGCGGCGCAGAGACGCCGGGAAGCGTGGCAAAGAGCGGGCGCACCTGATTAAGAGCGATGTTTTGCAGTTCGCCCTGGGTGTGGGTGGTGCTGGTAAACAGAAGGAGGCCGACGGCAATACTACCGGGATCGAAGCGGGTGATGAAGGGCGGCACCGTACCGGGCGGCATGAAGGCGCGAGCGCGATTCACATAGCCGACTGTCTCGGCCATCGCCTGCTGCATGTTTGTGCCTTCCCGGAAGGTGAGCTTCATCAGAGCAGCGCCCTGGACGCTCTTGCTGTCTACGGCTTGGATGCCGGTGATGTAGAGGAAGTGGTACTCGTAATAATAGGTAAGGAACCCTTCCATCTGCGCGGGTGTCATGCCGCCGTATGGCTGCGCAACATAGATCACAGGATTTCCCACCTCAGGAAAAATGTCCATGCGCATTCTTCCCACCGCCATGAAGAAACCGGCGACAATTGCGATTAACGCAACGATCACGGTTAGGGGACGACTCAGAGCTGCGAGGACTAAACGCATGTCAAATGATCACCTGAACTACTGAGCCGCCTGAAGGAAAGGCTGAAGATCGCCCCGTACCGACTGCACTTGAAGGAACGCACGCCAGACATTCAGGCGCGCGATCGAATCATCCATCTCTGCCTGCACGACAAGCCGTTGTGCCTGCGCCACATCATCAATCGAGGAAAGCCCGGCTTTATAACGAGCAGTGGCTTGAGCAAGGGCGGTTCGAGCCGCCGCTGCCTGGATGGGAGTGTTCTTCGCTATGCGACGCGTCGCCCGTAAGGCGGCTTGGGCCTGATCGAACTCCTCCTGAAGTTGCCGCCCCACCAAAGTCTCGCGAGACTGCTCCGCCTTCAATGTGGCGGCTTGAGAGGCCTCGCGAGCGTGGATGGCGGCAAAATCGAGAAAGCCAAAGGTGACGTTCAGACCGATGGCGTAGTTTCCTGTGGTTGGGGCGAGACCATTTGCTCCGCTCAACCGCTCTCCGTTTGTCTCAGCGCCAGTGCCTCGCCCGTAGCCGGCCGCTGCCAGATTGAACTGCGGCACCCAGCTTCTGCCGGTGGCGCGCAGCTCTAAAGCGGATTGAGAGACTACGGCATGCTGTTCCAACATCGCAGGGGTACTCTCTGGATGCAATGCTCCGTCATCCTCGGGCCCCAAAGGGGTCCCTCCAAGAAGATGGGCGGAGCTAAGTGGCCTCGTTATGTCCTCCGGCTTGGAGAGAAACCTGGAAAGCGTCGCCTGGCCCATCTCGACCGCTTCTGTGGCGAGAGCCAATTGAGTATTCGCCGCAGCCTTCTCGGCCTCAATGCGCGATTCGTCAGCACCGGGACGCAGTTCCGCAGCCGTGAGCGCATGGATGCTCTTGCGCAGGGTTTCCCAGTTATCGACGGCGACTTGCGCTGCATTCACCGCCTGACTCGCTGCACAAACGGTCAGAAAGGCATCCGCCGCGGCGCTGGAAACTTCGAGTTGGCTTCTCTGCAGATTCGCATTCGCCCGGTCACGTGCTGCTGCCGCTGATTCCAGCTTGGCATGCCGCAGGCCGAAGTCGAATGGCTGCCAATTGACCAGGAGTCCAGTAGCGCTTCCCCAAACGGACCCCGCATTGTTAGTGCCAATGACGGGCCCAGACATGCTCGGCAGTATGCTCTGGGGGAGCAGCGTCCCAAAAACGTTGTTTCGGGTGGCCCTGTTGAACTCTACGATGCCATCGAGGCGTGGAAGATAAGCGGTCCTTGCCAAGCGAATGTTGGCGACAGCCGCGTTGAGTTCCTGCTCGGAGACATGGATGGCAGGGTAGTTCTGCTGTGCATCCTGAACCACTTGAACGATCGTGAGATCAGGAGTTACGGCGGGAGTGGTGGCAACCGGCGACTGGGCCAGAAGCAAAGCGGAGGCGCCGGCTACGAAGAAGCAGCCGACACCTATCCCTCGAATCCAGCGGACATATCGAATGAATGGACTATCTGCCTTCAATCAGCTCTCCAAAAAGCTCGCGAACCCGTAGCTTTGCTGTCTTGAGCGCGCGGCGACCGGAAGCCGTGATTACGTAGAAGCGGCGAGCACTTCTGCCGGACCGCTCCTGCTCGGACTTCAGATAGCCGCGTTTCTCTAAACTATGGAGGATTGGATAGAGGGTCCCAGGACTGATCTTGTACCCATGGCGGGCAAGCTCCTCCGTCATACCAGCCCCAAAGATAGCTTCGTGCTCCGCGTGATGAAGAAGGTGAAGACGGATCATGCCGGAATAAAGATCGCGGTCGTCCATATCGTCCTTGATTATCGAACTTCGTTATCGAAAAACGATACCATAAGCAGGTAAAGCCACCGTGAATTGGAGAATCGGTATACCGATTCCGTGAGGCACTGGAAGTCCACGTGGCACTACAGCGATGACTCTTTTTCTCGCCTGAAACGGGCTGTGCCCAAAGTGATCTCACGATCCCTCACCACGACAATCATGGTCATCGCCATGGTCATTAGGTCGACAAAGCTTATGGTCTCGCGCAAACTGACGACGCCGTTCTTGCGACCGAGACCGGTGATGGATTCGTCACCTAATGAATAGGAGATTCATCGGCCACCGGCTTGTTAAGCTACGCATATGCCGGAACGCGCATTACCAAAACAGATAGCTGAGGGCTCCCACTTGGAGGGTAACGAGTATGGATGGGAAGCGTCGTCATTTCCCACGGCGCTCGCCAATGCGCAAGCTCTCGGATACTCCTGTATCGGAGGCCAATTTCAATTTCGTCTTGAAAATGCGATTTGTGAAATGTACTGGCTGAGCGCCGACTCCGACTCTCGCCACGAGGCCGAATCATGGTTGGAGTATTGCGAACGATCCTGCTCAGAGGTGAAGACCGGGTTTCAAAAGCTGATGTCTGAGACCGACTTCCGAAAACAGGCGCTGGAATTGCGTCCGGTCAAAGAAGCCATGACTCATGGGTTAGACCCCCTGGAAAAGCTGGTCTTCGTCGCGTATTTTGTCGATGAGGCCGAATGGTTGGCAGATCAAAGACGACGGTGACTCACCGGGTTGACGAGGTACAGGCGAAACGTAACCTGAAGATTAGAGCGTTCGCCAGGTTACCGAAAACCCCGTTCACGGAACTTCGAGGTCGGTTCGACGACATACCTCCTGTAATCTCACCACCTGAACCCAATTTTCAAAAAGCAAGCCCTCCCCGCATAATAAGAAGTTATTGGGACCGCTGGCGAAAATCCCCCCGAGGACGGAGAGTACGATGAAAGATCTCTTTGACCCCACTCTGGCAGAAGTCATAAAGCGGCGAATCATGCGCCTCAATCCTGAGAGTGAGCGGCAGTGGGGCAACATGACCCTTGCCCAGACCCTGGCGCATTGTACGTCTGGCATGCAGATGGCGACGGGCGTCATCAACCCCAAACGTGCGTCCTTTCCTGCCAACGCCATCGGCCTGCTCATAAAGCCGCTGGTCTTCGGCAACGACAAGCCCCTGCGCCGCAATTCACCGTCCTCACCGGAACTCTTCCCGGAGCACCCCACACAGTGCGACTTAGAGCGCGAACGCGGCCATCTCATCAGAGCTATCGATAGCTTCGTCACCAGGGGCGCAGCCTGCTGCTCCCGGCACCCACATCCTTTCTTTGGTCCGCTCAAACCGCAGCAGTGGGCCATTCTCATGTACAAACACGTCGACCATCATCTACGGCAGTTCGGCGTCTAACAGGGTTTCCATTGTCGGCAAGCCAGCATCGATACGGCCTCGGAAGTCGTCTGGCGTCGATGAATGCGGCTGGACCCACTTAGAGGCGATCGCGTCGCTGGCCACCAGAGTCATCACTTCCGTGGCAATGAGTAGTCAAGCCTTGCAGCCAGCGGCGCAAAGTCCGCAGTGGCCCCTTTCCATTGCAGCTGATCGACAGAGTCAAACAATGGAATGTCGGTGCGCAAGGTTGCGAGGAGGCGAAAGAGCATAACCTGATCGCGATCCGCAACGAGCCTGCTCGACAGTGTCTTGGGACTGGCGACGTTGACACCCCATTCCCGCCAATCAGCCGGAATGGATTCCAGGTGGCCAAAGCGTGCAAGAACCGCAGCAGCGGATTTGGCACCCCAGCCCATCAGGCCCGGAAAGCCGTCTGCGGAATCGCCGACCAGGGCCAGATAATCCGGTATGGACGCAGGCGGCACACCGAATTTGGCAACGACGCCTGCCTCGTCGCGAACGATGTTCTTGCGTCGATCCAATTGCACGACCCGGGTTCCGCGCACACATTGGGCGAGATCCTTATCTGGGGTGCAGATGATCACACGTTGCACTCGCAGGTCGCTCGCCGCGGCCGCCGCCGCCGCGGCTAATGCATCATCAGCCTCGAACTCCACCATGGGCCACACGGGGATCCCTAGCGCGGAGAGCGCCTCTTCCAGGATCGGGAACTGGGCTAACAAATCGGGCTCGACCCCTTCTCCGGTCTTATAGCCCGGCCACAGATCGTTTCTGAACGACTCAATGACGTGATCGGTGGCTACGCCGAGGTGAGTCGCACCATTGCCAAGCATTCCCATGAGCGAGGCGAGTACGCCGCGCACGGCTGCGACTTCCCGGCCTGTGCTGTCGCGCACCTTGGGAAGCGCATAATAGTGGCGAAACAATTCGTAGGTACCGTCGATGAGGTGCACTTCCATAGCGATGACACCGATGTTACATAAATGGCCATATGGGCGCACAAAAATGCCCTTGCTCCGCAGTCGTCACTGACGCACCGCCCTAAGCTACGCTGACCTCACTTATGTTGCTGTCGCGTAGGCCTTTGATGTCGCGTATAGGCGGCTGTCCGAAGAACCGGCTGTACTCGCGGCTGAATTGGCTTACGCTCTCGTATCCCACCTCATACGCAGCAGTCGTCGCATCAAGTCCGTCCATCAGCATTCTCTGGCGCGCGGTCTGGAGTCGCAGTTGTTTTTGGTACTGCAGCGGACTCATCGCTGTGAGAGCGCGGAACTGATGATGGAGGGTTGAGACGCCCATTCTCGCCGTCGATGCGAGCTCTTCCATGTGTAAGGGCTTCGCATAGTTCGCTCTCAGCCAGGAGATCGCTCGGGCTGTTCTTTGACCGAGATCCCCGCTGGTCGCGATGGCGCGCAGTCGTTCCGCCTGTGGGGTCCGAAGAATGCGATACAGGATCTCGCGGTGAACCAGGGGGCTGAGGAACGGTATGTCTTCAGGCGTGTCAAGAAGTTCCAAAAGACGCATGGCGGCGGCAAGCAATCCGGCAGTTGTCTCACCCACGGCGAGACCTTGGCGGTGAGTTGATGGCGGAGTCTCGGGGATGTCGTCGCGGCTGATTACCTCTCGCACCGTTGGCATGTCGAGGCGCAGGAAGATCGACAGCAAGGGTGTCTTCTCTGAGGCTTCAATAATCTGGCTCTTCGCGGGCACGTCGATCGACGAGAGCAGAAACGAGGAGCCGTCGCACAAATACTCGGTGCCGCCGAGCAGGATGCGCTTCCGCCCCTGCACGAAAATGCTTAGGCCGGGTTCGTACGAAGCCCGATAGCAGGGCGTTGGCATTGTTCGATAGTAGAGGAAGAGTCCCGGGACCGCGGTCGGATGCTCTCCCGCTTTGCCCGCAAGCGCCGTTATACGCCTGGCTAATGATCGCCTCATCTCGATGACCGCCGGATCAGGGGTCTTTGTTTTACCTATCGCTCTCACCATGTGGCATTTAAACCTCTAAACGTTAGCCTACTTTCGGGCAACCTCTTTGTGCACTAAATTACGTCTCCGAACAGGATTAGGCAAAGAATCGGCAGGATCGGGAAAGCGCGGGTGGGATCGGTTAACTATCGTTTGATAGTGAGCCGTTCAGGAGGAAGCCGTGCAGAAACGCAAATTGGGAATCAGCAATCTGGAGGTATCGGCCGTCGGATTCGGGTGCATGGGCATGAGTTGGTCCTATGGGCCTGCGAAAGATAAGCAGGAGATGACCTCCTTGCTACATGCCGCGGTGGAGCGGGGGGTAACGTTCTTTGATACGGCTGAAGTCTATGGGCCCCTGCTGAACGAAGAACTGGTAGGCGAAGCGCTTGCTCCGTTTCGCGGTGATGTCGTGATCGCGACGAAGTTCGGCTGGGAAGCCAATCCAGAGGATGGCGGCAAGTGGAGCGCACTCAACAGCCGGCCTGAGCATATCAAGCAGGCCGCCGAAGCATCGCTGAAGAGGCTCAAGGTCGATGCCATCGATCTCTTGTATCAGCATCGCGTCGACCTGAACGTTCCGATTGAGGATGTGGCCGGGGCGGTGAAGGAACTGATCCAAGAAGGTAAGGTGAAGCACTTCGGTCTCTCGGAGGCGAGCGCTAAGACGATCCGCCGCGCGCACGCGGTGCAGCCGGTCGCCGCGCTCCAAAGCGAGTACTCGTTGTTCTGGCGCGAGCCGGAAGAGACGGTGATGCTTACGCTTGAAGAACTTGGCATTGGCTTCGTTCCGTTCAGTCCGCTTGGCAAGGGCTTTTTGACGGGCAAGATCGATGCGGAGACGAAGTTCGACAGCACCGACTTCCGCAACACGGTGCCGAGGTTTAGCGCAGAGAATCGTAAGACCAACCAGGGGTTGGTGGATGTGATCACGTCCTTCGCAGAGCGGAAGAAGGCGACGCCTGCGCAGATCGCGCTGGCGTGGCTCCTGGCGAAGAAGCCGTGGATCGTTCCGATTCCAGGTACGACGAAGCTGTCTCGACTGGAAGAGAACCTCGGAGGAGCAGACGTCGAGCTCACCCCGGAGGACGTGCTTGCCCTGGAAGAGGCTTCCGCAAAGATCAAGGTTGCGGGCGCGCGCTACTCCAAGTTTCACGAACAGTTGGTGGGGCGATGAGTATCGATCGCCGGACGAACGAGACGATCAACGCTGTCTTTACAGTCGCACTGCTTATCTTCGGCTTCGGAGCTTTTGCGTTGGCTCAGCCGGCGACGAAGGGAGGCGACAATACCGCAGCGAGAGAGAGCTGATCGGGGCATGGCATCTGGTGCACATCGATGTGCCGGGGCCGGACGGCAAGCCCATACCCATCCCTCAGCCGACTGGGATGCTGATCTACACACGTGATGGACATATGTCCGTGCAACTGATGTACCCGAAGTCAGCGAATGCTCAATCCAACGAATACGTGCAGGACGGATATGAGGCTTCCTTTGGCAGCTTCGATGTTGATGAAGCCACGCACACGTTGACGCATCACGTTCAGGGATCGGTGACGCGCGAGCTGATCGTTGGAAAAGATCTGCCGCGCCATTACGAGTTCACCGATGACGGACATCTGACCATCCGGTCTATGCGGTCCGACGAACATTGGTCGGTGAGGTGGGAGCACTACTAGACGGCCCCAAGACTGCTATCCATGCTTCGAAAAGAGAGGAAATGATCCATGAATATATCGTTTGAAAATAAGGTTGCACTGGTTACAGGTGCTGCATCGGGCTTGGGTCTTGCGACGGCGAAGGCGTTTGCTGAGTCAGGTGCCTCCGTGGTGTTGGCGGACTGGAATGAGAAGGAAGTGCAAACTGCAGCCAAGAGTCTTGCCGATCATGGCCACAAGACACTGGCTGTCCGGTGTGACGTGTCAGATGACGCGCAGGTAGAAGCGATGGTGAAGCAGACTGTCGCGACGTTCGGACAACTTGACGCAGCCTACAACAATGCCGGCGTTCAAAATGTACTTGCCGAGACGGCGGACTCGCCCCGCGATGATTACGACCGGATCATGGGAATCAACCTGCGGGGTGTGTGGAGCTGCATGAAGTTTGAATTGCAGCAGATGCGTAAGCAAGGCAGTGGCGCGATCGTCAATTGTTCTTCGCTCGGAGGACTTATTGGCGGCGCTCGGCGTGGGACGTACCATGCCGCGAAGCACGGTGTGATTGGCTTTACCAAGAGCGCCGCTCTCGAATACGCAACGCGCGGCATTCGCATAAATGACGTTTGCCCGGGCATGATTCAGACGCCTATGTCCGACAAGATGATCGCTGAAGGCCAGGGAGAAGAGTTGGACAAGATGCTCAACACATTCGTACCGATGCGCCGTCTCGGGCGGCCCGAGGAGATAGCCGATGCCGTCTTGTGGCTCTGCAGCTCAGCCGCGAGCTACGTTACCGGCCAGTCGATCTCCGTGGATGGCGGCTACGTCATGCGCTAGGGGAGCGGCGATTTCTGGAACTCTAGTTAGCAGTGACAGAGGGTTTCGTGTAGCGCCCACCTTTTATCTTTCTTTATCTCTTCTAAAATTCGATAAAATTTGGCTTTTTTTCGACTTCAGCGGCGCCGGGCAAAGGGGCCTTTTTTTACGGAAAAGGGCTGCCTGGGTGAGCTGGCGGGGTCCAGAAGAGCATGGAAGCCGCTGTCTGTCGCGAGGGGAACCCGGTTCATCGCTTGCGGGATGAGGGAGTCGGCAAGGCTGGGCTGGTTGCGGTCAAAGTTCGGCGGTCAGTGGGGCGGAGGGGGCGCGTAGCCGGCTTGAGGGCCGGATTGGGAGCAGGCTCCGGGTCGGGGACCTGGGGCGCGGCGGGTTGGGCTTCCGCGGCGGCAACGGCATCGCCTGGCTCTTCACCTGCGGCTTGGTGCTGCTGTTTGCGGAGCCACTCAGCTTCGTAGATTTGTGCGTTGATGGGCGGGGCCGCGGGTTGCGTCCCGGATGGGGAGAGGCGACGGTCCGGGAATCAGTCCTTCGATGGCTACGATCATCGAAAGAGCCTTGATCTGGCCGGCGATGATGCCTCTGGTCACTTCGTGGCTAAGATTGGCCAGTTCCCAGAGCCGGGCCAGGATCTGGTCGCGACCAAGGTTCAGCTTGCGCAGCCCTTCGGCTTCCTGGTCCACCAGCCTTTCCCTAACGGCGGCGCGGTGCTCGATCATGTAGGCGCGGACGCGGGGCTTGGATTTGGTGTAGGCGGCGGTGTCGGGATTGAGACCGACGGCTTCTGCGGCGCGGCGGTCATTCATGGTTCCGGAAAGGATCAGGTGAGCAAAGGCCATTTCCTGATCGGTGATGGGATCGCTGACAGTATTTTTGGGCATAGGTAGTCTCGTTCCTCGGTTTGCTGGAGATTGTGGGGGGGTTCTTGGCTTCCCCCTAGTGACACAGAAGGGTCGAGAGCCGCGGTAGGCCAGTCATGGAGTCATGGCTGTGTTGGTGATTTTGTGACAGGGATAGGGTGTGGCACCGGACAGCGGTGAAGCTATCCTTCGCTCGCGCTAAAGGCCGAAACTACCGGCAACTGCCGGCCAGGGCGCGGTCGCGTGAGAGGCCGTCGCCTGCCGATATCTTCTACTCTAAGAGATAGAGCCTTTCCATGTTTGCATGTAAGTGGCGAGATGCGTTTTTCGGCACGGGAGTACCCGCCCAAAGGTCACTTGGGTTCGATTATGCGCGTTGGCAGCGGGATAGAAATGGGCGGCCGATACGGTATGTGAAGACACCGCTTCTCGAGTCCTGCAATCAGATTCACTGCTTTCCGTTGCTCGTGTCGTTGGCGGATGTCATTTGCGCTTCTTGTGCTTGCAGAATGCGCCACATCGTCCCGGAAAAAATCATCGTCTGCGCGCTTTGCTGCACCTGGCAGGCATCCAACATCGCGTGGTAGCGTGCCAGCGCAAGATCAAATTCCTGCACATCTCCGCCAAACACATCCGAGCCAAAGACCAGTTTCTCAAAGGCGTCAGCACCGCTAGCCGGCGTATGAGGGCTTACCACGCCTGTCCACCAGAAAACGGAGCGGAAGAAGCCATAGTCATCTTTCTTCTTGATGAGGGTAGTGCCCGACACATCGAAATAGAGATTCGGGTCCCATCGTCCAATTTCACCCGCCTCCGCATAGTCCGGATTTCCCAAATGCGCGCCGATAATTGTCAGCTTTGGCCAATGTCGTGCAATCAAGTCAAGCCGCGTAGCCCGGCTTCGGTCAAAGCTGATATCCGCGGGTTGTTCCGGGTGCAGCCGATTCACGATGCCGGTATGAAAAAGCAGAATCATGTGATACTTGTTCGCCCGATCGTAGATAGGCCAGTAGGCCCGATCGTCATAGGCTTTCAGCGTTGTGGTGATCTCTCCCAAGCCGCGAAATCCCGCGGCGTGGAAGCGATCGATCTCCTGTAACACATTCGGATCATCCAGCTTGATATCGCCAAAGCCGATAAATCGGCCGGGATGTTCGTGGATAAATTTACTCGCTTGGGGAAAGCCCGCCGGAGTCGTCAAAAGGAACGCTAACCCATCATTCGCATCTAATTTATCGAGGAGCTTTTCGAGGATCCCGGGCTCGCCGTCATAATGTATGTGAACGTCGATGAGCTTTGGAATGTGATCCTGCGTCAACGCAGGGACGGCCGCCAGGAGCAAAACCAAAGCACTGAGCCATCGGGAATATTGCCTCATCGATCCTCCATCGTTCATTTTCGGTGCGTGTCCGTGGGCTATTGTCGGACCGGAAATCCATGTGCGTCAAATCAACCTGAGCACGAGCCCGCCAATCATCAAAGCAGCTTGCGCGTTGGGGAGGAACATCGCAGTGCTCTGTTTTCGATTTGGGTACCTTTCGTCTGCCCTCAGTCGGTTCCCATATTCTCGGCCCCTGCGCAGGGTGCTTTAGGGTCCCGCTTTTCCTCTGCTGGAACTGTAACGGTTACGTTCC
>CAVWRV010000006.1:0-415026 GCA_963757515.1 uncultured Acidobacteriaceae bacterium | reverse complement strand
AAGACCTTGTCCGAAGGAGGAACGCTACCACCCGGAGCCTTGGGTGGAAGCGCTAGCGCCCCTCGTGGATCACCTCCGAGTAGTCCGTTATCCCAGCGACTCGGAGTTTGAACGTCAGTTCGATTTCTCTGGAGCGCCAGGGGCTTTCTATATGAGTGGATCTGAGACGTACTGTTCTGCTGAAGAACCGACCATCTGGCCGGAGTCATTGCCCATCACGCGGCGTTCGATCCACGTGGTACCGGGCCGGGGCCGGGCCGCCAAACGACGATGGGATAAGACACACTGACCCCCCTCTTAATTCTCATGGAAAATTTAAGGATTGTTTTCGACTCAGTGCTAAACTTTCATCAGCTGCGATTTAGAAAGCGCACGCGGTCGACCGTGTACACGTTGACGCCCCTCCTTCGCGCACTCCAGGTGCGCGGCTAGCCAGAGTTCAGATGCGCGGTCCAAATCCGAACTTTGCATAGGCTGGTAGCCCATTGATGGGCCGCCGGGTCCATGACACACGGGAGCCTATCATGGTTGACCATTCCTACCGTGTACGCCTTACGACTCAAACAGTTCAGCACGTTATTGCCTCAACCGTACAACTCTATGGTGACCACCTGGTGTTTGTGAATTCAAACGGTCAGCTTACTGCTCTATTCTTGAAAAACTTGGTGCGGAGCTGGAATATGCTGCCCAACGTTCTGCCTGACGATACCGTGCTCCGTCACTGCTCTGGTATAGAGCCAATTCCTTAATCTCGTCTTCCTGAGATCAGATGGCTCTCTGGGCTACGCTGTTCGACTTCGAGGAGTGCTGGTCTGAAATTACATTCCAGACCGCATAGGCATCACGTCGAGTCCCTACTACCGCGACCTGGATCCTGACATTACATGAACTTTCTCGGCCAGCTAAATTCGTTCTCCCAACCGAATGGCCACACCGATAACGCGGCCTAGGGATTCTATCTCTGTCCGGTACTTCCATCTCCGGCTGGAGGCGGGCGACAGAGGGTGGGGGATCAGGGTCAACCAGTCCGAAGCCCTGTCCAATTCGCACCAGCCGCAGACATACCCTTCACGGGTCATGAGGAAATAGATGGGCCGCTGAAATTCATGGGTCCAGACTTTCCTCGGTGAGATTGCGCGCTTCCTTGTATCGATCTGAACGATGGAGCCCGCCGGTATCATGGGATCCAGGGTCAGGTCGCGTTGGCCGATAATACCCCGCCTATATGGCGCCAGTGACGGACGATTTTCAGTGGCGAGAAACTTGGTCTCATCGGGCGACGGATCAGGAACAGGTGTATCCGGGAGCAGATATCTTGACTGCTCTTGGAGTGGTCCTTCGCTGAGCAATGACGTCGCGTTTGGACCGGAAAGCTGTCTGAGGAGCGCAGGTTGCGGGTTTCCCGGATGCACGGAGCGTAGCAATTGCTCCGGTGGCAGATTATAGATGTCGGCCAGAACAATCAGTTTGTTCACGGTAAGTTCGTGTTCTTCGCGCTCCAGGCGATCCAGCCAACTGGCAGAAATCTGATAGGACTGCTTGCCCTTCTCCTGCGCAAAGCGGAGACTCCGTTCTTCCACCTCGCGCAAGGACAGTTTCCATTGCTGACGAATCGTACGAAGCCTTGAACCGATCCCTGCCATGGAACAAACCTTTCCTGCGTGCATGTCGCGCACGCAAATCGCGCCAATCAAAGTGGGACCCAGGAGCTTCAACCGGTGGTCCCAGGAAATCCTGGAGAAGATCAATCGCCAGGTTCCAGGCTCTCTATTTCCGATTTGAAAATGTAGCCGCGATCATCTGTTCGAGGCCTTTGGAACTCACTGGTTTGGAAACGAAATCATCCATGCCAGCCGCCAAACAGCGGTCCCGATCCTCAGATGCGGTCATGGCAACAATGGGTACGTGAGTACCGATAGCCTCTTCCCGGCGGATTTGCATGGTGGCCTGCAGGCCGGTCATCTCAGGCATCTGCACATCCATGAGAATCAGATCGAAGTCACTTTGTCTCCATTGCTCCAGAGCTTCCAGGCCATTGGTTGCCAGCGTAATCCGATGTCCCATCTTGCCCAGCATAGTCATGGCCACTCTTTGATTCACCAGGTTGTCTTCGGCCAGCAGGATGCTTAGCGATCGTGACGAAGGGGAAACACCGGCGGGAGTGACCGTACTCGCTGGTATATGCACTCCAATCGCAAGACGAATAGATTCAAGCAGGTCGGAGGAGCTTATGGGTTTGATCAGGTAAGTCTCGACTCCCATCTGCCGGCAGAGTGCTGCACTCTCAACCTGGTCGCACGAGGTCAACATCATGATCACTGCACTTTCGAGCACTGGATTTCGGCGAATGCGGCCGAGCACTTCTATTCCATCCATCCCGGGCATCCGTTCGTCGAGCAGAAGCAAGCGATAGGGACCTCCCTCGGAGGCGGCTCTGGAGAGTTCGGCAAGCCCGGATTCCCCGGAATCACACGTGTGCGGGTTCATCTTCCATTGACGAGTAAGCTCGAAGAGTATCCTTCGATTCGTGGCGTTGTCATCAATGATCAGGGTGGGCATCCCGTGCAAATCTTCTTCACTCGGGATGGGCGTGGCTGGCTGCGATCCAGGTGACACGTCAAAGTAAGCATCAAAGGTTATGGTTGTGCCCTCCCCGGGCATGCTCTTGAGATCGATTTTGCCTCCCATCAAAGTCACAATGCTCTTGGAGACGGCCAGTCCCAGGCCGGTACCACCGTATAGCCGATGGCCTGAAGTGTGAGCTTGCTGAAACTCCTGGAAGAGCCCTTCCTGCTGGTCCAGTGAGATTCCGATCCCGGTGTCGCGGATAATGAACTGCAGGCACACGCGGTCGTTCGTAACCGATTCCACAGATACATCTAGGCGGACCTCTCCGTGTTCCGTAAATTTAATCGCGTTCCCAACCAGATTGATCAGGACCTGACCAAGACGGATCGGGTCACCAGTCAGGTCAGCGGGTACATCCGGCGCGATGTGCACGGCGAGTTCCAGGCCCTTTTGGTGCGCCGGGAAGGCAAGGCTTCTCAACACATCCTTGACCACGCTGGGTAAATGGAAGGCAACCGAATCCAGAATGGTTTTACCCGCTTCCATCTTCGAGTAATCGAGGATTTCATTAATGATGGTCAACAGATGATCTGCCGAGGACTTCACCGTCAGCAGAAAATCGCGCTGCTCTGCGCTCAAAGTTGTGCTGAGAGCAAGTTCCGTCATACCGAGAATGCCATTCATCGGGGTGCGTATTTCATGGCTCATGTTGGCCAGGAATTGGCTCTTGGCACGGCTCGCCTGCTCGGTGGCAATCATCGCCTTGGTCAACTCCTCCTGCGACCTGGCATACCTGACTTGAAGGATTGCTGCTCGTACTCCATAGATCGCAACTGCCGCCGAAATGCAGACAAATCCCAACCATGGATGCTCCGGCGCAATCTCAACTCCCATAAGCGTGATAGCCAGCGTGAATAATACCGGGCTGAGGTTATCAATCAGCAGTCCCACGGTCCGCTGGCCGCTGCTCCGTTCGCTCTTGTCCTTAGGAATCTCGTGTTGCAAGGCGAACGAGCCTAGGAGAGCCAGGTAAGGGATCCCCCACCCGGCGTCTTGCGGTCCGTCACGCCAGCCGATCTTCAGTTCGAGGTAACCCAGGATAAGAGCCACTATCCCATTGACCCACAGATAGCGAGAGAGGACGTGGTAAAAGCGTCTTCTTGCCGGGCTCGGATTGGAAAAGAAGCGCAAGGTCACAGCTCCGACCAGAATCAAATTCTCCGCATCGTTCAAATACATGAGATTGGTCGCGGAGATGGCCTCGGGGCGGGCATGAGAGGGCAATACGGAGAAGAGCTGCAAGTATGCGAGCATGGCTGCGATGAGCGCTTGAGCCCCATCAAGCCATGCGAAGATTTTCAGGCCAGCATCCGTACTTCGGGAGCAGATAGCCAGCATGACAGGAATTCCGTACGCAAAAAAGAAGAAGTCCGAGTTGATGGCCTGGGTCTGCGTGTGTATCTGCGTCCCGAAGTCGTAGTAAGTCAATCCAAGCTGACCAACCGCTGCGATGAGCAGACCGCATCCGAATAGGAGCCACGATGGCCTGGTCTCCGGAGATTGTGTATTAGCGCCAAGCAGACACACTGTAACCCCCAGAAGGGGATACATGAGAATGAACAGGTTGGACTGGAAACTCGCACGCGGATCAAGGACGAGTAAAGTCACATGAGCAGCCACCAGGATCGTGGCCGCCACGAAGAGACTGCGAGCCGCAACCAGAGCCGCCCTCATCACTGCATATCAGCGCGTTCATAGAAGTCTGACGCAAGCTTGCAACGAGTCTCAGGAACGGTCGTCAAATCAATCGTATTGAGAATTACGATGATCAACGCGGCGAGTCTTCCACGCCGTCCTGAGCGCTTGCGGAGTCTAGCATGTACTTCCAACGGAAATCTAAGGTGAAACAGAATCGTCCCAGTTTCTGCAACTACCATCACGGTTCGCACGCAACCGCTCCACAGATCAGGTTCACGCCAAGAAACTATATCCTCAACCTACTCGCTGTAGGGATGGAGAATCTATTGTGCAATGGTAAAGGTGCTCCTTACTTTGGTAAGGTTGAATTTGAGCGAGGTCTATGGCGTTCGGCCTTGTCGCTGCGGGCCAAATGGCGTCGACACTATTTCCGTAAACGAGCATACTGATTACGTAGTTGTCACTTCTGGACGTAGGCGATGAGTTTGGTTGCGCGGATGACCCCATATTTGGCACACCGTTCCCACGTCATCGCGTGCAAAGCCCCGCTATCGGACGGGCAATCGAATCCAGGGAAAAGGGTGGGGAAAAGCACATTCAGTTCAAGCCTTCACGCATCGGTTCGATAGGCAATACCTGGTAGCGAGAATGGTGATCCATAGTCGCGAAGCAAACCCCTACCCCCAAAGGGGCAGGTCCTGTGACTCACGGAAGATATGCCATGTACTCGAGAGCCATCCCTGGCCATCCCTGGTAGCCGTGGATGGCCGAGAGAGGCAAGACTCCAACCCTGCCCGCTCACCGTCCCCGTTCGCTCAAGACTCCAGCCCGGCTCGCTGCGCCCAGCAGCAGAGCAGTTTTTCTGGAGAGTAAATTCCCGAATCCAGCCCCGGCGACCGTTTGTGGGTTTGGGTAAGGTAAGCCTTACCTTCGTAAGGCTTACCTTTACGCCTTTACGAAGGTTCATCAAGATTGGGCAGGGGAATTTTCAATCTTTCGGCCATCCTCACTAAATCTGCCAGTGAGTTAGCTCCCATTTTTCGGATCAGTTGGCCCCGATGCACTTTCACTGTGGTTTCGCTGGTCCCGATCTCCGAGGCGATTTGCTTGGTCAAGAGACCGGAAACGATCCAGGGTAGAATCTCCTGTTCACGAGCTGTGAGCGAGTCAAATCGCTTTCGCAAGATGCTGTCTTGCTTCTCCTGCCTTCGTCTGGCCCGGTCCCGGTTCAGAGAGGCGCGAATTGAATCCAGAAGGTCCTGATCGCGAAATGGCTTGGGGAGAAATTCCACTGCGCCGGCTTTCATCGCCTGCACGCTCATCCGGATATCGCCATAGGAAGTAATGAATATGATGGGAATCAGAATCTGGGCTGCCGCCAGTTCGCGCTGGAGATCCAACCCACTACGGTCAGGCAATCGCACATCCAGAACCAGGCAGCTCACTGCATCGCGGCGCTTTGCACTCAGAAATTCCTCGGAAGATGCAAAAAGCTCAACGTCGAGCCCCACGGTTCCAATGAGACGCTCGATCGCTCTGCGAACCGATGGGTCGTCATCGATGACAAAAACGACTTGAGGAGAATCCATCAGCATCAATCGTAGTTGAGAGGGAGTGAAATTGCGAAGAGCGCACCCTGGGAACCTGATACCGTCCAAATACGGCCACCATGTGATTCAACGATGGAACGGCTGATCGACAATCCCATCCCGAGGCCTTCCTGCTTTGTCGTAAAAAATGGCAAGAAGATGCGCTCTAGTTCGTCCGGATCGATTCCGGGTCCGGAATCCTGAACTTCGATGAGCACACCATCGGGACTCCTGGCCGACCGAATGAGAAGCTCCCGCGGCCTGTTAGTTACCCCGCGCATCGCATCGATGCTGTTCGTGACCAGATTGATCAGGACCTGCTGCAACTGTATGGGATCCCCTCGCACCAAGGGTAAGTCCGCGGCCAGGTTGGTCCGAAGGGAGATATGGTTACTGGCTATTTCGTTTTGCGTAAGGTCGAGAACTTTCTGAATGAGGTTATTGATGTCCAGTTCTGCGTATTCGTGAGCTCCCTTCATCAGAAGTGCTCGGATTCTTGAGATGATGGAGCTAGCCCGGTTTCCATCATGCACAATTTCAGTAACGGCCTCCCGCAGCCTCTTCTGATCCGGCCTGCCGCTCGACAGATTGCGTAAGCAGAACTCTCCGTTAGTAACGATTGCCGTCAGGGGTTGGTTTATCTCGTGTGCGATCGAGGCCGTCAGCTCGCCCATTATCTCCAATCGAGCTTCACGCGCTACCTCCAACCTGGCTTCAGATAAGGCCAGCAACAACGCTTGCGCGCTAAAACCCCGATCCACAAGGGACGCAATGATCACCGATCCGAGCAGGATCAATGTAACGACAGCGATGCCAATGGTGCTCAGAGAAGACACGTTCACAGCATGCGTCAGGTCCGGCGGAGCCACGGAAGACCGATAGGTGGCCGAGGCCATGCCGGTGTAGTGCATCGCCCAAATCGCGGCACCCATAGCCAGGGCGCTGCCAATTCTTCGCCACACCATTTTCTGACGACGCGCATCTCGAAAAT
Organism: uncultured Acidobacteriaceae bacterium; assembly: GCA_963757515.1. Lineage (GTDB taxonomy): Bacteria > Acidobacteriota > Terriglobia > Terriglobales > Acidobacteriaceae > PALSA-350. The sequence goes on along the minus strand of CAVWRV010000006.1, from coordinate 408,180 downwards.
AAAACTCGATCCACAGGCCTCCTACCGCAAACACAATGGCGAATACCACCGACAGGCTGACCAGGAAGGGATTGAATTCGCATCGAGCAGCCAGTCGCATGGCACCCATATTCGTGTAGTGGAGAGTAACGATGCCTGCTGCTAATATGCTGCCTCCTACCCAGGCATAGAGGGTTCCCATGTCTCTTCGGCTCACAACATGAAGCGCCCCGGCCGCGGCGAAGATAGCAGCGATCAGCGAAGCCACGACTGTCGGCCAATAGAACGCTATCGCAACAGGTAAGCGGAATGCCACCATCCCGACGAAGTGCATTGCCCAGATGCCATTCCCCATCGCAATCGCACCGGAGGCTAGCCAAGCGAGGCGGCGCCCCCCTCCCGAGACTCTAACTCTTCCAGCAAGATCGAGCGCCGCGTAGGAGGCTGAAACGGCGATGATGACTGAGAGCGCGACCTCGAGAGGATCATAAGAGACCATCATCGCCGGGTTGGCAGCGGCCATCAACATGGACCTTCTTCAGGACGTGCTTTTTCGGTTTACATGACCTGTCTGCCCGCGAGTCAAAGACACCTCCGCAGGCGGGGCACTTGGTGTGATGCCAGCCGACGTGCAGCAGCTCATTCGGCGGAATCGCATATCCGCAGAGCGCGCAGGGCAATGTCAAATCAAAAACTTTTAGGCTCTGTGCGACGCGAGCGGGGCATGCTGACCCTTTTACTGCCTGGGGACCCATCATAGTCCCGATCCTGCAACGTTGCACTGGTTCCATTTCTCACGTCAAAGAAATACCGTCGCCGCGAGATCTATTCCGGGACTGGACGGACTAACCCCCATCGAAAACTCCCAGGCGCGCAAAGCAAAGCGTTGTATCGGATGGAGGCAGGCCAATGACTCGTTGAGGACGGTAGCATATTCCCGTTGAACCCTCCAAGCACGGTCCCGGTAATCGATCACCAGCGCAATCCCGATATCGATCGGCAAAAAACCACCGATCAAATCTGCGCTCCGATCTCCCAGTGATGGCCAAAGGGGTCCACGAGACCACCAACCCGCTAGCCGTGGCCTTCCACAACAGCCTGGACGACCGCAACGCCAGCCTCACGCCGGGCACCCACAAAATTCCAAAGCATGGGGGAAGGTTCCGGTTTCCACCCCATTTCATCCCGTTGCCAACGCGCACACCAGCCGCAAGTGACCTTTGGGCTTGTACTCCCGTGCCGAAAAACGCATCCCGCCACTTACATTCAAATTGGGAAAGGCTATATCTCTTAGAGTAGAAGATATCGGCAGGCGACGGCTTCTCACGCAACCGCGCCCTGGCCGGCAGTTGCCGGTAGTTTCGGCCTTCCGCGCGAGCGAAGGATGGCTTCACCGCTGTCCGGTCCCTCACCCTATCCCTGTCAAAAAATCACCAACACCAGCCATGACTGGCCTACCGCGGCTTCCAAGCCTTTTGTGTCACTAGGAAGCAGCAAAGAAACCCGCACACACTCTGGACTGCACCCCTAAGCTGAGACACGCTGCAAGGCGATTAATTGGGTGACACATCGGCCCGCTTTGGTGTCGATTATCAATAAGCAGTAGCCGGGCCGCGGGAGTGTGGGAATCCCGGAGGGATTTCCAAGGCCTGTGGGAGCGGTGGTAAACCTGCCTTTGGTTTTCCATCGCTTCCATCAGCGCCGTCACTTCCGCGAGCCTCGCTGGCCCGCTCGAACTCTTCCGGTGTTAGATATCGTAACGCGGAATGCAGCCTTTGCCGGTTGTAAACTTGGTCCAGGAACTCACCGATTCGACTGCGCGCGTCTTCTAGATCCCGATAGTCGGCTCCGTGTACTTCCTCCTCTTTGAGCGTTCGCATGAACCGCTCTGCGCGTGCGTTGTCGTATGGGTTGCCGCGCCGGCTCATGCTGATTTGAATCTCGTTCTGCTCCAGCAGGTCGGTGTAATCAGTCGATGCATACTGTACGCCGCGATCGGAGTGATGGATCAGGCCCTCGGCTTTCCAGCTACGCTGGCTGAGTGCCATCTGCAGGGCGCGAGTTGCTAGTTCCGCCTGCAACGTACGCCCCAGGTCCCAGCCGATAACGCGGCGCGAGTAAGCATCCAGAACCACCGCCAGGTAGATGAACTCATTGCGCAGGCGGATGAAGGTAATGTCGGCCACCCATAGCTGGTTCAGCCCCGTCAATTTCGCATGCCGCGCCAGGTTCGGATAGATCGGCAAAGTATGCGCCGAATCCGTCGTAAACACACACTTTTTCCGGCGTAAGCTAAGCAGGTTGTCTTCTCGCATCAAGCGCAGGACACGTTTGTGGTTGACTACTTGCCCTTCACGTCGCAGCAAAGCAGTCAACATCCGGTAGCCCCGAAGACGATGATGCGCGACTGCTAACTCCTGCAAGCGAGCGCGCAGCAACAAATCGGCCTGTTCTGGCGCAGTCTGCTGCAAATAGCGATAGAAGCCCGCTCGGCTTACCTCGGCTACCTGGCACTGCTGTTCCACGGTCAGTCCTACTCCTTCGAACGAGAGCGAGACTTCGATGCCGCGATAGACTCCTTGCCGCCATCGCTGGTACGACTCGACGCTGCTCCCCTGACTTGCTCGAAGGCTCGTTTTAAAAAATCCACCTCCAGCTGCTTACGGCCTAACAGCCGTTCCAGTTCAGCAATCCGTAACTCGGCTGCACTGGGTGCTGGCGGCGAAACGGTCTGTGACTTGCTCCCCGGCGGTCGGCCCCTGGGTCGCTCCAGCCCTGCCCTACCTCCTGCCCGAAACTGGTCACGCCACTCGTAGAGGAGCTTCCGCCGAACGCCCAAATCCTTGGCCAGACCGATAATGGTCTCAGCCTGTGCCATTCGACGCACCGCTTCCTGCTTGAAATCTATGCTGTAGCTTCTTGCCTTCTTCTTCATCGGCCTGCTCCATTATGGCCGATAAATGTCACCCATTTTTTCGCTCTAACCGTGTCTCACTTTTGGGGTGCACTACACTCCAGCAAATCGAGGAACGAGACGACCTATGCCCAAAAATACTGTCAGCGATCCCATCACCGATCAGGAAATGGCCTTTGCTCACCTGGTCCTTTCCGGAACCATGAATGACCGCCGTGCCGCAGCAGCCGTCGGTCTCAATCCCGACACCGCTGCCTACACCAAATCCAAACCCCGCGTCCGCGCCTACATGATCGAGCACCGCGCCGCCGTCAGGGAAAGGTTGGTGGACCAGGAAGCCGAGGGGCTGCGCCAGCTGAACCTTGGTCGCGACCAGATCCTGGCCCGGCTCTGGGAACTGGCCAATCTTAGCCACGAAGTGACCAGAGGTATCATCGCCGGCCAGATCAAGGCTCTTTCCATGATCGTAGCCATCGAAGGCCTGATTCCCGACCGTCGCCCCTCCCCATCCGGGACGCAACCCGCGGCCTCGCCCGTCAACGCACAAATATACAGCTCTCAGTGGCGCCGCCAGCAGCCTCAAGCCGCGGGCGAGGAGCCAGGCGATCCCGTCGCCGCCACGGAACCCGAACCCGCCGCGCCCCAGGTCCCTGAGCCGGAGCCCCCTCCGCCCCTTGACCCCAACATTGAACGCAACATTGAACGCAACATTGAGCGGAACCACCCCAGCCTTGCCAGCCCCCTCATCATCCCGGAAGGGCTGAACCGGGTTCCCGCCGCGGCCAGCGGCGGCTTCGATGCTGCTCTGCACACAACCAGCTCTCTCAGGCTGCCCTTTTCCCCCAAAAGAGGCCCCTTTGCGCGCCGCCGCTGAAGTCTACAAAAAGCCAAATTTTATCGAATTTTACAAAATATCCCGCTCACTTCGCTCGGACGAGAGTCTGGCGGGGAATCCATGATAGGTAGGGAAGGTCAAGACAGGGAGTTCTTGGACAGGAGTTTCGTGAACAGAAAGTTTCGGAAAGTCTCGGGACGAACTCTCCGAAACTCTCCGCGATCCCCTATCTCCAACGGAAATTGTTAAGTGAACGTCCCGTCCTGCCCTCGCCTGTCCACGCCTGTCTGCCATCCGAACCTCCGTTCCCTGCAGTGTGTCTCTATTTTCAGTGTCTCAAGTTTGGGGTCCAGACCATCCTGTCGCCGTATTTTTCTTTACGACATTTTGAATCGGACGTCTGACGAGGATGAGCCGGGCTGTGGTCGAATCGCTGCCTGGGCCATCATCTCGGAGGCAGCGCCCGTTCTGGTGCTCGGAGTGTGCTGGAAGCTCTGCGCTTTCCTCCTGGCCCTAGTTCACAAGAAACACATTAACGCTCCAGGGTGGCAACACCCCTTCGATTTCAGATTGCCAGGCTCCCTGGGTAGAGGTCACTGGAACAACTTCCCAGTTTCTTTTTTGAGTCCTGTCGTATTGTGCGCGACCGTATGTCCACTGTTGAACACCGCCGCCGGCTTCTTCTCCCACAATCTTGATTGGTGCCGTGTGCGCGTTATCGCGATCTCGATTGATCAGAACAACCTCGTAGGATGAGCCGTGAGTCGCGGCATAGGCCGCGAGCCATGGCGCGTTCTGAAGATCGGTAACCACTCGCAGCATGTGCTCGCCTTCAGTGACAAAGCCGCTTTGTGACAATAGTTGAAAAGCACGGGCCACAGGAGCGATGTCTCCCGGCTGCAAACCGACCACTGTCTCCGCTCCCAGTGGACCAGTATAGGTAAGAAACACGTCACCGCAGTCCCACCAGTTATAAGCTGCCTCTCCGTTCCAATCGTAGTTATACTGCATGCATACAGCACCGCTCCCTTGAGCCCACCAACTGGCATACTGCACGCCAGCCTGCATGTACTCGGCGAGTTGCATCGTTGCCCACATCGGCATCACCGCTCCCATCGTCTGACGGGACCACAGGTTGCTGCCTACGCCCACAGCAGAGTTCCACTCAGTAATCCAAATCGCTTCCGGGCTCTTCTGGGCGTTGAGAAGTTCGGTCTGTAGGGCAAGGAGGCTGCCGCGTGTGCGGCCAACATGTGAACTTATGCGTTCCGGGTATAACGTCTGTCCATCTGTAATTGGGTCGGTCATCGGATAGAAGTGCTCGACTACGGCGTCGTATTTGGCCGCTTTCATAGCCGGGAGCGTCCAACTGGCGAGCCAGGAATACACTCCGTCAGCAACTGGTATACCTACAAGAATATTTTTATCTACCTTCTTCATCTCGTCGTAGAAGGCGCCCTCGTAGGCTCCATAGCTTGCGCCGTTCCCCGGAGTTGGGTGAAAGTCCGTCTCGAAGGTCCCACCGCCAAATAACTCATTCCCAATCTCCCAATACTTGATCCCATACTGGTGTTGAATGTTCGCGTATTCAACGAGGTCGGCTCCATTTGAAACGGGATCTCCTCCCGCGTCGCAAATCGGCGGATTCGAGCCATAATTTACCGTGTATCCTATGTCGACTCCTACCGGCTTTGCAATCTTTTTAACATAGTTATCCAGGGTGTCTTGAGTGGACAAATTTGGGGCAGGGGATGTGGAGCCGAGAGTTGTCGTACACGATGGTCCTCCCTGCCAGTTCTCCTGATCCGCCGAAGACCCGCCAGAGCCATTCGCATAACGAACCGCAGTGACGCCCATTGAAGAGAGACCAGTGGCTAACGCACCGACCAAGGGGGCGCTCGAAAGATCAGCATTAAAGTCCGCGTAGCCAAGGACGTCCCGATGAACCACCCCTAGACGCTGACTTGTGACATATACGCCGCCGGTTGGCGGCAAGGTGATCGGTGGTTTATGGTCTGCCCTTACTTGGGCAGCGCTCCACGCCTGGTTTGCAATCAAGGCTTTTGCCAAGGTCGTTTGTTTCCCCGTGTTGCCGCTTTCGGGAAAGAGTCTGTAAACAAATACGGTATCATCCAGGGCTCCGCCAAACCAATAAGTCGACACTCCGACACCGTCAATATATAAGTGTAGGGTCTTATTAGACCAAGTAAACACGATGCGATGCCAGACGTTTGGAGCGTAGCCACAGACCGCCGGAGTCGTGAAGGAAGAGCCGTATGCATTACCAAACGTGCCCGTGAAGCACTCATCATTAAATGGAGTAATTGCCTGTATCGAGACGTGTGACTTGCCGAAGACAGGTTGGAAATACATCATTGGCATTGGATAGTTGGTGGAGTCTGTGTTCACCCATACGGCCAATGTCCCCTGATTAGTATTCATTGGAATATCCTGGTTCGCTATAAACGATGACGCGGTTGTAACTTGGGTCGCGGGCTCGCCGTCCGGCACCGGGCCAGGGGCCCCACCCTGAATCGTACCGGGTCCGGAACTCCACGCGTTGCTCTCAGACGAAAGATCAAACCGACCTGCGTAGTCAAAGATACCGGAGTTACTCCCGACCTCACACAAAGCCCAGTACGCATACACGCCTGGCTCAGCAATATAGAACTGATCGTAGTCGGACTGGCACGCATTTGGCGAAGGCGGTGTAAAGCTAGAATCTGGAGGAATCGGGAGAGTAGGTGCCTGTCCCGCGAAGGCTGAGATGGATATGATAGTTAGGAACAAAGTGAGCAGGCTGTAGAAACGCTTCAACCGGCTAGAAAGGACACACTTATCATAGAGACTACGCAGCATTTTACTCTCTCCCTATCACGGTAACGCTGCCAGTTGATCACTAGCGGGAGCTGATAGGGTTACCCAACTCTTGGAATCGGATTACTGCAGAAGAGAGAATGTATCGAAGTGAGCTTAAGAAAACATTAGAGCAGCATGCCTTGGGTGAGTGGCTAGCCCATCAGGCCCGCAATTCTTAAGTTATGATTAATAAAGTGGGAAGCATTGCGTTACACGGAACTGAATCCGGTGCGAGCGCAATTGCTGACCGAGGCGCATGCCTGGGCATGGTCGAGCGCCGCTGCTCATTGCAGCGGTCCAGGCGGATGCATTTTTAAGCACGGGGCTATGGCAGAATCATTGGACCAACGCTAGCTGGCGGGAGTATCATGCGGCAGGGGAAGCGGAAACAGAGCTGGCCTCGATCCGCCAGTGCACGCTACGGGCCGGCCTTCGGGCACACAGCAGTTCTTCCACGCTTTGGAAGAGTCGATGGACCGGCGATTGGTTCCTCAGAAGGACGGCCGACCGCCAGACCCGCGCCCGGATACAAGACAATCAGATCTTGATTTCGGCTTATGATGAAGTCCCAAGCCAGATGTGTAGTTACAGCTGCTCAAAGATTGGTGAACGTCCGGTCCGGCAGATGTGAAGGAATCGATTTTTAAATTTGCGGCGAACTCGGCGTGAAAAAAATCGCTCTAGGATGCCGTATAAGCGACCGCCGCTGGCGTGTGTCGGCAAGCATTTGGGATCAAAAATAAAATCACGAAAACTCAAGCAAATGAATTTTTTCACATCTACCCGTCCCCGAGCTCCGTCCCTGTGTCTAGCGTGGCGGAACCGTGGTGGCCACGAATATTCGCCTAGTCCTTCATTTACTCTGCTTCACATTCCAGTCTCTATCTGCGATAGGAATTAAAGTTGCGCAGCGCGTCGACGGCATTGTCTCCGGGGCCCGCTGCTAAGATCTCGAAGGTTTTCTCGGTCTTATTATGGGTGAATCGATTTTCCTCTTGGTACATGAGCAGATTATTGACCCAAAGTATTCCACAGCGCAAGAAATATTGCTTGACAGGTAGGGGCTACAAGGTCCAAATTCCTTCAAATTACAGGTGTGTAACTTCCAAGATGATCTCCGCAGACGCCGTAATTACCGGCTACTACAAATACGGCGAGGTGGCGCGCTCGATATTAATCGCTATTGCTGCCTCCTATGCCGCGCTCGATCTTGCAGGGCGTGTCGCCGCCGCAAGCGGCCGGACGCGCGCGTCCTGGCTGGCCGGTGGCGCCATCGCGATGGGTATCGGCATCTGGGACATGCATTTCAAGGGAATGCTGGCCTACCGATTGCCGATCCCAGTGGCCTACCACTGGCCGACCATGCTGGCGTCGCTCGTAGTCGCTGTCTTTGCCTCGGCAGTCGCACTCTATATTGTGAGTCGACAAAAAATGGGCCCGGTTCGGGTTTGGAGCGGCAGCTTTGTCATGGGCAGCGGTATAGCAGCCGTGCATTACATCAACATCGCCGCCATGCGACTGGCCGCCGTGTGCCGGTTCGATCTTCGAATCGTGCTCCTGTCCGTTGTGCTCGCGATCGTGTTTTCTCTAGCTGCATTGATACTCGCGTTTGGTCTGCGAGAGGAGACCAGGGGTACGTCTTTGCGAAAGATTGCCAGCGCCATCGTGATGGGCGCAGCCATTTCCGTGATGCATTATGCCGGCATGGCGTCTACCAGCTTCACAGCGTCCCCCGTGGTCCCAGATCTGTCCCACGCTTTGAGCATCTCCCCGGTCGCCAACAATGGAATTGCTATCGTTACTTTTCTCGTCCTCGGCGCAGCCGTCTGGACGTCATCGGCGGATCGACAGGCGAAGGCGGGAGCGCGGCGACTCAACGAAGTTCTCGAGCAACGTGTCGCCGAGCGCACCAGACAAATTGAAGCCTCCAACGAGGAGCTGCGCCGGGAAATTGCCGAACGTCAGCGCGTCGAAGATGCCCTGCGGCGGAGCCAAGATCATTTGCGGCTCGTGATCGACACAATCCCGCAACAAATCTGGAGCGGCCCGGCTGACGGTACCCTGGATTTCTGCAACGCGCAATGGCGCGCCTACACGGGTCTTGCGCAGGAAGAGCTGCAGGGCGAGGGCTGGCAGCGCATACTTCATCCCGATGATCGGGAGCGGGTGCTGAAGGCCTGGCGCGAGTCCGCACGCTCGGGCACGCCCTACGGGCAGGAAGAGCGTCATCGCGCGGCCGACGGACAATATCGCTGGTTTTTAGCGCGTACCGTGCCGCTGAGGGACTCTGCGGGACGCATTGTCAGATGGTACGGTACGAATACCGATATCGAGGATCGTAAGCGGGCCGAAAATGAATTGAAAAAGCAGAAGGAGCTTTTCCAGAAGATATTCGAGGATATCCCGGCGATGATAGTGTTCATGGGAGAGGATGGGCGCATCGAACTGGTCAATCCAGAATGGGAGCGCAGGATAGGTTGGACGCTGGAAGAAATACAGGAACAAAAGCTCGACATATATGCCGAGCTTTTCCCTGATCCGCAGTATCGCCAAACGGCTCTGGATCTCGTTGCCGCCTCAGCTGGTGAGCTGACCGATCTCAAGATAAGGGCGAAGGACGGGCGGGTCATAGACGTGGCCGCAGGTCTCGTACATCTTTCCGACGGGTCGAGCCTTGGCATCGGAAAAGACATCACGAAACGCAAGCGCACAGAATCGGCATTGCAGGAAACGCAGGAGAAGCTGGCTCGCGTTGCCCGCGTGGTTGCGATGGGAGAGCTGGCTGCAGCCATTGCTCATGAGGTCAACCAGCCCCTTGCTGCGATCACCACAAACGCAAATTTCTGCTTACGCGAATTAGATGGCGGAACGCAGCAGGTTGAGAAGTTGCGGGAGGCGATTGCAGAGATTGTGAGCGACGGAGTCCGCGCGAGCGCCGTTATTTCGCGAATTCGCGCATTGTTACAGAAGGGCGCTCCCCAGCGAGTTGAACTCGACATCAATCAGATTATCGTGGAGGTCACTATGCTCTTGCGCGCTGAGCTCACCCGTAACCGTGTATCCTTGCGGACCGATCTCGACCCTAATCTTCCACGCTTGAGTGGCGACCGCGTGCAATTGCAGCAGGTGCTGATCAACCTGGTTATGAACGGCATCGAAGCCATGCGTTCGCTTGCGCATCAGCCGCGCGCGCTTCTTATTACGTCATCCGCGAAACATAACGAGGTGCTCGTCCTGGTCCAGGATTCTGGAGCGGGATTCGGTCCGCAACAAGCAGAGCATATCTTCGAACCCTTCTTTACCACTAAGCCGGAGGGTATAGGAATGGGGTTATCAATTAGCCGGTCTATTGTAGAGTCTCATGGCGGCCGCTTATGGGCAGAGTCAGGTCCCAAGGGCACGCTTTTTCAGTTTACTTTGGCCACCCAATAGATATGGGGTGTTTCATGACTGAGCAGGGCCCCACCGTTTTTGTTGTGGACGACGATCCGTCGCTTCGTCGCGCAATCAAGCGTCTCGTCGAGTCTGTAGGATTGCAAGTAGAGTTGTTCGGGTCGGCCCAGGAGTTTCTGCAGGCCAAGCGTCCAGACGCACAAAGTTGCCTAGTCCTCGACATCAGATTACCAGGAATCAGTGGGCTCGACTTCCAGCGCGAATTAGCTGACACCAACATTCATATTCCCATCATCTTCATCACTGCCCATGGCGACATCCCGATGACCGTGCGGGCCATGAAGGCGGGAGCGGTTGAATTCCTCACCAAGCCATTCCGCGATCAGGATCTGCTGGATTCAATTCACGCCGCTCTGGACCGGGACCGGGACAGGCGAAGGCAAGAGAAGCAAGACAGGATCTTGCGAAAGCGGTTTGAATCGCTGACAGCTCGTGAACAGGAGATTCTACCCTGGGTCGTTTCCGGTCTGTTGACCAAGCAAATCGCCTCGGAGATCGGGACCAGTGAAACGACGGCGAAGGTGCATCGAGGCCAACTGATCCGAAAAATGGGAGCTAACTCACTGGCAGACTTAGTGAGGATGGCCGAAAGATTGAAGATTCCCCTGCCCAATCTTCATAAACGGTTGTAAAGCTAAACCTCACAAAGGTAAGGTTTCCCTTCCCAAATACACTCACGAGCCCAGCTACCGGTACGCTATCTTTAGCTAATGAGCACATGGGTGAGAGGCTTAGTAAGATTCGTCGTCGCTGGAAACTGCCCGTACGTGAGGTTGAAGAACGAAGTCACGACTACGCTCAGAAATGGTGCGACGAGTCCTATCAGATCTCGGCCAGCTGGCTGACTCGAGGGGAACGCGAAAAACACGAAAATGTCTGTCAACAAGCTGATTGTGCTGGCTGACACCCTGTATAGATGCAAGCTGATGATCAGAATTCTACGCATTGATGGCCAGGTTGCCGTGTCTTAGGTTCTTTCCTTCCCGGGTGCACGTTCGATCGGCAATCTGATATTGGAGCATACTCATGACAGTTCTCACCTTCGTTGCCCGGTTTGATCTGCACCGGCGCGTGGAAAGGGCACTCAGCTCTCAGTTTGTCATGGATCATGTAGCTTCCGCGAAGGAGTGTCTGCAGGTGGCACAGTTGGCGCGGCATGAGGGCGTTCTCATCGATTCGGATTCGCTTGTCTTTGCCGATGTTCTGGCTCTGGTAACGCTGCTGCGCCAAGAAAACTCCGACACATCGATCTTTGTTTTTTCCCGCCACCTTGATCTGGAGCAACGTTTGTCTTTGTTCGAAGCTGGGGTGGATGACTGCGTGTGTGAGCCGTTTTTCGCCTCGGAGCTGGCAGTGCGTCTCGGCCTATCGATACGGCTGCGTCAGGCAGCGTCCGATCTGGGGGCGTCCAGCACGACGACTGTGCTTCGCTCCGGCGGTCTGGAAGTGGATCTGGTGCGGCGAAGAGCGGCACGATCGGGAAAGACAATCGATCTGCGCCCGAAAGAGTTTCTGCTGCTTGAATACCTGGTACGGAACGTAAACCGCCAGGTCACCCGACCGATGATCCTTGAGCACGTATGGAACTCTTCGTTCGAGGGCCCAACCAATGTGGTTGATGTCTACATTAGCGCTCTACGAAGCAAGGTAGATCGCGACTTCCCTCAGAAGTTGATTCAGACCAACCGTGGCATCGGCTACACCTTTACTTGCAGCAACGCGGTGCTCAAGCTGCAACCGTCTGTAGCTTCAGCATCGGCTCGGTCCGCCGCTGCTTCGACAGCAAGCAGCACCCAATCATCGGCAAAGGAAGGAGTAGTAGGCAGTGAAAGGCAGTAGTCACGATCAGACGCACAGCTCATCCCCGGGGCGCTTGAGCATAAACGGGCATCAGGGGCCGCAGTTTACGCATCATTTACGAAAGCCGATGTTGAATCGCCCCCTTTCTCCACGCGAAAGACAAGTTGCAAAACTTGTCGCTCATGGAATGACTAACAAAGAAATAGCGCAGATGATTGGGGGGATTACCGAGCAAAGTGTCAAGAACCTTGTGGCCCACATCATGATGAAAACGGGAGCACCAAATAGAGTGCGCATCGTTATTTGGGCATTAAAGAATGATTTGATTAACGTAGAAAATTTATGAGCGATCCACGGAGATTACCGAATTCGCGTCAACCAATTGTGCTCATGGTCGAACCGGGTTCGGTAAATCTCGAAGCCGCACTGTTGTCCTCTTTCTAAAGAACTTTCCGCTATGCGGCGGACGGCAAACTGGGGGGCAAACTGGCCGGGCTCTCCCGGATTACGATTCATCCTGTCAATCGAATCGCCACGGCGACAACACGTCCCAGGCTTTCTATTTCCGTTCGGTACTTCCATCTGCGGCTTGACGCGGGTGACATCGGGTGAGGGATCAGCGTCAACCATTCCGAGTTCCTGTCTAGTTCACACCAGCCGCAAACGTAAACGTCCCGGGTCATTAGGAAATAAATGGGTCGCTGAAATTCATGTGCCCAGTTTCTCCGCGAAGAGACGGCGCGCTCTCGGGTGTCGATATGAACAATGGAGCCTGCCGGAATCATAGGCTCCAAAGTACGATCTCTCTTGCCGATGATGCCACGCCTATGAGGGACCGGTAATCGACCATGCCCAACCGGGAGAAACCCTGTTTCATCCGGTGGATGATCGGCAAGAAGCGAATCCGGCACCAGATATTTCGCTTGCTGCTCCAGCGGCCCTTCCGTTAGAAGCAACGTCGCGTTTGGATTAGAAAGTTGCTTGAGTACGGGTTGAGGATCGGGCGGAGATATGGAACGTAACAGTTGCTCTGTCGGGAGATTGTAGATTTCAGCCAGAGCGATTAGTTTGTTGACCGTCAATTCATGCGCTTCGCGTTCCAGACGGTTCAACCAGCTGGCGGAGAGCTTAAAGGAGAGATCGCCTCGTTCCTGAGCAAAGCGGAGACTCCGTTCTTCCACCTCGCGCAAAGAGAGCTGCCATTGCTGGCGAATTGTACGCAGCTTTGTACCAATACCTACCGACACGAGCCTCCCCTTGGAGCGCAACCACGAGCCCTTACATCGTGTACTCATAATAGTCTCTCGTGACCGGACACCCGCAAGGCAAACGAGAGGTTATCCGAAACCGAGACATTATTCTGTTTGGGATGCAGGTTCAACTCTCCAAGTCTCCTGACCCCGCCAGTCTTGCTTCGTTAAGAAGTATCACAGTCGGAACCGGCTTACAATATTGCACTCCGGGTAAGTTTGGTGTACGCGTACGCATCGCTGGCTTGTTTTCACCCGTCAATTTCAGACCAGTCTTTTACAATTTCGAACAGGAACAAGTCAGATAGTTCGCCGTGAACGCGAGGTGATCACCATGAATCTCAATGTCCGCAGCCCTCACGATCTGTGGGCTCTCCTTGCTGCTTCACAACAGCCTTCAATCGCGCCGGATCGGGCTTGCGGCGAGCAGGAGGCGCACTTATCCGCAAGTCCTCGATACCGGCCGCGAGGGCCAACTGCGAGACACTGGTTATCCCTTGGTAGGAACAGGCAGTGTGTGCGGGAGATGCGAACCCCGTGGAAACGCTGTCAGAAACTTTCTTTGGGATCAGGAAAGTTTCGCCACCACGGGCACGAAATTAATCTCCGCGTTTGGGGAGCCTGTTTCCGATACGCAACAGTGAAAGCGACTTCTCGCTCTGGTCTTGGCAGACGGTTTAGGTTTGGAGTCGGTTTGGAGCAGGTTTGGAGGATATATTTCTTGAGGTTTGGATTCGTTACCAAGGCTCGACCCGTCGGAAAGATGTACGAGACCTGCGGCCACGTCTATGACCCGCCCGTCCTTCGCCCTCATCTTGAGAGGCGATTGCAGAGATTGTGAGCGACGGAGCCCGCGCGAGCGCCGTTATTTCGCGAATTCGCGCATTGTTACAGAAGGGCGCTCCCCAGCGAGTTGAACTCGACATCAATCAGATTATCGAGGAGGTCACTATGCTCTTGCGCGCTGAGCTTACCCGTGACCGTGTATCCTTGCGGACCGATCTCGACCTTAATCTTCCACGCTTGAGTGACGACCGCGTGCAATTGCAGCAGGTGCTGATCAACCTGGTTATGAACGGCATCGAAGCCATGCGTTCGCTTGCGCATCAGCCGCGCGCGCTTCTTATTACGTCATCCGCGAAACATAACGAGGTGCTCGTCCTGGTCCAGGATTCTGGAGCGGGATTCGGTCCGCAACAAGCAGAGCATATCTTCGAACCCTTCTTTACCACTAAGCCGGAGGGTATAGGAATGGGGTTATCAATTAGCCGGTCTATTGTAGAGTCTCATGGCGGCCGCTTATGGGCAGAGTCAGGTCCCAAGGGCACGCTTTTTCAGTTTACTTTGGCCATCCAATAGCTATGGGGTGTTTCATGACTGAGCAGGCCCCCCAGCTGCAACCGTCTGTAGCTTCAGCATCGGCTCGGTCCGCCGCTGCTTCGACAGCAAGCAGCACCCAATCATCGGCAAAGGAAGGAGTAGTAGGCAGTGAAAGGCAGTAGTCACGATCAGACGCACAGCTCATCCCCGGGGCGCTTGAGCATAAACGGGCATCAGGGGCCGCGGTTTACGCATCATTTACGAAAGCCGATGTTGAATCGCCCCCTTTCTCCACGCGAAAGACAAGTTGCAAAACTTGTCGCTCATGGAATGACTAACAAAGAAATAGCGCAGATGATTGGGGGGATTACCGAGCAGAGTGTCAAGAACTTTGTGGCCCACATCATGATGAAAACGGGAGCACCAAACAGAGTGCGCATCGTTATTTGGGCATTAAAGAATGATTTGATTAACGTAGAAAATCTATGAGTGATCGACGGAGATTACCGAATTCGCGTCAACCAATTGTGCTCATGGTCGAACCGGGTTCGGTAAATCTCGAAGCCGCACTGTTGTGAAGGATTCGGTTGCGGGCACGAGATATTCACCTGTTGTTACCAGCCTGTTGGTTCTTTGGAGGCACCTGATTCCCACGTATGGCACTCCAGGTCCTAACACAGCCTTCCGGAGATTCGGTGTCTCAAATTGTGAACATAAAGTCTAAAGTGAAATTAATGAGAACTTCCTGATGGTTGGATGTATAGTCTGGCATCACGAAGGACGATTACGCAGTCTTTCAATTCATTCTCCCGAGGGCTTCGGACTTTAAATGAGTGGGTCGCACGGAATTGTGTTCGTGATAGACGATGATGCGTCGTTACGGGATGCTCTCCGGAGGCTGATCTGCTCCGTCGGTCTGCAGGCCGAGCTTTTCGGTTCGGCGAAGGAATTTCTAGATCGAAAGCGGCCAGAGATACCCGCTTGTATGACCCTCGACATCAGGCTACCAGGGATTAGTGGGCTGGATTTCCAGCGCCGGTTGGCTGAAGCTCACATCAGCATTCCGATTATCTTCGTAAGCGGCCAAGCGGATATCGCCATGTCCGTCCGCGCGATGAAAGCGGGGGCGTTCGACTTCCTGACTAAACCGTTCAAGGATCAGGAGCTACTGGATGCGATCAATCACGCGCTTGAGCACGACCGTCTTAGACGCCGGCAGGACGCCGAAGCCACAACGCTGCAGGCACATTTTGGATCCCTGAGTCCGCGTGAACGAGACGTGCTGATTTGGGTAGTTTCCGGTCTGCTCAACAAGCAGGTAGCCGCGGAGATCGGGACTACCGAAGCCACGGTCAAGTTTCATCGGGGTCAACTCATGCGGAAGATGGGTGCAGACTCACTGGCCGATTTGGTGAGGATGGCCGATAAACTAGGGATCCGTGTCGCACCTCGCTGTACCGGTCTTGCGAGCAGAGAGGTGCGCTCAGCCACAACAGCCAGCGGCATCGAAGTGTTTGGTCCTAGCGGTAAAGCAGAATCCCGCCTGGCTGCTCCTCCCATTCTTCCCGATCAGTGCTGAAGACCCGTAAACTCCGACTTACTAAAGTATGGCTCATCCCTACCAACGGACAGTAGCATTTCTGGAATGCGCGATGGTACTGTCAGTCTGTTCATGGGCTTATTACTAAATTGCTACCGCGATCATTACCAAAGACGACGACTTATCTACAAACACCTGTATTGTGTTGCATTGTTCTTACCTCGCTCTGCTTGGCATAACCCGGCCGTACCCAGGGAATGGTTGTCCCCTCCGCGATGAGGCCACCAAACACCAATACGCCCCCTGGACGCCCTATATCTCTAGCAGATCAGATCTGTAGATTCAACCATCAGGGTATGACAACACGGCCTCTAGCCCTCATGTTGTAAATCGGTTTTCTTGACCTAACCACTAACAAAGGGCACACCGCGAAGGCAGGGACCAAAGGAGTAAAGATGACTTCGGTTTTCTTGGGTCAAACGAAATCAACCCCTCGGCTTGGGCGCTGCCCAAACATCCATAGCGTTTCCTATAACCGCCAGCGAATTCTTATCGTGACAGCCGTAATCAAGAAACAGCCGGGAGGGTCGCAGAGCCGCCTTGTGCAGTGTGACGACGGAAAGCTCTATGTGCTCAAGATGCATCCCAACCCTCAAGGTTCAAATGTGCTGGCCAATGAAGCGCTCGGATCGATTCTTTTGCGTGGGCTCGGGCTGCTTTCGCCCCCATGGAGGCCGGTGACCATCGACCTCAAAACGGTACGCTTTTTCCCGGACCTGGCGATGAAGACAACCGATCAAGAAACCACTTTCCCAGCATGTGGGATTCACTTTGGCTCAGAATATCTGGGTGGCCCACAATATGATCTTTATAACTTCATGCCCAAGAGTTGCATGCATAAGCTTAGGAGCAACGCACAGTTCCTGGCTATCTATCTCTTTGACGTTTGGGCGAGTCACCAGGATGAACGACAATGTGTGTTCCAGAGGATGCGCCAGACGAGTTTCTATGACACCTTTTTCATCGACAATGGTCATCTGTTTGGAGGACCCAAGTGGTCAGAAGTGGCCGGTCTCTCTCGGGGAGTGTGCTCGGGCAACGTTCAGCCGCCGTTCATCGAGGATCCACGGATAGAACCATGGCTGAAAGTGTTTGAGGACCATATTCCTGAACTTCTTCGCTACGCCATCGCTTTGGTTCCAGAAGATTGGTACAAGGACGACATCTGTGCGTTATATGCTCGTCTGCTGTGGCGTTTGGAAAACATTCGCGCGTTAGTCAATCAGTCAATCGCGAGGTACTCAGGGCAAGCGCGAAACTTGTGAGATGAAAAATACAACTGGACGGGGGCCTTCCCCCCGCGCGTAGGTATCCATCTGGTTCGTGTAGGGGTTGAACAGCCCGGAGGGAGTTTCGGGGGAGATAAAGGGGGGAGATAAAGGGACAGGATACCTATTCACCCTGGAGTTGTTTTCTTGCTGCAAGCGATGTCACCACATTAGCTGGGTGTTTATAGTCACCTGGGATGGGTGACTATCTATCACTGAACTTTTTGTGGATGCTCCAGAACGCTCCCTAGGATTCTTGTGGAACCTGGTGGCGTTGGCGAACTCCATGCGCCTTCCTTTTCGAAAAGGCGCATACGCGGCCTTGTCCAGCGCTGCGTGGCAGTAATCCGGGGCGTTTCGGTCGGGCTGAGCAAACGCTCACCGTCAAGTCTGCTGCACCAGGGGCGGATTGAGGTCAAGGTTCGCGTATCCCACCCCTCGATTTCTGGGGGGAGAGATCCCTGAGTGTACTTAGCACTTGCGTTACAAAACAGACCAAGGACAAGCGTTACAGCGAAGCGGAACCCTGACGGTTGCTCCGCCTTGGTCGGACGCACGATGATGCGGTATGCCCTGGAAAGAGAGTCCTATCGTGGATCAACGCCTGCAGTTCTTGTCGAGCTCCAAACAAGGGCAGAGTGTTCATTAGCCAAGTCTAAGGCTTTGAGGATCTCGGCTTTGAACTTGTTGCAGAAGACCTCTACAAGGTCTTCTTTCGTGATGTAGAGATTGGAGAGTTAGAATCCTACCGCAATCCGCAAATTTCCGAGTCCTTCATGGCTCAAGGAGCGCAATGGCGATTATGCGGAAACCGAGGAGGAGGCGCTCCCATCAGGTTCAGCGCTCTCTCCAGGGCACCGGAGGTCTCGACTCCTACTCTCCTCGCAGTGTCCGCATTGGGTCGATCGAAGCAGCCCGTCGTGCAGGCCACAACCCAGCTAATGCGGAACAGAGCAACAAGGCAAGTGCTGAGCCTGTAATCGTCGCGCCGTCCAGTGGCTTGACACCATAAAGCAAGCTCTTAAGAAAGTTCATGAGGCCGACGGACGCAACCAGTCCACAGACTACCCCGGCTGCCGCGAGCGTTAAGGCATAGCGCAATATGCGCAGCAGCACAATCTTCCGCGAGGCTCCCAATGCCATGCGGATTGCGATCTCCCGTGTGCGCTGCGCGACCGGATATGCCAGGACACCGTATATGCCAAGCAGGGAAAGCGACAGCGCTATCGCCGCAAATGCTGTCAGAATCACTGTATTGAACCGCCGCGATGACTGTGTTGCCGCTACAATCTCATCCATCGTATGCGGTCGCGATAGCACAAGCAACGGGTCAAGTCGATGGACGATCTTTTCCAGACTTAGAGTAAGCTGCATCGGATCTCCTGTCGTGCGCAATACGATGTCCATATTGCCGGCCACCCCGAGCATTGCGGCCATCGGTCCCAGAGCCGCCGCGGCTTGCGAGACCGGCTCGTACATCTGGTCCGATGTCGGCTGGTCAAGCGCCCCTTGCTTCACATCCCCAACCACTCCGATGACCGTGATGGCCGGCATCGGGCTGTCGAATCGATCTCCCACTTTCATGCGCAAACCAATCGGATCCTTGCCATGGAAATATCGCTCGGCAAAAGACTGGCCGATGATCGCCACCAGTGGAGCGTCGGCCCGCTCGTCTCGAGCCTCGAAAAACCGGCCGCGAATCAGCGGAATATGGAGCGCTTGGAAATAATTCCCTTGCAAGAGATAGGTCGAAGCAATCAGGAAGCCTTCCCCGGCGGATCGCACATGGCCTTCCGCGGTAATCAGCCGTCCTGCATTCTGGCCGATGATCGGAATGCCGGACGAGAAACCTACCGCCGCCGCTCCTGGCAGAGCTTCTATCCGGCGTTGCAGCTCGGCGTAAAACTCATCCGCTTTCTGTTGTGTCGGGTAGTCATGTACCGGCAGGGAGAAAGAAGCAGTCAGCACGTGTTGCGGCTGAAATCCTGGATCGGTTTCGAGCATCTTTGCGAAGCTGCGGAGCAACAGGCCGGATGCGACGAGCAGCAGCATCGCCAAACCTATCTCAAGCGTTACTAACGCACTTTGCAGCCTGTGTTGCGAGCGCCCTTGTCCCGCGCTCTGATTTCCGTCCCGCAAGGAATCGAGTACATCCGTTCGTGCGCCGGCCAGCGCCGGCACGATCCCGCAAAGCACGCCTGTCACAGCTGCCAGTCCGAAGGCAGCAGCGAACGTGGGCCATCGAATCGAAATTTCATCCAGTCGCGGCAGCGAGTCGGGCAGCGCAACCGCCGCTGCGCGCACCAACACCACCGCAAGCGCAACGCCCACTGCGCCGCCGATGGCACTCAACAGCAGGCTCTCGGTCAGCAACTGCCTGAGTACGATGCGCCGGGCCGCGCCCAACGCCAGGCGGATGCCAAGTTCGCGCGTTCGTCCGGCCGCGCGTACAAGTAACAGGTTGGCGAGATTCACACAGGCGATCAGCATAATCAGCGCCGACTGCTCCAAGCAGGATGCTCAGCAACGGGCGCGCATTGCGCACGGTTTCCTCTTTCAGCGTCCTGAAGTACCCGTGCAGGTGCAAACCGGACGATATCGTTGCGTATCTGGGTTGAATGCCTGCGATCACGCGGTCCACGTCGATTTGTGCCTGCGTCGTGCTTACCCCAGGCTTCAAGCGCGCCACGAGACCGTAGTCGTAGTTCTCCCCTTCAGAATTCTTTTCCACCGAAGTAAAGCTCATGGGAACCCACAGATCGCGATGGCTCAACCTGCCTGCATCGAGAGGAAACTCAAAACTCCGCGGCATGACTCCAATGATCGTGTAAGGACGCCGATCCAGGTCGATCGTCTTACCCAGAATCCAGGATCACCCTGAAATCGTTCCCGCCAAAGCGAATAACTGATTACGGTTACCGGGGCCGCGTTCTCATCCTCTTTCTGCGTGAACGTGCGGCCCAACAACGGGTTGACCCCGAGGGTCGGAAACAGCGACGCGGTCACTCGTTCTGCCACGGCATGAAAGGGTGCGCCTGCGCCGGTCACATCGAATCCGGTACCGATATACCCACCCATCCCGGAGAAGGCCTTGCTTTCACGCTGGAAGATGAGAACATCTGGAGCAGTCACATTGAAATCGTGAGGGTCTTCCTCGAATCCATTCGTGCAAACTGATGAGCTGCCCGGAATCCTTGAAAGGTAGCGGCCGAAACAATATCGCCTCGACCACCGAAAAGACAGCCGTCATTCCGCCGATACCCATTGCCAGCGTCAGAATCGCGGTGACAGCAAACCCTGGGGACTTACGCAGCTGCCGTCAGCCCATAACGCACATCGTTGAGGACTGCTTCAAGAAACGGAAGCCCCTGCTGCGTTCGGTACGCTTCTTTGGTTTGCGCAATACCGCCGAAACTCCGTAGGGCTGTCGTCCGCGCCTCTTGTGCCGACATGCCGCGTCTCATATTCTCTTCGACGGCGAGTTCAACGTGTGAGCTCAACTCAGCATCAAGATCCTCGTCTAAGCGGCGCCTGCGGAAGAGCGCTGCGCAGCGGCTGATCAAAATGCGAATCAGTTCCATTTCTGGCTCCTATGTCGATGGCGTGAGAAAACGTGCCATCGTTGCCGCTACGCGCTCCCAGTTCTCGGTTTCTCTTTCAACCTGTTTCCGGCCGATTCGAGTCAAAGAATAGAATTTGGCGCGGCGTTTTGTTCCAGTAGTACCCCATTCGGCCTTTATCCATCCGCGCTGTTGGAGACGCAGCAGTGCTGGATAAATCGTTCCCTGGTTCAAGCTCACGCCGTTATCGCTCACCTGTTCAATTCGCCGGGCAATGGCATAGCCGTGCAGGGGTCCCATGGACTCAAGTGTCTTGAGTACCATCAGATCCAGAGTCCCCTGAAAAACGTCCGGCTTGCTCTCTCCCATGGAATCCACCTGTTGTTGCTCTACATATATGTAGCACCATGTACAGGTTGAATGTCAACATTTATCTTGTGGGCAGTAGCTTCGGGGTCCTTCGACTCCACGCCATCAAGCGCTGTGTCACGCGAAGGCGATTTTGCGTCAATCGTTATGACAAATGAGAATTGCCGACTGCAATCCTAGACCTTGACATTCGATAGGAAGCCGGGCAAAGCTATTGTCGAAAGTCGAGGAAGCAATGCCACAATCAATGGACCTTCTGCAAGGAACGCTGGATCTGCTCATCCTTCGGACGCTTGCACTTAAGCCAATGCATGGGTGGGGTGTTGCGCAGCGGATTCAAGAGCTGTCAAAAGACGTCTTGCAGGTCGGGCAGGGTTCGCTTTATCCGGCGCTGTATCGCCTTGAATATAAGGGGTGGATACGATCGGAATGGAGCATCACGGAGAAAAACCGGCGGGCGAAGTTTTATCATCTTAGCCCAAAGGGCAAAAAGCAACTGGAAGCGGAACTGGCCATCTGGGATCGCTTGTCCTCGGCATCGGGTTTGTACTTGGCCGGGTCGCGGGGGTGTCCTAATGATCTCTGAATTCGTGACGCGCCTTCACTTCCTGTTTCTTCGCAAAAAGCGCGGCGAACTCGATGAAGAACTTCAGTTTCATCTCGATCAGGCAATCGCATCGGCTGGAGTAGGCGTTATCGAAGCGCGCCGCCAGGCGCTGATCGAGTTCGGTGGGGTCGAACCCACGCGGGGTGAATGCGAGCGACAGCGTCCCGGATGGTGGATCGGTACGGCGCTCCAGGATATCCGCTTTGCGCTTCGTGGTTTCCGCCGCAATCCACTGTTTACCATCAGCGTCTTAATCACTCTTGCACTCGGTATCGGCTCGACCACTGCCGTCTTCAGCGTTGTGGACCGCATATTGTTCCGGCCTTTGCCCTATGCAGATCCCAGTCGAATTGTCTCGCTGGGATTCGTGCACTCGCTGGAGCGGCAGGAGTTCGTGATGGGCCGCTTTTATGTGGAATGGCAGAAGGATCAGACGCCTTTTTCGACTCTCGCGGCGCAAAGCACGGGGGTCCACAATTGCGACCTGGTCGAAGATAGTCCGACGCAACTGGGCTGCATATCATTCCAGGCGAACTTTCTTCCCTTGTTCGGAATCTCTCCGGTTCTCGGCCGCAACTTCCTGCCGGAAGAAGACCGTCCCAATGGACCGCGCGTGTTGATGATTTCTTATGGGCTGTGGAAGGGGCACTATAACGGCGATCCTCAAATCCTGGGCCGGATGATCAATGTGGACGGCGATCCCGGCCGCATTGTGGGCGTGCTGCCCAAGGATTTTCAGTTTCCTACGCTGGAAGCGGCGGATATTGTCTCTCCTTTTGCGTTCAATCCTGCAACTCAACAGACAGTCAATGGGGGTTTCGGCGACCCAGAACGGGTATTTGCGCGCCTAAAGTCCGGTGTCAGCGTGGCGCAGGCGTATGCCCAGATGCAACCACTATTCAATGGCGACCTCAAGTGGTTTCCGGTCTCGGCGAAAGACGAAGTTCGCCTCAGCATCCGGACACTGCGCGACAAAGAAATGCAGGATGTGCGGCCGGTTGCGTGGGTTCTCTTCGGATTTGTTCTTGCGGTTTTGCTGATCGCGTGCGCCAATGTGGCCGGCTTGATGATGGCGCGCGGAGCCGGGCGGCAACGGGAACTTGCGGTACGCTCGGCGATCGGCGCCAGCCGTGGCCGGCTCATTCGCCAAGCACTCACTGAAGCACTGTTGCTCTCATTTGCGGGGGGCCAGGCCGGACTTGCGATGGCCCAAGGGCTACTCACGATTTTTGTCCGCCTCGCCCCGACGGGAATTCCGTTCATCAGCAAGGTCCATCTCGACTTGCGCATTGCGGTGTTTGCGGCTCTGCTTTCGTGCCTCTGCGGAGCCACCTTCGGGCTCGCGGCCGCGCTGCAAAAGCCGGAATTGGCCGCGCTGAACGCGAAAGCATCGATGTCGCGCAGTCATGCTTTTCTGAGGCGCGGCCTGGTCACAGCGCAGATCGGGATCAGCATCGTGCTCCTCTCCGGCGCGGTGTTGTTGCTGCGCAGTTTTGCGAAGATCGAAGAGCAAAATCTCGGAATGCAAACCGGCGGAGTGCTGACCATGAAGGTGGCTCTTCCCTGGTGGCGCTACAACACCGATCAGAAGGTGATGGACTTCTACCTTCGTCTTGAATCATCTTTGCGGCGGCTGCCCGGCACGTTTGCGGTGGGAATGGCTGATTCGATTCCGCCGGGAGGGTCGCTAGGCGTTCGGTACTCCGAGCTGGTGGTGGAAGGCAAGCCGCCGACGCCTCCTGGGACCGGCGGAACCGTAGTGGGCCGAGTCGTCACGCCCGACTATTTTCGTGCGTTCAGCATTCCCATCGTTCGCGGTCGTAATTTTGCCGAACAGGATCGTACCGGCAACGAGCAGGAAGCGATCCTAAGCCGGTTATTGGCTGCGCGCCTGTTTCCAAACGAGGATCCCATCGGACGACGCTTCAAGTCGGACGGGCCGCGCAGCGGACCTGGGACCATAGTCGTCGGCGTGGCAGACAACGTAAAAAACAATGGGCTTACCGAACAAAGTGACCCGGAGATGTACACGCTCCGCCGGAGCGTGCCCGACGACTGGAGCGGAAACAGATTAATTGTCGTCATCGATTCGGTGATGCCGGCTTCTACGATTGAACCATGGGTCAGGTCGGAGGTTGCTTCGATTGATCGAACCGTTCCGGTTGAGATGGACCCTCTAAATCAAACCATCCGCCGGCTGGCGGATCGCCCGCGCTTTGAAATGACGCTGCTTGGATTTTTTGCGCTGACGGGCTTGGTGCTGGCGGCCGTCGGTCTTTATGGTCTCATCGCTTTTATGACGACGCAGCGAACGCAAGAGATCGGCGTGCGCATGGCTCTCGGTGCCACGCAGATAAACATCCTGCGCCTGATCGCAAATGACGGACTGCGCATGGTGGTGGTTGGTCTGGCTCTCGGACTCGGCACGGCGCTGGCGGTGTCGCGCATGCTGAAGGCATTGCTGTTCGAGGTCAGCGCATATGACCCATTGACGTACATCGTCGTCCCGCTGCTTCTGTCGCTGGTGGCTCTAATCGCAATCCTCATTCCAGCTCGCGCTGGAATGCGCGTCGAGCCAGCTGTCACACTACGCGCCGAATGACGGTAGACGGTTGGCGCGTTAGCCGATGCGACCAATGCAATGCCAAATGATGACATCAGGGGGAGTCACTCATCCAGGCGGATTGTAGTCGGTTTTCAGGAGTCTCAGACGGTTCGTCGGCAACTGGAAATCAATCGTGCCGACCGGCGCTCCGACTTTGGCGGTGGGGTTCCCGAAGACGGCAATTTAAGAAACGGGGCCTTTTGATCTGCACCTCGAATGCAGGCCATGGAAATGACAGAGTGTGGAAAGCATGGAGAGCCATAAAGCCCGCTTCCCACCCTTCCCACCCTCCTTAAAATCCATTCGGAATTACCACATTCCCACGGCCTCGACGACGGGCTGGGTATGTAGGAGCAACAACAACAGCCGAATTCTCCCTGATTCTGTAACGGATGTGCCCGGTCCACAGTCAACGGATGTTCCGGTACATTCACTGAGGCGCAGCGTTGATTCCATTCTTAACATGCCCATGGCAAGTCGGTGGAAGATTTCACCGCCGCCTATGGCTGCAAGCGGCTGCTCTACTTTGAGGGTTAGGAAGACATTCGCCGTAATTCGTTGAAAAGATTCGAGAGGAGAAAGAGAAAACAAAATCAGGTTACCGAATTGACAGCGGCCCAGGTTTTGCAGCCGCTAGCCATCGCTGAGGAAAACCTAATTTGGACAAGACGGACTCTCAGCCGTCCCTGCGGGACTGCGGTCGGTGAATAGTGGGGTTTCTCACACACGCTGTCAAGCCCTCCTCAAGTTCCACAGGAAATCCGGGGGAGCGTAACGTAGTGGAGAGATCTGCGGTTCTACCTAATCAACTGTTACAGTCCACTAGAAACAAAGTGACTCGCAGGTGATCGAATATGATCAGTCAAAGACGATTCCTGGCGCGGCCCGTAATTGAACACGGTTATGCCAAAGCAGATTGTGATTGCAACTATCGGATCATTGGGTGATCTGCATCCGTGCATTGCTTTGGCGCAGGAACTCGGTCGACGTGGTCATCGCGTGACAATCGCGTCAACGGAGTATTACCGCGGCAAGGTCGAGGAGTTAGGGATTGAGTTCCATTCGATTCGCCCCGATTGGGACCCGACCGACCGGGAACTAATCCGGCAATGCGAAGATCTAAAGCGAGGTCCTGAGGTTCTATACCGAAAGCTGATCCTGCCAGAGTTGAGAGGAACCTACGACGATCTGATCTCTGTCGCCATCGGGGCTGACCTGATGATTGCCGGAGAACTGGTTTACGCAGCTCCGCTGGTCGCGGAGAAGCTCTCCTTGCGATGGGTGTCCGGCATTCTCTCCCCCTTCTCCTTCTTTTCCTCTCATGATCCTTCTGTACTCGTTAATCTACCGAGCCTCATTCACTTGCGTAAGGCTGGTTGGAAGACCTATCGAGCAGGCCTTAATCTTGGCCGCCTCGCGACGCGGCATTGGTCGAAACCAGTGCGCCATTTACGCAGGGAATTGGGGCTACGCACGGACTGTGATCCTGTTTTTCGAGACAAGTATTCACCAGACCTTGTTTTGGCACTCTTCTCTCGCTGGCTGGCGCAACCCCAGGCGGATTGGCCTCGGCAAACTCTCCAGCCCGGTTTTGTTTATTTTGATGGTCAGAAAGGAGAAGGTGCTCCTTCACCAGAGTTGACTGCCTTCTTAGTTGCAGGTGACGCGCCAATCGTATTTACACAAGGCTCCACAGCTGTTCATAATTCAGGCGATTTCTACGAGGTGAGCATAGAAGCTGCGAGACAATTAGGACGACGGGCAGTGCTCTTGGGCGTGAAGACAGTTCCTGAAGTTCACAGGACAGACGTTCTTGCGCTGCCTTACGTCCCATACTCACAGATATTTCCTCATGGCGCAGTCAATGTGCACCAGGGAGGCTCTGGAACCACTGGGCAAGCGTTAAGGGCCGGAAGGCCTATGTTAGTAGTCCCATACGGATGGGATCAACCTGACAACGCAGCTCGCATCGAGAGGCTGGGAACGGGCCTACACGTATCGCGGAAGACATATTCACTGAAAACCGTGACAAGCGCTCTACAACGCCTGCTGTGTGAATCGCATTTTGCCAACCGGGCGAGGAAGATTGGAGAACAATTGCAGGACGAAGATGGCCTCGCCTTAGCCTGCGATGCGATCGAGTCCATCCTCTAACCCTCAGCGCGCGCCAGCGTCGCGCCGCGTGGTGATATCCTTCCTCGCAGGAAATCCCATCTGTATTTTGTCGCTGATAAGCTGACTTGTCGCTGTTGAGGGCTGAAGGCTAACTCGTCTTCCGTCCGCTCAGCGGGTAATCGTGAACTCATGAGCTTCGCGGGAAATCAACGCTTCGAGGTTCGGCGCGAACTGGGCCGCGGCGGTATGGGTGTGGTGTACGAGGCGTTCGATACCGAGCGCCGCCAGCCGGTTGCGCTCAAGATGCTCCATCGCAACGACCCCGAGACCATCGTGCAGCTCAAACAGGAATTCCGCTCCCTGAGCGAGATTGTCCACCCCCACCTCATCGGCATGTATGAGCTGCTGGGCGACGAGCAGCACTGGTTCTTCACCATGGAGTTTGTCCGCGACGGCAGCAACTTCATGGCGCATCTGCGCCGCCAGATGGGTCTCGCCGAAGCAGCGCCCCCTGTTTTGGGCGCGTCCGATGAGACCACCCTGCGCTCGCGTCCTGTGAGTGCCAGCGCTGCCGACCTGACCAGCATGACCAGCGCCGATTCCGGTACTGCCATTCACGCGGCCCATGTGGCTGAACGTACAGTGACTGCGCCTGGCCCGCAGCGCAACCTCACTCTGGATCAGATTCGCGCGGTCGTCGACGGCTTTCGCCAGCTTGCGGAGGGCGTCCGCGGCCTGCACGCCCAGGGCAAGCTGCACCGCGACCTCAAGCCCGGCAACGTGATGTTTCGCGCCGACGGTTCCGTCGTCATCCTCGACTTCGGCCTGGCGGTCGCCAAAGCCAGCAGGGAGGCCGCCGATCAAAGCGCGTCGACCGATGTCGTGGTAAGCGGCACCATCGCCTACATGGCTCCCGAGCAGGCCGCTGGATACGCGCTGTCCGAAGCCAGCGATTGGTACGCCGTAGGCACCATGCTCTTCGAAGCGCTCACCGGCGAGTTGCCCTTCGATGGATCCGCGTTGGCCATTCTGCGGGCCAAACAATTCAGCGCAGCGCCGGATGTAAACTCCCGCGCCAGTGGTATTCCTGAACCGCTGGCCACTCTATGCAACACTCTGCTGCAGCGCAACCCCGCCCAGCGCCCCAGCGCTCAGCAGATTCTTGCTGTCCTCGACGGCGGCGAAGCAACCCAGGCTCCGCGCGAGCCGGATTTTCAGGAGCGGACAGTCTTCATTGGCCGGGAGGAGTATCTCGAGCGCCTTTACGCAGCTTACGCCAGCAGCCGCAACGCGGCCGTGATGGCGCATCTGCGCGCGCGTTCGGGCACCGGTAAGAGTGCGCTCATGGCGGAGTTCGTTCGTCGCCTGTCCGACGTCCGAGAGGCGCTGATCTTCCGCAGCCGCTGCTACGAACAGGAGTCCGTCCCGTACAAGACCGTGGACGGCCTGGCTGACGAAATTGCCCAGTGGCTCGCGGCCCTTCCGGAAGCTGAGCACCAGAAGTTCGTCCCCCCTGCCGCCCAGGCCCTGGCGCAGATTTTTCCGGTCTTCAAAGGCGTGCCCGCGATCGCCGCAGCCGCTGCCGCCGGCCGAACCACCGACCTCGAAGAGCTGCGCCGCCAGTCCTTCGAGGCCTTCGGCGAATTGCTGCGCCGCATCGGTGACGCGCATCCTCTCGTTCTCTGCATCGACGATCTGCAATGGGGCGATGCCGAGGGCGTGGAGATGCTGGGTGTTGCCCTCGGCCGGCCCGGCATCCATCTCCTGCTCATCGCGACCTTCCGCGAAGAGTACGCCCAAACCAGCGCCTGCCTGCGGGCGCTGCTGGCGTTCGAAGAGAAGACGCCCTCCCTCGTCGTCGAGGACATCGCGGTCAAGCCGCTCACGCGCGAAGAATCGCTGGAGCTGGCGCGGCGCCGCAATCCGGAGACATCGGCAGCCGACCTGGAGGAGATCGTCCGCCAGGCGGAAGGAAATCCATACTTCCTCGAAGAACTGGCGCGTCAGTCCGGCGCTGCCCGCGCTCTGCCCTCATCGGCCGGCCTCAACCTCGACGCGATCCTCTGGAGCAGAATCGAGCGCCTCTCCGAACCCGAGCTGCAGCTGCTCGAAACCATCGCCGTCTCCGGCCAGCCCATCCGCTTGCGCTACGCACAGATCGCCGCCGGCCTGCGGGATGTTCCGATCTCGCTGCTGACCTCCCTGCGCATGCATCACCTGGTGCGCAGCAGCGGCCAGTCTCTCCAAGACGAGGTGGAGACGTATCACGACCGCATTCGCGAAACGGTTCTCGAACATCTCTCCCGCGAGCGACGCCGCGATCGACACTCGAGCCTGGCGTTTTGCCTGGAAGAAGGCGGCGAGGCCACCTCCGACACCCTGGCCGTGCACTTTGAGGCCGGCGAGCAGCCGGAGAAAGCCGGTCAGTTCTACGAACTCGCTGCCCAGGAAGCCGCCAGCGCCCTGGCCTTTACACGCGCCGAAGAGTTCTACAAGAAAGCTCGCCGCATCGTCTCCGATCCCGCCGTCCGCATGCGACTCACCGAGCGCCTCATCCATCTCAACACTGACCTGGCGCGTTTCCCGGAGGCCTACGCTCTCGGCCGCGAGGCCCTGGCGGAACTCGGCCTGAAGATCCCAGCGAAGTTTTTCCCACCCGCGTTTGTGGCCGATCTGGCACAAAACTACCTGCTCTTCCGCAGGCGCAAAATTGAGTCTATCCTCGATCTGCCTGCGGCGACCGATCCGCAACATATTGCGCAAATCACTTTGCTGGCCGACATCGGCAAGGCTGCGTATCAGATTCGTCCTGAGCTCTGCATCGCTATCATGCTCAAGATCGTCAATGCCAGCGTCCGACGGGGCAACGCGCGCGACTCAGCCATCGGCTACATGGCCGTCGGTGCGATTTTCATCGGCGGCATCCTGGGCCGCTACCGGCCAGGCTACGAATTCGGCCAGGCAGCGCTGAAGCTGGTCGATCAATACGAAGCCACGCGCATCCGCGCTGAGGTTAACTTCGTCGTGGGCTACTTCGGCATCTCCTGGCAGCGTCCCGCTGAAGATGCCGAGGAGTTGTGGAAGGTCGCCCACCGCGCGGGCCTCCAAACCGGCGACTTCTTCCATATGGGCTGTGCCAGTTGCGCTACGGTGATGAGCCAGTTCATGCGTGGCGTGCCGTTCGACCGGCTTGAGTGCCAGGCCGCCGGCTACCTCGAACTGCTCGAGCGCTATGATTTGCGCGAACCCCGGAGCGCAGTCCAGGCCATCCTCCGCACCATCGATGCCCTGAAAAGCTCGCGCGCTGGCGATCCCGCCCCGCACTCCGCACTACCCGAGCAGGAGTTCGGCTCTCGCCACATCGGCCATTATGCGCTTCTGGTGAAGATGCAGAAGCAGTACCTCTTCGGCGACTACGAGGCGGCGATCGAGACCGGGAAGCGGTCGGCGCAGTACCTGGGCGGCTCGCGCGGGATGCTGCACGGAACGGAGCATCCCTTCTGGCTCGCCCTGGCGCAGTTCGCCCAAGCCCGCCATGCTGGGTCGAAGCCGCCTGCGAAACTGCAGAAGGAAATCCATCGCTTCGAGCGCTGGGCCCAGGGCTCTCCCGCAAATTTCCGCGCTCGGGCCCTCATTCTTGGTGGCGAAGGAGCCTCGGTAGCCGGGAAGTCCGTCTCCGCGCTGGCCGCTTTCAGCGAAGCGGCGCAAACCGCTGCGGAATACCACCAGCCGCACCTCGCCGGCCTCGCCCATCGTCTTCGAGCGGCCGAATTTGCGCGCTGCGGCCTCAGCGATGACCAGGCACGGCATCTCGCCCTTGCCGCCGAGCAATACCGGCTCTGGGGAGCGGACGGTCTTGCAGCGCAACTACAGAATTTATTGGGCCACGACCTTTCCACGCGGAGCGTCTCTGCATGAGCTATCTTGATTTCCCACGCCTGGTTGTGAGCGGCAGCTTCTACACCGATCCCTCGACGATGGACAACGATCCGTCACACTACGATCCCGCCAACACCAACCCCTCGCCGTGGCAGGACCCGGGCGGCTCGCACAATTTCTCCTTCCAGGATCAACTGGCCGGCGAGCTGCCCAATCGCGACTTCACCCCACCCACCGTGGTCTGCGCTTTCGATCAGTTCGGCAACGCCAGCCTCACCGACCCCATCGTCAACCAGCCGGTGAACTCCACCGACACCCCGGGCGGACTCAGCGGGGTTACGCCTTCGCCCGCCAAGCTCATCGACCTCGATGTCTACCAGCAAGCCGTCTCCACGATTTACGGCTTCTTCCTCCAACTCACCGTCGGCAGCAACAAGCTGGTGGGAGCGATGGACCCTGCCAGCCTCAACAGCGTTCGCTTCGATCGCGTGCTGCCGACGCGCGGCTGGGCGGCATGGGACGGCTACGGCGCGGGCAGTTTCGGTGGCGACACGTTTGCCTCCGGCGTTTTCCAGTCCGTGGTTCGCATCCCGGCGACGCAATGGCCCGCATCGTCGGGCTCGCCGATCCTCGACCAGATGCGCCAGCTGGCGATGCAGGACGGCAATGGAAACCTGGTGATCTCGGTGCGCATGACCCTCGACGGATACCAGAACGTCGGCTGGCATCATGAAGATTTCCGCATCGGACGTCTGAATCTTGTTATTGGGCCGGCCCTTGGAAACGAGCCGGCGAAGTGCATCGCCGCACGCTGGCTGAATGGCTACAGCGTGCAACAGCCGGCCAACAATATTTCGTGGAACCAGCCGTCGCTCTATGGCGCGCCATTCCGCATCCGCCAGGCGCAGCAGGTTGCGGCGGTCTCCATCGACTTATCCAACGCAGTGATGATGGCCGGCCCGGGAGGCATCAGTCCCGGCGTGGCGCAGCAGCCGGCCGGCGCGCCGCTCGACCTCGGCAATCTTTCCCTCTACATCGGCAGCGGCAGCACCGGCGTCGTCGGCCAGCCCTTCCAGCTCAACGACATTTTCTACTCAGTGAATGGAGGAATCGTCGATCTTCCTCTCACTCCCGCGCAGTTGGCCGCGGCGCAGAACTCACCCTTCTTCATCGTTTCCTCGCGAACCGATATCGTCGGCCTCTCGACCTTCAACGGCCAGCCCGTTCTCTGGTCGGAGGATCCCCGCGGGGTGTGGATTGCCGCCAACGACCGCGCTTTCCAGCTGGCCAGCGACACGCCCGCGCAGGGCTCCGCCACGGCAAGCATCTACGTGACGCAGTGGGGCGCGCCTGTGACCAACTCCGGTTTCCTGCAGGCCGGCCTTTATCCGTGCTTCCAGAACAACGGTGCTGCCACGGTCCCCTGGCCGGCCGGATACGCGGGCGACACGCCAGGCTGCGAGAAGGCGATGCTGATGACCCTCAGCTACCTCAGCCCCGGTCAGTTCCTGATGCAAATCAAGGCGGTGGCCGATCCCGGCTCGCGCACCGCTGAGCTCGATAGCCAGCTCTATTTCCTGTGCGTGTGGCCCACCGGCTGGACGCCACCCGGTTCCAACCTGTCGTCGAATATCCCGCCCCAGGAGTCGATGATCTCCACTGTCATCTGGGCCAGCTACCCGGTCAACACCAGCCCGCAGTTCGCCCAAATCGCACAGATCTTCACCGTTTATAACAAGCTCTTCCCCGCCATGAAAGCAAAGATGGACCTGACCCACCATCAGACCCTATTCACCTTCTGTGCCAACCCTGGCTGGGGCTTCTTCGGCAATCTACCCGGTCCCTCCAGCTACACCCTGCCCAATGGCGGCGTCCTCCAGGCCGGAGCCATTCCGTACTACCTCACGCGCGACATTGCCGATCCGCGCTTTATGCCGATCATGCGCAACCTGTCGCCCAACAAGCTGCTCACCATCCTTTATTTCGCTTACAACGTGCAGCAGGGACTCGTCCCGCCGCCCGGGCCCACCTCGTTCTGAGCAGGAGGCACGCAAATGAAACACCTTTCCCGCTTCGCGATTCTCCTCAGCGCACTCCTGCTGCCCGCGCTCGCGCGCGCACAAACCTTTCAATTGCCCTACACGCTCAGCTTCGTTCCGGTAACCACGGGGCTGCCGGCGCTCCAGTCCTACTGCATCGCCAACGTCTCCGCCACGCAGTGGATCATTCTCGGCGGCCGCGTCAACCTGGGACTGCACCAATTCAATCCGCCCCCGGCGAACAACTTCTCCCAGCCCAACACCATTCTCTGGTCCATCAATCCCGTGACCGGCACGGCGCTGCAGGTTGCGGATCTCTCCAAGCTCGATCCTTCCGTCGGCGATCCGCTCACCTCCACCAACCAGGAATGCGAATACAACCCGCAGACCGGCTACTGGTACATCGTGGGTGGATACGGATTGAGCCACGCCACCAACGCGTTCGTCACCTTCCCCACTATTTTCCAAATCCCCGTGAGCAAGCTGGTGGAGATCGCCAACAGCCAGTTGCCCCCGCCTACGATGCAGCAGGCGACCGCATATCTGCTGCAGCAGTCCGGTCTCATGATCACGAACCCGGCGGTGAAGGTCACCGGCGGCGCGCTGTCTCACAACCAGGCCGGCCTCGAATTCCTCTCCTTCGGGCAGATCTTTGACGGCTCCTACAACCCCTTCGGCAGCGGATTTACCCAGACATACACCCAGAGCGTTCTGCCCTTCACCATCAACATCAGCCCCTTCTCGATCCACACGCTCCAGCCCATCACCAGCACAGAAAAGGGCGCGCCCTTCAACCGGCGCGACTTTGCCGCCGCCTACGACGTCGATCCCACCACGGGTCTGGATCGCTTCGCATTCTGGGGTGGCGTTTTCCGTCCCGGCGCCATCGCCGGCTTCGACTACCCTGTTTACATTACCGGCAACTCCACCACTATCTCCGTCAAGCCCGACCACAAGGTTTCCCAACACTTCGGCTTCTACCAGGCCCCCATTATCGTCGTATGGGATGGTTCCAAGATCTACCACACCTTCTTCGGCGGCATCGGCCACTTTTACTATTCGCAGACTCCCGCGCAGAAGGTGGTCTACAAATACGTCACCGGCAGCGGACGCAATGACGGCCTGCCCTTCATCGAGGACATCGACACCCTGATCGAAAACCCCTCCGGATCGTACGGGGAATACATTGCCCCACAGACCGTTCCCGGCAATCTGCTCCACGGCGCGTCGGTCGACTTCATCCCCAACCTCGGCATGAGCGCAAAGTTTCAGGGCATCGGCGGCAACGTGGTCAAGCTGGCCGCGTTTCAGCCGGGAGAGAAGCAGCTGATCGGCTACATCTACGGTGGCGTGGAGGCTAACTATCCGCTTCCGTGCGTTCCCAGCAGCGGCACGCAGGCCACCAATGCGCTTTACCAGGTCTACCTCACCAAATCCGCGTGGCTGGGGCAGATCCCTGCCAGCAGTGCCCACGAAGCCATCGGCTACTATACGCACGGCGACCCCAAGGCGAAGAAGCATCGCGGCTCACCGGCGCATGCCGACGTCACGCCGCCTCCCGAGTGCAGTGGGCAGCCGGCAAGGCCCAAAGCAGCTTCCATCCCGCCCTCGACAGGAGATCAGCAATGAACGATCAGCTCTGGCTTGAGGATTACCTTCGCAGTTCCGGCGCCGTTGCCGGTACTGTGCACCGCTACGAAGTACGCGCCGGCGACGAGCACGGCGGCCTGCGCCTCACTGCTGCGCATAACATCCCGCCCAAGGTGTGCGAGGTGGTTACGTGGGTTCCCTGGGGCAAGGGAATGGCCGGCCAGGCGCTCGTCACTCGTCAGCCCATTTCCACCTGCAGCCTTAAAGATGATCCTTCGGCCGCCGTGCGTCCCGGAGCGCGCGCGGTCGATGCGCAGGCCGCCGTTGCTCTCCCGGTCGCCGCCGCTGACGGAACAGTTAAGGCCGTCATCGGCGTCGCCTGGGCCCAAAGCCGCGACCTTTCTTCCTCTGACCTGCAGCACCTTACCGAGCTGGCCGCGTCTGTTCTAGCCATCAGCAGCGTGGCCTGAATTGTTTGGAATCTGATGGGGACGATTTCCTGTTGAGCTTGATGGCGTTGACGAACTTCATGCGGCTCTCTTTACGGAGAGCCGCACACGCGGCCTTGTCCAGCGCTGCGTGGCAGAAATCCGAGAAGATGCTGGTCGGGCTTCGGTGGTTGAAAAGCTCCGAACAGCATTGGCAAGATAAGCACCTTCGGGGTTCCCTCGGCTACGCTCGGGACAGGCTCTTCGACTCCGCGCCACCAAGCGCTGTGTCACGCGATAAATCTGTGAGGCGCTCCGCTCAGGATGACGATTTTGTGGGAGTTTTGACGAAAAACATCCCAAATCAAGTTAGCGCTTATGCGCTGAAAGCCGCGCCCTTCGTGCAGGTACGTTCTTTAGCAGCTGGGGGGCTTGTTTCTTATGATTGAAGGTGGCCATGTTGGTCGATTTATCTCATCGACCCAGGCCGTCCTGCTTGTGGTAGTTAGGATAAGGTGGGATCGCAGGAGTAGGCACGGGATGCTCCTTCAGTTGCTCCATCACAATCGAAACCGCGCGTTCGAGCTGCACGTCGTGGCCTGCGGCCACATCTTTGGGTAACTCCTCCACTTCAACATCGGGAGCAATGCCGTGGCCTTCCACCTCCCATGTCCCGTTCAGGCCATAGATCGCGTAGCGAGGCGCGGTGACTCTGCCGCCGTCGATCAGGGTGGGGTAACCACCAATTCCCACCAGGCCGCCCCAAGTATTTACGCCCACCAGCGGACCCAGGTTCGCTTTGCGAAAATACCAGGGCATCGCATCGCCGCCTGATCCGGCCGATTGATTGATGATCATCGCTTTCGGTCCAAAAATAGCGCCCTCAGGATCGTGAACTGGCTTACCGTCTCGCTCGATCGCGCCACTGAGCAGCTTCTGACTGAGCACATTCACCACGTAGTCGGCGATAAACCCTCCCTCGTTGTAGCGCTCATCGAGTACGAGAGCCTGCTTATCGAGCTGCGCGTAGAAGTAGCGATTGAAGTTTGAGTACCCGGCGCCGCCGGTATTCGGCATATAGATGTATGCGACCTTCCCCCCCGAGAGTTGATCGACCTTGCGCCGGTTTGACTCGATCCAGTCGATGTTGCGCAGGCCGTGTTCGGAATCTACCGGCACCACCGTGACGTCGCGCCCATCACTGCCGTCCGGCTTGGGACCAACGCGCAACACAGTCTGCTTGCCGGCGGCGCCGTCGAAAAAGCTGTGGAGGTTGTCGGTCGCGTGCAACTCGCGGCCGTTGACCGCTAACAGATACTCGCCTTCCACGATGTTGATGCCCGGCACCGTAAGGGGCGCGGTGAGCGAGGGCGTCCAATTTTGTCCGTTATAGATTTTCGCGAACCTGTAGCGGTTGCTTTCGACGGTGTAGTCCGCTCCCAGCAGCCCGGGTTTGGGCGTGTTTTTTGGTTCTTCAGGGCCGTGCACGAACATGTGGCCCACCTGGATCTCACCCAGCATCTCGATCGACAGATAGGTAAATTCCTCTCGCGACGCGAGCCCATCAAGATAGGGCTTGTATTTTGCTTCAATCTTCTGAAGGTCGAGCCCATGCACTTGCGGATCGTAGAAGAAGTCCCGTTCGATATGCCAGGTCTCGCGGTACATCTGCTGCCACTCGGCGTGCGGGTCGATGGTGGCCATCATGCCGCCGTTGTTCACGGGTTTACCCTGGGGAGCGTCGGGCGAGTCGGTTTTGAGATCGGCAATGGGAGCGAGAAACCAGTTGTCGCCGCGGGTGTAAAAGAGCTTTTCGCCGTTAAAAGAAATGGAATAGCCGGTCAGCCCACTGAGGATCTGTTCGGTCTTGCGCTTTTCGGTCGTGAAGCGCCACAGGCAGCGTATCGGCGGCCCATCTTCTGAAGAGGCGCGGCCAACCGCGTCCCCTTCTGCGAGAAAGAGCACTCCGGTCTTGCCTACGGAAAGATCGACATAGTTACGGGCCGGGATGGGCAGGGAGAGGATGCGGTTGCCGATTCCCGCCAGATCGATGACCGTGGGCTTAGGCTTCTCGTCTTCCTTCTTCT
The DNA here is from genome assembly GCA_963757515.1 of uncultured Acidobacteriaceae bacterium. GTDB lineage: Bacteria > Acidobacteriota > Terriglobia > Terriglobales > Acidobacteriaceae > PALSA-350. The sequence continues at coordinate 371,623 of CAVWRV010000006.1, read as the reverse complement.
TGGCCTCGTCTTCCTTGGCTGCGGCAGAACTCTTATCGGCGTCCTTCTGATCGTCCTTCTTGTCTGCTTCTTTCTTGTCCTTGTCCTCGTCTTTCTTCTTGTTCTCTTCGTCGCTCTCGGGGGGCACCGGTGAGGCGCCATCGCGGGCCAGAACAATCACGTAGGCGCTGCTGTTGGTGGCGCGGTCGAGCGACGAAAGGTCGATCCCGGCATCGGAAGGGCCGTTATTCGTCGAAGCCATGAAGTAGACGTACTTGCCGCTCGGGTCGAAAACCGGATGCGCGGCATTGCTCATGCCATCCGTAATCTGCGTAGAGGTGTGGGTGGCCAGCGAATAGAAGAAAATCGCGTGCAGCTGGTTCTCCAGATCGCGCGTGTAGGCGATCCATTGCGAGTCAGGAGACCAGGAAAGCTCGGTCGAAGGGCCGAAGCCACCCCGCAGGCCGGTGTCAATTTTCACTGGCTTGCCCCCGGCTGCGTCCACGTACCAGAGACGCAGATGCTTGTCGGAGAAGGCGATGTGCTTGGAGTCGGGCGACCAGCGCGGGCTATAAAAGAAAGACGGGTCGGGGCCGAGATCGATCACCTTGGGCGGCTGCAGCCCATCCTGGTCGCGAATGTAGAGTTGGTACTCGCCGGAGGCATCGCTGAAGTAGGCGACGGATTTGCCGTCAGGCGACCATGCCGGGTCGCGCTCAGCAGAGCCCGGCGTCTTGGTAAGGTTGCGCGTGTCGCCCTTTTCCGCCGGCAGAGTAAAGATGTCGCCGTGCGCCTCCACCACAACGCGCACCCCGGTCGGGGAAATGTCGACGTTCTGCGTCTCGTTGGCGGGGATTTTGGCAAGATGCGGAGTCAGGGACGGCAGGTCTCCATGGATGGTAATCGGTACCGTGTGCTCCTGACGCGTGGCCAGGTCATAAAGGTGTAACGAACCGAACTGCTCATAGACGAGAGCGCCCGGGCCCGCCGCGACGGTCTTCAGATCGTAGCCGTGATTCTCGATCACCTGTTCCACCGCTTTTGTTTTTGCATCGTAGCTGAACAGAGTGACCGGGCCATTGCGGTCCGAAAGGAAGTAAACCGTATTGCCTTCCCAAACCGGGCTGGAGTCGTTCGAGTTCTGGCGGGGAACTTTCACCAGGTCGAGGGTCTTCATATCCACCAGCCACACCGGGGTGGTCTGGCCGCCGCGGTAGCGTTTCCACGCCGCTTGCCATTGCATAACGGGCACGTATGCCAGCGTATTTCCATCGGCGGAAAAGGTACCTGTCACTGCGCTCGGCAGGGGCAGGACTACGGGCGTGCCGGTGCCGTCGGCATGGGTGCGAAACAGGCGGAAGAAGTCTGAGTAGCTGGCATGCATCGACGCGAAAAGAACATCCTTTCCGTCCGCGGTCCAGCCTGCGGCATAGTTGCCGGTCGGCTCCCAGGTAAGCCGCCGGGGCACGCCACCCTCTGCATTCACCACGTACACGTCCGTGAGTCCCTGCTCCCGGGTCGAATAGACGATCTGCGTTCCGTCGGGAGAAAAGTAGGGTCCATCGACCACGGAATTGACCGACGTCAATCGCCGCGCTTCACCGCCCTCGCGCGAAACCGTCCACACATCATCGGCGTAAAGAAACGCGATCTTGTCCCGGCTAAGCGAAGGATTGCGCAGAAGTAGAGGTTCAGCGGCATGGGCGAAGCCGCATAGAATGAGGCAGGCAAACAGGGTGAAGCAAGCAGCCTCAAGTATGTGTCGAAGCAGGCCACTCAATCGAGCCATGCAGACGCTCCTTTTACAGGGGCGACGCGCACTGGAGCAAAGTATATGGGCGCATCCGCCATGGGTTTCCCGCAGCGGCAGAAGGCTGCCCGCAGGAGTGGCATAAACATACCATGGTGTCAGCCGGGGGCGGGGCAACGGAAGTTCATTGCCAGCCACGAATCGCAGGTCGAGGTGGATGCTTCAAAGTCGGGGTGAGAACTTGGAAAGAGAAACAGCAGGTCCCTCCACTACGCTACGGTCGGTATGACAATTTTGTTATGCGATTAGCCCTTATCGCTATTAGCCCTTATCAGGGGAGAGAACCAGTTGACCACCGGCTTTGCCGGCCCACGGTTGGACACACTGTCCAATTCCGGGACACACGATCGGAGAGATAGCCCTGGCCCGACGCTACCAAATCAAACAACCTCTGCTGCGTTGATCTTGCTGGAGACCTCAAAAGCAAGCAATTCAACGTCGGCGCAAAACGTCTTGCGTTCCCGATCCGGGAGTTCGTCCAGCAGCTCCCCATAGGGGATAACTTCGCAGCCAGGAAATACCGAGAAGCCTACGGCATCCGCGATTCTGCAACTCACGTTGATCAAATCGGGCATCTGCCAGGGGTCTCGCTTCCGCCTGGGCGAATGATGATCGGAGACAACGGCCTTGAAGTAGGCTGGCAATTTCCAGTCTGCTACGAGATGCCGTCCTGCCTCACAATGATCAAATCCGAACAATTCGCGCTCTGCCTGGAGGGCGCTGGCGGCAGATCCGCTATGCGTCTCTAATAAGGCCGCGTAGGCCTTGGGGGAGATAACGGCCAGCGCCAGCCGGCCGATATCATGCATAATGCCGGCGGTATACGCGGCTTCTTTATCCATCGAACCTGCTTGGGCTAGCCGATAGGCTACCAATCCACAAGCCAGACTGTGGCGCCAAATGGCCCGCAACGACTGGTGATTGAGTGCGTCGCCAAGGTAAGCTCTCACGCCGACGGTAAGACAAAGGCCCTTGAGGCTGTCAGTGCCAAGCACGGCGATGGCCTGAAGGACGCTGGTGATAGGAAAGCGCCTGGCGTACAGTGCAGAATTCGCGATGGTGAGAACTTCGCTGGAAAACGCCGGCTCGGAAGAAATCAAGGTACTAAGCTGACGCATGGGTGCAATTTCGTTATTGGTCAACTGCAGGATTCGGATGGCGATTTGAGGAAACGGAGGAATCCGGAGATGGGCCCAGGGCAGCCTGGCTGCCTCATCTTTCTGCCCCTCGATCTGCATGGTCTGAGCATCCCTTCCATGGCCTTAGGATTTCGCCGACTCCCTTTAGCTATCCCTGAATAGCAATATCGGCAGAGAATGGCTCGTCTTCTGAGGATAATCGGCGATCGAGAATTTCTGCCCCGTGCGATGGATTCGTTGGAAACGTTACGGATGGAACAAAAAGAAACCCTCCAGGGAAAACTGGAGGGCCTGCTGAGCTCTTACGTGCCTGAACCTCAGTATTCCACTCCAGGGCAACACCGACAACACACTAAGGTAATGCGGCCACGATCTATGAGATGGCCACTGCGAAAGCTCAAGTCCAGGGCGCAACGGGTTTCAGGCGGGGAACCCAGCGGGGGACGCGAGCGCAGAATTCCTCGTATTCCTTCGCCGAATTTTCCCCGCAGCGCAGGCTCTTCATAAAGAACAACGAAAGCGAAAAACGCCAGCCAAACAACAACCCCGTACTCCAGCAGGCGGACGCTGCCGAAGAGCAGTCCCTGGCCGAACAGCAACAACGAAACGGCAACATACATCGGGTTGCGCACGTAGCGATAGAGTCCGGTAACCACCAGCCGCTGCGGGGGAGCGACGGGCGCGGGCGTCCCCAGCCCCTGTATGGCAAAACGAGCAAAGGAATCAAGCAGGACGGGAAGCCCGGCGGTAATCATCACCGCGCCGATGATGCGGAAAGGGAAAAAGCCGAGCAGTGGCGGGGCGAAGCGCCAATGACAAATCGCCCAGGGTAGATAAACGGCAAGCGTCCCGGGAGCTATCACCAGAAAGATCACTGAGCCGAGAATTGCGCCTGCGCGTTTCATGAACCGCTCTGCTTAAGCCAGGATTTTAACGCGCCCCAAGTCCCGCCTGCGAACTCCCACTCCTGCGCCAGAGTGATTCGGATGCCTCAGGTCGACCTGGCTCAGGCGGAAATACGCATTCTCACAGGGAAAGGTTCGCCATCACATACTTGTCCGGTTGCCGGTCGAATTTCTGCTTGCAGCCAGCGCAACAGAAGTAGAACGATTTGCCGTCAAACTCCGACTGTGTACTTCGCTGCGCCAATGCCCACAGTCATACCGCAGACCGGATCTTTAACCTCCTGCGTCTGCGCGGGCAACAGCGGCATGTCCCCATGCTCTGCCGTCCTGCTCCGGTTCCACTGGACAATCTCGGCCAGTATGCTGACCGCGATTTCCTCTGGCGAACCGGTCGGAATGCTCATCCCTGCCGGCGCCCGCACTTGATTCAACCTTTCCGCGCCTATCCCTCGTTCGCCCAGATTTTGAAGAACCTTGGCCGCCTTCGCTTTGCTGGCCACGAACGCCACATACGAAGCGTCTGTCCGCAGCGCTTGTTCCAGCGCCTCCTCGTCGCACTCTCCCTGCGTGGAGACAACAATGAAAGTCTGCGGACCAATCTTGAGCCGGCCCAGATTCAGATCTGCCTGCACCCAATCCGCTTCCGGATAACTCTGCCCGGTCCGCCTGCGGAGCGGCGACGGAAACCGTGTAGCTGATGGCCTTGCCGAGCTTGGCCAACGTTTGCCCAACCGGAGAGCGGCCCAGAATCAAAATATGCGGCTTGGGAAGGACAGGCTCAATATATATGTCCAGCGTGCCGCCGCTGTGGCAGGTCATGTTGTAGTCCACGATGCCCTCCTCGGAGGAGGATGTTGGGCTGATGCGAATCAACCGTGGTTGACCGTCCTCGAGAGCCTTGATCGCCTCTTTGATCACCACCGGCTGCGCGCAACCGCCGCCGATCCAACCCCAAACTGTGCCGTCGGCAAAAATAATCGCCTTGTCGCCGGGTTTGCCCGAGATCGGCGAGAGATAGCGCACCACCACGGCCACGGCGAAGGATTCGCCTTTTGCGAGTAGCTCGTTCGCCTTATTCAGGAATTGATCGTATCACCTTCTGACAAGGTACCTCTCCAGAGCCAGCAGGCTCTCCAGATTATGCGCCGGAGCAAAGACGTCCACATGAGGGAGCGCGGCAGCCATGCCTCGGGTGATGGGCCGATAATCCTTGAGTCCCAGCAGCGGATTCAGCCAGAGAATTCTTTGCGCCCGGCGCCTGGCCGCTCGCAATTGTGACGCCAGCACTTCCGGCTCTCCGGTATCCCAACCGTCACTCAGAATGATGAAGGTCGTGTCGCGCGAGAGCAGCTTTCTTGCGTAGCGCTGGTTAAATTGCCGGAGCGACTCGCCGATTTTTGTGCCGCCAGACCAGCCCATTGCCTGCTGCGAGAGCCGCCGCAGGGCCTCCGCCAGTTGCCGGGTGCGCAGCAGGTCGCTGATCTCGACCACATGGGTGCTGAACAAAAACGTGTCCACACGCTGAAAATGCGCCTGCAGGGCGTAGGCAAACCGCAACAGGAACAGGCTGTAGAAATTCATCGAGCCGCTGATGTCGAGAAGAACTACCAGCTTGTTCTTTCTTGGTTTCTTGCCTTTGTAAGCCAGGACGATGGGCTCGCCGCCATAGGCGATGCTTCGCCGAATGCTTCTGCGGAGATCGATGCGGCCGGCGAGATTGCTGTTGACGAGTCTTCGCGAGAGCCGCTGGCTCATCCGCCGTAAAAGGCGTAGGGAAAGCTCTTCCAGAGCAGCCAGGTCGTCCCGTGGCACTTCGGAGAAATCCACCTTCTTCAGCCGCTGCTGCGCGCTCGCGCCATAAACCGCTCTGCCTTCGCCGTCGTCGCGCTGCGCAGCACTGCGGATTGATCGAGGAACACCGTAGAGCCGGCTTCCTGTCCCTTGCGTGCCGCCCTTCGGAGGTCCCTTGCGCTCCCCGGAAGCAGCTCGCGGCCGGGATCGCGATTCGCTCCAGAAGGCCTGAAAAGCTGGGGAAACAATTCCCATTCCTCCTTGGAGGAGCACAGCGCCGCCTGCAAGACGAAGGCGAAGGTTTCCTGGTTTTCGGCGTCGATCGTTTTGGCTGCTTCGAGCGCCGTGAGCGTCTAAGCAGGTTGTTGGATAGGCCGTGCGTTCTGGTGAAGCGGCAGAATTCTACGATGGAGGCAGCCAGACGCTCGGATTGTTCCTGACGCATCGTGCCCTCCCGCCTTAAAGAGCCTGGGGGAGGAGCTTATCGATCCCCTGCCTTGAGTTTGGTGACATCTTCCATGGATTTCGCCACGCAGCCCATCGTTTCCTCAATCACTTGCGCATCCAGACGTTGGCTTCCCAGAGAGACCACGGCCTGAGCGCAGTCCAAAGTCTCCGCCACTCCGGGGGGCTTGGCCAGATCCAATAGCGCGCGTTGCCTGAACGTACCGCACCACTTGCATGCCCAGCTCCTCTTCGATGCCGGGCAGCCTGGCGCGCACAATTCTCATCTCTTTCTCGAAGCTCGGATAGTCGATCCAGTGATAGAGGCACCGGCGCTTCAGGGCGTCGCTCAGTTCCCGGGTGCGATTCGAGGTGAGAATGACATAAGGGATGTGCCTGGCCTGGATGGTGCCCATCTCAGGAACGCTGATCTGGAAATCGGAGAGCAGTTCGAGAAGAAAGGCCTCGAATGCCTCATCTGCGCGGTCGATCTCGTCGATCAGCAGCACCGGCGAAGCGTCTTGAGCAAGGATGGATTTGAGCAGCGGCCGCTCCAGCAAGAAACTCGCGGCTGAAGATGTGTCTCTCTTTCTCTTCAACCGTCTGCCCGGTTCCTTCCTGGATCTTGATGGCCAGTAACTGTTTCTGATAATTCCATTCGTAGACGGAGGAGCTGACGTCCAGCCCTTCATAGCACTGCAGCCGGATGAGTTGGGTCCCCAGCATCGCGGCCAGAATCTTGGCCACTTCCGTCTTCCCCAGACCAGCGTGACCCTCGATCAAAAGCGGCTTGCGTAGTCGGGTGATGAGATAAACCGCGGTGGCCAGGGAGCGGTCCGCGATGTAACCCAGCCGCTCGAAGCTTCGCATGAGAGCATCCGGATCTCTGGAGACTCTCCTCAGGCTGGGCAGGTGAGGCTGGCATGATAGTTCGGTCCCGCAGACTTCAGGGTTCGCGGTGAAAGACTCCTTTTGCCGCCTCCCACGCCAGGGAAGCGGCGCTGATGGGCTTGGCCTCAGCCGCGGCTGCATCCGCAGGTTGTTGCAGCTGTGCCTGGAAGTTCTTGATGAATTGCGCAAACATGATGTTCGAAACTTCGCTGATCACGCGCGATCCCATCTGGGCCAGGATGCCCACGACATTGACCTCGGAAACGCTTGTGACCTCCGTGCCGCCATCCTCGAGCCCACGCAGTTTGCCCGTCATCTTCATCGACGCGCTGCCGCGGCCTCGTACGTCCTGCCCTTTGCCGAGAATTTCGAGCTCGTGGTTCTGCGGGTCCAGACGAACGATCTCCAGCTCCCCCTTGTAGTCGGTTGCGCTGGGGCCCACCTTCACGCTGATCGTGCCTTTGTAAGTCTTCTCGTCCACCTGCTCGGTAATCTTTGCCCCCGGCACACAGGCGGCAACTCTCCGTGGATCGCTGAGCAGACTCCAAACTTTCTCGATCGGCTCTTTGACCTGAAAGGTCTTTTCGATCTGTATCGCCATAGCTACGCGACCACGCCTTTCTCCTGGAGGATGTTCCACACCTTCCAGGGAGCGATCGGCATATCGATGTGCTTCACCCCCAAGTGGGAGAGCGCGTCCACCACGGCGTTGACGAAGGCTGCGGGAGAGCCCACGTTGGGCGACTCGCCCACGCCCTTGGCGCCGAACGGATGGTGCGGCGAAGGGGTGCAGGTCTTGCCTGTCTCCCAGACCGGGGTCTCGACCGCCGTCGGCAACAGGTAGTCCATAAAACTTCCTCCCTGCACGTTGCCGTTCTCGTCGTAGTCGATCTGCTGCATGAAGGCGATGGCCAGGCCCTCGGTCAATCCGCCATGGATCTGGCCTTCCACAATCATGGGATTGATGATGTTGCCGCAATCGTCCACCGCCACAAAACGGCGAACCTTGACCTCGCCTGTGCCTTTGTCGATATCCACGACGCAGATGTAGGTGCCGAAAGGGAAGGTGAGATTGGGCGGATCGTAATAATCCACCGCTTCCAGGCCGGCTTCCATGCCCGCCGGCATGTTGGTGTAGGCGGCGAACGCAATGTCCTGGATGGTCTTGGATTTGCTGGGCGCGCCTTTGACGAAAAACTTGCCCGGCTCCCATTCCAGATCCTCCTCACTGCATTCCAGCAGATGCGCGGCGATCTTCTTGCCCTTGTCGCGGATCTTACGCGCCGCCATGGCTGTGGCCGCGCCAGAGACCGGTGTGCTGCGGCTGGCGTAGGTTCCCAAACCATAGGGAGCGGTGTCGGTGTCGCCTTCCTCTACCGTCACATCGGCTGCCGGGATACCCAACTCCTGGGCGACAATCTGGGCATAGGTCGTCTCATGCCCCTGGCCCTGGCTCTTGGTTCCCATGCGGCACATAGCTTTGCCGGTGGGATGAACGCGAATCTCGGCGCTGTCGAACATCTTGATGCCGGCAATGTCGAAGGTATGGGCAGGCCCGGCGCCCACCACTTCGACGAAGCTGGAAATGCCGATGCCCATCAACTCGCCCTTCTTGCGCTTCTCCGCCTGCTCCTTCCGCAGCGCATCGTAGCCGACGATGTCGAGCGCTACTTTCATCGCGGCATCGTAGTCTCCGCTGTCATAGGACCAGCCAAGCGGCGACTTATACGGAAACTTCTCCGGGGGGATGAAGTTTTTCCGCCGCAACTCGACCGGATCGACCTTCAACTCCTGGGCCAGAACATCGACCGCTCTCTCGATGAGATACGCAGCCTCGGTCACCCGGAACGAACAGCGATAGGCGATTCCACCGGGCGCCTTGTTGGTGTAAACCCCATCCACTTCGCAAAAAGCAGTGGGGTAGTCGTAGGCGCCGGTGCAGATGCTGAACAAACCGGCGGGAAACTTGGTGGGCTGGGCAGCTGCGTTGAAGGCTCCATGGTCAGCCAGAGTCTTGACCCGCATGGCCTGGATTTTGCCGTTCTGGGTGGCGGCAAGCTCCGCCGTCATGTGGTAATCGCGCGCGAAGCCGGTGGACTGGAGATTCTCCGAACGCGTTTCAATCCATTTCACCGGCCGTCCGAGGGTCAGCGACGCGACGACCGCGCAGACATACCCGGGATAAATGGGAACCTTGTTGCCAAAGCCGCCGCCGATGTCGGGCGAAATAACACGGATGTTGTTTTCGGGAATGCCGCCGACCAGCGCGAAGAGCGTTCGATGCGCGTGGGGAGCCTGCGAGGTGAGATAGATGGTGAGCCGTCCGGTCGCGGTATTGTGGTCGGCGACGCAGCCGCAGGTTTCGAGCGGCGCCGGATGGCAGCGCTGGAAAACCGCATGCACCTTGGCCTTGACTTCCGCTTGCTCGAAAACCTTGTCCGTGGCCGCCCTGTCGCCCACCTCCCAGTGAAAGATGTGGTTGGTTTTTTCCTCGCGGTCCTCGCGCAGGATGGGTGATTCGGGATCGAGCGCCTTGTGGGGATCGACCAACACCGGCAGTTCTTCATACTCCACTTCCACTAACTCGGCGGCGTCCGCGGCGGTGTACTGATCCTCGGCAACCACGAAGGCTACTTCCTGCGACTGAAACAGTACCTTACCGGTCGCCAACACCATTTGCTTGTCGAAGAAGAGGGTAGGCATCCAGGCCAGGTTGGCTTTGGCCAGGTCCTCGCCGGTGATCACGGCCAGAACACCCGGCAGCTGTTTGGCCTTCTCCGTGTTCACGCTCTTGAGGCGGGCATGGGCGTAAGGACTGCGCACCATGTGTCCGTAGACCATATCGGGCAGGTTTACATCGTCTACATAGTTACCCTTGCCCTGGATGAAGCGTAGATCTTCCTTGCGCTTGATGGGGTGGCCCATGCCACCGATCTCAGGCGATGTTTGGTAGACCATCTTTGTCTCCTTGCTCCATCTTGGCGGCGGCATACTGTACCGCCTTCACGATGTTCTGGTAACCGGTACAACGGCACAGATTGCCGGAAATTCCCCAGCGAATCTCTTCCTCGCTGGGATTTTTATTTTTGCCCAGCAGGGCATAGGACGACATCAGCATGCCCGGGGTGCAGAAGCCGCATTGCAGACCATGCTCCTGCTTGAACCCTTCCTGCAGCGGATGGAGCTTGCCGTTCTGCATCAAGCCTTCCACGGTGAGCACTTCGCAGCCATCGGCCTGCACGGCAAACATGGTGCAGGATTTGACCGTCTTTCCATCAAGCAGAACGGTACAGGCCCCGCAATGGGTGGTGTCGCAACCGACGTGCGTGCCCGTCAGTCCTGGAATCCCGCGGATGAAGTGGACCAGCAACAATCTGGGCTCCACCTGGGCCTCGCGATCGCGACCGTTCACTTTGACTTGAATCAATTGCTTTTTCGCCATCTCGCGGCCTCCGAATCTCTACTTGCCGGTACGTTCGAACGCGCGAGCCAGCGCGCGCTTGGTCAATTCCTTCACTAAGCCACGCTTGTATTCCGCGGGCCCGCGCAGATCAGAGCTGGGTTGGGCTTCGCCGGCCGCCAGCTCCGCTGCCTGCGCGATGCTGGCTTCATCCAGCTTCTTTCCCCGCAAAGACTCCTCCGCCTTGACGGCCTTCACCGGTGTCGCGCCGACGTTGGTTAGTCCGATGCCGGCTCGTTGGCAGATTCCGCCGCTATCCACGGTCAATTGCGCGGCCACTCCGGCGGTGGCGAAGTCGCCGACCTTCCTCTCCAGCTTCAGATAAGCGCCTCCGCTGCGCGCTGGGGGCACGGGAATGCGAATCTCGCTGACGATCTCGCCATGGCTGAAGCTCGGTCGTAAACAGGGTCACAAAAAAGCTTTCGATGGGTAGCACTCTCTCGCCCTGCGGCCCGACGGCCACCACCTGTGCGCCCAGCGCCAGCATCGTAGCTGGATGATCGTTGGCCGGGTCGCCATGCGCCAAATTGCCCGCCAGCGTTGCCATATTCCGCACTTGGGGATCCGCAATCACACGGGCAGTGTCGAGGATAATCGGATAATTCGCGTGAATCAGTGGAGAGCCTTCCAATTCGGCTTCTCGCGTGAGTCCGCCGATCTTTAGGTAGCCGCCCTCTTCCTTGATGTAGGACAATCCGGGGATCCGGTTGATGTCGATGAGGTAGCCCGGCCGAGCCAGCCGGAACTTCATCATGGGGATGAGGCTTTGCCCGCCGCTCAAAATCTTGGCGTCGTCTCCATACTGCTGCGAGAAAAGCGAGAGCCTCGGGAATTGTCTTCGGTCTGAGATATTCAAAGGCCGGCGGAATCATTGTCCACCCTCCTGTCCAGTCTTCTCGTGCAGGCAGCTCGCAACCCCGCAACGTTATAGCCCTTACAAGGTAGACGGGTCAACCCGGACGGAGCTGTTTCAACATGACTGTCGATTGCGGCCCCTCGGGTCAGGAAAGCCTTAGGCTGTTTGCTCCCAGATTTAGGATTTCGACGCACCCACGGACAGCAGGGTGGGCGACGACGCTTAATCTTCATTTGCCTATTGAGAGTCGAAAACCTAGGGTCCGAGAGCTGTGGTATCCCACATCTCGCGAAAAACGAGCGAGATATGGGGCACCCCTGTCCGTGGGTAAATCGAAGATTCCGGCACGCCAACCCTGCGGTTTTCCTTGGGGTTCTCACCCAGTCTCTTGAAGCCGGCCAACCTGAGTCAGGAGGTAGTTCCGTTCCGGGAGGCTCGTCGTCCGTTCTGCGGCCATTCGGTAATGAGCGATCGCGCCTGAACAGTCACCGGATATCTCCAGCAGGTAAGCACGAACAGCATCGAGCCGATGATGGCCCGTCAGCCGTCCGTCCTGGTCCAGCACAGTCAGCAGCTTGAGGCCTTCCGACGGGCCCCGGACCATGGCCGTCGCAATCGCATGGTTGAGCATCACCATGGGATTGTTCGGACATGTGTTTCAAGAGTTCATACAGCGCCAGGATCTGCGGCCAGTCAGTGTCCTCAGCTCGGGCCGCTTCGACATGAACGGCGGCAATGGCGGCCTGTAGCTGATAGGCGCTGATCGACCCTTTCGCAAGGGTCGCGGTGATGAGCGCGACGCCTTCGGAGATCTCCCCCTGGTCCCACAGAGTTCGATCCTGTTTAGCCAGGGGGATCAATTCCTCGTTGGGTCCGGTTCGGGCCTTGCGGCGCGCGTTGGTCAGCAACATGAGCGCCAGCAATCCGCCGACTTCACCGTCGTCGGGAAGCAAATTGTGCAGGGCCCGCGTCAACCGGATTGCCTCGCCCGATAACTCCAGCCGCTGCACTTGCGGTCCGACACTCGCGACATAACCCTCGTTGAAGATCAGGTACAGCACATGCAGCACGGCGCCGAGCCGTTGCGTTCGCTCTTGATCGGTCGGCAATCGGAAAGGTGTTCCGGAAGACTTGATGCTTTGTTTAGCCCGGCTGATGCGCTGTGCCATGGTCGCCTCAGGCACCAGGAAGGCGTTCGCGATCTCCGCCGTGGTTAAGCCGCCCACGGCCCGCAGGGTGAGAGCAATTGCCGATGGCCCGCTCAGGGCGGGATGACAGCACATGAAGAGCAAAATGAGCGTGTCATCCTGCTCGACATGACTGTCGATTTCGGCCACGGGCGCCAAATAATCAAGTTCCATGGCCACGGCAGTTTCCCGGCGGCGGCGGGCGAGCTCGCTTCTCAGGTGATCGGTCATGCGGCGGGAAGCAACCTGGATAAGCCAGGCGCGAGGATTGTCAGGGAGGCCTTCTTTGGGCCACTGAAGCGCCGCTGCTAGCAATGCCTCCTGGACGGCGTCTTCGGCGTCGGCGAAATCATGGAAGCGGCGAATGACGACGCCGAGCACCTGCGGCGCGAGTTCGCGCAACAGATGCTCGGAACCGTAATCCAGCAACCTCTCGGTCACGGCAATTCCTCAGAAACTCGACTCATGATTTGCCGCACTTCGATGGGCATGCTCAATTGTGTCCCCCCGGGGCCAGGGCCCCCCGATATGCGGGCCGCAATCTCATAGGCTCGTTCCGCAGTGTCGACGTCGACAATCCAGTAGCCCAGGACAAATTCCTTTGCCTCGGGAAACACGCCATCCGTGATCGGCGCATGATCCTTCCCCGCCCGCACCACCTTGGCCTGTTGAGGCATGCCTAAGCCTTCCGTGGCCACAAACTCTCCGGATTTGCTCAGATCCTTCTGGAGGCTGGTCAAATGTGCGAAGTGAGTCTGGATATCCTTCTCCGACCAGGCCCTATACGCATCCACACCTTCTTTCGTGCCGGTCATCAGCAAAATGTACTTCATAGCGTCTTCTCCTCTCGTATGAGCGCCAATTTTATTGCGCCTTTGTAAGAGAGTCGGATCAACCGCCCGCTTCTCGACATCCAGAGCCATCCATTCGCAAAAAAAAAATGCCAACGCATGGTGTCGAACTGGGGCCTTGCGGATCGACATTAGTACAGAGGTGCAGAGATGTCGATAGGCGCAGTGGTGATGGAACCCCCCAGTGAGTGGATGGCTGCATTCGAGGTACAGCAGAGATTCCTGCGAGCACTGGGGTCCAAGCATCGATACCCTGGATTACAGCGCACGATGCCGGCAGGTGGGAGAAGTGGGCGGCGATTTTTACGATTTCGTGACTCTCCCCGAGAACCGCTTGGCGTTCGCCGTTGGGGATGCATCCGGTAAGGGCCTCGCCGCAGCCTTGATGATCTCAAACGTCCAATCTTCGCTGCGCACTGCGGCTCTATTCGCTGGAACCAATAGGGCAGCAGCGCTCAAGGCAGTGAATCGTCAGGTGTATGGATCGTCACTGGCATCCCGCTACGCCACCCTTTTCTATGGCATGCTTGACGGGGCAACACACACCCTGCACTACGTGAATGCCGGCCACAATCCTCCCATGCTTATTCGACCGGATCGCTCGATTGTTTGGCTTGAGACCGGTGGTGCACCGGTAGGACTGTTTCCGGATTCGACCTACGAGGAAGGTTCGGTTCAGCTTCACCCTGGTGACCTGATCCTTGCCTACACAGATGGGGTCATCGAAGCGTTAAACCCCGCTCTACGGGAGTGGGGCACAGAGGGCCTCCGAATTGCAGCCACGGGACGCGATGCGAAATCCGCTGATGACATGGTCGACGCCATCATGCAATCGATGGACAAGTTTTCCCACTGCAACCAGACCGATGACGCGACGGTGGCCGTAGTACGAGTGAGTTGAACGAGTTCGCGTTGATCCGGGAAACATCAGCACCTTGACAATGGATAACTAAACCGTTCAGTATTGTCTATATCGGGGACCTGTCTGCAAACAGGAGGGAAGTCCTGGGATGATTTCCGTCACTCATCTGGTCAAAAAGTTCGGCGATTTCACCGCCGTCAATGACATCACCTTCGACGTCGCGCAGGGAGAGATATTCGCCTTTCTGGGACCGAACGGCGCCGGCAAAACCACCACCATCAAGATGCTCACCACGCTGTTGCGCCCCACCAGCGGCCGCATTGAGCTCGACGGGCTTGATCCCACGGTGAAGCAGAAGCTGGCCCGTCAACGCTTCGGCATCGTTTTTCAGGACCCCAGCCTCGACAACGAACAGACTGCTTACGAAAACATGGATCTCCATGGCGTCCTCTACCACGTCCCCCGCAAGGTGCGGGCCCAACGCACTGAGGAATTGCTCAAGCTGTTCGAACTATGGGATCGCAAAGACGCATACGTGAAGACATTCTCCGGCGGCATGAAGCGGCGGCTCGAGATCGCCCGCGGCTTTCTGCACACCCCAAAAATTCTCTTTCTCGACGAGCCCACGCTCGGTCTCGACCCGCAGAGCCGCAACCAGCTCTGGACCCACGTCAAGCGCCTCAACGAGACGGAGAAGACCACCGTGTTCCTCACCACTCATTACATGGATGAGGCCGACCGTGTCGCCCATCGCATCGCCATCATGGACCATGGAACGATCGTGGCCCAGGGCACCTCGGCGGAGTTGAAAGAACAGACCAGTACCGAATCGCTCGAAGCCGCGTTCCTTGCGCTCACCGGTTCCTCGCTGCGCGACGAAAGTGCCGATTCAAAGGACAGATTGCGGCAGATGGCGCAGATGTTCCAACGCCGCTAGAGCAGAGACAAGGAGGAAATCGAAATGGGCGCGATTTATATCTTGTGGTTGCGGGAGCTGAAGCGCTACGTGCGCTCGCGGGTACAGATCGTGGTATCCCTCGGCCA
This sequence comes from uncultured Acidobacteriaceae bacterium, assembly GCA_963757515.1. Lineage (GTDB taxonomy): Bacteria > Acidobacteriota > Terriglobia > Terriglobales > Acidobacteriaceae > PALSA-350. The sequence continues at coordinate 356,404 of CAVWRV010000006.1, read as the reverse complement.
GCCATGCCTCTACCTGCTGGCGCTGGGTTTCGGACTCGGTCCCGTCTTCCGGCAGGCCGGCCACGGCAGCTATCTGCAATTCATGGCCCCAGGCGTCATCGGCATGACGGTGCTCTTTAGCTCCGTCTTCTCCGGGATCGCCATGCTTTGGGATCGGCAGTTCGGCTTCCTCAAAGAAACGCTGGTCGCTCCCGTATCGCGCATGCAAATCATGATCGGGCGCACGCTGGGCGGCGCCACAGTCGCGATCATCCAGGGCACGCTGATCCTGGTCATCTGCCTGATCGCCGGCTTCCGCCCGCATAGCTGGTTTGCCATCCCTGTCGCCTTTCTCTTCGTGGCCATGATCGCCATCGTCTTCGCCGCACTGGGAACCGCCATCGGCTCGGTCATCAAGGACATGCAGGGGTTTCAATTGGTCATGAACTTCATGGTCATGCCCATCTTCTTTCTATCGGGGGCGCTTTTTCCCCTGGCCAATCTGCCGCTCGCGATGAGCATCATTACCAGGCTCGATCCGCTGGCGTACGGAGTGGACGGCCTGCGCGGCGCGCTCATCAATACCTGGCACTTCAGCCTGGCGTTCGACGTCACGCTGCTGGCGTGTATTGCCGCGGTCTTTCTTAGCGCCGGCGCCTATCTGTTCAGCAGGATTGAAGCGTAGGATAGAGCAACAGATGGCGAGACCTAGAAGCGCGCAGGCCCATAAGAAAGTGTTGGATGCCGCGGTGCAGTTGTTTTCAGAACAGGGCATCGATGCCACCAGCATGGATGCCATTGCCGAGACGTCAGGGGTAAGCAAGGCCACCATCTACAAGCACTGGCAGGACAAGGATGCCCTGGTTCTGGAAGTGATGGGCTACCTGCATGGTCTCGATGAGGAGCCGCCGGTCTTCGACTCCGGCGACTTGCGCGCCGACCTCATCGCCCAGCTGCAGTATCAGCCGGCCGTCGACCGCCAGGCGTTGAGGGAAAAAATGACGCCACACCTGATTGCCTACGCCTCGCGCAACCGGGCAATGGGTGCGGTCTGGCGGGCCCGGGTCGTCGAGCCGGCCCGGGTGGCCTTAAACAACATGATCAAGCGTGGAGAGAAGCGCGGCGACCTCCGCCGGGCATCGACCCGGAAATCGGCATTGCCCTGCTGCTCGGCCCCATGATCTATCGCCACGTGTTCGTAAGCAAGACCGGCGGCAAGGGTCCCAAAGACCTCGAAATTCACGTCGCCGACGCCTTCCTCGCAGCCTTCGGGACAGATAAGCGGAAGGCGCCTCGTGGCTGAGTCGTTCTTTACGGTTTCTGGGCCTTCTCTGCGACGGCCAAGGCCTTTTTAAATGCGGCCACAGCGGGGACCGTCTGCGGGTTGAGGCCATCCCTGCCCACGAATTTCCACGCGGGGGTCGCGTTACGGGGATTTTCGCCGCCTTTGAAAACAGCAAAGTAATCCTCCGCATCCAAGATCTCCGTTGGCGGACGGGGGTCGTGCTGGCTTGGTCCAACGCCAGGCTCGGTCGGCAGATTTGACCGGGGACCACCACCCTGGGGTCCAATCGAACCGCCACGGTCGATAGGGCTAATTCCGCCGTTTGTCTGCCGCGGATCGGGGACTGCCACATCCGTCAAACGTTCGTCTCCTTTACGCAGCACAATGATCAAATCCGCAGTTTCCTTGTCCGAGACAGGTTGGAACCTTCCCCACTTCATAAGTGCTTCCTCGACGTCTTTTTGCGCTGCCAGATTCGCCTGTGGACCGTCCATCGAAAAACCTGCGCCCGGGTCGATGATGACGGCCACGGTGTGGGCCTGCAAGACGTAGGCCGGCAGAGTGTTTTTGGTTTTGTCCTTGGCAAATCCGAAGCTCACCACGAGACCCAATGCAAGTAGAGTAGACACGCGCCTCATCTCCGCCTCCTCCGCCACAACGGAAAATCATACGCCGATTCGCCTACTGAGGCATCGATCGCATTCACGCTCCCGCCACCTGTCCCGGGAGAAACCGCAGATCTCTCCACTACGTTACGCTCCGGTCGAGATGACAAATTTGTCGGTTCAAGCAGAATTGTCATCTCGACCGGAGCGTAGCGTAGTGGAGAGATCTGCGGTTTCTCCGAATCAGCTGTTACAGTCCACTAGAATGATCGCGTGGACGAAATTCGGGTCAGGCTTGGAGTGCCGTCAGATGCCGAGGAAGTCTCGCGGCTCTGCGAAGCGCTTTGGCCGGAAGCTTCCTGGGAAGAACATAAGCAAGAGGTGATGCCGATTCTTTCCGGCAAGCCAGCCGCGACGCTGCCGTTAGTGATCTTCGTGGCAGAGGCAGCAGACGGAGATCTCGCCGGTTTTCTCGAAGTGGGCTTGCGCTCGCATGCCGATGGCTGCGACCCACGCCATCGGGTAGGTTTCGTAGAAGGATGGTTGGTGAGGGAAGACTTCCGCAGAAGAGGTTTGGGCACACAATTACTGGCTGCCGCGGAGAATTGGGCGCGTAGCCAGGGATGCGTCGAGATGGCTTCCGATACCTGGATCGCCAATAGCCTTTCCCAGCGTGTTCATGAATCGTTGAAGTTTGAAGTGGTTGATCGCTGTGTCCACTACAGAAAGACGCTGTAGCTGGCTTCAGTTTCCCCTTGCTTTGCCAATTTCCCACAGTTCCTCGTATCGACCGTTCTGGTTCAAGTAGAAAATTTGGGCCAAATGGTAATGGTTGTAAATGTATTGACGGAAGGGCGGGGAGTGGTCGTGAACATTCGAGGGGCCAGCGCCTACCGGGTACAACACGACGAAATGTGGTGGATGGCTTTGGAGCGATTGGACGATGGCGGCTACCTGCTCCGGCCGGGTGTACTCATCGTAGTTAACAAACTCGGAGGCGGTCGGATTCTCCAACGAGAGATAGAGAGACAGAGCTGAGCTGTTAAAGAAGGTTTCGAATGGGTGAGTGCGTTGCGCCAGCCATTGAAATTCATGGAACACAAGGGGGTCGCTGAAAGCGGTCCTGCCGATGGGCAGATTGAGGCTGGCGTGCCATTGCGTCTGACGATTGAACGGCAGCAATAATGCAAAGGCACCAGCCAGAAGGCATAACAGAATACGGACGCATCTAAGCGTGGGATTCGGCTGGCTGACGAGCCAGACACAGATGAGGATGGCGGGGGGAGCGACGGTACAGAGACGAAAGAATCTAGGCCCGTTCGCGACTGCCAGGAACAAGGCGAGGCCGACTCCATGGATAAGAACCAGATGCTCTCGAAGTGGCGCCGGCAGTGCTTCGCGCTTGCGCCACAGCTGGTAAAGCCCGAGGAGATAGATATAAGGAACAAGAGCATAAATAAACACAAAAGGGATCAGGTGAACGATGCCGGCCGGCCCGTGTACCGGGGGAAGCTGACGGAGATACGTTCGCGGCGAGTTGACCTCACCCAAAAGAAACTTTGGTGGGAACACTACGAGATCGAAGAAGATGGTGCGAAAGCCCGCTTTGTGGACGTAGTATCCGAGGACGCAAGAGAGTATAAGCGTGAACGGCACAGCCAGAGCTGCAAGCCGCATCAGGCTGGTGGACTTCTGGGTTCCGGATCGCTTGAGCCACAACAGATAGACGGCAAGAGCGATGAAGGTCAGCGCACCCTGAGTCTGAGTAAATAGGGTCGCTATTCCACAGAGTGCGCCGGCGGCGAAGATGCGCTGCATGCTGGCGCCACCGGTAAGAACAGCGGCCGCAGCCAGAGCGGCGAGAGTGCTGTACCAGTGGTGCGTCAGATCGAGCCCGCTACTGAAGTCGAAGACGAGGAATAACAGCGCCGGAAGCAGAACCAGGGCGCCGCGGAGTATCCTGCCGGCGATCCACGTGATGACACAACAAAGAGCGAGCCCCAGAACGATACCCCAGGCCTGCATGACCCAGCTGTGAATACCGAAGAGGCGAAACGCGGCAGCATAGAGCAGGTCAGTGCCCGGAGGAACGAGCTCAAAAAAGTCCCGGTACAGGACTTGCCCGTGAGCCATCCGCGCCGCACGAGCGAAGAACAGAATCTGATCACCTACGCCAACAAAAGGAGTCGCGGGCAGGAGAAAAGTTCGCAAGTAGAGGAAGATCAGGGCTCCCCCGAATGCCAGGACGAAGAGGGAGCGCGATAGGCGCTCTGCTGCATACGGCGGATTGCGTTCCGTCATGAAATTGTTGCCACTGAATAGTGGCATGACCCGGATTGGGGAAGCAAATCAAGTCAACTTCAAGGCAGTGATCTCAGTGGCGGATTCGTCTTCAAACAAGAGATCCTGAGCCGGGGTCGTATGAAATTCACTGAGCCACCGCATGCCGGCCGCCGCAAAAGCCACGATCAGAATCATGAACATACAGCTGAGCACATGACTCAACATACGGCTCTCAAGTTCCGCTGCTTCATCCAGGAAGCGTAGGAACAGCATCAGGCACACCCAGAAGACGAAAAGGCTTCGTCCTTTACCTGGCAGATAGGAGCAGGTGAAGGGAACCTTCGGAAATGTATACAGGCAAAGTTCTACCAGAAGGATTCCCAAGCACAGCATCACACTCAAATGCCCTAATGCGGGGCGCCAGGGATAGGCGGCCAGAAGGAAGCCAGCAAGAAGGAAGCCGCCAATGACGAGCAAGACGGGCAAGACCCCGAGTGCGAGCCACGAAACGCGGACAGCTTTCTGGTAGTCCGGAGCCGGCCGGATTTGTGTTATGCGGACAATCCAGTTCGCCGCAAGCGAAATCGGAATCGAAGCTACGACGCGGAATGCCAGGACGGTAAGGATCATCATCAGAATGCTTGTCAGCAGGAACGAGCTGCCGATGGTTTCTCTTGCAGATCCAAATCCCCCAAGGGTCGTTTTCACATAGACGACCACAATTGTGATCCCGATACCGAGATAAAAGCTGAGGATCATGCGATGCTGGCGACTTCGCATTAAAGTCCGGAGACTGAAGAGGGTAATAGCGTTGGTGAGCGGGCTGCCGAAGCGTGGCGGCCGCGCGAAGGATCGCGTGCCGGGCAGGATGTCGGGTTGCTCGACCATCTGTCTCATCAAGCGGAAGTAACACCCCAGCAACGCCGCGCAAGCTCCGAACGCAGACACAGCTAGACCGATCCATGCCCGTTTTGCCAAAGGAACGAGCGTGGGATGCATCGATCCATTGAGTTGGTTAAAGAGAGCAAGGAACCAGTAGGAGGGGAGCCACTCCAGCAGCCGCTGATTTTGCGGGGAAGCAAGGGCCGCGGGCGATTCCAGCGATGGCTCCAGAAAGTAAACGCTCAGTAAGAGGCACAAGCTGCCCGCCTGCAAGACAGCAGACAGACGAAGGAAGAGCTGCCGCGGCAGCAGATTGGCCCCTAGGCCCTGTATCGCCAGAATCGAGAACACAAAGAAGGCTCCCGCCGCAAAGATGGTGATCCAATAAGCGGGCCATGACCGCAGCACACCAACCAATCCGGCGTTGGGGGAGCTGAAGATCAACGGCCAAAGGACGCCTGAGAAGATGTTCAATGCGATGATCGCGAGAGCAGGGGCCGCGAACAGGGCAGCAATCTTCGCCAGCAGCAGCGTGCTTCTCTTCACGGGTAACGGAGCCAGCACCAGCACATCTCGCTTGTCCGGAAAGGCTGCATCCCAGTTGAGTACGGCAATGAGTCCGGCCGCAGTCATTGCTGTTTCAATAAAGAAATGCTCGAACATCCATGCCTGTGTCATCTGCAGCCCGTTACCATTCATCAGCAGAACTGGAGCAGTGAGGCAGAAGCTGAAAGTGGCGAAGATGCTGGCAAACTGCCCAATCAATTTAGTTGGGTCGCCGTCCGCAGAGAGCAGTTCAAGGTCGACTACCCGTAGAAGGAACACGCGATACAGAGTGCGGAATTGTAGTTTTCCGACGGCCCAGCCGCTATGCATGGATAAGGTCTGCAATCTCTCGTGAGATGGCTTCCGAGTCTTGTTCCACGGCGAGTTGTGAAAATATCTCTTCCAGCGTAGGCACGGCCATCAGGACTCTTAGCCGTTCAATCGAGTCATCGGCAACCACTTTGCCGCGATGCAGAATCACCACGTGGGAGCAGACGCGTTCCACCGTTTCCAGTTCATGCGAACTGAAGAGCACGACCTTACCCCGTACCGCCAGCTCTCGAATCAGGCTGCGCAAGATGAGCGAGGACCCGACATCGAGCCCGGAGAACGGCTCATCAAGCAGTATCAGGTCTGGATTGTGCATCAAGGCCGCCGTGAGCAGTATCTTCTGCCGCATACCTTTTGAATAGGACGACATCGCTACGTCGCGGTCACCGTATATTCCGAAGAGGCGGAGCAGCCCGTGGATGCGCTCGTTTGCGGCTTCGCGGTCCATGTTCCGTAACTGGGCCACCATCACCAGGTATTCCAGACCACTCAGGTGGGTATAGAGGTGCGGCTCTTCGGGAACATAGCCCATCCGCTGCCGATAGGCCATCAGGTTTCCCTTGATAGGTCGCCCGTCGAACAGGATTTCCCCCGAAGTGGGTTCAATCAATCCCGTGGCCAGCTTCATGGTGGTTGATTTGCCGGAACCATTTGCGCCCAGGTAGCCGGTTACCTCTCCCGCACGCGCGACAAAGCTAACCGAGTCCAGAGCAGGAATACCAGAGTAACGTTTATGCAGATTGCGAACTTCAAGCACCAAGACGACCACCCGATTGTTTCAGCCGCTACGGCATAGTCTTCCGGATTTCCGTCATATGCGTTGGCGTTTGCAGCGTAATGGTGTAGCAAGGCATCCGTTCTGACCATCGGACGGAAACAACCAGGGGGCTGGGCCGGCTGAAAAGCAGCATAAAGCTGCACAGAATCGCAGAGGCCGTAATTCCGCCCTGGAGCAGACGAACCGGACCTATCCCGGGATTGCTGATGACTGCCCCGGAACGAATGGACAGCAGTCCAGGGTCACGCTGTATTCTGCAACGCTGGCGGAGCAGAGAGATCGCTCCGTCGAAGAGCAGGTAAGGAACTGCGCCCCGGTGGTATTCCTCGTCGAAGATCCAAAGCATCTCGGCCCCAAATTCGTTTTGAAACGAAGCCGGATGCAGGCCGAGCAGCAGACGATAGGCAAGGCGTGAGACAGCTCTGTTCATGCTCTTGCTGACCTCGCTTCCTGGAGACGTAACCTGGCTTGGGTTACGACGCTTTGCAGTCGATCCACCTCGATAGCCAAGGCGGCCCGCCCTTCCTTGGTGAGGGTGTAGAAGCGCCGATCATCTTCCTTGCCGTGGCAGACTTGCGTTTTGAAGGTGCAGCTTTGGGCGCGTCTGCGACCAATCCCGCGTCCATCAACTTCTTCAGGTTGTCGTACAACGTGCCCGGTCCCAGCCTGTAGTGACCGCCCGAATTGCGAGCGACTTCCTGAATGATGCCGTAGCCGTGCAGGTTCCCCCAGCCAGCGCGAGAAGGATATGCAGGGTCGCGGCCGATAACGGAGGGTTTTTGTGGGAAGCCATATCGGAATCCGACTATATCGGACTCCGACCATGCTCGTCAAGGTGGAGCGCCAAACTCCCTGGCCTAGGGCATCACATCCGTAAGGATGAAGTCATGCGCCCACATTTCACCAAATCCTTGCTCGCGCAGACGAGTCGCGAGCTGGGCACGATGCTGCATACCGTGAAACAGGGCCTGGGCAAGCATTTTCTTTTTGCTTGCCTTGATGCCGGAGAAACCCACATCTTTCACTTCATCCCAATCTTCCGGCTGGGCTGAACAGATGAACTCACGAAATTTCTCAATTGCATCCTCGTGAACTTTAAATAAATCGTCCGCTGCACGAGCCTGCAACTGCTGCCAATCGAGTCGAGGATGATTCGATACCGCATTGGCGAAAAGAAGTTCCACCATAAAAATGTGGGCCAGCAATCCGCGAACGGTCTTTGCATTCGCAATGAGAAAGGGAACTTCGAGCGCTTCCGGATGGGAGGAAAACCACTCCTTCCATCGCCTCGTCTCCTGCTCGGTGTAAAGCAGCAATTCGGTAAACGTTATAGCTGAATCCATTTGCCATCCTCGTGTGCCACCCTATTTTCACACTTGCGATACCGGTGTGGACAGCCCAGAGCGCCGGGCGCGCTCCTCACGGTTGCCGGCGCTATGGGGGCATGCGGCGTCTGGACAGCAATCTCCCCTCGATGATCGCATGGGCATGCCCGATTTCCCGGAAATTGCCACAATTCGAGTACAATTTTCCTGAGTCGGTCTTCATCAGGTACAAAGCGGACGATCATGCGCTCAATGCAAAAGCGTTTTGGCGTAATTGCCGGCTTTCTGATACTGCTTCTCCTCCTCGTGCTCAATACCGCCGTGTTGCGATATCAACTTGCCGTTCAAGTCGGTCATCAGGGATGGTTCAGTCATAGCAAGCGAGTGGTGCAGGCGTTGCGGGATACGGAGTCTCTGCTTAAGGATGCGGAGACCGGCCAACGGGGCTTTCTGTATACCGGGAAGATCGAATACCTCGCTCCCTATCGTGTCGCCTCGGCCCAGATCGATTCCCGCCTGCACGATTTAGCCGTTGCGGTGGGGGACAACCCGGGAGAACAAAGACAAGTCGCAGATCTTCGCACGCTGGTACATCAAAAGCTCGCCGAAGTGGCCCAGACCGTCTCCCTGTTCCAATCAGGCGACACCGCGGGAGCCAAAGCCCTGGTGATGTCTGACAACGGCTTCGTCATCATGGAAAATATCCGCACCCTTGTCGGCCGGATGGAGCAGGAAGAATCATCGCTTAGCGAGTTGCGAAGAGACGCGTACCAAAAAAGCATTAGGATCACGATCGCCTGCATCTATACGGCAAGTCTGATTGCGGCTGTGGGCCTGGTTTTGCTGGCGTTGTTTGTCCTGCGCGAGATGGAGAGGCGAGAGCGAGACGCGGCCGCCCTGCGTCGAAGCGAAGAATGGTTCAGGGTGACCCTCTCGTCGATCGGAGATGGCGTGATCGTAACCGACGATCAAGGCCTGGTTTCATTCCTGAATCCAGTGGCTGAGCGCCTCACCGGCATGAGTTTGGAAGAAGCCAAGGGAAAAAAGGTCGCCGACGTCTTTCCTATCTTCCGTGAAGCCACGAATATCCCTGCAGAAAATCCTGTGGAAAAGGTCCTGGCACAAGGCCCCGTGGGGGGACTTGCAAGCCACAGCCTGTTGCGACATCGGGGCGGTGACCTTTTGCCCATTGAAGACAGCGCAGCGCCCATCAAGGACGATTCCGGCAGGCTGATTGGAGTCGTTTTGGTTTTCCATGATGCTTCCCGTGAACGAAACTTCCAGCAGGTACTGCGCAGAACTGAGAAACTTGCGGCGGCTGCTCGCCTGGCAGCAACCGTTTCCCATGAGATTAACAATCCGCTGGAGGCGGTCGGTAACCTCATTTTTCTTGCCAAAAGAAATCCGGGGCTCCCGGAAATGGCCAGTGAGCAACTGCAGATGGCCGAGCAGGAATTGGCGCGGGTATCGCACATCACGCGACAAACACTCGGTTTTTATCGCGAATCAGCGTCACCCGCATCCGTCCACATTCCGGCAGTCGTGGAGTCGACCCTCAAGCTGTATTCGAACAAACTGCAGCACAAGCAGATCAGGCTTCTGCTGGCGTTTGAGGAGTGCCCTCCAATCATGGGTTTAGGCGGTGAGATTCAACAACTCGTGTCCAACATCATCTCCAATGCCATTGATGCTTTGCCCTTCAATGGAACGTTGAAGATCGATTCCAGCCTCGCGAAGATGGTTAACGTTCGGTCAATTCGGCTCACGATCGAGGATGACGGCCCCGGGATTTCTCCGGAAAACCTCGATCGAATCTTTGAACCATTCTTCACCACCAAACAGGATGTAGGCACCGGGTTGGGGTTATGGGTGTGCAAAGAGATCGCCGAACGACATGGGGGAACGGTGCAGGCACACTCGAAAAGTGAGAATGGGTCAACCGGCGCGGTGTTTACGGTTCTTCTGCCGTACCGGGAAAACATCGGCAGCAATGATCTTCAAAAGAACTGAGACGTGCCCTGCAACCCGCCAAGTCACAGTCCTAAGAACAATGGAGGGGCTTCGCCCCATCTTTTTCGCCCCAGCGTACGTGGGACGATTCTAATTTTTTTCAATGTTTTTGCTGCAAGGGCTAACCGGACTTTCTGAGAGACAAAGCGAAAGACAAACAGCGCCATTCAGAAAGGAAGGGCGGGACCGAAGTCCCGCCGGAGGAGGAAGCGGCCAAATCAAAAAGTGAGCCGCGCGCCCAGTTGAATCAGCCGCGGACTGGCGGCGGAGGTGATCTTACCGTTAAGAGACGACGCGAGGTTTGCGGTGGGCGCGTTGAGACTTACCAGGTTGAAGGCATTGGTGGCCTCACCGCGTATCTGTAGGGTGAACCGTTCCAAGCTGATATCGCGGAAGATCCCCAGGTCGATATCCCGGTAACCGGGAGCCCGAAGAAAGTCGCGCGGCGCGTTGCCGTCGGCGCCGTAAGGGCCGATGCCGAGGCCGGGACCATTGGGCGCGAACGCCGCGGTGTTAAACCACGCCGCGGCAGCAAGCGACCGGCTGCGGTGCGGATCCAGGAACGCGTTCTGCCCGGCAACCAGGTTCGGACGGTTGTTGTTGGCGCTGTCAAAGTTCTTGTTGGAGCCGGTCACGATGTTGACCGGCGCGCCGCTGTAGAAAATGGCGATGGACGATATCGTCCAGTGGTTCGCTAATTGGCTCAGCAGAGAGTTCGACCCCTTGTAGTAGTCGATATTCCAAATGCCCGAGACGCTGGCCATGTGCCGCCGGTCATTGTCCGTGGGGCCTCTTTCTTCCTCCAGGTGGGCAAAATCCTGCGCCGTCGCAAGCCCCACGGCCGATTCATTGGAACTTTGGAACGAATGGCTCAGGACATAGAAGCCGTTGAGCATGAGGTTGCGCGTCAGCGGCCGCTGGGCCGAGATCTGCAGGGAATGATACGAGGCGGTCTGGTTGGTTATAAGAAAGATGTTCTGCCCCAGAACGCCTGGATCGTAGGGCCGCCGGGCATTGATGCTGCTCTGCGATGTGCTGGCTCCCGGCGCATACGGCGCATAATTGTCGTCGATCATGATGGGTAGATCATGCGACAGCGTGCCGACATAGGCCGCGGTGGCGCTGACCTGGCCCGGCAACTGACGCTGCACCGAGGTGTTGATCTGATAGACCAGGGGCCATTGAGAATTTTGAGAAATTGACTCTACGCTGGCCGCGGGAAGAAAACGGGGATTTGACGGAGTATACGTGTAAGGGAAGGGGTCCCCATTGGGGAAAGAGGCTTTATTCCCGTAAACGTTGCTGAACGACGTGATGGAGTTGAAGGTCTGGCGAATGGCGAAGGGCTGTGCGTTGGCCGGCTGGTTCCATTCGTTGCCGCTCACGCTGCCATAGAAGACGCCCGCGGCTGCGCGAACGGCCGTCTTGCCGTCACCCAAGGGATCCCATGCCAGGCCCACACGCGGCGAGATATGGTGCCAACGCAAGTTGACGATGCCGCGAGGTACACCCTTGTCTCCTGGATAGAGGAGGCCCAGCGGCGCACTGGGAACCACCGTGGAGCGAACGTTGGGGACAAAGGTGTCGGTGAGGTTGGAAGACTCGACCGGAGGAACATCAATATCCCATCGCAATCCCAGATTTGCGATGAGCCGGGGGGAGATCCGGTAATTGTCCTGGAGAAAGAATGCGGTATGCCAGTCGCTCAGAAGCCCATGGTAAGGAGTGTCCTGCTCCATGGTGTTGACCTGGCCGGTGACAAAATCGCCGAGCGCATTCCCCGTAGTCGTGGGAGCGGATGTTTGAAAGTTGAAGATGCCGAAGTTATCCAGGTTGCCCACGATCATATTCTTGTCCAGCGCCAGCTCGCCGCCGAAATTGATCGAGTGTTTGCCTTTGGTCATGCTGACCAGGTCGCGAATGGAATAGAAGTCAGTGGTGGTTACCGGGCCGGCGAGCGCCCCACCCACGGTGAAATATCCCGAGACCACCAGCTCGGGGAGGGCCTTTGGCCCCTGGATCGTGAAATTCGATCCCAGGTCTCCAAGCGAAACCTGGGGCAGATTGACCCGCCCTCCGGCCACCCTGGTGAAGCTGATCCAGGCCTGGTTGACAATGGTGGGGTTGAAGGTGTGAACGTCGCTGATGTTCACGTTCTGCTGCGTGGAGTAGGACTGATTGGTACTCCAGAGCAGATTGCCGGTCCCGAAAGCATTTTGCGTGGAGTTGAGGTAGAAGTAAGTGACCGCCACACGATCCTTGTCGCCCAGAACCTGCTCGTATTTCCCCAAGTACTCGTTCTGGTTTGTCGGCCCGGTGAAGAACCCCGTCCAGGCATTGTTGGCGCTGTTGGGCAGGGGAATGTACTTGCTGACAATGGTTGCCGCTGTAGGATCTAACAACCCGGAGGGGACACAACCCACGTTGGGAACCTGGCAGTTGGGAGAACTATTGGTCCCATCCACTTTGGTCTTGGTGCCGGGCAGGTTTGGAATCACCTTGGATTTGGTAAAGTCGCCCTGCCGCTCGAGGGCGGTCGGCACCACGCCGCCGCTCAGGAATTGACCGACGGTCTGCCGCAGTCCGCCATAGCTGAAGAAGAAGAAGGCCTTGTCGTGCTTCACCGGTCCGCCGACCGTACCGCCAAACTGGTTGCGGTGATAAGGCGGGTTAATACTTGCATTCCAGGGAGTCGCGTTTAAATCGGTGTTGCGCACAAATTCAAACAGCGAGCCGTGAAACTGATTGGTTCCGGAGCGGGTAACGGCGGTGACTACGGCACTGGACATGCGGCCATATTGGGGCGAGAAGTTGCTGGTTTCTACGCGAAACTCCTCCAGCGCGTCGGGGTTGGGCAGCGGGTTTCCATAGTTGCGGATTCCGGTCATGTTGCTTCCGCCATCGAGGAAGAAGCTGACCATGGGAACGCCGCCGTCAATGCCGCCATTCACCACCACCTGGGTGGAGGGTACGCCGATCTGATAATTGGGAGTGCCGTTGGGATTGCTGTTGCTGGCATTGGTGGCTCCGCTGGCGCTATTGGATTGCACCCCCGGGGTGAGGGAAAGCTCCGCATACGCGTTGCGGTTAACCAGCGGCAGGCCGATGATCTCGGCTGGCTGCACCGTTCTTCCCAGCACCGCCGTTGAGGTATCGACGAGAGGTGGAGTTGCGGCAACCGTGACGGTCTCACTGGCTCCGCCGACCGCCAGCGTTACGCTCAGCGCTTGCGTCTGATCGATAGCGAGGACGACATTCTGCTGTACAAACCTCTTGAAGCCGGGCGCCTCCACTGCAATGTTGTAGTTGCCTACCGGAAGATATTCGATGCGGTACGCCCCGTCGTTGCCGGTGGCGGTCGATCGGGAGAATCCGGTGTCGACGTTGGTTGCGTTCACCGCAGCTGCCGGAACGACCGCACCCTGCGCGTCGGTGACGGTCCCCACGATCGACCCGGTGATCTGCTGGGCCTGCGAACTTAGGGTGACCAGAGCGAAGAGTAGTGCCGTGGCCAAAGTCCAGCGGCACGCAGCAGGTAAGTTGTTGGTGAAGCCTCCAGGTTGGATCCATTGCGCATTCGTTGTTTTCACTTTGCACCCCTTGAACTCAGGCCGTATTCTGAAAACCCGAAGTTGCGAGTGTCAAGCAGATAGTGCACCTACAGTTCCGCTATATGGGACGGCGTAACCCGCCTGTCTGGGCGCGGACCTTAGCTGCAGGTTGCAGGCGGAACCCACGCTTTCAAATCGCGATCGTCCCGCAGGCCGGGACAGCGTGGAACTTAGTGCTTGAAGGGTACGGGCTTCAGCCCGTACATCCTCACCGAACATCGATGGGCTTTAAAGCCCTTTGAAATTGTTATCGAGGTCAGCAAAGAGGCTGGGAAAAAATCATGGAGGGGTGAGGGTCGTTCCCTCAGCGGCTAAAGCCGAAACCAGATTGCAATAGTTTTCGTACGACCTGAAGGTCGTACCCTTCAAAAACATTGGGGTTTTTCCGCAGCCTGTTTAGCCCCTGAGGGCTGGGAACCACAGGGAATCAGCTAGCTCATCGAAATAAAGAACAGTCCCTCAGCGCCTGAAGCCGCTCACCGAGGCAAAGTTTATGGCGGGACTGAAGCCCCGCCCCTTCAAAGACCACCATGAGAGTTTCAGGTCCGCGGGTAATTCACTCCTCACGCAGGAGCAGCATAGGATCCACCGACAGCGCCCGTTGTGCGGGAATCCACGTGGCCACCAGTCCCAGCAACGCCATCGCCAGAACGACACCAGCCAATACGACCGGATCGCGGGGAGTCGCCTGGTACACAATAAAAGCCAGCACCCGGGTTGCCAGAATCCCGAGGAGCAGTCCAGTCGCCGAACCAATTGCCAGCAATTTGACTGCGCGCCCCAACGCTGCCTGCAGCACTTCTGTCCTTTGTGCGCCCAGGGCAACGCGAATGCCCAACTCACGCAGCCGCTTGCTGACCGAGTAAGCCGCCATCCCAAAAATCCCGGTAATCGACAGCATTGCGCCTATCATGCCCATCACGCCCAGCGCCACCGTTGCCACCCGCGAAGGAAACAGGACCACGGCCAGCAATTCGTTCCAGGTTTTGGTGTCCACCGGCAGCCCGGAATCCAACTCGCGCAGTTTACTCCTCATCGCCGCGGCAAGTTGCTGCGGATCGCGGCGCTGACCTCACCACCAGATACGATGTACTCGCCGGCGATTGCATGAACGGGAGAAACATCGCCGGTTGTTGATCTTCGGTAATGGTCTGATATTTTCCGTCTTCCACCACGCCAACCACCTGAACGCGATTTCCGTCCTGCAACTTGTAGTAGCTGCCGACCGCGTTGGTGACTGAGCCAAACATCTTGCCGGCAAAATCTCTGTTTACTACCACAACCGGCGGGGCGTCTTTGTCGTCATGCCAGCTAAAACTCCTGCCCGCCAACAAGCTGGTGCCGGCCGCACCGAAGTATCCGGGAGATACCTCGTACCTGTATGGCGTGGCAGCAACATTCGAATTTCTCAGATCGGTGGTTTCATCCTTGAAGACATTCTCCCGGGTGCCGGCGGTGATAGACCAACGGAGGGTAGTTATTGACCAACCCTGCATGTTCGACTCCAGGAATGGTTTCCATTGCATCGATCATGCGCTTTTGCATGGCGGGCACTTTGTCGATGCTGTAACCGGCCATGGCCAGATTCGTAGCTGGCCAGCATCGTGTTCCTGGGATCAAAACCGTAATTGCCATGCAGCGAGCGCGCCAATCCACGAACCGCGACCAGCGAAGAAGTGACCAACACGGCACAGATGGCAATTTGGATGACCAGCAGAACATCCCGAAAGGTCATCCGGCGCCCCAGCCTGCCGCTCGATCCCGCTTTGACTACCTCATAGGGATTGGCCCGAAGCACCTGGCGCACGGGAACAATCCCGAAAAGGAATCCGCTTATCAATGCCAAAACCAGAGCGACCACATAGAGTCTCGCATCTGGACTGACAGGTATATGGACAGGAGTCCCGGCAAAGGGCTGCCACGTGCTCAGCCGGCTCAACAAGACGACGCTGCCCACAAGTCCCAGCGGCGCCCCCGACGAGCGAAATCAGCATGGCTTCGGTCAACAGCTGCCGCAGGATGCGTCGCCGGCTCGAACCGAGCGCGAGCCGCAGCGCAACTTCGCGAGAACGGTCGGCAGCGTGAGCTGCAAACAGGCTGCCCAGGTTCGCGCACGCGGCCAGCAGAATCAAGCCGGCCAGCAGCATCAAGCCCGCAATGAATGCCTCGCACCGGCCGGCCGAAAGCATGTGAGGCCTTCATGCGCCAGGGAAGCATTGCTATGACCGACTTCTTTGGGATAAGTCTTTTCCAGATACGCGCCCACCGCATTCACATCGGCGATGGCCTGAGCGGGAGTTACTCCCGGCTTCAGATGCCCCAACACCTCAAAAATCGCGCGGTCGCTGCCGCGCGCGCTCAGTAAGCCGTCCGTGGCCACTTGCTCCTGGTTGACGATCGGCATATAGAAATCGGGAGAGACAAACACCAAAGTTCCCTGGAACGCCGGCGGCGCTACGCCAATGATGGTGAAAGGATGCTTGTTCAGCTGAACCACCCGGCCCACCACGCTGCGATCATCCTGGAAACGGCTATGCCAATACGCGTAGCTGAGCACGATATACGGCGCGCTGTTGCGGGCCGTGCTCATCGGAGGCGTGGAAAAACTGGCCAAGGTATGGTTGAATCCTCAGCACGTCGAAGTAGTTCCCGCTGGTGGCAAAGCCGTTGACGACGGACGGGATCTTTGCCCGTATCCAGCCCCACAAACACCATATTGAAAGCTGCCAGATCCTCAAAGCTGTGGTTGCGATCGCGCAGATCGACGATAGTTGGGATAAGACTGCCACGCGGTATTCTCTCCATACATGGTTCCCCACAGGTCTCCGCACTGAGGCACGTTCAGCGGACGCAGGAGCAGACCATCCATGATGCCGAAAACCACGGCGTTCGCGCCAATCGCCAGCGCCAGTGTGAGCACCGCCGCGAACATGAAGCCGGGAGACTTGCGCAACACGCGGAGAGCGAAGCGCACATCCTGCATGAGGGTTTCGAAGAAGTCGCCGCCCATCGCCTCGTGGCACTCCTCTTTGTACCGCTCCTGGCCGCCGAACTCGATGCGCGCCTGGCGTTCTGCCTGGGCACGATCGAGGCCGGAGCGTTCCAGATCGTCGGCGCGGTGCTGGACGTGGGAGCGAAGCTCCTCTTCCATCGCGTCCGCGACTTCAGAGTGATGAAAGATTTTGGCGGCAAGGGAGCGCAGGTAGGCCAGGAAATTCATATTTCCTCCGCTCGAGCGGCGAGGGCAGTGGCCATGGCTACTGCGAGGCGATTCCAGCCTTCGGTCTCTTCACGAAATCGCTTGCGGCCGGCGGCGGTGAGCTCGTAAAACTTGGCGCGGCGATTGTTTTCCGATGTGCCCCAACTCGCCTTCAGCAATCCCTGGCGCACCAGCCGAAACAACGCAGGATAGAGGGCGCCCTGTTCGATGAGCAACGCACTGTCGGTATCTGCCCGATGCGCAGCAGGACGCCATAGCCGTGAAGGGGTCCTAGGGAAACTGCCTTGAGGATGAGCAGATCAAGAGTTCCTGGAAGAAGCTGGGCCTGGTCGGTCATGCGTCCTCCTAAGCTATTAAGGAGAGTAGCGCGCTTCTCCTAAGTTGTCAAGGAGAGCCGCCCGCGCGCTGTGACGGAGAATAGTCGACCAGGATTGCCGGCTTCCCGCGTGGTGACCCTTCGACAGGTCGGACGGTACTTCGTCGAGCGCACTCAAGGGTGGATGGAATACTCGAACAACACGGTTCCCGACTTCTCATAAACGCGCTGTTTTGTTAAAACCAGCATCGTCTTTAAGTACGATGCCGAAAGCATAGGGATGCCACTTCCAAGCAGTACAGGTACGACGGCGGGCTCCACTGTATCCACAACTCCCGCTTGAAGAAACGTTCGAAATAAAACGCCGCCGCCAAACAGCCAAATATCCTTTCCGGCCTTAGCCTTGAGCGATTGGACATGCTTGACCGGATCGCTGTTTATCACGGTTACATCTGGATAGTCTGTGGGCCGAAGCGTGTTCGAATAAACGACTACATCGAGACCTGGCATCGCACCGGCGGTCTGGGCAAGCATGGCCGCAAATGTCTTGCGACCCATGACGGCGGTGTCGAACGACCCAAACAACTCGCTGAAATTGATGTCGGAATCTTGGACGATCCAATCCAACTCACCATTCGGCCCCGCGATATAGCCATCAAGACTGGTGGCCACCTGATATCGAAGTCGGCGCATAATCGATTATGGATCGTCGGCTACTCGGACACAATCGGAGCCTGTTGCGCGACGGACCCTTCGTGGAACCTGCCGGTTATCGGAACCCGCTGCCTGCTATTCTTGCCTCGACGGCGGACGCTCCAAGCCCAGCCCTCACCGGCTTCTCCAGGGATACCCTGGGGCATCGTGGAAAACTGGCGATCCATCGCATGAGCGACACTGCGCGACTGCGCAGACCTGCTCATGCAGAGCGAGACTCGTTGGAGCGGTCCGCCGCCTGGTTGCATGCTCACTTCTGCCCTCCTCGACGTGCTGGCGAACGCCATCCTTTCCGGTGAACAGGAGACGGATGCCGTTGTCGCCCGGCTAGGCCACGTGCTCGGCCGTAACTGGCGCTGGATCCGGCCCCTGACTGGGCGATATCTTGAAACCTTCGCTGGACGCATCCGTCCGCGGCGCCGCGAAGTGGTTGGCTTTCTTCGCCGCGATCCCGGCCTGGTTGAGGCTGGTCACAAATACGGGCGGCAAATCAAAATCCTTCACTGGATCACCGGCGCGCAATCGATGCAGCCAGTCGCCGCTGCGAAGACGTGGCCGATCCCGCAAATTGAGACCGTTGGGGCACTGGCGGAGTGGCTTGAGCTTGACTCCCTCTGAACTAGGCTGGTTGGCCGACCTGAAGGGACTGGGCTATAAGCGCCCACAGGAACGGCTCGAACATTATCACTACCGCGTGCTGGCGAAAGCCACCGGCAGCATTCGCATGATCGAAACCCCCAAGCCTCGCCTGAAGGATTTGCAACGGCGAATTCTTTTGGCCATCCTCGACCGCATTCCATCGCACCCCGCGGTGCATGGATTTGTGAAGGGCCGTTCCATCCAGAGCTTTGCCGCCCCTCATGTGGGCCAACGCGTGGTTCTGCGCATGGACCTGGAGAATTTCTTCCCCACCTTTCCCGGAGCGCGTGTTCAGAGCTTCTTCCGGACGATTGGTTATCCGGAGGCGGTTGCCGACCTGCTCGGCGGGATTGCGACGAATTCGCGTGCCGTGGAGCGCATGGCGTGATGTGATCAGGCAGCCTGGCTTTGCGCTCGGCCCACAGGAGCTTTGGCACGTACGGGCCATGTATGCCCGACCCCACTTGCCGCAGGGCGCGCCAACCTCACCTTCGCTCGCGAATCTCTGCAGCTACCGGCTCGACCGTCGCCTGAGCGGGCTTGCTCGATCCGCAGGCGCCGCTTACACCCGTTATGCGGACGACCTCGCTTTTTCCGGGGGCGAGCGCTTCGAACGTTCGGTGGAGCGCTTTGCCATTCATGTCGCGGCGATCCTGATGGAGGAAGGCTTTACCGTTCAGCACCGGAAGACGCGCATTATGCGTCAATCGGTGCGCCAGCATCTCGCGGGGCTGGTGACAAACCAACGCCTCAATGTTCGGCGATCGGATTTCGATGTGCTGAAGGCGATACTCACGAACTGCGTCCGCCACGGTTCAGGCACTCAGAACCGCGAAGGTCACCCTCATTTCAGGGAACATCTGGAGGGCCGGATAGGCTTCGTTGAAAGTATCCATTCGGAGAAGGGAAGACGCCTGCGAGCAATCTTTGACAGGATAGGGTGGGAGTGACGGGCGCTCCCTTTTCCGCAGCTCTCCCCGTGGCACGAAAGAAAGCGCAGGGGCTAAAAGAGTCTGCCTCCCTGCCGTGGCGGTCGAGTTCAATTTGGGGTGGGTCTCTCCGCGTGATCGACTACGAGCACTTCGACGGGGCCCTTGGCAGGCTGGAGCTTCAGCCCGAGTTGGTCCATTGCGGCGAAGACGATTGAGAGGTTGGGGCCAGTCGGGGAGCCGGTTACCACCCGCATCGTCCGGCGCTGCGAAGCCCGGAGATTTCATGATGTCCTCATCTGTGTAATTCAGATCGATATCGAATTCGCCGGTGAATCCGGTTTTATCGAGGACCGGCTCTCCCAATGCACGTGCCAACTCCCTGACGAGGTCCGCCATGTGCAGCTTCCTTCCTTCCATTCGCAGCCCTGAGGACGACAGTAGCAACGGCGCATAGCCACAGTCGAACGCCCCCGGAACGTATTGCGGCGTGGTGCCGGGCGGAAAGGAAACGCACCTTGTGTTCTTCGGCGGCGGCAGTTTCAAGCCGCTCTTTTTCGCCGTCAAATCGTACACAGGAAGATCTCTCGTCTCCCTGCGGAGCGTCAGCCTGAACCTGTCGGCCAGGAGCGTTTGCAGCATCAGCCACGCATGCTTCTGATCGGTATCACTCTCCGGCTTGGCCTCGATATTGTAGCTTTCGGAATCGATCCAGGCCGGTCCTCCTACTACCTGAGAAGCTCCGCAGCGGGAGCGAGTGACCCTGGTAAGGAGTCGTGGACAGCGTACGCAAATCGGATGAGAAGCCTCAGGGGAGCGTTCTTTGCGATAATCCGGCCGCCGGGTTTATAAGCAACGCCCGTGGGGCCCGTCCTGAGCAGAAACATTTTGTTTGATCGTCGCCACTTCAAAGGCGGGGTGTGCTGGCCGACTGGCCAAACAATCCGTATACGGCGGTCGCCAGCAGAACAGCGATTGTGACGACAACCGGCCCCAGCCCGGTGCGGACGGCTGGCCGCGACTGGCCCAGCAACCTTGCGATACGGTCGGCCAGGGACCCACCATTGGCAGCAAGCGCGGCACTGAGATGCGACGGACGGCAAGATTCCAAATGCGCCAGCGCGCGCGCATACGTGAGCGCATTGCCAGAGACCGAGACTGCCACATCGTCGCAGCACAGTTCGCGCTCGGCGCGAATGTGCCCCGACACCCACCAGACCGCGGGGTGGTAGAACAACAAAGCTTCCGCGACGCTCTGCAGCATGTTGACCAGATAATCGTGCCGCCGGATGTGCGCCAGCTCATGCAGCAGCAGAGCCTCCAGATACTCGGCAGGCAGACCGCCGAGCGCCCCCACCGGTACCAGTACCACCGGACGCAGCCAGCCGACCACCGTCGGCACCTGCACCAGCGCGGAGACGAGCAACGGCACGGGACGAAACAGACGAATCTGTGCTCCAAGCTTCCTTAGAGCCTCCTGCCATTCCGGAGGCGCACGCCGGACCAGCATCGACCGCATGCGCGCGGCAACCACCCAGCCTCCCGCCAGCCGAAACCAGAACGCAGCGGCGCCGGCCAGCCAGACGATCACGATCCACGCGAGGAACCGTGCCGGCTTTACGCTGGGCACTGTGGCGCGGACCGAATCGGGCAACGTAACGGCGCCGACACCGGTCGTGGAAGGGGCAGGAGGAATACTGCGGATGTGATAGGCAGAGCCAGTACTCGCGTCCGGTTGCTGCATCAGGCGCCACGTTGCCAGCGGAGCGGCCATCATTGCGGCCAGAGCCGCGCAAGCCAGCAGGTATCGACCGTTTGGACTGGACCTGCGCGCCATAATTCTGCGAGCGGAGGCATATAAAAATGCAATCGATAAGCCCTGCCAAAGGAAGTGGACGAGTATCCAGCCGAGGCGTTCTACCCATGCCTCGGAGGAAAGCATTTCCATGGCATTCATTTCGAATCCTCTTTCTCTCTGGCAAAGGTGTCCAGCATGACGCGGATTTCGTCCAGCTCTTCGCGCGAGACCGGCTGCGCCGCCAGGGCGCCTATCACCAAGCTTCGGGAGGAACCGCCGAAGGCCCTTTTCAGGAGGTCGCCCGCGATCTGTCGCTGCGTTTGCTCTTTCGGAACGCTAGCTTCGTAAACATGCGCTCCGAAACGCTCGCTGCGAATGAGCAGGCCCTTTTCCGTCATCAATTGCATTGTCTTCAGCGTCGTGGTGTAGCGGTTGTCCTTGCCGAGGCCGTCGTGAACTTCCCGCACAGTAGCCATTCCCAAGCCGCCAGAGGACCGCAAGAATATCGAGCTCGGCGGCGGTTGGAAGTGTTATATGCGGTTGGTTGCGGCGGGGAGAGGTCATGTCAAAGAACCTACTACGAAGTAAATCGTACGTCAACGGCGACAATCGTAGCGGACCATCGCGCAATACGCGCCCGTACGTTTTATTGGCTGCCACTCAAGGGCAGACCCTTACAGTGGGTGTGAGGCGCGCATCGGACGCGATGCAGTTGGTCGTTGTAGCCGCGACCTTGCGACCGCTAATCATATTGAGTTGCCCGTGCCTTAGATCTCTTGCGAAATGGCAGGATTCACCTCACTTTTAGACGAAAAAGTGAGTAGTCGTGGCTGTGCTGCCCGGACCGGATTGGCGAGCCATTGGATTCCGGCATTCCCTAGTTTTAAAAGACTATTTTAAAACCAGTATGTTGGGATTACTATGGCACCAATGGTCAAGAAATACGAATATCGCGACCTCTTTCCCGGTGCGCTGGAACTGATGATCCTCAAGACCTTGAGCCGGAAGCCGATGCACGGTTATGCGCTGGCTCAGCGGCTCAAAGAGATCTCGGACGATCTTCTGCAGATTGAGGAGGGTTCCCTCTACCCTGCCTTGCAGCGCATGCTGAAGGCAGGCTGGTTGATGTCGGAGATGGGCCTCTCCGCGAGAAATCGCCCGGTGCGGATCTTCAAGTTGACGGCAGCTGGCAGGAAGCACCTCGCACAGGAAATTTCGAGCGTCGAGAGGATGTTTGCCGGAATCAGCCGCGTTCTCGCGTTGGCCGGATCATAGGAGCTTCCAGAATGTTGAGGCACATCTTCTCGCGCCGCCGCCATTATGAAGAGCTTTCCACTTCGATCCGCGAGCACCTTGACGAAAAGATCGCCGATTTGATGGATCGCGGCATGACGCGGGAAGAAGCGGAGCGGACCGCGCGCCGTGAGTTCGGCAATCTGACCCTGATCGAACAGCGCAGCCGGGAAGTCTGGCAATGGCCCAAGCTCGAATCCATTCTTGCCGATCTCCGGTTCGCTCTCCGCCAGCTCGGCAAGGCTCCAGGATTCGCCCTCACCGCGATTCTCGTCGTTGCGCTCGGCATCGCCGCTAGCGTGACCATTTTTACCTTTGTCAACGCCGCCCTGCTCAAACCGCTGCCGTACCAGGCCCCATCGCGCCTGGTTGCCGTATTCGAGACGACCACCTCCTGCCCGGAGTGCAGCTTCTCGTACCCGGACTATCAAGATTGGAAGAGCGGCAACTCAGTCTTTCGTTCGTTCGAAATCTGGGAGGCCGACGCCTACCTCTTACGCAGTTCAGCCGGTGTTGAATCTCTGCGCACAGGCCGCGTATCTGGCGGGTTCTTTCAGACCCTGGGCGTCACCCCCGTCCTTGGCCGCCTGTTCACCTCCGCTGACGACACGCCTGCCGCGATGCGCGTTGTCGTGCTACCTTACGCCACCTGGCAGCGCCTCTTCGGGGGGCGAGCCGACATTGTCGGTCAGTCCATCACCCTCGACAACAACGCCTACACTGTGGTCGGTGTCCTTCCCCGCAATTTTCAGTTCGCCCCGCGTGCCGCCGAACTGTGGGTCACGATCCACGATCTCGGTCCCTGCGAAAAGGACCGCGCGTGCCGCCCGTTTTACGGCCTCGCCCGCCTTAAAGACGGCGTCGCCGTTTCTGCCGCGCTTGCCAACACGAGCACGATCGCCGCCCAGCTGCAAAAGCAGTATCCTCGGTCCAATCAGGGGCAGGGCTCGTTCGTCATGCCCTTAAGTGATTCCTTCACCGGCGACATTCGCCCGATCCTCCTCATCCTGCTCGCCGGTTCAGTCCTTCTTTTGCTCATCGCCTGCGTCAACATCGCCAGTCTGCTCCTCGTCCGTGCGGAAAGCCGCCGCCGCGAGATGGCCGTCCGTGGCGCGCTGGGTGCATCCCTGGCGCGTCTTACCCGCCAGTTGGTCATCGAAGCGGCTCTTCTTGTTGCGCTCTCTGTCTCCTTCGGCCTGGCCGCCGCGTGGGGAGCTGTCGATCTTCTCGCCGCTCTCATCCCCGAACGCGTTCTTCGAGGCATGCCGTTCTTCCAGATAATCGGTTTCGATCGCCGTGTGCTTCTCTTTGTTGCCGCAATCTCGCTGGTTGTATTGGCTGTCTGCACGGCTGCGCCTATGTCGCGCCTCTTCATTACTGATCTTCGCGCCGGCCTTGCCAACGGAGCACGGAGTTCCTCGAGCGCGTGGAGACGCTTCAGCTCAAACCTGGTTGTCGTCGAGCTGGCCCTTGCCGTCGTTCTGCTCGCCGCCGCCGGACTGCTCGGCAAGAGCTTCTACCGCATTCTGCACGTCGATCTCAACTTCAATCCTGCCCATCTCGCCACGCTTGAGATCGACGCCAACACCGGCTACGACACCGCTGTCCGGCAGCTCGCGCTCTCTCGCCGCGTCATGGAGACGGTCTCCGCCGTCCCCGGCGTCGAATCTGCGGGAATTGTCAGCTCCCACCTTCCCGTCACTTGCAACTGCGACGCAATCCCCTATCGTGTGCCGGGTCGCCCATGGAATGGCACACAGCAGCTGGCCTTGTCCGGTACCGTAAGCGCCAACTACTTTGCCACCCTCCAGGCCCGGCTTCTCAGCGGGCGCTTCTTTGCCGAAACTGACGACACCTCGCATCCGCCCGTTGTCATCATCAACCAGATGATGGCGCAGCAGTTCTTCCACGGCGAAGACCCTATTGGCCAGACGATTGGCGATCAGGCTCTCTCGCCCAGCTCGCTCCATCAGGTCATTGGAGTCGTCGATGATGTCCGAGAGGGTGGGCTCAACGAGCCCCTTCGTCCCGCTGTTTATTTTCCCTTTAATCAGAATCCGGGTAACTACTCTTTCCTCGTCGTTCGCACCGCGCATGACCCCGTTACTGCTCTCCCCGCACTTGTCACCGCAATTCACAGGCTCGACCCCGGTATCGGTGTCCGCAACGAGTTCACTATGACCGAGCACATCCACGATGGCCAAGCCTCCTATCTCCGCAGCTCGGCGGCATCGCTTGTGGGAGGCTTCGCCGCCTGCGCCCTCCTGCTCGGTGTCATCGGGCTCTACGGAGTGATCGCCTACTCCGTCAGTCAGCGTACCCGCGAGATCGGCGTCCGCATGGCCCTCGGGGCGCAACGTTCTTCCATTGGCCGGCTCATCCTCGGTGAAGCCGCCTATCTCGTTCTCCTCGGCCTCGTCTTCGGCATCGCTGCCTCCTTTCTCACCGGGCGCTTCCTTACCAGCCTCCTCTTCGGCGTGCGCTCTTTGGACCTCTCCGTCCTCACCGCAGTAACCGCCGCTCTCGCCGCCACTGCTCTTATCGCGGCCTGGATTCCGGCCCGCCGGGCCGCCGCCACCGACCCAATGGAAGCGCTGCGCAATGAATAGGAGGAATCCAATGACTTGGCTTGAACCACTGTTCTGTCGACGGCATCTGGATCCGGGCCGGACCTGCCTTGTAACTCAACAGTGACCACAAACTGCCTCGCTAAACCGTTCGACAGAGTAGTCCATTGCGCGTTGACATACTCGTGCCAGGTCAAGGAGTTGTAATCGTAGAGCCTGACTGTATTCATTGATGTTCATGTGGGATTCCACTGCACTGCGACTGGCATCCGTCCAGGGTGTGAAACGGCGACCAACGGTCGCCCCCCACATCTCGCGAAAAACGAGCGAGATGTGGGGCACCCGGGGTTCGTGGCAGGGCAAGATTCTTAACCTATTCCGCGATCCAGGCTGATCCGCCACACTTCATAAACGATGCTATGTGTGAACGCACACTCTAGAAACATAGCGTTCGTCTGCGATGAAGTTAGCGCTGGCGAGTGTTGGCGAGGGCCCGGAGGATGGTGCGGGTGTTCTTGTTCATGACCTGACGAAGGTACATGGTGATGGCGAACAGGAGGACCAGGAAGAAAAGGTCGACGCGAAGGAGTGAATGCAGGAGTCCGCCCAGGGTTTCTGGCGGGAACATGTGACGGTGCATCCAGATAAAAGCGACGATGGCAAGAATGGCGAGCACGCCGACGATGATTCGGGAGGAGCGTTCGGATCTGTCGGCGGCTGCCAGGGCTTGCTGGACGAAGGCGATTTCCGAGTTGGTGTTTTCGGAGTTGGGCTGCTGGTGTTCGGGGCTCATGTTGGTTTCCTTTCGGAGGTGAGGTGCTTGCGAAGGGTAGTGACTCCGTAATGCAGACGCGACTTGACGGTGCCAATGGGAATCTCGAGGATGGCAGCGCTTTCTTCGAGTGACAGGTCGTGCTGGTAGTGGAGAAGGAGGACGGCTCGGCTGGCGGGTGAGACGTGTTCGAGGAGCGTGAAAAAGGCGGCGTCTGGTGGCTCGCCGAAATTGGGGTTGGGAGTGGCGAGGTGTTCAGGTGGAGCGTCGTCGAGGGGCTGCCAGCGTTGAGCGTGTTTTAGATGGGAAAACGCAATGCGTGAGGCGATCCTGAATGCCCAGGGGCGGAAGACGGCGGGTTCGCGCAGGAACGGAAGCTTGCGGAAGATCTGGAGCGAGGTCTCCTGGAGGACGTCATCGGCGAGCGCCGCGCCCACGAGACGAAGGATGTAGCGATGTAACGGCGCATAGGTTTCACGGAGGAGCTGTTCCAGGGCCGCCCGGTCGCCGGTTTGGGCGAGAAGGACGAGGAGGGTTTGGTCGGGCGTCGGGGACTCCTTCGCGTGAGTTGGGGTGTGCATGCTTGAGAGAGGAGCCTGGGTGAATGAAAGTTCGGTTCAGCCGGATAAATAATTATGGGCTCGTGAGAACTGGGTAGCCGCTTACCGCGATCGAGTGTGAGAATCCGGAAAGAAACAACAGGTCCCTCCACTACGCTTCGCTCCGGTCGGGATGACAATTTTTGTTATGCCCGCAAACCTTATCCTGGAATTTCAAGCGCACGCGAAAATGCCTAGACTGGATGTTTTCTTGGACTGGCTACGGGATGGACTCGTTCCCCGGTTGCCGAGTCCCGCTTACATCGCATTCCCAACATACTGTGCATAGCGAACAGGCGAGTGGTCCGCCAGGGGCTCGGACAATGGGTCGGGAAGGCCCTCCATCCAGTGTGTTGTCAGGAATCCGTCAGGTAGCTTGGCAATGGCATCGTAGTCGCTGGGGAGATTGGGTGGGTTGATCCCCAATGTGTGACCCTGGTCCAGCCAATAGATGGCGATGGGCGGGTGCGCGTAGAAGTTGAAAAAATCAGGCGGCACATGTGTGACGATGTCCAGATTGTCGACCAAGCGATAGCACGCGCGTGTGCGCGCCGCGGTAGCAATCAGATTGCAGTAGGCGGGGTTGCCCACGCGGGGACAGCCGAACGTGATCAGGCTTGAGGCTGGATCGTTGAGCCGCGTGAATGCCAACGTCGCCAGCGCCCCGCCCAGGCTGTGCCCGGCGATGAAGATGTTCTGGTTGGGATGGTTGGCGCGATAGCCCGCGACACACTGAGTAACCTGGCCCCAGACGGAGTCGAGATATCGCTTGAAGCCGGAATGAACCAGAGCACCCGCTTCCGGGGTCCGATCGATCTCCGCGTCGGCGGCTTTGTCGTTGTTGTTGTCCGCCTCGGTACCACGGAAGGCCAGTAGGGCGTGGCTGTCGTTGGAAGCGAAGTAGCCGCGGCCGGTGTGGGCGCCGTCGACAAAGCAATCTCCGATTGGCTGAGAATTCGGATACCCCGCGGCAGCCAGGATTTCCTGAAGATCGGCGAGGACCATTCTCTGCTGGACGAACCGCGCGTAGGCGAGCATCGAGGCGTCTGCCGCGCGCGCCAGACTCACCTTGGGCGATTCGCCGGGTTGATAGGGCGGCGTTTCAAAGTAGATGTAGTCGCCTTTTTTCGGGGGATAATAGAGGTTTTCCGGGGTGGGATCAAGGCAGTAAGCGCTGGTAGGACTTGCGGGGTTGAGCATAGCTCCTCCGTGAGGCGCGCTCACGACAAGTTGCCAGAAAGCTATCGAGCGACCGGCACACAAGGCATCATTTGTCGATGGCGAATGGTGTCCGAAATGTGACTCGAAGTATAGCCCAGAAGGCACTCGCCACCGGGTCCTTTTTGTCGGGTGGCGCTTTCGGGCCTGAGCGCTGTTGGGCGTCTTCACTGTACGGACGGCGCAATTATGCCGTTAGCCGACCTTCCCGTTGATGTCGTCGTGGCCGCGTCCAGGCAGACGTTTTCGCGGGTGAGCAATTTCTGCGGGATAGGTTTGCTGATCCCTATCTCCCCTTATCTCCGCTATCCCGTGGCACTCCAGCAGGTGCTTGAGGCTGAGAGTGTTACTGGCATTCAAGAGGTTTTTGACGTGCTTACTCAGTCCTTGGCTCCGATCGCAATCAAGGCAGACTAATGCGATAGAGGTTGCGTTGGGTACTGAATCGCCAGAACGCGTAGTTCGAGGCATCCGGGCCAGGGAACACGCTGGGAAGGTCGAGCACATGTACGCCCGGCATTCGCGGTAATTTCGGATTTGTGACCAACTCGCTCCACCATGCCGGAAAGGCATCGTCAGGATTCACGGGAATCACCATCGTTTTTGGTTTATCGTTGGCTCCTGTATGCGTCAAAGAGATATACATCGACTTCTGGTCGAGAGACCAGCTGACGATCGGCGGATCGATTTCAAATGACCCGACAGCGCACACTCGACACAAGACTCGCGGGAGGCCTCCTCCCCGCATCGGATAGCCAGAGACGATTTGCGAGCGGTCTGAGTTACCGGCGTCAATCGTAGCCACGATCCATCGGTCATCAGGAGACAGACTGATGAGACGGGCGACCGGGTCTGGAATCGCCTTACGTAAATCTGTTCCGTCTTCCTTCATGCGGAAGATGTAATTGATTGCGCCTTTCTTCATTGAGAAGAGGATTTCACCATTGCGAGCAAATATGGGAGTGTCCGCCGCCGCAGCCACGAGTTGCCGCGGCGAAGCGTGCCGATCAAGAGACCAGATCCAGATACCCGAATGGCTATCGCTGTCAGCCCGGGTAAACGCGACTTTCTTCCCATCGGGAGAGACGCTGTAACGGGCGATAGAAATCCCAGGGACCAACTGCTCCTTGTGACCGGATTTCAAGTCCGATAACCACAGCCCGCCGCTCAGGAGCTCACCGGCATTTTTGCGGACTAGATAGTAGAGTCTGTGGCCGTCCGGAGACAGGGAAGGCAAGTAGGCGAATTCCTCCATGGAAACTTGCTGGTCACCCTTGGGAGTGTGGACCCAAACTGTGCTTTGTTGAGAACCAACGGAGGTGACCAGCGACTTTCCGTCCGGCGCCACCGCGACTCCGTGTTCTTCCGTTGCTCCAAACGTGAGTTGCTCGGCAACCCCATCCGGAAATCGCTGCCGCCAAAGGTGAAATCCGTTCCCCGCATTGGCGGCGAAGTACATCCAGCGCCCGTCGGGCGACCAGGCCGCCTCGGTGCATGCAGACGGGATCGGGCCGACCTGCTTCGCTTTCGATCCCCCCGAAAACGGAACCAATCGACACGGCGTGAAGGAAACAACTTCGTCCATTTCCGCTACAAGGACCCATTTGGAGTCCGGGGAAAGATAGGATCGATGAGCCATATTGGCGCCTTTTGGGACATACACATCCCGTTCGTTGGCCCGGCTTTCGTCGGCGGTCACGATCTTCATGGCCTTTCCCTCTTCCGAAAACATCACCTGATGAGGACCGACCCAAGTCAAAGCGGAGGCATTCGGAAGTAATTCGGATGGCTCGCCCCCTGACACCGGCACCGTCCACCCTTGCCAATCCCATCCCTCCCCGCGGGTGAATGATATTTTCGAGCCATCAGGCGAGAATGCAAGGCCCATCTTGGGATGATCGTCATGAGTGAGTCGTACCGGCTCGCCATCGGGAAGCAGCTTCAGGTAGACGTCTCCCGGTCCAAGAAATGGGCTCTCGCCACGAATGAATGCCAGCATGCGGCCGTCCGGGGAAAGTGCCGGAGAAGTCGCCGAATCGGACAAATAGGTAAGCTGCGTGTATTCCGTATGGGCAGGAGTGGCAGGCCGGCGATTGCGCATCCACAGCAGTAAACCAGCACTCAACAGGCAAACCATCAACCCGACGATCAACGCCCAAGGCGGCACGCGTAAGCGTGGTCTTGTGACTGGGTGGGATTCCTGAGGCCAACCCGGGTTGAGAGCATCCGAAGCAAGCGCTGCCGTCCGATCCCTTTCTAAATGCGTCTTCAAGCGTTCCAGGTCCTCGACGAATGTCCGCCGCATGCTGATAGCGCAGCGCACGGTCTTTCTCCAGGGCCTTGCGGATGATTCTGTCCAGCTCCAGCGGAATGGCCGGATTAATCACCGAAGGCGGCGCGGGCGTCTCGTTCAGGAGCGAGGCAAAGATCATTGCCGCCGTGGCGCCACCGAACGCCCGGCGCCCCGTGGCCATCTCGTACAGCACTAAACCGAAGGAGAAAAGGTCGGTGCGGGTATCCAGTTTCTCTCCGCGTGTCTGCTCCGGCGACATATAGGCGGCCGTGCCCATGGCTGCCCCATGCTGCGTGGTTTCGACCCCTTCACCGGCTATATCATCGTCTGTCGCTGCCATGCCTTCCCGCTGCAGCTTCGCCAGGCCAAAATCCAGAATCTTCGCGTCACCGCGGCTGATAATGAATATGTTCTCTGGCTTGATGTCCCGATGAATGATGCCCTTGGAGTGAGCTGCGTCGAGGCCATCGGCTACCTGGGCTCCGATATCCAGCAGTCGTTCCAGTTCAAGGGGGCGGCCCAGGATGAAATCTCTCAGGGTCTGTCCCTCCAGGAACTCCATGGCGATGAAGGCTCGCCCGTTCTGCTCGCCCAGGTCGTGAACGACACAAATGTTGGGATGATTCAAAGCAGAAGCCGCCTCCGCCTCACGTTGAAAACGGCTCAGAGACTGCGAATCTCCGGCGACACCCTGGGGCAAAAACTTTAGCGCGACAAGACGGTGCAACCGGGTGTCCTCGGCTTTGTAGACCTCCCCCATCCCGCCGCGCCCAAGGAAACCGGCAATGCGAAACCGCCCCGCGATGATTTCGCCGGAGGAGAAGCTAGGGGTCGCCGGGTTTGCCGTTAAGTCCGCGACTAGCCTTTGGGCAGGGCTTTCCTCAAGAAAGCTTCCCGCCCGCTGATTGTGTTCGAGAATGGCCTCAACTTCCGCACGCAGCTTTTCGTCATCGCAACAGGCCGCCAGAAACGCGGCTCGATGCTCGGCCGGAAGCTCCAGCGCGTCGTTAAACAACGACTTGATTCGCTCCCAGTGCTGCGCGTTTAAGATCTCTGGCAGGACGACTCTCCTTCTGCTCCGGAAACCTGCGCATCCCAGCTATCGTGTGATTTCCTGGTGTAACCAGGCACGGGCCATCGTCCAGTCGCGGTTGGCGGTCTTTGTGGAAATATCCAGGACCCCGGCAATTTCTTCCATGCTGAGGCCGCCAAAAAACTTCATTTCCACAATTCGAGCCTGGCGTTCATCAAATTTCGACAGCCGTTCCAGGGCTTGATCCAGCATGATGAGCTCAGTTGATTTTTCCGGCGTGAACGCCAACACCTCATCCAGGGGAAGTTTCTCCAGATCCCCACCCCGTTTACGGGTGCGGTGGCGGCGAGCATAATCCACCAGAATCTGACGCATCAGGCGCGCGGCAACTCCGAAGAAATGAGCGCGATTCTGCCACTGTGGCTGATCGTTATTGGTGAGTCGCAGGAAAACCTCATGGACCAGCGCCGTCGGCTGCAACGTGTGATCGCCTCGCTCGCGATTGAGGCAAAGCGAGGCGAGGCGGTGAAGCTCCGCGTAAACCAGGGATATGAGCTGAGTCTCGGCCTCCCGGTCCCCCTCTCGAAACCTGACCAGCAGCTCTGTAACCTGGCTCTTCTGCGTGGATTGCGGGCCGTCCATGTCCGTTTGGTCCCTTCTGCCGGAAGGGGAACCGGCGAGCCCGGGGGCCTGTGAGACCCGGATTCTTCCCCCGAAGCCCAAATGTCCGCTTTTTCGGGCGATTTGCGCATTCCTAAGTAGGGGGAAGGCTTCGGAGGCAAAGTATAGCAGGACATGAACAAAGCAGGATAAGGGCGCGACGCGCCCACAGGAAAAGTGCGTTTACGCGCAGCCTGAACAGGCCGGTTCCAATCAAAGCAAATTCCGATTTACCAACAACATCAAGGAGGTAATCTATGTCAGCTCGATGGCTTAAGTTTGGGGGCGCCGCGGCGGCGTTCCTGATGACGGCAGGGACCCTGCCCAGCGCGGTTGCGGATGACGTAAAGTTCTCGACCCTGTATAAGTTCGAAGCCCCGGCCGCTACCACCTTCACGAGCGCTCTGGGATCTCAACCAGACACGCTGCCGGTGGTGGGTCCGGACGGCGCCATTTACGGGATGACCAATGTCGGCGGCCAGTATGGCAACGGCGTGATATACCGGTTCGACCGGGACACGCATCAGTACACGGTCCTGCATACCTTCAGCGCGCTGGATGCGAACGGAGAGAATGCGGACGGAGCCACGCCGGGCAGGGCACTGACGCGCGGCCCCGACGACGTGATTTACGGCATGGCCTCTTTCGGCGGCCAGAATGGCAGCGGCACGATCTTCAAAATCACCACGTCCGGTGAGTTCACCGTGCTGCACACCTTCAGCGCCCTGGATGCGAACGGACACAATCAGGACGGAGCCTATCCACTGCGCGCATTGGTCGTCGGCAATGACGGCAACCTTTACGGCACCACCAGGTTGGGTGGGCCAAACACCTGCCTTTTCACCAAAGGTTGTGGGGTCGCGTGGAGGATAGACGGCAAGGGCAACTTTAAGGTCTTACATCCGTTCACCGCCGGCGAAGGCCACGCAGCGTCGCTGCTGCAGGCGACGGACGGATACTTTTATGGCTGCGCGGTGTGGCCGGCTACCTCGCTGCCCGCCGGGCCTTTGCCCTCCGGGACCTTGTACCGGATGGCGCCATCGGGGCAGGACTTTGAAGTGCTCTACACCTTCAGCCAGACGAACGCGAGCGGCGAGAACATGGATGGCGCCGACTGCTACGAGCCGCTGGTCGAAGCGAGACCCGGCGTCTTTTATGGGGCGGCCTATCACGGCGGAACCAATGGCAATGGTGTCGTGTTCCGGTATTCTCTCTGGAACCCAGGGAGCGTCGAGGTTGTCCACGACTTCAGCGCCTTGAACTCTGCCGGCCAGAATTGGGACGGGGCGGCCCCAGGTGGCCGGCTAGCTCTCGGGCCACATGGGACTCTCAGCTCGAACACCGAGGCCGGAGGCGCGAATGGCAACGGCGTGATTTACAGCCTCAGGGAAAACGGCCGCTTCGAGGTCTTGCACACCTTCAGTGCAACGAATGCAACCACCGGAGCCAATGACGACGGTGCGTTCGCCGATGAAGGCCTGCTGGCGGACGGGAACAAGCTCATCGGAATTGCTATCTACGGCGGCGCCGGCAGCCCCGCCGGTCACAACAACAGTGGGGGCACGCTCTACCAGTTGAAATTAGGCGACTGAGCGTAGGGCGATTTTGGCGCACACTTCGCCTGCAAGCAAGAAAACGAAACAGCAGGTCCCCTCCACTACGCTACCCCGGTAGCGTAGTGGAGGGGACCTGCTGTTTCGTTTCGGGTTCTCACACAGCCTCCATGGTTCGATCTTCGCGCAAAGCCACCCACCGCGATCAGGCGCGCCGTGTACGGGTGCGATACGTGCTTCTATACGTGGCGCAGCACGGAGCCGGAGGAAAATACGAATCCGGACAAGTATCCGGCGGTGTTCCGGCTGGCGCCGGAGAACCTGCCGAAACTTGAGGTGGCGCCATCGATTCCGCCGCTTCAGCCAACGAAGGCTTAAGGCGAGGAGGGCGGAAGCGTGTCAAACCTGCTTCCGCCGGTCCGGCGCTTTTTGCAAGCTTGCTGCGTTGCGGCGGTTGCGGTGGAATCCGGTGACATGAATACCGATTCCCCATCAACACCCCTCATGCCGCTACGATATGTACGCTGTCCCCACTTTAACCCAGGTGAGGGGCGGGGCCGAACCACAGGTGGACATCCGCCAGACCGCTAAAGTGGCATGATCCTGTCAGTTCACAACTCTTTGCAATTTATTACGTCGTTGTGACATAGTGCCGACGGAGTACGCTTATTCTCGATCCGATGACGTGCCAAATCATTTTCCATGGAGGTCCACGTGAATAGGAGACTCTGTTTCATGCTCATCGCATTAGCTGCCGCTCCGGTTGTCCTTCACTCGCAAGAGCCGCCGGCCGCGTCGTCCAATCCGATCACCGCCAGCGAAAAAGGCTTTTACACACTGGTAAGCGGCGAAGTCATTGCTGCTGCCGAGAAGATGCCGGAGCAAAACTACTCGTTCAAGCCAACCCCGGATGTGCGCAGTTTCGGGCAACTGGTCGGCCACGTGGCCGACGCTCAGTACGGTTTTTGCTCGATGGCTACCGGCGAACCGAATCCCGATGAAAACCATCGAAAAAACCAAGACCTCGAAGGCCGATCTGGTGACCGCCTTGAAGGACGCCGTAGCCTACTGCAATAAGGCATATGCCGGTATGACTGACGCGCAGGGCAGCCAGACCGTGAAACTGATGAACTACGATGTGGCAAGGCTTACTGTATTGTCCGTCAATACAGCCCACACCGATGAACACTACGGGAACATGGTCACCTACTTACGAATGAAAGGCATCGTCCCCCCGAGCAGCGAAAAACCCGCCAGTCAGGGACAGATGTAGAGGTAACCCCAAAACTGATGTTGCCACGCGCAAAGTCGTTTTTGTGGTGACCGTAGACGATGGAAGGAGTTTTGAACACCAGTACTGTGCGAAGGTGGCTGGGTATTAAGCTGTTCACGACCTCATTTACCAGCGAGTGAAGTCCTTGTCTGTATAGTCGGTTTTCGGGAAAAGTGGCTCTCTCGTAGTTCCGTAAAACGATCTTATGTAGCAACGCTCCTATCTGTCCGAAGTTCAGCGATAGTAGCCCTGCCTGGTTCGCACCGTCAGCTTGCGGAGAGCGGGACGCGTCTTGAGCGCGTCAGGACTGAGTTGAAGCTGAAGCCTGCAGAAGGTTCCCTCCGGCTTTGACGTAGATGGCTTGTATCCGATGGTGTAGCGTAATCGGATCTGGTCAACCAACTCGGCCAGGCGAGCGGCAATCTCCTTCTTGCTGGTATCGAGAACCGGTCCGCCCGTCAGTTCAGCATATTTGCGAATGTCTCCTGTGCGCCCGCCAAACATCATCCCCAGAGGATTGACGTTGGCGGCGAGGATGGTGAGATCGGTCGCCGCCGTGCGATCAATAAGCGCGGAAACCACCACCCCGGAGTGGAGTAATTCCGCGGTAGCCTCCTCTTTCGTATGCAAGCGAGCGGGGGCTTCTTTACCAATGGCTTTCCGGGTCATGGAGTTCTCAAAGTTGGCGGTGCCATCGGTTAGCCAAATCGTTACCCGGCGGCTACCCGGCGTGGTGGCCTGCATTGCCTGCTGCACCGCTTCATACATGCTTTCGTGGATGAAGGTGCCATCCTTGCTCTCCATAGCGGAGGCTCTTGCGATGGCGTCGGAGGCGAGTATGCGGTCGGTGGTGAAGTTCTGCAGCAGCTCGGTATGCGAGGAGAAGACCATGATGGCCACCTCGTCCTCGGGTTTCAGATGGCCCAGAATCTCGCGCGCACCCTCAGCCAGAGGTTTCAATGCAGACCGGACCGTGTCCGTCAGATCGAAGAGGAAGACCACCGAAAGCGGCAGCCTGTCCTGGCTGAAGTAAGTGATGGTCTGCGGAACCCCATCCTCGGATAGCTGGAAATCGCTGCGCTCGAAATCGCCGACTAAGCTACCCGTTCTCTTGTTCTCGACCAGGGCATCCAGCATTACGAACTGGGACGACACGTGAATCGTAGAGGTGGTCTCGGCCGAAGAAGGCAACGAACTTTGGGCATAGCCGGTACCGTGCATCAAGAAAAACATTGAACAGAAGATGGCATATACGTGAACGGAGGGCTGCACGGATAAGTACCGCCGCCGCGAAGGCAGTTTCTGATAGCCCAGCTCAAGCCGCTGGGAGGCCGGCAAGCGCGATCGGGAAACAATGCTCAACGTGCGCTCGCGGCCGGGAAAAGGTCCTTTACGCGGAGAGATTTCGTCGTCATCAGAGCACGCACTCATTCGTCGCGAAGCACCGCGAGGGGATCAACGCGAGTGGCGCGGAGCGCGGGAATCAAGCTGGCCGCGAACGAGACAAGGATGAGCAGCATGGTTACGGCCAGAAATGTTACGAGGTCACGGGAACTCACTCCGTAGATCATGCTGGTGACGATGCGTCCGAGAGCAAAGGCGGCGATGAGTCCGATGCCGATGCCGGCCAGCGTGGGCTTCATGCCTTGCACGATGACCAGGCGAGCTACGTCGCGCAGCGTTGCCCCAAAAGCAATGCGCAGGCCGATCTCCCTCATGCGGCGTTTTACGGAATAAGCAAGAACGCTGTAGATTCCAATTGCGCACAGGACAAGAGCGAGCAAACCGAAGATCGCGAGCAGCTGCATGTTGAAGCTGTGTTGCGTCAGGGTCTCGCCTACAAAGTCTTCCAGCGTCATCACATTGTCTACCGGTACGTCTTTGTTCACGTCGTGGACGGCGCCAGTCACCGCGGCGGCGAGAGTTTGGGGCGGAGTCGTCGTGCGGACGGCGAGGAAAAGAGGGTAGTGAGCGCCAAGGAGCCGTAGCGGAGCCCGTGACCTGCGCGAGAGGCCAATAGAGTGTAGCGATGCCCGGCGGAGCTGTCCAGGCCATGCTGCTTCACATCGCCTACGACTCCGACGATTTCGCGATCTTTGTCCGGGAAGAAAGAGAGCTTCAGGTGATGTCCGATTGGGCTTTCGTTAGGCCAGAACTGCTTCGCCATGGATTGGCTGATGACTACCACGGGCGCCGAATCGGCTGTATCGTTGGCGCTGATGTCCCGGCCCTGCAGCAGAGGGATGTGCATGGCCGCGGATGTATCCGGGTGTCGCGACCCGGACCGATACCTCAGGTTGTTCGGACAACGCGACCAGGGGATGCCCTTCGACTGCGACAGGCTGGTTTGAGCCGCCGGCCAGAGGCAGATCGTCGATCGCTCCCGCAGACTCGACGCCGGGCAAGCGAGCGCACGCGCTGAAGCACGTCATCGAAGAACTGTCGATTCCTGCGTGGGGTCGGTGAATTGCTGCTTGTTCACCAGCACAGCAAGAGTAAGGACATTGTGCTGGTCAAAGCCGGGGTCAATGGTTTGTAGTTTCCAAAGGCTGCGGAGCATGAGTCCAGCTCCAATGAGCAATACGACAGAGAGCGCGACCTCGACGGCCACCAGGGCGGAGCGGGTCTTGCTGGTTCCGCTATCGGCATCGGTGCGGCCGAGCCCTTGTTTGAGGGCCTCGTTCACGTCCCCTTTCGTCATGTTCCAGGCGGGCAGGAGGCCAGAGAGAATACCGGTCGCGATGGAGAGCGCGAAGGTGAAGGCGAGCACCGGGCCGTTGAGACCGATGTCACCCATGCGGGGCAATTTGTCGGCAAAGAACTTGATCAATAGTTCTATGCCAAAGTGGGCGGCCAGCAGACCGAGCACACCTCCGCAGAGGGAGATGAGCAAGGATTCGCTGAGCAGTTGCTGGATGATGCGAGAGCGGCTTGCGCCGATCGCGGAGCGGATGGCGATCTCTTTGCGGCGCGCAAACGTGCGCGCGAGGATGAGGTTGGCGACATTCGCGCAGGCGATCAGAAGCACGAAAGCCACAGCCCCAAGCATCATGAGCAGAGCGGGACGAACCTCGCCGACTGTCTCTTCGCGCAGGGAGTGAACCACCGCGCCCCAGCCCTTATCGTCATCGGGATAAGCCTGGTCGAGACGTTGTGAGATGGTGTTCATCTCTGCCTGGGCTTGCGCGAGAGTGGCACCGGGTTTGAGACGGGCAATGGAGAGGAAGTGGTGTTCGCCACGTACGGATGCCTCCTTGGCCGTAAGGCCGAGGGGGGTCCACACCTGGGCGAAATCGGGCTTGGTCATCCTCGGTCCCATTACGCCGACGATGGTGTATGGCTCTCCGTCAAAGTTGATGGACTTACCGACCACATTGGGATCGGAGGCGTAATGAGTCTGCCAGAACTTATAGCTGAGCACGACCTCATGATTTTTGCCGGGGCTGTCTTCTTCGGGCAGGAAGGTCCGTCCGTGAAGAGGCTGAACGCCAAGAACCGAAAAGAAGCCGGAGCTTACCGGGCTCGCACTGACCGCCTCGGGCTTTCCGGCCCCGGTAATGTCATACCGTGCGCCACTGTAGAGCGCCATTTGCTGGAAGACGTGGTTCTGCTTTTGCCAATCGAGGAAGTTCGCTGCCGAGACGGCGAAGCGCGTCATTCCCGGGAAGCTCTTCTGGGGAGGAACGTGCCAGATCTGCACCAGGCGATCGGCATCAGGAAAGGGCAGCGGTTCTAACAGAACGGCATGAACGACGCTGAAGATGGCGGTGTTCGCTCCGATACCGAGCGCCATGATGAAGACTGCCACAAAGGCGAAGCCTGGGCTTTTGCGCAACAGCCTGAGTGCAAATTTCAGATTCTGCGTCAACACCGTCATATTCGAGCCTCCATCCGGAAAGGAAATGAGCAATTGCCCTACCACTCGCGCGATGTCGGAATGTGCGCGTTATCAATACGCCCGCGGTATCGGCGGAAGAGGGTGGCGTCCACTACCGGGAAGGGGTGTCCGGTACTGGACATCTATGGCGTAGGAGTAGTGGCCGAGCATGTGGTCGAACTGCTCGACGGGCTGTACCAGGGCTATTCGGGACCGTATCTCGACGCCGGCGGTCCAAGTGAACGCGGTCCCGCTTTGAAGAGGGCCGGAGATGCCTGCCTTGCTGATGTCCCGTTGCCATCTTGGCCAGTTCTTCACGTCGGTCAGCAAACGCCATACCTTTTCAGGAGATGCATTGACTGCGATCTCCAGCGAAGCTTTGACGGGAGCGTTCTCCTCGATGTTGCCGCTACGCGCCAACTGGTCGAGGCGGTCGTCCGAAGGACTTATAGCGAGCATCAGAAGTGCTACTATCGGCAATCGCCTCACCAGCCCTACCTCTGTTCTTCCCTTAAAGCTTAACTCTTAGCCAGGATCTCACTTTCCAACGTCAGACCGCAGATCCCTCCACTTCGGTCGGGATGACAAAGGGGAGGGGGTGAAACCCTCGAAAGCTGTTATGGGGATGGAGTAGAACTGCAGATCCTACTCCGCTTCGTTTGGTATCAGGGCACGACTTTTAGTCGGGCCATAAAAGCCCAACAAAGATCTGGGCTTTACAGACTGCGGAAAAAGTCTTGGCGATCGCGATGATCACCAAGGGCGGACTCAATGCGGTGACTCTCAGCCTCGCGAGTGAATACGCGACCCGCAACATCCGCTTTAACGCGGTCGCGCCTGGCATCGTCGACACCCCTATGCATAAGAACGACCCGGAGGACATTCTGAAGAGCCTTTCCCCTATGGGCACGATTACCGACCCGAAGGACATCGCAGAGGCCGTAATTTACTTGACGGAAGCAGGCCACGTCACCGGGGAAGTGCTGCACGTGGACGGACGGTGCGCACGTAGGCCGGTGGTAAGCACGGCAGGTTCGCAGCTGGGCGGGGCAGAACGACGGCTGCAGGACCTTGGCATTCAGCTCCCCCCATTTCCCTACGAGGTCTCGGCGCCGGATATATTGCTAGCATGACGAATTTAAGTCTGGCATCAATGGTGTGCCACATGCCCAACCCAGTGGCCGCGGATGTGGCTGGCGAAACGGTGCTGATGAGCCTGGAACGCAGTCGCTGTTACGGACTGGGCGGGATCGGCAGCGAAATATGGAGCAAGCTGGTGTCTCCAGTGCGGGTGGCGGATCTGATCGAAGAGCTCAGCGCACGCTACGAGGCTCCCCCAGGCGTCATCGAACGCGATGTGCTCCAAATGCTGACCCAATTGGCGAATGAAGGGCTGATCAAAATCAGCTGAGTCCCCAACTTGACAAATCAATGACGGGACGCAAGAATGCCCGCTGATCGGGTTTTTCAGCAGACGGCATGCCATCTCACAATGTGATACGCGAACCTGGCGGAGTTTATAAACTGCAGGCGCTCGATCGCGCCTTTGCCGTACTCGACCTGCTCGCCTCCAGCACCACGTCGCTGGGCCTGGCGGAAATAGCCGGCGCCCTCAGCCTGCACAAAAGCACGGCGCATCGCTTCCTCATGGTGCTCGAACGGCACCGCATGGTCGAGCGCACCCAGGCGAGGCAAATTTCGCCTCGGCTTGCGGTTATGCGATTTTGGCAGCCGCGCCATCGAGCAGTACGATCTGAGAGAACGCGCCCAGCTCCACCTGAAGATGCTGGTCGCCGAAGTCGAGGAGACCGCCCATCTGTGCATCCTGGAGAAGACGCACATGGTCTATATCGACAAGCAGGAGCCGGAGCGCAGCATCCGCATGACCTCGCGCGTGGGCGCGAGCAGCCCGGTCCACTGCACCGCCGTGGGCAAGGCGATCCTGGCCACCATGCCCCGGTCCCGGGTGGAGGAGCTGTTGCCGGAATTGCGCCTGGAACGGTTCACCCGGCGAACCATGACCAGCCGGGAGGCGCTGCTGAAAGAACTCGAACGCACCAGCCGCCGCGGATATGCAGTCGACGACGAAGAACGGGAAGAGGGCGTGCGCTGCGCCGGAGTGGCCATTCTCGATGGGCGCGGGGAGGCGGTCGCCGCAGTCAGCATCTCCGGCCCTGCGTTCCGCGTGACCATGCAAAAAATTCCCCAGATTGCGGGTAAGCTGATGACCTGCGTCAAAGGAATTCAACAGGACTTGGGATATACACCGCTCACACGCTAAGAGGAAAGGAGACCATGGAAGAGTTATCGATCAAAGGCGCGGAGACCAGCCGCTGGGACTGCGTAAGTTTAGGAGAGGTCATGCTGCGTCTCGATCCGGGCGAAGGCAGGATCCACACCGTGCGGCAATTTCAGGCCTGGGAGGGCGGGGGAGAATACAACGTGGCGCGCGGACTGCGCCGCTGCTTTGGCATGCGCACCGCGATTGTGACCGCCTTTGCCGACAATCCCGATTGGCAGGCTGGTGGAGGATCTCATCCTGCAAGGCGGTGTCGACACCTCCCTGGTTCGTTGGGTCCCCTACGACGGCATCGGCCGCACGGTGCGCAATGGGCTCAACTTTACCGAACGCGGTTTTGGAGTACGGGCGGCGGTTGGGCTGCTCCGACCGGGGCAACACTGCCATCTCGCAAGCCAAGCTGGGCGATTTCGATTGGGAAGCATTCTGGGCCCGCGCAATGGGGCTCGCTGGCTGCATACCGGAGGCATCTTCGCGGCGCTCTCGCCCTCGACTCCTGAGGTTGCTGTCGAGGCATTGGATAAGGCCGCGCAAGTATGGGACGATTACTTCTTTTGATCTGAATTATCGCGATTCGCTTTGGAAATCCATTGGAGGCAAGGCAAAGGCGCAAGAGGTGAATCGAGAGCTAGTGAAGAAGCTGGATGTGCTGTTCGGCAATGAAGAAGACTTCTCCGCCATGCTGGGAATCAAACTGGAAGGCGTGAAAGAAGATTTCGATGAGTTGCCGGTGGCCAGCTACGAGAAGATGCTGCGCGAGGTCGCCGCTTCGTATGGCAACCTCAAGCTGGTGGCCACCACCTTGCGCACGGCCCAAACTGCTTCGCGCAATGCGTGGGGCGCGATGGCGATCTATAAGGATGAAATTCTGTATGTGCCGCAGCGGGATATCGACATCATGGACCGGGTGGGGGGCGGAGACTCATTCGCTTCCGGCCTGATCTTCGGAATGCTCATGGGGAAACCCGCCGCTTGGGCAGTGGCTTGCGGAGTGGCCCATGGAGCGCTGGCCATGACCACTCCTGGAGATACCAGTACGGCTTCCCGCGCCGAGGTGGAGCGGGTGATGCTGGGCGGCTCGGCGCGGATTGCGCGTTGAAAGGTGGACTGTATCAGCTGTGGGGCACCCACTGCTTGGGAGCGGGAGCCCAGTATTTTTGGTCAGAGGACAAAGAGAATGTCGAAGGAAGTGCAAGCAACAACTGGAAGCAGCGGGAATTATTCCTGTTCTGAGGGCCCGCTCGGCGAAGGAAGCCATCGGCGTGGTGGAGGCGATGGTTGCCGGGGGCATCACCGTCATGGAAGTCACTATGACGGTGCCTGGTGCGATTGATGTATTGCGGGAATTGAAACGCAGCTACGGCAACAAGCTGCTGCTGGGGTCGGGAACGGTTACCGATGCGGCGGAATGTGCCGCCACCATCGAAGCGGGCGCGGAGTTTGTGGTCAGCCCCAGCCTGCACCTGGACGTGATTGCCAGAAACCAAGGCGCGGGAAAAGGTCTCCCTGCCCGGCGCGCTGACGCCTACCGAGGTGATCACTGCCTGGCGAGCCGGGGCGGACTTCGTCAAGGTGTTTCCCTGCTCAGCGATGGGAGGGGCAAGCTACCTCAAGTCGCTCAAGGCTCCGTTTCCTTATCTGCGGCTGGTGCCGACCGGCGGAGTTACGCTGCAGACTGCGGCCAGCTTTCTTGAAGCGGGCGCGTCGGCCCTGGGCGTGGGCGCGGACCTGGTCAACGTCGCCGCATTAGCGGAAGGGAAGCCTGAAGTCATTACCAACGCAGCACGCGCGTATCTCGACGTCATCGCTCGCACCCGCGCGGCGGCGAAACCATAAATTGTTTTTACACCAGGAGGCAGATAGCAAATGAAAGATACCTGTAATTTTGTTGACCCTTGGCATGGCGACGGCTTTCGGACAGTGGGCGTTGGCGCAGGACGCCGCGCCGTCCCCGGACCAGTACTCACCGGCTGACTTGACGGCGATGGAGCAGACGCTGGAGCAGAAGGCGGCTTCCGGGACTGGCAACCGAACGCTCAAGAAATATGCCACGGACTACACCATGCTGGCCTTTCGGAGCCAAAGCGGACAAGCCGAGTTGCATGAGAAATTCGCCGATTTCTATGTTGTGGTTGCCGGCCAGGCCACGCTCGTTTCCGGCGGCCACATGGTGAACGGAGCGACCACTGCGCCGGGTGAAGTGCGGGGCGATTCCATACAGGATGGCAAGGAGACCACGCTCAAGAAGGGCGACATCGTTCATATACCAGCCAATATTCCGCACCAGATCATGCTGGCCAAGGGAGGCACCTTCCAATACTTCGTCATCAAGGTGCAGGAAGTTAATTAACGCCGAGGGCGCGCTTATAGACCTCGACGGTGCGCGCGGCCATGGCGCTGGCGGTGAACTGCGTACCCCACAAGCGCTGTCCTGCACTGCCCAGGGCAAGACGCAATGCAGGGTCAGTAATCATGCGCGCCAGCGCGTCCCGCAGGCCGGCAACGTCTCCGTGGCGCGCAAGCAGGCCGGTCTCCTCGTGGCGCACCGACTCAGGGATGCCACCCACATCGGTGGCCACCACGGGTAAACCGGCGCGCATGGCCTCGAGGATGCTGATGGGCATCGCCTCGAAGTGGGTCGACAGCACGAAGATCTGTGCTTCCATCAGCAAACGGCCCACATCCGTGTCCGGCGGCAGTATGCGGACCCTGTCTCCAAGTCCAAGCGCGTCCACTTGCGCGGCCACGCGGGACTGCAGTTCGCCCGTCCCCACCAGCCGCAAGCGCCATTCCATGGAGAGCAAAGCCGGAAAGCGCCTGCAGCAGCGTGGAGTGATCCTTTTGAGACGCGAATCGGGCGACCATCACCAGCAGAGGAGGCTGGGCATCGATAGGACGGACGCGGGCCAGCGGGATCTCTGCGATGCCGTTGTGCACCACCTCCAGCGCCTCTGCCGGACAGACCCCGAATTGGCGCGCGAACTGGCGCTCAAACTCACACACGTTGATGACACAGTTGCCTAGCCGGCCCGCCAGGCATTCTGCCCAGCAGAAGAGCGGATTCTGCTGGAGCGAGGTGCGATCGAGCATGGACCATCCGTGGGGGGTAAATACACTGGGAATCCGGTGCAGCCGGGCAGCCGCGCGTCCCAGCGAGCCGGCCTTGGCGGTATGGGCACACACCAGGTCCGGCTTCAACGCGCGCAGGGCACACCATAGCTGGACCAGAGCCGCCAGATCGAGGTGTGGCCTCAGGGGCCGCACCAGACTGCTCGCCTGCAACCAGGGGATCCCCGCCTGGCGCAGCTGGTCAGTGAAAATGCCGGGCGCTCCGGTGATTACGGTCACTTCATGGCCGAGACTGCGCAGCTCGAGCGAAAGCTCGCGCACATGAGCTCTGCGCTCCGCCGAGAACGTCACCGCGGGTGAGCACGTGAACAATCTTCATGCCCGCCCTCGCTTGTCTTTTGTGCCCGGCAGCAGCGACGAAGGGAGGAAGGTTTCGCTCGACGGCCGCCCATACCAGGCGGAAAGCAGATTCCAAAGGTTGCGCCACTCCGCCAGCTCGGCTACGGTGGGCGTCTTCGCGGCCTGATGGCCAAAGCGGCGCTCAAAGCCACCGAGCAGTGCGGTGCAGTTGGCCGCGAACCTGACCGCCGAGATCACCAGCAGCTGCAGCTTCTGCCAACCGCTGCCCGCAGCGCCGGGCTGCCTGCAGACGTATTGGATGTGCAGCACTTTGTAGCGGAAGAGCTTCTTGAGGGTAACCCGCTCGCGGCGGTATCCCAGCAGAACCTGGGGAAGATTGGCGAAACGGCTGAGGCGGTAGCTGCGCAGCAGCAGCTCCTGGTCCTGCGCCTGCCAGGCGCTCTCCTCGTAGCGCCAACGACGAAACCACTCGATGTGCCCCATCCACAGCGGGTGCCATAAGGGAAAGCCGCGGAAAGGAGAACGGATGATGCCGGCATGTTCCTGGGCCGGGCTGAAGCGCCATAGCGGCGCGGCCATGTTTGCCGAAGACCATGGCTCCGGCACTGCACAGGTCTACCTCGGTATGAGCCCCGAGGAAAGCCAGCTGGCGCGCGAACCGATCCGGATAAGCGATATCGTCGGCATCCATTCTGGCCAGGTAGCGTGCCGCGCGCCCGGTCGATGCACTCATTCAAACGGGCCGCTAGCCGGAGCCGCCGCCCGTCACTCCAGCAGATCACGCGCGGGTCATCGAAGCTGTGCGCGATCGC
The DNA here is from genome assembly GCA_963757515.1 of uncultured Acidobacteriaceae bacterium. Classification (GTDB taxonomy): domain Bacteria; phylum Acidobacteriota; class Terriglobia; order Terriglobales; family Acidobacteriaceae; genus PALSA-350. The sequence goes on along the minus strand of CAVWRV010000006.1, from coordinate 311,476 downwards.
CAAACCCTGATCGTCCGAACCGTCGTCGCAGAGCAAGAGCTCGAAGTCGCCGTAGCTCTGGTTCAGGAGCGAACGAATGGACGAGCTCCAGAGTGGCCGCGCTGTTGTAGAAGGGCATGGCGATGGTGATCACAGGGATTGGTCATGGGTTCCTAAGATGCGGGGTTGGGGAGAGAGTGGCCCCGGGGCAACTTTCCGCCCAGGGACTGGAAGACGGCGGCATATTGCTGCGCCAACCGTTGCAGGCTAAACCGCTCCTCAACGACGGCGCGGCCGGCGGCGCCCATGCGCTGGCGCAGGTTCGCGTTGTCGAGCAGCGCGGTGAGTGCATCGATCCACTCCCGCTCGCTGCCTGCGCTCAAGCCGACCTCGCCCAGCGCAAGTACCTCGCGATTCATTCCCGCAGCGGTCACCACCACCGGCAGGCCCGCGGCCATGTAGCACAAGCATTTTGTAACTGCACTTGCCGTTGCACCAGTCGTTGTCGGCCAGGGGCATCAAGCCGACGGACATGCGGGCGAAGGCGGCTAACTCCGTCCGCGGGGTCCAGGGTTCGAACTCGACGCGAGATTGCGGGAAGCAGCTTGAATTGGGGCGGCCGATCGGCGATGACCAGCAGCTTCGCCCGGCGGCAGTGGTGCAAGACCCGCAGCAGTGCTCCCTCGATGGCGTAGAGGAAGGGAAAGTTGCCGCTGGTTCCGGTCCAGCCCAGTGATCAGGGCGGGCGCACCGTCCGGCCTGCGACCGGTGGGGCCGATACCATGCGGTGTTCACGGCGGTTGGAATGACGGTGACGTTCGCGTTCCAGCGGGAAAACTGGTTGGCCAAAAAACTGTTGCCGCACACCACCAGATCGCTGGCCCGGGCCAGATCGCGGGCGCGGTGGCCGCCGGTATTGAGCCAAACCGCGTCATCCACGTCCAGGATCATGGGCCGCTTGGCCATGGCCTGGAGGGGGGCAAAGGCGGGCAGCAACTGGCGGGATATCCAGGTCACGTCGGCCTTCCAGGAGCAGGTGAGAGCTGCGGTGCGAGACACCGCCGTGGCCGCTATCCACAGCGGGCGGAGGGCGAAGGGCCGGGGCAGTATGTTTCCCCAGGGCAGGGGGTACTCGCGCACCTCGATGCCAAGCTGGTTGAGGGGGCCGATGTATTGGCGCACCCGCGCCCTGGCGCTGGGCACCATCACCCCGCCGGTGTAGGCGGCTACGCGCACGGTTGGGGCTCCGGCTCATCGACGTCTGTATCTGTGCCAGCGTCGAGCTGGGACCGACCTGCTGGGTGATGCTGGGGGCGAAATAAACCAGGGTCGAGAGCCCGCCCGCCTTGATCCAGAACATGACCTGGGCGAAGTACTCTTCGGAGAAGATGGTCATGACGGTGGCATAGACGAAGGCCCCCAGGGTGAACACCGCCCAGCAATTGCCGTGGATGGCGCAACGGTAAACATAGGTGCTGAGAAAGCCCACCAGGAACATCAGCCCGATCACCCCGGGCATGCCGCCATGATCCATGTAGTAAGGCAGGAACGCGGTGTAGACGTTGGTTATCTGGGTGGGCGAGATCTTGGTGTATTCAAGATTCCGGTCGCGCTCGGAATAAGTGTGCGCCGAATCGATTGGCAATCCGCTTGGCGAATTTCCCCAGATCCCAACCATACCTCAACTCAGGATTTTGCCGATTCTGGTCGAAGGCGATGATGCCGCCAAGCCAGTAGGTGCCGAAACCTTCGGCAACCCGGGGAAGATTGTCAGCCAGAGATGCCCCCGCATCGGCGCCATATTTGCTCATGGAAATCTGGCCCGCGGAGAAGACCAGAAGAAATACCAGGCCCATGAACCCAAGCAATCGCGTGGGTGCGGCGCCCTGTTTGAGCCAGAGAATGACGATCGAGCTGATCAGTAACAGGAGCACTTCGGAGCGGGCGCCATTCAGTAATTGATATCCCCCGGCCAGCAGGACCAGGAAGAGAGTGCGTAGGCTCCGCCTGCCGGTATCGGCGTATTCATATACGGCGATCAGAGCAATGATGGTCAGGAAGGGCAGGATGAAGGACTCGATTGAAAGCGCACCCTGGCCGGATATGTTCGCCTTGTTGGCCGCGATTCGGATTTGTCTCCATCCACTTTCCCGCGGGAGCGATGGTATCGCTGAGTTCTTTGAAATACAGGTACGAGAAGGGGATATTCAGCAGGAAGAGGATCCCTGCCACGGTCAGCCAACGATCGACCTGCATCCGCCGCCTGGCTGGGACCGCGGTCAGTGTTCGTCCTCTCCATAAGGGAGCTGCGACGGCGCAGATTCCGCCGACAGAGAAGGCGAGAACGCCGGCCAGCACGATTTCATTGGCGGTCAGTGGTGAGGGGGTAATACGATATCTCCGCACAACCAGATCGCGAAGAGGGTGATGGTCCAGACGATCGCCTAACAGAGGCGGGGGGAAAGAGGACGGAGCGCCCGTAGCGAAACATGGCCAGGCTCCACACCGCCAGCAACGCAATCGTAACTGGCAATGTCATGCTGCGCTCCCTGGTGTGTAACGAGCTCTGGGTGCCCATATCTCGAGTTCTGTGTGAAAAGCGGGAGACAAATTGTTGAGCGCAACCTTGGTGGTATCCTACATCTCGCGAAAAACGAGCGAGTTGGCCCCTCTGCGTGGCGCTAACTACCGTTTAGGCTCTGCCCAGGGCGGTGTAGTAACGGGCGAAGGCTTTGTAGGTGGCGTCGGTGGCGATGGCCGATTCATTCAATACGATTCCGGCGATCGGTACATTCACCCGGCGAAGAGTTTCTACGGCTCCGCCGAGCGTCTTCATCGGAGTCTGTCCGCTGCGTACCGACAGCACAGCTACTTCCGCCGCAACCGCCAGTTCCAAAGTCTCCGCGCAGCCCAGCAGCGGGGGTGAATCCACAACCACCAGGTCGAACTCCCTGGTGGCCTGGGCGAGGATTCCCCGCATCTGGGGCCCGATCAGCGCCAGCGCCAGAGGCAAGGGCAACCCGGAGCCGAGAATCGAAAGATTGGGACGGCCGGGAACGGAGCGGGTGGCTGTACTCCAATGGCTTCTGTGGGCAAGCACGTCCGCCAATCCGGCATCGGGCTCCAGGCGCACCATCTTTTCAATCGCCGGTTGGCGCAGGTCGGCGTCGATCAACAGCGTGCGTTTGCCTTGTTCCGCGTTCACCATGGCCAGAGAGAGCGCGAGGGTCGATTTCCCTTCGCCGGGCAAGGCGCTGGTAATCAGCACGCTCTTGGGCGGATTGGTCTGGACAGAAAGCATCAGATAGCCCCGCAGGTGGCGCACGCCCTCATCGAAAAAGCCGCCCTGCAGGCCGCGCCAGCGACTGCCTGCAATGCGCATGCCGTCAGGACCTAGAGCGAGCCGCAGCTGCATGTCCGTCACCTGGGGCAGGGAGCAGATTACGGGCACGCCAAACGCCTTCTCCACCGCTTCGGTTTCTCTTGCGGTCACGTCTGTCAGTTCCACCGAGATCACATACGCGGCACAGGCAAAGACAAAAAAGGCCATGGAAAGCCCAACGATGAACGGCCAATTGGGAAAGATCGGCCTGGCGGCGGGGCGGGCGGAATCCGCCAGCCGGATGATGTTGTTTTGCAGTTCGGAATTGATGCCCGACTGCTTGATCTTGGCAAACAGATCTTCGTACACCCGTTCTGCCGTATCTGCTTCGTGCTTCAGCTGCAGGTAATCAAAAGACTGCGCGGTCAGGTCGTCGACTTGCTGCTTGGTTTCGGCGACGGCAGTCGACAACATGCGCTGGCGCACCAGCGCCTGGCGGTAGTCCACCGCTATGCGGGTGGAAACATTCTGCCGGCTCTCGTCCAGCGCGGCGCGGGCCTGGTCAACCTGGGCCGCCGCCTTGCGGTATTCCGGGTGCTGATCTCCATACGTCGCGCCTACCAGGGCCAGGTTAGCCTTGGCTACCTGCAGCTTTTCTACATCCCGGGCGAGGTCGCTCGATTGGGCCGATACCTGGACCTCGGGCAGGGTGCCATCCTTGGCTTCGCGATAGACGGCCTCTTTGGCAATGCGATCCGCTTCGGCAACGCTGTTCTCGGTATTGAGCGCCTGCAGCCTGGCGACCAATACACTGGTCTTCTGCTCCGGATCGGCGGTTCCGAGTTCTCGCTGATAGACCATCAGAGCGCTGGTGGGTCGACTCCATCTTTTCTTTTAGATCGATGAGCTGCCGCTCCATCGAGGAAGTCAGACGTCCAGCTTCCTTGATGCGGGTCTCGAAAATGTTGCCCAGGTAGGAATCAGCAATGGCGTTGGCTACCTCCGCCGCCACCCGAGGGTTGCGATCGCGATAAGTGATGGTGAGCAGGTAAGTGTTGGGCTTGCGTTCGATTTTGAGATGCTTCAGTACGATGGGCGCATTCCTGATCGCACTTTCCTTTTCCGGCGAGTAATGCCAAAACCAGTAGCGTCGAAATTGGTGCTCGCGCTGCAACAGGTTGTAACGCTCCGCTACCGGGCGCAGGATGGTGTCGGCCTGCAACAGGCTCTGCTGCGTCGCCATGAACTGATCGTCGCCGGTGGACAGAAGACGATCGTCGCCGATGGTCGTCGGCGCGGCTTGCCGGTCGATGGCGATGGTTGCGGAGCCCGCACTCATGGGGGGCAGCAGCGCACACCCGAGGACGACCAGGGCGGTGAGCGCGATGCTGAGCAGAACGATCAACGCCCCGCGGCGGCGCAGGATTCCGGCGTAAAAAATGAGCGGGCGCTGGGATTCAGCGGGATCGCTCAGCCTGGGGTGCGGCTTAGGTATCGCAATCGAACCGGGCATGGAATCAGCTCCGTTCTGGCTGTAGCGTTGGCGCGGTTATCTATCTGTAGGGCGGCGGCGCGCAAGATGGCGCTTGGTCCGGCTCAGTGAGCCCAGATGGCAGCCGACACGGCAGTGTTGCCTATACCCGTAACATGGTTCACGACGCGTCGCGCTGGCCTTCAGCTTGCCATTGGTCGGAACGTAGAGAATGTCGTTTGCCGCCAGCTTTACATCCTGGGCCTTGCGATCCAGAATGCGCCGCAGCGGGATCTCTATCTCGGTTTTCTGCGCGCTGCCCTGCTGCTCGCGATAGATATAAGCTTTGCTACGGCTGAAGGAGTCAAGACCTCCACTTAGCGCCAGTAATTGGAGCACGGTGGTGTCCTGCAGGTTCTGAAAGGGAAAGGCTCCCGGCCGCTTCACGTTTCCCACCACAAACACGCGTTCGCATTGCGGCACGCGAATCTGCGCGCCTGCCAGTATGGGGATGTTCAGCTGGGGATGAAGTCCGTCGAAAAGCTCGCGGACAGACAGCCGCTGCAAGCTGCCGTCTGCCTGCTCGACGATGATTTCCGGGCCGGCCTCGGGCAGCAGGCCGCCTGCCTGGCTGAGCGCACCTAATACGCGCAGGTTGCCTATCTCCTGAATGGTGGTGGGTGTCTTCACGGCGCCGGCGATGGTGACGTCGCGACTGCGGTACTCGACTACGGAGACGTCGACGACGGGATTTACCAGCAGATGTTGCGCGCGCAGCGCGGTTGCGATTTCATCGCGCAGGGCGTCGGGCAATAACCCTGCCGCGCGGAAGCGGCGCTCGCAGTAACGGCAGGTTCAGGTTTCCCTGCTGGTCGACGCGGAAGGATTGGGTCAGTTCCGGTGAATCATAGACGACCAGGTGAACAAGGTCGGAGGCGCCGATAGGCTGAAACGGGAGATTGGCGCCTCCGAGTGCGACAGGGGTTGCAGGGAAAGCTGGCCCGGGTTGGGGGGTAGACAAACGTTGCGCCAGGGTGGCGATAGAGATCAATCCCGAAGCAACCACTATTGCCACCCTAAGTTTTCTCATGGCTCACGCTTGTTATAGCGGAAGCTTAGCGAACCGGGATTAAAGGAAGGCGCAGAGAACGATTAAGTTTTTCTTAGGATGCCAGGCAGGCGATAGCCGATGACCCTGGCAGGCACGCCGGCGCAGATCGACATGGGAGGCAAATCGGTGGTGACCACGGCTCCGGCTCCCACCACGGCTCCCTCACCGATGGAGACGCCCGCGGTTACCACGACGTTGGCGCCGAGCCATACGTCATCGCCGATGCTGATGGGCGCGTCCTGTCCGGGCTGATTGCGAATCAGTTCTCCTCGAGCTACCCCATGATTGGAGGAGATGATCGATGCGCAGGGACCGAGCAGCACGTTGCTTCCGATGGTAATCGGGCCGCCCGGAGAGGCCCATACCGAACAGAGATGGTTGATGAAGGAGTGGTCGCCGATCTGGATCATTTCGGGGTATTTGAAGAAAACGGTGGGCAGAATCTTGGCTCCCTTTCCCAGCTTTTGCAGCTTTGCCTTGCGCAGGTAATTGCCGCCTGTGACCAAAGCCAGCAGGTAGAACCATCCCTTTGATTACCTCTGCGATCGATCGGATCAATTTGCCCCCGGGAGGCAAACATAGCAGAGGATTTTTCCTGGCGCTACTTACTTCTTCACCGTAGTCCCGGAGGGACGGTTGAGAGTAGCCCAGGACGCAGTCCTGGGAACCCGCCACGAATCTGGACTAGTCCCGCCAGGGACGGCTGAAATTTTAGCCGCCATGTTCAGCCGTCCCTGCGGGACTGATCCGTCGCTCGAATCTATTCCCAGGACTGCGTCCTGGGCTACTCTCAGCCGTCCCTGCGGGACTAGATCGGTGAATCGTGGGTCCGTAACACCGCATAACGATCGCAACTTATTAAATAAGCAGATAGCTCCATTACGACAGTAATGCACAGCTCAGGTCATTGTTGCTCACTATCGGCAAAAGGATAGTGGGTTCAAGCACATCCAGCGACCATCACCTCTCTGCACGATCATCGCTCGCGTTGTCGCGGAGGCTTGCAATGAATAAGGCTTGGGCAGCTCTCGCCTTCAGCATGGCAGTACCGGCTTTGGCCAGTACCTACACTGTCCAGACCGGTTCCAGCTCATCCAGCATTCAGGCCATCGTGAATACGGCCGGAGCGGCGCCAGGCAATACAGTGGCGTTCTCGGCCGGCGCCTATAGCCTGGCAACCACGGTTTATCTCCCGTGTTCCAACGGGGTCATTTATACCGGCCCCGTTGTGGGCCCACAGACGATCGTCTACAAAGGCAACGGTGCCATGACCATAGGCAATCAGCCTACGGCCATTTTTACTGTGACCCCCAATAACTACGTCTTCTCGGTTAATAGCAATGGAACGTCTTACACGTCTCCCACAGGCGGATGCACGCTTCAGTACCTGGGATTCAACGGGACACAAGGCGGAATTTATGTGAACTATCCCAGCTCCGGGATTACCTTGCAGTACAACGCGTTCTATAACAATAACCCTGCCTGGAATCAGGCCAGTCCGGCATCCGATGCCGCAATTTATCTGGATGGGCAAAATGCAGGAAATACGGCGTCAGCGGGCGTGTCTTATGTTTCCATTCTGTGGAATACATTCTTTCATAACTGCGCTTCCATACAAGCGAACGGGTGGCCGGATTCAGGCGGCGACTGCAACGCAGTGCACGTGCAAAGCTATAACAACTATCTGACCATCAATAACAATGTGGTGAATCAGACCGAAGAAGGCTTCAAGTTCTACGAGCAGTCTTATGAGTACGCAGTTGAATTCAATACCGATGTTGAAAACAACAACATGCAGGGCAATTCCCGCATATTGATCGAGGACCAGCAAGCCCACGAACGCCAATGTGGTCTTCAGCCACAATGCCTTCTACCAGCCTACGAATCCCAGCTATAACACCTTCGAGCTTTCGCTGCCGCTCAATCAGTGCGTCAGCACCGGCGCCGGTTGTTCCGGCCACGGAGGAGGATCGTCAACCGTAACCAATGATGATGTCTACATTGGGAACGTTCCCGTCACGATCGACTGCGACGGGACGGCGTGTGTCCCCGGCGGAACCCCTGGCGGAACCGGTTCGGGGGCCCATTACGGAATTGGCCTGGAGCAGTGGGGCGTGGGAGCAACTGCAAATAACAGCTTGTTCCAGGGCGGAAACGGACCAGATACCTGCGCTGCAGGATACAGCTGTTCCGGGTGGAGCACGATGGTCGGACTTGCGACTCACCAACGCCAGCGACACCAACAATTATTTCTCCGGCTATCGACGTCAACCAGTCTGGAGCCTTTAGCTATGAGGCCGGCGCTTCCGCATCGAATTCCGGAATGATCCTGAGCCCCAACACGGTGGTTGCGGCCAGCACGACCATCCCGACCGTGGCTCCCGCCATCTCCGCAGCTTCCGGCTCCCAAGGGGCCACGATCACGCTCAGCGATAGCGAACAATCACCACGGATTGTCTCTCTTCTACACCACGGACGGCACCACACCGGGTATCTTCGGTCCCGGTGGCTCTGCAGGGACATCGAAGGTCTACAACGCACCGTTCACGGTTGTCGCGGGAACCACGGTCAAGGCGATCGCCTCATGGGGACAGGGAGCCAACCAGGGAATTGTGTTTCCTTCCTTCGGCTATGTTCCCAGCAATGTCACGACCCTGGCTGGTTGCAGCAGCAGGCACGAACCCTGGTAGGCGCCTATCTGCATGCCAACGCGAATCACCATGGCCACCGGGGCCACGCTCCAGTTCAGCGCATATGGGACCTACTCGGACGGATCGGTCAATCGCTTGCCCGATGCGGAAGGTAACGCGGTGACGGCCTGGAACACCAGCAATCATTCCATGGCCAAGGTCAGCAGCAAAGGCCATGTTACGGCAGTGAGCGTAGCGGAAGAGTCGACATACAGGCGGTGGTCGGCACCCTTCAGGCATCTCCCTGGACGGTGACAGTGCGGCCAGGCGCCGCCCCGACTATCCTGGCGGTCGCACCGTGCTGCTGCGGCCGCGGTGAGCCTTGTCCCAGCCACGCAGAGCGCCCTTGCCGTGCCTGCTGCGCTGGTCCAATCCCCGCCGGTCCAATACCCGCAGGGCCAGGCCGCGCACAGCCGGACGGGTTTCTGGGACCGTTCTGGCGATTGGTGACGCCCACAGGCGGGTCTGCCTCCATCTCGAATTCGCATCTCTTCCTGGGCGTGCCGGGAGGAAGCAATCACGACCCGCTGCTTCCGTCCAATCAGGCGGTGCGGGTGGTGCAGGCGATCGGCAACAGCGATTTTGATGTGTCCATCAAGATCGATTCACCGCTCTTTGCCGGCGATGCGAGCACCAGCCAAGGGCTGATGGTGCTCTCCGATAACGAGGACTTTACTACGTTTGCGCTGGCGACGGACGGAACGAAAATCGGGCTCAATGCCCACATCGTCAGGGGCGGGGTCGCCACCACGCTGCTCCAGGATACTGACTTCAGTCAATATCAGAACCCGATGTACCTGCGGCTGACGAAAACCGGGAGTGCCTATGTTGCCTTGTATTCGGTCGACGGAGTCAGTTGGGCCCAGGCGGCCAGCTTTACCGACACCAGGGTTCCCACCGCCATAGGGCCCTTCGCCAGCAACTACAACGACACGCCAGGCAATGCCGTTCCGGTGGTGATGTCGGTGAACTGGTTCGACGTGCAACAGTAAGTGAGCAAGCTAACGTCGGCGCTAACTTCAGTAATGCGCCCCATAGGTAATTGTTGCGGTGATCCCAGAAGGGTGATGGTGAGCAGAGATGAGGGCGTTTTTGTACTTCGTCTGGCGGGTTGGCGTGCCCAGGGGGTTTGTGCAGATGTATAAAACCAGAACACAATGTCGCTCCGTTCTTGTTTCCTCGCTGGCCATCATGCTGGCCGGGCACGGCGCTTTTGCCAGCGCCCCGGTTTCAGCCCCAGGAGCCCCACTGGCAAGCAGCTTCCCCGGGCCACTGTGGGAAGTGGTCACACCTAAGGGAGGAACAGTCTCGGTGGCGAATGCGCATCTGACGCTGAATGTTCCCGGTGGCAGCAACCATGACACGCTGCTTCCTTCGAACCAGGCTGTCCGCGTGGTGCAGCCGATCGGCAACGAAGATTTCGACGTCTCGATCAAGATCGATTCGCCCATCGCGGCCACAGATGCGGGAACAAGCCGGGGTCTGATAGTGCTTGCCGATGACCAGGACTTCATCACCTTTGCCCTGGTGACGGACGGAACCAACATCTCGCTCACCGCCCGCACCGTGAGCGGTGGAGTGGCGACTACGGTCTTCGACGAGGTCAGCTTCAACGAATATCACAACCCCATTTGCCTGCGGCTTACCAGGAGCAGGAGCGCGTACACCGCCTATTACTCCGTCGACGGAGTGGTGTGGACCCAGGCGACCAGCTTTGTCGACAACCGGGTACCGACCTCGATCGGGCCCTTTGCCGGCAATTACAACCAGACGCCGGGGAAAGCTGTTCCGGTGGTGATGGCCATCAACTGGTTCGACGTTCTATGACCAGCCCCCGAGACTTAGCCGACGGCTCGCGGGGAGACTCAGGAGTCGAAAAGAAAGCACTCCAGGTGCTCCTGGTCGAGGATAATGCCGGCGATGCCCGCTTGCTGCGCGAGATGTTCAGCAAAGAAAAGGCCGGCAGCTTCGAATTGACGCACCTGACGCGCATGTCTGAGGCGGTAGCCCATCTTGCGCGCGGGGGAGTCGATATTGTCCTGCTAGATATGGGTTTGCCCGATGGGCACGGTATCGAAACTGTGCGCCGCGCCCGCGCGGCGGCTCCAGACGTGGCGATGATCGTGCTGACCGGCCTGGAGGACGAATCACTGGCCGCCGAAGCCATCAAGGAAGGGGCGCAGGACTATCTGATCAAAGGCCAGATAGAAAATCGCGCGCTTCCCCGAGCGCTTCGCCACGCGATCGAGCGCGATCGTATGCAAACGGAAAACGATCTCATCAAGATGCAGCAGTTGCAGCTCAGGGATGAGTTCCTCTCGCACGTGTCGCACGAGCTGCGATCACCGCTGACCTCGATCTACTCCTTCACCACCATCGTTGCGGATGGATTGGCGGGGGAGACGAGCCCGGAGCAAGATGAATACCTGCAGATTATTTTGAGGAATGTCCGCCAGCTGCAATCCATGATCGAAGACTTGCTCGAAGTGACCCAGGCGGAGGCAGGCAAACTCAGAGTTCAGTCGCAGCCTTTCTCCGTAGACGAAGCCATCGTTTATGCGATCGACACGATGAGAGGAGTGGCTATCGGGAAAGAGATTGTCCTCTCTTTTTATACTTCCGCAGGTCTGCCACAAGCTTATGGGGATGCAACGCGGGTTCGCCAGATTCTGACCATTTTGCTCGATAACGCCATGAAGTTTACGCCGGCCGGCGGAGCGGTGAATGTCCGGGCCAGTGTTTACGAGAAAGACGAGGGCTTCCTGCTGGTGGAGGTTTCCGACACCGGATGCGGGATCCGCCCGGAGGCGATCACGCGCATCTTTGAACATCTCTACCAGGTCACCGATCCGAACATTGATCCAGGCCGTGCCGGGCGCAGGGGTTTGGGGCTGGGCCTGCACATTGCCAGAGAGTTGGTGACGCGGCTGGGCGGGGAGATCTGGGTGACCAGCGAGCCGCAGAAGGGCAGCCACTTTTTTTTCACCCTGCGGATTTTTTCGGTAGAGGGTTCGATGAATCCGATCCCGACGCGGGAGAAGAAGAAGCCTGGCGAAGAGCTGCGATTTCACGGCGACACCTCCGCCGGCTCGGACAGTTGCCGACCTCGCATCGTGAGCAACACCAGCGATTCGCGGGAAATGTTTGTGGAACTTGTCAATGCCGAAGTGCAAGACTACCTCAACGCCGCAGACCTAGAAGGAAGAGCCTAGCCATGAATCGAAAGAAAATTCTTGTTGTCGATGATGACCCCGATGTGCGCTTAGGTCTCCAGCTACGCCTCGCCGCAAACGATTACCAGGTGATTTTCGCCAGCGATGGAGTGGCCAGTATCGCCGAAGCACGGAAGCACATGCCGGATCTGATGATCCTGGATCTCGGGTTGCCGGCCGGTGATGGCTTCAGCGTTCTGGAGAGGTTGAAAGTGAACGAGAGACTGTCGTCGATCCCGGTCATTGTCCTGTCGGGACGCGACCGCGTCGGCAATTGGGACCGCGCGATCAAGGCAGGGGCAAAGACTTTTCTGCAAAAGCCGGTGACGAACGATAAGCTGCTGGCGGTCATTCGATTAGTCCTGGCCGAACGGGAGCCAGGCCCGGAAGTGGTTTACGATTTAGCCGGCCCTGAATTGCAGCAATAACCGCACATGCTGCTGGCCTAGCCACCAAGCGTGGGTGCCACATGGTTGTTCTGTCAACAGGCGATCGCTGCCGGTGGACGAGAGTGGAACTTACTGCATGAAGGGTACGGGCTTCAGCCCGTACATTCTCACCGAACGTCGATGGGCTTTTAGCCCCTGAGGGCTGCGAACCACAGGGAATCAGCTAGCTCATCGAAAATAGGCTGGCTGGCCTTAGAGAACACTCCCTCAGCGGCTAAAGCCGCTCACCGAGCCAAAGTTTATGGCGGGGCTAAAGCCCCGCCCCTTCAAAGCCCCAAGGAGAGGTTGGTGGCCGGGACAGCTTGCCGGACGGCGCATTATCGGGCAGCATGGTCGCTATGCCTGATACAGAGGATTTTCTGCTGCATCCTGCTGGTGGTGGCGTATGCGGTTGCCGCGCCGGCGCAAGAGACGCGGCTGGTGCTCGACCGCGGCGGCAGCACCATCGTTCTCGAGCCGTACGCACCCAACATCATCCGGGTCACCCTCAGCCTGCTCAAGCAGCCGGCTCTGGCTCCTCCTGGATACGGCTTTACGGCCGCGCCTGCAGCCGACGGCTGGAGCCATGAGCAGAGTGAGCAGGGCGATACCTACCGGTCGGGCCGCCTTACGGTGACGGTTGCCGCGAACAAGCCTGGCGGCAAGCCGCCGCTGCCCACGCAACTGGATATCGCCAAGTACTTCAACGGCTCGGCTCCCGGGTGCGCATATCACCTTCAGCACGGCGGAGGGAACCAGGCTGCTCGAGATGCAGGGCTGGGCGATGGCGGTGCCCAACCATAAGGACGGCACCGCCGGCGTGCTCAACGATAAGCGGCCCAGCGATGCAGCCGTTTTACCAGGTGGGCGCCACTTTTGCTTCGCCGGATGACGAGCACTACTACGGCCTGGGCCAGAACCAGGAGGGCTTTCTCGACCATCGCGGCCATACCGTCGAGTGCTGGAATAATTACACCGCGACCGGTGGCCCCACCTTGTGCGTGCCCCTGCTGGTCACCAATAAAGGCTATGGCGTGCTCTGGGACAATCCTTCGCAGACCACCATCCAGCCGGGATTCAACGAGCAGACGCGGTGGACTTCCCAGGTGGGCGACCGGGTCTCCTTCTTTGTGATCGCGGGCAGCAAGACGGATGAGATCTACTCACGGCTACCGGCTGCTTACGGGCTCCACTCCGATGCTGCCCAAGGCGGCGTATGGGTTTATCCAATGTAAACAGCGCTACCGCACGCAGGATGAAGTGATGGCCGTGGCCAAAGGCTATCGCGAGCGGCACCTGCCCGCCGATGTGATCGTGGTGGATTGGTTTTACTACTCGAAGATGGGACAGATGGATATGGTGCCCGCCAATTGGCCCGATCCGGTGGCCATGAACAAGCAACTCCATGCCATGGGCTTCGAGACCATGATCAGCGTGTGGCCGCGCTTCGAGCGTGGCACCCGCTACTACGACCTGGTGCTGAAGAATGGCTGGTTTGAGCATCTCGCCGATGGCACTCCGATGGATGGCCTGCCTTATGACCGGGCCGGCTCGGACATCGACACGACCAATCCCGCGGCAGCTCGGTGGTTTTGGGATGTGATTCGGGACAATATCATCAGCAAAGGCTTCGATTCGATCTGGGCGGATGAAACCGAACCCGACCTGCCGCCCAATGGCGGTTACTTTTCCATCGGACCGGGCACCCGCTATTACGATGTTTATCCGCTGTTTCATACGGCGGCGATTTATGACGGTTTCCGGCGCGATGTCGGACATCGCGCGCTGATCCTGTCGCGGGACGCGTATCCCGGCGCTCAGCACAACGGGACGATCTTCTGGTCTTCGGATATTTACTCCTACCTGGGATACGCTGCGGCGACAGATTCCTACCGGGCTCGATGTGACGGCTTCCGGGATTGCCTATTGGGGGAATGATATTGGCGGCTGGCAATATTTGCCGGCGGAGCATCATCCTGCGCATCCTCCGCTGCTTGATCCTTCCGATGCGCGGGACAACGTGGGCGGCTACGATGACTATCCCGAGCTGTATACGCGCTGGTTTGAGTATGGAGCCTTCGAACCTAACTTCCGCACCCACGGCAGCCGCAGGTACAACGAGGTCTGGTCTTACGGGAAACAGGCGGAGCCGATCCTGGAGAAGTATCTCCGGCTGCGCTATCAGCTGATGCCGTATATCTATTCGCTTGGCTATCAAACCCACCAGACGGGCGCTCCGTATATGCGGGCGCTGTTTATGGATTTTCCCCAGGATGCGAAGGTGGCCGATATCGGGGATGAATATATGTTCGGGCCGGCGTTCCTGGTGGCCCCGGTGACCGAACAGGGCGCGACCAGCCGCATGGTGTATCTGCCTGCCGGCACGGATTGGTATAACTTCTGGACCCAGGGAACGGCTGACTGGTGGGCAGACGGTTCGCGTGGAAGCGCCGATCGATACCCTTCCGTTGTTCGTTCGCGCGGGGTCGATTGTGCCCTTGGGGGAACCGGTGGAGAATACCGGCCAGGTACAGAAGTTGGCGAAGATTCGGGTGTATCCCGGGGCCAACAGCGACTTCACGCTGTATCAGGATGATGGCAAGACCTATGCTTACGAGAAGGGAAGCAGCAGCATCACCACGCTGCATTGGGATGATGCTGCGGGTAAGCTTACGCAGAGGGGGTTTCCGTGGGTTCGGTGGATGCGAGTTGGTGGAGGTGGTGGGACGGTAGGAGTTCGGTGCACCCGAACGGGCTGCAACCGCAGATCCCTCGGCACTGCGCTACGGCGTTCGCCAAAGGATTTCCTGTGGAGAAGCTTGGTGGCGTATGGCGTGCACGTTCATGCGCCTGATTCGTTGTACGGAAAGGCGTCACACGCGGATTTCGTCCAGCGCTGCGTGGCAGGAAATCCGGTGTTCGTCATCCCGGGATGACAAAGGCGAGGGCCTGCGTCTCCAGGCAGCATTTCACGATGGGGACTGGACTTGTTGTGCAACCGTAACTGAGAGATATCTATGGCTCATGATCGAAGAATTGAACCAACGCTTTGCGCATCGCTGGGGTGGCGCAGATCACTGCGGGGAATGGCGGCTTGCCGCGGGTGTGCATCAGCACCCCCGTGGCAACGGCGGAGATCTACCTGCACGGCGCGCAGCTTACCTCCTGGCGGCCGGCCGGCGCGGAGGAAGTGATCTTCTTGAGCCAGCACTCGCAGTTTGCAGCCGGGACGCGCGATTCGCGGCGGCATCCCCGTTTGCTTTCCCTGGTTTCGCAATAAGGCGGACGATCCCAAAGCACCTGCGCACGGGTTCGTGCGCACCAAGGCCTGGCAACTCGACTCCGTGGAGAGCTCATGGCGATGCCGTGATGGTAAGCCTTTCGACCGGGAGCGACGAGGGGACGCGGGCCTGGTGGCCGCACGATTTTCATCTGCATGCACCGGTCTGACCATCGGCGCCGAGCTTACGCAGGAATTGGTGGTGAGCAACACCGGCAGCAGCGCCGCTGCGTTTTGAAGAGGCCCTGCATACGTATTACCGGGTGGGCGCGGCGGAGGCGGTTCGTATCCGCGGGCTGGATGGAGTGGCGTATCTCGACAACACGGATGCCAACCGGGAGAAGCGGCAAGAGGGCGATATCGTTTTTACCGCGCAGACCGATCGCGCTTACGTGGAGACGACGCATGCGGTCGAAATCGCTGATCCCGTCCTGCGCCGGCGCATCCGGCTGGAGAAAGAAGACTCCCGCACCACCGTGGTGTGGAATCCCTGGAGTACCGGCGCGCAGTCGATGGCAGATTTGGGAGACGACGAGTGGCGGACCATGGCCTGCGTGGAGGCCAGCAACATACGCGCTTTTGCCGTCGACCTTGCGCCCGGTCAGCAGCACACGATGAAGACCGTGATCCAGGTGTCCGTACTAGGGCTCGTCGCAGTTGCCATAGAGCGCTTCAATCAGAGGAGCTTCCCAGCGGCGTCGGGAAAACATGTAAGGCTGCTTGCCGGTAGAAAGCCGCACGTCCGCGGTGTCCAGTTCCTTGGCGGAGGCCAGTCCAAAGACGCGCAAACTCTCGCGCAGAAATCTCCAGGAGGAAAAGGAAAAGATCTGGTCCGCTTCTTCGACCAGGGACGGCTGAAGAACCAGCACGACCCCGGCTGCGCCCGTGAACTGCCCCGTTCGGATTTTGGTTTAATGATGGCGGTGTATTCGGCGGCGGGGATCCTGGTTGCGGTGCTGGGTCATGGGTCTGCTCCCGCCAGAGGTATCGGCGGGAGAAGGCCGTCGAATGAAATCCGTCCACTGCAGTACACTTAATTTCAGACACTGGCTGCAGCCGGGAGACGATGGCGTCGACGTCGTAGACGCATCCTCCCCAGACGCCTCCGCTGGCCTGCACCAGCGCGGCCCATAGGCGGGTGTCGTCGGGAAGCGCGGGATGGGGCCGCAGATCGGCGCGGGGTCGGCTCGCGCTTAACCGGCGGGCGCCTTCTTCCGCGCCGAAGGTCTCGTGCGCGTCGCCTACCAGGTTGACGGACCCGGTCAACTTTTGCCGGTCGATGATGATTTCGATCTGGTCCCCTTCCAGCAGCTTGCCGATCGCTCCCCCGGCCAGGGCTTCGGGGGAGATATGTCCGATGCAGGCTCCGGTGGAGACTCCGCTGAAGCGGGCGTCGGTGAGCAGGGCTACGTGCTTGCCGGAGGGCAGCCACTTGAGCGCGGAGGTGATCTGGTAAATCTCTTCCATGCCGGCGCCTGCGGGGCCGCCGCAGACCAGCACCATGACGTCGTTCTCGCGGATCTCGCCGTTCTTGATGGCGTGGATGGCTGCCTCTTCGGAGACGAAGACCCGGGCGGGTCCCAGGTGATGAAAGATGCCGTCGGGCTCGATGAGCGACGGATCGATGGACGGTGCTCTTGACCACGGAACCCTCGGGGGCGAGATTGCCGACCGGGAAACAGACGGTGGGGGTGAGGCCGCTGGAGCGGGCGCGATCCGGATCCATGATGACGTCGTCGGGATCGATGCCGTCGCGGTCGTAGCAGGTTCTTGCGCAGGGCGTGGCGGCGTGGGCTCGCTCTCCCACCAGTCCAGGCAGGTGTCGAGGGTTTCTCCGGAGACGGTCTTCACCCGGGTGTTCGAGCAGGCCGGCCCGTCTGAGGTGGAGCATGACTTCGGGCAGTCCTCCGGCGAGGAAGACCTGCACGGTGGCGAAGTTGCGGGGGCCGTTGGGCAGGGCGTCCACCAGGCGCGGGACCTGGCGGTTGACCTGGGCCCAATCGGAGGCCACGGGGCGCTTGAGGCCTGCGGAGTAGGCGATGGCGGGGAGATGCAGCAGCAGGTTGGTGGATCCGCCGAAGGCGGCGTGGGCCACCATGGCGTTTTCGAGCGATGCCTGGGTGAGGACGTCGCGGGTGCCGAGTTTAAGTTGATGCAGGCGCAGGATGGCGGCGGCGGAACGGCGCGCGGCGTCGAGCCAGATGGGCGCGCCTGAGGGAGCGAGCGCGGTGTGGGGCAGGGCCAGCCCCAGGGCTTCGGCGATGACCTGTGCGGTGGCGGCGGTTCCCAGGAACTGGCAGCCGCCGCCGGGAGTGGCGCAGGCGCGGCAGCCCATTTCGGCGGCTGCCTCCAGGGTGATTTGCTTTTGGGCGTAGCGGGCGCCGATGGTCTGTACTTTGCCTGCATCTTCGCCTGATTCGGGTAGAAGGGTGACTCCGCCGGGGATGAGGATGGTGGGCAGTGGGCCGGCCGAGGCCAGGGCCATCATCATGGCGGGGAGGCCCTTGTCGCAGGTGGCGATGCCGATCACGCCCATCCTGGTGGGCAGGGAGCGCATCAGGCGGCGGAGCACGATGGCGGCATCGTTGCGAAAGGGCAGCGAGTCGAGCATGCCGGTGGTGCCCTGGGTGCGTCCGTCGCAGGGATCGGTGCAGGCTCCGGCGAAGGGGATGGCGTCGAGGGATTTCAGAGTGATGGCGGCTTCGGCGACCAGCGCGCCGAGTTCCCAGTGGCCGGTGTGGAAGCCGAGGGCGATGGGGGTTCCGTCTGCGGCGCGCAGGCCGCCGTGGGTGCTGAGGATGAGGACTTCCGAGCCGAGCAGTTTTTGCGGTTCCCAGCCCATGCCGGCGTTCTGGCTCAGGCCGAAGAGATTGCCTGAGGGCGCGGTGAGCAGCATTTCCGGAGTGATGGGCAGCAGGCCGCGCGGGCCGGGCGCGTGGGTCGCCACGTCGTCCAGCTTGAGGGTGGTGGTTTCGAGGACCGATGCCAGGGGAATGGTGGGAATGGGTTTCTCCTTCGTTCTCGATTGTAAGATGCCGGGATGGTTGTTGGGTTTGGAGCGGCGTCAGCAGGAAGGGGATCTGCATTTTGTCACGTTCAGTTGCTATCACCGGCTCGCTTATCTGGATAGTCCTGCCTCGCGGGATCTGTTTGAAGATGCTTTGGAGAAGGTGCATGCCGGTATGAATTCGAGGTCGTTGGTTATGTGGTGATGCCGGAACATGTCCACTTGCTGCTGAGTGAACCGGGTAAAGAGTTGCTTGCCGTGGCTTGCAGGCGTTGAAGATTTCTGTGGTGAAGAGAGCCAAGGAGCGCCCGTTCTGGCAGGCACGCTACTATGACTTCAACGTTTTCACAGAGGCTAAGCGTTGGAGAAACTCAACTACATCCATTGGAATCCGGTGAAGCGTGGACTGGTGGATAAGCCGGAAGATTGGCTCTGGTCGAGCTGTCGTTACTACCAGACTGGGGTCCAGAGGAGGGTGAAGATCGCACCTTACGGTTAGGTGAGTCCTGTGGTATCCCACATCTCGCGAAAAACGAGCGAGATGTGGGGCACCCGGGGTTCTTCCGCAGGGACAAAAAAATACGGATCGTTTTGAGGATGGTTTGTCCTGACCATGGCTCTGGTCGAGACCCGGGGTTTTTCTGCACGGACAAAAAATACGGATCGATTTGAAGATGAAGTCCGGACCCCATAAGCACCGACGAGGTTTCAGGAGGAAGTCTTATTGAGAGGTTGTCCTGACCAGGGATCGTGGAGGTGCCCCACATCTCGCTCGTTTTTTGCGAGATGTGGGATACCACGAAACTTAATTAAGGGTGGGAACGATGGAAACAGATCCGATGGCTCTTGTATGTACTCTCCCGGAGGGCGTCCGGCCACAGCGGCGGATCGAGATACAAGCATTGTTGGAAAGCCGAACAGCATTGACCCGCCATCCCGATGGGGTGGAACTGGAGTGGAGGTTCTCTGAGGAAACCGCACGCAGCCTGCTCGACTTCATTTTCTTCGAGCGCTCGTGCTGCAAGACGTTTACTTATGAACTCAACTTTTCGCCACCGCACGATCGAGTCACGCTGCGGATGCGGGCATCCACTGAGCAGGTCGATGCACTCCAGGCGCTCTACTGCTGAATCTTTGTATCGGCCTTGCTGGGCGTCTGCGAGACTTGCGCCGGCGTGGGCAATTGCGAGGTATCCCAACCGCCGCCCAAGGCTTCCACCAGCAGCACCGCGCCGGTCATCTGCTCGATCTGCAGACTGGTCAACGTCTGCTGGTTGCTGAACACCGTGTTCTGCAGCGTGACCACATCGATGTAGGGATCGATGCCGGTCTCGTACCTGCCCATCTCCAGATCCAAGGAGTGTCTGGGCCGACGCGACCACGGCACGCTGCTGCTGGATCTGCTGAGAAAGGATCCGCGTCTGCGCCAGATAGTCCTCCACCTGCTGGAAGGCGGTCAGGACCGTCTGCGCGGTAGCTGGCGACGTCGGCGTTGTAAATCGCTACGTACTGATGGAGCGCCGCGCTTCAGGGCAGCGTTGAAGATGGGCTGGGAGAAGCTGGGACCGACCGACCAGAAGCGGCTGGGCCAGTCGAGCATGTGCTTGAACAAATAGCTCTCAAAGCCGCCGCCCGCGGAGAGCGTCAGGGAAGGGAAGAAAGCGGTGTAAGCGACGCCCAGGGTTGCGTTGGCCGAGGCCATGGTTCGCTCCGCGGCGGCAACGTCCGGCCGGCGCTGCAGCAGCAGAGACGGCATGCCGATGGGAATCGGCGGCGGCGCGGTGGTGATGGGCGCGCTGGGCAGGGAGAACCCCGAAGCCGGCTTGCCGATCAGGACGGCAATCGCGTGCTCGTACTGCGCCCGCAAAATCCCCAGGTTGGTCAGCGAAGCCTGGGCCGACTGCAGGGTAGTCCGCGCTTCGACTACGGAGATCTGATCGCCGATGCCGGTGTCGTATTGGGCCTGGGTCAGATCCAGCGACTTCTGATATTGGGCGACGGTCTGGGTGAAAAGCTGGATCAGAGCGTCCTGTCCGCGAATCTCGAAGTAGAATTCGGCCAGGTCCGCCTGCTCGATCAGGCGCTCGTTCTCCAGATCCGCCGCGCTGACCTGGGCGGAGTACTGCGCCGCATGGACCTGGTTGCGGATTCTGCCAAAGAGATCCGGGGTCCAGGAAACCTCCACCGGCAAGGAGTAGATCTGCGACGTTTTTCCCGGGTTGGACGCTGGAGCTGGTGGCGCCGAGATTTCCCGAGGAACGCTGACGGTTGTAGGACGGGCCGAAGCTCACCGTGGGGAAATACTGCGCGCGCGCCTCGCCTACCAGCGCGCGGGCTTCCATGTAATTCTCAAAGTACAACTTTATGTTTTGGTTGTTGATCTTGAGCTGGCTTTCGAGGTCGTTCAGCTCGGGCTCGTTGAAGATCGCCCACCAGTCGCCGCGAATTTTGGCGTCGGCGGGTTGGGCGACGGTCCAGGTTTCCGATTGTCCTGTGTCCGTTGGCGGTGCTCTGCTGCGCTGTGGCGGGTTCGGGTCGGGCCCGGGGGTGGCGCTTCTTTGAAGGCAGGAGGCGGCTGAATGGCGGGCGGATGATATTTCGGGCCCACGGTGCAGCCGGTCAGCATCACGCAAAGAAGAAAGCCAACCTGGCTTCGCCGATTTGTTCCTGTCGTTTTCTCCATAGAGAGACTCTTCCTAAACAGCTCCTTCAGGGTTGGCCGGGAAGGTGTCGTGATGTTTCCCTAGCGCGCGCAAGCCGCAGCCGGTCCATGTACAGATAGATTACCGGCGTGGTGTAGAGGGTAAGCATCTGGCTTACGATCAGGCCACCCACAATGGTAATGCCCAGCGGCCGCCGCAGCTCGGAACCGGTGCCGGTTCCGAAAGCCAGCGGGACAGCGCCAAAGAGCGCGGCCATGGTGGTCATCATAATCGGCCGGAAGCGCAGCATGCAGGCCTCGAAGATGGCGTCGGTGGTGCTCTTGCCGTGCTCCCGCTCGGCCACCAGGGCAAAGTCGATCATCATGATGGCATTCTTTTTCACCAGGCCGATCAGCAGCACAATGCCGATGATGGAAATGACGTTGAGGTCATTCTTGAACACCAGCAGAGCCAGCATGGCTCCGACGCTGGCCGGAGGCAAGGTGGAGATGATGGTCAGCGGATGCACCAGGCTCTCGTACAGGATGCCGAGAACGATGTACACCGCCAGCAGAGCCGTGGTGACCAGGATCGGCTCGGTGCTCAGGGACTGCTGGTAGGCCTGCAGGGTGCCGGAGAAGAATCCGCGGATGGTCGAGGGCAGACCCAGCCTGGTCTGCATCTCGTTGATCTCGAGCGTGGCATCGCTGAGAGAAAGACCGGGAGCAAGATTGAACGATACCGTCACTGAGGGAAACACGCCGGTATGGTTCGACCTGCAAGGGCGTGGTGCCGGCCCTGGCGGTCGAGACCGCGCTGATGGGGGTGACGCCATTGGCGGAAGCCGCCGGGGTAGATGAAGTTGAGCCCGTCGGGAGATTGCCAGTACTGCGGCGCTACCTCGAGCACCACGTAGTACTGGTTCAACTGGGTATAAATCACCGACACTTCGGCCTGGCCAAAGGCGTTGTAGAGAGCACGAATCCAACGAGCTGGGAGTCAGGCCTAGACGGGCCGCCGTGACCCGGTCGTAGGTCACAACCTCTTCCAGTCCGCCGTTCTGCTGATCGCTGTTCACATCCTGGAAACCTGGGAGCCGCTTCATCTGCGCCAGCAGGATGGGTCCCCATTTGGCCAGGTCCGGCACATTGTCCGCCTGCAGGGTGTATTGGTAGAGCGCATTGCCGCCTCGGCCGCCGATGCGCAGATCCTGCGCCGCCTGCAGGAAGGCGGAGGCCACCGGCAGCCGGTTCATCTTGGGCCGCAAACGGTTGATGATTTCCGTGACGCTGACTTTGCGCTCATCGAGGGGTTTGAGCGCGGCGTAGATAAATCCGCCATTGCTGCCGCCGCCGCCATTGCCGCCGATGTAGGCATTGACGTTGGCCACGGCCGGGTCAGACTTGATGACATTGACCAGGGCTTTGATGGAAGCGTTCATCACCCCGAAGGACGCGTCCTGCGGTCCTTGCACCCCGCCCACCATCGCTCCCGTGTCCTGCTGGGGGAAAAAGCCCTTCGGTATCTTGACGATCAGCACCACGTTCAAGGCGATGGTCAGCAACAGCACCACCAGCATCAAGCCTGAATTGTCCAGCACCCACGATAAGGAGTGCCGGTAGATGTTCAGCATCCCATCAAAGAACCGCTCGCTGGCGCGATAGATAGGCCCATGCTTCTCGCCGTCGTGGGCCTTGAGCAAGTGGGCGCACATCATCGGCGTGGTGGTTAAGGAAATCACCATGGAGACGAGGATGGCCGTGGACAGGGTCACGGCGAACTCGCGGAAGAGCCGGCCGACGATGCCGCCCATCATCAGCAGCGGAATGAAGACGGCAATCAGCGACGTGCTCATGGTGAGCACGGTGAAGCCGATTTCCTTGGCGCCCTTGAGCGCAGCCTCGGCTGGGGGCATACCCATTTCCAGATAGCGGGAGATGTTCTCCATGACCACGATGGCGTCATCCACCACGAAGCCGGTGGAGATGGTCAGACGCCATCAGGGAGAGATTGTCCAGGCTGTAATTCAGCAGATACATCACGGCGAAGGTGCCGATCAGGGAGACGGGCACGGCGACGCTGGGGATAAGGGTGGCGCGGCCGTTGCGCAGGAACAGAAAGACCACCAGGATGACCAGCATGACGGAGAGGATCAGCGACGTCTCAACGTCGTGCAGGGAGGCTTTGATGGTCGTGGTGCGGTCCAGAACAACGGTGGTTTTAATGCCCTGGGGCATCACCGCCGCGAGAAAGGGAAGCTGGGCGCGGATGCGCTCGTTGGTCTGGATGATGTTGGCGCCCGGCTGGCGGAAGATGATGACCGTCACCGAGGGGATGCCATTCAGGTAACCCGCGGTGCGAATGCTCTGGGCCGAATCCTGTACGTCGGCTACGTCGGAAAGGTGGACCGCGAGCCCATTGTGATAGCCGACGATCAAGGGCTTATATTGATCGGCCTTCGATATCTGGTCGTTGGTGATGATGTCCGCGGTGACCAGGTCGTTCGGAGATTTGCCCGCGGGCGATGTCGGAATTTTGCAGGCTCAGCAGCCTCTGGATGGTGGCCATGGTAATTCCGTAACGGTTCAGCTGCGGAGGATTGACATCGACCCGTACGGATGGATAGGACGCGCCTCCGACACTCACCTGTCCCACGCCCTGAATCTGGGAGAGCTTCTGCTCCATGATGGTCGAGGCGGAGTCATACATGGCCTCTTTGTCGTACTTGTCCGAGGTCAGGCCGAGGATCATGATGGGCGAGTCCGCCGGGTTCACCTTGCGATAGCTGGGATTGGACGGCAGGTTGGCGGGCAGGTAGGTTCTGGCCGCATTGATGCCGGCTTCGACGTCGCGCGCGGCGGCATCGATGTTGCGGCTCAGATCGAATTGCAGGGTGACGTTGGTGCTTCCCAGCGAGCTCGACGAGGTCATCTCCGTGACGCCGGCGATGTGGCCGAACTGCCGCTCCAGCGGAGTGGCCACCGAGGAGGCCATGATCTGCGCGCTGGCTCCCGGCAGCCCGGCGGAGACGGAAATGGTGGGAAAGTCGACCTGGGGCAGCGGGGAGACGGGCAGCACGTTGAAGGCGATTCCCCCGGCAATGGCAATCGCCGCCGTCAGCAGGGTTGTGGCCACCGGCCGGCGAATGAAAGGAGCGGAGATGTTCACGCTTCACCCGCGGGCTGCGGGCTCGGGGACCTGCGCCTGATCTGCCGGCGCGAGCGGGAGAATCGTCTGCGCCAGGTTGTCGAAGAAGATGTAGATGACCGGCGTGGTGTAGAGGGTGAGCACCTGGCTCAACAACAATCCTCCGACCATGGCGATGCCCAGCGGCCGGCGGAGCTCGGAGCCGATGCCCGTTCCCACGGCCAGAGGGATGCCGCCCAGCAGGGCGGCCATGGTGGTCATCATGATGGGGCGAAAGCGCAGCAGGCTGGCCTCGTAGATGGCCTCGGTCGAATCCAGGCCGCGCTGCCGTTCGCCTTCCAGGGCAAAGTCGACCATCATGATGCCGTTCTTTTTCACGATGCCGATCAGCAGGATGATGCCGATGATCGCCACCACGCTCAGGTTCTGTTTGAACAGCATGAGGGACAGCAGCGCGCCGACGCCGGCCGAAGGCAGGGTGGAAAGAATGGTGATGGGGTGGATGAAGCTCTCATACAGCACGCCCAGAACGATGTACACCGTGACCAGGGCGGCGAGAATCAGCAGCGCTTCATTGGACAGGGAATTTTCAAACGCAGCGGCGGTGCCCTGGAAGCCGGCCTGCACGCTGGCGGGGAAATTCATGTCCTTGGCCGCTTTATTGATGTCGTCGATGGCCTCACCCAGCGAGGCGTTGGGCGCCAGGTTAAAGGAAACGGTCACGGAAGGGAACTGACCCTGGTGATTGATGGAGAGCGATTCGGTGCCTGGTTCCATGTGGGCGAACGCGCCCAGGGGAACGGCGTTGCTGAGGGTGGAACTGGTGGTGGTGTTGGCGGAACTCGATCCGGTGGTGCGCTGGCGCCTCGGGGCCAGGACGTTCTGGGGCGGTGTGAGTACTCCGGAGGAAGGGGTATAGAGGGCGGACGTCGGTGGTGGCATTGGATCCCGGCGGTGGCCGAGGCGGAGGCGGAGAAGGAAGTGCTGGCCGCCGCGCCGGAGGCGCCCGAAGATGCGTTGCCCTGGATGTAAATCTTGTTCAGCTTGTCGGGATCGTTGGTGAAGTTCAGGCTGCGCCTCCATGATCACGTGGTACTGGTTGAGCTGGGTGTACATGGTGTTGATCTGGCGCTGGCCGTAGGCGTCGTAGAGGGTTTGTCGAGGGTGGAGGGGGCGATGCCCAGCCGCGAAGCGGAGACCCGGTCGATGGCCAGCGACACCGTCAACCCGCCGGTCTGCTGATCGGTGGCGACATCTTCGAGCGACGGCAACTTCTGCAGCTTGTCCACGAACCGGCTGGCCCACGGAGTCCAGCTCGTCCACGTCCGGATCTTCCAGCGTGTACTGATACTGGGTGCGGCTCACGCGGTCATCGACGGTGATGTTCTGCACCGGCTGCATGAACAGCTTGATGCCGTTGACCTGGGCGAGGCTGTTGTTGAGGCGGCGAATCGACGTCGGAGGCGCTGAGATCGCGCTGATCGAGCGGCTTGAGGTTGATCGACATGCGGCCGCTGTTCAGCGTGGTATTGGTGCCGTCGGCGCCGATGAAGGAGGAGAGACTTTCGACCGCCGGGATCCTGCAGAATGACCTTGGCCAGATCCTGCTGCGCCTTGGTCATGGCAGTAAAGGAGATGGATGCGGGCGCCTGCGAGATGCCCTGGATCACGCCCGTATCCTGCACCGGGAAAAAGCCCTTGGGAATGACGATGTAGAGAAAGATGGTCAGGACCAGGGTGCCCAGCGCCACCAGCAGGGTGAGCGCCTGGTAGCGTAAGACCACCTTGAGCGTGCGGCCGTAGAAGGCGATCATGCGCTCGAAGACACGTTCCGATGCCTGGTAGAAGCGTCCCTGCTTCTCTTCCGGGTTGTGGCGCAGAATGCGGGAGCACATCATCGGGGTCAGGGTCAGCGAGACCACGGCGGAGATGATGATGGTGACGGCCAGGGTGACGGCGAACTCGCGGAACAGGCGGCCCACCACATCGCCCATGAAGAGCAGGGGGATGAGCACGGCGATCAGCGAGACGGTCAGCGAAACGATGGTGAAGCCGATCTGCTCCGCGCCCTGCGAGCGCCGCCTGCATGGGCGTATAGCCCTCTTCGAGGTAGCGGGAGATGTTCTCGATCATGACGATGGCATCGTCCACCACGAAGCCGGTGGAGATGGTCAAGGCCATCAGGGAGAGGTTGTCGAGGCTGATAGCCGAGCGCATACATGGCGGCGAAGGTGCCGACGATCGAGAGCGGCACGGCCACGCTGGGAATGATGGTGGCGTAGAGATTGCGCAGGAAGAGAAAGATCACCATCACCACCAGGGCGATGGTCAACATCAACTCAAATTCGACGTCGGCGACCGAGGCCTTGATGTCGGTGGTGAGATCGGTGAGGGTGGTGATGTCGATGCCCGACGGCAGATTGGCCTGCAGCTGCGGCATCAGCAGCTGGATGCTCTTGACCACGCTGATGGTGTTGGCGCCGGGCTGGCGCTGCACGTTGAGAATCACCGCCGGGGTCAGGTTCATCCAGGCCGCTTGCTTGGTGTTCTCCACCCCGTCGACGATGTTGGCAACGTCGTGCAGAAAGACGGGGGCATTGTTGCGATAGGCGACGACGACGTTCTTGTAGTCGGCGCTGGTGATCAGCTGATCGTTGGCGTCGATCTGATAATTCTGGCGGGGCCCGTCGAAGTTGCCTTTGGCCTGGTTGACGCTGGCGGAAATCAGCGCGGTTCGTACCGCTTCCAGGTCGATGCCGTAGGACTGCAGCTGCGCCGGGTTCACCTGGATGCGCACCGCCGGCTTCTGGCCGCCGCTGATGCTGACCAGGCCGACGCCGCTGAGCTGGGAGATCTTGGGCGCCAGGCGGGTGTCGACCAGATCCTCTACCTGCGACAGGGGCAGGGTTTTGGAGGTGATGCCCAGGGTCAGCACGGGCGCGTCGGCGGGATTGGTCTTGCTGTAGATCGGGGGCGCGGGCAGGTTCGCGGGCAGGAAGCTTTGGGCGGCGTTGATGGCCGATTGCACTTCTTCTTCCGCGATGTCGATGTTGAGCGTGAGGTTGAACTGCAGCACCACCACCGAGGTGGCCCCGGAGCTGGTGGAGGTCATCTGGCTCAGGCCCTGCATTTCGCCAAATTGCCGTTCCAGCGGGGCGGTCACCGTGGTGGCCACCACGTCGGGGCTGGCTCCGGGATAGAACGTAAGCACCTGGATGGTCGGGTAGTCGACCTCAGGCAGGGCGGAGACCGGCAACTGCGTGTAGGCCACGATGCCTACAAGCATGATGGCGGCCATCAGCAACGAGGTCGCGACCGGCCGCAGAATAAATGGGCGAGACGGGCTCACGGGGCATTGCTCTCATTATTCGAGGGAAGAATCCTGTTTGGAGATGATGATCTTGGAGCCGTCCTGCAGCTTCTCGAAACTGCTGTCGGCGACCACATCTCCGGGATTGAGTCCCTGCACTTCGGTCATGCCGGACTCGCTGACGCCCGGCTTGATGTTATGAATATGGGCGACGCCGTTTTGAATGAGAAACACATAGGACGACGTCGCCGTTGTGCTGGATTGCCGAGGAGGGGATCAGGACCACGTTTTCGAGCGTATTCAAGCAGCAATCGGGCATTGACGAACTGGTTGGGAAAGAGCGCGTTGTCCTTGTTGTCGAAAGAGCGCGCGCAATTTCAAGGTTCCTGTTGTGGTGTCGATTTGGTTGTCGGTGGCTTCGAGCGTTCCCGAGTCCAGCTTGGTCTCGTTGGAGCGGTCCAGCGCGTCCACGGGGAGCGCCTTGCCGTGGCGCATCTGCTGTTGCAGCTGGGTCACGTTGTCTTCCGGAATGGTGAAGACCACGGTAATGGGCTGTATCTGGGTGACCACGGCCAGGGGAGTGCGTGCTCGAGGCCGTGGCCAGGTTGCCCGGATCGACCAGGCGGAGACCGACGCGGCCGGTAATGGGGGAAGTGATGTTGGTAAAGCCCAGTTGCACCTGGTCGAATTGCAGGGTCCCCTGGTCGGCTTTGACCGTTCCCTGGTCCTGCAGGACGATCTTTTCCTGGTCGTCCAGGGTCTGTTTGGGGATGGCATTGCGCGCCCAGGCATCCTGGTAGCGCTTCAAGTCCATTTCGCGCCTGCGCCAGCAGGTTGGTGTCGCGCTCGAGCGCCCCCTGGGCGGTGAGTACGTTGGCCTGGAAGGGCCGGGGATCGATCTGAATCAGGGGCTGGCCGCGGTGCACCAACTGACCTTCGCGGTAGCGCACCTGGCTGATGACGCCGGTTACCTGGCTGACGATAGTGGTTGTATAAACCGGGGTTACGGTGCCGATGGCATCCAGGTAGACGCCGATGCTGCCTTTCTTCGCGGTGGCGGTGGTCAGGGTGACGGTGCCGCCGGCGGCGGCTCGCCTGCCGCCGCCGCCGGTCGCTGCCGGGGCCTGGCGGTGGTGCATGACCCACCAGAAGAGCAGGGCAAAGAGGAGCAGGATGACCACCCAGACCAGGATGCGGACTCCGCCGGAGCGCTTGGGAGGGGGCAATTGGTGGTCGGGCCCGATGTGCGTTTCGGTAGCGCGCGGCTCCGGTGTGTCTTGCCTGTCTCGGGTGTCGCGAATGTCGTCTTGCATCAGTTAACCTGGTGTCCTCTTTCTTGCTGCTTTTGCCGTGATGGCGTGGCCGGGAGGAGTGGCTCAGTAGGCGAAGCGGACAGACAAGCGCGACAGTGAGCCAGACGTTGTCAGAAGATTTTGCATAATCACCCAAGGAAACTGTACAAGGCGACTACCCGCGCTGCACCGGCGGGAAATACTCCAGAAGACTCTTTGGCACGATGAAAGGTTAGACGATGGCCATCGCGTCAGTGAGACGCACGGCGGTTCTCTCCGTGGTCTCTCAGCGTGCTCTGTGATGAGGATAACGCAGGCGGGGCTCCGGCGAAAAGGCGCTAGTAGCGGGTCATGGGGTTGAACATGAATGCCCGAGCCAATGCATCTCATGGCTGCAAGCTCCGCATCTAAGCGCGTCAAGGTAGTGCCGATCGCGAGTGTGCGTTCTGACGCATTGCCATGGTTGCGTTTCTGCACGTTCCTAGACTGCGATTCGGTTTAGCTGCGCTGTCCGCGCGCTAGCTCGCCGCCGTGGCGGCGGACTTCTTCTGGCTCTTCACTTTGGCCCAGCGCTTGCGCTGAGCTTCTGCGATGGCGCGCGTGCCTTAGCGCTTAGTTTGCGGCGAGGCGGCCTT
This sequence comes from uncultured Acidobacteriaceae bacterium, assembly GCA_963757515.1. Classification (GTDB taxonomy): domain Bacteria; phylum Acidobacteriota; class Terriglobia; order Terriglobales; family Acidobacteriaceae; genus PALSA-350. The sequence goes on along the minus strand of CAVWRV010000006.1, from coordinate 281,950 downwards.
GGAAGCTGCGGCGGCCGAAGCTTTCTTGGCCGTCTTGCCTGGCAGCCGTGGCTGCCGCTCTCCGCGAGGATGGCGCGCGCCTGGCGCAACTTCGCAATCTCTTCATCAATGGCGTTCAATATTTGGTCGTTCAAGCGTGTTCCTTTCGGGCTGGAGGGAGCCGCAACACGACTGGCGCTCCCTAAAAGAATAACAGGTTCGGCTACCCGCAATGGTCATTGCGGTCTACGCAGATTTCACGGGGAACTCCTGGTACACGAAAGCCGGCTCTCGACAAGCTCAGGCTCTGGATGCAATATAGAAACCATAACTGTTACGTTTTAAGTGGTCACCATTGGAGCGGTTACCCTGGTGCGTTGCGGTAATGGCGCTAAAGTGACACCACTCGTTCGCTGCGCTACCCGTTTCGTAAGATGGCGTTCTGCCGAATCTGCATTAGTCTCACTCTTGCAGGAAGTCGCAGTGACACCAGGGGGAACGATGAAGCGGTATACCAAGTCAATTCAAGTGGCGATGCTGGCGGCGGCGGGCGCCGTGCTGGCAGCCGGTTGCGGAGATACAAGAGTGGCGAGCAAGGAGAACCTTGCGTATGCCCTCAACCACGATTACTCAGGTGAATGAGGATTGCCTGTTCGCCAAGCCCATGCCTTTTCCTTATGAAGTGCGGTGAATGACAAGCTGCTGGGGGAAACGCGGCGCCGGTTGGATGCGCTGGCCGAAGCAGGATTGCTGGAGCGGGAACAGAACCTTGACCGCGGGGAAACCATCAACCGTTATGTACTGACGGCAGCGGGCAGCCGGACGGAAGGTAAGGGCCGCTTCTGCTATGGGCGCCGCCAGGTGACCAGCGTGGAGAAGTTCACTCCGCCGGTCGATTATCAAGGCATGCCTTTGACCAAAGTGGAATACCACTTTGTGCTCAAGAACGCCCCCAGCTGGGCCAAGCAGGATGAGGTGCGCAATGCCTTTCCGATGGTGGCGAAGGCCACGTCGGAAGAGCCGGTCGATGAGGCCACGCTGCTGCTGACTCACGATGGTTGGGTTCTAACTTACTAAAGACTCCTCGGCGCCCTTATCTGGCAGGTTCTTTGGGGCAGATATGAGCGCCCTTTTTTTTGGATTTCCACTCAATGGTCCAGGTCATTCGCAAAGTTTTCTCGAGCCGTAACTCTGTGGATTCCCTCCACTATTCCTTACCCCACAAAACCTTGTCTCCTCCCGGGGAGCTTGCTCATCCTGCGCTTAGCAGGATGCGTAGGTCGCGCAGGTTGTTGTGGGTGGGACCGGTGACCAGCGTGTCGCCCAGCGCGGTGAAGAGGGGTAGGCGTCGAAGCGGGCGAGCGCGGACGCGGCGTCGATCCCCAGAGCCTGGCCGCGGGCCACGGTGGTCGCATCGGCAATCGCGCCCGCGGCGGGGCTGTTTCCATCGATGCCATCGCTGCCGGCGCTGAGCACTACCATCGAGCCTCGGCTCCGCGAGTTCGAGCGCGCAGGCCAAAGCGAATTGCTGGTTGCGGCCACCGGCGCCGTGCTCGCGGCCCAGGCGCACCGTCACTTCGCCGCCCGAGAGCAGACATAGCTTCGTATGCTCGCTGCCGCAGTTGATCGAAGCGGCCCAGCAGATAGCGGGCGGCATCGCGCGTAGTCCCAATCGTCACAGCTGTTGTCGATCACCACTTCATAACCCAACGTCAGGGCGTAGCGCCCGGGCGGCGTCGAGCAGATCGTCACTCGAAAGCAGGGTTTCGACCGGACCGCCGGGCAGCGGCGGCGTCTCGGGCAGGCCGGGATCATCGAAGAAGGCGCGCACCGCCGGGGGAAAGCGCTCCTGAAGACGGTAACGCTCGAGGATCTCGCGGCATTCCGCAACCGTGGAGGAGTCAGGCAGCGTGGGACCAGACGCCAAGGCATCAAGATAACGAGGCGCTACGTCCGATACCAGCAAGGAGAATCGTCGCGGCCTGCGGAGCGGCCGCCGCCAGGCGGCCACCCTTGACCGCGGAGAAGTGCTTACGCACCGTGTTGATCTCCGCGATCGTGGCCCCCGAACCCACCAGGGCCTGGTAGAGCGACCCGCGTCTCTTCGAGCGAGATGTCGGGGTCCAGCGGCAGCTCGAACATGGCGGAACCGCCGCCGCTGATCAGAAAGAAGATGAAGTCCCGGGCGCCCGTGCTCGCGCAGCAGCTGCAGCGCAGCAGCAGGCGGAGGCGAAGGAATCCTGGTTGGGCAAAGGATGGCCGCCGGTATAGTAGTCGATGCCACCGCATCGCGCTCCGCGGGCAGCAAGGGCGCGCAGCATACCCCGCCGGCCAAGCGGGTAAGGCAAGCGCGACGCGCAACGTATCCAGCATGGGCAGAGCCGCTTTGCCCACAGCCACGGCGTAGATCCTGTCGTATCGGTCCAACGGAATCGAGTCCCAGCGAATCCGGCGGTCGAAGGCGGCAGGAATGCTCGAGGCGGCGAGCGCATGGTGAAAAATGCTGCGCGCCGTCTTCCGCGGGAGTCATGGCGGCGTCACTGCGGGGAAGAAAGTGGGCTTCGATCCAGGCGCTCAAGGCCAGCTGCATCTGCTCCAGTTTGCCGGCGAAGAAATGGTCGGCGCCCTGCTACCAGCACCAGCTCCGCCGGGGGAGCCGCGCCGGCTACCACGGCTTCCACCGCCGCCTGGGGCCCATACTGATCCTCCGTTCCGCTGATAAAGAGCTTGGGCTGGCTGCAGCCGGCGAGGAAGCGGTAGTGATACTCCCGTCCCGCCGGCACTGACGGGAAGCCCCAGGGCTGCGATTCCGCTGACCCGCTGGTCGCCGCAGCAGGCCCGCAAACCAACGCTCGAGCCGAAGGAGAAGCCGGCGAAGAGCATGGGCCGGTGGTACTCCCGCTCCAGCCAGTCGAGCGCAGCGCGCACATCGTCCACCTCGCCATGTCCGTTGTCGTGCGCGCCCTCGCTCAAGCCGGCGCCGCGAAAATTGAAGCGCAGCACCGGCAGCCCGTAGCCCTGGAAGGTCTTCATGGCGTGATACACCACCTTGTTGTGCATGGTTCCGCCGAAGAGCGGGTGAGGATGGCACACCACGGCAGCGTAGCGGCGCATCCTGCTCGGCCGAGGTTCAGCAGCGCTTCGATCCGGCCTGCCGGTCCGCGCAGATCGTCCACGCTGCGCAGCAGGGAAGTGCTGGGGTTCGCTCATGGCCGTATCCTAAAGTATTTCCATGCCGCGGCTCAGTTATGCTGAACAACGATGAAGCCTCTCGATCCTCTTGACCTGACGCGCCGCCTGGTAGACATTGAATCGCTCACCTATAACGAGGGAGCGGTAGGGGAGTATCTCGACGCCTTTCTGCGCGAGCGGGGCTTTGCCGTGGAACGGACGGCGGTTCCGCAGCCGCCGCAGAGCCGCTACAGCGGTCCACGCTTCAACCTGTATGCCGGCAATGGCGAGCGGCCGGATGTGGTGCTTTCCACGCACATGGATACCGTGCCTCCGTTTATCCCCAGCAGCGAGGACGATCTCTTCCTCTATGGACGGGGGGCCTGCGACGCCAAGGGGATTATCGCCGCGCAAGTGGCCGCCGCCGAGCGGCTGCGCGAGGCCGGGGTGGCGGCCGCGCTGCTGTTCGTGGTGGGTGAGGAGCGCGATTCGGCGGGAGCGCGGGTGGCCAATCTGCACCCCAAGGGCAGCCGCTTCCTCATCAACGGCGAGCCCACCGACAACCGCCTGGCGTTGGCCTCCAAAGGAACGCTGCGGGCGGAAATCCGCGCCCACGGCACCATGGCCCATTCCGCTTACCCGGAGTTGGGCGACAGCGCCGTGCACAAGCTGGTGCAGGCCCTGCGATCGGCTGCTGGCCATCGAGCTGCCCACGGTCGAGGGAGTGGGCCCCAGCACGCTGAACATCGGCTTGATCGACGGGGGACGGGCGCCGAATGTGATCGCCGATTCTGCCGTGGCGCCAGGTGCTGGTCCGGCTGGTGGGCCCTTCGGAGGAAACCCGCAAGGCCATCGAGCAGGCGGTCGCCGGCCTGGCCGAGGTGGAGTTCACCCTGGAAATTCCCTTTATCCGCATGCGCCAGGTGGAGGGACTGGAAACCATGGTGGCCGCCTTCACCACCGATATTCCCGCGCTGACCAACTGGGGTGAGCCGCTGCTGCTGGGGCCGGGCTCGATCCATGTGGCGCATACCCCGTTTGAGAAGATCGCCAAGCAGCGAGCTGCTGGCGGCCGTGGACCTGTACTTCGACGTGGCGCAGCGGCTCGCCGGATGAGATGAACACGTTCGGCTGGCGACGCGGCTGAAATACGGATTGCTGGCTGCCGGGGCAGGCTGGCTGGCCGGCTGGCTGATCAGCTTTCCCTTTGAGCTTTCTCTCGCCTGGCGCTATGTGGATGGCAACGCCCGCCAGTTGCCCGATTCTCTGGCGAAGGGATTGGTGGTGTGGGCCGGCTTCAGCCTGTTCATGGCCATGGCAGGATTCGTGCCCCTGGTGCTGCCGGCGGTCCTGCTGATACCGCCGCGCTGGATCGTGCGCTGGCGCGGCCTCCTGATCCCGGCGGCGCCGCTGGCGGCCTTGCCTGGCCATCTACCGGCGGATGGGGTTGTTGCACATTTATCATTTCCGTCATCCGCGGGCCGTCGGCCTTCTTCTTCACCGCGCCTAATTTTTTCGTCGTCACCTTCGCCCTGGTGGTGGTGTGGGTGTATGTGGTGCTGGCCAAGCGACGGCTCGGAGCCAAGCGCGGGTAGACTGTAGGTAGACTTAACGCAGATGACACACCCGACCAACGCGCTCGCCGAAGCTTCATCCTCGTACTTGCGGTCCGCCATGCACCAGCCGGTGGAGTGGCATGAATGGGGAGCCGAAGCCTTTGCCCGCGCCGCCGGGGAAGACAAGCCCATCCTGCTCGATATCGGCGCGGTGTGGTGCCACTGGTGCCATGTGATGGATCGGGAGAGTTATGAGGATCCGCAACTGGCCGAGGTGATCAACCAGAACTTTATCGCGGTCAAGGTCGACCGCGACGAGCGTCCGGATGTGGATACGCGCTACCAGGCCGCGGTGGCGGCGATCAGCGGGCAAAACGGATGGCCTCTGACCGCGGTGCTGACTCCCGACGGCAAGCCGTTTTTTGGGGGAACGTATTTTCCCCGCGACGAGCGCTACGGCCGGCCGGGCTTCGAGCGCGTGCTGCGCACCATGGTGGATGCCTGGAAGACGCGCCGCGACGAGGTGCTGGAGTCGGCGGGCAGCGTGGTGGAGGCGATCGAGTACAACGAGAACTTTGCCGGGCAGTGCGGGCAATCTCAGCATGGGCATCGTGGACAAGATGGTGGCGTCGGCGCTGGAGAAGTTCGATCGCCACCACGGGGGCTTCGGTTCGCAGCCCAAGTTTGCCCATCCCTCGGCCATTGATCTGCTGCTCGATGTGGCCGGGCGCACGGGCAACGAAGCGGCGCGGGAGGCGGCCACGGTGACGCTGGAGAAGATGGCCCGGGGCGGGGTCTACGACCAGCTGGGCGGCGGGTTCCATCGCTACTCCGTCGATGAGGCCTGGGTGGTGCCGCACTTCGAGAAGATGCTGTACGACAACGCCGAGCTGCTGAAGAACTATGTGCACGCCTTCCAGAGCTATGTTGACCCGGAGTCGGCGCGGGTGGCCAGGGACATCATCCGCTGGATGGACGCGTGGCTTACGGACCGCGAGCGGGGCGGCTTCTATGCCTCGCAGGATGCGGATATCAACCTGGAGGACGATGGCGATTACTTTACCTGGACGCGGGCCGAAGCTGCGGCGGTGCTGACCCCGGAAGAGATGGAAATTGCCGCGGCCTATTACGACATCGGCGACCTGGGGGATATGCACCACAATCCCGCCAAGAACGTGCTGCATGTGAAGCAGACCCTGGATGCCGTGGCGGCGCGTGCGGGCAAGTCTCGCGACGAAGCTGCGGTGCTGTTATCCGCGGCCCAGGCCCGTCTGCTGGCGGCGCGGGAGCAGCGGCCCACTCCTTTCATCGACACCACGGTTTACACCAACTGGAATGCGCTCGCCGTCTCCGCCTATCTGCAAGCGGCGCAGGTGCTGCGCCTGCCCGAGGCAAAGGCTTTTGCGCTGCTGACTTTGGACCGGCTGCTGGGCGAGGGTCTGCATGCGGAGCGCGGGCTGGCGCATGTGATTTCCTATACCGGCGGCGGCCGAAACCAAATGGGTTGCGGGCATGTTGGATGATTATGCCTTTCTTATCCATGCCTGCCTGGATGGCTGGCTGGCGACCGGCGCGGCGAAGTATTACCATGCGGCGCTGGACTTGGCCGAGCGCATGGTCGCGGAGTTTTATGACTCCACCGGGCGGAGGGTTTTTTGATGCCGCGGCCAAGGGACCGGAGTTGCTGGGGGTGTTGACGGCGCGGCGTAAGCCTTTGCAGGATTCGCCTACGCCGGCGGGAAATCCAGCTGCGGCCGCTGCGCTTGCTGCGCCTGGAGGCGCTCAACGGACGGGTCGATCTGCGGGAGAAGGCGGAGGATACTCTGGAGGCGTTTGCCGGGGTGGTGACCCACTTCGGGCTCTACGCGGGAACCTACGGTCTGGCGCTCGAGCGCCTGCTGCTGCCGCCGGTGCAGGTGGTGGTGATTGGCGAGGATGCCGCCGCCGATGAGCTGGAGGCGGCCGCCACTGGTGGGCTACGCGGTGAACAAGAGCGTGATCCGGTTGACCCGGGCGCAGGTCGCCGAGCCGCTGCCGCCCTTGCTGGCAGAAACCCTGCCGCTGCTTCCGGATCTTAAGGCGGCGCACAGCTTCGCTGTGGTCTGCAAGGGAACTTCGTGCCTGCCGCCGACCGCAGAGCCCAAACAACTGCTGGCGCTGTTGCAGGGGTAAGAGTGGAAACCACGACTCGCTGCCCCGTATTTCCCGTAGCGCTTGGTGGCTCACCACAAAGACGTCATCCTGAAGCGGAGCGCGTCACAGATTTATTGCGTGACACAGGGCTTGATGGCGCGGAGTCGAAGGTGAGGCGCTCCGCTCAGGATGACGATTTTGTGGGAGTTTTGACGAAAAACATCCCAAACAGGTTAGCGCTTATGGGGCTGACGTCCTGGGCGAAGTTCAAACCGAAGGTTTAGGACTCCCCCGTAAAGGGGTTGGTTTCGTTGGGCTTAGCGGTGGTTGGGTCGGGCGGCCTTTGCGGCCTCGGCCTCGCGGCTGGCGGTGGCCGTTTGCCCGGAGCCGCTGAGCACCCGGTAGGGGCTGCCCGGCAGCAGGTTGTGCTCCTCCAGCGCCAGGCGGATGCGGCGCTGCATCTCGCGCATGGCGTCGAATTGCTTGCGCGGCAGCGTCCTGATCTGGATGGGGTAGATGACCTCGGTTCCCTTGATGGAATCCACCCCGAAAACCTGCGGATCCCCGACGAACACGTCTTTGAAAGCCGGCTCGTTGCGCACCTCCAGGGCAATCTGCTTCAACAGCGGGATCACCTGGTCCGGATTGGCGGAGAAGTCGACCGAGACATTCAGCGTGGTGACCGAGAAGTCGCGGCTCTGGTTGGCGACATTGGTGATCTGGCTGTTGGGAATGATGTAGAGCGTGCCGTCAAAACCCCGCACCGTGGTTTTGCGCAGGGTCATGGAATCTACCGTGCCCGTCATCCCCGCCAGGGTCACTACGTCGCCCACGTTGTACTGGTCTTCAATCAGGATCAGAATACCGTTGAGCACGTCTTTCACGATGGTCTGGGCAGCCAGGCCGATGGCGACGCCGGCGACCCCCGCGCTGGCCAGAAGTGGCGACCAGATTGAAGCGGAGAACGTTCTCCATGATCTGCAGAAATGCCAGGAAGGCCGACGATGCCGATGCCGGTGGCGCGGATGACCGTAGCCAGGGTGCGAACCTGGGCGCCACGGGCGGCGCCCAGGGTGTCCCGGCGCTCGGCGACCTTGATGACGCGGCCGGTGAGGAAGTTGACCAGCAGGATGAGCACCCAGGCGTATAGCGGCAATGAACAGCAGTTTGGGCAGGCCCGAGTGGAGAAATTCCTGCACGTCGGAGAGCCACTCCTGGTTGAGGCGCGCGAAGAAACGAAGATGTCGGCTCGTACCGGCGGAGAAGGGAGGCAAAGGAGAAAATGGAGGCGTACACTGAGCACCCTATGATGCTACTCGAGCGATGGGTGGTTGCGGCAATTCTCGGGTTGACCATGCCTCTGGTCTCGACGGCTGGTGGTGTCTCCTGTCCCCAGCAAAGCGGAGATCCGCAAACCGCGCAGCCGGCAAAAAACGCGGATGACCAGGAGGCTCCGCCGGTAAAAATTGGGGATGATCCGGACCCTCCCGCGGTCAAGATTGCCGATGACATGGACGCTCCGCCGGCAAAAATCGGACGACGATCAGGACGCTCCGCCGCTCAAGGCTGCCGAAGAGATGGACGCTCCAGCCCGCACCAGCTACCGAGGATCATAGTGTTGAGCCGGCCAAGACTGCCGATGATCAGAAAAACCAGCCGGAGAAGGCGGTTGAAGATCAGAAACCGCAGCCAACGGTGGCGGCCGCGCCCGCCGTTGCTCCACCCCCCACAACAGAGGAGCAAGTCGCACAACGAAAATTCGAGAAGGAGTCTGCCCAACTGCTGCATTTGGTCCAGGAGTTGAAAGTGGAGGTAGAGAAGGCCGGAGCCAACACCTTATCGCTGGCCGCTCTGCGCAAGGCGGATGAGATCCAGAAACTAGCCAAAGATCTCAAGGAAAAAATGAAAGAACAGGGGCAAACGTTTGCAAGCAAACCGTGATCGTTCGGTGAATTCCAAGGGGATGTGAGGCTGAAAGTGAGCAACTTGTCGCGCACAGTTCGGCAGGCAGTGCGAGTGGCCCTGATTGGAGGGGTGACGTTGGCGGCGAGCCTGGGCTTAGCGGCGCCGCAGTTCAACGGTCCGGTCAACCCCAATGCGAATGACCGTGCAAGCAGCTGGATCGCACGCGCATTCCAGACGAACAACCCTATGTGGCCAGGGATATGCAGGCGCGGCAGCTGAAGCGGCTACGAGAAGAGCATCAGAAGCAGGTCTTCAGCGATACCGACCGGCTGGTCCAGTTGGCGACCGCGCTGAAGGCAGAAGTCAATAAGAGCGATGCGCCCACCCCGGATGCCCTTAAAGACGTGGATGAGATCGGGAAGCTGGCCAAAAGGGTCAGCGAAAGAATCAAGACGCAGTAATGAGGCATGCAAAGAAGGGTTTTGAACCTTACCGCCTGGGCACCTAAGTCATTCCTCGCGTTGCGGGATTACAACGGGAGGAAATTCGGCGCGGATCTGGCGGCGGGCGTCACCGTAGGCCTGGTCGCCCTGCCGCTCTCGATGGCGTTTGCCATTGCCTCCGGGGCGCCCCCAGAGGCTGGTCTCTACACCGCAGTCGTAGCCGGATTCGCCATTTCCGCCCTGGGCGGCTCACGCAACCAGATTGGTGGTCCGACGGGCGCGTTTGTGGTGATCATCGCCGGCATTCTGGCCCACTATGGCTTCAACGGCCTGCTGATGTGCACCATCATGGCCGGGTGCCTGCTCATCGTGCTGGGAGCCACCGGCCTGGGTGCAGCGGTCAAGTTCATTCCCCGCCCGGTGATGCGTGGGCTTTACCAACGGCATCGCCATCCTCATCGCCAGCACCCAGATCAAAGACTTTTTCGGATTGCACACCGGCCCGGTTCCCGGGGATTTTCTGGGGCGCATGCGGGTGGTGCTGGGGAATGCGCAAACGGTATCCCCGACCACGACCGTGCTTTCCTGCGCCTCACTGCTGCTGATCGTGGTGACGATCCGCTTTCTGCCCCGAATTCCCGGCTACATTGTGGCCCTGCTCGCGGCTACGCTGGTGGTCTATTTTCTTCATCTGCCGGTCGGAGACGATTGGGACGCGCTTCGGGGGCATCCCTTCAGGCTTTCCCCGCTTTCATGTGCCGGTCTTCGAATACTCCACGGTCCGGACGCTGATTTCGCCCGCCATCACGGTAGCGCTGCTGGGAGCGATTGAGTCTTTGATGTCCGCCGTGGTGGCCGACCGGATGAGCGGGGATCAGCACAATCCCAACGTGGAATTGGTCGCGCAGGGCATCGCCAACATCCTCTCTCCCCTCTTCGGAGGCTTGCCGGCCACCGGCGCGATTGCCCGCACGGCGACCAGCATTCGCTGCGGAGCGGTGTCACCGGTTGCGGGTATGGTTCATGCGCTCACCGTGCTCGCGGTGCTGCTCTTTGCCGCCCCGTTGGCCAGGTTCATCCCGCTGGCCGCCCTGGCCGCGATCCTGATGGTGGTTTGCTACAACATGGGGGAGTGGCGCGAGATACCGCAAATTCTGCGGCTCTCGAAACTGGAGATTGGCGTCTGGCTGACGACGCTGCTGCTGACGGTCTTTGCCGATCTGACCGTGGCCGTGGAGGGGGGCATGATTCTGGCGGCGCTGGTGTTCATCCGCAAGGTCACGCTGACGACCACGGTGACCCGGGTGACCGAAGACGATGTGGAAGACGGACGCGTGCATGTGCTGCAGGGCAAGGATATTCCGCCCTACGTGGCGATTTATCGTATTCACGGGCCGTTCCTGTTTGGGGCCACGGAAAAGATTGACGAGATTCGCCGCCAGCTGCCTGCGCTGCCGCCGATCGTGGTGCTGCGGCTGCGCAATATGACGGCGCTCGATTCCACCGGTCTGCAGGCACTGGAGCGGCTGGCGCTCGAGGTCCAGGGCTCGGGGCGAACGCTGTTGCTGTGCGGCGCCCGGGAACAGCCGGCGCGGTTGATGGCGCAGGTTTCGTTTGCCCAGCATGTCGGCCAGGAGAATATCTGCGCCCACGTAACCGCCGCGCTGGCAAGGGCGAATGCCATTCACGAGCAGCTCGGCGTGCCCGCGACGTGAAAGATTTATCTCGGGGTCGTTGTAGGGAAAAGTGAAACAGCAGGTCCCTCCACTACGCTCCGCTCCGGTCGGGATGACAATTCATTGGGAACACCGGAAGTTGTTCCTCCAACAGAATTGTCATCCCGACCGGAGCGGAGCGTAGTGGAGGGACCTGCTGTTTACCCACGGGTTAGAATCGGAAGTTGCTGCGAGCTAAGGGTGAACGGATGAGTGGAAGGTTGGCGGGCAAGACCGCTGTGGTCACGGCTGCGGGACAGGGAATTGGACGGGCGACCGCGATCGCCTTTGCGCAGGAAGGCGCCACCGTGTGGGCGACCGATATCAACCAGGCGGCGCTCAAAGCGCTCGCCGTAGAGCAACCCCAAATGGTCTGCCGCGAGCTCGATGTGCGCAACCCCAGAGAGATCGAACTGCTCGCAGAACAGCTGCCGGAACCGGATATTTTGTTCAACTGCGCCGGCTTCGTCCATCACGGCACCATCCTCGACTGCAGCGAAGAGGATTGGGAGTTCTCCTTCGACCTCAACGTCCGCTCCATGTATCGCACCTGCCGCGCCTTTCTGCCGGGCATGCTGCGCGCCGGCCGGGGCAGCATCGTCAATATGTCATCGATTGCGTCCAGCATCCGGGGAGTGGCGAACCGCTTTGTCTATACCAGCTCCAAGGCAGCGGTGGTGGGATTGACTAAGGCGATTGCCATCGACTTTGTGCGCCAGGGAATTCGCTGCAATGCCATTTGTCCGGGTACGGTGCAATCGCCTTCGCTCGAAGGACGCATTGCCGCGCAAGGCGATGCGGAGCAAGTGCGGCGTGAATTTATTGCGCGCCAACCCATGGGCCGGCTAGGCCGCCCGGAGGAGGTGGCCGCCCTGGCGGTGTATCTCGCATCGGATGAGTCCAGCTTCACCACCGGGCAGACGCACGTCATCGACGGCGGCTGGAACATCTGACACCGCCGTTGGGTCTCAGTTAGAAAGGAATGTTACGACTGGATGAAGCAGCAGCCGGTCTGGGTTTAGACCGCGGCCTTTCTTGCTTTCGCCCAGCGCTTGCGCTGTGCAGCCGCGATCTTCTTACGCGCTTCCACGCTCAGTACGCGCTTGCCTTTGACCTTAGGCGCTGCCGAACCATTGACGGAGCCTGCACTCCGGCTGTGACCATTGGTCGAGCCTTGCAATAAAGCCTTCACTTGCTGTAGCCGTGAAATTTCACCGTTGATGTGTTCTAAGATCTCTTTAGTATTCAAAACGCTATTCTCCAGACGCAAAAAGTCGTCCCCAATAGAATATCAAATCTCACTCCTGGAGATACCGCGGATGCTAACTCGAGAAGGTTATTGAAGCGAATAACCGCGTGCCTAAGTGGAACTGGACCGCTGCTCCAACAGAGGTGCCTGCTTGTTCATGAAAACTTCACTTAACCGGCTGCGTGGCAAGTCCATTCTCGACCCCAGGGCCGCCTCGGCGGAGCAGTTATTTCTCGCTCCGCCGTTTACCGAAGAAGTCGTGGCGGCGATTCGTCTTATTTCCACCCGCCTGCCGCTCAAGGCCGATGAAGCCTCACGGCTGCTGTGGCAAAACGAAAGTAATGCCGCCTCGGAAGCGGAGTATGAGGCTTTGCAGCCGCTGCTTGAAAAAGGCGAGAAACCAAAGCGGGTGCTGGAGATTGGTCCGGGCTTTGGCCGATCCGTAGTCTTCTTCAGCAAGAAGGGGCTGTTCGCGGGCAGCGAGATCAGTCTCTACGACGCCAACGGAACCAGTACCCGGTACAAACAAAAATATTACGAGCATCCTCCCCGCTGGCCGGACATCTCTTCTTTTTGCGGGAACCTCCCGCTGTTACAGACCATGCTGGACTACAACGGAGTAAAGCAATTTCAAATCTTTGATGCGCAGCAAATGCCGCTGGCGGCATTGCCCGGACCCTATGATTTGATTTACGGGTTTTACAGCATCGGCTTTCATTGGTCGCTCGAGTACTACCTGGACGACCTGGAAACTTTGTTGCACCAGCACACTCGATTGGTTTGTACCCTGAACAAAAACTTTCGCCCCTTTTCCCGGCTGGAGCAATTTTCCACCCGGGTTCTCGCGTGCCGCGAAGTGAAGAAGAATGCTACCCCGCTTCGGCTCCTGGTCCTGAGCAAGGGACCGCTGCCGGCTGTGGGACAGTCGCTGGCCCAGGCCTTTCCGCGATAGGTATCATTCAAGCTATGTGCGGCCGTTATGTGCGTAAGTCAACCCGAAGAGAAATTGCTGCACTGGTTTGGCGCCGAGGATGCGGATAGCGGTGGAGTGGGGCGCGAGCTACAACGTCGCGCCGCAGACGTTTCAACCCGTGGTGCGCCTGAATCGCGAGACCGGCGCAGCGCGAGATCGCGCTCATGCGCTGGGGCCTGGTTCCTTACTGGTCCAAAGACGCGAAGATCGGCTTCTCCACCATCAATGCCAAGGCCGAAACGGTGGCCACCGCGCCGGCCTTTCGCGAGGCCTTTAAGCGCCGCCGCTGCCTGGTGCCCGCGGATGCATTCTATGAGTGGCAGAAGCTGGACCCCAAACACAAGCAGCCGTTTGCCATCGCCCTTGCCAGCCGCGAGCCCTATGGCTTTGCCGGATTGTGGGAGCGGTGGAAAGATCCGCACAACCGCGCGAGTGGCTGGAGACCTTCTCCATCATCACCACCGACGCCAACCAGGTGGTTGCCCCGCTGCACAATCGGATGCCGGTCATTATTGAGCGCAAGGACTATGCCCGCTGGCTGGGCGGGGCGATTCCGGCGCAGCCGCCGCTCGATCTGCTGCGGCCTTTTCCCGCGGAACAGATGATTGCCTGGAAGGTGGATAAGGCGGTGGGCAACGTGCGCAACGACAGCCGCGCAGTTGCTGGAAACGCCTCCGGAAGAGCCTACTGTTGGGGTTTGTTGCGGATACGCAACAGTGATGACGCTCGATCGTCCATGGCTCACTCGATTTCGAGAGCTCGGCAAGCTGCCTGTCCAGCATTGACTTCGGCCGTATTGCTTCCCGCCGCAGTTCCCGACACGCAACAAGACCGCTGATGCCGAGCCTGAGAATCGCAGCGAGTTGCGTGAATAGATAACAAACAAGGTTACAGTAAAAAAGCACACAAATATTTCTAACACATGTTACTTACGATGTAACAAAAATAGTGCTTAAGGTTGTTGCTCGATATCAAAACTGAGGCATACTTGCACTTAGTTAAGTCGTAACTATCGACATAAATAGTTATGTTTTGAAGGGTGCCCGCTCCTCCCCGGCCTTGCCCTTCTTTTTGCCTTGGTTCCTCCCCCGAAGAAAATCGGAGATGCTATGAGTCCTCTTCGGAGACATGGCGGCGGACGTCCTCGCTCCGCCCATTCCATCCTGGATGTTGCTGAGCGTTGGGGTATTTCACAGAAAGCCGCGCGCCGTTTGGCGGCGCGCAAGCTGAACGACGAAGCGATGGCGATCCTGGTGTACGACAGCAAACGCTATGCTGCTGCGCAGCGCCGTGAAATCGCCGCCCAGGGGAGATACACCGGCGGCATGAGAGCCCTGGGCATGCGCAGCCGGATTCCAGCAGGCCGTGCATGAGCCGGGATCCCCCGATCCTGTGGCCGGCGCGACGGCGACAGGTGAAGGATTGCGCCCGGTCGCGGTTCGGCCTGGACGTAGGCAAGCAGGCGCGGCAAATCCTGATTCGCCGGGTGCGCAAGGGCGATGTGAAGTATGCCCGTAAACTTACCAACTCACGCACTGTGATTGTGCTTGATTACGACGGCGGGGAGATGGCCTTTCTCTACAGCAGCGCGATCAAGGAAATCATCAGCTTCCTGGCGCCCGATGCGCCGGAAACTGCCGACTGGCGCCGCTCGCAGGCTGCGCGTGGCTGGACGCGGCGCTGCCCATGAGCGCACGCGCCGTGCGCCCCTGTGCAGGGCGGCAAGGGCAACCAGGACGCCGGTCCTGCCCGCGAATGTGGCCGCGGAGATGGCGATCCTGGGCGCCATCCTGCTGAACAACGGCCATTACCAGGAGGCTGCGGGGCGCATCGAGGCGGCGGACTTCTCGCTCGATTCGCATCGCCGCGTCTTTGCCCGCATGGGCGAGCTGATGAGCGAAGGCGCAGAGGGTCGATATCGTGACCCTGGCGGAGCAGTTGCAGCGCCACAAGGAGCTGTCGGTGATCGGCGGAGTCGGCCTGGCTCGCCGGGCTTACCGAGGGTCTGCCGCGGCGGCTATCGATTGAAGACTATGTGCGCATCGTGAAAGACAAGTCTCTGCTGCGGCAAGCCATTGCGGAGAGCGACCGGGTAGGGGTGCTGGCCGGCGACCAGTCCGGCTCCGCCGAGGAGGTGCTGGCCGAGGCGGAGTCCGGCTTTCCGCAGGATTGCCGGCAAGGCCATCACCTCCGGCCTTACCTCGGTGGCTGAGTATGTCAGAGGACAACTATCCCTGCATCGACAAGATCTTTGAGCAGAGCGCGCGGCTGACCGGCATTGCTTCCGGCTTTCGGGGTCTGGATAATCTGACCGCCGGGTTTCAGCCGAAGGAGTTGACCATCCTCGGGGCGCGGCCTTCGATTGGCAAGACTGCTGTGGCCGGCAACATTGCCGTGCATGTTGCGATGTCGGGGAAGACGGTAGCTTTCTTCAGCCTGGAGATGCCCAGCAAGGCGCTGATCGACCGCATGTGCTGTGCCCGCGGGCAGGTGGATTTGCAGGCGCATCGCCATGGAAGGTTGAGTGAAGTTCAGAAGCAGCACTATCTGCAGCGCGCTGGCCGAGATTATCGATGTGCCGTTATACATCGATGACCAACCGGGGCAGACCGCGGCATCGATCGAGGCCAAGGCGGCCCGGCTGCAGGCCAGTACCGGTCTCGACCTGGTGGTGGTGGACTACCTGGGATTGATGGCGGCGGAGCGCAAGGGCCTGGAAAACCGGGAGCAGGTAGTGTGCGGCGATCAGCCGCGCGATGAAGGGGTTGGCCAAGCGTCTCAACGTGCCTGTGATTCTGCTGTCGCAATTGAACCGTGAACTTTATAAGCGGGTAGATAAGCGGCCGATTCTCTCCGACCTGCGCGAGTCGGGGGCCATTGAGCAGGATGCGGACGTGGTGCTGTTTCTGCATCGCGAGGAATACTACAACCGCGAAGACGCGTCGTTGGCCGGGAAAGGCGAATTGATCATTGCCAAGGCGCGCAACGGACCGCTGGGGACGGTGCAACTGCACTACGACGCGCGCATCTGCCGGTTTTTCGAGTGAGGATTAGGAACGTTGGGTTTGTTTTCCCGTTGCCGCTGCCACCTTTTTCTTGGGTCGGCCACCTAAACGGCCGTTTGCTTTCGCCGCAGAGGTCTTGGCTACGCTTCTGGACTTTCCTCCGGCTGAACCAAGTCTGCTAGCCATCCACTTCCTGGAGCCTAGAAAGCCTTCTAAGAGTGCCGGTAAGTAGAGATCAGCATCGAGCCTGGGGAAGTGAATGCCGAAGCCCGACGGAGATATCTCGATCGGATCGAGCTGTGCAGCGCGGGCATGCTCCAACCCCTCAGCATCATGCGGCGAGAAGGATATCTCAACTCCGGTATTGAGGCGAATGATGATGCGACGGGTCCGGTTGTCGTAATGGGTGCTCACGGCTCGTGGAAGCGAGGCCTGGCGTTTTAGAGCTCTTCGGTTCGCGGCATCGAAACTGTCATGCGTGCCCATGATATTTCTCCCACGCGCTGCACAGCGCCGCTAGATTTGTGTAGAGTGCGTGTTCTATGCGAGCCAGGTTGCGCCTGCAGAAGCGTAGTTCTCGCGCAGCGTAGCCGGACCCGAGGGACAGTTCAATGTGAAGACTGCTTCGTGATCCTGCCCGATGACATGCACGTGCGCCGGTCGATGATCATTGGTGTAATAGTGACTCTCAGCCCGCCGAACCACAGAACGGTTGGCATGACAACATGGTAGCATGAACCGAAACGCTTGGGTTATTTAATTAGCGATCGTCCAGAGCTGCAAATCAGGGTCGTCTCCCGCTGGACTGCGCTGCGACTGGGATCCGTCCAGGGGTAATGGGGCGACCAACGGTCGCCCCCCACATCTCGCGAAAAACGAGCGAGATACCCCGAATTTCCTGCACGCGGCGCTGGCAAGGGCTGCGTATGCGCCTTTCTTCAAGGAAAGGCGCATGAAGTCCCGGAACCCACTAAGCTCAACAGGAAATCGGAGATATGCGGCACCCGGTTTTGTTACATAGCGGGAATTTTGGGAAATTCACCGCTGTCTCCAGCGGCGTCCTAATCCCAGGCGCATTGTAGTTTTGATGGGGGCTTCTTCCCGATCCAGCTCCTCTGACTTTTGTTGCCAGCGGATGGCGGCCGAGCCCACATCGAGGCCGCGCACCGCCTGCTGCAACACTAACTCCCGGGGCGTCGTCGCCTGCTGCACAAAGGTATAAAGCGCATAGCGAGTCTCATCGGCTACGTCATCCAGTGGATCGCCGGCGATCTTGCGAATATCTCCCGGTCTGGCATCGTCATGCATGCGCGTGCGCAGAGCTTCGAAGCTTCGTGGGCATACGTCGGTAATCTCGAACTCGCCGGTGCGCAGCATGCGATACAGCAGCTGCCATCCGCCCAGCCGGTCATTGGACGCCCGCTCGCAGGTTATCTCCCACGGGTCGAATACTTCGTTGAGTTGATCGGCGATGGTGTGCCCGTCGCCAATATCCTTGAAGTTGGCGGGGTCGAGATAGGCAGCCACAATACGCCGCCGCTGTCCGTTTTCATCCGGCTTGATAAAGGCCTCGACCACCATCTCAGCCAGCTCGTAGGCGGGCACGTGGGGCACCACCAGCTCGCCGATCTTGCGGATGCGGCCTTGGGGAAACTCCGGGCCCTCCTCCTGGGCCAGCCGGCGTGACTCGACGCCGTGGATTTCTATCTTGCGGCCGCACTTCCGCCGGGCCGCGGACGTAAAGCCCCACCGAAGAAGAGGATTTGCCATAGCCGTAATCAATCGAGAGGAAGTGGTTGTGCCACCACTCCACGCCCGCCTCGGCCAGCGGGCGCACCATGCCGGTATTGCACAAAAGGGAAGTAGGCTCCTTCGAGCGTGCACCAGCAGCCCTGCTCCATGGCTGCGGCGGCGCCGCCAGACATCATGTGCAGGCGCTTGGAGTAATTCGCGTCCAACAGTTTGTGGTCGGAAAGTTTGCCGGGGATGAAGGCTACGGAGAAGGGAATCGCTTCGCCATCGGAGGGCCAGCAGCGATCGCGGTAGAGCTGGCCCGGCTGGGCCGCGTCGCTGCTGGTTATGCACCGGGCAGTGGCCGCGCAGAAAAAGCGCCTGGTGCCAGGCGGCGCCCACGTTGCCGGGGTTCGAGGTCAGCCGCATGCGCAGCCGCAGGCTGTCGATCGGTTGAGCTCAGCCGGCCCAGAATGTTGCGCACCTGCTTTTCTGTGTGCAGCGTCGACTCGTCAAAGCCGATGAACGAATAGCGCGGCCCGAGGTACTTCCACACATCGTCATCGGTCTTCATGTAGGCGAAGCGGATGGTGGCTCCGGAGGGAAAGCTCCAGGTCCATTTGGGAGAACCCACGAAGACGCCGCCCAGGGGCGCGTAGAGGCGGCGGGTCTTGTCGATGATGTCGGTCATCTCGACGAAGGAGGAGCGGAAGACGATGGCGCGCAGGTTGGGGTTTTCAAACTCCTGCACCGCGTCCATCAACATGGTTTCGGTTTTGAGCGAACCGGCGGAGCCGCCGAAGAGCAGGATGTCCGCTTCCGAATCGAGCGCCGCCTTTTGCGCGGCGGTGGCCGGCATCCAGCGATAGCTGGCCTCGTCGGAGAACGTCATGATTCAACCGAACAGAAATTTTCCAGGATCTTTCCTCGTGGGTGAACGGAGGGTCTGGGGGTTATGATTCGGGCATCCAGCCCGATCGATAAATCTGGTACGCGGCCGTTGGCCTTGGTGCAGTCCTTGGCCTGCCGCCTGTGCCTGGGCCAGTTCTTCACACAGAGAATCGAGCGCCTTGAGTTGGCCGGTGATGTTTCCTTTGGTCTGCTCGGAGTCCAGGTTGGCCAACTCCCAATACCTGTTCAGGATCTGATCGCGGTCAAACCGGAGGACTTTATTTTCTAACGGCATCTCATCTCTTTACGCGTTCGTGTAATATTTGGCTTCATGGGAAGCAAAGATAAAGGCAAAAACGAGACCAAGAAGGCACCCAAACCCAAGCCCAAAGTAGAGCCCGGACGCAAGCGGGGCGAAGATACCCGCCTCGGGGGACCGCCGCCCAAGGTCGGATAAAGGCCCTGCATCAGGAAGACCCGCGCAGATCTTTGTGCCGCACGGTAATGTTCCGCCCGTCTTCGGTGCGCACCCGCGCGATCCGCATGTTCGGATCCACGTAGATCGACCCTGGCCACCGCGCCGTCGGCCAGCCTGACCCGTGAACCCTTCTGTACCACTGCCCCTTCGCACGACTCCATTTCTGGAGTTGAATCGCTCCATCGCTCGATCGTTGATGGCCCGCGCGGCTGCCTTTGCCGGCTCGGCGCTCCGTCCTGCGAGCTCCGCGTTGCGCACCCGCTTATAGTCGTGGTGCTCCTCCCGGTTGGCCTGCAACACCTGGCGGGAACGATCTGCAGCTCCTGCGATGCGCCATTCGGCATCTGCAGCTGGAGCGAATCGCTGCGATAGTGATATTCCGGATCGCCGAAGGCGAAGTGATCCTGCTGCCGCAATACCGTGAAATGCTGTTTCACAGCGGCCACCACCGCATCTTTCGCCTGCGGCGAGTCGACCGCGATCTGGGCCGCGCCGTAGTCGCTTACCGTCTCTGCCGGCTGCCCCTGCTAGCTCGATCTTTTCCGCCAGGCGGCGCGGATTCTTGGCATCGCGGCTCGCTCGCCAGTCTGGCCCCGGGGATATGCCGGATCGCTTCCAGCAAGCGGGCCTTGTATGCCGGCATCGCGTCGGTGGCCAGTGCCTGGTTGATGGCGGGGTTATCCGTTGGCTGCACAACCTTGCGGCCGGAATTGGGGTCACTCGTGCCTACGGGCTGCGGGCGCACGATCAAAACCGAGATCGGCCAGCGAGCGGGTCAGCGGCTCAAAGCCAAGCGCATGAAGTGGGTGCGTGGCCATAGGTGCATTCACCAAAGGGTTGCCTGCAAGGGAACAAATAACGGCCTGAATCCAGGCGAAACCTCTCGCCTGGGGCCGGGTTCGCATTGTATGAAAGGTGTAGTAACGGAGAGAACGTATGAAAACGAAATGGATAGCTAGCTGCAATCCTGGCTTCGGCCCTCACGGTGCCGGCCTTTGCCGGAGTTGGTGTCTATATCGGCGTTGCTCCGCCGCCTCTGCGCTATGAGGTCCGGCCTCCTATGCCGGGTCCTGGTTACGCCTGGGTCGACGGGTATTGGAACTGGTACGGGGGAAGGTATGTGTGGGTTCCCGGAGTATGGCGCAGACCTCCGTATGCGGGCGGGTATTGGACCCATCCTCACTATGACCACTACGACCGCGGCTGGGAATACAATGAGGGTCACTGGGACCACGATGACCACCGCGACCACCACGACTGGGACCACGACCGGGACCACGACCGCCACTAGTCTTCAACCACCCGGGCCCGGCCCAAGCGGCCGGGCCTTGTGCGTCGCTGTTCGGGTAGGTCCGGGCTAAAGCCCGGATCTACCCAACAGCGACTTTTCCGCAGCCTGTCTCAGTCTTCACTTAATACTTTGAGATTGCTGTCTATCTGCTTTGCCAAAAGAAGATTAGCCCGGGGCAGATAGCCGACCTGCCCCTTCGAGTAAACCTTCACGTACTGCGGATCGCCGCTGCGATCAGGCAGTGGCGGGCGGGGCTGCGGCGAAATATCCTGCCAGGCCTTGGCGGACCGGCGCACTCTGCCTTGAAGGGGTGGCCTGCGAAGGCGGTTTGGCCAGGTTGCCGGTCAGCGGAGTGGACTCGGCCGGGCCGCTTACCGGCGCATGGGTCGGGTGGAGGCAGCACCAGGCTCTGCGCCTCTGCCGGCGAGAGAATTTTCTTGAGCAGCCTGCTGGCTTCATCTTCCTGATCGTCTGCCATGGTTATAGTTTTCCCGCCTTGCCCAGATTGCCGGCAACGCTGTTGCCAACTTCATCCCAGAAGCTGGGTGTTCTCGCCGCCTGGGTCTCATCGCCCAGAACGCTATCCGCCGCATTCGAAGATGTACCGTAAGGCCTGGTTGGCGCCGATAGGCACGGCCGATGCACCCAGCGCGGCCTGGTTGTAACCGGCTTCGCCGGCAATGCGCTTTTGCTGTGCCGCCGCCAGGTCGCTGGATAGGTCGCGCGTGTTCTGCTGCGCTCCGGCGGCCGCGGTCGCCGCATCGGCCGCGCTGTTCTGGCCGGTTCGCCGGGCCTGTGCCTGCAGCGCGCCGGCGAGGGAATTGGCTCCCGCGTCGGATACGTTTGCCAGACCGGTGTTGATGGTCTGATCGTACTCGCCTCCCTTGGTATAGGGATTGCCGGAGACGAATTTTGCCAGTTGGTTGTTGTAGTTGCCGATGGCGTCTTCGGTGGAACCAAACGCCGACTGGGCGTTGCCAAAATCGGTCGCGTTTTCATTGGACGCGGTGTTGAATGCTTGCGTGGATTGGCCTCTGCTCATGGTTTTCCTCTCAGGTCTTTGGTGAAGTGCGCGAGCTCGCGATCGACACAAGCGAACCCCGCTCGCAGCAGCGGTTTCTGAATCATCTTTTTGAGCGGGCGAGGGACAAAGCACTCCAGCCAGCGAAAGCCCATCCGCTTTAATACGTAAATGAACCCATCGATCTCCAGGCTGCTGCATGCGGTCGCCCTGGGGTCGCAGCCCACGAAGCGCAACTCCGCCACCGCTTCTGCATAGATACAGTTTCGAATTGCCCCACTCTCCTCCACGCCCACCAGGGCGATGGCAATGGCTGGGCCAAACAGCCAGGGCAGCTCGTAGTTGGTTCCCTGCGCGGCCTGGTGTTCCCGATGCAGCTGTTGAATCGCCGGCCAGTCGTCGGGGGTGGCCTGGCGCAGGGTGATGCGCCTCATTTCACCGTGAGCCCGTGCTTGCCGGCATAGATCAGCATCTGCCGCTGCGACGTATTCAGCGCCTCGTTGATTTGCTGGACCGCGGCGGCCGGGTCCAGCGCACCGAGGTTGTCTTTGGGATGAACCGCTCCGCATGCCGGGCAGGCATCATGGCCAACGGCCAGCTGGATCAGGTGCCGATTGCCGCGCTCATCGCGCAGCTCGATGACATGAAAGCCGCTCGCCATATCCAGATACTGCTGGTGCAGGCTAAACATTGGCGTAGAGCCTCCCTCCGTTATTGCCGTTGGCGCCGCCGCCGCCGGCCGCTCCTCCGCTGACGCCGCCTGAGGCGGTAACCGTCGGGGTGCTGGAGTAGCCACTGCCGGCGCTGCCCGGCGTGACTTGCGTGACCGCGCCGGCTGAGACCACCGCCGTGGCCGTTGCTCCGCTGCCCGAGCTATCGGTGATGGTCAGCGTAGGCGCCGCGGTGAGCCCGTTGCCGGGGTTGACGATCTGGTAGGCGACGATCGCGCCGCCGGTGACCACGGCATGAATCACCGGCAAGACCAATCCGCTCCCATTGGCGATGACCGAGACCTTGCCCACCGGCACCCAGGTATCGGGAAACGTCTGCGCCAGTTGCGGTTTCAATTGGTATTTCTGCCCATCCCACACCACGAAGCCATTGGTCGAGTAGGCGACATTCATGATGGTTCCCGAAGGAATCACCCGGGAACTGGCGCCCAGAATCGAGGCCCACGAGGTGCCTACCCCGCCCGAACCATAGACCCGAACGGTGGCCGTGCTGCCGGCGGCGACCGAGTCTACCGTGGCATAGTTGGATTGGTTGAGGGAGAGATTGCTCGCCGTGGCGGCCGAGCTCATCAGGCCCGAGCTGACCGCGCCCGGTTGAACGAAATAGCTGCTCCAGTTTTGCTGGTTATAACTCGACCGCAGCCGCCAATAGAGGGTCGCGCCCGGGTTAGGCAAAACATAGCTGGTGTTGGTGCTGACGGGATAAACCGTGACTCCCGAGACAAAGTTGGCCACTGGGCGAGCTGGATAATTCCTGGTAAATGGGCGCGTTGAGTGCATTCTGCGGTGGGGTGATGGAGACGCTGAAGCTCCCATTGGCTCCGCTCACCGCCAGCTGCGAAGGCGCGGGCGGCGCGGTGAAGGCGGCCGCGCGGGTGTCGACCTTGGTCAGCGGCGCTGTGCCCGTCTGCGCGTAGAGAGATTGCAAGGCGAGATGAATGCCGGTGAGCGTCTCCCGCAGATCGCTGTTGCCCCTGGCCGCGGAGTTGATCTGGGCCAGGTTCACGCTAAGCGCCATTGCTCGTCCTGGCAGTGAAGAGGGGGCGGGTGAACAGGCTGCAATACTTGAGCGCAAACCAGGCATTGGCGATGGACCCGTTGGTAAAGCGCATGCGGAAGCGCTCATTCTGCCCCCGGGCGCCTCCGTCGTAGCCTCTCCAGTTTTCCGGAGTCAGCCGGAAAGGGCGCCAGCTTGATCTCGCATGGCTCCGGGCTGCTGCGAGTCCGACGTAGTTTCTTGCCACCATCACGGATACGGTCATCGCTCCCTCGCCCAGGGCATTGATGCTGACCCCGCCCAGCATGGAGACCTCCATCAGGTCCTGGGTGCTGGTGGTTTCGTACTGGCATGCAATCCCGCTGCCGTTGTCGTTGTAAATTCCGGTCGCGATCATCTGCACCGTGCCATCCGGGGCAGAGGATCCGATCAGCACCTGGGACTGCCGCAGGGCTCGCAAAGGGCGAGGCATTGGCACGGACAGCTGGCGCTCACAGCGCACCGCCACCGATCCGGCGATATCATCCAGGCTCCACTTGCGGGCCGCGCCCATGGCCACTTCCCGGCCCGCATATTGGCTGAAGTGGATCGGCCCCGACAGGCCTTCCATGTAGTTCATGGTCAGGGTCTGGTTGGGCACGGTCGCGTTGCCCACCGGGATGCCGATGCGTATCTCCTTGTTCTCTTCATCCACGCAGCACCAGATCAAATGCTGGTAGTCCCAGTTGATGGTCTGCCACAGGGTGGGGATCTCCTTGGTCATGAGCTTGGGCTGCGGTTCGCTGGGCGCGTAGGCATAGGCGCCGCTGCGGTGCACGAAGAACAGGAACTCGTTGGTGACGCAAACCGCGCGCGGCCCGCATGGGCCTACACCCTCCCACCGCTGCTGCACGGACCAGGTGGAGGGGTCGGTGGCGGTGGGCGAGATGGTAAAGCCGGAGCGCTCTTTGAGGGAGAAGAGCGTGCCCTGAAATTCGCGGGCGCAGATGCAGCGCTGCCCGTTGCCGTTGGCTACCTGGATGGGGCTGGTGTCGCCGTAGTAAGACTCCGAGTCCGCGGCCAGCGAGATGTAGTGTCCCGATCCGTATCCATCCACGCCGCTCAGCACCACGCGATCATTTGAGGGTGAGTAATATACGTCGACGGCCGCCGGCGGCAGCACGCAGCGCAGGCGGTCGGTCATGTCGGTGGACGTCTCCGCCTCCAGAAACTCGTCGGTGAAGTTGAAGAAGGCGGTGGTGGTGGTGTTGTCTGCGATCACGGTTGCGGTCATGGGGATATTCGGCGCTGACCGTCGCTGACGGAATGTAAAAGAATGGACCCACGTTGGTGCCGTCTGCCACCGTAAATCCGATGGTCCGGTTGATGGTATTGGCTGGACCAATGGGGATGATTCGCCATATAGAGCTGGTCGCCCGGCACGTCCACGCTGACCGAGGTGAAGGCGGTGACGGTGGGGCTCAGGTTTCCGTTGCGGTTGGTGAAGGCGATGCTGGCATAGCGAAGTCCGGCGCCGGCGTCGGGGGCGATGTTGCCGCCAGCCCCGGAGCTGTTGGCCGCGGGAGCAGACGGCCCGCTGGCGGAGGCAGTAATGGTGGCGGTGGTAAGCGGCTGAAAGGATCCCACGAGCGCGTAGCTGTTGGTCGCAGGGGCCGGGGCTCCGGTGGCGCACGTCGGCTTCGTATAGGTTCACTGCCTGTGATTTGATACAGCGTGGAGGGAATGGGGACCTGGACTGCGTCATCGAGCACGGTGTCGATCAGCATGCCGGCAAGCGGAAGGCAGGGTTTCGCCCGCGGCGTTGGTGAAGGTGGCAATGATGTAGACATCGCGCCCGGCAGGAAAGCTGCCCGAGCCTGAGGCGCGTTCGACGGTGGGCGTCGGAGGCGGCTGCAAGTCCACCTGGGGTGACCCGGGCGGTGTTCGAAGACGGGCGGCGCAACCCCGGCTGCTGTTGTCGGTCACCGTGACGGTGGCTCCCAGCGCAAAATTTCCTACCTTGGCAAAGCTCGCCGAAGAGGGAGCCGCAGCGCCGGTGGGCACGTCGGCCTCGTACACGTTGACGGAGGCCGGCTGATACGCCGATGCCAGGCCGCGGATCCATCCTGCCAGGCTGGACAAAGTGGGTACCGTGAATCGGGCAGCGTCATTCAGGTTGGTGTTGACCAGGATGCCGGGAGCGGAGGCGATCGATTCTCCCTGCGGCGTTGACGTAGGTCATTTCCAGGTAGACATCGCGGCCGGCGGCGAAGGTTCCGCTGCCGGCGAGGCGCGTGGGCTGCGGCCCGTTGGGCGCCGGCAGCCGGTTCACCAGCACCGGGGTCAGCTCCTGCCAGGTTACGCCGCCATCGGTAACCGTGGCGTTTTCTGCCAGCGGCCACGCGGGCTCGGTTGCGTGCGTGGTGCCGGCGACGATGCAGCGGTAGAGATGTCCATTGCCGCCGGTCGCTGTGGGCTGCACATACTCGCCCACCAGGTAGGCCGTCGAGTGGCAGCCATGCCGCGCCCAGCGGCTTTTGCCCGTAGGGGTCCAGATGCTGGGTGCTGAGCCCGTAGACGTTGATGGGGGCTGCGGGCGTCTTCAGGTCGGAGTAGGCGATCAGGGCCCGGTTATACGCTTCGGTCACGATGGCATGCGCGTTCGCCGGCTGGCTCACCAGCGGGCCTTGCACGCGCACCAGTATGCCGCTGCCGGCTGGCCGTTCGACCAGCAGATAGCCGTCGGTATCGAAGACCATGGGAACCTGAAAGAGGGTTTCGCCGGGATTCTCCGGGGTATAGATCAACCCAGCCAGGCCGGAGATGGCCGCCTGGTTTGGCCCCTGCAATGCCGTCTGCAGACCGTATCGCGTGGCCACGGTGGTGAGCTGGAATCTGCAGTTTTTGCAGACGGCCGCAACGCCCATAGGCAGCACGGTGGGATCGTCATTGTCGACGAGCCCACCAAAACGCGTGAACTCGTGCGGGATGAAGCCGTCAAAATTCATAATGTGGATAGAAAGCCTCGAACGAAGGGCACGGCTTCAGCCGTGCCGTAAACGTCATAGCTCTGTGCGGCTTTAGCCGCTGGGGTACGCTTTTCGTGACTATCGGTCCGAAATCTGCTTTTATTGCCGCCTGCAAACGATCCTGAGAAACGATTATTGAAGATGGCTCGACACGAACCTTGGTAAAAAACCGTACCTCAGTGGCTAAAGCCCTCATTTCAACAAGCCCCGGTGCGGCACGGCTGAAAGCCGTGCCCTTCGTTCAGCAGACCGCTTTCGCCCAGTTAAACGCGGCGCTTCTGCATGGTAAGAATCACGTTTCCGCTCGTGACCGCCCCGTTGTAGGCCCCGGAAACGATCGTTCCGCCGGGTGAATACACGTTGATGAGAAATGCATTCACGGTCGAGCCGGTGATTTTCGGCTGTACATAGTACCCGCCGATATCTTCCAGGTAGACCGCCGGCCCCAACGACAACGGAAGCTCGAAGACGCCCTCTACATCGAGGCCGTTCGGATTGCTCAAGGTCGCCAGGTTAAGGGGATCTCCACCGGTGGTGAAGCTGCCGCTGAAGGTAAGTTGGATGAAGACGGTAAAGTTACGCTCCCCGGCCGCACCTGTGTAATCGATGATTGCTCCTGAAACTGCCATGGTTTCTCCTTAGGTAAGAAATGAAATTAGCGAATGCCTGTATGCCGGGTTTGTCTGCCGGCCCGGCGCACCTGGCCTTGTTCGGCGCGGACGAGCTGCTCCATGATTTCGTCCATGCCTTCCAGGGCCTTCTGTTCGTACTGCCTGGTCCACGCATCGTTGCCGCGGACCGTGGCCACCAGCGCCGCCGTGCCATAGGCGACGACGTAGCCGATGCGCGGGATGAGACAGCAACACGCTTTCATCGCTGGTCAGCGCCGGCGGCCCAAATTCGCCCCGGATGCGCAGGTCGACGGCGATGGAGCAATTGGTAAGCCAGATCACTTCGCTGCGGAACTCCCATCCAGCCATGCCCTCGCGCGGCTGCAGGTCGGGAAGCACCTCGTAATTGCGCACCAGCCGGTAATAAGCAGGGTCGTCGCCCGCCGGCTTCCAATCGATGCGCAGCGGCTGGTCGGTCAGGCTCGCCAGCGGGCCACTCCCGGTTTGATAGGGCGCCAGGTTCGGTGTGCCCGGCGGAATGCCCGGCACCTCAACCACGGCGATGTCCCACGAGGATTGTGTCGATGCCAGTTGCGAGTTGACATCGTCGTATACCTCGCAGATCAGGGGCACGAGGAAGCTATCGGTCAGATACGATCCCTGGGGATCGTCCAGCAGATTGCGTACCCGCGCCTTTACCTGGCCCAGAGTCCAGCTCACGCATGCGCCTGCTTTGCCTTTCGCTTTATCGCGTTCCGCCTTGATCTGGTTCACCATCTTCCACTCTTCCGCGGTCAGGCGATCCATCTCCACTGCGCCGTACGCGATGCGGGTGTTCTTGTAGGCCTGGACCACGTTGAAGATGTGGCCGCAGTTGACGCACAGGATGGCCCCTGCCTTGGGGGTCGCGACGCAGCTGGGGCAAGGCTCGGGCTGCTTTTCTGTGAGCGTGTTGGCCTGCATGACCCAGCGCGGCAATTCGGGAATCAGCCCTTCGTCCAGGGCCAGGCGCGCCAGGTCGCGATGGGTATCGTTCACGTTCATGCGTTGGGAGTCGTTCTCGTACCAGGCATTGGCCGATTGCAACCGCTGCAGTATGGAGGTGTTGCGCTTCTTGCGGATGGCGGTGAGCGTTTCGTGGAAGTCGCGTTCGCGCACCTCCACGTAAAACTCTCCCCGGTCGCTGTAGGCTACTTCGGGAACGCGAATGGTGCGCGCCTTTCTTGATGCGTGGCGGGGTCGTGGTCGCCGACATAGCAGAGCACTCCGCCGAAGCCGCCATCCTGCTGCACGTATTCGCGAATGTATTCGGCTGCCAGCACCAGGGGGATCGCCGGCACCGGCTCCATCTGCATCATGTTCTGCGCATCGCAGCCCAGGTCTTTGTGTCCCCAGCGGGTTTCCCGGATCACGTGCACGGTGTAGGGTTTGCCTGGAGGGCAGGGGGCGATCTCCTCGGGGAAAAAGACACCGCCATTGATCTTGAGGGGAAAGGGGTTCAGGTTGAGGATGGTGACGGGTTTGTCGGCCTCCGCCTGTTTGAGCAGCCGCTGAATCTCGGCGTATCGTTTGGCGGTCCAGCGCTGGCCGGGATCACGGAACTTACCGGGATCCTTGCCCAACAGCGCCTCCGCATTGGCGCGCTGCATTTCCGGGGTGATGACGACTGTTGCCATGGGTGAAGCTCCTTATGGTTAAGAAGAAACAGCAGGGACTCTGCTGTCTTCTCAAATTCCTAGAGAATGCCGATGTGCTCGTTAGCATTGCCGGTGCGGCGGGCCAGATCCTGTCTCCAGCGGCTGGCGGCCAGGCTACTGCTGTGCAAGGGCGAGATATGGTCACGCATCATGGCCTCGTACTCGACCTTCCGTTTGTCTTCGGCCTGTTGCTCCTCGTATTCGAACCGCAGCAAGTACTCTTGCGCCCTGGACTCCGGGCTGCCGCGGCGCCCGTTAATACCAGCGCTATATTTTGCAATCAACCCCTGCAGCGTGTCGGTCGCAGGCACCTTAAGCCACGGACCAAAGACCATCTCATAGTCACCACATTCGGGATACGGCCCCAACATGGGAGTAAACCCGTCGATCGCCTTGTAGGAATACCACTCCGCCTGGGTGCCATAACTGGAAGCAGGGAACCACTTCTCCAGGATCCATCCTTCTGCGTGGGGATACTTCTTCACCTCGCGCATCTCGGTAACCACGCGAATGGGCCGGTTGTCATGGCGGGAAAAGTTACAGCCCGGCGCATCGGGGTTAGGCTGAAAGTTCAATCCGCCCTTCTCTGCCGTAGAAAGCCCGGGAGCCCAATCCCGGTAAACGCCGGATTCCTTCACCAACCGGTCGCTGCGCCACCAGCAATCTCCATTGCGGCTTACCAAAAGGATTCTTGCCCCCATAACTGGTAAGAAATCGTTGCGTGGCGCCGGGCACGATGTGGCTCATGGTTGACCGCCGGCATAAGTAAAGGGAGCCGTCTTTCTGCCGTACCAATTCGCAGACATCGAAGCGTCGGTACTCTCCAGGTGATAGCCCACCACCTCAGGGATCAAACCCCGTTTCGCCCGCGGCCACATCTTGGCGAACACCATGTCACCGCGGCCGGCATCGGTGTGGGCGACCGGGTATTCGTAAATGCCAGAGACAGCCGGGCGCCACATCTGAAAGAACCCGATGGGAATATAGCCTCCGCCCTCTTTGCTGGTGACGCGCGTGCCCAGGGGAAAGGCGTTCAGATGAACGTAGGCATCGCATTCATGCTGCAGTACAGGCATCTCCAGAAAACGGTCCCACTGGGCATAACCCTTCACGCAGAAGCGGTCGATGCCATAAATCATGCATCGATCGAGGTTGGCATTCTGCAGCAGCACGCGGGTCTGTGGCGGCAGCCAGATATCTGCATCCAGATGCACCACCCACGCATCCCGGTCGAGCCGGCTGAGTCCTTCATTAATGCCTGCACCCTTGCAGAATTGGTTCCAGCGCGAATTGAGCGCATCGGTTCTGACGCACTCCACGTGGTTGAACTCGCAGATGCGCTGGGTATCGCGATCTTCCGCGGAAGTAACCACCACGATGCGGTCGAACAAATGTTTATTGGCCGGCAGCGTGCAGCGTAAAAAATCGGAGTAGCGGTCACACACCAGAACTGCTTCCATCTTGAAGCCAGGATCAGGTGAGTTCACCGTGCCTCCGGGGCAAGGGCAGTGATAAGACATCGCTGTGCGCTCCAGGAAAAACGAGGGGCTGAGATGGTTGTCTCAGCCCTCCTATTGGTTAGTTGTAGACAGGAACCTTCAGGCCGGTAACTGAGGAGATAGCCTGCGGATTATCGACCGCATACTGCCGCGCATCCACGTAGTAGCATCCCTCGTTCGCCGTCGGATTACCCGAAGCCGGATCGTAGATTTGAAACACCCACTGTCCGCTGCGGTTCTTGAACCAGAACGGCGCCTTGCCCCACACCACCTTGAGCCAGGAACCGAACTCCATGAAGTCGATGCGGGAGTTGTCAGCGTGAATATTCCTGACCACTTCGCGCCCGGCGATGGTGAACTGGCCCACGTTGGCGGTGAGTCCGTCAAACCCTGGCATCTTGCCGTTGGTCATCAGGATCTCCTGCTTGGCGAAGCCCATCTCCTCGTACGCCTGGATCTGCGACGGATGCGCATGCCACACCTGCGACTTGAGCGCGTCTGTGCCCAGGCTCTGTTCCACCCGGCTCAACGCCGCGCGCAACATAGGCAGAGACAACGGAGCACCGCCGGCAGCCACACCGTTCGCCACCACATAATTCTGGGTGCGGTTGATGCCGAGGAAAGTGCCCGTGGTGGCCGTGTTATGGAAATACGGTATGCCGTACAGGAACACCGGCGTGGTAGCCGCGACGCCCGCGACCATGATGAAGTCGCCGGCCACTGTCCCGGCGGGTACCGCGTCCACGGTTATGGACTGCACCGAGCCGAGCTTGTTGTTGACGTTGTTGACGTAGCAGGTGCCGCGCAGGGTGTAGGTGTTACTCATCACCTGCAGCTGCTGGCCCTGGGAGATGAGCCGGGCGCCCCAGGGAGAAGACGCGAGCACGATCGGGTTGGCGCCGCCGCCGGCGTAACTCGGATCCACCTGGCCGATTTTGCCGTCACCAGCCTGCTGCAGGAACTGATCCCGGTTCTTCGCCATCTGTACTGCCACATCGGCCAGCGTCTTGGTGACCGGGTTCTCCGAGACAACCTTCGGTCCGCCCTCGCCGATGATGTCAACCAGCCGCGAGTACTCAACCGGGATGACGGTGGCGAGGGGAGTCAGCGTGCCCTGATCCCAGGCGCTGAAGTTGCCGGCCGGCAGAATGCCGCCGTCCAGATTGAACAGGGCGACGTTGCCGGGAAACGCGGTCTGGAAGCGCAGACGAAAGCTGCGCAATGAGACTGGGGTAATGGACCCGCGCTCGGAGATGCGGGCGTCCAGCTTGGCCTCCTTTTCGATGAGCAGCTTGATGACCTCGTTCAAGGCCTCAAGCTGCAGCTGCTGGGTGGTGGATGCTGTACCGATTACGTTGGACATGAATGATTCCTTTAGGTGCGGTGAACTGCCGGATCCCTCACCGAGATGTCATCAGCTGCAGAACGCGAGGCAGAATCTGCTCTCTCGCGATCTTGTCGAAGGGCTTGCCCGGATTGGCTCGTTGCCATTCCGCCTGGGCGTGGTCGAAGGCTGCGCTTGAGGTCATCGTTGCGCTTCCCCCGCTGGCGGGTCCGGTCGATCCTTTGGGCTCGGTCTTCCTGGTGCTGTCGATCTGGGCGTCTACCTTGGCGCGTCTGGCTGCGGAGGCGTTGGCGATCTGCACCCCTGCCTCGCGTAGTTCTTCCCGCGCCACTTCGGGGAGATACTGCTGCACGGCCCGGTCAATGGCCGCGAGTCTGCGTTGGCGTGATGCATCGCCGATGGGCAGCCGCTGCAGGGAGTGCATTTGATCCTGCAGCGCTGGGTTCGCCTGAATCTTGCGAATCAGCTTGGCGCCGATGGCTTTGGGGAGAATGTTCTTCAAGTAAGGACTGACCACGCCGCCCTGCTTTTCCACGTTGGCGATGATCCTGCTGATGCCGTCGTGGATGCGCGTTTGGGCTTCCGTCTGCAATCCGCTTTCGAACGACCGTCTCTCTTCCACCTGCTCGCCGTGCTGGCGCACATTGAGTGCGCGTTCCCGCCGGTCCAGCTCATCTGCCTTGCGCCGCAGTGCTTCTGGCTGCGCCTCTAACGCGGGGGAAGTGGCCGCGGATTCTTCCCTGAGGAGCTGCAGTGCTTCGTACACGCGTTGGTCGCGAGTGCGTTCTTCCTCAGAGCGATAGCTGTTCGCCTTGAGGCGTGAGGTTACATCCTGTGCGCGGTGTTCGAGATCGAGCGACACCACGTTGTCGACAAATCCAAAAAAGTCTTCGCCGATGACTGGCTTGCCGTTTTGCATCACCATGTTGCCGTCCGCATCGCGTTCGTAAGAGAGCTCGGCGATCTTGCTCAGCGAGGCCATGGTGCCTTCGCGGGTGGTCGATCCGAGGAAAGTTTCGCGCACGTCGACCCATGTGGACGAGTGGTCGAGCGCCGCCTTGGCCGAATCAAGGTCGGGAAAGATTTCCCGGTAGGGCTTGAGCTCGGCGGCCTCGCGTGCCGTCTTGTAGAGCTGGCCCTTGAGCTTCGAGTCAGCCTCCAGCAACTTACCGAAGTCGGGGTTGTCGCTGACCATCTGGCTGAGAACTTCGGGGGTGACGATTGCCTCCAGTTCCAGCTGAAAATCTTCTTCTTCCGGCGCGGCAGTTACCTCGGCTGGAGCCTCGATTCGGGGCCGCTTCAGCCACCGGCTCTGAGGGTTCAATCTCGGCGGGGGGCTCATCGGGTGCGGGAATCGCGCCCAGCTTCTCGGTAAGCAGCGCGGCGGCGTAGTCTTCGCGAATAGGAAACTTGGCTGGATCGACGTTGGATGTCGGAGCCGATCCTGCCGCAAAGGAAGGATGTTGACGGCGCCGGAGCAGGTACAGGTGCAGGAGTAGGTTCTGCCGCAGGAGCGGGAGCCACAATAGTCGCTTCAGTCATAAGTCTTCTTTCGATACAACGAATCTGTCGGGACAGAGTTAGCCCTGCAACTTATCCGCTAACTTGATCAGCGCATTGGCCGCCTGTACCTGACCCTGAATATTTCCTGACGTAGCGTGGGGAGGCAGATGCATCAGCCCGCCCACCGTGTTCACCACATCGTCAATCTCATGCGGCGGAATCTGCGGCGACTGCGGTGCGCCCGCCTGCGCCACCACCGCCTTCTGCTGCGCCATCTCCGCCATCTGCTGCGTCTCCAGCGCAACCGCCGCGGTGAAGTAAGCCAGCAGATTCTGCCAACCCGCGGGATTGTTGTCGGGAATATCCGAGTTCTCCTGGCAGTACTGCCGAACCACTTGCTTCAGCACGGTAAAGTCGTCGATCGCCTTATCCGGCATGATCGAAGGCCTCACCTGGCCAGTAGGTCTGTCCCGTCTGTGGGTCGATCACCGGAACCGCCTCAGCCTGCAACAGCATATCGATAATCTGCAGCACCTTCGACCGCATCGCCGCGCCCGGCACCACCATATTCGGCACACCCAGCGCCGTCGCTGCCTGCTCCTGGTTCGTCGGATCATCGAAGATCGCCTGCGCCAGCGGATTGCTCGCCGCTGCCTGCATCAAATCCATCCAGCGCTGGCGCAGCTCGGCCGCGGTCACGGGCAGACCCTGGTCGGTATCCGCGTAGGCGTGCACGCTACCCTGCAGATCATCCAGCCGTATGTAATCGTTTCTGAACTCTGAGCCGCGCTCCAGAACCACCTGCCTCATGTCCGCGGTCAGGTTGTCTTTGGCGCAATTCACCGCCAGCTCGTCGGCTTTCGCGTGCTCCTCTTTCAGGTTCTCCCAATAGATGTTCAGCTTGCCCAGCGCGGAATTCAATTGCTGTTGCTGCCCGCCAAAGGTCTCGACCGACGGATCCCCCGCGCCTCCATACACCTGCGGCGGAATGCCGGCGAACATCTGCGCGTTGTAGGCCAGCTTATCCAGGTAGCTGAAGGCCTCTTCATGCATCTGAAACTGGAACTGATACAGTGCGTCGGCCATGCGAACCGACCCGGGAGCTCCCGTCCGCTTCAACTTGACCAGGTTCAGAACCCCGGGCAGCATCGGCTTGCCCTGCATCGACTTGGTATCGATCAGGTCTGCATTGGCCAGCGTCACCCCCGAGGAGCAGCGGTCCATAAACTCATGCAGGATGTTCGCCATATCGTTGTAGCGCTTTTGAAAGGGCACAACAATGTCGCCGATCGACGGCGGAAACAGCCCGAAGCCCTCATGCGTGCCCGCCCACGTCCACTCCCTGGTCAGCGAAGCTTCGCGTGCGGAAAGGAAAGTAGCGCCCGGTACTTACCAGCAGCAGACCCGTAGGATACGCGGCCCGCATCCGCTCGCCGAACTCGCGGTCGTCCTCCAGATCGAAGGCCCAGGGCTGAATCCACGTCCGCGACAGCGTGGGCCGCTGGTCCTGCAGGATGCTCGAGGACGCGCCCGTCTGCGCGTACACCTGCTGCCTGGCAATACGGTCGATGCTTCCGTTGGCGGAAAGCTCGCTCGACGGGCTGGCCGCGATCTGGTCGTACATATCGGGATACGCCGCCCGCAGCGCGCCCACGTGCACCTCGACTTCGAGGTTAAGAATCGGCGTCTGCCGCAGGTTGTTCGCAGCCGGGTCGCAGTCCACCTCCAGCGGGCAGTAGAGGTTCTGCGCCACCATGCCGTTGGGCACTTCCTCCTCGCCCACTTTCTGGATCACCGGCCCATACTCGGCGGGGAAGAACGAGTCCTCCCCCAAAGGCCGCTGGCAATGCTGCGCAACGGTGTCCACTCACGGGCATCGCATCCGCCGGCGAGGTCGCGCCGCAATGGAAGCAGTGGTAACGATCGGGCGCCAACTGCGTCTCGGTTTCGTTGAACACCGGCTCCCGTGTCGTGCCGGCGCGTTCCCCATCCACCACATAGCGGGTATGCCGGAAGACCGCTCCCGTGGTGTATAGATACAGCAGCTGTTGCTTGAGCAGCGACTGTTCGCTGTTCTGCTGCTCGATGATGCCAATCAGCGTCTGCGCTGCTTTGGCGGTCGTTACATCGGAGAGCTGCTCGGCGTCCTCCGGCATCCATTTCGATTTAGGGACCTGCGGAGCCAGTGCCGCCACGAACCCCGTCGCCAGCATCTGGTAAAAATTGTTGCAGTACTGGTAGAGATCCTTATCGTCGGAGTCCTGCGCGTGGTCGCCCTGGTTCATCCAGTCGACCGCGTTGAAAAACTCAGACTCCCCTGGGCCGAAGGAAATAAATTGGTTGCCCTTGAAGAACTCCAGGTTCTGCAGGCATCGTTGCATCAGCACCACGCGGTCCTGCGACCACTGGTCTTTATAGCTGCGCACCAGCGCGATCAGCCGCTGCTGGTCCTCTTCGCTGAGCTGGGCGCTGTTCTGCGGCTCATCCGCCGTGCCCTGCATCGGGTCTGACGGCGTATGCTCCATTCCGCGCTGGGTGTGGGGTATCTGGCGATTAACGCCTGGGTATTCGCCATTTACGCCTGTTTGGATATGTCGGTACGGGCTGAAGCCTGTATTCCCTTTGCGTGCATCTCGTCTTTGAAGGGCACGGCCTTTAGGCCGTGCATAGACGCTGCCTAAACGACGCGGCTCTAGAGTATGTCAGGCTGAGAATCTTTATTCGTCAGGGCACGGGCTTCAGCCCGTACGTTAAGCATGCAACATACGAGGCGCTATAGCCGCCTGAGGGACTGCTCAGTCTTGAGCAACCTTCAGCGGCTAAAGCCGACTTCATCGATTTCTTCAGTGTACTGGCTCTAAAGGCCGTACCCATCAGAGCACGGACGTTATCACGGAGCCTGCTTTAGCCGCTGAGGGAAGTCTTCTTTCCTAACGCTTCCGCTTCGTCAAGTGCCGCCGTGACCGCTTCGACCTTGGGTATCCACTTGACGCTGGGCCCAGTCTGCACCCGGTTGTAATCCCGATAGGCCTTACGGGTGAGCGCATCGGCCAGTTTCGATGGCCGCCGCCGGGACTTCATCAAGCTTCTCAATCTCTTCCGCTTCCGGGTCATGTCGGTGCCTCGTGCTCTCGGAGGAATCTGTCCGAGGATGGCGAGCTGAACAGAGGTCCACCCAGTCCAAGTGTCGCCAGCCGGTCGAGTAACACCTTCCGCTCGCTGGGTCAACTCGTCCACTGGGTGGTCACCAGGCCCATCATCTCCTGGTGCGAAGAGCGGGATATCCATGGCAGCCTCATTGCGTGCACGTATATCCCCAGGTGTAAAGCGTGGAAGCTGCCAGAGCCGTCGTGCCCGAAGCGATGGTAAACGCCGTGATGTGAGCCCACCGGAATATACGCCGGCTCGCCCCGGTCAGCGCTGAGGCAGCAGCGTTGGCCGGCCACAGGCCAGCACTTGGCCAACGTCGCAGTACGCCGTCCCGAATGTCAACGTGAGCCACGGTTGCGCTGCCGCCGGCGAGCTTCCCGTGGTCACTGAGATGTACCCGGACAAATCGTTATCGTTGGCGTTCAGCGCCAATGTCGGGCTGGTGCCCGCTCCAGTACCGGCCGCAGCCGTGGGCGCCGAGCGTGGTCATGACCGCTGAAGTGCTTCGCGCGCTATAATCGTGGCCCGTAGAAATGATTTGCGGCGAGAGCACCGAAGCCGCAGCGGTCAAGTCCAGAACGATAGGAAAGCCGCATCCGCCGAAGTGGTTAAAAGCGAAACTCTCCGTCGTGAGCGTGGGATATTCGTCCAGCCAGCCAACAGACTCCGTCTGCTGCGAACCGGACGCCCAGCATTTTGATTGGTAATAGAGCTACGGCGCCATTGACGTAGGAGGTTGGGGTCGCCCCGGCGGTGGGCAGGAAGTAGTAATTCGGCGGCACAAAACTCTGGATCATGCCGCCATTGCGGAACACAAAACTGTGCCCTGCGTCGGAATAAGTGTAGGTCGTTTGTGCCGTTGGCGGCATGTGGGGCCGGTGGGGGTGACCATACCCGTAGACCAGATGCCCCACGAGGCCATGGTTTCCCGATGGGCTGCCGTCATAGATCGAACTCGAATAGGTGAGCGCATTGGTGTCATTCACGCCAATATTGGTGATGTTCACCAGGCCGGTGGCGGTGGTTGAAAGATAGATCGCCTGCGTGCCTGAGACCTGGGAGACGCGCTTGAAATTCAACTCTGTGCCCGTCAGCCGCAGGGTGTTGGTATCGTACAGGCCATAGGTTCCCACGTTGGTGCAGCTCACGTTGGCCAGGTTCACCTGGTTGCCTTCGGTCTGCAGGCAGCCCTGGGCATTCCCGTTGCCGACGTCATAGAAGCTCACATTCGACAGCTGCACATCGTCGTTCTGCAGGTCGGCCATTTGCAGGCCCCATCCGCTGATGTGGGTGGCCGTAATGTCGCTGATGGCAACGTGCGAAACCGCCGACCCCGGCGAGGTGCCGACGTTGATAGTAGAGCGCGGGCGCGGCGGCAACGTTCAGCGGATTGGTTCCGTATCCCGCAGCCGTAGATGGTTCCCCCGGAGAGCGAGACGCGGTCCGGCCAATGCGCAGTGGTTGTGGTTGGGTCCTGGCCGATAAATACGCCTCTTTGCCTGAGCCCTCGATCGAGAAATTCGACACGCTCACATTGCGGCAGGAATTGATAAGCACGCCCTCGAGATCGTTCTGCGAGGTAATGTTGGTGCCGGTGATGTTCTCGCAGGGAATCGAGTGCGCGGTGTACTCGGAATCAAACCACGAGGTCTCAAAGCACGCATCCTGGTTCGATTGGCAGGCCAGGCCGTCCACGCGCAGGTCCTGGTTATTAATCATGAACGCGCCGTTGGCGTAGAAGTTGGAGATTCTCAAGTTATGGATTTGCGTATGCACCGAACTGGCCAGGCGCAGACCCGCTGAGATCACCATTGTTCAGCGATACTCCGTCCAAAAGGCAGGTGGTGCAGGTCTCAATATCGACGGCATAGCCGGACGTCCGCGCGGTCGCCGTGGGACCGAAGGAGATAGAGAGATTCGTCAACCCGAATCCCGTGGCGCCCGTCGACTGCGATGCAATCCTGCCCACCCACCGTATTGCAACCAGGGAACTCGCCGGACCATCGCCATAGATGAGCACGTTCTGTGGCGCCGGAAATGGCGGGTGCGAATGAATTATTAAGCAGGTAATTTCCCGCCGGGACATAGACACTCTGGCCGCTGACCGCTGCGGCCGCGACCGCAGCCTGCAATGCCGGCCGTATCGGCGGCCATGTGAAGCACCATCACCCACGGCTCCAAAATCCTTGATGCTGAGACTTTGCTGCAATTTGGCGGTTACCGTCTGGGTCACGGCGCCTGCCGCTCCCTGGTTATAGTTGCCCGAACCCGCCGGCGGCGGCCACCACCGTGTACTGCGATCCGTTCCACTGGTACGACGTGTAGGGCGTGGTGGTGATGTCTTCCAGTCCAAGATCGGGGATGCCGTGAACGGAAGCGATGATGCTGGCCGCATTTCCAGGGGCAATCAGCTCGATACCATTCCGCGTCCAGCACAATCGTGTTGGGCCCGTTATTGGTTTGGTTGGCGGTGATGGCTTCCTGCAGGCCGCCTGTCCCTGAAGTCAGATAAAAGGGCGGCACATGGTTGTAGACCGTTGCCATGTTGACGCTGCAAGCGCCGATATACACCGAGCTGGGTGTTGCCACTTCGGTCAGGTTGGGATTGCTATCGACAATTTTGATCGGGGTGCCGGTAGAAAAGGCGGCAAAATTTCTCCCTCCGGCGCTCACCTGGCAAGTCGCGGGGGGAAAGGAAAATCCTCCAGACGAGGAGCCGGTCACCTTGAATTCGCCGTACTGTGAGGCGATGATCTGGCCGGCGTTCTGCCCCTGGATAGTGGTGAAGCAGGGAACGAGGGCCAGAACCATAACTAAAGTTTTCTTCATAATTCGACCTAGTCGAATTCCGTTACCCGCACGATCGTGGTGTTAGTACTTGCCGACTTTAAGTTGATAAGCAGGGTCGCGGCAAGCGAATATCCTCCTGAGTTATCCGCCGGGCGCGCCGATCACCAGGGCAAATCCTGCGCCTTGCGGAATGGGTGTGCCCAGCACGATCGGTTCAGACTGTGGCTCAATCGTATACGTAGTGGTGAACGGCGTGGCGGAGCCATCGTTGAACTGGTACGCGAGGCCCTGGCCCGTCCCGCCATTCGCGCTTCCGTCTTCGATAATCTCCACCCGCCGGGTCACTTGGGTTGCAGAGACGGCGACAAATGCGCCGCCGCTGCCGTTGAGGGTAATCAATCGTGTGTGAGCCATGGGTTAGCCTTTCTCTTTCCGCATCTTCAGCAGCATCTCGGCCAGTCTTGCGCGCTTGCTTGTCTTCTGACCGTCTCGGCGTTCGGTCTTGGCGGGTTTCTTGATCGCCCGTTCGATCCAGTCTTTGCTGCTCATGTAAGCGACTCCTTCTTTAGCATCTCGTCCAGTGCGACCAGCGCATCCCAGTCCTGGTGCAGCTTGGTCACGTATTCGAGGAATGGGCCTTTCTCTTCTGCCTGCTTGGCCATGGCGATATCGGCCTTGACGGTGGCGATCTCCACCCGCTCGTACTGCGCGAGATAGCATCCGCGTCCCACAGAGGCATCTTGTCGGCCACCGCCACCACGAAGTCTTTGCGCTTCTGCAATCTCCGCATCGGGAGGGCAGGAAGCACAGCGATGAGGCCTATGGGCGGCGCAACCCGAGGAAAGCAGAAGCAGCGCACCGTGGATCAGGCACGACAGCCGAAGGGCCACTTACTTGCTCTTGCCGAACGCCGCCTCGACCTGGGCGATGACCTCGGGAAAGTCGGTCGATCAGCTTCTTCACTTCCGCGATGACGGAAGCATCGAAGGTTACGTTGACGCCGTTGGCGCCGGCGGCCGTCTCGGTTGCCTGCACGGCTGCGACCAGCTCGCCCAGCGCGCCGAAAGCAATCTGCTCCACCGCCGCCGCCTGCGGACTCACCAGCGAGGTAAGTGATTCGATCAGCTTTTCCTCGTTCTGCAGGCCGCCGAGGGCCGTGACCACCTTCTTTGAAACCGTGACTACATCCTTAAACAGGGACGCGAATGCGTGCCCAGCCGACTGCCAGGTGAATGCCATGGGTATGCTCCTTATGTGTTGTGTGAGAAGAAAGAAACAGCAGGTCCCTCCACTACGCTGCGCTCCGGTCGGGATGACAATTCTGTGAGAGGGACGAGTAGCCGTTACTAAAACAAAGTGTTTGGAGAAACGAGTAGCGGTTTCTCCAAAAGAATTGTCATCCCGACCGGAGCGCAGCGTAGTGGAGGGACCTGCTGTTTCTTTTCTACGACATGAACGGAACCAAGGGTGCCCCACATCCCCGATTTCCTGTGAAGCTCAGTGGGTTCCGCGCCTCATGCGCCTTTCCTTAAAGAAAGGCGCACACGCAGTCATGTCCAGTGCAGCGTGCAGGAAATTCGGGGCATCTCGCTCGTTTTTCGCGAGATGTGGGATACCACCGGTCTAAACTTCCAGCTCACGAAGGATCAGTTCTTGCTTGTGACACTAAGCGGCGGAACCGGACTACTCTTCAGGTAAGCGAATACAGCCAGCAACGCCGGCACAGTAGCCAGCTTGACCATATTCAGCAATCCCGTCTTATCAAACGTGAACACCGCAGGCAGCGCGATGGCGCCGCTTGCCGCCGAGGCAAACGCCGAAATACCCGCCGCCGCCAACCCATGAATCCAAACCTTAATATTGTTCATCGCGTCACCGCTCGCTGCCAGTTGATATAGTCGTAAGCCATCGCGACCGAAGTCGCGCTCAGCGCGGTCGCGGACCACACCGCCGGGTACTGCGTAGTCGACGGCATATTCGCAATCGCCACCCCGGTCCCGCAAACCTGCGTTCCCGCCGATGTACCAATGAACATTCGTGCCATCATTCACCATGGTCAGCCTGGTCCATGCCACGGTGGCGGCAACCCCGCTATCGGTGGAGGTGGAGTTATACCGGCAATACCAGTCATTCACCACTCCATTGGCGCTGGACAGGTAGAAGCCGATCCCCGTGGTCCAGGGATTGGCATTGGGCGTATGCGCCATACCTGCCTGGTACGCGCCCACCGTCGTCCCGGGCAAGACAGGCACATACACCGCCGTCTCCCAGGTCCAGCCCAGCGAAGTATTCGCCGACGTGATAGAAGGATTTTCCGAGACCAGGCCACAAACGATTCCAGTACCGGTCCCGCCGGTCCCTGACGTCAGCAACATGTTCCCCGGGTGGTTATTATCAGTATAGGTGTTGCTCGGGCTGCAGCTACTGCCCGTCGGCGAACCGATCGAAATCGCTGGCCATGTTCGCGCCGGTATAAGAAATCGTCGAAGAAAGTGGAGTACGGGCCGGCCGCTCCTGACTGGGGATAGAACCCCGGCGCCGTCACCGGCGCGCTCAGCGGTGGCAGCTGCAGCGTGCACCCACCGCTGGAACAATTACTGAAACCGATGGTGCCAACCTCTGCCGGGTTCGTCCCAGAAGCGGGAGCCAGGGTCAGCCCGAACGTCGTGCTTTGGTTTGCCGTGCCATTCCACCAGCTGGCATTGGTCCCCAGTTGCGGGCTGTTAAAGTTGGCCGAGGCCGTGGCCGTCCCGGTTGGCTGCACGATCACATTCCCCGCGAGATCCATCTCGCTGTTCAGCGGGTCAGGCGCAGCCATGGTCAGGTAATGATACGTTCCCGCGGTATTCTCATTCGCCTGCCAAACCCACTTGTGGTTAGCCACCGCGGAGCTGATCCACGCGCTGCTGCTCAAGGTGAATGGATTGGAGCTATAAGTAGGCGTCCCCGACGTAGCCGGGGCAATGGCCGGTAGGGTAACCGGCTGTTGGAAAATAGATCCGAGGTTCGAGCATGTATTGTCATTGGGCGCCGCGCTCGACCCTGCAGGCAGGTACCCATTCGCTTCAAACGTGCCATACGGCATTAGAAACTCGTGGTAATCGGCCGGAGTGGTATGCACACATAGGTCAGTTTGCGGCCCAAACTGTACCGTTGCGTTGGCGGCCAAATGGAACATATTCAAAGCTGGCATGTTGTTGAACGTGTTCGTACCGTCGACTTTTGCGCTGGTCGTGCCGGTCAGGAAATCGAACCCCCACTTGGCATTCGAATCAATTTCGGTATCGTTAAAAGTAACGTTACCGGTGCTCTGCACGCCGATGCCGCTCTGGGTTGGATGAACATGATTGTAATTAACATTCCCGCTATGGTTGATCACGCCGATCAACGTGTTGAGCGGTATGAGGTAGTCCATCATGGAGTCCGTGGCCCACACATCCATGCCCACTGCAATGTTCGAGATGGGGACCACTTCGACCGTAATCGTTCCCGAGCAGCCGGTACCTCCGCCGGTTTGGGTCACCGTCTGAATCACGCCTCCGCTCGCGGTGGCAGCCAGGCCGGTAGGCATCACCGCGCACGGCTGGTCGCTGGTGCCATTCCGGTTGCCTAAGACATATACCTGGAAAATTTGCTCGGCTGAGGGTGCGCCGTACCCCGCCCCTCCGTTCGATACCACATAGCCGGTGATGTTTCCCCCGCTCACGGTCGCCGTGACCGTGGCCGGCGTGCTGGGCTTCGCAACCGTATTTCCACCGATAACATTGCTGGCCTTAAGTTGGAACACCCAGCCTTGCGCGTAATTATTGGGCTCCCCGAACTGGTACAGAAAGGGCGCTCCATTGGGGACGCTGATGCAATTGATGTTTTCGACGATTGGCTCCTGGATACCCCACAACCGCATGCACCCCTGGGCCTCATCGCTGGCAACGATCTTGAAGTCGCGAAATGTGATCTGCGGCCAGGTGCCCCCGGCCGCGGTCTCATTCTTATAGATAACCGCATCCGTCATGGTTGCATTGGCCAGAATCACCGAGCCCTGCATCCCTGCCCCTATCAGGCTGATGCCGGTGAACGATTGGGTTGGCTCGTACAACGAATGATTCACAATGTAATATCCGTAGCCCATGTTCAGGTAGACCATGGCGCTGTTGGCCACCGCATAGTCGTAAACCGAGAACCACGCGCACTCTAGCTGGGTCGTGAAGCTGCCCTCATTGGTGCTGCAGCTGGAAGGGAATCCGGATACATAGAAAACCTTGTTCAGGTTGGTCACCCCCAGCGTGCTGCCGCTGGTTTGATTCACGGTTTGGTTCGCGCCGCCTGGTGAAGGGGTTATGTAATCTGTGCCCGGTGTCGCCGCGGTTGCTGATCCTGCGGATCCCGCCCCCTTCAGCACATTCGATGTTGCGGGGATGCTTGCGCTCCCGCCGCCCTGCTCCCGGTACGCCATTCCCGCCGACCCCTTGGCCAGGCGCCATTTGGCAGATCAGAACGATAAGGAAAAACAGTAAGTATCTCGTCATGCCGCCGCCCTCCGTAGCCATCCCGCCCGATAAACGGCCAGGTTCGGATTCGCCTTTACCAATGCATCGTAATAACTCTCCGCCTCTGCCCGCAGATCCGCCAGCACCTTTTCCGGCTCCGCCAGATCCAGTGCATGCAGCGTGAGCGGCCCAATGCGGCCATCGCCTACCACCGTCACTGCATCCTGCAACATCCTCGCTGCGTTCACCACTCCGACGTTCACCCCCAGCGACAGCAGCTTGTTGGCGATCTCCTGATTCTCGATCTCGGCGATACAGAGCGGCTGGCAATAGCTGATATCGTAAATGCCCCGGGCAATCTGCAGCGCCGCCACCTGGCCCATCGAGCTGTAGTACAGGCAATTGGTCAGCTCAGGATGCCAGTGCTCATCGATCCCGAACCGGGTCCGCTTGCCATCGGGCGTCGTCGTAATCGCACCTGAGAGCGTTGCATCTTCCCATCCCAGCACGTAGTCGATGGCCGCGTCTACATTCGCCATGTCAGTGGTGCCACATCAGGCCGATGATCGCCCCGATTCCGCCGCTGGCCAGGGCCAGGACGGTCCCAATGAGTCTTTGCCTGCCCTGGTTCTCACTCCGGACCGATTCGAGGTCATCGATCTTCTTGTCTGAGCTTTCCTGCCGTTTCTCGATGCGGACAATGGTTGTTTCCATCACCGGCAGGCGGCCATGGCCGTTATCGAGGCCGAGTTCTTTGCGCAGCGACTTGACCTCGTTGCCGTTCTCCCGGCCCTGCTCTTGAATTTCGTCGGTCTTGTTCC
This sequence comes from uncultured Acidobacteriaceae bacterium, assembly GCA_963757515.1. Lineage (GTDB taxonomy): Bacteria > Acidobacteriota > Terriglobia > Terriglobales > Acidobacteriaceae > PALSA-350. The sequence goes on along the minus strand of CAVWRV010000006.1, from coordinate 237,770 downwards.
GGAGCTCAATCAGGCTGGCCTTGAGCTCGGAAAGTTCCTGCAGAATCCGCTGTACCGAGTTATCCGCGACCATTAGAAGCTCACCTTCCCGGTGAAGCGCACGCCGCCGGAGACGGTGATGGTGTAGGTTCCCGAGGGCACCAGGGCGACCATCAGGGGCAGATTGGGACTGGTAAATGCTGCCCGCTTGCGCCGTCAGGTTGGCGGTTCCCGCGCCCACGCCCGTGACCAGGCCGGTAGCCGCATTCACCGTGGCGTGGCTGGTCGCGCTGCTGGCGTAGCTGCCGGCCACATTCCCATGGCTGTCGGTGGTGTTGCAAGTCGTGCTCGAGCCGTCGGAATACAGGCAGGTGGCAAGGAGCTGGTTGGTTTGGCCCAGGAAGATGCCGGTCACTCCGCCCGTGGTCGCCAGCGTGATCCCGGTGAGGGTCACCGGCACAGGCGATATGGTGACGGTCCAAGGACTGCTCACCCTGCTGCCATCGATTGTGGCCTGTGCCTGGGCCGTGCCCGGTGCCACGGCCGTAGCCAGTCCGGGCGCGCCTGCTCCGACATTTTCGATCGTCATCACCGGCGTATTGTTCGAGGCCCAACCCGAAACCGCATCGCCGTACAGATCGGTCACCGTGCAATCCTGGGTCGTGCCATCGGAGTAGGTGCATCGCGCCGAGAACTGCAGCGTGCCTCCGACCACCATGGTGTTGGCGCTGCCCGGGGTCGCCAGATACGCCCCGGTCAAGGTGTGGGTCGAGGTGACGGTCAGCGCCAGGCTCGGGCTGGTGAGCCCGGCCACGGTAGCGCTGAGGTTCGCCGAGCCCACCGCCACCCCGGTGGCAAGTCCGGAGCTCGACAGGCTCGCAATGCTCGCCTCTGAGGTGGCCCACATCGAGACCGCGTTGCCGTGTGCGTCGGTCGTATTACAGGAAGTTGTGGAGCCATCCGAGTAGTGACATGTCGCGAGAATCTGATTGGTGGCGCCCACCGCGAGTGTGCTCACTCCGCCCGTGGTGGCCAGCGAAACCGAAGTGAGCGTCGGCGCTGGCGGGGCCGCCGTGCACGTCATCGTCCAGGGATTGAAGCCGATGCCGCCGGGAGACGAGGTCACCCTGGCATTCGCCGTTCCCACCGCCGCGCACGACACCAGGCCGGTGCTGCCCACGGTCAGGATGCTGGTGTTCGAGCTGGACCATACCGCTGTGTTCCCATAGGTGTCCGGCAGCGTGCCCGTGGTTCCATTGCTGTAGTTGGCATAGGCGGTAAACTGGATCGCTGCCGCGCCCACTGCCAGGGTATTGATACTTCCTGTGTTCCCCAGGTAGCCGCTGGTAATGGTGGGGCTGGCGCTGTTGAGCGTATAGGTTCCGCTGCCGATCGGACTATTCAAATATCCCGATTTCGTTCCCATGCATTGAATGGTGGTGGTCGCGGTCACGCTGAATGGCCCGGAATACACCGGGGACGAAGTTGTGGGCGTGCCCCCATTCGTCGTGCAATAGAGTGTGGCGCCTGCCGTGGTGCTGGAAACGGAAACCGGGAGAGTGCCGGTAAACGTCTCCGACGCAGGACTAAAAACGGGAGTTGCCACAGTCGGCGTGCCGCCGCCGGTATAAGTCGCGCTGACCACTGAGCTGGGAACATAGCCATAGCCCGACGGATACGACGCGGGCTGCGTCACCGCACCCCACATGCCGATAGCCTTTACGGTCGTGGTGCTGGTCACCGTAAAGCTACAGGGACTGGCGCAGTAAGTCGACGTGCCCGACTTGGGCGCCGGTGTACTTCCGTCGGTGGTATACCAAATCCCGGTATTGCCCAGCGGCCCAGGCCCCGAAACGTTGCCTGCGTCCGTGATCGTTACAGCCTGAGAACCGGAGAAGGATCCTGAACCGGGGGAGATCGCCGGGGCCGTAGAGACGACCGCCGAGTGCGAAGAAGAGAACGTGTTCCCCGTCATCGTCGGGTAGCTGGACTGCGGAATGTTCGCCGGATACTCGTTCTCCATCCCCTGCACCACGGTCCCGCCCGACAGTGTTGTCGAACATGTCGCATTACCCAATTGCAGGATGTTATTGTTCATCTGCGCCGCGGAAGAAACCCCGAAGCCGAACTGAGCACCGCAACCGATATACCCCTGCTCTAAGTTGTTGCTGTTTGTCGCGCCCCCCCACCATTCGAAGTTGCCCGGCGCCTGATTACCGTTCGCCGCAACGTTGGTGATCATGACGTTGCTATTCGCGACGGTATAGCTTAGCTGCGGTGCGGACAGTCCCCAGTTGCCGAACCCGGGCCCAACTGGGTCGTGCATGTCGTTATTGCTCCACACGTAGGGCTGCGAAGAGCTCGTCGGGCTCTGCTGCGTCTCGGTGCCGATCCTGTGATAGAAGCCGAAGTCGTTGTACTCGACCAGTACATTGGTCAGCACATACAGGTTCGGGGCCGAGGAGCCGCCTTCATAGAACTTCATCCCCTGTTCTTGTTGCTGGATAACGTTGTACTCAAACGTAAGGTTGGTCAGGTTCGTGGCAGATCCATAGGCTGCGCACGATCCTCCTACCTGGTCGTAGCCGAAGAAGCTCCCGTTGGAGAGCAGGCCGCCGATCCAGTTCATCACCCCTGAACAGTCGCCGGCGGTCGGGTTGCCAAAGATGTTATAGGTTATGGTGATGTTGCTGTCTGTGTGCCCATTGGTGTATCCATCGAGATAGACCAGTGTGGCATTGGTATCGCCGTCGTTATAGCAGTTCCCACCGCAGCCGAGCGTCGGAGCAGGCTCCTGATTGCCATGGAAGTAGTTGTAGCTGATGGTCAGATTGCTAATACCGCCCTGCCCCAAATAGACCGCGCCCCCTCCGCTGGCCGGATGGTTGCCGTTGATCTCCAGATACAGAATCGATGTTGCTGTCGAGCATGGGGTTGCGATATTGAAGATCGCCGGCCCTTCAGCGGTGTAGGTGCTGGTGATCACCGCCGACGGCCTGGCGCTCCAGTTGGCGGGATACGTAGTCGCCGGCCCCGTAATCACCAGGGGAGACGCGGGGCAGGGAACCGTGATCTGGCTGAGCGAATAACTTCCTGCCGCGAAGGTAACGGTGTTTCCTCCGCCTGCCGCGGCCGCCGTGTTGATCGTGCTTTGCACCGTCGAGGTGCTTGCGCTGGCAGCGATCGGATAGTTGGCAGCCCGGGCTGAGGACCACCCCCCAACCATCATCAACGACAGCGTAATAACCCAAACTGGAGAAAAATCTGGGTGCCCCATATCTCGCGCCTTGCGCGAGATGTGGGAAAGAGGTCCGTCACTTACCCACCCAGGCGCTCGATTGGCATACGTACAACGTGTTGGGGGAACCGCTCGAGTTACTCCACAGGCTGCCGGATACGCAGCTGCCGGAAGGTGCGGCGGAAGAAAAGGTAATGCTGGCCGTACCCATGGTAATCGTGGGGTTGCCGGTGCCCGCGACCGAGATGTGCGGGTTCGAACTGTTCGAACTCGGCGGCGTGCCGCCGCTCGCAGAACCGTCAAAGTCGTAAGTCGCAAAGCCCGGCCCGGTCCCGGACGCGATGAGGCCCTGATTCACGCCGCCCACGGTGCGATAAATCTGGTAGGTATTCACCCCCGCCGAATAAGGACAGACGATCTGAATGGACGAGGGAAATGCCCACGAGGACGCTACGTTGACCGCGTTCGCGGTGGTGCCTGGAATGAGATTGCCGTCGAAGTCCGTGCCCGAGCAGACGTAGCTGATGGTGCTCGAGCCGGACGCGATATTGAGGTTGATCCGGGATGCAGCCAAGTTCGGAGTCGTGATCACATTCAGCGATCCGGCGTGGCCGCCGCCCAGAGTCAGTGGCTGGTAGTCCGTGTTGGCCCCATTGTTCTGAATCAAGTACCCGGTGTCCGTGATCATCGGATGATTGGGGAGTAATACCCCGACCTGGAGCGATCCCTGAAGCCAGCTATTGGCGGAGATGCTGTTCTGGTGGATGCCGCCCAGGGTGTCGACCCAGGTTTCATTGCCACCGCTATTGATCGAGAACACGCTTGCCCCGCCGTGGTTGAAGGGAGTCGGGTTGTTGACCGCCAGGATCGGGGGTGACGAGCCTCCAAAGGCGATGACGTCGGAGGGCGTCTGCTGGATACTCCCCAGCACCAGGTTGACCGAAGCAACAGAGGTGCCGCTATTGTGCGCGGCTGCGCTGGTGACGTAGGCTCCGCGTGTCAGTCCGGTGAGTGTCGAGCCGCTGATGCCGGTGTAACACTCGTACTCGCTGTCAACAAAGAAGCATCCCGCGGACGACAAGCCGGCGGCTGAGGCGATGGCGGCGGTGGTGTCTGAGCTGCCCTGGTTAGCGGTCAGGGTGCTCGACCAGCCCTTGGTGGGGCAAGTGTAACCGCCGTTGATGCCGGTGACCGGTGACTGGGCGCAGCCACTGGCGGTGCCCCCGGTCGAGCCTGGCGGCAGGTTGATGTTGTTGGCGTTCAAGGTCACCGCGTTCAACTGCTCGGCCACCGGCGCGAAGTCGATATAGCCTATCTGTACTTGGTCTGCGGTCGTAGCGCCGTAGAAGCGCATTCCGAGCGCGCACCCGGCGCCGCCGGCTGAGGTCAGGTCCACGGATGCGGTAAACACTCCCGCCGCGGTAGACGGCCAGGCGTTGGTGATGGGGATGCTGAAGTTCTGAGAGAAGCCGCCGCAGTTACCGAAGAGGTTCATGGTCTCCATGTTGGAAGCCGTCGCGGCGTCCTTCATCGAGATGTACATTGTGTACTTACCGCCCACCAGGCGCTGCCCGGGGCCGACAAACAGGCCTTCGAGGTTGAAGAGGTAGGTGGAACAATAGATCAAGTTGCTGTTATTGCCAACATTGCAGCCGGTGTAGGCGTTGGTTACCGGCGACGTCGAATCGTACGTCCAGCCCACGCTCATCGCGTTCGCTTCAAAGGCAAAGTTCGCATTGAACTCCTCCGGCGTGATGAAGCCGCCCTCGGAGCTCACATAAGGCTTGGTCAGGTTACCGGTATTGAAGGTTTCGTTGGTCTGAGTGCGGATTGGCTCTCGCGTGTTTCCGGCTGCCATGTTGCCGTAGGGTCCGTAGGCGCTGCCGAAAACCTGCGACGTGGTCCCTGAGAATTTCGCAAACGGGGCGAAGTTGATCAGCGAATTGGTACCGTAGGTATTACCTTTTGGCTCCGAGCCCAGGTTGATAGCGTAATCGGTGGAATTTGCGCTGCCCCAGTTGATGACCGGGGATGCCGGGCTGTTGTTGAAGTTGCCGCCGAACCAGTGCTGCTGCGCGCCGCCGATATATACTTCTCCGCCGCCGCCCATGTGCTGGTCTTCGATCTCGGAGTTGATCGTGTCCCATTCCCAATTGGGCATCGTACCCGCGTGGGGTCCGCCTTCCGGCTCGCAGTACAGGTTCTTGAAATGGTCAAGCGTCAGGCTCTCGGCTGCGCCGCCGGTCTGGTCGTCCCACAGCTGCGTGAAGTAGAAGCATGTATCCGCGCCCAGGCTTGCTCCGCCGGTTGGGCTGCCTTCCTGCGAATACACGTTGAAATTCGAGAAGGTGTTCTGGTTGCCGTAGGGGATGTTGACCGGGTTGGCAGCCCAGAGCTGGAGTCCGTCGTAGTGGGTGCCATCCGCTGTTGGTTGGGTCGATATCCAGTTGCCATTCTCGACCGATGGCGGTCCGCCGGCTACCCCATAGAACAGGTAGAGGGTGAAGAGATTGGAGAAAGTCGTGGCGTACGATGGCACGGCATAGTAGTACATTGCCGTGTGGTTAGTCTCCTGCGTTGTCGCATCCCCGGGATAAGGGAAGAAGGACAGGTTCTCGATCTTGGCATTTGCGCTCCATCCTCCGGTCGAGGCCGGTGCGCTTCCCGTTTGCAGCGGGAAAGAGAAGGCCGCATTGCCCACATTCCATCCTGGGTAATATCCCGCCGTTCCTGAAGGCGTGGTATCGCCGGAGTTGAGCGTCGGCGTTACCGGCCAGGGGTAGGATGGCTTGAAGTTATTCAGCGGAAAAACGGTTGCCCCAACCGAATGATTGGCGCGCGCGGTTCCGTTCTGCCCGCATTGGACACCATAAAGCGTATTGGCCGGAGTCAGATTCGCAGCCACCGATTTTCCGAAATAGCTGAATTGCTCGCCATCGATTTGGACCAGCCCGAAAGAAGCGACGTTGGATTCATAGCCTGCGACTGGATTGATGGAGTTGGCCAGGGTGATGGTTGCCGGGCAGGTACCGGAAGTGATCGCGGTGTTCAGGTTCTGCGGGCTCGTTCCGGCGAACCACTCCGCCTGGGTATTGGTTGAGCCGGTCGGCATGTTCGCGTTGAGCGTGCGGGCTGTAGAACTCGTGCAGCTGCCCGCAGTCGACGCGACGGTTGTGGTGAATACGCTTGACAAGTACGGGAAGACGATTTTTTGTCCCACCGCGGGAGCGGTTTCCGAAGTTGGTACGCAGATCACTGCGGATCCGGCGGTCACATTGGCCACGCCGTTGCTCGCCCCGGAGAGGTTGGCGCCAGATCCCTGAAACCAGCCAGGCGCCACAGGATCGTTGGCGACCGCACTTCTTTGTGCGATCGGGCGATAAAGTGCGGGCTCAGGCGTCGGCCCCGAGTCGTTGATAATCTGCCACGCCTGCGTTGCGTCGATGCGCGCATCGAGCTGGAACGTCAGGTCGTGAATATGCGCAGCACCCTGGTTGACTCCTTGCGTCTGGCTGGGGTCTGGCGCCTGAAATATGTCTTCACCCGGGAAACCAGAGATATTGGAGTTGATGCCCAGGCCAATCGGGCTTTGGCCCTTGAGCAACTGGGTGTGGGTAAGGCAATTTCCTTCCGGGATAATGAACGTTCCGCCAGAGCCAACCGCGGTCATCGTGGCTGCGATTGCGGCCGTATCGTCATGCCCCAGTTGGGTGTTCTTATTGCTCACCGAAAACGGCGCAATGGATGTAATCGTCCCCGCCAGGCTGTTGGTAATCGAGGCAACCGCGGTCTCAAATGCTGTAGGTACTCCGGACACGGAGCCCACCGCAACCAGGATCTTGCCTATGTCTGCGGTGGTGAGGGTGCCGTTGATGATGGAGAAGCTATTGGAGCCGCCGGTTAGAGAGACGGTAACCGTCCTCGTGTCGCAGACGGCTCCCTTTTCCGTGACCCCGATGGCCGTTGCGGGAACATCGGCTCGATTGTCCTGCACTCTTACGTTGCCGGTGGCCGTGAACGGTGTACGTCCCGCGGCCGGCTGGATGACCGCGCTCCCGTTGTTCGCCGCGGCGGCAGCCACGGCTGATTGTGGAGTAAAGACCGTGGGACTGTCTGCGATGAACTGGTACTCGTCGTGCGCGCCGGTATTGTTGGAATTATTCGCGAGAACGTCGTTCTGGAGCGTGCCCAGGGCTCCGGCTGTGCCGCCGAGGTTTACCTTGACGTACTGTGTTCCGTTCCATTGGTACCAGGCTGTGGGCACCTGGGTTACATCCATCAAGCCAAGCTTGGTGCTGCCCTGCGCCGCGGCGATCGCAGCGGCCGCGTTGGCGGGGCCTCCGACCAGCTCATAGAACGTGCTGTCCAGTATGACGGTATTAGTCTGCGGGGTGGTGAGGTTCTGATTGAGCGCTTCCTGCAGTCCGCCTGTGGCTGAGGTCAGATAGAACGGAACCTGGTGATTATTGACCGGCGCGATGGTGACTGCGCACGAAACGTCGCTCAGGACGGTAGAGGTGGGCATGACCGTCTCCGTCAACGACGGGTTAGCGTCCACGATCTTAATCGGCGTGCCCACGGTAAAGGCGAAGAAGAAGCTGGCGCCCCCCTGCACCCGGCACGAATTGGGCGCAAACGAGCTATAAGTATTCGGTGCGTACCCGGGGACCCTCCACTTGCCATATTGCGAAGCAATAATCTGGCCTTCGATGTTCTGCGCCTGGATGGAGGCACTCCAGAGCAAAATAGGAAGCAGCACAAAAAGTTTTTTCATAAGGAAGGAAAGAAATTTCCTGCGGTGGACCTGCCACAAAGTCGGGTGCCCCATATCTCGCTTCGCGAGATGTGGGGGGCGACCGTTGGTCGCCCTCTTACCCCCGGACGGATGCCAGTCGGCTACTCGGGACTAAGGATGCATCCCGATACAGTCGATTTCCGACACGCTGATTGCGTTCGCGCCGCTCGCATCCTCATTTTGGATAGTGAGCGTGAAGCCGGAAGCAGTTTTGCCGCTGAAGTAAATGGTGCTCAAAGCCAGCCCCGTGGGCGTTGACGGCGTGCAGCTGACTGCATAGGCGCTATTGGCGAATGCGCTGGGCCAGGTGGCGCTAATGCTGCAGCTCGAGAAAGCCGAACTCCCGGTGGTGCAAATACCGGAGTTGATCACCAGGCCTTGAATCGTAGGAATCGCAGGGCCGTTGGTAGCCGCGGTCACTCGGCCATAGGCATCGACTGTAATGTTGGGGCTGGTGTAACTACCCGCGGTGACCGCTGTGGTGGCCAGGTCGACGTCGGTGCGGGTAGCTCCCGCATTGTTAGTGGCGGTGAGCCGCGGCGCAAAGTTGAGCAACGGCTGCTGAGGCAGAATCGATCCGTTCGCCTGCGTGTACTGGTAAAACAGTGCTGGCGCCGAGCCGCAGCTTCCTGGTCCGAAGTAGGTGCCATTGGAAACCAGGCATTGGCCACTGGTGCCCGCGCCGCCGTTGAACAGGTAGCCGCCGTTCGAGTTGATGTAACCGTTCTCAACATCCACCGGCCAGCCCGGCGTGCTGGTGCCGATGCCCAGCGCGCCCACGTTCAGCAGGTTATAGCCGGTCATGTTCACCAGGCCGGAAATACTTTGCGGTCCATGGTTCAGTGGCTGTGACATAATCGGCTGTGGGTAGATGACGGTGCCATTCCACAGTGGTGCGCCGTTGGAAATGTTCACCGTTCCGTTCAGTCCGCCGTTCAGTTGCCACGCCTGCGGCCATCCTGGGTAGGCGTTGCCGCTCGAGGAAAGCAGCGACACGTTGTAGCCTGAGTAGGGAATGATGGTGTCATTGAAAGCGATGCTGCAGGGCGTCGTATTGCTGCTCGGGAGCGCCGTAGACGTGGTCACCGGCGTCTCATTCTGGTTGAAGACCTGGGTCGGGCCAACCGTGTTGCCTTGTCCGGTCTCTGCGCCGCTGACTGTGCCCACGAAGGCGGTTATGCCCGCGGCATTGGCGGGAAACGTAGCCGGCGGCGCAATAATCAACGACCCCGTGCCGGTGAGCTGAACCTGCAGCTCCGGGGAGGGCAGCGTGCGATTGCCCGCGTTGTCGTAGAACGTGAACACCACGTAGTAGATCCCCGCCGCCATCGTGCCCGAGCCGTAGGTGATCGAAGTACTGGGCAGCGTGAGCGGATTGGGCATTCCAACCACAGAGCCGTCCGAGGATGTGTAGCACGATGCCGTAGTGGGAACCACGCTGCCGCTGCCCACGATCAGGCCTGCCTGTTGCAGGCCGAAGGTGAGCGTGCCGTTCTTGATGGGCAGCCCCGAGGGCCCGAGTAGTGTTCCGGTAACCGTTCCCCCGTACGCTGTGGTTGCGGCAAGCATCAGGGTAAGGAGAGTTTTCATCTTATACATCGTCAAAAACCGCCGCCGCCCCGCACCAGCTGCATTCCGCAAGTGATCACTTCTCCATATTGGTTTCGGGTATAGGTCTTCATCCATGAGCGTGCATTGCGGAAGGTGGCGACCTTCTTATGTTTGCCCAGCCACACCAGTTCGCCGGCCTTAACCAGCGTGTCTACTTTGCCTTTGGAGTAATGGTGGTGCCGCCTGCTGGAGCACTTATGGGCAATGCCGCCGTAGGTGAGGGATCGGGCATCGTCCTCATTGAGAATACAGACCTTGGGAGTCATGAGTCTCCTGCTCGTCGCTTAGTCCCAAGGTCTCTGTGCGCTGGGAGCGCAATAAGAAGCAAGCGGACGAGTGCTTATCTTCCTATTCGTGTGTGTGCCTATATAGATCCCGAATCCACCAGAAAAGAACTAGCCCTTCTGTGCATTTCGTACTTTTCGTTTGGCCTCGGAGAGCCTGTTTTTCACCGCCGCCAGCGATGTGTTGAGTATCTCTGCGATCTCCCGGTTAGGCAGATCTTCGACGTAGGCCATCTCGAGAGCCTGTCGCTGCGCCGGGCTCAGCACTTGCAGCAGCCTGTTCAGGTCCAGCCGTGCCGGTACTCCTTCGAGCTGGGCGTCGATGCTGGCGAGAGCGCTCCGATCGCCAATCTCCTCTATCTGCACCAGGTTTGACTCACCGTGACTGGCGCCGCGTTCTTTGCGCAGGGCCACCAGGCATCGATTAATTGCGATCCGGGTAATCCACGTGCGGAACCGTGAATTTCCCTCGAAGCTATCGAGCCGGGTAAAGGCCAGCAGGAACGTATCCTGGCACATATCGTCTAAGTCGTCGGTGTGGAGAATAGAGCGTCCGATTGCCCGAACATAGCGGATATGCAGTTGATAGAGCTCTGCGAAGGCGTCCTGGTCGCCCAGCCGCGCCGCAGCGATCAATCCGGTCTCATCCATGCCTGCTCCCTCTGTGAGAACGGATGCTAACTATTAACCCGCTTTGGGGGCCCCATATGAAAACAGCAGGTCCCTCCACTGCGCTGCGCTCCGGTCGGGATGACAATTTTGTTATGCTGCTAAACCTTGCCTCGACGAGAAACGCTGCTTCCTTGCAAATGAATTGTCATCCCGACCGGAGCGCAGCGCAGTGGAGGGACCTGCTGTTCTTTCAGCCACTAACCAATCTCAATGAAAGCGCCGCCCCTTTGTCATCGCGAGCAAAGCGTAGTGGAGGGATCTGCGGTTCCACTCGGCCGTCAAAACAACATCTAATCCAAATCCTCGTCATACAACTCCCGCCGCAAGTGTTCCGCGGCGGCAACCCGGACGAACTCAATCATTCCCAGCGTATCGGCTGCGATCTGTCCACAGCTGTCGTAGCTGATCTCGCCCTCCTCGGTACGGGTGACGATCAGAACCTGGGTAACATCGTCCATGCCTTCCATCTTCGAAATAAGAAACTCACTCGGGCTAGGCTCATCGGCCATACATGCTCTCCTCACCATCCAATCTCATCAAAGAGCTTTCGCAACGAACAAAGCCCTGGCGCCTAGAATTTCCAGCGCGTCCACGTACGCCTCGTAGTAGGGTCTGGGAACGTCCCGCGCGCCCTCCAGGGCTGCCATGATCAACACATATTCGTGGGCCCGGCGGAGCATCACCAGGCCATGCACTGCCCGTCGTGCGCGCCGGTTGAGCAGCAAGGCAGCCGGCAGCGTCAGGGCTATGTCTCTAAGAGCATCTCCTAACTTCATCGCCATGCCTCCTTCTCGTTCGTTTGCGATTCCTTCTCGGCGATCTCACCATGCGGATTCGCGCAGACCGCTGTCCATCCCACTTCTCCCTGCATCGATCCAACGTATCCCGCAACCATGCCGGGTTCAGGCCCTCGGCGAGGGCCACCGCCCAGTCATACTGTTCCTGCCACTCAGGCGTCTGCGGATAGAGAAACCGTTCCGCGCTCTGGTGTTTCTCCTCTCGCAGGCTGCGGTAGTCTTCGATCGCCGCCAGAAGAATGGCGCTGCCTAAGTTACGCTGCATCGGTTGTGGCGGCTTGAATACCGTACCCGTGGAGCAAAGTTCCGTGCGCGCCAGCCGCAGTTCAGTGGTCATAGCATCCTCCGTGCAGGGGGATGATTCTCAGAAGCCTTCTGTCTCGTCCGCATGGTGTGCAGGGAACATCGAATCCATTGCGCTTCGATGCGCTCGGCGGTCCTTGATGCCGCGTCACCGTTAAAGCCGTCCCAGCCTTTAATGACCGGGTGTTGACTTACATAACGCAGTCCGTGTTTCACCGCCCCGCTGCCCAGCGCCGCGAGCGTAGCTTCTATCTCCGCCGGTATCTCCGGCGCCGGAATCACCACTTCCGATTCCAGCAGCACCCGTCTTCCGGTCTCGTCCTCTCCGAACCGCACTCCACCGCCTCGTGCGCGTCCTTCCACCCCGTGTTTTTCCAGGTAGCCGAACACCCATTGCAGCGCAGCCCGGCTCCTGGTTTCCTCCGACCATCCAGCAAGCTCTCGTATCTGCCCCGGTGTCGGCCAGTAAGTGCAGGTCTTCTCCGCCAGGGCGTACGCCTTGGCCAGCGCCATCGGATCGATCTCCTTCAGGTTCCGGACATGAGCCGCGGTCACCGCGCAGTTGTCTTCCTTCTCCATCGCCTCGCGTAGTACCCGTACTGCCCGAGCAATCGCGTGCGCCAGATCGGAGCGGATCTCGTACCGCGGCGAAGATCTGCTCATAAACCTCTGCGTCTTGCCGGTCGCTCACCATGCGATCACCTCCTGCCCTCCAGTTCGATCAGCTTGGCCTGCAGCCGCAGCTGCCGGACTGTAGGAAAGTGATCCATCTGTTCCGGCTTCCCCATGCGCAATGTTCCCCGCCGCCATCCGGTGATCGCCATTTCCAGATATTGCCAGGGCACATCGATCAGGTCCTGCGCCATCAGCAAAAGACATTCCGGAGTCAGGGAAAGCTGTCGGCTCAGGGCCAGCTTGCCCAGCTCGATCAGCGTGCTCTCGAGCCAGTACGAGCGCTCGATCGACTGCGCTGACGACGCTGTTACGATTGATTTCCGCTCTGCTTGCATGGCCTCCCCCTGCCGATGCCGGCTTGTTGTAGACCGTGATCTCTTCCTGGAATCGGGTCAGGTTGCCAATCCACAGGTAAACCCGGTCGCCATGAGCGACAGCCGACTTCGCCCGGTTGCCTAACATCTGCCGGAACTGCGTTTCGCTTAGATTGGGGCTGGCGGCGAGAAAGTCACTGAGCGCTTTGGCATCACGTCCCTGCCAGGGCATCTCCGGGGAGGCATGGTTCTTGGCCCGCCAGTACTCGCTCAGAATGACTCGAAAGGGTGTATGCCGGGGATCGGGGACAGAAGAATGTGTCATCTCGGCCGGAGTCAGACGAAGCACAGACATCTGCGCCTTCTGTTTCCGTTCCTGAGAAAGTAAAGGTTGTAACAACTCTGGTTCTATTCTGATTCTGATTCTGACTTGGCATCGCCACGCAATGCGTCCGCAATGCGTAGCATCGCATTGCTCCCATCGGCGCGAGGCTGCTAACTTTCGCACTTGTTGGATTGGGCTTGTTGCTTGGCCGCGATTCGGATTCTTTCCCGCTCCACGCGTCCGTGATGCCACTGTCCATCGCGAATCTCGAAGAATGCCGCCAGCACCTGCCGGTGACTGTTCCAGGCACTCTGGGTGAGGCCCGTAATCTGCGCCAGCACTGCGTCGTCGTCGTGAACGCTGCCGCGGCGCCATAGATGGAACAGCAGCAAGAGATAGGCGCCATGCTGTTCTGTGCTTAGGTGCATGGTGTCGGCCGAGGTAGTCGCCAATGAAGACCGGCATCCAGATGTCGGTCCTGGCCGTGCTCAAAGTCTGAGAATGGTCGTGCTATGCCCGTAACGCCTCATAGATTCCTCTCGCTTGGTTGCCTTATTCCGCTTGCCGGGAAAGCCTGGCAAGACCAAGATGGCACGCGCTCCGCCGCCGTGCAAGGGGTCGCGCTTAAGAATCATGAGGGAAAAGGGGTAGTTAACTCGAAGTTACTCCCGGTAACCAGCTGCTTCACTGCAAATCGACATAATAAAGACCGTTGTAGTTACTATTAGTTTACTGCCCCTGGATCCTCATCATTCTGCCCCTGCTCTCTTGACCGCGCGCGCGCTTGGCAGCAATCTCGAAGCAGCACTTAGCCCTGATCCCCTGTGTTTATCTGCCCATGGAAGACGACCATGATGACTCGTTGTCTTACTCGTTGTGTACCGTTCAAGAAATCATCGGCAGCTTGCGCACTTTACCGCCGAACAGCGCTCTCTCGCCTGGTCTCCCGAGCCGCCCTTTGAAAGTACCGGCGCAGGCGATTGCCGCGTGGGAGGAAACTGTGGTCTTGACTTCAATCGCGAAACCCTGCGCGCCCGATGGGTGCAAGCCCGTCATCGCTGGAACCGGGAGCAGAAGAGGCTGCACACGCCATGATTGTTAACGCCATGATAACTCGTCTCGCCGCCCCTCCTGCCTGTCGATGCGCTGTCTGCGCGACCCGTCGCGCCACCCGGCTAACCCAGGCCTTGCGCGACAAATTCGGCTCGGCCCTGCCCGCGCGGAGGTTCCATTGACTATGGACCAACATCGCCGCCGGCAATTCATCGCCGGTCTCCGGGCCGTCGCACAATTCTATGAGGACAACCCTGTCGCCTGGTATGACGGCATGCATCTCACTTTGAATATGTATGTATGGGGCCGCGCCGCGCGCCAGGCGCTTGCTGACACCGCCCGGGCATTAGGCCAATGCACTAAGGTCTATGACGACACCAACATTACTGTGTCCCGCCAGTTCAGCGAGCAGGTAACCCTGGCCGTCTTTGCTCCGCGTGCCAGGGTATGCCGCCGCGTGGTCCTGGGCGACCGCATCTTACCCGCCCGCATTGTGCCGGCGACCGCGGAAGTGCGTATTCCCGGCGTCCAGGGTAGAGATTGTCGAATGGAAATGCGATCCTTTGCTGCCGGAGGATGCCGGCGTCTAACCTGTATTTTGGCCGCCTGAAAATTGTCTGTCCTTCATACACCCCACCTGCCCTATGTTGAGATACACTTAAGTGCGATGACGATCGAAGAAATACTCTCCCACATAGATGCCGAAATTAGCCGTTTAACAGAAGCCCGCGACCTTGTTGCCGGTTCTGCCGTGGGTAAGGTATCCCGCAGTCCGCGTAAGAGCGGATTGGCTGCTCCCAAGCCCAGGGCCGTGCGCAGCAAGCGGGTTATTTCGCCCGAAGGCCGAGCGAGAATTGCCGCCGCCCAAAAGCTCCGCTGGGCTAAGCAGAAGCGCGCCAAAGAAAAGCGCTAATTGGCAAATGGCCACTCCCGCCGCCTGTATGCGCGCAGCAGATAAGTCGCTGTTCCTGTAAGCACCACGACCATGGCGAAGAAAATCTCTCGCGCAAAGTGTGGCCGCGAGAACAATATGTAGAGAAAGCCTGCGATCGCCACCAGTGGCGGCAGGGGATAGAGCCATATGCGAAATGGCCTCTCCATCGCCGGCTGCGTATGGCGCAATACCATCACCCCCACCTGTTGCAGCAGAAACTGCAGCAGGATCCGTATCACCACCAGCGCCGCCACCAGGTCCGCCAGTTGGAGCACGCAGAACACCATCGAGACCCCGGCCAGCATCAGCAGGGAAACGTGGGGAATGCGATGCCGGGGGTGCACGCGGGCAAAAATGCGGAAGTAGTTATCGTCGAGCGCGGCCGCATACGGCACTCGGGAATAGCCCAGCAGAAGAGCATAGACCGAAGCGAACGCGGTCCACACCACCAGCAGTGCGACGATCCGTCCCGCCACCGCGCCATACGCCCGCTCGACCACCACCGCGGCCACGGAGAGCC
The DNA here is from genome assembly GCA_963757515.1 of uncultured Acidobacteriaceae bacterium. GTDB lineage: Bacteria > Acidobacteriota > Terriglobia > Terriglobales > Acidobacteriaceae > PALSA-350. The sequence goes on along the minus strand of CAVWRV010000006.1, from coordinate 222,270 downwards.
GTGCATTCGTCCCCGCCTGGCCGACCAGTTCCTGCCACGGCATGCTGCCCAGCACGCTCGTATTCATCAACAGGTACAGTGCCGCCACCAGTGCTACTGACCACACGATTGCCAGGGGAATAGTCCGTCCGGGGTCGCGCACCTCTGCGCCCAGAAAGTTTATGTTGTAGGCTCCCCAATAATCGTAGGTGGCAATCAGCAGCGCCGCGCCCAGCCCGGTAAAGAATTCGCCTGACAGCTGAAACGCGCCCGGGGGGAACCCGAAGGCCAGGCTTGGCATGAAAGTGCAGCAACCCGGTCACGATCACGGTCATCATGGTGCCCATCACGCCCAGCCACAGCAGGCCGGAGAATCGGGTCACGCTCTGTATGTTGCGATACAGCAAAAACGCGGCGATCACGCAGCACAGCATGGCGACCAGGGTGCCGGGTCCCAGCAGAATCGAAAGCGGCAATGTGCTTCACAAACGGAACCGGAATAGGCAGCTGGTAGGAAAAGTAGACCTTGCGCAATCCGGGCCAAACGAAGCCCGCATATTGTGCCAGGCCCACGCATCCTGATGCGATGGAGAGCGGCGCGCTAAAGCTAAGCTGCCATATATATAAGAAGGAGAGAAAACGTCCTGTGCGCTGCGGCCCATAGATAGTCCGCAGGTATTCGTAGGAGCCGCCCGCCTGCGGCATGGCTGCGCCCAGTTCGGCCCACACCAGTCCGTCGCAGGCGGCCAGCACCGCGCCCAGGATCCAGCCCAGGATGGCCTGAGGTCCGTGCATAGCCAGAACGATCAGCGGCAGGGTAACGAACGGCCCCACGCCGATCATATTGATCATGTTCAGCGAAATCGCGCCCGGCAGCCCAATACCCCGTACCAGCCCCTCGTTCTTAGCCAAAACCTCTCCCTTTTACCCTCTGCCTGACCACGAACCTCAACTCAACCCCTCTATCCTGACCACGAACCTGAACTCACCCCTCTGTCCTGGCCACGAACAGGGGTGCCCCACACCCCCGATTTCCTGTAGAGCTTACTGGGTTCCGCGAGCTTCATGCGCCTTTCCTTAAAGAAAGGCGCACACGCAGTCGTGTCCCAGGGCCGCGTGCAGGAAATTCGGGGCATCTCGCTCGTTTTTCGCGAGATGTGGGATACCACGAACTTCGGCTCTCAAACCTTCGAACCTCAACCCAATCCATGAATCCAAAGCGCCATTAATCCTGTCATATGCTATAGCTAACAAATCACCTATGAAACCTTTCCGCTCAGGCAGGCCCGTAACCTTATTCCTCAACGCCGCCCTGCTCCTCGCGGCCGCCCCACTTAACGGCCCAGACCCCAAACGCCACCTCCATCGCCGCCACGACCGACTACCAGCCTCTGCGTGTAGACCGCGGCACCTCCGCCCTGCAGCAGTCGCTGCGCAAGCTTGGCCACCCGTGCCAGTCTCATGATGATCGTCGCCCACCCCGACGACGAAGACGGCGGCATGCTCACCTATGAATCCCGTGGGCAGGGCGCGCGCGTAGCCCTGCTCACCCTCAATCGCGGCGAGGGCGGGCAGAACATCATGTCCAATGATCTATGGGATCAGCTGGCCCTGGTGCGCACCCAGGAGCTGTTAGCTGCCGACCGCCGCTACGGAGTCGATCAATACTTCACCCGCGTCGCCGACTTCGGCTTTTCCAAGACCCTCGACGAAGCCCTCTCCGTCTGGGGACACGACCGCGTCCTCTACGATGTCGTCCGCGCCGTCCGCCTCAACCGTCCCCTGGTCCTCACCGCCGTCTTTGTCGGAGGCATCACCGACGGCCATGGCCAGCACCAGGTCTCGGGAGAAATGGCCCAGGAGGTCTTCAAGGCCGCCGGCGACCCCAACGTCTTTCCCGATCAGATCAAGGCCGGCCTCCTCCCCTGGACGCCGCTCAAAGTCTATGCCCGCGTGCCCTCCTTCTCCATCAGCCCCAAGGGGATGTACGACTACGCCACCGGCAAGTGGGCCCCGGTACGTTTCTATGACTACGTCGCCGGCAAATCGATCGACGCCGTGCCCACCACCACCCTCAACATCCCCGAAGGCGCCTATGACCCCGTCCTCGGCAGCTCCTACATCCAGCTCGCGCGCGAAGGCCTGGGCCAGCAAAAATCCCAGAACGGCGGCACCGGCATCCCGCTTTCCGGAGCCTTTGACGTTCCCTATCATCGTTACGGATCGCGCGTGACCTCCTCCGACTAAGGAGCACTCCTTCTTCGACGGGATCGACACTCTCGCTTGCCGGGATCGCCTCGCTCGCCCCGGGCCAGCACCCGTTCCTCACCGCCGGCCTTGCACCAGATCGCCGCCACCGTTGACCAGGCCACCCGGACCTTCTCCCCCTCGCAGCCGGCAAAACTGGTCCCCGCTGCTCGCCGCCGGTTTGAAACAAACACAGTTACTGATGCAAAAGGTAGCCGCCTCCAATCTCTCCCCCGAAGAAAAATACAACATCAACCACGAGCTCGCGGTAAAGGAGGCGCAATTCAACAGCGCCATCGTCGAGGCGCTGGGGGTCACGCTCACGGCGGTTGTAGCTCCCGCCTCGCCCGATCGCGGCCGCTCCGGCTTCGCCACCGATGCCGCAGGATACCTTCACCACCGCCGTTCCCGGCCAATCCTTCGGCGTCACCGCCTACCTCACCAACCCCAGTGCGGCTGCCATTCAGATCCAGAGCGTCTCCCTGCGATCCACCGGTAAAGACGCGGGTGACTGGCACATCACCGCCACCGCGCCTATGCAAGGCGCCCTCCAAGCCAACCAGCGCCAGGCCGCCGAATTCCGCGCTCACCGTGCCCCTCGACGCCGGCGTGACCAAGGCGTGCTTCCATCGCAACGATGTCGAGCAGCCTTATTACGACCTTGACAGCGTGGCCTGCCTGGACCAGCCGCTCCCTCCCTATCCATTAGAGGCGTGGCTCGAATTCACCGTCGATGGAGTCACCGTCCGTACCGGCCAGGCAGTGCAAACGGTCCAGCATGTGGTGGGCCGCGGCGGTGTTTACGAGCCACTGCTGATCGCGCCCGCCATCTCTGTAGCCGCCACCGCCACTGCCGGCATCATCCCTCTGGGCGAGCAAAAGCCCGCGGAGGTCAACGTCCGCGTGCGCAGCAACGTCAAGACCACCGCCCCCGCTGAGATCCATCTGGACCTGCCCGCAGGCTGGCAGTCCGCACCCCAATCGGCGCCGTTTACTGCCAAAGAAGGCGACGAGCAGACCCTCACTTTTGCCGTTACCCCGCGCAATCTGGCTGCCGCCAGTTATCCCATCGCCTCCAGTTGCCGAGTACCAGGGGCATCCCTACACACAGGGATACGTGACCGTCGGCTACCCCGGCCTGCGCCCTTACAACTACTACCGGCCCGGCCCCTACAAACTGGTGGGTGTCGATGTGAAGCTGGCTCCAGGCCTCAAGGTGGGCTATGTCATGGGGACGGGTGACGATGTACCCCAGTCCCTTGAGAGCATGGGGGTAGCGGTTCACCTGTTGCAGCCGGCGGACATTAACACCGGCGATCTTTCGGCCTACGACGTGATTGTGCTTGGCATTCGGGCCTACGCCGCCCGTCCGGAGCTGGCTGCCGTCAACGGCCGCTTGCTGGATTATGTCAAGCAGGGCGGCGTGCTCATTGTGCAATACAACAGCCGCGAGTATGACCACAACTACGGTCCTTATCCCACCAGTCTCACTGGTGACCCGGAAAAGGTAGTGGACGAGGGCAATCCGGTTCGAGATATTGCATCCGGAGAGCCCTTTACTCTCCTGGCCCAACCGCATCACTGCTGCGGATTTTCAAGGGCTGGGTTGAGGAGCGCGGTCATTCCTTCATGCACTCCTGGGACCCGCATTACCAGGCCTTGACGGAGACTCACGACCCCGGCCAGGACGAGCAGAAGGGAGGTCTGCTCTACGCCCGTTACGGCAAGGGCGCCTACGTCTACTAGCCTACGCCCTCTACCGCCAGTTGCCCGAAGGCATTCCCGGAGCCTACCGTCTCTTCGCCAACCTTCTAAGCCTGCCCAAGTCCCCGGCGCTCGTTCCTGATGATCATGCGTCCCCAAAATGACTCGTCATCCCGAGAGCGTGTGGTCCCAAAACGATTTGTGCTTCCGAGTGTGCGTTCCCGAAATAATTTGTCATCCCGACCGGAGCGAAGCGCAGTGGAGGGACCTGCTGTTCTCTCCATAAGCATCCGAAGCAGAAGTGAGCGACCCCCTCCCCTTTGTCATCCCGACCGAAGCGCAGCGTAGTGGAGGGATCTGCAGTTCAGCGGACCTCTCGTGGATATGTTTTTCTACAGAGCGAAGCTCCCAGGCCCTCCCGCCTACCGGTACTCCGCGCAGAACCCAGGCGCCCCCTGTCCAATCAGCGCGCAACCGCGTTTGATCTCGTCCACAATCAGCGAGCACGCATTCTGTGCATTGCACGGCGGGTGAGTCGCGGGTGAAACCTGCAAGCATTCATTCACCAACTGCCGCGACCGTTCGATCACCGACGGCATTGAGGCAAGTCCCCGTGGTAGCTCGGAGCCGCCGCTGCCGGATTGCGGGGCCAAATAAGGCTCCGTTACGCCGAATGCCTGGGCGATCTGGTGCAGCTCGGTGCGCAGTCTCTCCCACTGCGAAGTGGTCTGCGGATTCAGTTGCAGGCTATAAACCAGCGGATCGATCTGCGCCGCGGTATTCACCAGCTCGGTTACCGCTTGGTCCGCCTTCTGGTCATGCTTGAAAGTCTCCAATGCGCCGTTCGCCTGTTTTGCGAAAGTATCCGCCAGTGTCCGTGCATCCTTTTCCTGGCTGGTCTTGCGAATCGTGCTCTTCTTCAGAGCATTGGCGAAGCTTTGCCGAAAAGGCTGCGCGTCATCTTTCAAATTCTGCATCAGTCGTTGCAGGTCTTTATCGCTCAACCGGCCCTGTGCCACCGCGGGCCTGTTCGCGCCCAGCATACCGGCCAATAGAACAAGAAAGCTCAAACCCACCCACCTTTGCATGCCTCTCCCTCCGCTGCGCCCCTGTATCCTATCCACGTTGCTCTGCCCCGGCAACTGGGTAGCGTGTATTTTAAGAAAGAGAAATGTCAGCAGCCTCCCCTGTGCCCGTCACCCCACTCCTCGCCGACAGCTACGTCTTCGATTGGGGAGCGCAGTCCTTTCGCGCGGACCTCATCTTTGTTCTTCCCATGGCCATCTGTCTCGGGATTGGCCTCTGGCTGGGCCAGCCGCAGGCGCTGGCTTGATCGCCGCCGGCGGCGCCTTTACCGTCGGCTTTGGCGCCAAGCAGCATATTGACGAGTCCCAACTCCTCCCCATGATCCTGGCGTCGCTGGGCATTAGTGCCGCCACCTTTGTCGGCATGGTGGCGGGCCACACCAACTTCATCCTGGTGCTCTTCGCTGCGGGCGCGGGTTTCGTCTACGGAATGCTCTCCCTGCGCCAGGCCGGCGTCAGTTGGGTAGGGCAGCAGTCCATCGTCTTTCTTCTGGTCGCCTCCGCTTTCCCCTTTTCCCCCCGGGCGGCAGCGGTTCGTTCCGGGCTGGTGATGGCCGGAGGCGCCTTACAGATCATTACCTCCAGCATCCTGCTCCGCCTCTTGCAGCAGTTGCGCACAGACCTGCTATCGGTCGCGCGTTATCTTCGCGCCGAGCACCAGGCGCTGCGTGCCTCTGTGGAGCAGGCCGCGCGCTCCCTGGTCAAGCGGACACGGCGCACCCAGCGCTGTGCCCTATGCGCTTCGCCTTGCCGTCACTCTTGGGGTCAGTACCGAAATCTACCGCCACTTCGGCTTTGCCAACGGCTACTGGATACCCATGACCGCCTTGCTGGTCCTTAGGCCCGGGCTGAGCGACACCGTGAACCGGGCCATCGCCCGGACCGTCGGCACCCTTGCCGGGGCCATGCTGGCCAGCTTCTCGCTGGCCCATCTTGAGCCCGGCGCCGCCCACGCTGGCCCTGTTGACCCTGCTCTTTGCCTGGCTGTCTTACTCGCTCAACAACGTGAACTACGGTCTCTTCACCCTGTGTCTGACGGCCTACATTGTCTGTCTTCTGGCGCTGGGCAGTCTTCCCGGCAAGCAGGTCGCCTACCACCGCGCCGTCAGCACCATCATCGGCGGAGGGCTGGCTCTCACCGTCAGGCTACTGGTCATCCGCTACCGCAAGCGGCACTCGATCGCCACCCAGCTGGCAGGAGTCCGCCGGGCTAAGAGTCCCGTTCCCATTCGGGCAGGGAAAGCACCCAATCCTCGCCCTTTTTTTCATCGGCTACATTCACCATCCGGCCCTGCTCCACTTCTCTCTTCCCGCCGTCCCAGATGGATCTTCCGTCGAAGCGGCTAGCCGGCGCCGCCACGGCATCGCGTATCTCGCGCAGTTCCGCGGGCCGTCCAACCTTCAACAGGTATTTGCGTATCACTGCGGGACGGTCGAGTCCTTCATACTCCCCCCGTTCCGGCCTCTGTTCCGTCAGCGCCTCCAGGGTCTGCTCCAGCTTCTGTACCAGATCCGGCGCCAGGGCGCGAAGCTCGCCAAGCAATTCGTCTCGCCGCTGCTTAAGCAGGCGAACCGTAAGTGTCGAGGTGGATCTGGGCCCCATCGTTCTCTCCAGACAGCCTAAACAGGAGTAGGCATTCTCCTCCACCAATGCTTCTTGAACTTTTCCGAGTGTAGTTCGCGGAGGGTGTGCCGAGGGAGCCGGAAGCGCGACTCGGACGACCGGGGAATATAGAAATCCCCGCAGCCTAATTAAACGCCTAAAACCAGCCCAGGGATAGCACCAAATAATGCCCCGGCCCTTTTGGTCACTTCTGATGGGAATTTCCCGTTGCCCTGCCGCGAACGGCAAGACCGGCGAAACTCCACTCTTCCGAGCCGTTCTTCAATATCATGTAAACAACAGCTTCCATTTTCCCCCGAGGATCCTGCATGAAGAAGTCAGAAGTGCTGAACGCCTGGGCCAGCATTCTCTACGGCCAGAAGCCAAGCCTTTCCATTGAGATCACCCGTGAATGCCCCCTCCGTTGCCCTGGCTGCTATGCCTACGAGCCTGACCACTTGGGGGCCGGTGGAGTCACGCTACGCCAATTGTCTGATTACAAAGGGGACGACCTGGTTCGCAGGCTCCTCGCCATTGTCGATCGGGAGCGGCCAATCCATCTCTCCCTGGTGGGCGGCGACCCCCTGGTTCGCTATCGCGAGCTGGAGGTGCTTTTGCCCCAGCTCGAGCAGCGCGGGGTTCACGTGCAGCTCGTGACCAGCGCCTTCCGTCCCTTGCCCAAGGCATGGAACTCACTCTCCAAGCTCAGCCTGGTCGTTTCCATCGATGGGCTGCAGCCGGAGCATGACGAGCGCCGCAAACCGGCCACCTACGAGCGAATTCTCAAATCGATCAGTGACAGTTTCGTCACCATTCACTGCACCGTCACCGGCCAGATTGCCGGCCGTCCCGGATACCTGGAAGAGTTTCTTCGCTTCTGGAGTGCCCGGCCTGAAGTGAAGCGGATCTGGGTCAGCCTGTTCACCCCCCAGCAGGGAGCCGAGGGTCCGGAGATTCTTTCCCCTTCGATGCGCCGCCTGGTGCTTGACGAGCTGGAGCGTCTCTTTCCTCTTTATCCGAAATTCCAGATGAACCGGGAGATGATCGAGGAGCTTCGTCATCCGCCGCAATCCCCGGAGGAGTGCATCTTCGCCCGCACCACGCTCTCTCTCTCCGCCGATCTTGAGACCCGCATTGGGCCCTGCCAATTCGGAGGCAATCCTGACTGTACCCAATGCGGCTGTGTTGCCTCCATGGCGCTGGCGGCCGTAGGCCACCACCGGGTTCTGCCTGGCCTGACGGCAGGCGACCTGATGTTTGCCTCCGAGCGCGTAGGATCGAAGATCAACCGGGTGCGTTCTCTCCTCCGCGGCAAGCAGCAGTTGCCCTCGCCGCCCGCACCACCCCTAACCCAAATATCCAATCTGTAAAGGGACGGCCTGAAGGCCGTCCGTAAACAGCTTCCGCCACTATCCAATGCTGAATGGAAGCGCCCCCCTCTCCTTTGTCATCCCGACCGGAGCGTAGCGCAGTGGAGGGATCTGCAGTTCAGCGGGACCCCTCGTGGAGATGTTTTCGACCGTAGTGGAGGGGCCTGCTGTTGTTTTCCTCGACCCTCACACGGACAAGGGCACGGCTGGCGGCATAGAATCGCCAACCGTGTCCTAGAAGCTGATCCGGCCCGTAATCTCCACGTTCCGAGGCCCCGCTCCCTTCCGCTGTCTGCAATCCGGAAATCGTCCCGAACCCCGGCTGATCAACGTACGTATTGGGCACATCGTAGTTGCGATGATTGAACGCATTGGCCGCCTGCGCGCCAAATTGAAACTGTAACTGTTCCGTAATTTAATGGACTTGATCAGCGACAGGGAAACCGCATCTGTCCCCGGGCCGACCACGCTGCCCACGGAAGCATCCCCGAACCGCCCAATATCGCTGGCGGCAAAGCATAACGCATTAGGATTCAGAAACACCGGCCCGGCGGAGTTCGTCAATCCCCTTACGCTGCGAGGAGCTTACTCCGGGAACCACATCGGCCCGCGATACTCCGGACTACATTGAGGATGTTGGTCCTCGCTGGGTCCATCGATTGTTGCGCCGGCGTCAGGAAAGCCCCGCTTTGGAAGACCAGCACCCCGCCCAGCTGCCACCCGCCCACCAGCGCATCCATCAACCGGCCGCTGTTCGCCAGGAAATCGCGCCCTTGCCGAAGGGCAAGCTGTACAGGAAACGTGCTCAGCACCCGATGACGGCGATCGAAGATCACATTCCCATAGTCCAGTCGCCGGGTGGAACGATCCGAAACCCAGTTTCCTCCCGCCGGCGGCAAATTGCGTTGGGTCGACCGCCGCCCGCATTGGAGAGATCCCGGGTAAGCACATAGCTGGTCTGGAATTGCAGCCCGTGCGACATCCGCTTCTCCAGCAACGCCGGTCCAGCTGTTGTAGTTGCTTTCTGCCTGGTTCACTACGCTTTGAATGATGCCCCAGACGGGATACTGCAGTCGTCTGGTTCGCATAGCCCGTAGTGTTGGCCTGCACCTGGTTCAAATCGTTGAAGTTCTCCAGGTTGTTTCCGTGGCTCCCCGTATAGGAGAGCCGCATACCAATATCGTGTCCCAGGTTGTGTTCAAAGGTCAGGTTCCACTGCTGCACCGTGGGATCTTTGTAGTGGATCGGAAACGCGTATTGGAAGCTGGCCGTTCCCGGCTGGTCCAGGTTCGCAGGGAAGGGCGAAGGGAAGGAAAGCAGCGGCAGTCCGGTATTTGGGTCGTAACCCTGAGTGTAGGTAGGCACAAAGCTGGCGCTGCACCGCCCAGCCCGAGACCAGCGAGAAGCCCAGAGGCGACTCGATGAATCGTCCCCAACCGCCGCGGATGACCGTACTGTCGTTGTGCGCCGGCCGCCACGCAAAACCGATGCGCGGTCCGAAGTCTGTCTTGTCGGTGTAGCGCAGCATTTGTCCGGCAGCCCGGCCTGGGCGGCGGTGAGGATAGGCGTAGGCGCAATCGATGCCGCAAACCCGGGATTGGTATAAGTAAGGCCCTTGGCATTCGGCACCGCGACTGCGCCATGAATCCCATTCTGGTCGTAGTCCGGCAAAAAGGCCGCCGTGTTGTAGTGGGTATCCTTCAGCGGAGGGTGCAATTCGTAGCGAAGACCGGCGTTGATCGTCAGATACGGCGTCACCTTCCAATCGTCCTGGGCAAAGACCGCATAGGAGTATCCCAGGCCGTTCATCGCCGGGTTCGTCACCTGCGATAGCGACGGTCGCGTCCGGGTATCCCAGCAGAAACTGCGTGTAGGGATCGCCAATCGTTGATCCCACCGTGCTCGAGCCGATTGAAGGTGTATTGGCCCGCCCGGTAGTTGCCGAACACATTTTCGTCGTGGTCGGTCAAGCGGCGAACATCCCCGCCAAACTTGAAGGTGTTCTTACCCTTAATCCAGGTCAGATTGTCCAGTAACTGGATAACCTTGCTTTGCTGATGGGTGCGTGTTGAGCCCGCCGGTCCGTTCGCAATCCCACGATCTGGAAATCCGGAACCGTGGGCACCGTGGCGATGTCGGGAATGCCTGTGATCCCGACCTGGTTGATCAGGGTCGCCGAGTTCACGTTCGCGTCCAGCGCTGTGCGGGTGGCATTGTAGCCGCCGCGAAACTCGTTGATCAGGTGGGAATTGATGGTGTAGTTGTAGGCCACCGTCAAGCCCCGGTCCTGCTCCGGCTGATCGATCCCGCCCAGCAACGGAGACTGGCTGGTCTCGCAGAAGCCAACGCAACCCGCCTCGGGGGCATGTGGTGACCGATCGGTTCTTCCACGTAAACCGCCCATAAATCGACTGGTTCGAAGTAATATTCTGGTCGATCCGCACGTCGAACTGGTTGCTCGAAATCGGCGCCGGGAAGTTGACGGCATAGTTGTTCTGGAAAGAGTCGGCGCTGCCGGTATTCGGCGCCGGCATCAGGTACTTGATCGCGTTGGCCGCTACCGGGGATACGGGAACCGAGCAATTGCGAAGGCCCGGTGCAGGGAATCGGCGTGCCATCGTAGTTGTTGATCGGCAGGCGTGGTTCGTCCCCTGCTGTAGCACTCAGATAGTTCCACAGGTTCCCGTTGCGCATATCCGCGCTGGGAAAGCTCTCCACCAGCGGAAACTGCCGCGGCAGCCGCAGCCCTTCATAGCTGCCGAAGAAAAACGTCTTATCATGCCCGTTGTAAAGATGAGGAATCCATACCGCACCCCCGGCAAAGCCGCCAAAGTTATTCATGTGGATGGCTCGGGTGGCCGGTGAAGGGATTGCCCGCCGTCAGCGCGGTGTTCTCCAGGTTCTCGAAGACGCCGCCATGATAGGCATTGGTACCCGCCCGCGAAGTGGTCGTCACGTCGGCTACGCCGCTATATTCCGCGTTGTTGTTGGTCTCGCTTACCCGGATCTCGGAGATCGAATTGAAGGACGGAAACAGTTCGGCGATCGGCCCGCTGTTCTCCACGTTCACGCTGCTGATGCCATCGATGGTGAACGACATCAGCGCGGGCGTAGTGCCCGCAATCACCAGGTTGGAGTTATCGTCCACCTGCACCCCGGGCTCGGTCGTGAGCGTCAATATAGGACTCGTCGAACCATTCGATCGCGAGTAAACCGCCACCGGCAGATCGACCAGTTCATGGCCGGTCTTGGTCGATGCCAGGCTCGACTGATCGGTAGTGATCACGTCGCCGGCCGCCTGCACCTCGACCGTCTGCGACTCCGATCCGACGGTCAGGCTGGCGTCGATGCGCTGTGTATCGCGGGCCTGCAGCACCAGGTGATCGAAAGACCTGCATCCTTGAAGCCGCTGGCCTGAATGCTCACCTGGTAGGTCCCGGCATCGAGGTTAAGAAACTCATAATTTCCGGACGCACTGGTCGTCGCCGTATGTTTCGCGGAACTACCCTTGTTCACCAGGGTCACGGTAGCCCCGGGCACCACCGAACCCGATTGGTCCTTCACCGTGCCGACGATCGATCCAAATGTGGATTGGGCGAACGCAGATATGCTCGACGACATGACGCAAGCCAGCAAGGCCACCATCACCCGCTTGCAAACATTGGAACCAGCCATAGCTCACCTCCAGAATTTGTGTAACCGTCGCTGTCATCTTTCCCGCAGAATACACTACGGAGATACACGTCGGGTGCCACCATCCTCGCGCTGTTTGCGAGATGTGGGATACCACAACCCTCTCCCTCAAACTCTCTAAGGCTGCATCGGTAAATCCATCAGAGGACTCTTGGAGTAAAAATCAAACGGCCGCAAGGTAAAGTCATGCCACATCGTCGGCATCTGCGGCCAATCCTCCGGCCGCGGCACATGGTGAAACGCCATCGTGTACCACGCGACGATATCCGTGTTCATGATGTTGCGGTTCTGTTTCACCCACACCGGCAGTCCATCCGTGCCCTTGCTTCCCGACACATAAACCCCGGCCGCATATCTCTCCTTCGCGTCGTAGGGAGTTACCCAGAGCTGGTGGTCAGAGAACCCGGCCCGCTTCTGTGGCCAGTCATCCAGCGACAGCAGCGAAACCCCGGTCAACCCGGGCATGATCTCAAAGCTGGTCGGATACCCCAGCTCATTCTTCACCGCCGGATTGGTAAACCGCCACATCGCCGGATGCTCCATGCTGATGTTCTGCATCGCCGAGCCCTCGGTGGACGATGCACTCGGCCTTCATCGCCCATATCGTCTTGCGCGCGCTCGTCGGCGGCAGCTTGTACTGCACCAGCTTGTCCACTTCGAAGTTATTCTGCGGTTCCATCCACATCCAGATCCAGCCGGAAGGAGAAGAAGTGGTCGTGATCCACGCCATCGGTGTTGGGCGCCACCAGGTGACCGAACTCCACCGTGTTTCCCTCTGGATCCTTGCCCATGATGTCGCTCGACATCATCTCCGACGCCATCTTGTCCTTCACCGGCTTCACTTCCAGCTCGCCGGTAGCGCCAACCGCAACCGTGATCGCGCCCTCCTGCTCAAACCGCCAGTCGAGGATGTAGTCGTAATTGCCCACCACCGCGATGCTGCGAAACACCAGCTCCCGCCCTGGCCTGCCGGCGATCGATCCGTCCGATGCTCCCCATGCCGCCACGCCGGATCGCCCAGCGTGCGCTCGAACATGCACGCCAGTTGCGGACGGATAAACGGAGTTCCGTTATCGTGGAAAAACGTTCCGCTGAAGTACGTGGCGTAGTCCGGGCAATCCGCGCCCTTCTGCAGCGGCTTCGGAATCCCCAGCCCGGTGTTCATGAAGTACTCGCCGGCATCCAGAAACACGTGCGAGTTCCACGTCTCCTCCGGATCCATATAGGGCACATACATCTCCGAGAGCGAGCCCTCATACAACACCGACCGCCGCTTCCCCTGGTAATCGAGCGAGGCCATGTTGATCACCGGACCGCTCCGCGGGTCGACGCGAAAGCGGAAGTGCCAATTCTGCCAGCTCACTTCTCCATCCTTGATGGTGAAGCCGGGACCTTCCGGCTGCGAGACCACGATGGGCTTGGTCCCTGCAGACGGCGGGGCCGCCATTGGAGTCGTAGACCTCGCTGACCGGCGGCATGGGCACCACCCCGTAATCGGTAAACCGCGTGACCTTCTTGCTCGTCCATATCGACGGTAAAAAATATGCCGCCGACTTCGCGATCCTCCGATCCATTCTCCGAGTCGATGTTGTACTCGCATCCGCCCCACCCGATCCTGCGGCCATCCTGCTCCGGCAGAGCGATGTAGCCTCCCGGCGTCGCATAACAGGTGACCAGGTTCAGGTCCGTGATGCCCCGCTTCTTCAGCGCTTCCACGATCCGCGGATCATGCTTGATCGCATCGTTAACTTCCTGCTCTTCGGTGGTGGTGAAAGGCGCCTGCACGCCCTTCAGCTCCTCGAACGATTCCACCTTGGCGGTCGAGATATTCACCAGCGCCGCATACGAGTGGCCCTTGTAATACAGCACCACGTCCGCCTTGCGCTCGATCGGCGAGCCCGGCTTCCAGGCCAGAACGTACTGCTTATCCGGCTCGTGCAACAGCACGCTCGAGAAGATGGTCTTTTCCTCGGTATGGCCGGCATCGCGAATCGCCTTATAGACCACCCAGTATTCCGCCGGGGTCAGCGCATCGAGAGGATGGTGAACGGCGGGCGCCAGGGCAGCGGCAGGCAGTGAGAAAAGCAGCGCGGCAGCCACGCGAAAGCGAAGAGACGAACAATCGATCGATAAAAAAACACTTCGGACTAACCTCCGGAAACAAGGGGGCAGGGACCGCTCCCTCAGAAACACTACGTCCTTCTCGTCGGAAGGAACGATGAACAGATGGAGCCTAAGCTGAAACAGACTTCAGACAGCGGGCCGAAGTGAGACTGGGAGCCTGATTACTGAGTTATGCCAGGCCCACGCGGGCACGTTGCGCGAGGGTAAGTCCGGGCATGTTCTATTACTGCAAGTCCCATGACTGGAACAGCGAGTTAGCGACAGGGCTATCGCGAAGATTAACCAACGATAGCGAAGCAGGCAAGCAAAGTCAACGATTATTCATCCGCCGCAGCACGATCCATGCGGCTTCTCCGTGCCGCATGCTATGCCCATTGGCTTCGCCGGGCAAATCCATCGCCGGGTTGGCAGCAAAGAAGTTATTCGGTTTCAACATAAAGCCCGTGTATTCCACAGGCATGATGGGAAAGTCCTCCGGCCGGCAAACATGGCTGACGCCGAAGCTATGCCAAACCACGATGTCCTCATTCTCGATCGACCGGTTTTGCTGCACCCACCCGGGCAAGCCGTCGCCGCCGGCATGTTGGTTGGGATAGTTCCCGGTGGCATACCGTTCGTCTTCGGCAAAGCGCGTGACCCACAGGTGCTTGCTGGCGAAGCCTCCGCGCTTCGATGCTGCTCCCTGGCTGCGCCAGCAGCACCGGGCTCGCCTGCGCCACCAACTTGTAGCCCGGATGCTTACCCACCGCATTGCGGTGATTGGGATTGATGATCTTCCAGAACCGTCCTGTCCGCCCGTCGGCCTCGCGGCACGCGTCCAGCTCCCGGCTCAGCGTCCTCGCCGTCACATCGAACACATTCCCGTAAGGATTGTCCTTGCCCCAGGGCCGCGGATGATATTCATGCTCGGTCACGCTATTGCCTTCGCCGTCGACCATCATGTGCAGCCGGGCGCAGAAAAAATGCTGGTGGTTGGGTCCGCCCAGTCCCTCCGCCACCATCCCGCCGTAGGGATAATCCGCACCGGGAGCGATCGCCGCCGTCTGGATAATCCCCGTAAGCTTCACCTCCAGCTGGATCGTCCCATCCTGGTACAGATACCAATAGAAGCCGTAGTCATAGTTACCCACGGTAGCGAAAAAGCTGATCACCAATCTCCGCGAGCGGCGCACCTGGTGCAGCCCGGTGCGGAAGTCGAAGTGTTTCCACAGAATGCCGTAGTCTTCCTCGTGCATGCAGACGGCATTCTTCATCACCGTGACCGCGCCCTGGTCTTCCACCATGGGAATATCGAAGTAGTGGATCAACCCCAGGCAATCGCAGCCCAGCTCGAGCGAGTTAGCCAGCTTACCCAGTCCATACTCGCCGCAATCGAACGCATTCTTCCAAAAGTGGCTGGTGGTCGCATCGCCATAGGGAACCACCATCTCGGTCACGCTGGCCCGGTAAACCAGCGGACGCGAGTCGAAGGCCAGCTGGTGCAGCACCAGCCCTTCTCGCGAAGTAAACCCTACCCGGAAGCTCCACTTCTGCCACTTCACCTCCCACCCATCGACAGAAAAGCTGGGGCCCTCGGGCTGCGAGATATGCAAGCGGCTTCAGATCCTCGCGTGGCTTGCCCAGAGACTCAGGATCGTAGTTATGTTTCTGTCTTGGGAACCGGAATCACCACCTCATCGTCCACCAGTTGCAGCACCCGCTTGGCGATCAGGTCCACCACCGCGACCACGCCTTCGATGGGGTGGGAGTAGGCGTTGTCCGTGAGCGTCGCCGCGATAGTAGCTCACTGCCCGCACCACGCGCTTACCCGCTTCCAGAGGGAAGCCAAAGTTGCCCGGCAGAAAAAGGATCCACCTGCACCAGCTTGATATCTTCATCGGTCAGGCCGCGCCGTTTCACGGCATTGCGCCATCCTTCATCCGCCTTGACGATCAGGTCGCAATTGATAAAGTCCTCAACCAGCACTGGAGGCTGTCCATACGGAGCGGCCTCGGTGTGATGCTGCACCCAGGAAACCAGGGTCCCACGCGAAAGGTTCACCACCGCCTCGTGCGTCTCGCCGGTCATGGCATCGAAGACCATCAGGAACGCGGACCGTTCGATCGCATCGCCAGGCTGGTAGGCGAGCACCTCTGCTTTGGCTGGTTCCTGCAAATGGACCATAGCGAAGCGGCACTCCGCGCCCAGACCCTTGATCGTCGTAAGCAACTCGCAAGCCCTCTGGATCTCCTCCGCGCTCAACGGATCCAGCGGATGGGCATTTTCCCAAAGGCATCGACGACCCCAACCACCGGTGTAAAAGCCGCAACACTCATAACCCCTCCACACTCTCGTAAGGGGACGGCCTTCAGGCCGTCCATAAACGCCACGGAAGGATACTGCATCGCCCTCGGCCTCATCAATCCTCGCCCGTCGCGAATTTTTATCATTGCTATTCGACGCCACTTTGTTGATAACTTACGCCAACGGTCCTCGTCGACCAGCCCCTTTACATCCTCATATCCTGTGCACTGCCTCTCCAGGCAGCCAGGGCGTCCTCTTCTCCTGCAACCGGCAAGGTGATCGAATGCATGCAGCCGCCAATGATCCGGGCCAATCTATTGGAACCGATCCTCGACGCCATCCGCGCGCAAGGTCACGACACCGCCGACCCTCTTGCGCTGCCATGCGTTGCCGCAGGCCCCCATCGACCCTTATCAGTTGATCCCGCTGGGCAAATACGTCGCCCTCTTCGAGCAGGCCGCGCAGCTGCTGCAGCGACCCCTTCCTGGGTCTTAGAGCTGGGCCAGGCCTTCCGGCCCGAGCTTACTCGGCCCGCTGGGCTTTATCTTCCAGGCCTCGGCCGATCTCCGCCAGGCGCTGCAACAGTTATCGTCCTATGTCAGCGTCTGGCAGAGCGCAACCCGCGTCGAACTGATCGCCGGCGACACCACCGCCGACTACATCTACCAGATCGGCGATGCCTCCATCCGCCCCCGCCGCCAGGACGCCGAGTACTCCCTGGCCTCCATCTGCAGCCTGATACGCAACTTTCTCGGTGACCAATGGGCGCCGCTGGAGGTTCACTTCGAGCACGCCGGCTCTCCAGCGTGCAGCGAGAGCCTACGACCAGGCCTTTCACGCGCCCGTCTTCTTCGGGCAGAATGTAAATCGTTTATGATCCGCGCCGCCGATCTCGACCGCGCCGGCATCTCTTCGGATCGATCGATGATGCCCTTCATGGAGCGTCATCTGCACGATCTGGCGCGGGAGAGCAGGGAACCGGAGAGTTTCGCCCGCCAGGTCAACTACCTGATCGCCCGGCGCCTGGGGTCAGGCCCCTTGAGTCTGCCCTCCGTGGCCCAGGAACTCGGCCTTTCCGCCCGCTCCTTTCAGCGCCGTTTGGCCGAGGAGCGCACCAGCTTTCGCAGCCTGGTCCGCGACCAGCGCCGCACGCTGGCCGAATCTCTGATGAAGGACCGCTCCGCCACCGTAACCGCCGTAGCCCACACCGTCGGCTACGCCGAGACCGCGGTGCTCTCGCGAGCCTTCAAGGTCTGGACCGGCGCCTCTCCCCGTGCCTTCGTCCGAAGGGAGCGCCATGCGACCGCTGGCACGGTCGGTAAGAAAACCCGGCCTGGACCGCGTACTCGGGCGCCGCGACCTGGTGTTGCTCTTCGTGGTAGCGCGTCGCCAACCTGAACCTGATCCCGGCCATCTCCGCCTCCGGCCCAGTGACGCTTTGGCTATGGCTCCTGGCTCTCTCCTGCTTCTTCTGGCCGCAGGGCGCGGCCGTGACCGAGTTAGCCCAGAAGTGGCCGGGCGAAGGCGGCATCTATCTCTGGGCCAAACGCAGCTTTGGCGAGGAGCACGGCTTCCTCGCCGGCTGGTGTTACTGGCTTTCGAACGTCGTCTATCTCCCCACCGTCGTGCTCTCCTGCGTCGGCGTAGCCGTCTACGTCGCCGGACCAAAAATCCAGAAGCTCGCCGACAGCCACGCCTTCACCGGCATCGCCTCGCTGCTCATCATCGTCTTTCTGCTGGTGTTGAACATCCGTGGCCTCTCGCTGGGCAAATGGATCAGCAATCTCGGCGCGCCTCGGCACCATCGGCGGCGCAGCCATGATCTGCCTGCTGGCCGCCCTGACCCTGCATCACAGCGGAAGCGCCCTCCATCCTGCCGATCTGCGCACTGGTTTCCATGACTGGCGTCTCTTCGCCGCCTTTGGCACCATCTGCTACAGCCTGATCGGCCTGGACCTGGCCTCCATCATGGGCGATGAGATCCGCGATCCCAAGCGCAATCTTCCCATCTCCATCCTCCTCGGCGGCCTGATTGCCGGTTTCATCTACTTCGGCACCACGCTATCGATGCTGATCGCCATGCCGCAAAAGGAAATCGGAGTGCTCTCCGGCGTCCTGCAAGCCATCAACGTCATGAGTACGCGCACCGGGCTGGTGGGCGTCGTCGCCCCGCTGGCGCTTGCTCGAATGCATCGCCATCCTGGGCACTGCCTCTGCCTGGTTCAGCGGCGCCGCCCGTCTGCCCTTTGTCGCTGGAGTGGATCGCTATCTTCCCCCCATCATCGGCCGCGTGCATCCCCGCTATCACACCCCGTATGTGAGCCTGATCCTTTTCGCCGTCCTGTCCTCGCTCCTGATCGCCACCAGTTTCTTGGGTGTCTCGGTAGGCGAAGCCTATCTCACCATGTTGGATCTGGCCGTGATCCTCCAGCTCTCGCCATCGGCGTACATGTTCCTCGCCCTGCTCAAGCACACCTGGAGCAAGGGAGCTGTCCTCAACGCCAACAAAGCCTATCTGACGGCCAACGCCGTGGCGGGCCTATGTGCGACCTTCGTCGGCCTGATCGTCGCCTTCATCCCCTCGCGCCAGGTCAACTCGGTATGGATCTTCGAAGGCAAGCTCATCGCCGGCATGCATCATCGTCTTTGGCGCCGCCCTCTTCTTCTATCAGCGAGCGCTACGCAAGGCGCGCACCGCCCCTGCTGACCCCGAGCTGGTCCCGGGAGTGGAATACGGCTCATGAACACAACGGTCTGACTATCACGCATATCGCGCCGGAGTCTGTCATGGGCCTTGGGCCCACAAGCGCTAAATCGTTTGGCAGACAATAGAAGATCCGCGAGGACGCTGTTTCTTGCATCTCGCAACGCCACCACAAAGCACGTCATCCTGAGCGGAGCGCGTCACAGATTTATCCGTGTGACAGAGCGCTTGATCGCGCGGAGTCGAAGGACCCCGAGGGTGCTTACATTATTACCCATGCAGTCCGTAGCTTTTCATCACCGAAGCCCACACATGGCGGTACGCGCCGCGGACTACATGCAGCAGGAAGATCCTGTTCTCGGGCTTCGGTGGTCGAGCACGGATCTGCGCTTCCCCTGTATAAACCATAAACACCGGTGAGGTTTCATGCGCATCTGTGCAGCTGTCTCTCCTCTGCGTCCCGCCCTCCTCACCATCGCATCGCGCAGAGGCGCAGCAGACCCAAAGAGCAACTACCGCGTGCAGGAATTCATGGTTCCCATGCGCGACGGTGTACACCTGCAGACCGTAGTGATCACCAAAGCCAATCAGACCGCAACCGCTGCCCATCCTGCTCACGCGCACCCCTTACGGCGTTTTCACCCAGGAAGACTTCGACAAAAACGCAGCCAAGGAAGGCGCAGACTGGGTACCGGCCAGTTGGAAGGAACTCGCCGCCGACGGATACATCTTTGTCTGGCAGAATCTCCGCGGCCGATTCAAATCCGAGGGCATTTTTCTGCTCACCTCGCAGTACGACCCTAAGGATCCCAAGCAAGCCAACGAAACCAACGATGCCTACGACACCGTGGACTGGCTCATCAAAAACGTCCCCAACAACAACGGCAAAGTGGGCATCTACGGAATCTCCTACAACGGGCTCACCGCGGCGCTCACTCTGCTGCATCCGCATCCCGCGCTCAAGGCCATCAGCGAGCAAGCCTCGCCGGTCGATCAGTGGATGAACGACGACGATCATCGTTACGGCGCACTTACGCGAGAGCTACACCTTTGAATACTCGGTGATGGAGCAAGCTGACAAAAACAAGAACACCAACTTCGACTTCGACACCTATGACACCTACGACTGGTACCTGAAAGCGGGTCCCCTCACCAATCTCAATGAAAAATATCTGCACGGAACGCTTGCCCTACTGGAACGACGTGATGCGCACCCGGACTACGACCAGTTCTGGAAAAAAGAAGCCTGGGTCAACCAACTGCACAGTTCCACCGTGCCCAATCTGAATGTAGCCGGCTTCTGGGATCAGGAAGATCCCTGGGGACCCTGGCAGATCTTCCGCCACGCTCAGCAACACGATCCGGAGAACACCAACTTCATGGTCGCCGGGCCATGGTTTCATGGCGGGTGGGCCGCGCCTGTCGGAGACAGCATCGGCCCCGTCTCCTTCGGCGGCCACAAAACCGCCCTCGAGTTCCGGCAAAATATCGAAGCCCCGTTCTTCCGTTACTACCTGCACGGCGAAGGCGAAAAGCCGGCATGGAAGGTGACCACTTTCCAGTCCGGATCGAACACCTGGCACACCTATACCGAGTGGCCCCCGAAGCAAGCGAAGCCTACCAACCTCTACCTGCATGCGGATGGGACTCTTTCGTTCGACGCCGCCGGCGGCGGTGCACCCGAGTATCGCCAATACGTCTCCGATCCGGCGAACCCGGTGCCCTATCGCGCCCGGCCGATCTCCCCCACCTACCCAGCGCCGGAGTGGCGATTCTGGGAAGTGGCCGACCAGCGCTTTGTGGATCATCGTCCGGACGTGCTGACCTTTGTGAGTGAGCCTCTCGATCATGATGTGGTCGTGACCGGAGAGATCGCGGCCACCCTGTTTGCTTCCAGTTCCGGAACCGACTCCGACTTTATCGTGAAGTTGATCGACGTCTATCCCGAGAACGGGCAGAAAAGTGCGATCGAGCCCGATACCGCCTATGCCAACTCCATGAATGGATATGAGCTGCCAATCGCGATGGAGGTACGTCGCGGCCGCTATCTTCGCAGCTACGAGCATCCCGCGCCGCTGACGGCGAATAAGCCGCAGGAATGGCAAATTCCTCTGCGCGATCACGACCATGCTTTTCTGAAGGGCCACCGCTTGATGGTGCAGGTGCAATCCACTTGGTTCCCGGTCATCGACCGCAATCCGCAAAACTTTGTGCCCAGCATCTACCAGGCAAAAGCAACCGACTACGTCCCAGCAACGCAACGCATCTTCTGCACTCCCAGGCTTGCCCTCGCACCTGGTGTTGCCGGTGATTGAATGAACTACTCGACCAGCAGTGGAACCGATCGCATGTGCGCGCTGATCCGCCGCCGCGTTTCCCGATCCAGTGGTAGTTCCTTCTGCAACTTCGGCCACAAGGTGCATCATCCTTTCTGCGTCTCCCGTGCGGTTTGCAGTGTGAGTTCCCGGGGAACCTGTGCCTTGCGGGCAAAGCGCTCCAGCAATTCCTGGTTCAATCGGTTCGTATTCTTCTCAGTCGCAATCGAAAGCGCCATCTGCCCGTCGGCTAGATAGCAGACGGTCGAGACAAAGTCGTACGCTGGAGCGAGTTGCGGTGTCCTGCCATCGGGGTAGATCAGCGACCAGTTCTTCAAGTGCATATCGAGGTTGCCGATGCCGGCGTTGAAAATGAGTCTCCTGATAAATTCCGTGAACTGCGCTGCATCGCTCAGACGCCACAGGTCGGTAGCCATATTCGTATAGCTGTAGTTCTTGTACTTGGCCGCGGGGAATTGCCCATAGATTTGATTGAAGTCCTCGATGTGGATCCGTCTGCCTTTCGCGGCCCGATCAAATCTTCTGATGTAATAAGCATTCCCCTTCAACTGCACCCATTCCGCGGGCACGCCGGCCAATTGCTCCAGCGGGATTAGACCCAATTCCGGAACCTCAATACCCACGGCCCGGGCAAATTCCATCATGGAAAATTCATTCTCCGGCAACTTCGGATAAGCCGCAGACGGTAACTTGACGATCCAATGGCCGCCCAGACTCGAAGCGGGGATCGAAAGCTGGCGGTTCGGGTTACCGATAGCAGACAACTTCAGCTGCACCCCGGCCAGGGAAAATCGCAAAACGTCCTTTCCCGCCCGGGTGCGCGTCACCCCAGGATGGTCCTGCGCCGGTGGGAGCGGCCGCCCTTCGACATCGTGCACAGTCACCGCTCCCGGGAGATCCTTCCCCAGAAGCCAGAGCAGGAAGAACTCTCGCTGGCCGTTCACCTCGCCATGCTCCGCGATGTACTGCCGCATCGGACCTTCGGGCAGAAGATTCGAAAAGAACGGAGGCAGGCTTCGTGTCACCGGCCGCACGTCCGTGCGCACCGCCCGGTAAGCGTCCAAAAAGCTCAGGCTCAGGATTGGCCGCTCGGCGTCCGCAAGATAGGCGCCATCGAAGACAAAGAGATTCTGGTCGTTGGGTAGGTTGGTGAGTGTGCCGGCGACCGTGCCGCCCAGACGAACTTCGAGCACCGTGGGCCGGCTCCCACTACTCGTCTTCGGCATCTTCGGGGACTCCGCCTGCCAGCGGCGAGGTCTGGCTTTCGGCACGCCTGTGGGATGGATCTGGATCGGCGGCATACTGTATCAGCCCTTCGACCGCCGGAACCAGCCGTTTGGGAATGAACATGGGCTCAAGGTCAAGAATGCGGGCCATCTCCATCAGCGTGGACAGGCGAAGATCGCCCCCCCGTTCGATCCGCGAAACCGAACTCTGCGGCTGGCCCACCAACCGGCCCAGCTCCGACTGAGTCAGCTGTTTCGCCTCTCTGGCCTGCCGAATCTGATCCTGTATATATCTCATAACATATATTTATATAAAATATATCACAAAACATATCACCGTCCTGATCCCCGCTTTTCCCACACCGCGCGGCACACCTTCGTTACCTCGGGGAGTGACCACCGCTTTTCTGAGGGGGTTGACGGCGCGGCTGGACTATTCTTCAATAAGCAAATCACGGATGGCCGTCCGCCAACCCGTGATCACAGGTCGTTCCCCACCGGGCCTGGCACGACGCCATTGCTGAGAATAAATCGAAACGCGAGGGTATCCCGGTGACCCAATCCTACGAAGAAACTGATGCCAGTCACGTATTAACCATGGAAGAAATCACCAACCTCACCGAAGAGGGTGGCAAACCCGCCGACACCCTCATGAACGTCGTCGCCCTGATCGCCACCCGGTTCAGGACCGATGTCTGCTCCGCCTATCTGCTCGAACCGGATCGATCGAACCTGGTCTTGGCCGCGACCCTCGGCCTCCACCCGCGATGCATTGGCACCTTGCGCATGCCGCTCAACGAGGGCCTCGCCGGCCTGGTCGCCGAACAGGTCATGCCGGTAGCCGTTGAGGACGCCAGCATTCATCCCCGCTTCAAGTACTTCAAGGAGTCTGGCGAAGAGGTATACCACTCCTTCCTGGGCGTGCCCCTGATTGACCGCGGCATTCTCCAGGGTGTTCTCGTGGTGCAAACCAAGGATCCGAGGGTCTTTCGGGAAGATGAAATTCGCATGTTGACCGACGCCGCCAGCCAGGTCGCACCCGTGGTCAGCGAGGCGCGCACTCTGGATCGTTTCATTGCCCCGGCCCAGGAGCGTCTTTGGTCCGTCGCCCGTAACCTCTCCTGGTGTTGGGACTACGACTCCATCAGCTTGTTTCGCGATCTCAATCCCACCCGCTGGTGGCAGCTGAATCAGAATCCCATCGCGCTGCTCAACGAGATGCCCGTGGGAGAGATCGAACGCCGCGCCACCGAACTGGGTCTGCATAGCCGCATCAACTATGTCTACCGCCGCCAGCAGGAATATCTGCAGCGCCGACCGCACCTGGGGCTCCATGAATGCCGGTGTGCTCCGACCCCACCCGGTGGCCTATTTTTCCGCTGAGTTCGGCTTGCACGAATCCCTGCCCATTTATTCCGGCGGCCTGGGCGTGCTGGCCGGAGACCACATCAAAAGTGCCTCCGACCTCGGCATTCCCCTCGTCGGCATCGGCTTGTTTTACGGCCAAGGCTACTTCCGCCAGTACCTGGACAGAACGGATGGCAGCAGGAAGAGTACCTGCACACCGACGTCACCCAACTCCCCATGGAACTAGCCATCGGCAAGAACGGGGAACCGGTGGTGGTCGAAATTGAAACCCGCGGCGGCTCGATTCGCGCCAAGGTCTGGCGAGTCAAAGTCGGGCGTTGTGACCTTCTGCTGCTCGACTCCAAAGTCGCGGGCAATGCACCCGAAGATCTGGACCTGACGTCTCGCCTGTATGGCGGTGACGGACGCACCCGCATTCGTCAGGAGTTGCTGCTCGGGGTCGGCGGTTTTCGCGCCCTCAAGGCCATGGGCATTTCTCCCGGCGTTCTCCACCTCAACGAAGGCCACAGCGGGTTCGCCGTGCTGGAGGCGATTCGCGATCGCATGCAGGAAGAAGGCCTGGACTTCGACACCGCCGCCCATCAGGTTCCCCGGGAAGTGATCTTCACCACCCACACCCCTGTGCCTGCGGGTCACGACCGGTTCCATGCCGATCTGATTGAGGAGCACCTGGGCCCGCTGCGCGAACAACTGGGCATTTCGCACGAACGGCTGATGGGCTTTGGCCGCGAGCATCCCGATGACCATCATGAACCGTTCTGCATGACCGTTCTCGGGCTCTTGCTTTCCCGCCGTGCCAATGCCGTTTCTTCTCTGCATGGCGAGGTCTCGCGAGCCATGTGGAAGGGCCTGTATCCCGGGCAAGTCGGAAGACGCAGTGCCCATCGGCCACATCACCAATGGCGTCCATGTCCCATCCTGGCTGGCGCCGCAAATGTCTCGTCTTTACGACCGCCATCTTGGCGTCGGATGGCAGGGCAAGAGCTCCTGGCTGCGAACCTGGGAGCCCATCGAGAATGTCGACGATGGCGAACTATGGGAAACCCACCTTGCGCCTCAAGTCGCAGCTCATCGACTTCGTGCGCCGCCGCGCGCGCGGAGCAGGCCGAACGCCGCGGCGAGTCCAACGAGACTCTGCTCGCGGCTGGGCAAGGTGCTCTCTCCGGATGCGTTGACCATCGGCTTCGCCCGCCGCTTCGCCACCTACAAACGAGCCAACCTGATCCTGGCCGATATCCAGAGGCTGGCGTCCATGGTCAACGATCCCAAGCGTCCGGTGCAATTCCTCTTTGCCGGCAAGGCCCATCCCCATGACGAGCCGGGAAAGATGGTGCTGCAGCAGATCGCCGAGATGATGCGCGACTCCAAATTTGGAGACAAATTCGTCTTTATCGAGAACTACGACATCAATGTCGGCCGCTATCTGGTGCAGGGTGTGGACGTCTGGCTGAACAATCCCCGCCGGCCCCTCGAGGCCTCCGGAACCAGCGGTCAGAAGGTGGTCCTCAACGGAGGCCTGAACCTGTCCGTGCTCGATGGCTGGTGGGCCGAAGCCTATGACGGCCTCAACGGCTTTGCCATTGGGAACGGCAGAACCCACTCCAATATGGATGTCCATGACAGCCGCGACGGCGAAGACCTCTATCGTGTTCTGCGCGACGAATTGATTCCCCTTTACTATCAACGCGACAAGGACGGCCTGCCTCGAGGATGGATCACTCGCATGAAGCGGACCATCCGCACCCTGGGCTGGCGCTTTAGTGCCGACCGCATGGTGATGGATTACACCCGCAACTGTTACGTTCCCGCGGCTGGGGGCACCTCGAGCGAAATGAAATCTCCCTGTTGATGTGCCCGTGTGAAGAAATATTGGGTGCCCCCTATCTCTCGCAGGGCGCGGGATGGGGGATAACCACTCCCTCACCCCCGGTCGCTATGCGCTTACCGCGGGCTCCGCTGATCGTTTCCTCCCTGCCGTTGTGGCGTTGCCGGCCGGCTCTGCGGGCGCGGGGCGGGTCGGCTTGAAGCGGACGCCGGCCGGTTTTGCGGCGTCGGTCGGGCCGCAGGCTTGGTCTGCGGGGCAGGCCGGGTTGAAGGAGGTCTGACCTGCGGCGCGGGTTTGGTGGTCGTCGGCTTGGGTTGAGGCCGGTTGCCGGGCGTACCCGGCCGTACCGGCTGGATCGACGGCCGCCCTCCATTCGGTGGACGATTATTATTCGGCGGCCGGTTATTTCCGGCGGCGATTCCCGGCCGCTAATAGGATGGCCGGGGTACGGCGGCCGGGTTCCCGGCCGATTGATCGGTTTCGGTGGCCGATAATTCGGTGGCCGGTATCCCCAGTTGCCGCCATACCCCGGCCTGTGGTTATACAGCACGGGTCGCGGCCGATACCAGTAGTGCGGCGGTCGATATCCGCCTCCCCAGCCTCCCCACGGGCCACGGTTGTAATAAATCCGGCGGCCTCCCCAGTTCCATCCCCAACCGCCCCAGCCCCAGGGTTGGCTGACCAAAAGCGCAGTAATGCCGATGGCGATGCCAAACGTGATCAACCCCGCGCCCCCGCCGGACGTGTACACCACCGTGGGATCATATTGCGGCAGGTACACCACTTGCGGGTTGACCGGTTGGATCACGTAGATGGGCTGCGCTCCCCCCGGTTGCACTTCAACCTGTTGCTGGGGCGTGCTGCGTAATGCGCCCGACGCGTAAGCCTGCGCTCGCAAGCGCTGGATCGACGCAGTCACTTGACCCTGGTCCGCCAGCACGGCCGCCCCAATCGCGGCATAGTCGTCAATGTTCTCCGCCATCATCTGCACTACCTGGGGAAAGCCAACCAGGGCGATAAACGCCGGATCAAACCCCTGCTGTTGGGCGGCGGCGGTCAGCTGGGACACGGTGAGGTTTCGGTTCTGCGCCAGCCAATTGTCCACATCCAGAATTTCCTGCGGATTGGTGGAGGCGGTCGTGATCTGCGCCAGCAAAGCGTCTGGGTACAGCGCAACCGGAGCCAGCAGTTGGTCCAACTGCTGCGGCGTCGGCGGCGGCGGCATATTCTGAGCCTGAAGGTCGGGAGCCAGACCCTGAAACACAAGCAGACCGATCAACAGGAGAACGGCGGACAAACTTGGTTTGCTCTGCATAAAAACGCTCCGAGCTCTAACTAATTCGTTCACCATACTACTGTTGGACGCAGGGCGGCCTTGAAGCGGCCGCGCTTTGGATGTGGGTGGAGCGAAAATCGCCGGTAAACTTTAGCCCGAACCCGAGACACCGGTCGAAGCTGATATGCGACAACCATATGAGCGCAAGTTGGCCGGCCAGCGAGGGGCCCCGGGTCCAGGCAATCAGGCCCATCGCCAACGGCAGCACGTCGCTGTGGACA
This sequence comes from uncultured Acidobacteriaceae bacterium, assembly GCA_963757515.1. Taxonomy (GTDB): domain Bacteria; phylum Acidobacteriota; class Terriglobia; order Terriglobales; family Acidobacteriaceae; genus PALSA-350. The sequence continues at coordinate 195,166 of CAVWRV010000006.1, read as the reverse complement.
ACGTTATAAAAGGCGGCCGAGCTCTTGCCGGCAGAACGCAGGTATCCGAGAAGAGACACATCGGGCGCCAGAAACAGCAACGCGAATATCCCCCAACGGCCCGGGTAAAAATGCTGATAAGCGAAACATTCAATGGCCAATGCAACCAGTCCCTCCAGCCGGAGCAGAACATCGGGGCGTGTAAGGTAAACAGCATCCGTTGAGGCAGTCATAATTGCTAGCTAATCATCAAACCGGGGTAAGCGCCATCATCCTGGCTGCCGGCACATCCAGGCGCATGGGGCAAGCAAAGCAGCTTGCTCTCCCTTGGGGGGAGCACCGTGTTGGCGCAGACGATCGAGAATGTTCGTTCCGCAGCCGTGGATGAAATTGTTCTCGTACTTGGCTCGTCCGCCGAAGCGATCCGCCAGCAGATTTCCCAACCTCTGCTCGAAGGCGTCAAGGTTGTCGTCAACCCGGCCTACGGGCAGGGAATGGCGAGTTCTCTGCGAGCGGGGCTTTCCGCGCTCGATCCGCACACCCGATGCCGCGCTCATCATCCTCGGGGACCAGCCCTTCGTTCGTCCCCAGACCCTGGATCAAATAATGGATGCATACCGCCGCTCCGGTGCGCAGATCGTCATTCCCTTGTATCAAGGCAACCGCGGGAACCCGGTTCTCCTTGACCGCTCGGTCTTCTCCGAAGTCATGGCGCTCGAAGGAGATGTCGGCTGTCGGGCCATTTTCGCCAACCACTTAGAGGAAATAGTGAATGTGGAAGTTGAAGATATGGGCGTGCTGCTCGACATCGACGACCCGGAAGACTACCAGCGGCTGGACAGCTAAGCCTTAAGGGGCAACATCCGCTTCGCACTGCCGAATCACGCTATCGATGTCAAAATCACGCCGCGTCAGGCTTCCTTCTCCGCCGCGGCGCAGGGCCACCATCTGACTCATCACGCTCAACGCAATCTCCTCCGGGGTGGATGCACCGAGAGGAAGGCCGGCGGGCGCGAACACGGTGGCGATCTTTTCCTCGCCCATGCCCCGGGCGCGGAGGTAATCCAGCACCAACTTTGCCCGATGGTGGCTGGCAATCAGGGCAACGTAGGCTGCTTTGCCTTCAAGCGCCTTTTCCAGCCACAGATGGTCCCTTTTATGTTGCGTGGCGATCACCACGAATGATTTTGGTCCGATCGGGGTTTCCGTGAGATCGAAATCTTCAGTGACCAGCTTCTGGGCCTGCGGGAAGGCGCTACGGTCCGCGGCCGGGTCATTGACGGTGATGGAAAAGCCCATCAGGTCGCCCAGCACGGCAAGGGTTTCCGCAATGCGGCCATGGCCCACGATCAGAAGTTCAGGTTTGGGCAGAACCGGTTCGATAAAGATATCCATGGTCCCTCCGCAGGGCATGCCCACGCCCAGTACTTCATCGCTCATGTCCACAGTAATCAGCCGTGGCCTCTCGGTTTCGAGGCACATCTGGGCTTCGCTGCGCACCGCGCTTTCCGCGCAGCCTCCCCCCACCCATCCCAACAGCAGTTTGCCGTCCGCATCGATAATGGCTTTGGAGCCGCGCCGGGCCGAGGAAGAACCCTCAACCCGAACCACCGTAGCGATGGCGAACGGTTGGCCCTGGGAGGCGAGTTCGGCGGCTTTGGTATACAGGTCTGAGAACATCCCTGAAGCGCTATCATATTCTTTCGTTGCTTTACCCTTCAACCATGGGGAACGGTCTTGTACAGCGAGCAGGTACGCGAGCATTACGCCAATCCTCGTAATGTGGGGCGGGTCACCGACCCTTCCGGCAAGTCTCTGGTAAAGAGCCCGCTCGATAGCGATACGGTATTGGTTTCTCTGCGCATCGAAAACAACGTCATCCAGGAAGTGAAATTCAAGTGCATGGGATGCGCCGTGGCCATCGCCTGTTCGTCGATGGCGACTGAGATGGTGCAGGGCAAACCCGTCGACGAGGCCTACGGGATTAGCGAGCAGACGGTAGCCGAAGCCTTGGGCGGTATCCCCGAATACAAGATGCGCTGCAGCAACCTGGCCCCCGCCGCCATCCGCAATGCCATCGACGACTGGAGAAGCCGCAACGTCAGGCCGGCGCTGCGCCCCGGATGCCAATCGTTCTTAGCTGATATGCGGCCCGGAAACCATCTCGGCAGTGCTTCTCCCTGCATCTAACCACACGAACTGTAAGGAGACACACCCATGAACTCTGGCCGCTTCAGGTCTTTGACCTTAACCGCCACTCTCGTTTTAGGCCTCTTCCCCGCGTTTGCTCAGACCAACGACTCCGATGCAAAACAAGACATGAAGAACGCCGGATCAGACACCAAGCATGCTGCAACCAGTGCAGGGCACGGCGTGAGTCAGGGAACGAAGACGGCTTACCACAAAACCGCGACGGGAACCCAGAAGGTCTACGACAAAACAAAGTCAGGAACCGAGACGGCCTACCACAAGACCGCAACCGGAACCCAGAAGGGCTACGACAAAACAAAGTCAGGAACGGAGACTGGTTATCACAAAACGGTGCAGGGAACCAAGAACGGGGTTAACAAAGTCGAAGGCAAGCCAGAACCCCCGCCAACAACCCTCAGCAGTAGTTGGAATTAGTCTAAGGTTCATAGCTCCAGTCGCAAGTAATGGTACTGCCGGTGCGGCTGCTCTCCACGGCCATCTCCAGCACCCGCATGGTTCTCCATGCCTGCAGCGGAGTGACTTCCAGAGCCGCATTCCCATGCATCGCATCGCGAAGATTGATGTAGTAACCGCGGTAGTCCCCAGCCTCGGTAGGGATGCGCGTGCTTACCGGCTCGCCTCCCTCATCGAGGGTGAGGGTGCCCCAGTGTTCCGGACCCTCCACTCCCCAGGGCTTGGAGGAAAACATATCTCCGGCGAGCAGATGGGCTTCCTGGCAATCGATGCCGAATTTGCGAAAGGTGCCTTGGGTGCCGTTGAGGGTGAAGCGGGCTCCGGGCTCGCGTGCCAGGCAGGTGGCGCGCAGCCATACGCCGAGACCCGAAGGCACGGTCCGGAAACGGAGGAGGACGCCTCGGCGTGCGACGCAGGATAGTGCAGGTACAGATCGAAGGCGTCATCAATCCGGCCGCCCTTCCCGTTCCACACGCACACTTGCCCAGACCGATTGCGGGAACACCAAAGAGCACCAGTGCCTGGTCCACCAGGTGCGCCCCCAGATCGAAGAGCACGCCTCCGCCCGGCCGACCGTCCTCCCGCCAGGCGTGCAGCCGGGGCAGCTGGCGAAAGCGATCGTAGTGGGATTCGAACTTCACCAGCCGTCCCAGCCGATCGCTGTCCAGCAGTTTGCGCACGGTCAGAAAGTCGCCATCCCAGCGCCGGTTCTGGTACACGCTGAGCAGCCGCTTGCGCGACCGGGCCAGCTGGATCAACTCCGCTGCCTCGGCCGAAGTAACGGCAAAAGGCTTATCGATGACCACATCGCGGTCGGCCAGCAGACATTGCCGCGCAATCGGAAGATGGGTAGCGTTCGGAGTAGCCACCACCACCAGGCGGATGCTGGTGTCCTTAAGCAGTTCCTCGACCGAGTGCACGATCTTGACCTGGGGAAAAGCCGCTGGCCGCCTCCGAGCCGCTTCTCTGCACGATGGCGGCCAGCTCCAACCCTTCGACGGCTTGAATGACGTTCGACTGAAAGATGCGTCCCGCGAACCCAAAACCAATCAAGCCCACCTGTATACATTTCATGAGTCTCTCGAGCGCTCCTATGAATCTTTATACGTGAAGGAAATTGGTTACTCTTGCCGGTTCCGCAGGGTTTCGCTCGCTTGACAAAAGGGAAGCCAGGCAAGAGTATTAAATTCTATGCAGACTCTGCATCATCCCGCTGGTTGTTGTTGCTGTGACAAGTGTTGTCCCTTGTCATTGCGCACAAGCGGGTGTGAGTTTTTCTAGCAGAGAGGTAGGCGATCCCTACCAGCCTTTCGCATAACTCAGACAAGTAACCACAACCGCTGCCAGCCTCTGGCGAGCGGTTTTTTATTTGCCCAGAGAAACTAAAGGGAGCCAGATTGCCAACCTTGGGAACGCAAATCGATGCCGGTAGGCGCCGCGCCGAAGCTGAGCCATCTCCAGATGCTGGAGGCGGAGAGCATCCACATCTTCCGCGAGGTGGCGGCCGAGTTTGAGAAGCCGGTCATGCTCTACTCCATCGGCAAGGATTCCTCCGTCATGCTGCGGCTGGCGCAGAAGGCCTTCTATCCCGGGCCCATTCCGTTTCCTTTGCTGCATGTCGATACCGGCTACAAATTTCGCGAGATGCTTGCCTTTCGCGACGAGTACACCCGCCGGCTCGGCGTCGAGCTGCTGGTGTGGCGCAATGAAGCCGCGCATGGCGGACAGGAGCCAATCCGGTTGCGCTGGGAACGCAACGTTGCTGCGGATTGCTCAAGACCACGGCCCTGCTCGATGGCCTGCGCGCCCATGGCTTTGACGCTGCCTTTGGCGGAGCCCGCCGGGACGAAGAAAAATCCCGCGCCAAGGAGCGTATCTTTTCCTTCCGCGATAGCGCCGGTCAGTGGGACCCGAAGAACCAGCGCCCTGAGTTGTGGAACCTCTACAACGCGCGCGTCAATCCGGGCGAGAGCATCCGCGTATTTCCGCTCTCCAACTGGACCGAGCTAGACGTCTGGCATTACATCCACCTGGAAGACATTCCGGTCGTCCCGCTCTACTTTGCCAAGCAGCGGCGGATGCTGGTGCGCGGCGACAGCCTGATCCCCGTGGAGCAGTCGTTCGTGCAGGGCCTGCCCGGGAGAAGAGCAGTGGGTCAAGTGCCGCCTGCGGTCGCTGGGCTGCAGCCCCTGCACCGGAGCCATCCGCTCCGATGCCGACACCATTCCCAAGATTATCGCCGAGCTGGTTGCCTTTCGTTCTTCCGAGCGGGCCAACCGGGTGATCGACCACGATCAGGACGGATCGATGGAGCTGAAGAAGCGCGAGGGCTACTTCTAATGCCACTCTCGCTCGCGCAGTGGAAGATATGTTTTCGATGGAGGAGTTTCTCGCCGCGGAGCAGGCCAAAGAGCTGGTGCGCTTCAGCACCGCGGGCAGCGTGGATGATGGCAAGTCCACCCTGATCGGCCGGCTGCTCTACGACTCGCAGAACGTCTACGAAGATCACGTGCGCGCCGTGACCAAAGCGGCCAGCGCCAATGTCGCAGCCGCCATCGATTTTGCCCAGCTCACCGACGGCCTGCGCGCGGAGCGGGAGCAGGGCATCACCATCGATGTCGCCTACCGCTACTTTTCCACCACCCATCGCAAGTTCATCATTGCCGACACGCCGGGGCACGAGCAGTACACGCGCAACATGGCCACCGGCGCGTCCACCGCGGACGTGGCCATCATCCTGGTCGATGCCCGCAAGGGCATCCTGACCCAATCGCGCCGTCACGCCTACATCGCCTCGCTGCTGGGAACGCGCCATATCGTAGCCGCCGTCAACAAGATGGATCTGGTGGATTATTCGAGCGAGGTCTTTCGCCTCACTGGCGCGCGACCTGCAGCAGCTTGCGGAGAAGCTGGGCATTTCCGGTCTGCTCTCGATCCCCGTCAGCGCGCTCTATGGCGACAACGTGGTCGAGCGCGGCCTGAGCATGCCTTGGTATGAGGGCCCCACGCTGCTCGAATACCTGGAGACAGTGCCCACCGGGCAGGATGTGGCCGGCGCCCCCTTCCGTCTCCCCATCCAGCGGGTCATTCGTCCTGACCAGCACTATCGCGGCTTTGCCGGACAGATTGCTTCCGGTTCGATATGGCCGGGCGACCGCGTCATCGCTCTGCCTTCGGGCAGAACCAGCCGGGTGAAGAGCATCACCACCTTCGACGGCGATCTGGCCCGGGCCGTGGCGCCCATGTCGATCGCGCGTCACGCTCGAGGATGAGCTGGACATCAGCCGGGGAGAAATGCTCGCCGCTGCGCACCAGCCGCCGGCAGTCGCGGCAAACTTTCTCGCTGCCCTGGTCTGGATGGATGCCCAGCCTCTCGATCCTGGCAAGAGCTATCTCCTGAAGCATACCTCGCAGACGGTCAAGGCCAGGGTGAGGGCGATCCGCCATCGGGTGAACATGCAGACGCTCGATCACGAGCCGGCCGCCACGCTCGAACTCAACAGCATCGGCGTAGTGGAAGTGGAGACCACCCGGCCGCTGTTTCTGGACACCTATGCCGCGCACCGTCACACCGGAAGCTTCATCCTGATCGACCCCGTATCGCACGCGACGGTAGCCGCCGGGATGGTGCAGCGAGATTCTAAGCGGCCGGCGGCATTCGCGCCCCGTGGCCGCCATCGCCATCGCGCAATCCTGAGCTGCTGCGCCTGCTCGAGACCGCGATTGATCGAAGCCGGCGTGGAAGTGGTGCGCACCCGGACCGCCAATCGCGTCTATGCTGCAGCGGCTGTTACAAATAGGCGTCGTTGTCCTCATCGAGGCAGAAGGCCTGAATGGCGAGGTCGCAATTACCCATGATTCGACCACCTTCGAACCGGTGGCCGGATTACCGGAAGACCCCGCGAACGCAATCGACCTTATCCTGCGAAGCGCTGTAATGGGGGCGAGGCATGAGTCTGGAAGCGATGAGGCCGCAGCGAGCCTGGTACACCAGCAGATCGCGGCCGCTCCCAGGGAGGATGTCTGCGTAACCAGCAGCTTCCAGGCTGAAGACATGGTCGTGGTCCACCTGGTGCGTGAAGTCATCGGCGATGTGCCGGTCATCTTTCTCGATACCGGCTATCATTTCGCCGAGACCTACGAGTATCGCGATCGCCTGGCCCAGGAATGGAATCTGAACCTGGTCAATGTGTTGCCCGCGCTCACCGTCGCGGAACAGGAATCGCAGTTCGGCATCCTGAACCAGACCGCGCCGGATCGCTGCTGTGGCATGCGCAAGGTAGGGCCGCTGTTCGCTTCGCTCGAACCCTACCGCCTATGGTTTACCGGGCTTGCGCCGGGAGCAGGCAAAGACCCGCGCCAACCTGCAGGCGGCGGATACCTTCACCCTGCCCACAGGCAAGCAATTGCAGAAGGTGAGCCCGCTGGCGGAGTGGTCGACCAGGGACGTATGGCATTACGCCGAACAATCATGGCATTCCGCTGCTGCCGCTCTACGAAAAGGGCTACACCAGCATTGGATGTGAGCCCTGTACCAGCCTGCCCTTTGATCCCAATGACCCGCGCTCCGGCCGCTGGGGTGGCCGCAAGCAGGAATGTGGTATCCACGTGCAACCGCAATAGAAGAGAGTCGCCATGCTTGAGCTGTTGATAGGGTTCTCGATCGCAGTGGTGATCGCGCTTACGGGCGTGGGCGCGGGCGTGGTTACGGCACCGCTATTGATACTTTTTCTTCATGTGCCGGTCGAGATCGCGGTCAGCACTGCTCTGGCGTATGCGGCGGTGGTCAAGCTGATCGTGGTTCCGGTTCAGATCTGGCGCAGGCAGGTCTCCTACCGCATCCTGCTATGGATGCTGCTCGGCGGCGTACCAGGAGTGATCGTGGGTTCGCTCTTTTTCCGCCATGTCGCGCAGTACGGTCCCAAATCGCTGCTGTACATCGTGCTTGGAGCCATCATCATCTTTTCCTCCGGCTGGCAGCTATTTCGCCACTTTCGTCCCGACGCCATCACCCGGCCGGTGGTCGACCGTCCTCAGCTGGATTGGCTTGATCACCTTTCCCATTGCGGCGGAGGTAGGCTTTTCTTCCTCCGGGTGCGGGCGCGTTGGGCACAGTTGCCCTCCTGGGACTTACGTCTCTGACCGCCGCGCAGGTGGTGGGGACCGACCTTACCTTTGGCCTGGCGCTTTCCGTAGTAGGCACCGGCGTCCACATGATCGGGGGCACCTACGACGCCGCATTATTGTGGAAGCTGGGGATTGGCGGCGTCTTTGGCGCGATTGCCGGCAGCGGAGTAGCCCCCCGCATTCCCAACCGCCAGCTGCGCTTCGCGCTCTCGCTGTGGCTGATGGTGATTGGCTTCCAATTTGTCTATCAAGCCGCCGCACCTCGGCCCAAGTAACCGAAAGGCCTGCGTTAACCTGCCACGAACCCGGGTGCCCCATATCCCCGATTTCCTGTGAGAGTTTAGTGGGGTCCGCGGACTTCATGCGCCTTTCCTTAAAGAAAGGCGCACAAGTGGTCTTGTCCGGTGCAGCGTGCAGGAAATTCGGGGTATCTCGCTGTTTTTCGCGAGATGTGGGGGGCGACCGTTGGTCGCCCTTTTACAAGCTGGAGCACCTTACAGGTGAGGACTACAGCTCAGCCCGCCTTTTCAATTGCCGCCCAATCCGGCGGGTGGTCTAACTTACCCATCCAACCGGTACTTGCTTTCCGCCAGCCGGAACATCGGCCGCCAAACCAGCCGATTCACCGTCACCACCATGAGCGACATGATGATCGTAGCCAGCAGCAGAATGGAAAACTGACCATGGTCGCTGGCCGCGCTGATCTGGGCGCCCAGCCCCAGCGTCTGACAGGGTCCGATCCTTCAGGTGAAAGTACTCGGCGACGATGCTGGCGTTCCAGGCGCCGCCAGAGGCGGTCACCAGCCCGGTCACCAGGTAGGGAAAAATTCCCGGCAGAATCAGCACTTTCCACCGCTGCCAGCGGGAGAAGCGGTACAGCTGCGCCACCTCCTTCAAATTGGAGGGAATCGCCGATGCGCCCGGCAATCACGTTGAAGAGGATGTACCACTGGGTGCCCAGCAACATGAGAGCAATCGACCCGATGCCCAACCCGCCGCCCCAGCGCACCAGGGCGATCAGCAGGATGGGAAAGATCGCCGTCGCCGGGTACGATGCCGCGATCTGCGCCAGCGGCTGGGCAATCCTGGCCAGGCGGGGATGAAAGCCGATCGCCACGCCGGTGGGGATGGTCCAGGCGGAGGCGATCAGCAAGGCGGCATTCACCCGCAGAAAGGTCGCCCCCGCGCCCTTCAGCAGCTCCACGATCTCCGCCCCATGCACATGGCGCAGCAGCTCCAGCGCCCGGAAGGCCGCAAAAGCCACCAGCAGGGTAGCCGCGGCGATGAACAGGATCGCAGCCAGCTGAGACCGCTTGCGCGGCTCGTGGATGGGTCGCGCAACCAGCTCCCGCTGCCGCCGCGCCAGACGGCCATAGATTCGTTCGCTCAGCCGGCACCAGCGTCGCCCGCTTCAACCAGCCCAGCGCATTCGAGTTTTCGCAGCGCGTAGAGGATGGGCGAAGTTTTGCGGCTGGTGCTCTCTCCCTGTTCGAACTTGAACTTATCCGCCCACGCGATCACCGGGCGCCACACCAGCTGATCGGTGGCGACAATAATCAGGATCATGGTCACCGATCCCCACAGCATGGCGTGGCTGTCGCCCGTGCTGGCCGCCGTCTGCAGATAAGAGCCCAGTCCGGGCAGACGGAAGTCGCGGTCCCCCAGAACGAACATCTCGCAGGCCATGAGGAAAAACCATCCGCCGGCGACCGAGACCATCGAGTTCCATACCAGCCCAATGGCCGAGTAAGGCAGTTCCAGCTGCCAGAAGCGCTGCCATGCGGAAAAGCGAAACACCTTGGAGGCTTCCCGCAGTTCCCGCGGCAGGCTCTTGAGCGAGGAGTAAAAGCTGAACGCCATGTTCCATACCTGCCCGGTAAAGATCAGCAGGATGGCGCCCATCTCGATTCCCAGCTGGCGCCCCGGGAATCAGCGACATCATGGCCAGCATCACCGCCGGAAGAAAGCTCAGCACGGGAATGGACTGCAGAATATCGAGCACCGCGATCATGAAGGCTTCCGCGCGCGGGATTGTACGCGGCGATGTAACCGTACCCCACGGCGAAAATCAGGCTCAGCAGGTACGCGACGAAGATGCGCACAATGGAATAGAACGCGTACAGCGGCAGCATCTTCGCCGAAGGGGAAATTTCGACCGCGGGAACCGGATGTCCCAGCCAATACTGCGCAATGCGCAGCACGGCGTAGAACAAGCGCCAGCCCGCAGGCGGCGACGCTCAGGTCAAGAAAAAAAGGCCAGGTCCGCTCCAGCACCAGGGAGCGGGAAAGGGTAGGAGCGCGGAACAGCCTGGTTGGCTCGCTCATTCGGCCTGCGCCTCTTCCACCGCTTCCGCCGTCTCTTCCTGCTCCGGGAAGATGAATCGTCTGCGCGAAGCGTCGAAGTCGAACAGCTCTGCATAGCGGCCCCAGTTGATCGCCGTCTCCAGCTGCCGCAGCGTCTCATCCGCGCTGAACTGCTCATCGAGCATATCGAGAAAGAACTCTTCCGGGACGGTGTGGTCCGACTTGGTCGCGAGCGCGCGGGTAATCTGCCGCAGCAGCAGCACGTTCTCGACCGCGGCCTTACGAAACAGCTCCTTCTGCCGCAGGATCTCCGATTCGGCATACTCCCGTCCCGCGGGAGTAATGGCTGCATCGCCCTCTTCCACCTTGAGGAATCCGAGCAATTGCGCGGCATCGACGATGGGCAGCAGGTCATCGATCTCAAACGCCAGGTCGTCCGCCAGGCGATAGATGTCGGCCCGGCCGTTGTAATCGATCAGCAGTTCCAGCAGGCCGGCAATGCCTCCCGGCCGGGCGTGGGGAAGCATCTGGTAGTGCATCTGCCGTTGATCCCGCACCGCCACCCTTTGGGGCACGGCGGAGGGGGCTACGTCCGGCCGGGTGAGCACCTTATAGATGTAATCCACCAGTTGGGTGAAGGCGGCGCTCTTGCGGTCGCGCGGCTGGGTCAGGGTTACCGCAAAATCGACCCGCACATGCCCCGGGTTACGGCCCAGCACGATGATCCGATCGGCCAGCAGCAGGGCCTCTTCAATGTTATGCGTCACCAGAAAAATGGACTGCGTAGGAATCGTCTTCTTGTGCCACAGCTCCAGCAGTTCACTGCGCAGGTTCTCCGCCGTCAGCACGTCCAGGGCAGAGAACGGCTCATCCATAAACAGCACCTCCGGCTGCACCACCAGGGCGCGGGCGAATCCCACCCGCTGCCGCATTCCTCCGGAGAGTTCTTTGGGGTACGCTGCCTGAAAGCCGTCCAGGCCGACCGTGTTCAGGATCTTGAGACTCTGTTCCCGTCGCGTCGCTCGCTGGCAATGCCGCGCGCAATCAGCGGCGCTTCGACGTTCTCGACCACCGTCAGCCAGGGAAAAAGCGCAAAGCTTTGAAAGACGATGCCCACGTGGGCGTCCGCCTGCATAATCGGCTTGCCATGCCAGAAAACCTCGCCGGCCGAAGGTTGGGAGAGCCCGGCCAGCATGCGCAGCAGCGTAGACTTACCCGAACCCGAGGGACCCAGCAGGGCCACAATTTCCCCCTGCACGATCGACAGGTCAGTGGGCGCGATCACCTGGATGCGGTTTTCGCTCGGTTGGGCGTAGTACTTCTCAACCTGCTGGGCGCGAATGATCGGTTCAGCCATCGGAAAACGTCCAACAAAAAGGATTTGTGGTCAAATTATCTTATACGGAGAACTCGAGCCTCGGAATCTTGACCGGCGTCCCGCAACGCTACCCCGGGAGGCAGCATCTGAGTCGGAAGCGTATGATTCCAGATGCCGCCTCAGCATTTCTCTACCACGATATCGTGACCTGCTTCGGCCGATCGGGAGTGCTGGAGCGACGAGCGTCAGAACGACTTAGATCGTCCCTCAGGAGCAAATGAACAATTCACAAGCAAAGCCCAAGGTGCTGGTAGCTGATGACGAGCGAGTGATCGCAGACACGCTGGCCATTATCCTAAACCAGAGCGGGTTTGAAGCCACAGCTGTGTACAACGGCGAAAAGGCCGTAGAAACAGCGCGCACACTCCGGCCCGACATGCTCATTTCCGACGTCATCATGACCGATATGAACGGCATTGATGCCGCTATCACCATTCGGGCATGCTGCCTCACTGCAAGATCCTGCTCTTTTCCGGCCAGGCTGCCACCGCGGACCTTTTGGACCGTGCCCGCGTGCAGGGCCACGAATTCGAGATCCTGGCCAAACCCGTACACCCGCAGGATCTACTGGCGCGTCTCCGCAGTTAGGCCGGCGGACGGCGCGGTCGCTGTTTCGCGGAGATCGACTTGATGATCAGGCGAGGAACGCCGTGCGGCGCGAAGGGAATTGCCGCTCGCGCCGTCGCTTCCTGCATCAAGTTTTTTACTGATAATTCATCGAGCTTGGCCGCCGACGGCACTCGGATGTGCCGGGCGACATTTCCGCTCCCTTGGAGTATCCCATCTGGATCGGGCAGCCCTTTCCCTTGCAGAAAGAACAAGCTCACCCACTTGGGAAACACGGCAATCGAAAAGATCGCCTGGGACGGCTTTTCGGTAGGGCCGAAGCCGATTGCCAGGGCGTTGTAGTTGTCGTAGACCAGCTCGAGGGCGGTGGGATAGCGCTCCCTCATCGCGGCCAGGATCGACTGGGCCAGGGCGGCAACCTCTGGACTGAACTTGCCGATAAAGGAAGCCAGCTGCTCCTCTGCTGTCACCCAACCAGCATAGCCGGTTTGTAGTTGTAGAGATCGCGGGTAAGAGTCGGGGTCGAAGGCATAGGCGCTTCCATGTTCGGTAACCACGATCAGCACGTTATGCGTCAGGTCAATGCTGCCCGACGTCGGGATGGTTTGCCGAAAAAATGCGCTAAATGAGCTAAAAGCGCTAAAACGCTCCTTCTCATGTGCCGGCTTGCCGCCAGGGTTCGGTTTGGCGTGGCTGTGCCTATCGTGGCCCATGGTGTCGTTTTTTGTTGCCACGACCGGCCTTAGCTGTGGCCAGGTGGCAGCTAAGTCCTTTGTTTTATCAAGATGGTCAAATTTTTATATTTCCCGCCCTCCTAAGTTGGCTAGGGGAATGGTTGGGTTTGGTGGCTGATGTGGGGCGGCGGAGCCGCGGATGAAGATAGGTTCTGTCCGCCCGATTGGCGAACGGCCCATCTGTCATCCGGCGTCCGTGTCGTCTGGCCCCGGGCTGGTGACCGGTGGTGTGGTGGTTTCCAAGTTGTCAAAACTGCTCAATCAAGAGGACGCACTGAGCGCACCCTGCTTAAAGCACTTTCGCAATTACGTGACCCGATAAAGCTCGCGAGGTGTGGTTTTCCTTGGGAGAAAACCACGAAAAGGCTTGTCGCTCCCCGGATTTCCTGCGGCGCAGCACTGGCCGAGAACAACTAGGTGCGACTTTCTTCACGGAAAGTCGCATGGAGTTCCGCGGTTCCACCAACCTCTACAGGAAATCCGGGTTCGGTCTGCACCAATTGCAAAACTGCTTACGCGGTGATTTCTGCTCTCCCCAGCCCCCCTCGTGGAGCGCAGGAATACTGCGGAAAGGCTTCACTAGTCGCTTTTGGTGTCACATTACCGGTTGCGATCACCGAGTCATCATTTTGACAAGCGCTGATGGTTTCCCGGTGGTTGGCGGCAGATGCACGGGCAGAGCGCACCGGTGCAAGGCCAAGCAGGGCCGTCGTGGCAAGACGGCGCTGACATGTGAATACTTAATCCCACAGTAGTACGGTTTTTGGGCCGCGTCGAGAGGTTAAGAAGATTTCTTTGGTAACCATTGCAGCGCTCTGTTTCTTGATCATCGCGCAAGGAAGTGATTACTGATGTAGCCGGTTTATTCTCACTCGATCTTCGTGGACGGAGCTTGGGGATTGTTCCCGCAGGTGGATGTCTGGTGCAGGCGGCTTTGACGGATGCCCGATGGCCTGACCCGTAATCCACAACAGACGCGGATTGGGGTCTTTCCTTTAGGGTCATTCCCGTCTGGCTACGAATCTTCAAAATCAGACTTTGAAGGCACTACGGAGTATGCCTCGGGGATTGACCGTAAAACTCGTTTCGCGATCCAGGGTCTTGAAGTTTTTTCCGTGTATTGCTGGTGTCCAATGACTGACGCAGCGATAACGTACCCATTCGACGTCGCTCAGATACCGAATTATGGCCAACCGGCCATCCGGCGGTATGGGGGTGGAGTCAACCCCACGCTGTGCGGCGGCAGAAAGTGACTTACTGAGTTCTCGGCCACTCATAGGGCTTTTGCAGCAGTTGCTCCGCCTCGGTGAGGGCGTTCAATGTATTGTCTTCCGTCTCCAATGCCAGCTGGTACTCGTTCATCGCCCGGTCGCGCTGGGCGGTAATATCGAAGATCTTACCCAGTTCGATATGGCTCCAGACTTTAGTCCACCGGGGAAGCCCGTCACCGTGTAGTGCATCCCGATAATGGTTCGCGCTGGCCTGGTAGTTTCGCTGAAGGAAAAGCAACTCAGCGATGCGGTAGTTGGCCAACGAACTGCGCGGGTTGGCGTCCAGCATTTTCTGATACTCCACCAGCGTTTCGATCTGGTAACGCGGTACAAATACTTGCGGCGAGTCATTTTCCGCCTGCTGTGCGAACAGCAGAACCGATGTTGCCAGTCCGACAATCAGCAAACCTACCGTGGTCCAGTGAGTCAGGAATCCGGATCGCGAATCATTCTTGAGCATAGACATCACAGCCATCTCCAATGCTATTAGGTCATTTCGCTCCCGCAAATTCAACTCATCAATCTTGGCAATCGTTCAAGCCGTTGAAAACTTTAGCGCTAATTGCGGTCTATTGGGAAGCAATTACTGAGGGCGGTATCCCGCTCCCTGCAAACGGGATTTCAGGTAAGTTGCGCCGTTTACTCGACCGTCATCGAGGGGATGCGGGACATCCCGCATCCCCCATGCCCGCATCTCCCGACATCCATGAAAAGACGGTACACTGCTCCGCGTAAGGTTTGCCCCTAAAACTGCGTTGGTCGGAGGACATTCCATGAAAAGGCCGCTGCTGTGGGCCGTTGTGCTGGTCGCTATGTTTGGAACGGGCGCACTGGCGCAGGATCTTTCCGGTAATTGGCAGGGGACGTTGAAGGCCGGCCGGGACCTGCGCGTGATCTTCACCATCTCCAAAGGTGACAAAGATACCTGGACCGCGAAGATGTACAGCATCGATCAAGGCGCGCAGCCGATCCCGGTCAGTTCGGTCACCCAACACGAATCAAACATCAAGATGTCGGTCGAGATGATCGGTGGAACGTTTGAGGGAAAGCTGAGCGACGACGGCAAAACGATGACCGGTGCCTGGACGCAGGGACTGCAGCCGCTTCCTTTGATCCTGGTGCACGCCACGCCGGAGACGGCATGGGAATTCCCCCCCCACCTCCTCCTCCGAAGCGGATACCAGAGGATGCCAATCCGACATTTGAAGTAGCCACGATCAAGCCGACCCAGGAGGGAACGCACTTTACCATCCATCCCACCGGCAGCGGCGAGCTCATCGCCAACGATGTGTCTCTCGCCTACCTCATCAAGTTCGCGTATGAAGTCTCTCCCCGGCAGATCACGAAAGGACCAGCCTGGCTGGACACTGATAAGTATGATGTGAAGGCCAAGCCCGACATCGAGGGTCAGCCGAGCCTGAAGCAAATGAGGGTGATGGTGCAGAAGCTGTTGGCCGATCGTTTTCAGCTTAAGTTCCATCACGAGGAACTCGAGCTCCCTGTGTACGCGGTCACCGTGGCCAAAGGCGGCCCGAAGCTTACCGTGAACGACACCAATCCGAATGGCAACCCTGGCTATGGTGGTGGACCCAGGGGAGGAATGCGCGTCATCAACTCCACCATCGCGGAATTCATCAGCTTTGTCCTGAACGATGCCGTCGCGTTGCCGGTTGTCGATCAGACTGGGCTCGGCTCCACGCGGTACAACTTTGTCGTGAACTGGACGCCCGATGCATCCCAGTCCGGAGCTATGCCTCCGGCTCCTCCGCCCGCGGACGGTGCGGACGCACCCCCGGACATTTTCGCCGCGATGCAGCAACAGTTGGGACTGAAGCTGGAATCGAAGAGAGCTCCTGTGGATGTGATGGTGATCGATCACGTCGAGAAGCCGTCACCCAATTAATCGCCTTGCAGCGTGTCTCAGCTTAGGGGTGCAGTCCATTCTGTCACCAGGATTTCTGTCACCTAGGTCAACTTTGGTATAGTCCTCGCAGTATCGATCAGCGGACGTTCACAGCAACTCGAAAGGTGTTTCTCTATGACTGGGGTAGGGGAAGGAGCGGGGGCTACAGCTAGAGTCCTAGAGGTTCTTAAAGACCTGCCACTCTGGGTCCTCATTGGACTGGCCGGATCCGCCGCCCTACTGCTTTTCGTTCCCGTCATTACTGCGTCAGTTCCTAAGTCTACGCGCCCATGGATCGTTTTGGTCGGCGTCGTGTGTGCTGGATTATCGACAGCACGTGCGACAGGCCTTTTTATACAGTGGGTGCGCGCGTGGAGGGCGTCCGCAGCCGCACGCCAACGATTCTTTATGACCGCAATTTCGCGGCGTTGCCATTGGTCGAGGGCCAGGCAGAGTGATGATTCCGTGGTGACGCAGGTCGCTGCACACTTGTTGATCAAGAACCTGGAGGAAGAGCCGCTATCTCTAGTCAGCGCACGGCTGATTAAGCCGAGCATCCGTGGCGAGGTGTTGTCTGGTGACGTATACGTGCGGGCGGTAGACCGTGATATCTACGGAAGTTCAGCGTCCGGATACATGATACCGGCGAATATGTCGTTGGAAGCCAGTACTCATATCATGATCCGAGGCGTGCCGCGGAGAAATCTCGATCAGAGTGTACGAGCCACCATTGGTGTGACAGATGACGAAGGTCACGAGCAGCGGATAACGATCACTATGCGGGTACTTCCGGAACCGCAACTGGGGGTGGCTAAGTCTACACTGGAGGTTGTCTCTTCGATCCCCGACCCAATCGAGAGGGAGGTCGCTGCTGTTCTTCAGGCAGAGCTTGGGCGCTACGATAAATGCGGCCGCAGAGTAGGCGGGTTAGGAAGCGTTCACCTGGTGATCATCGGACGTGAGCTGATAGGAGTGGGTCCCGATTCGTGGAACCCGAATTCTCCGAGAAATCAGAGCATCTCCGATAATCCCGATGTGGCGGAGCTTCGGTCGGACAATCTTGAGGCACTCATGGCGTTTCATACGCGTTTGACGTTGCCGGGCGAGCAGGATCGATTCAGATTGGCTTTGCTCAGCCGTATCGGTGAACATAAGGGCTACCTGCGAGTCAGCTACTTTATCGTGTGCGCACTGTGGAAGGTTGGAGAATTGTCAGCTGCTCTTCAAATAGTGAAGGCTGAACTTCCTCGGGATGAGATAAAGGTGTTCGGCTTAAGCAACGTCCTAATGGTCCTGAACGGACTTTTGCGGTATAGGCACCCGGACTTTAGCAACAGCATGCTAGACGAAATTGAGATGTTCGTGCACGACTTAAACGAACACCCGTTTCAAATTCCTGAAAAGATCGCTGCGATCCGGGCATTTCGCTTGCTCGGATCATTGTCCCGGTGAAATACGGGTTTCGTGGACAGGGTTTCGTGAAAGTGCCAGCTCCGCAGTGTGTCGGAGAAATGATTATTTGCGTGCACGAACCGCAACATACAGCCAAAGATCCATCGTTCCGGTACAACATATAGTGTGCAAAATTCTATCTCCGACAGACTGCCCGTCTCTCCACGGAACTTCCGTGCCTCACTCTTGGGGCGCATTACAACTCCATCTTGTTTCCAGCTTTCCCCGTTTGTGAGACGCCGTGCCAGAGGGCGCGGCAAAAGCGCCGGACCGGCGTGGCCTATCAGGTAAGCCAGCTCCTGGACCCGTGCGAGTGGTACTCTGATGCTTCTCTCAAATGAGCGAAGACTACCTTCGGCGGTTTACGGACTTGACGGCGCTGATGTATCTGCTGCACGAGCGGAAAATCACGCTGCTGGACCCGGCCTCATGGGATGACAAGAACGATTCGCACTACTTCACTCTATACTCTATACAAAGAAAAGCGCAGGCTCTCTTCGGTGCTAGCGCTCTGTTTCATGCAGGCGGACGAACGATACCATCACTGGAGTGTAATTTGCGCCCGGTGCGAGCGGGGTGTGCATCAAGTTCAAACGCGGTGAGCTGATTGCCGCTGTGGGTAAGTACGCGCTGGATCAGAGCACTAGCAGGAAGCCAATCCGAGTGGAGCATGGATGACTTAGTTCATTTGGAACATACCAACCCGAGGACGCGTACAGCGTTCTTGCGCTCGACCCATGTCAGAACAAACGGACGGCCAGAGATAAAATTATGTCATCTGTGGATTGAAATGAACTAGCGGGCAAGATCTACGTAAACTGACAGGCCTGAGGAGGGACAGACAGACCTGAGGAGGGACGAGAAGTCTACTAACTTAGTATCATCATCGAAGCAAGGGTAACGTTCCGTCGTCCCTCCCTCCCTGCTGTCCCAAATTTTCAGGAATATTTATTTTCGCGGGATTCTGCATGGCGGTGGCCCAAGACATAAAGGAATTGATGAAGTGATCTGCTACCTTGCTCATCATGCTCGGTATCATTTGCGCGAAGTGTGGGGAGCGATATTGGACGTTCACATATGAAAAGCCGAAGAAATGGAGTGCTAGACCTCCGGACCATCCACCTCAACCCCGATAAACTTCCCCGATAGACTAAGACCCCATCCGACGGTGTAGAGCACTATGCTCCAGCGTTTCCATTGATCTCTTTTATCTGCGTAATATTTGTCCTGTTCCTCCGCAAACTTAAAAACGTCACTTGACAACTCATCCGTCGCGGCTGGATAAGATTTTCCGATTAACCTCTCAAAGTCCTCACTGCTAGCCCCCAGATGCTCTTTCAATTGATTTAGACGGTCTGCTAACTTGGAGTTTGCAGGGAGCTTTTCTAATAGGGCCGCAGATTCTCGAAGGGAATGGGTCGTATAAATAACATCATAGTGCCGCATTGCAAGGATGAGCGATTCCTCATCCGCTTCCACTTCTGCCAATTCCTTAGCGTTACGCCGTGTTCTCTGCCCCAATTCATCTAAAACGAATTTCAGCGCGTAATTGGCAGAATCCACTCCAAAATCTATCTTCCGTATATCCTTTCTTATGAGAGACTCACCGTGAGCCCGGTCGATGCTGTCGGCCAAATCCCTATATGTTTCGAGCTTCGACTCGTTCACAAGGAAGGTGACAAATACAATCAGCGCGCCAACCACAGTCATAGCCTCTTTCATTGCCTTAACAACGCGACTGTTTCGAATCATATAAACGATCATCCTCATTAACGAATATGCCCAGAATTGTACGCTTATAACAATCAACATCAATGAGGACTTTCGGCGCTTATACGAGGGGGAAGATAAGGGGGAAGATAAGGGGACATGATGCCTATCCCCCCGATCGGGTCCTGCGAGTCCCAGTTACGACGTCCGGCCACAACCCGCCGGGCACCAGACGCTATCTGCGAAATGAACCGGCTTGCCACGATCCAGATCATCGCCTGTCAGTTTTGCTTCTGGCCCGTTGGGAGCCTGCAGCGAAACTACTTCAACTCATTAACCTCTTTGGGCTTTTGAGGAACATCGAGAGTACCAGAGGCCATGAACCCTGCCCCACTTGACGCTCGTCGAGTTTTGTCACAGGTAAATCAAAGGAGCAGTATAGCCGCACAGCCTATTTCCTCGGGCCAAGGCACTCCAGAGCCTTTTCAAAGAGCATTTTCTTGCGTAGCACGGTGACGGATGCTTCGCCGAGAGCCGCGCTCATCGCTGTCTTTGATAAAGCCTCGACCCTAACCAGCGCTGACGAAAGAAGTCCATGCGCAGAGGTATCCATGAACGTTTCACGCATCGTGGCTTGTTGACCAATTAAGCGCTGTGCGCCGACAATACTTACCGCCAATCGGTAGGCGGTGGTGTTGAAACCGCGATTACCGGCGTCATCTGGCAATCCGTGCTTAATTCTCTCAAGATAGCGCTCAAGCCCTTGGGCTGAGCGCCCGGCATCAACAGTCACTTTGAATGCAGGGTCTACAAATGCCATCGTTCCCACGATCTGCACTAGTTCTGAGGCAGAACACCGCGATGAAGTAGCTTCAATGTGATCCTCAAGATTGATGCCGCCTAACCGGTCTAGCGGGTTGATCGAGGTTGTAATCCATATCGCAAGCAGGAAGAGCGCGAGGTCACCCATGGGGGCTTTGTAAAAGGCCGGCACGGGAATAGCCTCTAAACAGTCTTGGGCGTACCCATCGACAAGTGTAGGAGCAAGGGATTCAGCGTTTAATAAGAAATACCCAATATCTGCCAGCCTTGTCATTCGACTGCGAAACAACGAATATATGTGTCTCCTAATCCTCTCCCTGTTCATGACCTTGGCTGCCATGTCCTGTTGAAGCTCGCTGAAGCCAAAGAGCTTTAGTCGCCGCATAAACCTCTCTATAGCGCCGAGATTAGCAGTGACGATGGACGTTTCCAGGTCGTTCTTGAGAAATATTTCGAATAACTCTTCGTTTCCCGCCCACGTGATACGGTCTATGCCTCTTGCATAGATCTGACGATACACCTCGTCTTTTGGCAGCAAGGCCATCAGCCGCCTGAAATAGCTGTGCTCTGCATATCGGTACACCGCGTACAGTAATCCTCCCCGCTTGTTGCGAGGTGACTGTATGATCGAAGCCATTACTAACGGAGTCATCACCCTGAATATTTGCAGCACGGTGTCTTCGGAGAACGCGTGTGCATTCCGGATCAGAAAGGTCACTTGCACTTCGGAGAGCGATTTCGTCTCTTCCAAACTGCAACTCAGTTGCTGGAGTACGGTACGCATGTCATCGGTTAGCCTGTCTCCTAGCCATTGAACCTCAGAGGCCATCCACAATAGGCTGGAGAGCGCTCGTAGCGACGATAGTCCGTAGTTGAGAAGTAACAAGTAGCTAAACTGCGATAGAAACTGAGAACCGAGTCTTGGATCTAACTTTGCGAGTTGCCGCCAGACAAAAACACCCCGCGACGTGAATGGAAGTGGCCCTCCGCCTCCACGTCTCTCCACCCATCCAGTTCTAACGGCTTGCATCGCAAGGTCGATTGTCTCTCCTGTCAACACACTCGACCACACAGCTTTCTTTATTCCCGTGTCATGAAAAACGCGCGCAATATTGCCAAGGCCTAAGAGCGATTTTCCGCTTGGGAGTACTACGAATCGGAGATAGCTAGTGAACTCAGGAGAACTTAGGACATTGCTCATAATCTCGACCATTTGTTCTTCTGAGCGTGCATCGTAGTCAATCTGTGCTTCGCGAGCGGCCCAGCGTATATGTTTCAGCAATTCATAGGGATTCAGTGGTCGTGTCTTCGCATACCGCGTAACGAGAGTGTTCAGCGCAGCATCAAAGGTATCTGGTAGTCGCCCGTCATCGGTGCAAAGGATCGCAGCCTTGCTACGCAAGCCTGCCTGTATCAGTAGGCAACCCTCTGCCGCGCTGATGCCAAATGCACGGTTTGACCGCGTACCAATCAGACCTGAAAGCCGTGGATCCGTCAAGAATTGCGTCCTGCGATCAGGGTTCGGGAGCAGCACATTCACATCGCACGGACAGTCCAAGTAGCTTAGTGCAGCTAACATGTAAATCTCTGGATAATCACGGGCACCAAATCGTCTCCCCAGTGTTTCCAGAACCGCTTCAACAGGCACGGCAAAAAGAGACTCCAAGGTTGGATTCCAGCGTGCAAGAAGCAAGCGGAGAAGGGTTAGGTTGTATCCGATACGTTCGGACAAATGGATGAGGTCTTGATCGGATAGGCCGCCAGTTGCTTGAATAGTGCTGAGATGTGTTGCTACGATCCGCCTGATGGTACCTATGTCCGGTACAAGTTCAAGACTGGTTTGATTAGGCGGAACTATGCCGTCTTCATCTTCTGCGCCTGATTGGGAGTCCTCCGGGGAGGAGTCACCTTCTGAAGTGATGGCATGATCGTTCTTCCCAAAAAGGCGCGGAAAGTATTCGTTCTCATCGCACATGTCTTCAGAAATAATCCGTGAAATGAGTAGTACATTTACGCCACGGGATTTCGCCCACTGTACCACCGCGTAGGATGCGAATGGAATCTGGTGCGCGTTATCAATGATGAATAGGACCTTGGGATGCGTGAAGGAAGGAAGTGAGTGTTTGATCAGCGTCGAACATACTTTTCGCTTGTCCGTCCCAATGTGGTCCTTGAGATCGATATAGAAGGGCGTTAACTCGGCGTGTTTTTCAAGGTAAACACCGACGTATAGTGCGAGGACTGTTTTCCCAACACCCCACCTCCCTGATAAGAAGAAAGGTCCACCATGGGAAGTGAAGTGATCAACAAGTATCTTTGACTGGTGTGCGTCGACAGATAATTTGTCATAATTGAAGTCCGCTAAAGTAGGAAACCCAGCTTGGGTGAGGGTGATGTCATCAATTGCTTTGCTTAATGGAGAGAACCATTTCGGAGAGCACTCGATGTTGAGCAGTAGGGATATAAGTTCTGGCGCGGTGTCGCAGAACCAACTGACGAGATCCGCGAGGTCATTGATGGCGACGCTGCACATTAGCACTTCTGCTAGGGATCTACTTAAAGTCTCCTTTTCGCCGGGAGTAAGAATCAAGGATGAGACAAGCACCAGTTTGGCTAGCCAGGATGGTGCCCCACGATAGTAGGCCCGTTTTGGCAGCTTTGTTACATAGGCGACTAGACGTGGCTTTTCGGCGAGACGGGTGTACTCAAAGTAGATCCACTTGTGATCGTCCAGGAGGGCATATGCGTCTGGGCGACCGCGTGACGCCCAATTGTATGGGGTGGTCTTTGTGCTTCTGATAGAAGTAAAGACGGGATGTACCCGTTTCAACAACCGAGTGCACACGTCTTCGAAGTCGTATCCTTCAGCGAAAACCCCTGAGACCAATGCCGACTGAACAGCCAACTCGATATTTCGTGGGACAGGCATACAGACTTGCCCTTTCGGACCAAGCCGGGAACTCAGAGGTTCCTCTTGATTCCACAACTATAGCGGAAGACGATCGTGACCTCCCGCCTCCGGGTACGGGCAGAGGTCAAGGTGCTCTGATTCCTTCAAATCGCGAAGGTGCTGAAAATCAAAATCCGAGACTTTCCCAGCGTTTCTGCGTGCTCAAGGGTGCTGAGAGTAGCAATCAACGCTCATGAAATCATGTGTTTACGACCACTTTGGGGTAATCCGGTGACGCCAGTGTGTCGGAGAGAAACTGCCTCATTATCGCGGCAGACCGTTGGATCTGAGCTGGACGGTTGGGTTGAGCGAAAAAGCGGTTGGCAAGCGAGAGCAGTAATCGTAGCGCCGACGGAATCGACCCTCCTAAATGCGTTAAGCGTAATACCAGGGTTGTGCGATGCCGAAATAGCTTCAGAAGATTATGCGTGGCGCAAATCAGCTTCCACTCCGAGGTCGTTTTCAGCAAGCCTCGTAAGCGGAATCTACGAATGCCGCGCGCTTCTTTGATCTGGCCGAATACTGGTTCAACCGTGGATTTTCGAAGTGCATAGCGAGCTTTTCCCTCTTCGGTGGCCAGAGCCTGCCTCATGCGGATGGCCACTTCGTTGCGAGGTGCAGTGGGCGGCAGCGGCCGCCAGGTAGTTGTGGATTGGAGTCAGGTGGTACCAGGATTTCAATGCCGCTCAAGGACGGATCCAGTAAGCTCTGTGTGTCCCAATAACCCGCATCTGCAGTGATCGTGGTCGGTGCCCCTTGGATCGTGCTGCGTAGACTCTTTACCATGGGTAACAGTTGCTGGCGATCGAATGCCTGCTGGGTTAGCTCTGCGGCCACGATGATTTGAGCGTGTGAGTCCACTGCGATCTGCGCGTTGTAAGCCTGCATCAGGCCTTTTTGCCCACTATCTTTCATCACTCGCGAGTCTGGATCGACGAAGTTATACTGACGGCTAGGTGCAGTGGCGTTCTTTCTCGCTCGTAGACGCTGCTTTTTCTCCGTCTCCCGCTGTTTCCGATTGTCTGGCGGTTGGCTGGTCTGCTCCCCTTTTTTGGGAGGGCCGGGTTTGCGTGGGGGGAGATTGGTTGAGATCGCCTGCAACTGGGCCTTGCTTCCCGTTCTAGCTCTGTCTTGGCTTGTTGGAGCCGCTGAGCGCTTTTGGGCATCGGCTAAGTCGTCGGGCAACGGTCGGCTGGTTGGCTGAGCCAAAACGTTGATCTTCTTGTTGATCTGTTTGTTGTGCCTGGCTCAGTAATCGCGCAACTTCCGCTCGCCAATGTTGCTCGCGTTCGCTGATCTTTTGATAATTCACTGATCGCCTGCGTTGGCATTGGCCTTTATCTTGGTGCCATCGATGGCTACGTTGCCCAACTTCACCAAACCCGCCTTTTGACATAGCCTCAAGGCCTGCACGAATAAGCCCGCCAGTGCCTGAAGATGTCCTGACGAAACGCAGCCAGGGTATCGTGGTCAGGATGCTGGTCGGCAGACAGATAGCGAAATGCTAAGTTATCGTAGGTCGCCTTCTCGATCTTCCTGGAGCTAGTTATTCCGATGCAGTATCCATAGAGCAATAACCGGGTCATTAGCAGAGGGTGATAAGCCGACAGACCTCGCCCATCCTTGCGCTCGTACTCGCATAGATGGCAGACAGATCGAATGTTCATTTACTTCCGCTATGAATCGTGCCAAGTGGTTTTCCGGCAGCCAGTCTTGTAGCGAAGGAGGCAACAAAAACTCTTGATCATGGCTACAAACTCGAAACCGCTTACTCATAGGTGAATCATACGAAATTCCTGCGCGCGTCCATACAGGTTTTTTCGCTTATCACCATCTATCTCCGACACACTCCTCAAGCTGTAGTGGACCCCAAAAGTGAGACACGGTGAGAGCGAAAAAATGGGTGACATTTATCGGCCATAATGGAGCAGGCCGATGAAGAAGAAGGCAAGAAGCTACAGCATAGATTTCAAGCAGGAAGCGGTGCGTCGAATGGCACAGGCTGAGACCATTATCGGTCTGGCCAAGGATTTGGGCGTTCGGCGGAAGCTGCTCTACCAGTGGCGCGACCAGTTTCGGGCAGGAGGTAGGGCAGGGCTGGAGCGACCCAGGGGCCGACCGCCGGGGAGCAAGTCACAGACCGTTTCGCCGCCAGCACCCAGTGCAGCCGAGTTACGGATTGCTGAACTGGAACGGCTGTTAGGCCGTAAGCAGCTGGAGGTGGATTTTTTAAAACGAGCCTTCGAGCAAGTCAGGGGAGCAGCGTCGATTCGTACCAGCGATGGCGGCAAGGAGTCTATCGCGGCATCGAAGTCTCGCTCTCGTTCGAAGGAGTAGGACTGACCGTGGAACAGCAGTGCCAGGTAGCCGAGGTAAGCCGAGCGGGCTTCTATCGCTATTTGCAGCAGACTGCGCCAGAACAGGCCGATTTGTTGCTGCGCGCTCGCTTGCAGGAGTTAGCAGTCGCGCATCATCGTCTTCGGGGCTACCGGATGTTGACTGCTTTGCTGCGACGTGAAGGGCAAGTAGTCAACCACAAACGTGTCCTGCGCTTGATGCGAGAAGACAACCTGCTTAGCTTACGCCGGAAAAAGTATGTGTTTACGACGGATTCGGCGCATACTTTGCCGATCTACCCGAACCTGGCGCGGCATGCGAAATTGACGGGGCTGAACCAACTATGGGTGGCCGACATTACCTTCATCCGCCTGCGCAATGAGTTCATCTACCTGGCGGTGGTTCTGGATGCTTACTCGCGCCGTGTTATCGGCTGGGACCTGGGACGTACGTTGCAGGCGGAACTAGCGATTCGCGCTCTGCAGATGGCACTCAGCCAGCGTAGCTGGAAAGCCGAGGGGCTGATCCATCACTCCGATCGCGGCGTACAGTATGCATCCACTGATTACACCGACCTGCTGGAGCAGAACGAGATTCAAATCAGCATGAGCCGGCGTGGCAACCCATACGACAACGCACGCGCAGAGCGGTTCATGCGAACGCTCAAAGAGGAGGAAGTACACGGAGCCGACTATCGGGATCTAGAAGACGCACGCAGTCGAATCGGTGAGTTCCTGGACCAAGTGTACAACCGGCAAAGGCTGCATTCCGCGTTACGATATCTAACACCGGAAGAGTTCGAGCGGGCCAGCGAGGCTCGCGGAAGTGACGGCGCTGATGGAAGCGATGGAAAACCAAAGGCAGGTTTACCACCGCTCCCACAGGCCTTGGAAATCCCTCCGGGATTCCCACACTCCCGCGGTCCGGCTGCTGCTTATTGATAAACGAAACCAAAGCCGGTCGATGTGTCACCCAATTAATCGCCTTGCAGCGTGTCTCAGCTTAGGGGTGCAGTCCAAGCTGTCACCGTATTAGCCGTCACCGTATTAGCCCCACCGTATTAGCCCAAGCTGTATAGGAAACACTGGAGCCCGTCCGCGAGGACGGGCTTTTGTTTGTACGGGACTGTGCTGCAGCATTGACAGAGGCAGTCTCCCAGGACTATCAATCTTCCGGGAATGCTAAAAATTTCCATCTCCTCGCCCGCGATCGTGTTGGCGTCGCTGCTTTTTGCCCGGGCCTGTTCCGCACAGAACATCGCACCGACCCGCGATTGGACCACCTGGGGCTACGATCAGGAACGCACGGGTTGGAACAAGGGCGAAACCTCGCTTGGCAAGAGCAACGTTTCGCGGATGAGACTGCTGTGGAACACACAACTGAGCACGCCGCCCAAAGAAATAGTTCTTTCGACCCTTACAGCACCCTTGGTAGCCGAAGGCGTGAGCACGTCCCAGGGTCCCAAAAATCTGCTCTTCGTGCTCGGTGCCGACGACACAGTGTTTGCGCTCGATGCGGACACAGGAAAAGCTTTTTGGCAGAAGACCTTCACCAATCCCGCCACTCCCATGTGGGCTGCCACCTGGCTCTGCTCGAACACCGTGAACGACACACCGGTGATCGATAAACAAAACGGAATCATTTTTTTCATCACCAGCGACGGTAAGCTGCGCGCTCTGAATTTGAGCGATGGCGCCGACCGAATGAAGGCGGCCGACATGGTCGAACCATTCGCCCGTGCCTGGAGCCTGAACCTCATCGACAACGTTGTCTACACCACCAGCGGGCGCGGTTGCGGCCAGTTGCCAGCAAGCAAAGGGGCCAAACCTCCCGTGGTGCCAGGCAGCGTCTCTGCGATGGATGTGAGCGATCTTGCAAATCCAAAGCTGACCCGCTTCTATACCAGCGGCACAAAATATTCCGGACCGTGGGGTCGCGGCGGCGTCACCAAGGGCCCGAACGGCACAGTAATCACGCAAACCGCGGACGGTTTCTACGACCCGGCATCCGGTGATTTTGGCGAGACCGTCCTGAAGCTGGCCCCAAAAGCGATGCGACTGCTGGATTCATTCACGCCCTCGAACTGGCAATTTTTAAATACTCAGGATCTTGATTTGGGTTCGGCAAGCTCAGACGTTTTTGCCTTTCAGAACCGGACGCTCATCGCTGTCGCCGGCAAAGAGGGTTTCCTCTTCCTCCTCGATGCTGCTGATCTCGGCGGACGGCCAACCCACTCCACCCCGTTGTACAAATCGCCGCAGCTCGGTAATGACGCAGCCGAGGGTAAAAATCCAGGCCAGGGAGTGTGGGGTTCCATCACCAACTACGAAACCCTTGACGGCAAACGCTTTCTCTATCTCCCCATGTGGGGACCGCCATCGAAAAATGCCCCACCGTTCCCATCGAGCGGCGGCCCAGCACCCCACGGCAGCATCATGGCATTTCAGGTAGTCGCAGAGGGCGACAAGGTATCGCTGCTTCCACAGTGGACTTCGCCCGACATGATCGTGCCCGATCCACCCGTGGTGGCGAACGGCGTATTGTTTGCGATCCAGACCGGAGAGCAGACTATCCAGAGCCCCGCCTATGTTCATGGAACCCAGGACGAAATCAATCACAACCCGCTCTCGGCCCAATACCGTTCCACTCCAGTCAACCATCTCGTTCTCTTTGCATTCGATGCGGAGACGGGAAAACAACTCTATTCGAGCGAAAAGATCATCCCCGATTGGGTGCATTTCAGCGAACCGGTCGTGGCGCTCGGAAAGGTCTTCGTCGTGAGCCATGACGCCCATGTCTATGCGTTCGGCCTCAAATAAATAAAAGGGAAAAACATGCGCGGCTTCAACAGGCGGGAATTTATTGCTTCAGCACTAGCGTTGGGCAGCTCGTACGTGTGGGGAGCTTCCCCCAAATCCCTCGATCCCATCGACCCCTACATGCGCTTTGGGATTACCGGAGCCTTATGGGGTGACTGGCCAAACGGCAATCTGCGCATGTCAACCGATATGCAGCAGATCATCTCCGACACGGCACGCTTCGGGCTGCAAGGTATCGAGCCCTATGCCAGGCAACTGGGAGACTTTGAATCCAGGCCACTCGCACTAAAGCAATTGTGTGAAGCTTCCGGGATCACCTTGATCGACGTCGGAGATTTACCTCCCTCGCACCTTCGCACCAAGGCTGGCTCCAATCCCCAACCGAACCCTTGGATCAGCGCCGAGGGCAACGCCGAACTCATCGCCGCCATGGTGAATTTTGCCCACGACTTTCTCGCCCCCTGTGGCTGCGATCATTGGAAGACCAACATGGGCAGCCGTCCCGAAGGAGGACCAAGCGACGACCAGCTCAAGATACTCGCCAACACCCTCAATGAAATCGGCACGGCAAACCATGGCCTTTGGGGTCAGGCTCGCGCCGCATCCTCATATCTGGGGACCCATGGAACGGGAGCGTGACATGCGCAAGGTCATGGAGCTCACCGATCCCAAGTATGTGTACCTCATAGCGGACACAGCGCATTTGACCCTGGGTGGTGGAGACGCCTTGCAGATCATCCGCGATTATTTCCCGCGGATCGCCGAAGTGCACATGAAGGACACCTATCCCAGGTATCGAGGCAATACCGCAACGCCAACCCAGGCGGAACACGCGAAAGCCAGCCTCTATCACAATCTCGGTGCGGGGGGCGTAGACTTCCCGGCCATCTTTAAGCTGTTGCGCGATCGAAAGTTCAAGGGATGGGTAGTCTACGATCTCGATGCGCCGCGGCCGGGCGACGGTACCGGCAGCATCGAGCAAAATCTCGCGGTCAACATCAAGTATTTAAGGGACGTGCTCCACGTGAAATTCCCGCCACCGCACGCGTAGCATTTATCAGTGCAGGCCAGTAAATGATTTCATCTGTTGCGATGAGAGCACCAGCGAGCTCAAACAACCAGACGACCGAAAGGTGACGACCGAAAGGTGACAGACTGGAACAGGTGCTGGACGAAGCAGGGCGCAAGGCACAGGCGCGCGGGCTTACTCCTGAGGTTCTGGATTCGCTTCTGAAGGGTGCGTAATTGCGCTGTGTCCTCGGGGGTTGAGCTATATGTCCCCAAAAGTCCCGTGATGCTACACGCAATCCTGTTGTAGTACACGGTGTACCGGGGGGGTGCGGGGACACGTTAGAACTTTCCCAATCGATCCTGAGGAAAATAGGTTTCGTATCCCCGCATTTGCACGCTTAAATAAACAGGCCTTCCTTATCAAGGTTCGTGGCAATAGTCCAACGTCATTTCATAAAGCGTGCCGCCACTGTTTTTGTAGCCGGCAGGGCTGCCGTTGCCACCGTATTCGGCTATTCCAATGAGCTTATTCCCGTCTGCGATCAGGCCTTCATCAGCGAACGCACCGTCATCATTCGCTCCTGTCGTTGGATTCGTCACACTGAAAGTATGTAATACCTCGAAGTGCCCGTCTTCCCGGATGCTGTACAGCACTCCGCTGCCGTTTGCACCCCCGGACTCGGTGTTCGAGGCGAGAATCCCATGTGGTCCCAGAGCCAGCCGGCCGTTGGGTCCTGCCCCGTCCCAATTCTGACCGGCAGAGTTCAAGGCGCTGAAGTCATGGATAATCTCAACTTGACCGGGGTTCCAGTTGGAATACCGGAACACGACACCACTGGCATTGTTTCCGCCGTGAAAGCCAGCGCCATAAAAGACCCCAGGCCTTGGTTCGACAAGCGGCTCGTAGCAGTCAGCGCCATCCATGTTCTCACCGCTCGCGTTCGTCTGGCTGAACGTGTAAAGCACCTGAAAGTTCTGCCCCGACGGCGCTATCCGGTACAGGATGCCTGACGGCAAAGGCCCTACAGGCAGCGAAGTCGCCGGCCACACCGCGCAACCATATAAGTTTCCGTCCGTCGCCTGCAGCAGCGACGCGGCGTGCCCCTCGTCAGCCGTGAACGAATGCAAAACCTCAAAGTTGCCTTTGACATCGATCCTCCAGGCGACCCCGCAACCTTTGGTGAAAAGACAGACGTTTGGCCCGCCAAACCGCGTTGTACCGTAAAGGCTGCCGTCTTTGCCGACGACAATCGAGCGCAGTGGATGGGATCCGTCCAGATTCAGTCCCTTCGAATCGACGGCGCTAAAGGTATGCAGTACAACGAAATCTCCGGAAGGGTTGAATGCGAAGATTGTGCCACTTCCATTCTTGCCGCCAAGAGAGGCCATTCCGTAAATCACGTCGCCGGGACCCCGCGTCACTGCCACGCCCGGCGTGGCCCCGTCCTCATTGTCTCCGTTCGCATCCAGCGCGCTGAAGGTATGCAGAACTTTGTATTGATGCGTGTTCCGGTCGAACCGGTAAATCACACCATTGCCGTACTGCCCGCCGACAGTCGTCATCCCGTAGATGGCGCCATCGGAACCGATCGCCGGCAGGGTGTCTGGTTGAGATCCGAGAGGACTGGTAAAAGTAGTAGCGGCTGGGGCTTCGAGACTATAGAGCGTCGAGAACGTTGCGCTATCGGTTTGTGCACCGGCACGAGCAGTTGCAACCAAGCAGGCAACTGCGCACGCCGCGATGGACATGCAAGCGATTGATTTCGTCATTAGATTGCTCCCGTGGTTGGCATTGAAGTGGATAAAATCGAGCCGTGAGCGACTAACCGCAGGGTCATGCCACTAAGCGGCCTATGGACCGGGCGTGATGCGAAAACCCCGACTGGAGCCGGAGAGCGTCAAGACACACTGAACATCTGTGGCCGCGGCAAAATGCTTGGTGGCCTCCGATGCTCTGCGTTACACTTGCGCCCATCCCGGTCCAGCGAGGTTTCGCCGGGCCGGGAGCGAACGCCTGGCGAAACGCCGAGACTCAACGCCAAGCAACCAAGCGTCAGTTCGGCCCAACGATGAACAGACTCTGAGCCCATCCTTCCACAATCGTCTTGAGCGAGTTATGAAGTCTTTCTGAAGAAGTCGTGATGAGTACAACGGCAAGCAAATCATTTGTTTTCAGCTTCGCGGATGTAGTTGTGCGCGAACGAGAGTTTGTGATTATCAAGGCCGGCCAGGTACAGCCGGTCGAGCCGAAGCCATTTCGTGTGCTGCTGATCCTGCTTCGCAGTCCGAACAAGTTAATTACCAAAGAAGAACTTTTGAACTCAGTTTGGGGCGAGACCGCGGTCACTGAGAATTCTCTTGCTCGTAACATAGCCCTGCTCCGGCGGTTATTGCGCGACGACCCGCGTGAGTCAAGATTCATCGAGACCGTCTCTGGAATTGGCTACCGGTTTATTTGCCCGGTTGATGTCGCAGAAGAACCCGCGGGAGCTTTGCCAGCTAACCGCGGGGCGGAAGTTCCGCACAACAATGGCAGCGAGTCCTCTTGGCCGGTCGCCGCGTTGCCGGAAATTTCCCGCCCCGACGCGGTCTCTGTTCGATCATCATCGAGAGCGAAATGGGCGGCGGTCGCCGCCATTGTTGGCGCCGGGCTTGCGTTTGGCTTGTACGCTCTGCGTCCGGTGCGCCCGCTTACAGACAGAGACTCAATTATCCTGTCGGATTTTGCAAACTCCACTGGCGACGCTGTGTTCGACGGCACGTTGCGCCAGGGTCTGGCAACGCAACTAGAGCAATCGCCTTTCCTCGAGTTGGTTCCTGATCAGCAAATACAGCGCACGTTGTTGCTGATGGGCCGGACAAAGGATGGCCGCCTTACTTCCAGTGCGGCGCGCGAGGTATGCCAGAGGATCGCCGCAGCGGCGGTTGTGGAGGGATCGATCGCGAACCTGGGAGGGGAATATGTAATTGGCCTGAGAGCCGTGAGTTGTCCCACGGGAAGGGTGCTGGGCGAGGAGCAGGTACAAGCGGTCCGGAAAGAAGATGTTCTCAAAGCGCTCAGCCGGGCTAGCGTTCAACTTCGCGGGAAGCTTGGCGAATCCTTAAGTACCGTTGAGAAATTTGATACTCCACTGGATGAAGCAACCACGCAATCGCTCGATGCCCTACTTGCTTACACCACGGGCCGTAAGAAACTGCTGAATCATGCCGACTGCGCAGCCGCCATTCCCTTATTTCAAAGGGCCATCGATCTGGATCCGAACTTCGCAATGGCGCATCTGTCCCTTGGATTGTGCCAGATCAATACCGGCCAACCAGGCGTAGCTGAGGAAAGTATCCGAAGAGCATTCGCCCTGCGTCAGCACCTCACCGAATGGGAAAAATTAGCAATCGAGTCCCGATATGAATTGGCGGTTATCGGTGACCTGCCGAAGGCCCGGCAGATATACCGTTTGTGGGCACAAATCTATCCTCGCGAGCCGATCCCTGTATCCGTTCTTGGGGAGTGCCTCGATCCGGTGCTCGGTCGCTACGACGACGCGCTTGCTGACGCTCGCGAAGCTCTCGTTCGTGCGCCGCAGAATGCGCAATACTACGAGGACCTGGTAGCGGCTTATATCTATCTACATCAGTTAGAGAATGCGCGCGCCGCCGCGAATGAGGCGGCCAGGAAAGGGCTCGAGTCGTCGGATATCCCCCCTCGTCTGTACCAACTTGGATTTCTCACCAACGACTCGCAGCTGATGGCTCAACAGGTGGCATGGGCCGAAGGAAAACCTGGTGTTGAGGATCTATTGCTGTCGTATGAAGCTGCCACTGCGGCATTCGCTGGACAGATCGAAAGGGCAAGGGAGCTATCCAGGCGCGCCATCGCTTCCGCCCTTCGGTCAGATAAGGCTGAAGCTGCCGCCGGCTACCAGTCCCAGTGGGCGATGCGCGAGGCCTTGTTTGGAAATTTCCCCGAGGCGCGCCATCAGGCCGAGGCTGCCCTCGCGTTGTCAAACGCTCGCGATGTAAAAGCCCGCGCAGCTTTTGCCCTGGCGCTCGCTCATGGTCCCGCGGAGCGACTGGTCGAAGACCTTGCCCACAAATTCCCCGAGGATACCACCGTCCAGTTCATCTTTCTTCCCGTTATCCGTGCGCAGCTGGCGCTTAATCGTCGTGATCCTGCGGGCGCCCTCAAGGAACTGG
Organism: uncultured Acidobacteriaceae bacterium; assembly: GCA_963757515.1. GTDB lineage: Bacteria > Acidobacteriota > Terriglobia > Terriglobales > Acidobacteriaceae > PALSA-350. The sequence goes on along the minus strand of CAVWRV010000006.1, from coordinate 161,947 downwards.
ATGTTGCCGCTCCCTTTGATTTAGCGAATGCCTCTCCTGAGCAGTTATTTCCTTTCGCGCTCTATCCATGCTATCTACGAGGGCAAGCATTCCTTGCCAGCGACAGAGCAGAACAAGCATCCGTTGAGTTTCAACAGATACTGAATCACTCGGGCATCGTAATCAATGAGCCGATCGGCGCCCTGGCGTACAAAAGTCTGGCTCATGCTTACGTCGCGCTGGGGCAGCAGGAGAAAGCCGAAGCGGCTTATCGGATGTTAATGAGTCTTTGGCGCCAGGCTGATGGCATCAATCCGGTCATCCGCGAAACCAGTCTTGATTTCAGGCGGTTGTCAGGCAGCGACAGACGACTCATCCCATCCCGAACGGGGCACTAGAGATAATCGCTCGTGAGTGTTCCGCTTGGTGATATGAAAGGAAACGGGGACAGACGGAGTAACCCCCGTCGGTAGTGTTAGGGGTTACTCCGTCTGTCCCTTCAATGCCGTCCCCTTCAATGCCGTCCCTTCAATGCCCATCGGTCATCTCCATTATGACCGCTGAGTGTCCCCTATTTTCCGCCTCCCGCCGTGTCTCACTTTTGGGGTTCACTACACAGACTCCCCGATAGCATACCTCGTTGAGAATGTCCGGACCATCGTTGGACGCGGAAATCGGGCGACATCATGCGTGCCGGAGAAGCACGGAGGGAGTGGGAAGCGAGCTGGGCGAAAGTAGGACCCAGACGGAAATGGCCCTACGAGAAATGCACTGGAACGCCAAAGAGACACATCTCCATTAGGGTCATTTCCGTCTGTCCTGCCTTCCTCCTGCCTTCCTCCTGCCTTCCTCGACCCTGCCTTCCTCGACCGGTTCATCGGCGGGCCAGCCCCCATCGATTACGGCCCGGTACTTCTCCTCATGCCTTTCGGATTCCACCTCGCGATGGACACCCTGCCCTCCGCAGTCCCAACTTCGCTCTGCGGCCAGCGAGTCGTTACTCCCGCTTTTGGATATGGCGCCCCTCATCCGCTAGACTTACTCGCACCCTTCTATGCTCCTGTCTGCAGGCGACAAACTCGGCCATTACCAGATCCTCGCACCGCTCGGCGCGGGCGGGATGGGTGAGGTGTATCGCGCCCGCGACACGCACCTTGAGCGCGACGTCGCCATTAAAGTGTTGCCGCGCGCCCTGGCCAATGATCCCGAGCGGCTGGCGCGCTTCGACCGCGAGGCGAAGATCCTGGCGGCGCTGAATCATCCGAACATCGCCGTCATCCACGAACTGGTCGAATCCAATGGCGGACGCGCGCTGGTGATGGAGCTGGTCGAGGGCGAGACGCTCACGTCGGTGATCAAGCGCGGGCCGATGTCTGTTAAGGACACCTGCAAGGCCGGCCGCCAGATCGCCGAAGCCCTGGAAGCCGCACACGATAAGGGCGTGGTGCATCGCGATCTCAAGCCCGGCAACGTCATGGTGACGCCCGCGGGCGTGGTCAAGGTGCTCGACTTCGGCCTTGCCGCCATGCTGCATCCCGAGCGAGCCACGCCCGGTGACGTCAACAACTCACCGACGCTCACCACGGCCGGCACCATGGCCGGGACCATCCTCGGAACCGCGTCCTACATGAGCCCGGAGCAGACCGAGGGTTTGCCCGTCGACAAGCGCGCCGATATCTGGTCGTACGGAGTGGTGCTGTGGGAGATGCTCGCGGGCAAGCGCCTGTTCGAAGGCAAGAGCGTCTCGCACACGCTGGCCGATGTGTTGCAGATGGAGATCGACTTCTCGAACCCCTCCGCGCCCGCCCCGATTCGCAAGCTGCTCGAACGCTGCCTGGACAGGGAGACGAACACCCGGTTGCGCGATATCCGCGAGGCGCGCGTCATCTTAGACGGCGTCATCACTGGCGCTTACTCTAAAGTAGACTCGCCGGCCAAGACCGTAAGCCTACTAAGAAAGTGGACGCCCTGGGCCGTCGCCGCGCTGGCGTTGGTCGTCGCTGCGGTTTCCTGGTGGAGCCATTTTTCAACGCCGCGCACTGCCGACCGCCCGCTCATGCGCCTGAGCGTCGACCTGGGACCGGAGGCCATACGCGGCTCGCGCATAACGGCGGTGCTCTCGCCCGACGGCAAGCGCATCGTGTTTACTGGCCGCACTCCGGGCGGCGGGCGGCAGCTCTTCACCCGCCGCTTGGATCAACCGGCAGCGACACCTCTTGCGGGAACCGAGAGCTCATCGAGCGCGTCGCAGTTCATCCCATTCTTTTCTCCCGATGGGGAATGGATCGCGTTCTTCGCGGACGGCAAGGTCAAGAAAGTAGCCGTAGAAGGTGGCTCCGCCATCACCATTGGGGAAGCTAGCCAAGCAGGTCTTGGCGGCAGTTGGGGCGCGGATGGAAACCTCATCCTTGGTTCTATGGCCGGCTTGAAGTGCATGCCCGCGGCCGGCGGCGTCGCGCAGTCTGTGAAAGGCGGTGATGGAATACAGATCTTCCCCCAGGTCCTGCCGGGAGCCCAGGCCGTTCTGTTCAACGGAATTCTCCTAGGCACCAACTTCGAGGATCTCAATATTGAAGTATTGCAGTTCTCCACCGGCCAAACGAAGACCCTGCTGCACGGTGGCTACTGGCCTCGCTACCTGGCCACGTTCGGCAATACGGGGCATCTGGTCTACATGCACGAGGGTACACTGTATGCCGTGGGTTTCGACCCGCAACGCCTGGAGATCCGCGGTACGCCTGTGCCCATGCTGGACGACATTGGCGCCAGTCCAGAGGTAATGGATGGCGGCGGACAGTTTGCTTTTTCCGACACCGGAACGTTCGTGTACCTGAGCGGCCGGGCTGAGAACAACGTGTTCCCCATCCAGTGGCTGGACGCCGCGGGTAAGACCACGCCGCTGGTGGCGCAGCCAGGCATCTACAGCGCTCCCCGCCTCTCCCCGGACGGCAGGCGGCTGGCCTACACGGTTGGGAGCGGCACGAGCGCAAATGTCTGGGTCTACGACCTGGAACGGCAGACGCCCACGCAACTGACGTTCAGCGCTCCAGGGACCCACGAAGTGGCTTGGGCGCCCGACTCCAAACATATTGTGTTCAGCGATGGCACGGCACTGTGGTGGATTCGTGCGGACGGGTCGGGCCACCCGCAAAGGCTCCTGGATAAGTCGCTAGATCCCCGTCCGTTCTCTTTTTCTCCCGCTCTGGGAAAAGATGGAAGGTTGGTTTTCGTTCAAGGGGGCGTGGGTTCGCCGGGCCTTTATACGCTTCCTGTAGATCTAAGCGATCCGGAGCGTCCCAAGGCAGCCAAAGCAGAAACATTTTTGGCGGACCCGAAGATCGTCGAGGTAGACCCGGCGTTTTCGCCCGATGGAAAGTTTCTGGCGTATGCGTCTAACGAATCAGGTCAGGAACAGTTGTTTGTGCTGCCTTTTCCCGGGCCGGGGGGGAAGTGGAGGATTTCGAGGGATGGCGGCAAGTTCCCCGTCTGGTCGCGCGCCACACACGAGATACTGTTCCTGGACTTCGATGACCACATTATGAGCGTCAATTACACCTTGCAAGGTGATACGTTCAGCCCCGGGGTACCGCATCTGTGGTCTTCCACGCCGGTCCGCAGAATGAGCATACAACAGAACTTCGACCTGTCACCCGACGGCAAGCGTGTAGTGATGTTCCCCCGTCCCACCCCGGAGCAATCCCAGGGCTCGCTGCACGTCACGTTTCTGCTCAATTTCTTCGACGAAGTCCGGCGGCGGGTTCCAACGGGTAAGTGATATCAGTTGCGATCGCGATGGGAATCTCCAATACCGGCTCTATTTCAGATGTTTGTCTGGATTGTGTCCCGATAGTCGGGAGGTAATCCGGTGCCAGCTCACGTATTCACCAGAGTTCATGCTATTTTGCCTGCATGAGTCGCCTTGCGCGCATGGTCGTCCCTGGTCTTCCTCACCACGTGACCCAGCGCGGAAATCGTCGCGAGGCCGTTTTCTTCGAGGATGGAGATCAGCAGATTTATTGCGACATGCTTGCGGAGCAGTTACGCAAGTTTACTGTGGAGGTATGGGCTTACTGCCTTATGCCCAATCATGTCCATTTGATTTTGACGCCGCAGGGAGCCGACGGCATGAGCCGGGCCTTGGGAGAAGCGCATCGCCGGTATACCAACTTCATCAATGCGCGTGGTCGATGGACCGGTCATCTATTTCAGAGCCGGTTCGCGTCGGTCGCCATGGACGAGTCGCATTTGAAATCCGCGGTATCGTACGTCAGTCTGAATCCGGTTCGGGCCCGGCTTGTGTCTCGTGCAGAGGAATGGGCGTGGTCGAGTGTGCGGGCACACCTTCCCGGCGAGGATGACAGCCTGGTGTCTGTGCGTCCAGTGCTCGACCGCTGGCCGAATTTTCGGGATTTGTTACTAGAAGATTACGAAGAAAAGTTCACCTCATTGAGAGAGGCGGAGGGCATCGGGCGCCCGCTGGGCACGGCGGACTTTGTAACCGAACTGGAACGTCGCCTTGGCAGACCGATTGCCCGTCGGGCTCCAGGGCGAAAGGCCGTGGCGATGCCGGTTGGCGAGCAGCTGAATCTGCTGCAATAGGTAAGCCGTCACCGTATTAGCCCGTATTAGCCCGCCCGGAACAGTCGATGAGTGACTCGGCGAAGATAACCGGCCAATGCTTTTGACTCGTGGAATTGCGAATCGCTCGATGCAACGCGGCTCAGAGACGTAGTTTATTATTTTTCAGCCGGATTTTCTTACCCTCAAGCCCGCGACTAGAGCGTGTTCCGGTTCAGCACGGGTCATCGGCGTGAGCACGTGATCTGGTGCGGGCCGGCGGCAACAGGGTCCGGGAATTTGGCCCTTGCGAACACACATTCAGAATGGGAAGCGATTGGCCGGTTATGGCGATAATGCGCTCGTTGAGAATTCCCGAAGGGACCGACGAACAGAACCCATTGTCAGGACCGTTCCCTTCATTATGTCAGCAGAGGATCAGGGCATCTTGGGCTTGAGTCGCAAATTGGAGAAGTAGGCTTCGGTTCCTATACCGATCCACAGAGCCACGGCTCTGCTGCGATCACCCAACTTAAGATCGTTCACCAGCAGCGTTGGTTGCGAAGCTCCGTGACGATCTCGAATAACAGCTGAGCACGGAAGCGCCCTGATCCCCAACATCATTCTCAAGCGTCGCTTCCCGCCTACTTCTTAGCCGGCGCGGCAATCGGCGTCACCCCGACCTGCTCCTCCGCCGTATACGGCGCTCCATAATACGGGAAATCCTTGCGAATGCGCCCGCGGTCGGGAGCAAGTCCATCGACAATTGGCGTGTTGGTCACAAGGGTCAACATCACATCCAGCGCATCGTCGCCGAGCGCGCGCCCATTGAAGCTAGCCAGCTCAAATGCGGCGGGCGTTCCAAGCTCGTAAGGCAAAGTATCGGGACAAAGCCGTGCAGCGATCAGCTTCCCGTATTCAGCCGGGTCCGCCGCCGAATCGGCATAGGTGGTCATCTTCTCAGCAACATCCGCGATCGACTTTGCGAAGCGCTCTATATCTTCAGACGGAACCGACGCATTGAATTGTTCTTTCGCCTCTTGGTCGCTCAGGAAGAGATGCGTAACCATAGGCAGGCCCCAACGCGAAACTTGTACCTCGGGCGCATGGCCAAAGAGGGAGATCGTCGCCCATGCGCTGATTTTTCCCTTCCCAATCAGCGCACTCGGCACTTCCAGCACAATCGCTGTGATATTCCGCCTCGCAAAGGGATCCTGCTGATGCAGAAGGGCGTCCCCATCGTAGCGCTGGTCCTGATAGAAGGAAGTCATAAATGGGCGGAATCCAGCGTTTGCCGCAAATAGCTCTGGAGCAATTCCAACATACGCACGAAGGTCCGAATTCGTCGCGACCGAGCCGGTTTCACTCTCAACCAGACTCTCCCCGGCGTCACCCCGAAGAGCATCGTCACCGGTGGCCCTCCGCACCACAAACGGCTGAATGTGAGTATGCTCACTGCCATCTCCGTGCCGTGGTTGACCAAACCTGAACTTGAACGTAACGTCTTCCCTCGCATCTCCGTTCAGGTCGAACCGAAACGCGTAGAGCCCTTCTGGATGAAGCGTATCCGGAGACGATAATCCCACATCCGGATTCACGGTCATCGCCATCACCGTCTTGCCCGCGGGGCCATCAAATAAATAGAAGTCGCAGAGATTGAGGCTCGGATCTTCCCTCGCCAGTTTGGTATCGAAATGATGTGACATACAGAACCTCCTTGAAAAACATTGGCAATTAGGCAACTCGAGTTAAGATGACGGACCCTGAGCGTGAATATCCACGCGTTGTCCAATAGTCCGACGGTTCGTCTTTCGTAACTGGTCTCTACGGTCAGCTGCGAAGAATGGCCGCTCCGAAGGGAGCACCCGTCATTCCACCGTCAACCACGAGCTCGACCGCGTTGATGTACGACGCATCGTCGGAGGCAAGAAAAAGCACAGCCTTGGCCAGATCTTCCGGCTCGCCCCAACGGCCAAGTGGAACCGTGGAAGAGAAGAAGTCGGAAACTTTTTCGGATTCCTCTGCCGTGGCATTGGCGCGCGGCCCGCGCTTCCAGATGGGAGTCTTCGTCGCTCCCGGGGCCACCACGTTCACGCGAATCTTGCGCGGTGCAAGGTCTGCGGCGATGGATCGCGCCATCGAGACGAGCCCGCCTTTCGTGGCAGCGTAGGCAGCCAGGCCTGGTTGACCGAGATAACTTTGCACCGATCCGTTGAAGATGATGCTGCCGTTGTCGTTCATGAAAGGAGCGGCTGAATTGACGGTAAAGAAAGCACCGTTGAGGTTGGTGTGGACTACCTTCTCGAAGATGGCTTCGTCGGTCGTGCCAGTCGGCGTCGTGCCAGAGATGCCGGCATTGGAGAAGACGATGTCAAGTTTGCCAAAGTCTTTGGCGAGTTCAGCGAAGAGCTTCTTGCGGTCCTCCGCAACGGTAACGTCGGCGCGATAGCCGTGCGCTTTCGATCCCAGCTCGGCGACCGCTTCATCCAGTGTCTGTTGATCGCGACCCGTAATTGCGACTTCCGCGCCTTCTGCAACGAAAAGGCGGGCAGTGGCCAGGCCGATGCCGCTGTTTCCGCCGGTGATGAGAGCCTTCTTGCCTGCGAGTTTCATATTTCCTCCTCGATGACTGGGCCATCAACTATGCTGCCCTCTTCAGCTAACCGGCGACGAGTTGCTGCCCGCCGTCGATGTCGTAGGTCGCGCCTGTGAGGGCTGTGTTGGTCATGATGTGTACGGCGAGAGCGGCCACGTCTGCGGGTGATACCACGCGCCGGATGGGCAGCGTGGCGCGAAGCTGATTGCGCCGGTTGTCGAGCTCATCGCCGAGGAGCGATGCCGACAAACCTGTGTCGACGAAGCCGGCGGCGATGAGGTTGACTCGGACGGGCGCGAGTTCGAGCGCGAGGCTGGCGGTTAGGGCGGGGAGCGCAGCGGTCACTGTCGGCACCATTCCCAGTCCGATGCGTTGGCGACGGCCGCCCGTGCCGCCCATGAACACCAGCGTGCCTCCCGGTCGTACTTTGTGGACGGCGTGACGCGCGACCTCGAGCATCAGCAAGAGGTGCGTGTCGAGGGCGCGGCGCGCCTGCTCGAAGTCCATATCAAGAAGGCGCCCGTAGTGCGGCTGTCCGGCTGTCACCATCACGTGGTCGATCGTGACTGGCAAGTCAGTGAAGAACCGCTCCAGCGCGGCAGGATCGTCGGCGTCGAAGGCCGCGATGCTCAGCGCTTCGAGTTCGCCGGCGGCGCACTTAAGCCGCTCGGGATTCCGGCCCGTGAGGATCAGCCTGGCCCCCTCAGCGCGTGCTCGTCGGGCCGTTTCGAGCCCAATGCCGGCGCTGCCGCCGATGACAACGACAGTTTGCCCGAGGAGTTCCGGTTCCCGCCGGATCGGAACGGTGGTTGTTGCGGTGCTCATGATTCCTCCAGGAATTCGCGATCGAGAGCCTCGACTTCCCGCCGGGAGCGATGTCGGTCCCGGCGGAGTCGTTCATTGCGGTAGCTCTTTGCCGGACTGCTCCGCCACCATGTAAGCCGCATACCAGTCGGACCAGTTCGCGTCGTGCTGCCCGGTGCGCTTCTCGTGCTCGCCGTGAGCTGCCTCCGCACGCCGAAACGCGCTCGCCAGATCGTTCGCCGATGCGAAGGTCGTCGCCGTCGAGTCGATGCGGCCGGGAAGCCGCGTCGTGATTTCCTGGAACAGCCAGCCGTTTCCGTCCGGATCGCGGAACGAGGCGAACGAGCGGTAGCTGCGATGCTCGGGATCAGGACCGTTGACCCGGATCCGCCCAAACAGGTAGGGCTCGTCCGGGCCAGCGTAAACGTCGCCGGCGCCGTGGAACACCTCGCTGACCTCAACGCCGTGACGGAGCAGCTCTTTGCGGGCGGCCTCGATGTCAGAGACGATCAGATAAAGGCCCTGGGCTGAGCCGGGCGCCGCGGCGGTAACGTTTCTTGCCGAAGATGACCGAGCACCCAGAGCCAGGCGGCGTGAACTGAATCACGCGAAAGTCTTTACCGTTGTCGTAGTCGGCGTCGAGTCGCCACCCGAGCCTCCCATAGAACTCCTTCGCGCGGTCGACATCCGAGACGGGGATAACGACGATTTCGAACTTCATGTCGACTCTTGCGACGCTCGCCTCGCTGGTGGCGTCGTTAGCTTGGACTTCATACGTCGCATTTGCCATGTTCTTTCCTCCTTTGCGTTCAACTGAATCGCTGATTGCGAGCGTCAGCCAGCAGAATCACATGTTCCCGAAGGCGTGGCGTTCGATACCTTTTGCAAAGTGAACCTCTCCTGCCGGTCGTGAGCTTCTAAACGGGGTTCACGGGCAGCTTGGAGGAGCTCCTACGGAATGCCTCGTCTTGATCAGGAAGTCCATTCGCTTCGCCCTTAGCGGAGCCGCGAATCATATTCCTGAATTCACACGTTTTGTCGTTGATGTTCTCGACGCTTAAGCCCCGTATCATGCCTATCTTTGAGCGGCGCGTGGGCGTGAAAACGTCTGGCTTGGAAGCGAATCTTAGGGAATCGGGGTTCGCCGATCTCTCTGCCTGGGGGCCCTGCAGTTCGTGAGTGACTTTAAACGACGAGCACGGGAAGCCGAACGCGACCCAGTATATACCTGTAATACAGTGAAATCTGCGAAGTCACTATTAATTAGACTATCCGCCACGCTCCGAATGCGCGAAAACCAATAATTGTCGGTTCTTGGTAACAGGCCAACTCACTCATTCAGGCGCATTGCTGGTCGCAATTCGGGTCCCGGGCGGATCGTCGCCAACCCGGACATTGATACCCGTTTTGGGGTAACTCCGATTAGGCGGTCACTCGCCCGGAATGCCCAAACATCAGCTCATTCGCTAGGCGTTGCTTAGGCTTCAACCTTCCAATACCGTGGAGAGGTGGCGACTGCAGCAGTTGGTCATCGGATTGGGTCATTGAAACGAGGCTTTGACAGAGAGGAAATGATCATGAACATATCGTTTGAAGACAAAGTTGCACTCGTTACTGGCGCTGCATCTGGCCTGGGTCTTGCGACAGCCAAGGCGTTTGCTGAGTCGGGTGCCTCCGTGGTGCTGGCGGACTGGGATGAGAAGGAAGTGCAAGCCGCAGCCAAGGGACTCGCCGATAAAGGTCACAAGACACTGGCCGTCCGTTGTGACGTTTCAGATGACGCGCAGGTAGAGTCAATGGTAAAGCAGACTGTCGCCACCTTCGGAAGGCTCGATGCTGCCTATAACAATGCCGGCATTCAGGGTGTTCTGGCGGAAACTGCCGATTCCCCCCGCGATGATTACGACCGGGTCATGGCGATCAACCTGCGCGGTGTCTGGAGCTGCATGAAGTTCGAACTGCAGCAGATGCGCGAGCAAGGCAGCGGCGCCATCGTCAACTGCTCTTCGCTTGGCGGTCTAATCGGTGGCAACCAACGCGGTACGTACCATGCTGCAAAACATGGAGTCATTGGATTCACTAAGAGCGCTGCTCTCGAATACGCAACTCGTGGCATTCGCGTCAACGACGTATGCCCGGGCATGATCCAGACGCCCATGTTCGACAAAATGATTGCCGAAGGCCAGGGAGAAGAGTTGAACGCGATGTTGAAGACCCTGGTGCCGATGGGACGGATGGGGCGGCCCGAAGAAATCGCCGATGCTGTCCTGTGGCTCTGCAGTTCGGCCGCATCCTATGTCACCGGGCAGTCGATCTCGGTCGACGGCGGCTACGTCATGCGCTAGCAGGCCGAGATAGAAGCGTAGCGCTCACTTCCGAAAAATGATCCGGCCCGGATTCTACGGACTTTTCGAGTTCTGGGTGTGTGGTCGCCAACCCGGACATTACACCCGTTTTGGGGTAACTTCCGGGTGGGCGGTAATGCAACCGGAACCTCTGAACGTGCTTCAGCAGGATTCGGAGCCGAAAAAGGAGATTCCGGCCAAGGTGTATTCCGAACGCGCATCCCGCCTGGGATGGATGCGCGTTCGTGTTTGCGGCGGGGAAGATCCTTTTTTGTAGCCTTCTCGGCAACCCTGCTGTACTGTTGTGCGCGACCTCACGACTGAACATTGCTGGTTGTCTGTTCGGAACGGCCGAGAGATCCATCTTTCCTGGAGGATCCAATGAAAGGTCTACGCACGCTTTCGAGCGTGGTCGCGTTGATTGCACTTTCGTTCCCATTGCTGTCACAACAAGCCCCACCAACAACCGGCTTCCACCAGGTGCAGTGCATCAAGACAAAGCCCGAAAAGGGCGTGGAATTTCGCAAGTGGACTGAAGGCGACCTTCACAAATACGCCCAGGGGCTTGTCGATTCAGGCCGGCTAAGCTCGTGGGCCCTGGTCCGCGCGGTGACGCCTGCGGGGAGCGCGAGTCCCTGCGATTACTTTGTGATTGGGTTTTATCCGGGATTGCCCCCGGAGCCGCTCGGCATGGCGGGTCTCGGACCGGTTCTGAAAAAGGCTGGACTGAGCATGACGGCGGAAGAGTGGGTTGCCCGCCGCGATTCGATGAGCGCGTTGGTCTCGACTGGCCTATGGCAGAACTATGCGACGGTGGGGTCGATGCAGAAAGGGGACTACATCGTAGTGAACGAAGAGAAGGCGGCGGACGTGGACGAATGGGTCGCCTATGAAAAGAAGGCATGGCAGCCGATCGCCGAACAGCTGGGTAAGGAAGGGCTCACCCGAGGATGGTCTGTCAACGTGCTGGTGCTGCCGCCGCGGGGAAGCGAAAACAGGATCAACGGCGTCACTGTGGACGTTTATCCGAGCTGGGATGCAGTGATCAAATCGATGATCGATCCGGAGTTCCTGAATCGGTGGCGTAAGATTCACCCCGACATGGAAATCGGAACGACAATGGAACACTACGACAAGCTGAGAAACAACCTTTCGGCCAATCTGTTCAGGGTCGACGATATGATTTCGGCGAAGTAAACAACGGTGTATCCCTCCGAGGAGGGATGCACCCTTAGATATTCTCGCGATTTCGGCTTATGCCGTCTTGGAGTTTATGCGTCAGACGGGACTGGTACTTTTAGAAGGCTGTTTTGTAGAAGTACCAGTCCCGTCTGACGCATAAACTTTCAGAGAGCAAAGGCCCGGCTAAGTGAGCCGGGCCTTTCGTTTGCCTCTAATTTCATTGTGGCTGTTGGAGAGACATAGTCGACATGGCGTTACGGAAACCTTTTGCGAATCAATTCGGGTCCGCTCACCTGCTTTGCCTTGAGGTTGAGATCGACCTCGCCGCGCTCGTCGCTCTTCCTGCTGCTGGTCATCCCGTAGTCCTTAAGGTCGAAGGGTACGACTCCCTGGACGTATCCTGAGCCACCACCCTGGTCGGCGATTACCAGATTCAGTGTTGCCGGCTTGGAAACGCCGTGCATGGTGAAGGTGCCGATAAGGTCGTAGGTGGTTTTCCCCGTCTGGACAACTTTGTTGGATTTGAACGAAATGACCGGGTCCTGCGCGACGTTCAGCAAGTCCTTGCTCTTCAGTTCGTCATCCTTGTTGTTCCTGGAATGCACGCTTGCTGTCTGGATTTCGACTTGCAATACGGCCGACGTAGGGTCGCGTGACGCGAAGGTCAGAGTCGCATTCCATTTGTCAAAATTGCCCGTCAGGGGCCTCGAAGATGTCATATTGAACCGGATTGAGCTTTGGATGGGAGTAACCTGGAAGACAGGCACCTGCGCCCGGGACGGCGGGCACAACATTGCACTCACTACTACGAGACAGATGACGGGCAGTCGCATAACGAGAGTCTGGATGCGAGAGGCATTCTTGTCAACCGGCCCGAGGCTTTCGACAAATTGTTGCCCATTCCGTCTTCTGAAGCGTCGTGCTGGATCACAGGCGAGATCATCCTTGCTTCAGCCGGCATGCGCTAGAAATTCAAACGGCCTGGCTTAGTCCAGTCTCCGAGACACTAACTCCCCCGATCGATGTTCACATCAGTAACGAGAAACGCTAGGTTCCTATCGGGACTGTCCCGGCACGACGAGGGTGTCCTGTGGCGGGATCTTCTGCCGGGACAGTTTCGATAGGGGCGTTTGAAGTAAGTCGCCGGCGCGACGGACGCGGTGATCTAGGTATGGGATTTCAATCGGCGCCAGTTGGCCTTTACGGGTGCTTGGATCGGCGAGGTGGACGAATCGGGCTGCGCAGACGGTGGTTTCGGCTGAAGTGGAGGCCTGGACGGTAGTTGCAAAGGCGCCTCGGGAGGGTTGTGCCTACAGTCAAGGCACACGGCGACTCTGCGTGCGAGAGCACCAGGGCGTGGAAGGTGGAGAAGGACGGCGGGAGCGGTCAGTCTTTCATGAACTGTCAACACTGCACCTCCATGGCTGGGGCGGGGTCAGGTTCGGATGGAAGTAAAGCTGGGCGCGGGTGAGCCGTTCGACAACAAGCATGATGCCGGAGCATGTTGGACAGCGCAAGCTGGGAAGCGCGGGCGGATCAGTGCAGGCCGTTACTCCGAGCAGAAGGCGGCAGCGTTCGAGCGCAGCACCACGTCGACGGTTGGCAAAGAGACCGAAGTGCCGAATGCGAACCAAGCCGCAGGGCAGAACGTGCAGCAGGAAGCGGCGCAGGAACTCATGAGCGGCAACGGTCATGATCTTGTTCTTGCCGCCGTGAGCGTAGTCCCGCCAGCGGAAGGAGACGCTCTGGTTGTCAAAAGCCACGAGCCGATGGTTGGAGATGGCCACGCGATGTGTGTAGCGGGCCAGGTAGTTGAGAACATGTTCGGCGCCGCCGAACGGTGGCTTGGCGTAGACCACCCAATCCTGCTTGAATAACTGCCGAAGGAAGCTGGGAAAGCCTCCGGGAGCGGCCAGATGTTGTTGCGTGCCATGGAACTGCAGCTTGTCTTGCGCGGCGAGCTGCTTTAGTCCGGCAACGAACTTGCCACGGAAGACGCGGCTGAGTGCTCTTACGGGCAGGAAGAATCGGCGCGAGGCATCGATCCATCTTGAGCCATCGAGAGACAAGCCACCTGCCGGAACGATGTAGTGTACATGGGGATGATGCTCCAGGTTCTGTCCCCATGTATGGAGTACGCCGAGGAAGCCGATGTCGGCTCCCAGATGCTTAGGATCGCGAGCCAGTTCGAGCATGGTCGCAGCGCTGGCGCAGTAGAGCAGGTCGTAGAGCAGCCGCTTGTTCTGGAGGGCAAGAGCGGACAGATCATGCGGCAGTGTGAAGACCACGTGGAAGTACGGAACGGGCAACAGCTCGGCCGAGCGCGCCGCCAGCCACTTGGCGCGCGCGTTTCCCTGGCACTTGGGGCAGTGCCGGTTACGGCATGAGTTGAATGAGATGGCCTGATGGCCGCAGCGGACGCACTGATCGCGATGACCGCCTAGTGCCGCGGTGCGGCAGCGAGCGATGGCATCGAGCACCTTGCGATGCGGCCATGCAAGATGCGACTGCTGCTGTTGCCAGAAACTGTTGCCCGTTCTACGAACGATGTCGGCCACCTCGAGGGTGGGCCGGTTCATCGCTTCATCCGTCTCCTGGAGCGTTTTGCTTCGTCCGGCCGTGACACTTCGATCGCCTCGAGCGGGCTGGGAATCGCCTGCAGGTGGCGCCGGGACAGGTGCAGATAAACGGTTGAGTGTTCGAGCTTGGAGTGGCCGAGAAGCACCTGGATGGTGCGCAGATCGGCGCCGGCTTCCAGCATATGAGTGGCGAAACTGTGTCTTAGCGTGTGGGGAGATACGTGCTTCTTGATGCCAGCCTGCTGGGCTGCCTCAGCCATAGCCGCCCACACAATCTTTTCGGTAATGGGCACATCGGCCCGCCAGTTGTTCACCATACCTGGAAACAGGTAGGTCTTGGGCTTCATCCAGCGCCAGTACTCTCGCAGAGTGTCCAAAAGCTTGGGGGTCAGCAGAACATCGCGATCGCGGCTGCCCTTGCCCTGATGGACATGAATGACCATGCGCTCGCTGTCGATGTCGGTAACCTTCAGATGACACAACTCGGCTCTTCGCAGTCCTGTCGCATACAGCGTCATCAGCATGGTGCGATGCATCAGGTTACGAGCCGAATCAATCAGCCGGGCGACCTCTTCCGGGCTGAGTACAGTTGGCAGCTTCCGGGGACGCTTGGGAAAAGGAATCTCATCGAGCAGATAGGGTCGTCTAAGGGTCTTGACGAAAAGAAACCGCAGAGCCGCACAACGGCTCTGAATAATACCAGGCGACAACTTCCGGTCGCGAAACAGATGCACTTGGTACTCGCGAATATGGCTTGGACCAAGGCGCTCAGGCGAGCGGTGGAAGTACTTCGAAAAGTCCTCCACCGCGTGGATGTAGCAATGAACAGTGCTCGGTGAATAGTTCCGACGCTGGAGTTCGTCCAGCATCAACTGTCGAAGATGGGTCACAGTACACCTCCTGTGACTCAAGCCTTACACCGGCGACAAAACTACTCGGAGGCCTCCGCCGCAGCGTCCGTCGCGCCGGCGACTTAGTTCAAACGCCGATGTCGCCTAGAATGCTTCTGGATTGACGCCAAATCGCCAGAGCACTCGGCGAACTTTGGCGAAGGCCTACCAGCAAACCGAATTCTGGTTTTGTTGGTGAGTAACGGACAACCCGGAAGTTATCTCCGATAGACCCGAAAGTTTCGTGGACGGAGCTGACACCTTTACGAAAGCGAACCAGCTCTGAAACTTAGCGTAGTTCTGTTTTCTCGAAGTGCCAGCTCCGTCTGGACCCTTCAATGCCCCTTCAATGCCATGTCCCTTCAATGCCAATTGGGCGCGAAGTTTCTCTTTTGATGCGAACGCGTTATTGTGTCAGTTCAGCCCAAAGGGGGTACCAGCATGCTCGATAGTTTCTCTCGCCGTAAGTTCCTGCAGACCGGCGCGGTTGCGGCCGGCGGTCTGTTATCGCCCGGCTCCCACGCGATTGTGCTGGAGCCTCAGACCCAGCCTCTACCAGGCAAGCCGGTCGCTGCCAGCGACCGGCTGCGCTTCGGCATGATTGGTGTGGGCATGGAGGGCTCCGGCGTCCTCTCCAGCGCGCTTTCCATTCCCGGAGCGGAGTGCGTCGCCGCAGCCGACCTCTATGACGGCCGTCACACCCTGGCCAAGGAGATCACCGGCAATCCCAATCTATCCACCACCAGGCACTATCAGGAGTTGTTAGACCGCAAAGACATTGACTGCATTCTTGCCGCCGTGCCCGACTTCTGGCACCGGCAGGTGGTGGTCGATGCATGCAATGCCGGCAAAGACATCTACTGCGAGAAGCCCATGTCGCACACCATTGCGGAAGGCTTCGAGATGGTACATGCTGCGGAGACCAATAAGCGCATCGTGCAGATCGGCGCGCAGCGCGTCAGTTCTGTGTTGTGCGCCAAGGCCCGCGAACTCTATTTGGGCGGAGCCATCGGCGAGGTCACGTCGGTCGAGTTGACGTTGGGCCGCAACAGCCCGACCGGCGCCTGGGAATATCCGCCGCCCCCCGATCTCTCGCCCGAAAACCTGTCCTGGGACGTCTGGCTGAAAGACACTCCGAAAATCGCCTTCAATCCGGAACGGTTTGCGCGTTGGCGCTGCTGGCGAGACTACGGGACTGGTGTGGCAGGAGACCTGATGGTGCATCTGGTCAGCGGCATGCTGTTTAGCCTGGACTGGAATGAGCCTCCCCGTTCTGCCCTGTCGCTCGGAGGCATCTTCCGTTGGAAAGATGGCCGGGACATGCCGGACCTGCAGATGGTGCTGTTCGATTACCACGGCATTCCTGTGTACATTCGGTTAGGCCAAAGTACAGAGACGCCGGAAACCGCCCGCTACATGGGCCCTAAGGGAATACTGGAGGCGACCGGATACGCTATCCAGTACACGCCGCAGGCGGGGATCGATACCAAGCCCAGTTACTACGACAGCAGCTTCCCCCAGCCAATGCGGGCGGAGTATGTGCGTGCCTGGCACGAGAAGCATGACCCACCCATCGCCAAGGAGCCGCTCACTGAGAAGACGGTCTACACCGGTGATGAATGGGATGACCTCAGGCCGCATATCTGGACGTTTTTTGAATCGGTAAAGAGCCGCAAACCCAACGTCGAGAATGCCGTATTTGGCAACCATGCAGCGATCGCCTGCCATATGGCGAATCAGTCCTACTTCCGCAAGGAGCGAGTCTTCTTTGACGATGCCACCCACACCCTCAAGAGTTGATGCAGGCGCTGCCATGACTCCCTTCCCTCGCGCTCACAGCAAGGAGACCTCCGCGATGATGTTGCAAAAAAGACTGTGGTTGTTTGTCGCCATGGTGGCTGTGTGCTGCGGAGCCCTGGCCGCTGTGGACCATTCCACGAGCGGCGCGGATCAACCCTTCCTGGGCCGATGGGACTTGACCTTGAAAACCCCTACCCGCCCATATCCTTCCTGGTTGGAGTTGTATGAGGAACAAGGGCAACTCAAGGCCAACATGGTGGGCCGATGGGGAAATGCTCGTCCGCTGCCGCAAGTTGCGATCAGTCATGGCGCCCTCATGTTTACCTCGCCCAAAGACGAAGAGAACCGCTCGACCGACATGATCTTCAAGGCCAGACTCGCCGGTGGAAAGCTCATCGGCACAACCACTGGGCCAGACGGGGCCACGTGGACCTGGGTAGGAGAACGGGCGCCCTCGCTCGAGAGAACCGCGCCACCCCACTGGGGAAAGACGATCTCGTTGTTCAATGGCAAGAATTTGGATGGGTGGCATGAGTACTCCGCCAATCCCTTTCCCGAAAGCGGTAATCACTGGACGGTCGTGAACGGCACCCTGGTGACGCCGGGCAATGGACCCGAGCTTGCCACGGACCGCAAATTTCAGGATTTTAAACTACACCTGGAGTTCAATTGCGGCCCCAGCTCGAACAGCGGTGTCTATCTCCGTGGCCGTTACGAACTGCAGATTGAGAATGAATCCGCGGCGGAGCCACCAAGCCACCATACCGGCGGCATTTACGGTTTTATCGCGCCCCATCCGGAGTTACCCAGAACAACGGGAGCCTGGCAGACCTACGACATCACGCTGGTTGGCCGCCACGTCACCGTGGTCCAGGATGGACAGACCATCATCGACAATCAGGAGATACCGGGTCCGACTGGCGGAGCCATCGACAGCCACGAAGCGCTGCCTGGCCCGATCATCCTGCAAGGCAGTGAAAAAGGGCATGTCTCCTTTAGAAACATAGCTATCACTGTTGCAGATTCGAACTAACCTGCCCTCTTTGCTCTGCGTGGAGGGGAAAACGAGGGAAAACGGGGACAAACGGAGTAACCCCTAAGGCTAGCTACGGGGGTTACTCCGTCTGTCCCCTCAATGCCTTAGATTTGGAGGTGTGGCGGAAAAGTCGGACTGCCAGTGCCTGGCGGCAGTACCTAGCGGCAGGCGAGACGGAATCCAAGCTGACGGAGATTCGTCGGTGCACCCACACAGGGCGGTCGCTGGGTAGCGCAGCGTTTGTGCAGGCTCTCGAAGGGACGATGAAGCGGCGGCTGGCACCACAAAAGGGAGGACGCCCTCCCAAGGCCGGTTTGGATGCGAGACAAAGCGATCTGGTCTTTGAATCAGAGTAGACGGCGATCCATTTGATGTATGTAGCTGTTGTTGTGCGGGTATGGGGTACGTCCTGTCTGTCACCGATCTGTGTCAAAGCTAAAACGTAAGCCGCAGCCCGAACTCCACCTGCCGGGGAGCACCAAGCGCGTAGACGCCTGTTCCCACTCCCACGCGGTCTATGTTATGACCCGCGCGAGTCGTTCCATTGATCTGTCCGGCAGCTCCCGTCAACAGTCCGTTCAGCGAAGCGCCGGGCAAATCAAAGTTCGCGAAGTTAAACAAGTTGTAGAAGCCCACGCTTGGTTGAATCGTCAGCCTCTCCTTAAACTTGCGAGACCAACTCGCTTTCAAATCGCACGCCCGCAGCCACGAAAGATTGACTTCGCCCGGCGGCGCCAGCGGCACGGTTGGGGCTACAGCTCCGAGCGCCTGCAACCGCTTCAGCGTGAACAGACCGTTCTGGATCAGCACCTGACCGGCCGGCGTCGGCTGATTGGCGTAGTTGTTGTTGTAGTTTGAGATTACCTTGTTGATGTTTGACGCATCGATGCCGCGGTCAAAGTTTCCGACGCGCGTTCCAGGGATCAGATCTTGAACTGTTCCATCACCAGTGAAATCGGTGCGAAAGATTTCGCCCGGTCCGAGGTTGGTATTAGGCACGACCAACGAGGTCGAGAGCGGACTCCAGAAATGCCCCATGATGCTCAGTTGGAATCCGCGCGGCAAGTCTGCATACCCGCCGAAGGAAAGCTGGTGCGTACGATCCAGCACTGCAGGTCCGAAGTAGCGGTTGGGTTTGGCATTGTCGAGCGAGCTTTTGCCACCATCCTGGTCCGCTGCGGCGGGGCTGGGTGCGGAACCAGAGCTGCCGCCGGTATTCTCGTACCGGGATAAAGCGTATGCCACCTGGAGGTTCATTGCCTGCATGCCTCGAAACGGGTGCTGCACGTTCTGGATCAGTTTCGTTTGCAACCCGTTGTAGACCGATCGTCCAATGGAGATTAAGAAGGGGAGCGGCGGCGCGTTAGGATGAGTGCCGGGGAATGCACAGGGATAGCCGAACAGGACTCCGCAAGCCTGGTTGAAGTCAGCCGAAGAAGTCAATCCACGGTTCGCGAAATCCACCATGCTGATCCCCCCTCCGCCGGGGTATAAGCTCGGACAGGACTGGATGGCTTGATCGATCGTTGCTACCCCACATTGCGCCAGGGTCGCCGCAATCGCTTGTTGCGCCGCGGACTTGTTGAAATAGCGCACGTCGCCCGTATGATTTTCGTCGATTCCAAGGAGATAATGGGTTGATACGTTGCGCACAAAGTCGGCGCTGAAAACTGCACCGGGACGAATCTCCCGTTGGACGCCGATGTTCATTTGGACGGAGCGCGGCGTGCGGAAGTTGGGATCGTACATGGACGCGCCGGCAAATCCAAGTCCATGATCCAGCAGCGATCCCACATAGTTCGGGTTCGGTGCATTCAAATTGAACGGCGAGTCGGCCTGATACTGCTTCTGGAAGGCGGCGATCTGGTCAGCCACAACCCCGATCGCCACCGGGCCTCCCGTGGCCGCGCTGCAAAAGGTTGGCTTGAGGAGTCCTCCCGGGACCGGAACCGGCTGGGGTGTTGCGGTGCCACTGCAGGCAGTCGGTAACTGGGAGAATGCGCCCTTGGGCGCGCGGTTTAAGAGATCGAAGGCTGGCACGTAAGCAAGCACATTCTCGTAGAAAAGCCCGATGCCGCCGCGGACCACGGTCTTGCCCTTCCCGGTCGGGTCCCAGGCAAAACCCAGTTGCGGCGCCAGGTTCACGTTTGGCTGCCGGACCGGATTGCCCAAGCCGGGTATTAACGCATTGAGTTGCGGAATGGCAGGAAGATCACTATCCGTGCGGCCGGTCTCACGCAAGTAGCGCAGGCCATAGGTTAAGGTGAGATTCCGTTTCCATTTCGAACTGGCCCCCAGGTATGCGGCGAGGCGGTGGAATATAATGCTGCCGGCCGGAAGGCCGAACCCCGGTGTCGATGAATAATAGCCGAGACCGTTGCCCACGGAAACGGATTCCACAGGATAGTTCAGCGGGTTGGTATCGCCACCGGGGAAGGGCCCTCTCTGCGCGAATGCTTCCTCCGAGGCGCTCACATTCGTGAACACGGACGGAGCAAGGCTGTAAGACGGCGCATAGCCAGCACCCGCGATACGGTTGAAGTCGAATCCGTAGCGGATGAGGTGTGAACCTAAAGCCCTGCTGCCGTCGTACTTGATCTGGTGGTTGCTCTGGAGCAGAACCTGCGGCGCGCAGCAACTAGGTCCCGTGATCAGGCCGGTATTGCCCATCTGTATTGCTAGTGGATAGTTGGCGAGGGGCAGGCCACCACCCGTGGTACCGTCAGCCAACCGCGATTCTCTTTTTAGGTACTCGAACCGGATGCTGTGGCTGAAGCTTCCCGTATTGAAGTCAATGCCGGCTACATGTGTCCGCGTGATGTTCCTGCCGTCATACACCGAGAAGCCTGTGCCTCCGTTTGCCGCGAACGAGTTCTGGAAATAGCTGAAGCGATAGAATGCGTGCGCCGACTGCGCGAGCTGATAATCCGCCTTCGCCATGAGGTTGTTCTCATGAAACGGCGCGCTGAAGCCTCCGGAGTATTGCGCGAACGGAGCGGCCACCAGCACGGGGGCCTGCTCATGGTGCAGGATGCGCTCCGTGTCCAGCAAGTAAAAGAATTTGTTCTTGTAGATCGGCCCACCCAAGCGCCCGCCGTACTGAGAACGTTGAAAAGGCTCCGAAAGCCCGGGCGGCGCCGGTAACGCCGCAGCCAGCGAGCTGTCGCGGAACAAGGCGAAAGCCTCGCCATGGATCTCATTCGTGCCCGAGCGCGTCGTCACGTTCACTGATCCGGAAGAAGTCAGCTCGGTCGAAAGATCCATGCTCGACTGGCTGAGTTGGAACTCCTGGATGCCGCTCGCAGGAATGTTCATCGTTGTCGAGCCCTGGATCTCGTCCGAGACGTCCACACCGTCGACTTCAATCCTGGCGCTCTCACCGAAACGGCCGCCAAAGGAGATGGAGGAATAACCGTCCTTCCCTAACATCGCCCCGTCCTGGATTTGAACGCCTGGTTCGAGCTGTGCCAGGTCCAGGAAATTGCGGCCGTTGACCGGCAGATTCTCGATCTGCAGCGCATGAAGCACGCCCTGCACGGTGGGCTGTTCCGTGTTCACCCGAACAGCGGAGTCTTGCACTTCGATCACTTGGGTCTCCGGCCCGATTTGCAGGTTCAGATTCACCGTGGCCGTGTTGCCAACCAGCACGCTGAGGGACACGTCTACCGAATTGAAGCCTTCTGCCCATACCTGCACTTTGTAATCTCCAGGAACCAGCGCACCGGAGTTGTACGATCCCAACGAATTCGTGGCCAGGTTAATGACTTGTCCCGTGGCAACATTGGTGATCGTCATCTTGACGCCGCCGACCACCGCTCCGGACGGATCACTCACGGCCCCGACTATGCTTCCCGTGCCGACAGTCGTCTGGGCGAGCAACGGGCCGGTGATACCCAACAGCACAAATACTGCCGGGAGAACCGGAGCGATGGTATTCACGAATTTTCCGGCGGAGGCAATCATAAAATTAGCCAGCTTATGGCGGCAGGCCAATGCGGCGGACCAAGTCTTTAAATCTTGGATCGGAGTGGAGGGGGTCAAGTGCGGGATACAGCTTTATTTGCCAGAGGAAAATACCTGAGCCACGGCTATGTCTATAGGCTTGTTCCAGCCAGTAGAAGGCGCGGTCTTTATCGCCAAGTGTTGCGTATACCCCCGCTAAGTTAACAGGCAAGAAAATTTCCTTTGTCGCGTACAGATGTTCTAATTGCTTGGCGTACTCTCGCATCGCGCCTCTGTAGCCAGAGATCGCGAATGCTTTATCCAGCTCAACAGCGATTTGTGGAAGTCCTGCCAGAGCAGCCGCCCGCCCTAAATGCTGTACCGCATCTTTGTACATTCCCTTCGCTTCGTAGCCAACATACAGGTTGTGGTGGAGTACGGCGTCATCAGGATCGTTCCTCAGCATTATCAGCCTTATATCAATGGCGCGGTCGAATTCGCGGCGGTCATCGAGAGCCCATGAAAGATGGTCGTGGTTGGGATCGAGCTCTTGTGCGACCTGGCATTCCCTGAGCCCTTCATCCAGGCGCCCCATGGCGTCGAGAAGCGCTCCGAATTCCCCGTGGGCGTTGGCATTGTTCGGATTGAGTTCGATAGCCTTCCGGTAGTCTTGGTCCATTCCTGCCCAGTCCCAAGAATCAAGCTTGATCTTCCCTAGGGTTACCCAGGCGTCTGAAAGTGTCGGGTCTAGTTCCAGAGCTCTTCGCGCTGCTCTTTCCGCCATTGCTCGATCTTCAGTTGAACCTTGGAATAGTTCATAATGCGCGCGGGCCATTCCGAGGTAAGCGGGCGCAAAGTTGGGATCAGCGTCAATTGCTTGTTGGAAGTACTGCTGCGCTTTATGTGTCTCTTCTTCGGTATATCTCTCCAAGTAATAACTGCCTCGCAAATAGGCGTCCAGAGCCGTGGCGTTAACTGAGTAAGGTTGTTTTGCCATCTTGAGCTGTGTCTGAACGTTCCTGGCTATTTCCTGCGCCAGGTCTCGTTCCAGACCAAATGCGTCACGGAGGTCCCTATCATAGCTGTTGGCCCAAAGCTGTTTGTCCAACGGCCCGTAGACGAGCTGTGCCGTGATCCGCACACGATCGCCCGACCGCTGCACCGTACCCGCGACAATGCCGTCTACATTGAGCTCATGAGCAATCTCTGGCAGCGCTTTCTTCGTTTCCTTGTACTGCATAGAGGATGTTAGCGAGATCACCTTCAGCGAACTGTTCTGCGCCAGCTCGGTAATCAGTGCATCGGTCATCCCTTCCGAGAAATATTCCTGTGTGGCGTCGTTAGAAAGATTCCGAAGGGGCAGAACTGCCAGGGATCGGATTCGCGGCGCAGCACTCGTGATGGACTCTCGCCGGTTGAGCCTGGTGGAGACAATGCCCAGCCCTAGCAGCAGGGCGACCGCGGCTGCAATACCCGCCACGATTCCAGTCGGCATGGTTCGACCTGAACGGGGTGGATGCGGATAGGCATGCTGGGTTGGCAACTCCGCCGCTGCGGGAGCATGGCCGATTGTATTCAACGGCGCGATGAAGCGGTAGCCTCGGCGCGGAATCGTCTCAATGAACCGTGGGCTTTCGGCAGAGTCGCCGAGAACTTCGCGCAGGCGGGTGATCGCCTTCCGCAGCGCCAGGTTGTAATCAACAAAGGTGTCCTGCGGCCAGATGTGACGCTTCAGTTCCTCACGCGTAACGATCTGCTGCGGGTGTTCCAGCAGAACCTTCAGGACTTGGAAGGGCTGGGCGGCAAGCTTCTGCCGCATGCCGGATTTACGGAGTTCCCCGGCCTCGAGGTCCGCCTCAAATACACCGAACTTGAGGATGCGGGATTGGGTGGTCCCTGCCATTACGCCCACACAAAGTTAGCCGATTTACCATAGCCGTGTCCAACACCTCCGCATCGGGAACAAGACTCAATTCCCCCAGCGGAATCAGCAGGTTGTAGCGGAACAAATAAACCACGGCGATGGTTATTGACTGGCACCTTCGCACTCGACAACATAAGCCCCAACGAGGAACGCATGAAACGCAACTTTGCAACAAGAACGCTTTGGATGTTTTCTTTCGCCACGCTCTACATGAGCTTGGCGGCTACGGCGCAGGCCCAGGGTCCGGCATGCTCGTTTGCCCAGGCGGCAGGAACGTATGGGGCCTCCGACAGCGGAACGGTTGTCGGCGTCGGGCCCAGGGCGTTTACGGGGATATTCACCCTGGACCCGGTGGGAAACCTGCTGAACGGCAAGGGAACGTCAAGCTTGAACGGCGCCATCGCCGACGAGACGTTTTCCGGACCCTATACGGTGAACTCCGACTGCGCAGGTACACTCGCTCTTAAAGTTTTCGACCCCTCGGGCAACCTGCTTTTCACTGCAAGGCTCAACCTCGCTTGGGACGACGATATGCGCGAGCTCCGCTTCATTTTCACATCGGTCGCACTGCCCGACGGCACACCCCTGTCGATTGCCATAAACGGTAACGCCAGGAAAGTTGGTCCCGTGATCGGGCGCTGACCGCCCACACGGCGTGAATTCGGTTTGTAGGCCGTCGGGTGCGACCAAAACGTGGGGGTTGAGATGAAGGCCAAAATTGAAGCGGCTGCCAACATCGTCGTGATCCTTTTTGCTGTGATAGTAGGGTCGGTTTTTCTCAAGGATCGCCTGTCTACTCCTGCTCCAGAACCCGACGCCGTTAAAGCCGGCGATAAGTTGGCGAGTCTGGACGGCTGGGATTGGGCTGCACACGATCAAACACTGGTATTGGGGCTCAGGAAAGGGTGCCACTTTTGCGAAGACAGCGCGCCTTTCTACCAGCGGCTCATCGCCCAGCAACAGCAAGGAGGGTCAGGCCCCTCGATTCTGGCGGTCTTTCCTGACCCCAGCGATACGGCGAAAGAGGTTGCCAAGTCGGAGGGACTGACGGCTCATGTGCTTGCGGGAGTGCCCTTGATAAAACTGAAGATCTCTGGGACCCCCACTTTAATGTTGGTGGACAGGAGCGGGACAGTCCTGAACGCGTGGATCGGTATGCTCTCGCCCCGCCAAGAGCTTGAGGTCATCAGAGCGACCACAGAACCTGCGTCCCAAGCCTTGAATAGCGCACAATGACGATCGTCGATAGCAAACACTAAACCAGAAAGGAGGAACACGATGCCTATCTTAAGAACTGCGAGGAACTTGGCCGTTTTAGTAATTCTCACCATGGCCGCTCTTGCGTTCACCCCTCGGCCGACGGCAGCGCAAACCTGCGAGCCTTTGGGGGCGTACTGCAGCGGCGAGCATCTTGGAAATAGCCAATGCTGCAGCGGTTTGTGTGGATTTCGCAATACCTGTTGCGACAGACCGCTTGACGGCATGTATTGTACGTCGTCAGAGCAATGCTGCAGCGCGTTTTGCCTCAACCACCGCTGCGAATTATGAGAGGCTCGCGCTCCCAGGGATGGGTCGGGGCAACGTAGGGCCTCCGTTTCCAGTCGGGATTCCCAGTTTTCCGGGTCAGCAAACCTAATTTTCCGCCGTTGGGGGAAAAATTTCGATTTTATGCTGAGGAGGATCCAATGCGCTTCGCGCCGGCCCGTTTGTATATTGCCCTTGCGTTTACATCGCTGGTTATGTCTTTCAGCATCACGTCGGCCCAACAGCCTGCGCCAGCCGAGCCTGTGCGCACGCGTGCGGTGCAGATGTCTGCCTCTCAGCCACAAGATACGGCGCCGCCGCGCCAGACCCCCCCTAGCCCGGTGGTGATTCCACCCACCGTGCCTCGGACCGGCCCGGTGGACCTCACCCCCGTTCCCATTCCGCATCCTGTGCAGCTGCAGTTTCCGCGGCTTCGAGGATTCGTAGATCTCCATGCGCACCCGTTGGGCAATCTTGGTTTCGGAGGGAAGGTTCTTTACGGGGGCATCGATGTGGGCTCGTGGCTTCCGGCAGATCCCAACTGCCTCCAGAACGTGCGCGCCACAAGCGAAGCTCAGGCGCTGGGGGCGGACAACTCAACCCACGGCGGGCCCAACTACATTCCGCCGAGCAACCTATGCGGCAACCCAATTCGTGCGCCCCTCATTTCTGCCTTCCAGCAGGCGCTCGGTGCAAATGACCCACCCTCGAACGCCGTGGGTTATCCCACTTTTGTCAACTGGCCCACCTGGAGCGATCTCACCCACCAGAGGATGTGGGTCGAGTGGATCCGCCGCGCTTACCAAGGTGGTTTGCGCGTCATGGTCGCTCTGGCTGTGAACAACAAAACGCTGGATGACTTTGCCACTTTCATCGTCCCTACCATATCGGAGCCACCTGTTGGGGCGACATGGCAAACGATTGCCGGAAAAAATGAGGACTTGCCAACCGACGACAAGACTTCGGCGGATATTCAGATCAGCGAAATTCAAGGCTTTGTAGCCCGGCATCCGGACTTCATGGAGGTGGCGAACAGTTCGGCTGATGCGTACCGCATCGTGTCAGCAGGTAAGTTGGCGGTGGTAGTTGGAATGGAGATCGACCACATCGGCAACTTCGGGCAAGTGTTCTACTCGAACGGTCTGCTTACCGATCCCCGCGAATGGCAGGCTGACTGGGTTGCCGCCGCCGCTCCTCCGCCCGACGCTGCGGTCAGGGCTGAAATTGATCGCCTCTACAATGAAGGAGTCCGTTACATCTTTCCCATCCACCTCCTCGACAATGCGTTTGGCGGAACAGCTGCCTATAAGGAGATCTTTAATGTTTCTACCCTCCGTGAGTCCGGACACATCTGGAGCCTCAGCTGCACCAACAGCAGCGTCGATAACATTAGCTGGACCTACAACAACAGCGACACTTCGACGAACGTAGTTCTAGCTTCAATATCGGTAGGTGGCAATCAGTTCACCATCGGGAATCTCGGAACGGTCGGTATTACCGAAGGTGCCTGCTCTTCCCCGCCCGCGAACCAGCCGGCTTACGGTCAGAAAAATGCCCGTGGGCTGACGCCCAGCGGCATCGTTGCGATCAAAGAAATGATGCGTCTGGGCATGCTGATTGATATTGACCATATGTCGGAAGCATCCGAGGATCAGGCACTTCAGCTCGCCTGCTATGGCAGTGCTCGCTCCACTTCCTCTATCCTCTCGTCCAATTCGCCATTTGTGTTTACCCTTACTCTTCCGTGTCCGTACGGGTATCCGATGAATAGCGGACACAGTGGCCTGCGTGGTGCGCTTGGCGGTGTCACAAATGAGAGATCGCTGCGTGCCGATCAGTACGGCTTGATTGGTTATATGCATGGCATGGCGGGCGTTGGCAGCGCCGAGCTGACTGCTGACTCATGGCTAAAGTTGTACAACAACGTCATGCAGGCGATGGGTGGCGATCCCACCTTTGCGAATCCATACAGTCCAGAGAGCCCGGTCACCCCGGGTAGTGCGACCTCCAGCGCCATCGCGGCAGGGTTTGGCACGGACTTCGATGGGCTCGAGTTCGCCATGCCGCCGCGGCAAGGGTTGGGAAGAACAGTCTATGGGCCGACTTATCCGGAATACGAGACCTGTTTGAAAGGCCCCACCTGTACGTCCACCGAAATACTGCCCAACGGCAAGCCTGCGGGTGCGGTTGCCGTGAACTCATGCATTGGTTCCTGCCAGGCCAAGTATCCCAATGCCATACAGTACGTCTGGTCCACGCCTCCGCCAGATGTGCAATACAGTGCCTCCTTTCCGCAACCCACCGACGGAAGCAAGAGCTGGAATTACAACGCCGATGGCGTAGCCCACTACGGCATGCTATGGGACTTCTTGCAGGACGTTGCGTCCTTGCCCGGCGGCGCGGCCATGGTAAACAACAACTTTATGTACGGGGCCGACTATTTCTACCGCACCTGGCAACGAGCGGAAGCGCTGAGTAAGAACGCACCGCAGTAAGCCGGCGGTACTGTGGCTAACCGTGAGTGGCCGCGCTGAACAACCACGCAGCTGAGCGGTAACGTAGAACGCTCAGGAAAAGGAGTGCCTCGCAGAAAAGCGTTGACAGACGGGATGTTCACCGTTCCTTTTTCGACTACGCTCCATCGGCAAGCGGAAATTATTCAGTGAACATCCCGTCTGTCAACGCCTTTCCGAGCTGCTTCCACCCTGTAACCACAAGGGTCCTCCCGTGTCATGGCAATCGCCACCTCACGCGCAGGCCGGAACCTAACGGCGGCGGGCTCCGATGATGAAAGAAGCCAGGGTGGCCGGCACGTCCCCAACGACGCGCCAACGGTGCCGAGTTCCGTTCTCGATCAGGACATCGCCGGGAGACAGCACCACCTCCGCGCCATCGTCGAGCTCGAGTGCCATGTTGCCGGAGAGAAGGACCCCGAAATCCGTCGTGTCAGTCCTGTGAAAGCCGTCGTTAGCTCCACCGGGTTCGTCGCCATCCTCGAGGTGCATCTCGGGAGTGGGTTCTGGTGCAATCACGCCGGGCAAGTACGTCCCTATGATGTAGCGGATGCCACCTACGGGTGGGAATATACCGGGCGCCGCCGGATTGTTCCCCACGTTCGGGTAGGTTGCGGGCTCATCGGCATTCCAGAGGAAGGCGAGCTCTCCTATGCCAGGGATGGGCGTCCCATCGACTTGCTCGTCCCGCACAAAAACAGCCCGGCCCTTGGCGTCATGGCCGGTGACAACCGTGCGTACCTTCATCCCCTGTCCCTTCTCGTCCGGGTTGTTCGTGGTCACGTTCTTGGATACTCGTGATTTCATTTTCATTTTTAAGTTTCCTTTCGTGTTGTTGAAGTCTCCACTCTCTACAACGAGACTCAGGCGCCCACGCCCGAAATGGCCGTTACCCCGCCGTCGATCAAGAAGTCTGCCCCAACGACGTACGCAGAATCGTCCGACACGAGGTAAACTGCCAGCTTTGCGATTTCCAACGGATCGGCCATCCGCTTGCTTGGATTGTTGGCTCGGAGGACGCCCTTAACCGCCTCGCCCTGCTCTTCGCCTGGGAAGCGACCGAACATTGCCGTGTCCGTCGGGCCCGGGCTTAGGGTATTCACGCGAATACCGCGTTCCACGAGTTCGGCGCTGAGAATGTGAGCGAGATGGACGACTGCTGCCTTGCAGGTCGAAACGGTCGAGGTTGTCGGCCACCCCTTGCGCGCGCCAACCGACGCATTGATGATTACAGACGAGCCTTCCCTGAGTAGCGGCAAGGCCTTTTGAATCGTGAAGTAAGCCCCTTTGAAATTGACGGCTATCACCTTGTCGAAGCTTTGCTCCGTCACGTCTTCGAACAACAGGAACTCGCTGTAACCCGCATTTACGAAGACGGCATCCAGGTGCCCGAACTCCCGCTCGATCGTGGCGAACATCGTGTCGATGTCGCTGAGATTGCTCACGTCCGCGCGAACGGCGAGACTTCCGGCTCCAAGCGTCTCCTTCGCTGCCTGCAGCGACCGCTCATTCAAGCCGCAGATGGCGACGCGCGCGCCCTCTCGGTCGAATTCCTGCGCTGCGGCCAGCCCGATTCCGCTATTGCCGCCTGTGATGAGGATGTTCTTGTCCGTTAGCCTACCCATTGTCTTTGCTCCTTCGGATTAAACATGTTCGTTTCGGTTACAGTTTCTAGCCGACGCCGCGTACCAGTTCCGCGAGATTCGTTTTGCTCAGAGCCTGTTCAACGACGTCTCTTGCACGTATGATGCTCGTCATGTATGATGATGATCATACAAAAGGGATTCTCTTTTTTTGCGGAAAGGGCCTCTATGCGCTATCCAGCAACCGAAACGGCCGAGAAGCACGACCGCATCGTGCAAGAGGCCTCGCGTCTCTTTCGCGAACGCGGTTTTGAAGATGTGACCGTCGCCGAGGTCATGAAAAAAGCGGGGCTGACCCACGGCGCGTTCTACAGCCACTTTGAATCCAAGGAGGCTCTTATGGCGGAGGCAGTGGCATATGCCATGCAGGGGGTACTCCGTGGCGTGAAGAAAAGTTTCCCAACGCTGGAGGGAAGACGGGCCTATCTGGATCGGTATCTAACCGCAAGGCACAGGGACACGCCTGGAACTGGGTGCCCGATGGCTGCATTGTCGGGCGAAATACGGAACGAGCCTGAAGTGAAGGATAGGTTCACTGCAAATCTTAAGGAGATTATCTCAGCGATGGGAGGCGAACGCAGAGAGGCGATGGCGACACTAGCAACCCTAGTAGGAGCGATTTCGCTTGCCAGGGCGGTCGATGACGAGGCGTTCTCACGAGAGATACTGCGGGAGGTGCAAAAGAAATTAGATGGAGAGATGGCTGGCTAAAGAAGGAGTGGAAAATGACGCCCCGGCTTGAGCCGAGGATCGCAAGACAGGCCGGGGTGGATACGCAAATGTAGACATTGCTCGGGATGTGGGGCCTGTCTGCTGAGCGGACACCAATTGCCAAACCACGAATCCCCCTCTCTAACCGCAACCCGGTGACGACCGCAACCCGGTGAGACCGCAACCCGGTGACCGCAACCCGGTGACAGACGGAACGTAACCGTTACAATTATTCACGAGAGCATTGCTTTTTCCCATCCGGTGATCGTTCCGTCTGTCACCAGGATTTCGTCACCCGTCGTCACCAGGATTTTGTAGTGCACCCCAAAAGTGAGACACGGTTAGAGCGAAAAAATGGGTGACATTTATCGGCCATAATGGAGCAGGCCGATGAAGAAGAAGGCAAGAAGCTACAGCATAGATTTCAAGCAGGAAGCGGTGCGTCGAATGGCACAGGCTGAGACCATTATCGGTCTGGCCAAGGATTTGGGCGTTCGGCGGAAGCTCCTCTACGAGTGGCGTGACCAGTTTCGGGCAGGAGGTAGGGCAGGGCTGGAGCGACCCAGGGGCCGACCGCCGGGGAGCAAGTCACAGACCGTTTCGCCGCCAGCACCCAGTGCAGCCGAGTTACGGATTGCTGAACTGGAACGGCTGTTAGGCCGTAAGCAGCTGGAGGTGGATTTTTTAAAACGAGCCTTCGAGCAAGTCAGGGGAGCAGCGTCGAGTCGTACCAGCGATGGCGGCAAGGAGTCTATCGCGGCATCGAAGTCTCGCTCTCGTTCGAAGGAGTAGGACTGACCGTGGAACAGCAGTGCCAGGTAGCCGAGGTAAGCCGAGCGGGCTTCTATCGCTATTTGCAGCAGACTGCGCCAGAACAGGCCGATTTGTTGCTGCGCGCTCGCTTGCAGGAGTTAGCAGTCGCGCATCATCGTCTTCGGGGCTACCGGATGTTGACTGCTTTGCTGCGACGTGAAGGGCAAGTAGTCAACCACAAACGTGTCCTGCGCTTGATGCGAGAAGACAACCTGCTTAGCTTACGCCGGAAAAAGTGTGTGTTTACGACGGATTCGGCGCATACTTTGCCGATCTATCCGAACCTGGCGCGGCATGCGAAATTGACGGGGCTGAACCAACTGTGGGTGGCCGACATTACCTTCATCCGCCTGCGCAATGAGTTCATCTACCTGGCGGTGGTTCTGGATGCTTACTCGCGCCGCGTTATCGGCTGGGACCTGGGGCGTACGTTGCAGGCGGAACTAGCAACTCGCGCCCTGCAGATGGCACTCAGCCAGCGTAGCTGGAAAGCCGAGGGCCTGATCCATCACTCCGATCGCGGCGTACAGTATGCATCCACTGATTACACCGACCTGCTGGAGCAGAACGAGATTCAAATCAGCATGAGCCGGCGCGGCAACCCATACGACAACGCACGCGCAGAGCGGTTCATGCGAACGCTCAAAGAGGAGGAAGTACACGGAGCCGACTATCGGGATCTAGAAGACGCGCGCAGTCGAATCGGTGAGTTCCTGGACCAAGTTTACAACCGGCAAAGGCTGCATTCCGCGTTACGATATCTAACACCGGAAGAGTTCGAGCGGGCCAGCGAGGCTCGCGGAAGTGACGGCGCTGATGGAAGCGATGGAAAACCAAAGGCAGGTTTACCACCGCTCCCACAGGCCTTGGAAATCCCTCCGGGATTCCCACACTCCCGCGGCCCGGCTACTGCTTATTGATAATCGACACCAAAGCGGGCCGATGTGTCACCCAATTAATCGCCTTGCAGCGTGTCTCAGCTTAGGGGTGCAGTCCATTTCGTCACCAGGATTTCCAGGATTTGTGTCCAAACCGCGATTGCAAGTCCGTCCTAAGCTTCGGGATGCGTGTAAGGCGCTCGATATTCCTGGCGCAACAGTGCGTTTGCCTCGGAATCTCCGACCACGAGCTGCTTCTCTGGATCCCACGCCAGGCTTCGGCCCAGCTTCATCGAGTTGTTCGCCAAAATGCACGACGCGGTTGAAATGTAGCCCTGCTCGATGTCGGAGACCGGACGGCTACGCGCGTCGATCGAGGCAAGAAAGTTCTGCATATGATGCCGGATGGCGGGCGCGACGTGTTTCTCGAGTTCCTTTTCAGTCTTGTCCTCGGGGTATTGTTCCAACTCGTAGGTAACGTCTTTATGAACAGGCTGTCCGCCGCCGACGGGAATAAAGTCATATCCCATCACGCTCACCTTTAGCGTTCCTTTGTCGCCGTAGAATGTCGCGCCCCATGGATACTTTGGATCCGCGGCCTCGCCCCAACTGCGGTGCTGCCACACGACTCGAAGATCCTGGAAATCGAAGGTGGCTGTCTGGGTATCGGAAATGTTGGCCTTGCTCTTCTTATCGACAAAGATTCCACCGGTGGAATCAATCTTCGTTGGCCAGCCCAATCCGAGCATCCACCGTGTCATATCAAGCATGTGGACGCACATGTCACCCACAATGCCGTTCCCATACTCCATAAACGCGCGCCAGCCGCGGGGGTGAACCAAGCTGTTATAAGGCCGCATTGGAGCAGGACCAGTCCAGGCATCGTAATCCAGATTCGCAGGCGGCGCGGTATCAGGGGGATTTGCCGTCGCGCGCATGTGGTAGTAGCAGTAGATCTCGACAAGCGCGATCTTCCCGAGCTTACCCTCTTCAATGAAGCGCTCTTTTGCCTCGACCAGGTGAGGCGTGCTACGGCGTTGCAGACCAACCTGGACAACGCGATTGTTGTGGCGGGCAGCGGCCAGCATGGCCTTGCCTTCCAGAACGTCGCGGCTAATCGGTTTCTGAACCCAGATGTCCACGCCAGACTTTGCGGCTTCAATCATGATCAGGGCATGCCAGTGGTCGGGCGGTGCAATCAGCACCAAGTCCAGATCTTTCTCGGCAAGCATCTTTCGATAGTCCGAGTAGGTGCGAGGCCTCTTCTTGGAACGCTGCCGGGCGGCGGACATGTCGGCGGCGTTCGAGAGCATCTGCGAATCGACGTCGCATAAAGAGACGATCTCGACCGGCGATACCTGCACCAGCCGGAACAGATCCGATTTTCCATACCATCCACAACCGATCAAACCGACTCGCCGACGTTTGTCGCGATCATACTCTTGCGCGGGCGCTACGGCGGCCGCAGCCAACCCGAGGGCAGTGGTGTGGAGGAATTCACGTCGATTCATAGGAATACCGGCAAAGCGAAATCAGTTTCCTAGTATATTCTTTCGTATCAATCATGGCGGGAATGGGGGACGGCTGATCTGCGCGATTTTTTCTCTGCTCTCACTCGTAGATCACGCAGTTCAGGCTGTCCCCGTTTTACTCCACTGTTCGGAAATCGCCTCACGCAGCGCTGGGACGGAGGAGACTTCTAGAGTAAACAGGGTATATAGTGTTGGCCATCCCCCCAGGCAAACAGTCGTTAAAGATGAGGCGATATGAAACTTTATCTGCTCTTGGCTCTCTCCATCCTTACTGTCGGCTGCGCATCCAGCCCAACCGCAATTGCACCCAAGCCCGCTCCAGACTTCAGAAGACCCGTTCAGAACTCCCTCTATATTGAGTTCGTCGGCGACGCGGAATCTATCGGCTTGGTGGACTATGCCAAGCAACCGCGCTGGGAGTGTACGATCTGTAATCCCGGTGCAACCAGTACCGACCTGCTGGCCGCGCTCCCTAAGGTGATCGCATTGCACCCTGACGTGATCCATATTCTAACCGGCGACTTAGAGGTTGGATACCCCAATCTGATTACCGGAGCGATACCGCTTAGTAATATACAAGCGATGGTCACCGAGATTCAGGCCGCTAAGATACCCGTGGTGATCGGTCTGCTCCCCCCTGTACGATTCAATCCCGATGAGAAAAGTTATCGTCTAAACCTTGGATTAGTCGCTTCATACACGGATACATACGGTCGTCCTTTCATCACATTGCTTCCGGTGATCGACTATGCTGATATCAACGTTGAGTTTGAGGTTGACCCTGACTCTGTCGTGTACGCGGCCATGCTGCCGCTTACCGAAGCAGCGATCGATAAGCTGAAAGCGGGTGGTCTGAAATGATGATTCGCTGAACCTCTCTTGCGCAGGCCCATCTTTAGACTTTCGGAGGCAAAGACTGTTTGCCGCAAGCACACTGGGGGGAAGATGGCGAGTCTCGCAGCGAAATCGCTTCAGAATGCCGCAGCACTTAAATGCCGGCCTTTTCGGGGAGACGGAGTAACCCCCGTAGCTAGCGTTAGGGGTTACTCCGTCTGTCCCTTCAATGCTCTGTCCCTTCAATGCTCTGTCCCTTCAATGCTCAAGGACGGGAGCCCTGTAAGAGAATATCGACAAATTTCCGCGCCTTTGCGGGCCAGTCGTCCGCGCTGCCGCCGGTGGAGAGGCCGTAGATGGCGCGCATCATGTCTATGGGATCGACGTCTGGGCGGAGATCGCCGCTCGCTATGGCGTGGCTGGCGAGCGCGTGGGCAGCTTCTTCCATCACCTGCGTGGTCTGCTGAAACACGCGCGAAGGGCCGCCGGCCATTGCGTTCAATGCCGGCGCGATGATCTTTTTCGCGGCGATGTAGTCAATGAAGACCAATAGCCATGCTCGCAGGGCCTCGATGGGAGGCAGTTCGGCGGACAATTTTTTCTGCGCCGCCGCCAGCTTCTCCACTTCGGTGATGTAGACCGTCGCCAGCAGGTCGTCGCGTGTCGCGAAGTGGCGGTAGAGCGTACCGGGTCCGATCTTCGCGCGCCTGGCGATCTCGCCCATGCTGGCTTCGGCGCCACGACGGGTGAAGACTTGCTTCGCGACTTCGAGGATGCGCTCGCGATTGCGCTGGGCGTCAGAGCGAGGCTTGCGGGCGGGTTTTGGGGTGGCTGATGTTTTCATGGAACTTTCTGAAACCGGAGTACCCCTCCGGTAATCTTATCAAATAACGGAGGCCCATTCCGTTTTATTTCCGGGCCGAGGCCGGTGTCAAAGAGTTTGACAGGAGAGTGCGGCATGGCGACAAAGTTTGGAGCGAAGTCAACGACGGAAGATGTCCTTGCAGGGGTCGATCTGAAAGGTAAACGGATTCTGGTGACGGGTGTTTCGGCCGGTCTCGGCGTAGAAACGGCGCGTGCGCTGGTGGCGCATGGCGCGGATGTTGTGGGGGCGGCGCGCGATCTGGAGAAGGCGAAGCGGGCGACTTCGGAAGTCAGCAAGGCCGCGGCGAAGAGTGGCGCGAGTTTCGAGTTGATCGAGCTCGACCTTGCCAGCCTGAAGAGCGTGCGCACCGCTGCGGACAAGCTGGTTGCCGATGGCCGCTTGTTCGATGTGATCATCGCCAATGCCGGTGTCATGGCGACTCCGTTCGGGAAGACACAGGATGGTTTCGAGACGCAATTCGGGACCAATCACCTAGGCCACTTCGTCTTTGTGAACCGCATCGCAAAGCTGATCAAAGACGGCGGACGCCTGGTCAACCTAGCTTCCTCAGGGCACCGTTTCAGCGATGTCGACCTGAACGATCCCAACTTTGAGACCACGCCGTACGAACCCTTCTTGGCTTACGGGCGCTCGAAGACCGCAAACATCCTCTTCGCAGTTGCTTTCGATCAACGGCATCGAGAGCGCGGGGTCCGCGCGGCGGCCGTACATCCAGGAGGCATACAGACCGAGCTTGCCCGCCACATGGACCCGGCGCAAATGGAACAGATGGTCAAACAGATCAATGAACAGGCCGCAGCAGAGGGCAAAGAGCCGTTCCAGTTCAAAACCGTTCCCCAGGGAGCCGCCACCTCAGTATGGGCAGCGGTCGTCGCGCCCGCCGAAGAGGTAGGAGGACGGTATTGCGAGAACTGCCACGTGAGTGACGTCGTCGCAGATGATGCAAGGCTGGGCCTGCTTGACGAAGGTGTGCGCGGCTATGCTCTCGACCCCGAGAACGCAAAGGCTCTCTGGAAGAAGAGCGAAGAGATGGTTGGCGAAAGCTTCGCGTAGAAGTTGAGCAAGATATGCTGCAAGAATGCAGTGGCGCAGCATTAGGAGGAATGATGCCACAGGTTTGGCTCATCACAGGTAGTTCGCGTGGACTTGGAAGGGCATTTGCGGAGGCGGCGCTCGCATCCGGTTGCCAGGTAGCAGCAACAGCTCGCAACGCCGAAGATCTAGTGGAGTTGAAGGATAAATATGGCGATCTCGTGCTGCCGCTCTCTCTCAATGTCACCAGCGAAACGCAGGCACGTGAGGCCGTGCAGGCCACGATTCGGACTTTCGGAAAACTCGATGTTCTGGTTAATAACGCTGGTTATGGAAATGTTGCTCCTATTGAGGACACCACGCTTGAGGAATTTCGCGCGCAAATTGAAACGAATCTCTTTGGGGTGATTATTCTCACCAAGGCCGTGCTGCCCTACTTCCGGGAGCGGGGTTCAGGCCACATCATGCAGGTCACTTCCATCGCAGGTCGCATCGGACCCATTGGCCGCGCACCGTATGCAGCCGCCAAATGGGGCGTGGAGGGTTTTTCCGAGACGCTGGCGAAAGAAGTAGGACCCCTCGGCGTCAAGGTCACCATCGTTGAACCAGGTGGTTTCCGGACGGACTTCGCAGGATCGTCAACGGAACTGCGGGAAGGACGTCCCGAATACGATGCGACGGTGGGTAAGACAGCGCGCTTCCAGCGCGACTACGACGGAAAGCAACCCGGCGACCCGGCCAGGGCTGCAGCGGCATTGTTGAAGCTTGCCTCGGTTGAGGAGCCACCGTTACGCATCGTCCTTGGAATCGACGCATTCAAGGCTGCGGAAGCAAACGATCTGGCAAAGATCGAGCTGGGAGGAAAATGGAAAGATCTCAGCTACGCGACGGACTTCGTAAAAACCGACGTTTAACTACCTGACAACCTTCCGCAATGCACTGACGGTCAAAAGGAAATGGCCGTATAGTCGGCTTGTCGGAGGAAGTGGTTGTTCGGCATTCAAAGGCTTGTGCAACGAAAAGCAGCGATCCCTCTCATCTCCCTTCATCGAATCCCTCCCCCGAAAGAATCGATGAAAGTTCTTAGAGAATCGCTGCTTGTTGATGAGAATACGGGTTCTGGCGTGGTTCGCCATAGTCCATGGGTGACATGCCTGCAGATTGTCGTTGTACGTTAGAGGGCTGATAGCCGGTACCGCAAAAACCTTTGTGGGACAAGCGGCGCTCATTGCCGCCGTGCTTCATCACGAAAACGTTTGAGGCAAGGGGCTTCTTCGAGCGCTAGAGGGCTCGGACAAAGCCATCCTCCAAACTTGCATCAAGCAACTGGGTTGCATACGCTTCAGCCTCTTCAAGGCTGTGGCCCCATCTTGATGAAACTTTCTGCGAGGTGGGGGGAGATTGGCATGGGAACCCAGTGTATGCCGCAGCAGGGAGGGCCGCGCTCAAGATGTGCTGATGGGTTTGCGGCCACCCATTTCGTCGAATACTCCGCCGCACTTCGGGCATTTGACGATGTGCGATGCCAGATGCATCAGCTCGTCAGGCTGAATCTTGTAGCCGCAAAGAGGGCAGGGAACAGAGAAGTCGAAGTTGGGCTTTCCTTTGAACCGTGGGGCCATTATCCCGACCGCCCATCTGCCGAGGCCACGGGCTTGCGGATCATCAGATGGGAGAGGCGGCCGAGGAACACCTCCGACGGCAGGTAGCGCCGATGCTCATGGCAGAGCGGACACCTGGCAGCGATGGGCTGCGACGGCATGGTCTCCACCGGCGCCGGGATATTCTCGCCGCACCCCTTGCACTGAACCACCACGCGCTTGGAGCTTTCTGGTCCGGGGAACATGAGGTTCAGTATAGGCGAATAAAAGACGAAAGTAATCCACAGCTTTTTTGGACCAAACGCAAGCACGAGGACGAATGACCCCATCCAAAAGCGCCTGCTGGTCGTTTTCTCTTTGTGGAGATTTCCCCCGGGCGATGCCGTGCGGCGGCTGCCGCCGAGGGCAGGCGGATGTGGCGGGCGACAGTTCCCGACCGGGCCATAAAAGCCAATAAAAGTCTGGGCTCTACAGGCTGCGGAAAAAGTCTATCAACGAAGGGCACGGCTTCAGCCGTGCCGCCCCGGGCTTGTCGAGATGAGGGCTTTAGCCCCTGAGGTACGTTTAAAGCGTACCCCAGTGGCTAAAGCCGCCCAACGCCTATGACGTTTACGGCACGGCTGAAAGCCGTGCCCTTCGTTCAGAGACTTTTTTCCGCGCCTGTTTAGCCCCTGCGCCTTTTTGGGCTCACGTCGGTCTCAGTCGCGTCTTGCGATCAGGGCAGCAAGCCAAAGACGGCAACGCTATTCGTTGTGCCCACGTACACCTTCCCGTTGGCAATCATGGGCGTAATGAATTTGTTGTCGGAAAAATGATCGCGGCTATTGGCGGCCTGATTGCTGTCGTACAACTCAGTGGATAGGTTCGCGGGGTTGTAGGCGTGCAACACCCCTGAGCCGTTCTGGTTTTCGATTGCCCACACGATACCGTTCTGAGATCCGTTGGAACTCACGCTCGGCGTTCCGCCAGGATAGCCGAACGCATTCGCAGACTCGCTCGCGGGGGTTGTGGCCAGCAGCGCATTGGTGATGGGAAACGCCTTGAGGTGATCGCCCTGCCCCGCGTAATAGACCGTGTTGTTGAACAGCGCAGGCATGGACCAGGCGCCTCCGCTCAGTGCATTCGGCAGCTCCTGATGAATCGCATTGTTGCTGCTGGCATTGTATTTGCCCATGTTGTCGCGATCGACCACGTAGATATTGGTGTCTTTCCCCGCGCCCACGGCGAGATGGCGCGTGACTCCGTTGGCGTCTGTCTGATCCGGCAGCAGCATGGCCCCGCCAGAGCCCAGATCCTGGTCGGCGTCGCTTTCATTCTGCAAATTGTAGGCGGCGAAATAGTCCGCCGCTGCCAGCACGTTTCCGGTTGTGGATACCTTCATGAACGCGTTGCCAAAGTCTCCGTGTGCAGGAAAGCCGTTGCCGTTCAAGGTGGTGTCGAAGGTGCCGTTGGCATCCAGGAAGTAGATATTGCCCTGCGTGTCCCCGGCCAGGCCCGCGCCGGCCATCCAGATCGAACCTTCGCCATTTCCGTAGTGGGGCGTGGAAGGGCCATTCGGCGTCAGGTTTAACACGCTGGTTTGCTGCAGAGTGGTTTCGCTATAGGCCATGAGCCAGCCGGTATACGGGTCCGCATCGCAGTGCGAAGTCCACCCCATGTAGATCTGTCCATTCATCAACAACAGGCCCACTCGCTCGGCGTATTGACCTGGGTCGAAAACCTGGTTTCCGCTAGTAGAACCGTACCCCGTCCCCGGGAAGGTGGCCTGGATTTCCGACGGGCTGCCCTGCAGCTCCGCGCCGGTGGCGAGGTCCAGCGCATGCAGCCGCTGGTGGTACTTGCTGCTCGCGTCCTTTGACATGGCGACAAAGAACACGGCGCCGTTCGCGCCGTGGGACCGGTCGATTACTGGAGTGTCGGTGATTCCGATCTCGGGCGAGATCTGGCCGCAGCCACGGTTGTCACTGGTGGTCTCATTCGTTCCCAGCGCGCTTACTTTCCACAGTTGGGTGCCTGAGTCGGGGTCGAAGGCATAGGCGCTTCCATGTTCGGTAACCGCGATCAGCACATTGTGCGTCTGCCCCGCTACAGAAAGGTTGCTCACATAGAGTGGCTGGGCGTCGACCTTGCCGTCCACCACCAATTCACGCAGCTTGCCAAAGCTGTTGACGTTGACATTTTGCGGAGTAAGCACCGTCTCCGACGCATACCATCCGTCGCGCGCGTTGTCATTGTGATACGTGGTTACATTCACCCCCGAGGAGGCGCCCACGGTCAGAGCCAGGGTGGCGGTATGGGTGAGTGAGCCGGAGGTGGCGGTGAACACCACGCTGGCACTCCCCGCCTGGGCGCTGTTGCCGGCGGTAAGCGTGATGCTTTCGGGTGTCCCGGCGGTTAGCGAGACTGTGGTTGGGTTGGCGGTTACCCCGGCAGGCAATCCGCTCCAGGCAACGCTGGCGGTTCCCGTGAAACCGTTCAGCGCCGTCGCCGTCAGCTGAAGCGGTTGTCCTGCCGCGCCGCTGGTCAGGTTCAGGGACTGAGGGCTGACAGCAAGCGAAAAGTCAGGTTGCGCTGGTGGTGGTGGAGCGGTCACCGTAATGGCCAGCGAAGCCGCATGTGTCAGACTGCCGGATGTCCCCGTCAACGTGGCCGTCGCCGACCCGGCCGCTGTTCCTGTAGCAGCAGCCAACGTGAGCGTGGCAGCCGTTCCTGGGACAAGGGTGAGGGACGAAGGTTGTGCCGTCACTCCCGTGGGCAAGCCTGTAATCGTGATGGGAACGCTGGCGGAGAACCCGTTTTGCGCACTTGCCAGCACTGAAACGGTCCCCGCCGCGCCATTCGCCGTCAAAGTCACCGACGCCGGCATGACGCTGAGCGAGAAGTCGGCTGCCGGCCCCGCCGCCGCCTGAATGGAAAGCGAAGCTTGCGTGGTGGCAGTCTGGCCATTGACGGTGGTGGTAAACGTGACCGTAGCGGTGGTGGTGGTTGCCGAGGAGGCCGCCGTAAGCGTCAGCGGCAGGGCAACCCCCGGAGTGAGCGACAGTGTCGCTGGGGAAACCGTGACTCCGCTGGGCAATCCAGACACGGCAGCCGTCGCCGCGCCCGCGCCCGCCGGTGCCGCCAGCAGCAGGGAAGCCTGCGCACCGGCTGCGCCCGCGGTCAAACGGATGCTGGCCGGAGAAAGGGTCAGCGTCAGTTGAGATCCACCGTTGCTGTTGCTGCCGTTATTGCTGCTGCTACAGGAGGCGAGACCGCCAACCAGCAGGCCGCTGGCAAGGATGGACAGTGCTCCCCGGAAGAACCGGTGGAAGTGACGGATTGGGTGAGACATGGCGGCTCCCGGGGGCAGAGTCTATGCGCTGTCGAGTCGAGTGTGACCGCGGGTTTTATGCTAACCCGGGCAGATTTGAGCGTGGTTGAAATACGCTCCGCCATCCTTCCCAAAGTGGTATGTAGCAATCACACCTTTAGGGGGCTCCATTGGGCGCTCCCACGGGCCTTCGACCCACCCCAGGGGATGAAAAACGGTCTCTTCTTCCTGCTGCTCGGCGCTACTCTCAACGGAAGCGCCCCGCCCCTTTGTCATCCCGACCAGCTGACTTGGCTGGAGCAAGTTAGGGAGCAATGAAGGGGAACAGCCGCAGAGGCGACCGGGATCCGTAGGGGCGCCCGCACGGATCCCGGTTGGCGGGAGCAGTGATTGTTCATCCCGACCGAAGTGGAGGGATCTGCGGTTTCTTTCAACCCGCATACGATGTGTATAAGAGCGCTCTTCGTTTTGCTCGAGACATATGGCATACTTCAGGTGCAATTACGTTGATGTTGCGGCAAAAATAAGGAATAGTTCTTGACTCCACAAAAGTTACTTGGTACTTCTTCTTAAACGTAAAGACAGTTTCTTTGTGCCTTGCCGGAGATTTTGCGTCTCAAGTAGAGTATGGGATCCCGGCGGCTTAAGTGGCAAACGTACGACCTATCCGTCGTAGTTGTCCGAGGCACTTGTATGTTCCCATTGCGGCTTCTGCAAGTGATTGCCGAAGCGTTCACCGGCCTAAGTTGCAACTGTGAAATGACCCAGCTCGCTTTGCGGCCAAGGCTCCCTCCAGGACTGTACCGGCGGGCTTTATTCGCTCCCCCAGGGTCAAGAAGAAGCGCCCGCAGCAATGAGTGATTGACGGTTTACAACGGCCCGGGAAAGGTTCGCTCATGGCAGGGATTGGTGCAAGGCTCCGTACGATTCGCCGGCAATGGCAACTCTCTTTGCGAGAGGTCGAGGAACGCAGTCTCCGCTTTGCTCAGGAACGGGGCAATCAGTCCTACCAGGTCTCTGCCAGCTGGCTCGACCGCCTGGAGCGCGAAGAACACGAATTGACGGTCAACAAGCTGATAGCTTTGGCCGACATCTATAACGTCCCCACTGAGCAGCTGCTGCGCTGCGTCTATCCGGGAAACACCCAACCCGCCCTCCTCAAACAACTCTCCAGTCCGAATGCAACCATCTTGTTGACCGAAGGTCCGCTCGAAGAGCAGGCAAAGTATTTGCTGCCGGATACGCCTTTTCCCGAGCAACCACCCGACGAGACCACGCTGCTTACCACCGAGAATGGTCATTTAATGGCGCCGTATCGGCGCGGGATCATCGGCAAACGCGACCTCACCCTGGATCCGATGATCCCGGCGGGTTCGATTGTTCAGATCGATACCCAGAAACGTGCCATCTCGTCGCGGAAAGACTGGACTCATGAATTTCAGCGCCCCATTTATTTCCTGATGACCCGGGATGCCTACGTCTGCGGCTGGTGCGAACTGGACAAGAACTCAGACTGGTTGACCCTGATTCCCCATCCCCTGTCGCCCGCTTCCAGCCGCAGATGGAAGTACCGCACAGAGATAGAAAACATAGGGCGCGTGATTGTTGTGGCGATTCGATTGGCGCCGTGACTGCTGCTACAGCGCCCGTTGCAAATCTGCAAGCATGGAGAAGTTCGCCGCTTCATAGAGACTAAGCAAACGCCGGGTCATGAGGTAATAAGTAACCACCGCGCGCTGGGCATAGAACGGAAAGGAGACTTGCAGGTTACCCTTCTGCGCCGCTCCCTTCAGCCGAGCCACATGCCACTTTAGCTCCCTGGCATCCAGGCGCAGCCGTTCGGCAATGGGCAGCGCTTCTGGATACCACTGCTGGACATAAAAAGCCAGGTCGATCAGCACCTCGCTATTTCTCTCCAGCACTTCCAGTCCCTCCAGGCCCCCAATCAGTTT
This sequence comes from uncultured Acidobacteriaceae bacterium, assembly GCA_963757515.1. Taxonomy (GTDB): domain Bacteria; phylum Acidobacteriota; class Terriglobia; order Terriglobales; family Acidobacteriaceae; genus PALSA-350. The sequence continues at coordinate 119,084 of CAVWRV010000006.1, read as the reverse complement.
CCACATCTGTGATGGTTCCATACTCCCGGCGCCATCGGCCTCTTTAGGCCGGCCTGACTCGTCGACCAGATCCAGGGCGACCTGCGGCGATGTTATTCCGGTCTATCCAGGCTAGCTTGGCAAACAGGTCTTCCCAGCTCGCTGCCGACGAGCGGCGGCCCCGGAAGTAGAAATATCCCGCGATGGAGATGAGAACGCTGAGAAAAATCCCAATAGCGGCGACGAAATAGAGATTAGGAGTATTCACTTGTTCCGTGAATCGTAAGTCCCGAAGATGGTATTCCAACCGCGTCTGCAAAGTAAACATTTCTTCCCGCATTTCATTCGTCATGCTTAGCCCAGGCCGTTCCTCTCGGCCATAAATTGACCTATCCAATAAGTAACGCAGCCCAGGTACGCAGCCATGCGAACATGAGACAACATAATAAAGGCGGTAGCTCTCGACCGACGCCGAAGTAACTGTGTCCGGTTCGATCAACACACTGATCAGCGAATACGCGCCCAGTCCCTGGGCAATCTTCGCCACATGCGTTTTCCAGGGAAGCCCGGCGTTGATGGAAAGAGCCATCATGGCGACGAAAAGTTCGCTCAGCAGCGCAGCCGCAAATAAGTTGCCCTTGGTCGCAAACGCCTGCATCCAGGTTCGCGCCGGCGGACTTGCCAGCCAGGTCAGACCAAGAGCTACGCTTAAGCTCAGGCCCAGCAGCCAGATGAAACTACTTCGCACGTCGTCGGCCCACACGTCCAGAGGACGGAATACGCGCGACGCGACCTCGTAGACGACACAAAGTTGCAGCATCGTATCCAGCACGATCAGCGACCAATAGGTATAAAAATAGCCGTCCTTTGTTGCATAATGCAGCACGCAATACAGAACGATTGTTCTGCACAACATTCAGCGTGATGAGTGCTGTCAAAGAAGGGGAAAACCAGGGCTCGGCGTCGATACCAAAGAACAAAGAGCAACCCAAGATTTGCCACAAAGCCAGCCGCCCAGAACAGGAGGTCCAGACCGGTGAGACGCACCCCAGTGTCTCCCTTCAAGGCGGCCAGTAGAGAGCAGGCGTGGCGTTAGCGGTTTCACAACTGGTGTAGACGAAGGGAAAGACTTCTTTGTGGTCCCGGATGGCCGGGACCACGCCTCGCCATCTTTCTCACGCCACACTGATTGTGAAACCGCTCTCGGAGTATCTTACGCCAAGCCCAAAAACACCAGGATGGTGTGAACCACTCCGGGCTCCGGATCCGTGCCGGTAGGGGAGGAGGCGAAAGCGGCTGGGGTAACCAGCGCCAGGAGGGTTGCGCAGACAACGAGCCTTGCGAGCAATTTGTTTCAGCATTGGAGTATCTCTCCTTAGTAGCGCAAATGTGCACTGCCTGAAGACTACGAACCAAGCTCGCAAAGATCGACCAATTTGTAGAGGCTGTTGCTTAACCGTAACACTGCGAAAATCATTAGTCTAAGTTGTCCCACTAATCATGAATGACTATTCTTCAATAGCTTTACGGCGTCAGGTTGTCTTTATGTTTCCGATACGCAACAGTGCGTAATGCCTGCTCGCTCTTTGGCCGGTACATGGTTTATTGATCGGGTGAGCTGTATCTTGGCTTTACCGCGGGGATTATTGCTCCATACATTCCCTCCTTCTTAGACAGTTGTTCCCCGGCGGCTAAGTATTTCTTAGTGGCAATTACCAGGCTATTGCGGTATAAAGTAATATAGAATTGACAGATTAAATAAGTTTCTGTTATTGCTCTTGCACTATGTAAGGTTTTCCTTCATCCGTATCTATGGTTTTCGCTTCTGTCTTGGAACCTGCTTCTCGCTCCACCCGCTTCGTGGGAGCATGGGGTAGGGCGGCTAAGTGAAAAACTTGCGGGATGCGATCTCGGGTTCTCACGGAGCGCTCTTTTCGTCCTCACAACTCCTGCGAATCTTGACTGTGGCGCTTCAGGGCTTACAGCAGTGATGCGAAGGCGATCTCACCTTTCCGCTGCGGCGGTCTCAGCCGCTTAACGGAGTGCTGCGTGCTTTTTCTCGGGGCCCGTTCCATCCTGGAGGTACTCATGAAAGTGCTCACCTTCTTACCCCGCTGTGATCTGCAAAGAAGAGTCGCCAAGGCGCTCAGCTCAGCCCAGTTTGTCGTGGAAACGGTCGTCTCCGCCAGGGAGTGCCTGCAGCTTACCCGGTTCGCGCCCTACGAGGGTGTTCTCGTCGATTCCGATTCCCTTATCTTTGGAGATATTGTGCTCCTGGTGAAACTGCTGCGCCAGGAGAACTCCGACGCGTCACTTTTTGTTTTTGCGCGATACCTTGACCTGGAGCAGCGTTTGCAATTGTTTGAAGCCGGTGTCGATGATTGCGTGCGGGAGCCGTTCTTTGCCTCGGAGTTGGCAGTCCGCCTTGGCCTTTCGATACGCCTGCGCCAGGCAGCTGCCGATCTTGCCGCCGCCAATACCGTGAATGTGCTTCGCTCCGGCGACCTTGAACTGGATCTGGTCCGGCGAAGAGCCGCACGATTGGGAAAGACCATCGATCTGCGCCCCAAGGAATTCCTGCTGCTTGAATACCTGGTAAGGAACGTCAACCGTCCGGTTACGCGAACCATGATCCTGGAGCATGTATGGAACTCCTCCTTCGAGGGTTTGACCAACGTGGTCGATGTCTATATCAGCGCCTTGCGAAGCAAGGTCGATCGCGACTTCCCGCAAAAGTTGATTCAGACCAACCGGGGCATCGGCTATACCTTTACCTCCGGGGGTGCTCTGCCGCCGCCGTCCAACGGCCATGGCAGGCGGCCACCGCAGTCCAGCGCAGAGCCATTGGCCGGGCAGGCGCGGCGAGCCTGAACCATTTGGGATGTTTTTCTGCAAAACTCCCACAAAAACGTCATCCTGAGCGGCGAAACGCCGGCTCGATGGCACACGGGCGATGTCTGCCCTCAGCTGGGTGCGACTACCGAAGAGCGGCAGGATCTTAGTCGCGAGCCCAAGACGCATCAGCTGAAGAACTCGCTCCGGGCAAGCCTCGATGACGCATTTTTAGCGTCGGACTTCGCGTAAAAGTCTTCGAGCGTTCTCGCCCGCTAAGCTCTCGGCCTACAGACTGCTGCCACAGTCGCTGTATCAGCAAACTCTGAGGCCTTTGCCAGCTGCGGTTTGGATAGGCGACACCGACTTTCGGCCTTGCCACGTCCACGATAAAGCCCCGTTTACTCGGCGGCGCCTCAATGAATCATTTTTAATATCGCCGCGCATAAAGCCTTCAGGTTTTCCTACTAATCTCCGCTTTACCCGCAGACATCTTCGGAGGCGCAAATGGCTTCGGTAACCGCAGTTCCGACAGAAGCGCCCTTTCCGCTCATTGGTCTGCCAAAAATCCGTTGCCACCCGTTGCTGTCCTCCGTGGTCTTCTTTGCCTGTGATGCGGTCGCCATCGTGCTTACCGGAAGCCTGGTCTTGTTGGGCAAGCGCGCCGGCGGCGGAAGCCTGGACCTCCATCGCTATTTCGCTCTGTGGCCGGCCCTTGGAGTATTCATCGCTATATTCTTTCTCATCAATCTCTACCCCGGTGTCATCCATAACGCGGTCACTGAACTTCGCCGCCTTGGCCTCGCATTGACCCTTAGTTTCCTGGTCATCGCGGGTTTGATCTTTGTTACCCGAAGTGCCGATGACTATCCCCGTCGGGTTCTTCTCCTCTGGTGGATGGTGGCGATGATTGTCACCCCGTTGCTGCGATCCGTGGTGCGGGGGCTAATCTGCCATCGACCCTGGTGGGGAATCCCGGTCGCCGTCTTTCACACCGGCGATGAGTCGGCCGAGATCATCCGGGAACTGGAACTACATCCGGAGATCGGGCTAAGGCCGGTAGTCATTCTTTCGTCCTCTCATGCCGTTCGACTCAGGCATCCCCTCCCGGTCTTGATATGCGCGCTGGCTGCGGCGGTGAGGGCCTGCGGAGTGGAGCGCGCCATGATCGCCCTGCCCGATGCAGGTTCCGGCAAGCTGCTGGAAGATCTGGAGAAGTTCGAAAGCATTTTCCCTCGTCTGATGATCATCCACAGCTCGGCGGCTCTCTACAGCCTCACCGTAGACGCCCGGCAGCTCGCTGGCTGTTTGGCTGTCGAGGTGAGAAGAGACCTGCTTCTACCTCTCCCCAGATTCACCAAGCGGGCGATCGGATCTGTTCATCATTGGCCTTACCGTTCCGGTGGTTGCGCTCACCATTCTTCTGCTTGGCATGCTGGTAAGACTTGAGTCGCCCGGACCCATCTTTTATGGCCATCGCCGTATCGGCCGCAACCACTCCACATTTCGCATCTGGAAAATCCGAACCATGCAGGTGAACGGGGACGAGCTGCTGCAAAATGCCCTGGCTAAAGACGGAGCCTTGCGCGAGGAATGGCTACGGGACCGCAAGCTGCGGCATGACCCTCGTATTACCCGTGTGGGCAGGTTTTTAAGAAAAACAAGCCTCGACGAACTACCCCAGGTCTGGAACGTATTGCGGGGAGAGATGAGCCTCGTCGGCCCGCGCCCGATTGTGGAGGAAGAGATAGCCAGCTTATGGACAGAACTTCTCCTTGTATTGCCGGGTTACCCCGGGCCTGACGGGTCTATGGCAAGTCTCCGGACGGAACGCGGTAAGTTCGTCGCGATCGGGTCCGCCTGGATAGTTATTACGTTCGCAATTGGTCTCCGTGGCTCGATCTTCATATCCTGGCGCGTACCGCCAGGGTGGTGTTAACCGGACGAGGGAGCTTACTGATTCACCGCAACAGGAAGCTCGCGTCGGCATCCCATGCAAATGCATGCACGTTAGTGACTAAGGGGGACGTAAAACGCTCGCAGTGAGAGAAAAAATGATGAAGCAGGCAAGAGACAAACGAATTCTGGTCACCGGTGCCGCTGGTTTTATTGGCGCGCACCTTGTTCACCGGCTTCTGGCGGATGGGTTTGAGGTTGTCGGTGTAGATAACCTGAATAACTACTACGACCCCAGGCTCAAGGATGCGCGGCTTAGAAAGCTCTGCATCGGGCCCCGATTCTGGTTCTTCCCCCTTGACCTGGCGGATAGGGCGCGGGTGGAAAGCCTTTTCCGCAACGGCGATTTCGAAGCCGTGGTTCATCTGGCGGCGCAGGCCGGGGTACGGCGCTCGCTTACCAGTCCTGACGAATATGTTGCCAGCAATCTCGTCGCCTTCGTCAACGTACTCGAAGGCGTTCGCGCCTGTTCCTGCCGCCATTTCGTTTTTGCCTCTTCCAGCTCGGTGTACGGAGCGCACAATAACATCCCCTTTGCCGAAGAGGACTCGACCGATTATCCGGTCAGCCTCTACGCGGCGACCAAGAAGAGCAACGAGGTTGTGGCCCATGCCTATAGCCACCTCTTTCATATTCCAACCACCGGACTGCGATTTTTCACCGTCTACGGACCGTGGGGCCGGCCGGATATGGCGGTCTTCAAATTCGTCGATGCGGTCATGGCCGGTCGCGCCATTGAGCTCTATAACTTTGGTCGCTTGCGGCGCGACTTCACCTTCGTCGACGATATCGTGGAGGGGATTGTTCGCGTTTTGCCTCTGCCGCCGGAACAGGACGTGAACAGAGGGCCGGGTGCAAAGGCTCCCATGCGGCTCTGCAATATCGGAAACCAACGGCCGGTCGAGCTGCTCCACTTGGTTCGCACCATTGAGTCATGCCTGGGCAGATCGGCGGACATTCGCCTGATGCCCATGCAGCCGGGCGACGTCTACGAAACCCATGCCCGCGTCGATAGGCTGAAGGAAGTTACGGGCTACAGCCCTGGCGTCTCCATCGAAGACGGCATACGGAGGTTTGTGGACTGGTATCTCCACGAATACTTGCCTCTCGGCCTGACCGACTCGCCCCAGTTTCCTCTACCGCCGCCGGCACAGAGCGCCTATCAGAGTGTAGTCTCGACCGCTCGCGAGGCGATAACCGATCACCGGCAATGCATCGTTGGGTCCGGAAGGAATAAATGGATACTGTAACTGTACTTAGTATGTCGGCGATTAGCTGCCTCTTGCTGCTTGTGCTTCTCTTACAAGTGCGCAAGCTTTCCAACTTCACGGCCAAGGCAATTGACCTGTCGCTTGTCCTCACCCGTATCGATTGGCTGCAGACACTTGCGCGAGCAAGTCGGATCGCTCCGCCAGGGAAGATGCAGCCCGGGGCCGCCAGGAGCAGATGGCCCAATCGCAGGGTCTTCGTAGTGAGGTTGTGAGCTCGCTGACCGGAATCGGAGACTCCGTTTCCAGCCAGGTAGAAGGGTTTACCAGGTTGAACGATCAGAGGCTTGAGCTTCTTCGCTCGGGAATGGAGCACCGTCTGGATTCCTTCACCACGGAGTCCGGCCGCAAGGTCGATGGGCTAACCCAGGCCGTCGGTGCTTCGTCCGCCGGGTTGCAGGATGTGCTATCGGCCAGGCTGGTAGAGTTCAAGTCTCTGCTGGATGCAACCATCAAGCAAACCCACACCCTTCAAGGCCAGCAAACCGAAGCCGTTGCGAGCGCGATCCGGCTGTTGCAATCCGGTATCGATAGGAACCTCTTGCAACTGCGCGAGGAGACGGGAACATCGTTCAAGAACCTCGGCGACAGCGTGTTGTCGATGCTTACCGGTATCTCCCAGATGCAGAAGGCGGAGCTGGCGGAGATGCGAACCACGGTGGATATCCGGCTTGCCAACCTTCAGGTTGAGAACGAGAAGAAGCTGGAGCAAATGCGGCAGACGGTCGACGAGAAGCTGCAGGGCACGTTGGAGGCCAGGCTGGGAGAGTCATTCAAGCGGGTCAGTGAGCGCCTGGAACAGGTTTACACCGGCCTGGGGGAAATGAAGTCGCTGGCGACCGGGGTAGGCGATCTGAAACGCGTGCTGACCAACGTCAAGACACGTGGGACATGGGGAGAGGTACAGCTGGGCGCGATCATCGAAGAGATCCTTGCCCCGGACCAGTTCCGTAAGAATGTGGCCACCGCGGGCACCGATGAGCGGGTCGAATACGCCGTAAGGTTGCCGGGCCGCGATAGCCACGGCGAGCCAGTCTGGCTTCCGATTGACGCCAAGTTTCCTGTCGAGGACTACCAGCGTTTGCTGTATGCATCCGAACGGGGCGATGTGGAATCGGTCGACCGAGCCTCGCGACAATTGGAATCGAACTTGCGCGGAAGCGCAAAGAATCTATCCGAAAAGTACCTTGCACCGCCAGGGACAACCGATTTCGGCATCATGTTTCTTTCCACCGAAGGGCTCTATGCGGAGGCCATGCGACGTCCTGGTCTTGCTGACTCTATCCAGCGTGAGCATCGCGTCGTGCTGGCGGGACCGAGCACGGTGGCCGCGCTCCTGAGTGCCCTCCAAATGGGGTTCCGCACCCTGGCCATCGAAAGACGATCGAGTGAGGTTTGGGAGACCCTGGGTTCCGTAAAAACGGAATTCGGCAAGTACGCCGACGTCCTGGCCAAGGTCAAGAAGAAGCTGAGCGAAGCACAAAACACCATCGACAGCGCCGAGACCCGCACCAGGGCCATCCAACGCAAGCTCAAGGACGTGGCAAGCTCCGAAGATCCTGAGCTTGCCCCAGAGGTGCTGCAGGAGGAGGAAGCTTTGCAGGAGATCCCTGTACTGACGACCGGCGGCAACTCTCACGCTAGATAGCGCGAAGCAGCCGCGCCGGCAGCGAGATCAGGGCGACAACCAGTTCCAGCGCCCCGTGCACCGCGATGCCGGCCAGGCGAAATGGCAACAGAATCAACCACACCACCGGATACAAAATAATCGCCAGCAGGGCCAACGGCCAGCAGAGGAGAAAAGAATACACCACAGCAAGAACTTGATCATCGATCATTTACCCCATCGGTCGTACTGTAGCGACACGGCCTTAGCCGTGCTGCATAACTCGCGCTTTTTGCGAGATGTGGGGCAGAAATTGAACTCCAAACAGAACCGGCGTTCGGTACCGCCTCCTTGTCCAACAGATCGCGTAAGCGCTGGCTCCGGAGGACCCACAATTCCGCAGGCTTTAGCCGCTCCGGGAACGACCCTTGCCCCCTGCTAGAGATACGTAATCCCGGCTCCGCGGGTTCCAGCCGCCGTTTCACTTCGAGAGAGACTTATCCTGAAGCCAACATCTGACTGCTGAGGGGGAACTCGTGGCCAACAACGGAATCGTTAGTAAATCCAGCAAGCATTCTGTCGATGAGACCCTGGCGAAGCTCCAGGCTATCCTCAAGGCAAAAGAAGTAGCCGTTTTCGCACTCATCGACCACAGCGGGGAAGCGAAAAAGGTGGGAATGGAAATGCATCCCACCAAGCTTCTCATCTTCGGTAACCCAAAGGGGGGCACTCCCCTGATGCTCGCGGCGCCGACGATTGCCATCGACCTGCCGCTCAAGATCCTGATTTGGGAGGATGATCATGGGAAAAGTCTGGGTCTCCTACAACAGCCCGGAATATTTAGCCCAACGGCACGGGCTGCCCCAGAACCTGGCGCAGAATATTGCTTTTGTGGAGACCCTGGCGGCCAACATTGCGGAGTGACACTAGACTGTAAGTGGATGCCTGAAGCCGCAATTCACGATCAGATTGTCGCGTTGGCTCGGGAGGCGGGTTTTTCCAAGGCAGGCATAGCTCCGATTCCACCGCCCGGGGAGCCGGCAGACTACCCTGAGCTGAGCCACTTCGAGGCCTGGATCGAGCGCGGCTACGCGGGCGAGATGGAGTACCTGAAGCGCCGCGACCAGGACAACCGCCTGCTGCGATCCTCTCTGCGGATTGCCGTTCCCTGGGCCCGATCCGTCATCGTGTGTGCCGCGAATTACAACGCGGACGCGCCCAAATCCATTGATCCAGCCTCGGCGGAGAGCGCCTGGATTGCCCGCTATGCCTGGACTGGGCTATCCAATGCGGTCCGACCGTTATGCCCAGGACCCGTCAGGGCGGCCCAGCGATTACCACGATGTCCTGCTGGCCCGCCTCAAGCAGCTGGAGCAGAGTTTGCAGCAGGCGCTTGGTCCCTTTCCGGCCCGCTGCTATGTGGATACCGGTCCCCTGGTAGAGCGGGTTTACGCCAAATACGCAGGCATCGGCTGGATCGGAAAGAACACCTGCATCATCGACCAGCAGCTTGGATCGTGGCTTTTTCTAGGCGTGATTCTCACCGGCCTCGAGCTGCTCCGCAGCTCCGGTCGCGCTGCCGGAAGATCGTTGTGGCAGTTGCACCCGATGCATCGATGCCTGTCCCACCGGGCCCTGGTCGAGCCGCACAAAATGGATGCCAGCCTGTGTATCTCCTACCTGACGATTGAGAAGCGAGGGCCCATTCCCGAGCCCTTGCGTTCTCAAATGGGCCGCCAGGTCTTCGGCTGCGACATCTGCCAGGACGTGTGCCCCTGGAATCGCCGGGCGCCGCTGAGCCACGATGCGGACCTGGCAGTGCGCACAGAACTGGTAAACCCGGCCCTCGCCTGGCTCGCGGAACTGGATGCGGAGAGCTTTCGCCAGCTGGTTCAGGCAGTCTCCTGTGCAGCGCGCCAAGCTCAGCGGCTTGTTGCGCAACGTAGCCATTGCCATGGGGAACAGCGGACTGGCGAGCTACCTGCCCAAGCTGCGGGAGTGGGCTGCCGGGTCCGATCCAGTGCTTGCGGAGGCAGCGCAATGGGCCCTAGCCCGTTGCCAACCCCTGGCGACCAAGGAGCCTGATGCCCCCACCTAACCTGACCTCAGGCGCTGCGCACCACGTTTGCGGCGTTGAGTCCTTTGGGTCCCTGCTGGCATTCGAACTCTACCGCATCGCCCTCGTTCAGTGTCTTATATCCATTCTCCTGAATAGCGGAGAAGTGTACGAAGACATCCTCACCAGTGGAACGCTGGATAAACCCGTATCCTTTGGCTCCGTTGAACCACTTGACCACGCCATTTTCCTTCAAGCGAACTCCCTTTCAGACTTGATTCACCATCTCAAGCACCCTTGGAGACACCTCGAGTGGCCGTCAAATCTTGCGGCAAACCCTGGTTCACCTGGAATGCTTTGGGAGCGGTGAAACAATTACATCAATTGGCCTTCCGAGCATTTCGAACAATGAACTTTTGTTCGAGCTTGATGATGTTATGGCAGGAATTGGAATTGAGTGCAAGAAAAATTTGCCTGCCGGAACCACACAGCAGAAGCCGGTGAGCGATGCGTGGCAGGAAAATTCGGGCAAGGTTGTAGTTGCTGGTTCGTGTGGGTCATTTCGAGCCGGCTCCCCGGCTGCTAGCATGAATGGCTATGACGCCCAGCGTATCCATCCCCCGGATTGAGGCAACGCCTTGAAGAAGATGAAGCGCTGGTCGGTGTTCCCGCCGAGCCCAAGCCGCCGGCGAGATTAGCCGCCAACGCGAGCCTGGGAGAGGAGATTTGGAGCCTTGCCCGCTATATGGCACAGACGGAAGTCCATACCTACGCCTTCAGCGTCGCCGCCAACACCATCTTGTCCTTGTTCCCGTTCATCGTGATGATGTTCACGATTGCGCGCCTGGTCTTCCATTCCCACGCCATGGAGAGCGCGATCGCGGATATGATCCGTTACTTCCTGCCCACCGGTCAGGAATTTGTCACCAAAAACATGGAGATTGTCGCCCACGCCCGCACGGGGTGCGATTTGCCTCGGTGGTCATGCTGCTGATCTCGTCGACCGGCGTCTTCCTGCCTCTGGAAGTGGCCTTGAACCGGGTCTGGGGGGTAACCAGGAACCGCTCCTACGTCATGAACCAGCTTGTCTCCCTGGGCCTGGCTGCCAGCATTGGCACCTGGCCTTGCTCAGCGTCGCCCTCACCGCGGCGCAGCAAACAGTTTTGCAAGTCCGTGTTCTTTGGCCACATTAATAATGTCGTGTTTGTCTTTGTCTCCCACTGGCTGCTACAGATTTCGGCCGCCATCGCCAGCATATTGCTCTTCTTCCTCATCTATTGGATTCTCCCCAACCGCAAGCTGCCCGTCCGCGCCGTACTGCCGACTGCGATTGTGGTTGGCCTCTCCTGGGAACTGGCAAAGATGCTGTACATCGCGGCGCTCCCCTGGATGGACCTCCATTCGGTATACGGCCCCTTCTCCGTCTCGGTAAGCCTGATGTTGTGGGCCTTCGTGACCGGGCTGCTGCTGCTGGCCGGGGCGCATTACTCTGCCTCGCGCCACGCGCTGCGTCTCGCCTACCTGGCCGATCTCGAACGCGCCCGGGAAGAAAAGAACAATTCGTAATCCTGGTAGGGACGGCCGAGCGTTACGAGCCGATAGCACCAAAGAATTGTCATCCCGACCGGACCCGGATTTCCTGCCACGCTGCACCGGACATTGCCGCGTGTGCTGCTTTCAGTAAGGAAAGCAGCATGAAGTTCGCCAACGCCAACAAGTTCCACAGGAAATCCGGGGGAGCGCAGCATAGTGGAGGGACCTGCTGTTCAGCGGACCTCTCGTGGAGATGTTTTCGTCAGAGTGCAGTTGTACGCCGGCCCTACCGGACCAGGAAAGCCTTCACGACAATGTCATTCGGCGCGCGTCCGGCGGGGAAGAGCGTGAGCAGGGAAGCAGGGTTAGTGCCGGTGCGCACCACAGCAATATCCCCTGATTGCGCATTCACCACCAGAAGAAAACGGCCGGAGGCGGAAAAGGCCAGGGCGTCAGGACCCTCGCCCACTTTGACCCCCGGACGGATCAGCTTGCCATCGTCGATGCTGTAAACACCCACTCGGCCCGCACTGAAATCGCTCACATACAAGAGCGAGTTGTCCGCGCTTACCAACCCGCGCACGGGGTGTGCCCCCATCAGGTACGCGCCGCCCACTTCATTGGACGAGGTGGTGAGTTCGGAGATGGTGTCGCTGTCGTAATTGGAAACGAACGCCTCCCCGCCATCGGGCTTCAGGGCGATGTGAAGCGGGGTCTTGCCTACATCAAGAAAAGCTAAGAAGAACGTCGGCGGGGCGAGGATAGCTGCCCGTGGAGTGGGCCAGTCCGATCACCATGATCTGGTGTCCTCCGGAGCAGGTGATAAAAGCCTTGGAGGAGTCAGGCAGGATGATGGCATCCGTTGCCCCCGGGCAATGATCGAAGCTGCTTCTTACTTTGAACGAATGCACGTCGGCGATACTGACGCTGCCGCTGTCGTGATTGGTAATCACCAGCGTCTTTCCGTCGTTCGCGATGCGAGCCATCCCGGGCCCCTCACCGGCGCCAATGACGCCAATCTCGCGGCGACGCGCAAGATCCAAAACCGAAACATTGTTGGATTTCGAATTGGCGACATAGGCGCGCTCGCCCTGCGCATCCACGTCGATGAAGTAGGGCCGCCGTTGGACGCGAATGGTAGCCGCGACGGTGTTGCTTTCCGCATTGATCACGGTGACAGTATTGCTGCCGGAGTTCACCACGTATACCTCATTCCGGCGAGGGTTCACCGCCAGCCCTGACGGGCCGGCGCCGACGGCGATCACCCGGTCCTGGCGCATGTTCACCACGTCGAGCACAGTTACGGTATTGCTGCCGCCATTGCTGATGTAGGCGTATTCGCGATAATTCGCGGGATAGTTAGGGAAATCCCCTTGCCGGCAACCGGCTGCGCCCAGCGTGATCAGGACCAGCCAGGGCAAGCTAGCGGCAAATGCGTGCTGTGGCACCCGGCAACATTCAGCAGCGGGGTGGGCTCGGCGACCGTGATCCCGCGGGGCACAGACCGGTGAACGGCCGCCGGCGATCTGGGATATCTCATCCATCAGTTCAACGAATTGGTCGGGATACATGGATTGTGCGCCATCGGAGAGGGCCTTATCCGGCTGGTGGTGCACCTCGATCATCAGGCCGTCGGCCCCTACCGCGGCCGCCGCCCGAGCCAGCGGCAGAACCATGTTGCGTTTGCCCGTGCCATGGCTGGGGTCGACGATGATGGGCAGATGGCTAAGCCGCTGCACCGCCGGCACGATACTCAGGTCGAGCGTATTGCGGGTGTGATCGGCGAACGTGCGTACCCCGCGTTCGCACAGAATCACCTGGTAGTTGCCTTCGCTCATCACGTACTCGGCAGCCATCAGGAGCTCGTCCAGGGTCGCGGACATGCCGCGCTTCACCAGAACCGGCTTGCGGGTCCGGCCGGCGCGCTTGAGCAGGGAAAAATTCTGCATGTTGCGGGCCCCGATCTGGATCACATCGGCGTACTCCGCAACCAGGTCGAGACTCTCGTTGTCCAGCGCCTCGGTAACAATCCGCAGGCCGAACTTGTCCCGTATCTCGGCCATGATCTTCAGCCCGTCTTCGCCCATGCCCTGGAAAGCATAGGGGGAAGTGCGCGGTTTGTAAGCGCCGCCGCGAAAGAACTGGGCTCCTGCGCGGGCGATCTGCTCCGCCACCGCAAAAGCCTGCTCCCGGGATTCGATGGAGCACGGTCCGGCAATCACCGCCAGGTCCCGGCCGCCGATGCTCGCATTGGTGCCGGGGAAGCTAATGACGGTGTCCTCTTGCTTTACGTCGCGGCTGACCAGCTTGTAGGGTTTCGAGACCCTGATCACCTCCGCGACGCCGGAGAGCTCTTCGAGGTCGCCCTGATCGACAGCGCCGCTATTACCGGTGATTCCGATGGCCGTGCGTTGTGCGCCGGGCATGGGATGGGCGCGAAAGCCCAACAGCTGAATCTGCTCGCAGACGGCCTGAATTTCTTCCGGCGTGGCCTGCGGTTTCATGACCACGAGCATGGGGATGAACGACCTTTCCTTGCACTCTAAGTGTACTGGCTACAGTGAGCTGCGGCAAACATCTGGTATACCTGAGCAGATGAATCACGCGTGATGATATCACAGAGCGATGAATCACGCATCCAGGCTCCGCGGCTTGCGCCGCCAGATGAAGCAACGGGGCATCGACAGCTTGCTGGTCACCCATCTGGCCGATGTGCGCTATCTCTGCGGCTTTACCGGGTCCAACGCCTTCCTTGCCATTACCCCCAACCGCGCCGCCATGTTTACCGACGGCCGCTACATCGCCCAGGCGCGGCAGGAGACAAGCGCAGCACGGGTGGTGATCGCGGCCAAGTCCGCACGCGATGAGTCTTGCCGCTGGCTGGCATCGAGCGGAGTCAAGCACTGCGCCTTTGACCCGGAAACGACCACGGTTGCCGACCTGGCGCTTTACCGCAAAGCTCTGCCTCCGGGGCGCCGCGGCTTCTTCCAGCCCCTAGCCCAGCCGCTGGTGCGCGATCTTCGCCTGATTAAAGACGAAGATGAGCTCCGGCTGATGAAGCAGGCGGCTCATCTGGGCGTGGAGCTGTTCCACGAACTCCTGCCCCAGCTCCAGCCGGGAATGCCGGAGACGGCCGTGGCCGCACTGCTGGAGCACAGCGCCCGGGCGCGCGGAGCCGAAGGCATGTCCTTTGAGACCATCGTCGCCAGCGGCCCGCGTTCCGCCTTGCCCCATGGCCGCGCGACCGCCCAGCGGCTGCCCCGTAAAGGCTTCGTAACCCTCGACTTCGGTGTTATTCTCAAAGGTTATTGTTCAGACATGACGCGCACTGTCTTCCTGGGGAAGCCAACGCGCCGGGAGCGCTTCACGTATGATTCTGTGCGGGAGGCGCAACAGGCGGCCGTGGAAGCGGTCAAGCCTGGAGTCTCCTGTGGAGAAGTAGACGAAGCAGCGCGCAGCGTCCTTCGCAAGGCTGGCTTGGCTGAGTACTTTACTCACTCCACCGGTCATGGCGTCGGGCTCGAGATCCATGAAGCACCCCGCATTGCCGCGGACCAGTCGCAGTCCCTTTTGCCGGGAATGGTCGTCACTATCGAACCCGGCGTCTACCTTGCAGGTCATTTTGGAGTGCGCATCGAGGATATGGTTGCCGTTACCCGGCAGGGCGGGCAGGTTTTGACGCCGGCATCCACCGGTTGGACGCAACTCTGAAGCAGACGAGAGATTCATGACGCCTGATGAAATAAAAGAGTTGAGGGAACTGATCGAGTTCCTGAAAGAAAATGATATCGGCGAGTTCGAATTTGAACGCGGCGATCTCAAGATCCGCTTGAAGTTCGGCCAGCCGGCGCAGGCCGCCTGCTTCGGCTCTCGATATGGCCCGCCTGGGGCAGTTGTTGTCCCCCGGGCAGCATGACGGCGCCCGCGCTCTCGCAGGGCATCCACGCTGTGGCTTCCTCCGCCTCGGCGGCTGCGGCGGCTGCGCCGGCTGCCGAGCCAGAGGAGGAGCACTGCATATCGTGAAGTCGCCCATCGTGGGCACGTTCTACGAGTCGTCTTCTCCGGGCGCCCCTGCCTTTGTCAAGATCGGGGACGAGATCGAGAGCGGCCAGGTGCTGTGCATCGTCGAAGCCATGAAGCTGATGAACGAGATCGAATCGGATGCAGCCGGGGAAGTGGTCAAGCGTCTGGTCACCAACGGCCAGCCGGTGGAGTACGGCCAGCCACTTTTCGCTCTGCGGCTGCGCTAGATCCTTCCGCGGTGTAAACGTAACCGCAACTGTACGAAGAACGGGCGTTGAATGGAACCTATGTTTCGAAAATTGCTCATTGCCAACCGCGGCGAAATCGCACTTCGCGTCATCTGCGCCTGCAAAGAACTAGGCATTCGCACGGTTGCCATCTACAGCGAGGCGGACCGCAACTCGCTGCACGTCCGTTTTGCCGATGAAGCGATCTGCATCGGCCCGCCGCGGTCGGCGGAGAGCTATCTGAATGTCCCCGCCGTCATCTCGGCTGCGGAAATCGCCGATGTCGATGCCATCCACCCCGGCTACGGCCTGCTGAGCGAGAACGCGAACTTCGCCGAGGTGTGCCGCGCGTCGAATATCAAATTCATCGGGCCCCCTCCCGAAGCCATGCGGCTTATGGGCGAGAAGGATAAAGCGCGCCAGGCGATGAAGAGGGCGAAGGTGCCCATCCTGCCTGGTTCCGAAGGCGTGCTGCAGAATGAGGAAGAGGCCGTGGCTTGGGCGCGCTCGGTTGGCTTTCCGGTCATCCTCAAGGCCTCCGCGGGCGGTGGTGGACGCGGCATGCGCGTCGTTCGCTCCGAGGAGGAGCTGCCCCAGCTCTACCAGGCGGCCCACACCGAAGCGTCGAATGCCTTCGGCAACGGCGACCTGTACATGGAGAAATTCATTGAGCGGCCCCGCCACATCGAGTTCCAGATCCTGGCCGACGAGCACGGCAACGTGGTCTCGCTGGGCGAGCGTGAGTGCTCCATCCAACGCCGCCACCAGAAGCTGATTGAAGAGGCGCCCTCGCTGCAGGTCACGCCCAGAATCCGCGAAGACATTGCCAAGACGCTCAAACGATGTCTGACCGCCATCGGCTATCAGAACGCCGGTACGGTTGAGTTCCTCATGGACGAGGACGGCAAGCTCTACTTCATCGAGATGAACACCCGCATCCAGGTGGAGCATCCGGTCACCGAGATGGTGACCGGCATTGACCTGGTGAAAGCGCAGCTGCGCATTGCCGCGGGCGAAACCCTGGCCAGCATTCTTCCCGAATCGTTGCCCATTCGCGGCCACGCCATCGAGTGCCGGGTCAACGCCGAGCATCCGGAGAAGTTCACCCCCTCCGCCGGCCGCATCACCGCCTTCAACGTGCCTGGGGGCAACGGCGTGCGCGTGGATACGGCGCAGTACGCCGAAGGCATCGTGCCGCCTTATTACGATTCGCTGATCGCCAAGCTGATCGTCCATGGCAAAGACCGGGCGGAGGCCATGGCGCGCATGTCGCGTGCGCTCGAGATGTTCGTGGTGGAGGGCATCCACACCACGATTCCTCTGCACCGCCGCATCCTGGATGACCCGGAATTCCGCGAGGGAACCTTTGACACCAAGTTCATGGAGCGCTTCTTCGAACGGGAGAAACTTCGCCGCGAGTCCAGTGTAAGCTGCCCGCGCCTGTATCCCATTCTGGATGCGGGCCTGCTGCTGCGGGCCGGGCTTTCGATCGAAGGCTTTGCCCGCGAACTGCGCGCAGGCCGGCATCCGCTTCCTGCAATACCGCGATAAAGAGGCCTCGGACGAGGTGGTGCTGGAGCGGGCAGCGCTGCTGCGCCGGATCTTCCCCCCGTCCGACAGCTGTTTGATCCTGAACGACCGAGTCGTCGCTGGTGCGGGCTGCGGGCTATGAGGGGATCCATGTCGGCCAGGAGGATCTTTCTCCGGCCGAAGTCCGCGCCGCGCTGGGGCCGAATGTTCTGATAGGCGTATCTACGCACGGCGAGAGCCAGCTCCTCAGCGCGGCGGAGGGTCCGGCGGACTACGTTGCCATCGGGCCCGTGTTTGCGACTCTGTCCAAGCAGGTTCCCGACCCCGTAGTTGGTCTGGAGGGGGTCCGAGCGGCCCGGGCCATGACTGACGAAGCCGCTGGTCGCCATTGGAGGCATCAACCGGGCCAACTGCGCCGCTGTTATCGAAGCCGGCGCGGATTCGGTAGCGGTCATCTCTGATCTGATCCCCAACCCGGGCAATCGAGTAGAGGAATTCTTTGTCAGCCTGAAACCTTGACCTGCAACAGCACGGGATGGGGTCGATACCCCTGATAGCTCCACCCATTGCTGCGTTCGGTGTTTGTTGCACAATAAGCGCCGTATGCGCCCGAATTCCCCCGGAGAGGCCGTCTCTGGGGATGGTTTGCGGCTTGCGGCGTTTTCCCTAAATGCTCTTCTACACGATAGACGCATGTTCTGTCAGGCGGTCACAACGTTCCTGGGTCGACTCTCGGTCTGTCCAGTCTTTAGTTGCAAACCTCGTGGCGTACACACTTGCTCTGGGTTGGAACGAAAAGAATCTGAATCCATAGAATTATGCATATAATCTCATGTGCTAGATCGAAGACCCCAAATCTGAAAGGAAGCAGAATGTCGCCTTCAATCATTTTCAACTTGCATCTCGGGTTGGGTTATGTAGCGTGGCTGCTTTGTACCAGCACGTACATCCTTCCTAAGCTCAAGGCGATGAACGCCGTCGATGCGCAACGCGCAATTGCGACGCTCCACAGCTTTCGCTTCTTCGGCCTCGTATTCATCCTGCCAGGCGTAGCAGGCCACGGCCTCCCTCAAGGGTTTGCGCCATTCGCTGCGTACGGCGACTTTGTCACCGGACTGTTGACGATCTTGGCGCTATTCACGATACGAATACGTTCCTTCTTCTGGCCGCTGGTCGTTGCCTTCAATCTAGCGGGAGCGATCGACATCATCGTCGATTATTACCACGGGGTTAAGCTCTCTCTTCCAGCCGTTTCAGGGGAATTGGGCTCAACCTACGCGATCGTCGTCATCTATGTACCGGTACTGATGATTACGCACGTGATTGCCTTCTATCTGATGTTGCGTGGTCAGCCCAAAACGCTGCAGACCGAAGCCCGCAGTGCAGTTGCTTCCTGACCGGATCCCTCGTTCCCGGCGTTCCCCAGGATCTTACAAATTGAGGAGGATTCATGATCAAGCCAAGGATTATTGTGACTGGCGCAACAGGCAAGACCGGCAGCGCTGTAGTTAGCGAGTTGCTGAAAGCGGACTATCCGGTTCGGGCGATGGTGCATCGGGAAGATCGCCGCAGCGCTCAACTGAAGGCCCAAGGCGCGGAGATCGTTGTAGCTGATGTGAGCGACGCGGCCCTGATCGCGCGGAGACTTGCGGGAAATCCCAATTTCATCAAGAAACAGCGCACCGCGTCCGGAGTGGGAATGATCGGACTTGGCGTTTATGTCGCCGCCTCTAAATGAATGTTAGCCGATCCGCGACTTCGGGCTTTCGCGTGCGAAATCTCTTGAACCCATTGACAGCCGGAATGAGGGAAAGCACATAAGCCATCTTTTAAGGCGGCGCGCGGCAGATTGTTGGATTACATATATAATCTGATCGTATGCGTTATGACACTGAGCACAAAGCAAAAACTCACCGCCGCATCGTGAAAAGCGCTTCCCGTCAACTGCGCCGGAAGGGTCTGAACGGACCTGCGGTTGCGACATTGATGAAAGCGTCTGGGTTAACTGTTGGTGGCTTCTACAGGCACTTTTCAAGCCGTGACGACCTCGTCGTCGAAGCTATCGAGGAGAGCCTCCGTGAGCTAACGGAGACGCTGATCGATGCTGCGGAACGGTCTGGCGCACGGGACCCATGGAAAGCGATGATTACTACCTACCTTTCACTCGAACGATGTGATGGTGCAGACCATGGTTGCCCGATTGCTGCACTTGCTCCGGACATTGCTCGAACTCTTCCCCCAATGAAAAAGCGCATTTCTCGGGCCATCTTGAAATTCCGTGAAGAACTGATCCCATTTATGCCCGGACGAACGGAAGAGGAAAAGAGTGCAAACTTCCTGATGATCATGACATCGATGGTCGGAACCATTGCGATTGCACGAACCATGCCGGAATTGGCCGTGCGGCAGCGGATTCTCGATACGGTGCGTGATCGGCTGCTTGAGACTTTTAGCTGACGAGAGAGCAGAAGAACCTGCGCGGTAACATTCCACACTTTTGTTGAACTCCGCCTGAGTCTGTAGCGCACGGCAGCGGTAGGCCCAATAATGATCTTGACAGATGTTAGATTACGGTCATACTCTTATGAAATGCGGTACTCGATTGAGCACAAAGCGCAGAACCACGAGAACATTCTTTCCGTAGCCGCTCGCTCGTTCCGCGAAAACGGGGGTGACAGTAGCGGTATCGGGACGGTAATGAGGAAGGTAGGCCTCACGAAAGGGGGGTTCTACCGGCATTTTCAGAGTAAGGACGACCTGTTCGTCGAAGCGGTGGCGCGGGCATTCGACGAAATGGGCAGGAGCATGGTGGAGGTGGCGGAGTCAGCCCCGGAAGGGCAGGCTTTGCGGGCCATGATCGAGCGCTATCTAAGCACGCGGCACGCGAATTCGCCGGGAACTGGTTGCGTGCTCTCCGCCCTCGGGCCAGAACTCGCACGGAAACCGTTGGCCGTGCGGAAGCGTATTGAGGCGGCGCTAGACGCTTATCGTGAGCGGCTGCTGCCATTTGTTCCTGGTCGGACGCGAGAAGAGAGACTGGCGAAGTGCAGGTTATTGTTCTCCAGCATGGCGGGAGTGCTGATGATGGCCCGGATTACTTCCGACGCCCATGCACGTGAGCAGAGGTTAGTAGAGGCGAGGAACTTTTTTGTAAAGTTTTTCACTGAAGCATAATTTTTTTGTCCTGAAAGAGTACGTTCGTACTCTTTCTTGTTGCAATCAATCCAGACTGATCGAGAGGTTAAGCGATGAAATTCATGATCCCAGTTCTCCTTGCAATGCTACCTATAGCATCCGGCGCCCAATCACAGCCCGGAGGCCTGCCCGGCATTGCTGTCCCCAAAACTACCGCAGTCCTCGTGATTCAGACTCCAAAACAGGGCGTCACTTTTCAACAGGTAATGGCGGTCATTCCTTCCGAGATCCGAGCAACGGTCAAGCTCTACCTGGACGGAAAAATCCGTGAGTGGTATTCACGCGGCGACGGCAAAGGGGTCATTTTCCTGGTCGACGCGAGGAATGAGGACGAAGCACGGGCCATTGTGGAGACGCTGCCGCTTGAGAAGGAGCAGTTGATGGACTCCGAGTATATTCCCGTAGGCCCTCTAATGCCACTCAGGGCACTGATCGGCCCGGGGGCACAACAATAGCCATTTCGGACACCACCGCTGTAGCCGAAAGGCAATCAATGACGGAGCCTCGGCCGCATCACAAAGCCGTTGATCGCCAGAGATAAATCTTCGTTGGGCAGGCCGTTGCTGACACCATGTGAGAGCTGCCGCCAACTGTAGACTGTCGCTCGCACGCAACGTATAGACATCCAAAAGACTGCCAGCCAACTCGCGAAGAGGATCGTCGGGTAGAATTTCCCTCCAGCCCCGGCGCAGCATCGCGAGTCTGCTTAGAGCGCCTTGCTTTTCCATGTCGTTCACTGCTCCGCTTCGATGGAGTCTGGCCACTGCACTGTGCACTTCCACCGGGCTTGCCCACCACACGACCGGCGCAAACTTTCGCAAATGAGATCGAACCTGGCGGCTCGTGCTCTCTTGAATGCACAACGGCACCAGTGCACTGGAATCCCAGAAAGCTGTCGACAGTACACCCGCCTTTTTCACGGTCCTTCATTCCGGTCTTGGAGGAGAGCCGCAATCGCATCGCTGTCACCGACGCTCCCAGTCTTAATTTTCCAAAGCTCGTCGACGTCGAGAGGAACCTCTGGAAGACGCATTTTGCCTGCTGCCACGAGCAACAGTTCATCTTCGCTTGCACCGCCCGCTGAGAACGGAATCAGCTTGGCCACAGGCAGATTACGGTCCCGAATAATGATTTCTTCACCACCCCGCGCGAAAGTTATATAGGTGCTGAGACGGTTTTTGAGTTCGGCAATGTTGACGCTGCGCATCGAGTCTGCCCTTTATGGCTATTATAGCCATAGCGTTGGAAGGGGCTACGCCCCGTCTTTTTCGTCCCACCTACGCTGGGGCGAACATGGGGCACCCGTCCCAGGGGACTGGGCTTTATTCTTTGCTCCAACAGCAGTTACCAAGGATGCAACGCACCTGGGCTACTTTCAGTAATACTGGTTATTCATCTCACGCGTTGCTGCCCACCCTGGTTTCGCAACCTCCCGGCGCAGTATCAGTTGATCCAACGAAATCAAATCACTCTGGACACGCTTACCGGAAAACGGTATAGAACATACAACCATCAACAACTAACTGGAGGATGATCCGGACCCGATGCCTAGATTCCTGGCAACGAAACCCCTCTCGACACTCACCAAAGAAGCCTACGAGGTGGGGGAACACACGCTCAGGCGCTCTCTCGGCCCGGTCAACCTCATAACCCTCGGCATCGGCGCCATTATCGGCGCGGGCATCTTCGTGCTGACTGGCCAGGCCGCTGCGCTCCATGCCGGCCCTGCGGTCGCGCTCAGCTTTGTCTTTGCCGGCATCACCTGCGCCTTTGCCGGGCTCTGCTATTCGGAGTTCGCCTCCATTATTCCCATCGCCGGCTCCGCTTACACCTATGGCTATGCCACCCTGGGCGAGCTGGTCGCCTGGATCATCGGCTGGGACCTGGTCCTCGAATACGCCTTCGGCGCCGCCACCGTGGCCTCCGGCTGGTCCGGATATTTCGTGAGCCTGCTGCAGCAATTACACATCCACCTGCCGCCCCAGTTCACCACCACCTATGGGAATGTGCTCTATTTATATGGCGATAAATGGCAACCCGCGGCGTCGCTTCCTTCTACCGTCAACGCCGCCAGCTTTGCCCCACGTCGCCGGCATCTTCAACTTTGTCGCCTTCTTTGCCATCCTGATCGTCACCGCGGTCCTGGTCATCGGCATCAAGGAATCGGCCAACCTCAACTCCGCCATCGTGATCGTTAAGCTGACCATCGTGGGCATCTTCCTGGTTCTTGGGCGGCGGCTATCTGTTTCACCACCCTGAACTCGGCCGGGTCAACTGGCATCCCTTCATTCCTCCATCGCAGGGCCCGGGCGTATTTGGCTTTGGAGGTATCACCGCCGGCGCGGCGTCGGTTTTCTTTGCCTACATCGGCTTCGACGCGGTTTCGACTGCAGCCCAGGAGGCGCGCAACCCGCAGCGCGACATGCCCATCGGCATCCTGGGCTCGCTGGTCGTCTGCACCATCTTGTACATCCTGGTTTCCACCGTGCTCACCGGGCTGGTCAATTACCGCAGCCTGGATGTCAGCGATCCGGTGGCTGTGGGCATCGATGTCACCGGCGTCACCTGGGGCAGCCTGCTGGTCAAGATTGGCGCCGTCTTCGGCCTGGGCACCGTCATGCTGGTGATGCTGCTGGGCCAGTCGCGCGTCTTCTATTCCATGTCCAAGGACGGGCTGTTATGGAAATGGGCTTCGGCCGTTCATCCCAAGTTCCGCACCCCGTGGATTTCGAACATCGTCGTGGGCACGATCGTCGCCTTTCTCCCCGCTCTGCTTCCTATCGATAAGCTTGCCGCGCTGGTGAATATGGGCACGCTGCTCGCCTTCACCATCGTCTGTGCCGGGGTCTGGATCCTGCGCCGCCGCCACCCCAACATGGAGCGGCCCTTCAGGACGCCGCTGGTTCCCCTGGTTCCCATCCTCGGCATGTGTAGCGCCTTCTATCTCATGATCAAGCTTCCGCTCCTCACCTGGGAGGTGCTGATCGTCTGGCTGATCATCGGCTTGGGAATCTATTTCAGTTACAGCATCAAGCACAGCAAAGTGCAGGCCATGAGCCCGGCGGAAACCACCGGCCGCACGCGCTAAGCTTTCACAATATTCGCACTTCGAAATCGGGAAATGGCCGTATACTTCGACCTAAGCGGGTTCACGTTTGGAAACCGCTACGTGAAATCCTACGAATATTCGCACTTAGAAATGGGCAAATGGCCTTATACTTCTCTGGCCTAAGAGGAGGCGTCCATGAACAAGTATTTTGCGGAACTGGTCGGTACGTTTGTCCTGGTTTTCGGGGGCGTCGGCAGTGCGGTGCTTGCGGGGAGCCACATCGGCTTTGCCGGCATCTCTGCGGCCTTCGGGCTTTCACTGCTCGCCATGGTGTACACCATCGGGCCCATTTCCGGCTGCCACGTGAATCCGGCGGTCACGCTGGGAGTCTTTCTTGCCAAGAAGATCAATGCCCGGGACGCGGCCGCCTACATGGTGGCGCAAGTGATCGGCGCGGTCATCGCATCCGCAGTCATCCTGTTCATCGCCAACGGCCTTCCGGGTGGCTACAGCGCCTCGGTAAGCGGCCTCGGGGCCGACGGCTACGGCCTGCACTCTCCGGATCATTACTCGCTGGCTGCCGGCTTTGTCGCTGAGACCGTCCTCACCATGTTTCTCGTCCTCACTGTACTGGGAGCAACGGACATCAGCTGCTCCGGTTGGTTTTGCCGGCTTGGCCATCGGCCTGGTGCTGACCCTGATTCATCTGGTCGGGATTCCCATCACCAACACTTCCGTCAACCCGGCGCGGAGCATCGGCCCGGCGATCTTTGTCGGCGGTTGGGCCCTGCAACAGTTATGGATGTTTATTGTCGCGCCGTTCGTGGGCGCGATCGTTGCCGCAATCGTCTATGCCGGCCTTCGCCACTCCAGCGGTACTGATCACCACCCGGAAAGCAGAGCAGGCGCTGCCCGGCGAACAGATCGACCGGATCGCGTAAGGCACACAGATTTGCAGCCGGTCACAGCGGCCGGCTGCAAACCTTTTAGACCATTCTTCGCGCCAGACGGCGAACCACCTCGGTGGTCACGCCGTAGATGGCGTGGGTCACCAGTTCGCTGGCATGCTCGCGCGCAGGTTGGTTTTCCGGGCTTTCCGTCAAGCCCATCATGGGTAATGCGGACGCGTGCGTGATCCCGCAGAGGGTCAAGCCGAAGTTGGCTCCAAGCCGCCCGGTCACTGCAGGCTGATACTCCGCCACCGCTCCGTACACGCCACCCACCAGAGCTCCAAAACCCCAGTGAATTGCCCGCACCGAGACCTCCTCCTCCTTCTCGCTCAGGGGACGGTCCGCCATTCGATTCACCAGCACTGCGGGAGGAGGAATCTGCCCTTGGGTCCGCGGTGGGTACACTGCCTCGCCCGCGGCCTTCGCTGCCGCTCCCGCCAAACCCCCGATGGCTCCGGCGAGAAACCCTTTGAACAGCGATCGCTTACGGCGAGGAGACGCAGTTTCTTCGGTCGTTGTCATATAGATAGAGTGCGGCCTTTCGTCCTGTTACCCTAAATCGTCATCGTAGGCAATGCGAGGTTGGAGAGAGCATGGCCATCAGCAGGCAATGGACTGAATGGCATTTGACGCCGGCTGGTTGGGTCTCCGGATCCAGCCGCCGCGACGGGCAAGGGAACGTCTGGCGCGATGAGCCGGAGGACCGGATCATCACCTTTGTCTACCAGGAGCAGATGGACAAGGCTCATCCCGAGCCGCATGCCACCGTGCAGGAGTCCTGGCGATCCAAAGACGCAGGGGCCGCGCAGCATCGAACAACTACTCGCCCAGCATGGTCCCTGTCCGCGAAAGCTTTAGCGAGTCTTGTGTTCTATGCGGTCGTCTTGGAGCACAGCTCGTTCATGGCCCGGGTCAGTTCCTGGGCGATCATGGGCGCGGTTGCGGTTTCGATGGCGGAACGCTGCATCAGGTACACCAGCTTGCCGTCGCGCAGGATGGCGATAGCCGGAGAAGTCGGAGGGTGACCTTCGAAATAGGATCGGGCACGCTCCGTGGCTTCGCGATCCTGTCCCGCGAATACGGTGATTGCCTGGTCGGGCAGGACCTTATTCTGCAGGGCCAGCCTGACGCCCGGGCGCATCTTGCCTGCGGCGCAGCCACAGATCGAGTTGACCACCAGCAGCGTGGTGCCTGGCTTTGCCAACGCCGCGTCGACTTCCTCTGCGGTCCGCGCTTCTTTGATGCCTGCGCGGGTAAGCTCTTCGCGCATCGGTATAACCATGATCTCGGGATACATGCTCGCTCCTTGCAACACTGCTTTGATTGTAAAGATTCCATCCTGGTTTCGCCAGTCATATGCCCGGTCCGCTCCTGATATACCTTGATGGAAAATGCAGTTCCTTGAGCAAGTACCGCTGGCCCCGTACACCACCTTTCAGATTGGCGGTCCCGCGCGCTGGTTTGCCGAGGCAGCGAGCGAAGACGATATCGCCGCCGGCATCGCTTTTGCGAGCGAGCGCCATTTGCCGCTCTTCGTTCTGGGCGGTGGCAGCAACCTGCTGGTTTCTGACGCCGGCTTCTCCGGTCTCGTCCTGCGCATCGCTCTGCGCGGCATCCAGTCCACGCCGGAGAGCGACCGCCTGATCGTCTCCGCTGCGGCAGGAGAAGACTGGGATGGTCTGGTCGCCTATGCCGTTGCCGCGGACAGTGCCGGGGTTGAGTGCCTCTCCGGCATTCCCGGCACCGTGGGCGGCACGCCGGTGCAGAACGTAGGCGCCTATGGGCAGGAAGTTTCACAAACCATCGTAACGGTACGCGCGTTCGATCGGAAGACAGCCGAATTCGTCAACTTACCTGCTGCCTCCTGCGGGTTTTCCTACCGCCGTAGCATCTTCAACAGCACCCAACGGGAACGCTATGTAGTAAGCCGTGTGGACTACGCCCTGCGCAAGCATGGTCCCCCCAACTTCGTCTACGCCGACCTTGCCCGGTACTTCGCCGCCCGCGATCTTAGTGGCGCCCACGCTGGTCGAGGTTCGCGACGCGGTCCGCTCCATCCGCGCGCAGAAAGGAATGCTGCTAGTGGCCGGCGACGCGGACTGCCGGAGTGCCGGTAGCTTCTTCAAAAACCCGGTCGTGCCGGTAACGGTACTTGATTCGCTGGCCGAGGAACTGAGGATCGATAAGCGGAGCATCCCCGCGTATCCGGCGCAGGACAGCCAGGTAAAGCTCTCCGCCGCATGGCTGATCGAGCGGGCTGGCTATCAAAAGGGGTATGCGCTCGGCAACGCAGGAATCTCCAGCCGCCATACGCTTGCGCTCATCAACCGCGGCGGCGCCAGCGCGGCCGAGATGACGGCCTTGCGCGACCAGGTCATTGCGTCGGTGGCCTCCCGCTTTGCCGTACGCTTGGAGCCCGAACCCGTCTGGCTGGCCTCACCGCTTCAGTCGGACGGTACGGGCGACAAGAATTGAATTGCTAGGCATGGAAATCGTGGCCTTTCCGCTCCGGACCAAAGCCGAAAATCAGGAAGAGACAGAAAATTACGCAGATTTCAAAGACGGTCAGGGCCCATTGATAGCCGAGATGCTTGCGCAGGGCGAACTCCACCACCACCGACGGCGCCGCAAACAGATACACCAAGCTGGTAAACGACGCCGGGGAACAAACTACGCACACTGCTGGGGGAAAGTTCATTCAGATGCGCAGGAATCACCCCAAAGGCTCCCTGCACACCGAATTGCATGATGAACGATCCAATGGCAAGCATCACGATCGTCGAACCGAAGGCCCATAGCGGAATGGAAAGCGCACAGATGGAACAAAGCCAGGATGATGGCGTAGCGCCGGCCCAGGCGGTCCGAGTAATGACCGATCACCAGCGCACCCAGGATGGCTCCGACGTTGTACAGGATCGCGAGGTTCGACACCACGGCATTCGAAAAGCGGTGCACGCGTCTTGAGAAAATCCGGATAGAGATCCTGGGTGCCGTGCGAAAGGCAAGTGATGGCGGTCATCATCAGCACCAGGTAGACGAAGTCCTTCTTGTGCTGCCAAAGCACCCGGACCACTTCCCCAATGCTGGCCAGGCGGTGCTTCTGCCAGGAGGAAGACTCGGGAGAGAGCAAGGTAAGCACTGCGATCAGCGGCGGCGAGCCCCAGACCGCAAAGAAACATCCACCTCCAACCGAAACGTGGTTCGATGACGCGCAGAGCGACCGCCGCCAGCAGGTATCCAACGGAATAGCCGGCCTGCATGATTCCAGAGAACAGCCCGCGCCATCGTTTCGGAGAGCTCTCCATCACCAGCGAGGCGCCGATACCCCAGTATCCGCCCATGCCGATGCCGTAAAGAGCGCGCAGGACAACGAACACCACGTAGCTGGGCGCGAACGGAGTGAGCGCGGTGATGATGGAGAAGTACAGGACGCAGGCGATCAAGGGACGGCGGCGGCCATAGCGATCGGCCAGGGAACCAAGGACCACCGCGCCTACCGGCCGCATCGCCAGGGTGATGGTAATCGTCCAGACGATGTCGCCCTTGCCGACGTGAAAGTTGTTGGCGAGAACATCCACCAGGAAGACGAGCACGAAAAAGTCGAACGCATCGAGGATCCAGCCCAGGATTCCGGAACAGACGGCGAACCCCCACCGCGGCGATACTGTTTCCGTGGGGGCCTCGATGCTGATTGCACCCGAGGACCGCCCGCGACTCCTTCATCCATTTCATCTATAGTCTCGCCAAGGTTAGACCGCCATCCAGAACCAGCACCGCTCCGGTTGCATAAGGAACTTCCCCGCGCGCCAGCACGCTGACCGCTGTACCCACGTCCTCCGGAGTTCCCCAGCGCTTCTGGAGCAGGATACCGCCTTCGATCAGAGCGTCGTACTTGCTCTTAACCCCTTCGGTCATGTCGGTTTCTATGATGCCGGGACGCACTTCGTAGACACCGATGCCGTACTCCGCCAGGCGCACCGCCCACAGCTTGGTTGCCATGGCGATGCCCGCCTTGGAGATGCAGTAGTCGCCCCGGTTCACGCTGGCGACCGTGGCCGACACAGAACTGATATTGATGATCGAACGGTGTGCCGCAGGGTTGGCGAATCATCCAGGCGGCGACGCTCTGGGTGAGAAAATAGGGCCCGCGAAGATTGGTCGCGATCACCTCATCGAAGCTTTCCTCGCTGGCTTCGAGCACATCGGCCCGGACGCGCGGCGCGATCCCAGCGTTGTTGACCAGAACATCCAACCTGCCAAGCTGTGCTTCGATGGTCTCTAAAAGTTGCTGCCGGTCAGAAGCCGACGCAACATCGGCCTGCACATAGATGGAATGCCGGCTGTGTTTCTTTAACTGCTCCAGTACCGGTTGCACTTGATCGGCTGGGCGCCTGCCGGTAATGGCAAGAGTGAAGCCGGCTTCCGCCAGCTTGCGGGCAATGCCCAGACCGATGCCTCGGGTGCCGCCGGTAACCAGCGCCACCTTGTCTTCAACCCGCATGGTCTGGCTCCGAAGAAAGTGTAATAACCGGAGTTCGCGATCCTGGTGATCAGCAGGCAAAGCTCCAGCAGATGGTAGTCTCCCCACATGCTGGACTCACCGCATGGCACCTTGGCCCCGGGAGGGATGTAGTCCCATCCGTTCGGGCGATGGTAGATGCTGTGCAACAGCAGCCCCTCGTGATCGGCTTGGACCGAGAGATAAGGTTCCTGCAGCAAGCGCGCGGCGATGGTCAGCCCAGCCTGGGTGTAGGCTTCGCCCGCGGCTCCAAGCAGATGCCCGAGACGAATCAACCCCTGGGCGGCGATGGCGCTGGCAGAGGCGTCGACTGGCTCGTAGTCGTTGTACGGATCGGCCGCTTTGGCCTGCCAGTCGCCCAACCGGTAGAGGTGCGGCGCACCGGTATCCCAGTAGCAGATGCCATCGAGGGCGCTTGCCTGTTGGATATAGAAGTCACAGCAGGCGCGCGCGGCCTTCTCGAAAAGGGCTAACGTTTCCGGCTGGTTAAGCGTCTGCACGAACTCCATCAGCTCGGGGAAGCCAAGCATGCTCCACGCCAGGCCTCGCGTCCAGGTACTGAATGGCGAATAGCCCTGTTGCGAAGCCGGTGCGCGGAAGACACCGCTGGCCGGATTGAAGAGCGCTTCATGGACGGTTCGGCCGCGCAGCTCAGGCACATCGTAGTGATCGCGTCCCTCGCCGTAGTAGATGTTGTAGCGGGCCGAGGTTTTTGCGTGGGTGAGCGCACGGTCCAGCAGGTCGATTCGCTGGTCTTGTTCCCCTTGCAAGGTGTGCCCCAGCATATGCGCGAAACAACAGATGCGCAGGGTGCGGATGGTATCGATAAAGAGGGACTGGCTGCCATTGAAGGAGTAGATGTAGCCGAGACCATCCTTGAGGGTAGTCCAACGCGCGGCCTGCACCGCTCCACTGACCTTTAACGCGAGCTCGTAGAAGTGCAGCTCCCATTCGTTGGCGGGAATGCGGCCCTCGAGCATCAGACGGCGCAGGTTGCCGTAGGTGGAGATGTTGTTGAAGCCGTGATCGTGGACTCCGATGTGGGTTAGATGCTCTGCCATGTCCGCGACGACGTGCCGCTGCGCCATGGCCAGTAAATCCAGGTCTCCGGTCAGTTCGAAGCACAGCAGGGCATTGCCGTATTGGAATCCCTGGGTCCACTGGGTCCAGCTGCGGGCCGTGTAGCGGCCGGCAACGGTGATGACAGGGGCCCCGTCGCTGGGCTTCCAGCGCCGGTCGAGACGGAGGTTTTTTCCGCGGCCAGCTCCAGGGTTCGGGCGATAGCCGGCAACAGATCCCTGGCGTTCAAGGTTGTGATTGGATTGCAACCTTTCTCCTTATATTTATACGAATGCCAGGAAGCGGTCGACCATTTGCTGCAATACCTGGTCGGGATCGCTATCCCAAATGATGCGGTTGAAAATTTCTACTTCGATGGGCCCGGCATAGCCGGCCTCGTCAACGGCCATGCCGCAGCATGCGGTTATCGATCACTCCATCGCCCATCATCCCCCGGCCCAGGAGCAGGTCAGGCAAGGGAACCAGCCAGTCGTTGACATGGAAGCCGTAGATCCTGCCCCTGGATTGGGCGATCAAGGCGCAGTACCTGGGGATCCCACCAGATGTGAAATACATCCAGGACCAGGCCTACTTCCTGCGGGGTAAACGCGGATGCCAGTTCGAGCGCCTGGCCGATCGTGACCAGCACGGAACGCTCGGCCGCGTACATGGGATGGAGGGGCTCGAGGCCGAGTTTTACGCCGTGCTGGCGAGCGTAGGGGACCAGGGCAGCGACCCCGTCGGCGACCATCTTTCTCGCTTCGGCCAGGCCAACTTCCGCGCCGCCGCCCACCACCAGCACCAGTGAATCTGCATGCAGCGCGGCGGCCTCATCGACTGCGCGGTAGTTGTCTTCGAGATTTTTTTGCCGGCCGGCCGCAGTGAGGCTGGGAAACATACCTCCGCGGCAAACGCTGGAGACATGCAGCCCGGCATCCTTGACATGGCGCACGCAGGAGGCCAGCCCCGCCTCCTCGATCTTGTGCCGCCAGAGCGCGATCGAAGGGATGCCGTGGCGCACGCAGCCCTCGACCGCCTGGCTTACGCTCCAGTTGGCAATGGTGATTTGGTTTAAGGAGAGCCTGGTTATCTCCGCCATGGGGAGACGGTTTCGCTGAGCATACCCACCGCGTTAGCGTAGGGGAGGGAAGAAGGCAAGTCAACGAAATGCTTTGTCCCTCCTACCAACCATGAGCGAGATGCCCGGAATTTCCTGCACGCTGCACTGGACAAGACTGCGTGTGCGCCTTTCAAGAACGATGCTGTTTTTTGCATCTCCAATTCGCCACAAAGACGTCATCCTGATACGATAGGTGCTCCGCAGCCAGTCAAGGCGAGCATGTGGTCACCCAGCCCCACAGAATTGGCAAGAACTCTGGTGACCGCGCTCAACGCTCCGCGATAATTGGACTGGATGACGTCTTTGTGGGAGTTTCGACGAAAACATCCCAAACAAGTTAGGCGCTTATGGGACTGCCTTTGCCTCAAATGCTAGGCTTCGCCCGTACAGTTTTTTCAGTTTGAAAGCGGCCACTTCCATTCCCGGATCTCTTTCTGATCGATCCCGTTCTCGTGGGCGTAGTTGACCGCCTTGATGATCTGCCCCTTCAGCCAGTCCACTGTATGCGCACCCTTCTCCTCCAATGCGTGCACCCGCTCGATCACATCGATCGCCAGGTTGAAGCGGTCTGCCTGGTTCAAAATCGCCAGCTCCAGTGGGGTGTTGATGTTGCCCTTCTCCTTATAGCCACGGACGTGAAAATTGGCGTGGTTGGTGCGCCGGTAAGTCAGCTTGTGAATCAGCGAGGCATAGGCGTGGAAGTTGAAGATGACCGGCTTGCTCTTCGTAAACAAGCCGTCGAACTCACGATCAGACATGCCGTGAGGATGTTCGCTGGCCGGCATTAGCCGGAACAAGTCGACCACGTTGATGAACCGTATTTTCAGGTGCGGGCAGCGCTCGCGCAGGATAGCGACCGCCGCCAGCCCCTCAGAAGTGGGAATATCGCCCGCGCACGCGATCACCGCATCGGGCTCCTCACCCGCATCGGTGCTGGCCCAGTCCCAGATGCCGATGCCCTTGGTGCAGTGCTCCACCGCGGCTTCCATGGTCAGATACTGCAGATGCGGCGCCTTGTCGGCGACGATCACGTTCACGTAGTTGACGCTGCGCAGGCAATGGTCGGCCACGCTCAGCAGGCAGTTCGCATCCGGCGGAAGATAAATCCGCGTCACTTCCGGGCTCTTGTTGGTCACCACATCCAGAAATCCAGGATCCTGATGGGTGAAGCCGTTGTGGTCCTGCCGCCATACCAACGAGGTGATCAGCAGGTTTAAGGAGGAGATGGGCGCCCGCCACCGGGTCTCCAGCTTGCTCTTCTCCAGCCATTTGGCGTGCTGGTTGAACATGGAGTCGATGATGTGCACAAAGGCCTCGTAGGAGGAGAAGAAGCCGTGCCGCCCGGTCAGCACATAGCCCTCGAACCATCCTTCGAGGGTGTGCTCACTCAGCATCTCCATGACCCGCCCGTCGTTGGCCAGGAAGCCGCCGTCTGCATCTTCCGGCAGCATCTCTTCCATCCACGTCTTGCCGCTGGCCTCGTAGATGGCCTGCAGTTTGTTGGAAGCGGTTTCATCCGGCCCAAAGACGCGGAAGCTGGTCATGTTGCGCCGCATCACATCGCGCAGAAAATGCGCCATCACGTCGGTCGACGAGACTTCCGACCTGGCCTGGAGCCGTCTACCTTGACCGCATAGTCGCGGAAGTCCGGCATCTCCAGCGGCCGTCGCAACAGGCCGCCATTGGCGTGCGGGTTGGCGGTGATGCGCCGCGTGCCCACCGGCGCCATCTCGCGCAGTTCCTCAATCAACCGCCCGGATTCGTCAAACAACTCCTCCGGCTTATAGCTGCGGAGCCAGGCTTCCAGCTTGGCCAGGTTCGTCGGGATTGGTCTGCGGATCGAGAATGGGAATCTGATGCGCCCGCCAGAAGCCCTCGACCTTATGCCCATCGACCGTCTTGGGCCCGGTCCAGCCCTTTGGGCGTGCGCAGAATGATCATGGGCCACTTCGGCCGCTCGACCGTCTGCCCCGCCGGCGCGCTGCGGGCTTTCTCCTGAATCGCGCGGATATCGAGCACGCAGCCTTCCAGCACCTCGGCCATTTTGGCGTGCATCCGCTCCGGGTCATCGCCTTCCACCACGTGCGGCGTCCATCCCAGGCCTTTGAAGAGCATGTCCAGCTCGTCCGCCGGGATGCGGGCCAGAATGGTGGGATTGGCAATCTTGTACCCGTTCAAATGCAGGATGGGAAGCACGGCCCCGTCGCGCACCGGGTTGAGAAATTTGTTGGAGTGCCAACTGGTGGCCAGCGGTCCGGTCTCCGATTCTCCATCGCCCACGGCCACGGTCACGATCAGGTCGGGATTGTCGAACGCCGCCCCAAACCCATGGGAAATGCTGTATCCCAGTTCGCCGCCCTCATGAATCGATCCCGGAGTCTCCGGGGTGCAATGGCTGCCAATGCCCCCGGGAAAGGAGAATTGCTTGAGGAACTTGTGCAGTCCCTCCACATCCTGACTCTTTTCCGGATAAACCTCCGAGTACACCCCTTCGAGATAGCAGTTGGAGAGGGTGGCCGGCGCTCCATGCCCAGGGCCAGAAAGGTAGATCATGTTCAGGTCGTACTTCTTGATCAGCCGGTTCAGATGGACCCAGATAAAGCTCTGGCCGGGGTCCGAACCCCAATGCCCAAGCAGCCGGTTCTTGATGTGCTCCGGCTTCAGCGGCTCGCGCAGGAGAGGGTTGTGAGCACAGATACAGCATGCCGGCGGAGAGATAATTGCACGCGCGCCAGTAGGCGTTCATTTTTCTCATTTCATCGGCGGTCAGAGGCTCGAAGTGCCCTTGGCTTGGTTGCCGCGCTCGAAAGCCGCCACGGGAAGTGTCTCGACGTTGCTCATAGTTCCTCCTGTGTTTACTGTTCCATCTGTCTCACGTGCACTGCGATCATTCGATCTTCCTGGGCGGTAACCACCCAGACCGCGACCTGGGAATCCGGGCTGCTCACCCGCCGCAGCTCATCCCCACCCGCTTCATTGGCAGCCGTGTCGAGCACGACGCCGGAGCTTTCGAGACCGCGCAAAATCTCCGCCCGGGACTGCACATCGTGCTCACCGATGCCGCCGGTGAAGACCACGGCATCCAAGCCGCCCAACAGCCAGGCGAAAGCGCCGATCGCTTTGCGCACACTGCGGGTAAAGATGTCGATCGCCAACCCGGCGTCCGCGCTGCCACCGCCGGCTGCTTTGCGTACGGCGCGCATGTCGTTGGGCAGACCGGAGAGCGCCACCATCCCCGCCTGGTGATTCAGTATGCGCCTCAACGGAGTCCCATGGCAGCCTTGGGATCACCCTGCGCCTGGCGCAGCAGATACAGGACCAATCCCGGGTCTAGATCTCCGGGCCGGGTGCCCATGACCACCCCACCGGTCGGCGTCAGCCCCATGGTGTTATCGACCGAGCGCCCTTCCAGCAACGCGGTTACGCTGCAGCCGCTGCCCAGATGCGCAATCACCATGCGCCGCGGAAACTGCGTCGGCCCCCGGTCTGCGGCGGCCCGCATATCGTCCACCACCGCCTCACAGGAAAGCCCATGAAAGCCATATCGGCGGACTCCACGCCGCCGATATTCGAGCGGTATGGCGTAGGTCGAAGCCTCCACCGGCATCGTCTCGTGGAAGACGGTGTCGAAGCATGCATAGTGCCGGGCTTGCGGAAATCGCCCCATCATGTCGCGGATGAGGGCGATCGCCTGCGGGTCGTGCAGCGGGGCAAACTCCACCGCTTGCTCGAGATCCCGCAATACCTCCGGGGTGATTCGCTGGTGCCGGTCGAGCAGCGCCCCGGGGTGCACCACGCGGTAGCCCACCGCGTCGACCGGGGGCATACCGGCCTGGCAAACCGCGTCTTCCAGTAGCGCCATCGGGTCGCTAACGGAATAATCCCCCGGGGGCCGCCTCGCTTCAGCTCCCGCCCTTCGGCATCGCGAAACGTAAACCGAAGTTTGGCTCCCCCCATCCCGCTGATCTCGCCGTCGAACAAAGCGCGGGGCCACGGCAGCTTCGCCCCTGAGCCCTCGCCGGCATCAAAAATGGAAAACTTGATGGAAGACGAACCGCTGTTGATGACGAGTATGTGCACCCTTACCTGCCCACCTCCACGCTACACCCCGCATATATTGGGCAGATGAATTGTGTAGCCATTGCCGGGGTCGATGCGGTCGCCATGAGGGAAGTCTCGCCGAGTATGCTCTGGCTGCGCTGTGTCCCAGGTCACGCGCTTTGCGCGACATTTGGGCATAGGCCTCTTTTCCCACATCTCCCATCCAAAAACATTGATGGATATGGGCCCACCCACAGTTCTTGCACTTGGGGCCGGGAGCTCTGAAAGGATGAACCAATCCCGCCCTGAGCGCCTGCAACATTCGCTTGACTATGGGTTTTTCTGCGTGATAGTTTGTCCGCCGTACTATGAAAACGCCCTTGCACGATGCGAAGCGGAGGGGGGAGCACATCCCTGCCCATCCGGTTCGCCCACGGGCAACAGGGCGAAAGTAAAAAGTTTAAACGGTCGACGAACGACGTTTTTGGGAGGGGTTCCAGATGTTAAAGCGCATATGTGTATTTCTGGGTTTCTCGTTGCTGGCAGCTTCCACGCTGTCTGCGCAGACCTCGGGTCAAATCTCCGGACACGTCACCGATTCAACCGGCGCCGTGATTGCGAAGGTGGCCATCACCCTTACCAGTTCAGCTACCGGTACGGCGCGCTCCACATTGACCACCAGTTCGGGCGACTACGAATTTCCGGACGTTCAGCCGGGAACCTATAGCCTTCAGGCTACCCACCCGGCCTTTAAGACCGACACAGCTCAGTTGGAACTGCAAGTGCAGCAATCATTGCGTCAGGATTTCACGCTGCAGATCGGCCAGGTGACAGAATCTGTGACAGTGGAGGCGAGCGCCGCTCTGCTGCAGTCGGACAACCCCACCCTCGGCACCGTGGTTCCTCAGCAGACCGTCAGCCAGATGCCCCTGAACAGTAGAAACTACTTGAGTCTGGTGGCGGTCTCGGCGAACACCAACACGCTCTCACCGGCGCAAGGCCAGGCCACATCGCGGTTGGGCGGTCAGCGCTCCCTGGAGGCGATCTCCGTAGGCGGCCAGCGCATCATGTACGACCACTATACGATCGATGGCATCAACAATACCGACGTCGACTTCAACAGCTTTGTGGTACAGCCCACCGTCGACGCCATTCAGGAAATGAAGGTGCAAACCGGCGTCTATCCGGCCGAATACGGTTACAACGCGACCCAGGTCAACGTGGTCACCAAGAGCGGCGGCAATCAATATCACGGAACTGGGTTCTATTTCCTGCGCAACAACTACGTGGACGCACGAGGGTATCAACTACACTACACACCCCTTTCCCTCCTCGGCTCCCCTTCCGATATAACGATTACGGATTCGTGCTCAACGGTCCGCTCTCGATTCCCCACGTCTTCGACGCCAAAAACCGCCTTTTCTTCATGGTCAATAAGGAATGGTTTTCCCAGGTGCAGGTCCTTCAGGGCTACGCGACCTTGCCCACCGCGGCCGTCGAGGGCGGCGATTTCAGCAGTTTCACCTTGAAACAGGGCGGTCCCGTCATCCCGATCTACGATCCCACCACCGGGAACGCCAATGGCACGGGCAGGACCCAGTTCCCGGGCAATGTGATTCCCGCGAGCCGGATCGATCCGACATCGGCCTCAGTCCTTAAGCAGTTCTACCACCCGGCTGCGTCGTCGGCATTCACTAACAACTACGGATACCCCCAAAACCAAACCGACGACCACGACCAATTTACCGTCCGCGGCGATTATTACCAGTCGCCGAAGTTGCAATGGGCCTTCCGCTTCAGCGATGGCCTGGAAACGGTCAGACAGCCGGGCTTCCCGGCACTGGGCGCGACCGTCGGCACCAGCATCCGCACCAACTTCTACCAATACATGGCCTCCAACACCTGGACCATCTCGCCCACCATCGTCAACGTGTTGACGCTTGGCTACACTGACTTCTACAACAGCCTCGGCACGCTCTCGCAAAACACGGTGAATGCGGTGGGCCTGATCAATTCCGGGATCCCCAACCTCCAATCCGGACCACCCGCAACCTGGGGCATAACCGCTTTTTCCTTTACTCCAGACCCCTATACGGCAATTGGCGACAGCAGCGATGGCCCGTATGTAACCAGCGACCTGGATAAGTCAATCAACGATAACTTCACCTGGGTGAAGGGCAAGCATTCGATGGATTTCGGTTTTCAGTACGACCGGATGACCTTTAACGAGTTGGGCAATCAGCAAACGCGCGGCAACTTCGTCTTCCAGAGAAACGCCACTGCGGCCGTGAGCGCACCGGGGAAGCTGGTTGCCAATACCGGCTCCGGCTTCGCCGATTTTCTGCTCGGTGACATTTATTCCTCGACCTACGCGGTGTCGATCGCGCACGCCAATTACGTGCTCAACGCGGAAGCCTTCTACTTCGACGACAACTACCGGCTCCTGCCCAACCTCACGATTTCCGCCGGTCTGCGTTATGAGCTGACGCCGCCGTGGTTCGATACCTTGGGCACCGAGTTCATCGTAGATTTGCAAACCAACAACACGCCCATAACCCCTAACGTCGCTGGGCCCGAGCCTCAGAATGTCTGGCCTATCTTCAGGCGCCAGGGCAATTGCAGTGATCCGTATCAGGGGGTTAATGTTCGATGGGTAGAGGGCAGCACAAATAGTCCTGGCAATCCCAATGCCCCTGTCACTCCCGCGCCGCAGTGTGCCAACGGCAATTTTCCCAATAAGCTCATGCAGACCGATTACACCAACTGGGCGCCTCGCATCGGTATTTCTTACGTGCCGATCCCCGGTGTGGTCGTCCGAGCGGGCTACGGCATCTATTACAACCATGACATCGCCAACGCCCGCTTCGACGTGGCGCGCAACCTGGCCGGGCGCATCACGAATACTTCGGGCGGTGGAAGTGCGGGTGTGGCCACCATCAACTGGAGCAACGCGGTGGGCCCCACCAGTGGCCCTGGCGTCATCGCCCCGATTCCGCCGCCCTACTCCTACTCCAACCAGTACGCTCACCGGACCTCATACAGCCAGGTCTTTCTGTTCGACATTCAAAAGCAGTTAGGCAAGGACTGGGTGTTCGAGGCCGGATATCTGGGCAACGTCAGCAGGCGCCTCTACGGGTTCCGCAATGCCAACTATTCCGTTCCCTATGGTTACATTGGCAACGGGGCGCCGACTTCCATCTCCTCTCGTACGCCCTACCCCAACTACGGCGTGATTCAGTTGGTGCATGACATAGGATTCGGCAATTACAACTCCTTCGCCTTCCAGGTGAACAAGCGTTTCAGCAACGGCTTCAACCTAATCAGCTCCTATACCTTCTCGAAATCGATGGACGACACCAGCGGGATCCGCACCCAGTCATCGCAGCTCTTCGCGCAGGACGACCGATGCATTACGCTGTGAATACGGGCCTTCCGACTTCGATGTGAAACATCGCGTGGTGGCCTCGGTCATTTACTACCTGCCCCTCGGGAAGGGCAGGCGGTGGGCGCCTTCGTCGAAGATCGTGGATGCGGTGATCGGCGGCTGGGAATACGCCGCCCTGGTACAACTCCAGACCGGCGTACCCTGGAACCCCGGAATCAACGCAAACACTGCCAACACGAATACTATTTCTGGCGGCACACCGGCGACCCGGCCGAATCTCGTCTCCAAACAGTTTTACGTGGCCCACCGGACAGTCGGAACAAAGGGCCAATATGCGAATCCCGCGGCCTTCGCGGAACCGGCCCCAGGTTTCCTCGGAAACGTGAGCCGCAATATGATCTACGGTCCGGGCGTCCAAAACTTCGATATGTCACTGGACAAGAATTTCGCCATGCCCTACAACGAACACCACCAGTTACAAATCCGTTTTGACGCGTTCAACACCTTCAACCACACCGATTTCGCCAATCCGGCCAAGTATATAGATCAGGGGGGATTCGGCCAAATTACGAGTACGAACTCGTCGACGAGCCCGCGGCAACTGCAGATCGCCGCCAGGTATACGTTCTAAGGTCGGATCTCGGGAATTCGTTGACCATTTCTCACCACGTAATGGCGAGTGCAGCTCTTCTGTAAAGAGGAGCTGCATCGTTTTTTGTGGCAAACGCAGATACAGAAAACGTATTAGCGCGGAACGCCGCTGTAGTCGCAGCGGAAGAAAACTAACCAGGAGGGGAACTCCGTGATGAATCGATACACACGAAGGTCAATATTGAAGGGCGCAGCTGCCGCTGTGCCTGCCGCCGGAATCTTCGCGCTTCCCTCCCTGGCGCGGGCGATTGAAGATCAACAGCACGCCGCAGCAAAGGCCTAAGGTCAAGATCACCGATATCCGCACCGCCCAGGTGATGGTTCACGGGCCACAAACCCATGTGCGCGTTTACACCGATACCGGTCTTTACGGACAAGGCGAATCAACGGATGCGGCGGTTGGAACCGCGTCCCTGGTGCAGGGCTTTCGCCGCATGCTGATTGGGCAGGACCCGCTCAATGTAGACGCACTATGGGAAAGAATGCGTGTTTCGGGAATCTTCGCCGGCGCCCAGGGCGGCCAGTACGTGACCGCGATGACGGGCGTTGAGATCGCGCTGTGGGATCTCGCCGGAAAAATTCTGGGTCTTCCTGTTTATCAATTGCTGGGAGGAAAATTCCGGGACAAGGTTCGCATGTATTGCGACTCCGACATGGACAATCCCGTCGGCGCAGAATCAGATCGCAAGCTTCCCTGGATCAAGGAGCAGGGTTTCACGGCGATGAAGATTGACCTCGACGATGCTGCCGATCCGGCCCGCTTCGACAAGGTGAACTGGACGGCCAGCAACGGCGAAATCGATCGCATGGTCAGCTGGGTCAAGCACGTGCGGGAATCGATACCCAAGGAGATGGACCTGGCTTGCGACATGCACGGCCGCTATGACGCCACGACCGGCAAGCGGGTGGCAGTGGCACTCGAACCTTACCGGCTGCTGTGGCTGGAAGAACCGGTGCCTCCGGAAGACATCGACGCCATGGCCGATATCCGCCACTCCACCACCACGCCGATATGCTGCGGTGAGAACCTGTACATGCGCTGGGGCTACACCGAACTGCTGCAGAAGCGGGCGGCAGACATCATCATGCCGGATATCCAGAAGGTAGGCGGCCTTTCGGAGGCGCGCAAGATCGCCAACATGGCGCAGGCCTATTACGTTCCGTTTGCGCCGCACTGCGTGGTTTCTCCCATCGGCACCATGGCTTCGGCCCACGTTTGCGCTACCATTCCCAACTACCTGGTTTGCGAGTGGCACTGGATCAATCATCTCGACACGTGGAAGAACTTTATCAAGGAGGGCGAAATCATCCAGCAGGGTTACGTCACTCCTCCGGACAAGCCTGGCTTAGGCGTGGAGATGAATGAAGAAGTGGCCAGGAAGGTGCAGATTCCAGGAACAACGTGGTTTGAGCCGAATAAAGGATAGGGGCACATGGACGCATTGGTTCGGCAATTCAGGCGCGCGGCGGTGGGGGTGGTTTGTTCCTCGATGATCTGGGGTGCGTTCGCCGGGGCTCGAGCGCAGCAGGGATTTTTCACCCGCGACGACGTGATCAAATACACTCCTGACTGGCACGGGGAGCGGTTCCCGGACGGCCGGCCCAAGGTGCCGGATGCGATCCTCGACCGGATGAAGTCCGTGACGCTCGAAGAAGCATGGGCGGTGGTGGAGAATGCGGGCTTCATGCATCAGTATGAGGACGGCTGGCTCTCTATTCATCCGGACAAGGTGCTGGTGGGCCGGGCGCTCACCGCGACCTGGATGCCGGGACGGCCGGACATTCAGAAGCTGATCGAAGAACAGGGCGTGCAGGACCACCGGCAGGGCGCAATGAATGCCTGGCCGGTGGATATGCTGCAGCCGCGCGATGTTTATGTGGCCGATCACTTTGGGCTGAAGGTGGACGGTCCTTCGATCGGCGACAATGTGGGCAATGCTATCTACGCCAAGTCGGGCAATGGCATTGTTTACGACGGCGCGGTGCGGGATATCAATGGACTGGATGAATTGCCGAATTTTGTGTCGTTTGTTCGGTATTACGATCCGTCGCATCATTACGGATCGTTGCGATCGGGTAAGTTGCTTAACTCGACCATGGTGAGCATCAATGCTCCCACGCGCATTGGTCATGCAACGGCGATGCCGGGGGATGTGGTGTTGGGTAGGAATGGCGGTGTCATATTTATTCCGCCGCAGCTTGCCGAGCAAGTGGTTAAGAGTTCAGAGTCGACCCACCTGCGCGACGTGTTTGGCCATCAAAGGCTGGAAGAAAAGAAGTACACCGCGGGGCAAATCGATGCGCGCTGGACGGACGCGATCGAGCAGGATTATCGGTCATGGCTAAAGGAGAATGAGGATCACCTTTCCGTGCCTAAGGAACAAATCGAAGAGATATTGAAAGAGCACCAGTAGGGAAAAAGAAACAGCAGGTCCCTCCACTGCGCTACGCTTCGGTCCTCCTAATGAACAACCGCTCACCGTCAAGTCTGCTGCTGCCGGGGCGAATTAACTGTCAAGGTTCGTGGTATCCCACATCTCACGAAAAACGAGCGAGAAGTAGAACCCATTGATTTGTGGCCGGGAAAGATCCCAAGGGCGGCAACGTTCATCCCATCCTTGACTTGCCTAAGGCAAGTCAAGGATGGGATGACAACTTAGTGGGAACATTAATGTTTGCTCCTCCAATAAAATTGTCATCCCGACCGGAGCGTAGCGCAGTGGAGGGACCTGCTGTTTCTCTTCGGACCCAGGACGCCTTGGGATTACTGCTTCACAAGATTTCCGCTCTCATCCCTGAGCTCGATCGGCCCCAGGTTCAGCTTCTCCAGCTCGGGTTGGATCTTGGCCCGGTCTCCGACTGCGACCACGATCATGTTCTCCGGATGCACATGGTCCTGAGCCGCCTTCTCCACCTCCGCCGCCGTCACCGCCTCATACTGCGCCGGCAGCTTCTGGTAGTAGTTCAGCGCTAGCCCATAGGTGAAGATCTCCGACATCAGACCTGCGGTTTCGCTCACAGTTTCAAAGTTTCCAGGCAGCGAACGCAGCGCATTTTCCTTGGCCAACCGCAGTTCATCCGCCGTCGCCGGATCGCTGCGCATGCGGTTCAGCTCGACAAACAACTCGCGCGCCGCCGGTCCGGTCACATCCGTTCGCACCAGTGCGCCCGCAAGAAAGGGGCCGTCTCCACGACGGAACAGGAATTCCGAGAAAGCCCCGTAGGTGAAGCCATTCTTCTCCCGCAGGTTCATGTTGATCCGGCTGGAGAAGAGTCCCCCAGCACGCTGTTCATTACGTTCGCCGCCGGGTAATCCGGCGCGGCCCGGGGAAGTCCCAGCCCAAAGGCAATCAGTGCCGTCTGCGGAGCACCCGGCTTATCGACGATGACGATCTTCCTCGTCGGAGGGGGCGGAGCCTTTGGGATCTGCGCCGGTCTTGCCTCGGCCGCCTTCCAGCTGCCGAAATTTTTCTCCGCCAGCCGCCGTGCTTCGGCCTCGGTCACATCGCCGGCCAGGAACAGCGCCGCATTTGCCGGGGAATAATGCTCGCTCCAGAATTGCTGCAATTCCTCACGGGTGATGGCCTTTACCGAAGCGGTCGTACCGATGTCCCGATACCCGTAGGGATAATCGCCGTAGAGCGTCTTCCACCCCACGCGCAGCACCGTGGCCACCGGCTGATCGGCCTCCTGCTGGATGGCCACCAGCCGCTGTTTGCGGATGCGCTCCACCTCGTCCGCTTGGAACGCCGGATGCAGGCTTACGTCCGACAGCAGCGTAAACGCCGCGTCCGTGTTGTTGCTCAGCAGCCCTATGCTGGACCCTGCCATGTCTGTGGTGGCATTCGTAGCTAATTGCGCACCAAGGGAATCCACATCATCCGCCAGCTGAATCGAGCTGCGGCTGCTGGTGCCCTCCGATAGCATGCGGGCGGTAAAAGCAGCCAGTCCCGGCTTGTCCGCCGGATTCTCCTCGCTTCCCGCCAGGTTGACCAAGCTCGCGCTGATCACGGGCAGCGTGTGCTCCTCCACCAGGTAGACCTTCAGCCCGTTCTCCAACGCGAACGTTTTGGGCACTGGAAGATGTAATTCCGGAGCCGGCCCTGGCTTCGGCGGATCTTTGCGCCAGCTCTGCGCGGTCTCGAACTCCTTTGGATACGGCGGCGTCACGGTGACGTTTGCATCCGTGTCTGCCGGACTACGGGGCACATCTTCGATGACCTTTTTTCCGGGCACGGCATAGACCACGACACGCTGGTTTTGGCCAAATTCCTTTTGCCCGATCGCACGTATCGAAGCCGTGGTTACCGCCTGGTAGCGGGCGATGTCTTTTGGCAGATATCCGGGGTCATTCAAATACTGGTTGTAGCGGTCCATCATGTCCGCCACACCGCCAAACCCACCCAGCCGCTGCAGTCCTCGGATCTTTGCCGTCAAAATATCTGTGCGCGCTCCGTCCAGCTCCGCCTGGGTTGGTCCCTTCTCGCGCAGCAAGCCAATCTCCTTGTCGATGGCCGCCTCCAGGTCCTCCGGTTTCACTCCAGGCCGAGCGGTCACGTCGCACTGCGCCGTCGACGTGAGGGTGAGGGAGTTGTTCTCGCATTTGACGGTCTGCGCGATTTGCTGTTCATACACCAGCTTGCGGTACAACCGGCTGGTCTTTCCGCCGCCCAGCACGCGCATAAAGAAATCCGCTTCCGCATCGCCCGGCTTGAACGCCTCCGGCGTGAGCCACGCGATCGAAACGCGGGGCAGCTGCACCGTATCGGTCACGGTCGCCCGGCGTTCGGTCTCGATGGGCGGGGTCACCACCACCGGCTTCTCCGCCTGCGGCCCCCGGGGTATCGGCGCGAAGTACTTCTCCACCAAGGCTTTTACCTTTGTCCGGTCGAAGTCCCCGGCAATCGCGACACTGGCATTGTTGGGCGTGTAGTAGTGCTGGAAGAAATCGCGTACGTCGTTCAGCCGCGCTGCCTCGATGTCCGCATGAGAACCGATGACATTGCCGTAGTAAGGGTGGGTCTTGGGGAAGAGCAGGTGTCCCACCGCCTCGTCTGCCAGCTCGTACGGGGTCCCCTCGCCCTGCCGCCGCTCGTTCCGTACCACATCCCGCTGGTTGGTCAGCTTGGCCCGGTCCAGGGTCTCCAACAGGAAACCCATGCGGTCGCTTTCCAGCCACAATCCCAGCTCCAGCTGGTTGCTGGGCAAAGTCTCGAAATAGTTGGTCCGGTCAAAGTTCGTGGTTCCGTTGATGTCGGTGGCGCCTGCGCCCTCAAGGTATTTGAAATGCGCCTTCTCGCCTACATGCTCCGAGCCTTCGAACATCATGTGCTCGAACAAGTGCGCGAAGCCTGTCCGCCCTGCCTTTTCATCGACCGGCCCGACGTGATACCAGAGATCCACCGCCACCAGCGGCAGTTTGTGGTTTTCATACAGGATGACGTCGAGGCCATTCGGCAGCGTGTACTTCTCATACGCCAGCACTGGCACCACCAGCGGCTTCGCCGGGGGCAGGTC
Organism: uncultured Acidobacteriaceae bacterium; assembly: GCA_963757515.1. GTDB lineage: Bacteria > Acidobacteriota > Terriglobia > Terriglobales > Acidobacteriaceae > PALSA-350. The sequence continues at coordinate 74,588 of CAVWRV010000006.1, read as the reverse complement.
CGAGGCCTGCACCAGACCCGGAAATCCCATCAACAGGACCACCATCACCGCGCTGCACTGCATCCCGAAACGCCGCATGTCTGTCAATGCACCCTCCAAATCGTGTACGAATTCTATTCCATCAATTACGCCAGATGGCGAGACGCAGTTCCGATTCGGTGCAAAATATGACGAATGGAAGGCCAGGAATAGAAAACCACACGAACAAGGTGCAGAACGCGGAGCGACAGCGCGGTGGTGCTTTTCGGGCATCAATAGATAAGCTGAAACCTGGTTTGATTCATCGATCATCTCCTTCTTTAAAAAATGCCTGGACATCAGCCCGCCTGGGCGGTCTTTCCTCCGTCAATCACCATTTGCGCACCGGTCATGAAAGGGAAATCGTCCGAGGCCAGCGCCAGAGCGAAGCCGGCAATCTCTTCCGGCGTTGCCATCCTCCCTATCGGAATATTGTGTTTTCCCCATTCATGAGCGCCTAGCTCCCAGACTGCGTCGGGGGCGCCTTCCATGTGCGCTACCCGTCTTACCAGGGCAGTGTCGGTTGTGCCCGGTATCAGGGCATTCACACGGATTCCGTTGGATGCATAATCGAGAGCGGCGGACTGAACGAGGCCGACAAGTCCACGCTTGCTCGCAGCGTAGGCAGAGCGGTGAGCGGTGGTGGCGATAGCGTTTGAGGATGAAGTCACGACGATGTTTCCGCCGCCGCCGGCGAGCATGTGCGGTATCTCGTACTTCATTGCCAGGAACACGCCGCGCAGGTTGGTGTGCACGATGTCGTCAAATTCCTGGGAACTGTATTCGTGCAGGGGCTTCTCCAGCGTTATTCCGGCATTGTTGAGCGCGACATCGAGCCGGCCATAACGTGTTGCAACCTGGTCGACAAATGATTTGACATCGTTCTCCACCCGTACATCGGCCCGGGTATAGGTGGCTTGGGCGCCGCTGGTGCGGATCTGCTGCTCCAGCGCTTGGCCAAGACTTTCCCGGCGCCCGCAAAATCCAACCTTCGCCCCCTCCGCCGCGAAGGCTAGGGCAGCGGCACGGCCGATTCCGGAAGTCGCGCCCGTGATGATAACGACCTTGCCCTCAAAACGCCGCCTTGCAGGGGTTACGGATACCGCCGGATGTGCCGGCTGTGAGCACGCGGCAAGCGATCCTGCGACAGCAGCCGCGGTTAAACTCAACATCGTTCGGCGACTGACGAATGTATCGGGCCCTTCGGGCATGGGACCTCCAGTTCTTTGTGCCGTTGATTCAGCGGCGGGGAGCGATGAATTCGCCCACCAGATTGCCTGCGACTTTGAAGACAAATGACATGCTTCCGATGCGAAACGCGTCGGCGGGCTCGTAGCGGCTTGGATACCAGGCATTCACGACGGTGAAAGACCCGGCGTACGGTGACACCAGGGCCGGAATGGAGAAGATGGTTCTTCCGGTTCTCGTTTTTGCTGTCAAAGTGGAGGCGATCGCATGGGCACTGCGCGGGATGAGCCCAGTGCAGTCGCATCGATGGAACGAGACGTCCTCATGCATCAGAGCGCCGAGTGAGTACTTAGTTGTTTCGCCCACCAGCGACATTGCGAATCTCGAGCCGTAGCGTTCCGCATATCCCTTGGCCCCGGAATCCCACTCCGGAGGCGCGGGTTTGCTCTGTTCCAATCCCGCCCCAATCGCTGTACTAATCAGCCCCGGCGGCCCGAAGGTGTTGTAGAGGTAGTTATGGAGCTGCTGGTTTGCGTCAGGAAAAGTGTAGTTGCCGGCGGCGATCGCGCTGGGGGCGGATGGCGGGCGGAAACCCACGTCAGGTTGTGGATCCGCGCCGTCGGGCCGGGGTGCGGCGGACTGCGTGTATGCGTTGGCGGTGACCATCACGAGCAGCATTGCGATGGTGCGGCTAAAGTGAATTCGAGCCATGCACGCCTCCTTGAAATAATGGTAGTGAGACAGTGGCAGTGAGACAGTCGCAGTGTCACTCGTGAGAACGGTGGGTACCAGCGCCGACGCGTGAACGCGGAGGGTTTCAGCATGAACGCGCCGTTTGCGGCCTGAACGATCTCGGGCCTGCGCCGCGAGGTTCCCCGGGCCGTTCGAGGCTGAATTTGCCGCGTTCAGATGTTTTTGGGGATTGATAGGATAGGAGCTGTAAGACACTGCAAGCGACGTGGTTTGGATTGCAGGCGCGATGGAACAACTCTCAGCAGCAAGCCTGGTGGGGCAGATATATGGGTTCGCTATCGGAACGGCACTGGCAACTCTGCTTCTGGTGCTGGTTTGCCGCTCGGGTGGTGAGGATCGCCGTCCGCGCTTCCTGTTTGCGGTTTGTATTCTGATTGCGAACTGTTCCGGTTTGGCCAAGAACATTGCTCTGGTGCTGGGCTTTTCTCACCAGAGTGACCTGGTGCAGCAGATACGATCTGTGGGTTTCAGCGCAGCCGCGATGCTGCCGTTGAGCATCATGGAGATCTGGCGGAACAATGCCCTATCCAAGGCCCGGCGCAAGTTTGGAGACGCTCTCGTCTACTATGGCGCGGCGAGCGGAGTACTGATTGCATCAGCGCTGATTGTGGGTGCATGGGGACCTGACCATTGGTCGCATACTCCGGCATGGCTCCTGAATCGCTCCATCGCAGACCTGACTTTTTACAATGGGCTGGTACTGGTAGTGCTGGGAGGTGTGGTTTTGCTACCCGGCACGCTTGGAAACACCCTCGACCGGGTCGCTGTGACTTTGATGATCGCGGGGCTTTCCCTCAGCTCAGCCAGCGCGATTCTCGACACTTACGTCTCTTTGCCGGCCTCCCTTGCGCAACTGGTCGAGGTTACGAAATTTCAGAGTAGCGGCTTGGTGGTGATCGGCGCTCTGTTCTATTTCTCCCGCTTCAGGGCAGCTGATATTTTTGCCAAACAGGCACTTCGCCTGGTGCTGGGCGCAGCACTGGCGCTGGTGGCAGCGGTTGTCATCTTCGGCCCCATGGCTTCGATAGGGGTGACTGGGGCGTCTCGCAGAGCGGCCAGCATCGTCATCGCTGCCGCGGTCGCCGGCTGCGCGATGATGCTCTACGGACGGCTGGCGCGATGGACCGACATTCTGGTCGAGCGCAGAATCTTCGGGAAGCCCGATACCCGTCTTGCAGTGCGTGAATTTCGTGACCGGCTTGGATTATTGGATTCCAAATCAGAGGTCATGACCGCGATGCAAACGCTGGTTGCTGAGGTCCTGGGGATGAAGTTGGAGCAACTTTCGATTCAACCTGCAACTCCGTACCTGGAGGAGAAAAAGGATCTGTTTGTTCCCATTCCAATTCAGGGTGACGCGCTGCAACTGGTGGTGTCGCTGACGGAGAACAGAGAGATCCTTCTCAGCGTGGAACACGATTTTTTGCAGGAGATCGTGCTGCATGCCGGCAGGCGGCTGGACGAGCTCGACCGCGAGCAGGAGCGCATCGAGAGCATTCGCCTTGAAGGCCGATTGAGCCAGCAATTGGCGCAAGCAGAGCTTCGCGCTCTACGGGCCCAGATCAACCCGCACTTTCTTTTCAACTCTCTCAATACCATTGCCGCGCTCATCGTATCCGAGCCGGAGAAGGCGGAGATGATCACGATGCGCCTCTCCAGCATCTTCCGCTATGTGCTGCTTCACGCGGACCGGCCCCTTAGTTCGCTGGATGAGGAGATGGGATTCCTGCGGACCTATCTGGACATTGAGCAAATCCGATTTGGAGAGCGGCTGCGGGTTGAATTCGATGTGGAATCCTCGATCACGCATACCGTGGTGCCCACCTTGATTTTGCAGCCGCTGGTCGAAAATGCGATTAAACACGGGGTTGCGCCCAAGGTGGGAAAATGTCGAATCCGGGTGGGGGCGAAGCGCCACGGAGATTCCATCCTGCTCAGCGTTGAAGACGATGGCATCGGCCTGCTTGCGAAACGGGGCCAGGGCAGGCGATCCTTGCTGGGCGGCGAGCCCGGTGCGGGCGTGGGTCTACAGAATATCCGGGAGCGGCTCAAAACCATGTATGGCGCAGATGCCCTCCTTTCGCTGGTCGACATACACAGCGGCGGCAGTCGGGCAACGCTGGAGATTCCTATTGCGGAGCAACGAAATGCAGATTCGTGCGTTCCTGGCAGATGACGAGCACGCGGCGCGTCTGCGCTTGCGCAGGCTGCTCACGCGTCATCCGCAGATCGGAATTGTCGGCGAGGCTGAAGATGGTCCGGGAGCGTTGGAGGCTATTGAACGCCTTCGGCCGGAGTTGCTTTTTCTGGATGTTCAAATGCCCGGGTTGAATGGCTTTGAGGTGTTGAAAGGACTTTCGAAGGAGATCCCGCGTCCGCTTACCATATTTATCACTGGCTTTCACGAGTATGCACTGGAAGCGTTTCGCGAGCGGGCGATCGCTTATCTGTTGAAGCCTATTGAGCAAGACCATCTGCGGGAGATGATCGAACGTGCTCGACGGCTGCTTGCTCCCAGTCCGTCGCGCGAGGAGCAAGAGCGCAACGTGGACTCTCTGTTGGGAGAAAATCTGCGCCCGATGGAGCAGCTCGTAGCCAGGAAGGCGAACCGCGTGTTCTTATTGGATCCGGCGGAAGCGCTGTTCTTTTACATGGAAAGTGGGATCGTGCGGGTGCGGGTAGAGAACGACACGTACTGGGTCAACTACCAACTGGGAGAGTTGGAGGAGGCGCTCACATCCAGGGGGTTCTTTCGCGCCCGGCGCTCTTCTCTGGTTAACCTAAAGCGGGTGAAAGAGATTCGCTCCGATTCCCGCAGCAGTTTTGTTCTGGTCATGAGCGACCCCAAGAGCTCCGAGGTCGAAGTGAGCGAGCGGCAAGGGCGCGCGCTGCGAGCGCGCATCCCCGGCCTCTGATAATTTTCGTCACAACTCCCACAAAATCGTCATCCTGAGCGGAGCGCCTCACAGATTTCGCGTGACACAGCACTTGGTGGCGCGGAGTCGAAGGACCCCAAGGGTGTTTATCTTGCCCATGCTGTTCGGGCCTTTTCGACCACCGATGAGTTGTTTTTCCGAGCGATGGCGTGCGAATGTCTTCCTAACCCTCAAAGCAGAGCAGGCGCTTGCAGCCATAGGCCTCAGTGAAACCTTTCCACGTGCCCTCCTCATGTTGCATGACGCGCAGATAAGGTTGCTGGTAACGCCAAGGTAAAGCGTGCCTGTATGGCTGCCGAGAATGTAGATGTAGCCGCCGGCCGTAGCAAGATGCTAGCAGTGCTTGTTCTCGGCCTAGGAAGGACCGTGCCGAGTCCCCGGGTGCGGGCTTATGTGGTTGAAAAGGTCCGAGCGGCATGGGTAAGATAAGCACCGTCGGGGTCCTTCGACTGCGCGCCATCAAGCGCTGTGTCACACAGATAAATCTGTGAGGCGCTCCGCTCAGGATGACGTCTTTGTGGTGAGTTGGAGATCAAAAAAACAGCGTGTACGCGTTGGGTTCGTCTCTGAACGATGGGGCGCAGCTCAATTGGTCGCAGGGTCTTTCAGACCCCGCTCTTTCAGCATCGGTTTGATGCTGGGCTCGCTTCCCAGCCACGCCTTGTACATCGCAGCCAGATCCTCGGTGTTGCCCCGGGAAAGTACCATGCGGCGAAAGCGGTCGCCGTTGGCTCGCGTGAGGCCGCCGTGGTCCAGGAACCACTGCTAGGCATCGTCATCGAGCATCTCGCTCCATAGATACGCGTAGTAACCTGCAGCGTAACCACCGGAAAAGATGTGCGAGAAGTAGCTGGAGCGGTAACGCGGCGGCACATAGCTTATGGAAAGATGCGTCCTCGCCAACGCCTCCTTCTCAAATGCATCCGTGCTCTCGATGTGCGCGCCGGCAGGTAGTGTATGCCACTGCATATCAAGCTCGGCCGCGGCCAGGATCTCACTGAGCGCGTAGCCCTGGTTGAACGTTTTTGCCTTTACCAGCTTGGCCGCCAACTCGGCTGGCATCGGCGCGCCGGTTTCATAATGCTTCGCATAGTGATTGAAGACCGCAGGATAGGTGGCCCAGTGTTCGTTGAACTGGGAAGGGAACTCGACGAAGTCGCGCGCCACTGAGGTGCCGGAGAGGCTCGGATACTCCGCGTCTGAGAACATGCCGTGCAGCGCGTGACCAAATTCATGAAACATCGTGGTGGCATCGGAAAAGCTGATGAGCGCCGGCTGGCCCGGGGCAGGTTTGGAGAAATTGCCGACGTTGTAGACCACGGGTAGAGTGCCCAGCAGCCTGGATTGACCCACCAGGTTGCTCATCCAGGCCCCGCCATTCTTGTTGTCGCGTTTGAAGTAGTCGCAGTAAAACAGCGCCAACGGTTTGCCATCCGCATCCATCACCTCGAAGACGCGCACGTCGGGGTGATACACGGGAATATCTTTGCGCTCGTTAAAGGTCAGCCCGTAGAGCTGGTTCGCGGCATAGAACACGCCATTCTCGCAGCACATGGTTGAGTTCGAAATAGGGCCTTACCTGCGCGTCGTCAATGTCGAACTTTGCCTTGCGTACCTGCTTGGAGTAGTAAGTCCCAATCCCACGGCTGCAGCTCATGCGCCGTCCATGAGGCGCCGGATATCGTCGGCTTCGCCGGCGGCGTTGGCCGTGGCCGGCGGCACCAGGTCATCCATGAACCGGATCGCGGCCTCCGGCGTCTTGGCCATCTGATCTTCCAGCTTCCAGGCGGCAAAATTCGGGTAGCCGAGCAGCTTCGCTTTATCGGCACGAAGCTGCGCCAAACGGGTAACGGTTGCCCGGGTGTCATTCGGCCCCCCGCGTTCGGCGCGATTCCAGGAATCCTCAAACACCGCCTCGCGGGTTGCGCGATCGCTCAGGTCGGCAAGGTAGGGTTGCTGGGTGGTGTTCTGCAGGGTCAGCACCCAGCCTTCCTGCTTTCTCTACCTTGGCAGCTTCGCGCAGCCGCGGCTAACTGGGCATCGCTCAACCCCGCCAGCTTGTCCTTGTCTTGAGTTCGCGTAGGCAGCGTCCTGGGTCGCGGCCAGCAGCCTGGTCTTGAAATCGTTCTCCAGAGTCGATATCTCTTCATTCATCTTCTTGAGTTCGGTTTTCTCCGCATCGGAGAGGTTGGCCCCGGCATGCACGAACTCGCGGTGATAGTACTCAACCAGGCGCAGGGATTCGGCATCCAGCTTGAGCGCGTCGCGTTGCTGATAGATCGCTTCCACGCGATGGTAGAGCTGGCTATCCAGAAAAATCGCGTCATGATGCGCGGCGAGTTTGGGAGCTTCGATCTGCTGCACTTTTTGTAGATCGGGGTCGGTGTTGGCGCTGGTCACCGCGTCGAAGACCGACATCACACGATCCAGCAGGCGGCCGCTTCTTCTCCAGCGCAACCAGGGTGTTCTCGAAAGTAGGCTGGTCCGGGTTGTCGGCGATCGACCTGTATTTCCGTCAGCTGTTGCGCCATGCCGGCTTCGATCGCCGGCTGGTAGTCGCTGTCTTGAATCTTGTCGAACGGGGGCGCCTGAAACGGCAGTGTGCTGGGCGCATAGAACGGATTGCCGGGGCCGAAGCCCACACTGGCCGCCGCGGCGGATGCGGCGCTCGAGGCCAGCGCGATCGCTCCGGCTGCGGCGGTGATGACGTAATGAATTCCTGACCTCATGTTCCCCCTGAACCCCCTTGATACAGGGCAGGGGGCGCCCTTCTCCTCGATTGTAACGGGATAATTAACCTCGCCTCGCCCACCGTGCCATGAACAATTGATTGTGTCTTATGAAGATCGGGGAGCGCCGTTGTTCGATTCACAAAAGATCCATCAGCGGGTGCCATCCAGTTTGATCCAGCGCGCGTAACTTCAGTACCGATGGTGCAGTTCGTTCCTACGATCCCCAACCGCTTGACCGAGTCTTGCGCCCATCGGATGACAAGTATTATAAAGGAGATACGCATGCCAAGACGCCAGTCCTTCGTCGGACTTGCGATGTGCCTGCTGCTGATTACCCCACCCGGAGTATTCGCATCAAGTCATCGCGAAGCACCTATCACCGCCTTAGACCACGCAGCAGACATCACCGACTTCTACGCGTTTGTCAGCTACGACCATCCGGATCGGGTCACCTTCATCATGAATGTGGATCCCTTTCTCGAACCCAGCAACGGACCCAATTACTTTCCCTTCGATCCCAACGTTCTCTACCAGATCAAGATCGACAACGATCACGACGCTTTGGCCGATGTGACCTTCAACATTCAGTTCCAGACACAAATTCGGGCTCCGCAGCTGTTTACCGGGTTCGCCGGCGCCGGCAACGGAATCAACGCCCCGAAGAACTCGCCCGCGCCAGTGGCACCGGGCACACCGATTGTTCCCCCCGCGATTACCTCTCTGGATGGCCCAGGGGCAGCCGGCTTGAGCCTGCGCCAGACCTACACGGTAACCATGTATCGCGGTCACCAGAGCGATTCCTCTACCCCGGTAAGCGGCTCGACGCTGTTTGCCGTTCCCACCAACGTCGGCCCCCGGACCATGCCGGACTACGAGGCATTGGCGAAGCAGGGAATCTATACCGTTGCAGGGAGACCGCGGAGACATCCGCGTTTTTGCCGGCACGGTTGCTGATCCTTTCTTTATCGATTTGGGAGCAGCCTTCGACAGCTTCAATTTCCGCACCGGCTGCGGGAGGCGGAGTACTGACCGCAGCGCAGGATAAGGACGATCATCTGAATCTTGCTCCCAATGCCGTCTCCGGCTTTAACGTCAACACCATTGCCATCGAGGTTCCGATCGACTATCTGACCAGCGATGGAAACCAGCACCAGGCCACTGATGTGAAGGCAACGATTGGGACCTGGGCAACCACTTCCCGGGCGCAGTTCACCATCCGCCGTTCGCCGAACCCGCCGCAAGAGCTTTGGCAACTACCACCAGGTGCAGCGCCTTGGCAATCCGCTGATCAACGAACTGATCATCGGCACCGGCTACAAAGACACCTGGAGCATGTCACAGCCGGTAAACGACAAGCAACTTCGCCAGCTTCGATCTGGATCCGACGCTGGCTCGCATCTTCAACGCGATCTACGGAATCAACATTCCTCCTCCGCCTCGGACCGATCTGCTTCCGCTGGTCACCTACGCTCCGCCGATTGCCGCCCCAGGCACACCGGCAGGCCCGATTGCCGACCTGCTGCGGCTCAACACCGGTGTAGCCCCTACTCCGGAGGCTAACCGCAGGCGGCTGGGTCTGCTCGCCGGCGACGGCGCAGGCTTTCCCAACGGGCGGCGTCTGACCGACGATGTGGTGGATATTGCAGACGCGGGTGGTTGCCGGCGGCGTGCTCAACCCCAAGTTCAACGTCGCTCCCAATAACCTGCTCGGCGATGGCGTCACTGCTCCCGATGTGCCCACACAGGAAACCTTCCCGTATGTGCACTTCGCTTACAGCGGCCGCGATAGCCGTCACATCGACCCCAGTGAGACGGGTTGCGGTGATCAGCCAACGCTCAGCAGCAGCAATCGGCCGATGCTCCGCCAGCAAACCAGGGCGGCAGCACCACCTGCCCTGTGAGTAACTCGTAAACCTGCCGAAGGTTTCCGGCGCACCACCCTGAGGTGTGCCGGAGACTTTCGCTGTTCGGTAAAGGCTCGTGATGAAGATCTCTCTGCAATTCTTCTTATCTGCCGGATCGTCCTCGCTACAGGGCAGCGCGCATGCCCAGCAAAGCACTCCGGCTGAGCAGCGAATCGCCGCCGCCAGGCAGCAGATCGCAGTCCGATCCCAAGAAGCGCCGAAGCCTATAACAATCTGGCGTTAGCTTTCCTCAGCCGGGCGCAGGAGACCGCGTCGCCAGACTACGATCGCCAGGCAGCGGAAGCCATCGCCACCGGCCTCAGCTCGCCCCGCAGGATTTTCAATTGCGCAAAACCCAGGTGGCCCTGCTGCTCGACCAGCATGAGTTTGTTCGAGCCAGGGACGAGGCCAAGGACCTGAACCTGCACAACCCCGACGATGCGACGGTTCATGGATACCTGGCGCGAGCATATATGGCTCTGGGCAACTACCAGGATGCCGAGGCCTCGGCGCAATGGATGCTCAACCTGCAGCCCTTCAATGTTCCCGGCTTGCTGATTGCTGCCGACCTGCGCCGGCACTACGGCGATCCGGAAGGGGCGCTCGAGGCTACTGAATCGCGCTTACGCGGAAACCTCGCCCGAGCGAGACGGGCGAGCTGGCCTCGATCGCCAACCGCATCGCAGTCGATCGAGATCGACATGGGCAAAGTGGATTCGGCCAGCCAGATGCTGCAGCGTGCCGACGAACTTTTCCCTGGCTATCCGGAGACGTTCAAGAACCGGGCGCGCGCTGGTGCGGCTCAACAGTGCAGCGAAAGCCAGCCGCTGATCCTGTGCCGGCGGTTTCTGAAGATCGCAGCCCCGGTGCCGAACAGACGCGTCTCCGCGCACGCTCACGCCGGTGGTGTTCTCACCTGTGCCGGCCGCGCTGCTTGATTCCCCACGCCACCGGCACGGAGCGCATCGATTCAAACCATGCAGAGCCGGGTGCAGCGCAACCCCAAAGATCCGGCTGCTTATTCTGCCCTGGGCGCCGCATTTTTCCAGCGCGCCAGAGAGACCGGCGATGTGGAAGACTTTCAGCTGGCCGAGCAAGCGCTGAACAAATCGCTCGATCTGGACAATGCGGATTTTTCTGCTGACGCCCGCCTACTCCACCATGGCGGAGGTGTGCATGGGCGAGCATCGCTTCAGCGATGCCATTACCTATGCGCAGAAGGCGCTCTCCCTGGGATCCGGCGATCTCTCGCTCGTTCGCCATTGTGGGCGATGCCAACGCGGATATGGGCGAGTATGAACGAGCGGCCATCGCTTATTCGCGGCTCGACATCTCCGGCGAATCGGCTACGCGAGCCGCACAATGTTTATGTGCGCGACAGCCGCACCTCGTATCTCAAATTCGTCTCCGGCGATACTCCGGGAGCGATCCGCCTGATGCAAAGCGCGGTTACAGCGGGGACCGAAGCCCGCTTGCCGGCGGAGAATCTTGCCTGGCTCTACTACGAACTGGGCGAGTATGAGTTTCAGGCCGGCGATCCTGGTGCGGCCAACAATGCCTATCTGACTGCGCTCAATATCCACCCTGGCGATTATCGCGCTCTGGCCGGGCTGGGCAAGCTTCGCGGAACCTCCGGGCGCTACGCGGAAGCCATCAAGCTTTACCAGAGCGCCATCGCGGTTGTGCCCATGCCCATGTACGTGGCCGAATTGGGAGACATGTACACCAAGGCCGGCAACCCCGCGGAAGCCAGGAAGCAGTATCAGCTGGTGGAATACATCGGGCTGCTGGGTCATATCAACCAGGTTTTGCATAATCGCGATCTGGCGCTCTTTTACGCGGACCACGATCTCAAGCTGGACGAATCACTCGCCCTGGCCCACAAGGAATTCGAAGTTCGCCACGATATTTACACCTGGGATGCGCTTGCCTGGGCCTTATACAAGAACGGCAAATACCAGGAAGCGAGTGATGCTATCGACCATGCGCTGCGCCCCGGTACCCGGGATGCTCTGTTGTTTTTTCACGCCGGCATGATCGCCAGCCGGTTGGGGCAGACGACCCAGGCCAAAGAAAGGCTGCAAACGGCGCTCAGCATCAACCCTCAGTTTCACGTCATTTACTCGGGCGTTGCCAGACAACAACTGAAGATGCTCGAGGACCAGGCCGGACTTACCGCGAGCCAAGGACAGACTCATGTTCCGTAAGCGACTCTACTTTTTTATTTTGATGGCCGTCTGCCTGCTGCTCGGGCCGCGGAGCTTTGCTCATCCCATGGGCAACTTCAGCGTCAATCACTACTCGAAAATCTCGCTCGAGCAGGATGGCATCAGGGTTTCCTACATCATCGATCTGGCTGAGATCCCAACCTACCAGGAGTTGCAGCAGGGTAATGTCACAGCTGATGTGGCAGACCCGGCGGTCACGCGCTATGTGGAATCGCGGGGAGTGGAATTCGGACGCGGCCTCAGCCTGATGATCGACGGGAAGCGGTTGCCCCTGCGGCTTTTGTCCAGCCAGGTGATCTTTCCTCCAGGCGCGGGCGGCCTGCCCACGATGAAGATGGGCTTTGTCTACCAGGCGGCCTATCCGGCCGATCGGTGCAGCGGGCAGCCTGCAGTATGCCGACAATAACTTTCCCGGGCATGCCGGATGGAAAGAGATTGTCGCCGTCGCCAATCCCGCGGCGAGTTTCATCAGCAGCTCGGTGCCGCAACCGACCGCAGCGCCGGGCTGACGAACTATCCGACCGACCTGCTTAACAGCCCGCCGCAGGATTTGTCCGCAGCCATTCAGTTCCGCTATCCGATCGCGCCTGCAGGGCTGCGTGAGAGTTCAAGAAAAGACACAGCAGGTCCCTCCACTGCGCTGCGCTCCGGTCGGGATGACAATTCTGTTGCAGGAATCATGTTCTCGTAATCCTAATAGCTCACGTGATCCCAATAACTCTCGTATAATGACTCGCGTGTCCAATAAATTGTCATCCCGACCGGAGCGTAGCGCAGTGGAGGGACCTGCTGTTCTTCCGACCCCCTCGCGCGCCAAAGCGCCTGAGCCCTTGCACCTCCAGGCCAACCAGCAAGCAACCCCGCGCAGCGCGTTCACCGAGCTGATCACTACCCGCAGCCTGAGTCTCTGGTTCCTCATCACGGCGGCCTTCATCGCCTTCGGGCTGGGCGCGCTGCACGCGCTTGAACCTGGCCACGGCAAGACCATCGTAGCTGCCTACCTGGTCGGCTCGCGAGGCACGGCGCGACATGCCATGCTGCTTGGTCTCATCGTGACCGCCTCGCATACAGCGGGAGTGTTTGCTCTTGGCGCCATCACCCTGTATGCCTCGCGATACATCGTGCCCGAGCAGCTCTATCCCTGGCTGGGAGTATTTTCCGGCCTGACGATTGCCGGGCTGGGCGGATACATGTTCCTCCGCCGCTGGAGCGGCCTCGATCTGGACCACTCCCATACTTCGGGCCAGCTCCATAGCCACTGGTTTTCGTCCAGCAAACAGCCGGCCGTAGCCCAACCGTAGAGCCGCGCAAGACGGTTTCGCTTTACCAGCTTTTCGCCCTGGGGATCACCGGCGGCATCATCCCGTGCCCGGCGGCGCTGGTGGTACTGCTGAGCGCCTTTGCGCTGCACCGCATCGGTCTGGGCTTCTTTCTGATCATCGCGTTCAGTCTTGGCCTGGCTGCCGTGCTGATCACCTTCGGCATGCTCATGGTGTATGGGCGCCGCTTTATGGCTCGCCTGCGAGTGGATGGACCGCTGACCACGCGCTGGCTGCCAGTAGCCTCCGCGGCGTTCATGACCGTTCTTGGCGCCGGCATCGCGGTGCGCGCCTTTCTCACCACCGGCATCGACTTCCACAACCTGAGCAAAGAAAAGCTTGGCCCCTTTCTCTTTGTCGGTGGTCTGGGTCTGTTGCTGGGCATGCGCCACTCCACCGATCCCGACCATGTGGTGGCGGTTTCAACCATCGTGAGCAAGCAGCGGAGTATCCGCCAGGCAGGCTTGATCGGCACCATATGGGGACTCGGTCACACGCTGACCATCTTTGCCGTCGGCAGCATGATCATCCTCTTCGGGGTCGTGATCCCGCCGCGTCTCGGCCTCTCCATGGAGTTCAGTGTGGCGCTGATGCTGATCCTTCTCGGGGTGCTGAATCTCACCGGCGTGATGCAGCGGGTTACTTCGTATCTGACGCGAAACCGCAAACCCGCGACCATCAGCAGCAAAGCGGAGACGCTGCTCGACCGCTCCGTTGGCCGCTTCGGCGTTTATCAATGTGTGCGGCCGCTGGTCATCGGCATTGTGCATGGCCTGGCCGGATCGGCGGCAGTTGCCCTGCTGGTTCTATCTACCATCCACAGTCCGGTGTGGGCGACCGTCTACCTGTTGATCTTTGGCGCAGGCACCATGGTGGGCATGATGTGCATGACTGCGGTGATGGCGCTGCCGCTGGCCTATGCGGGAAGCCGCTTCACCAGCATCAGCCGCGTCTTCAGTGTCGCTTCAGGAGTAGTGAGTGTTTGCTTCGGATTCTTTCTCGTCTACCAGCTTGGCTTTCTGGGCGGACTCTTCACCAGCCATCCGCAGTGGACGCCGCGCTGATCCCGTATTTCTCCGCCAGGAAAGTCCGTACTTTCGGCGGCAAGGCCGCGGCAATTTCCTGCCAGGTAACCACGCTCAGGCGGCATCTGAGTTCCGCGCTGTTCACCGCCGACAAGATCTCGAAGCAACGTTCGATCAGATCCTGACGGCGCTGGTCGCAGAAAACAGCAAAGGATGCTGCATGCGCGTGAGCAGCCAGCGCGCCGCGAATCAGTTGACAGGAGCGAATCTTTCTTTGCTCATGGGTAGTCGATCCACATCGAAGACTGATTCGAGGTCGCGATAGCGATGCACGAGATCGTATCTCGCGGTTTGAAAATCGCCTTCCGTCAACTTGGCTTCGACCAACAGATTTCCCAGCTTCAGGTCCATCTCACTTCGATCTTCAGCGCCGTTCTTCAACGGAATTCCCGGTCTGAAACCGAAGGTAGGATCAGCGCCAGGCTCGATTGCGAGCAGGGAACAGACAGCCGCGCGGCGCAGGATTCCCGGGTAGCAGAAAATGTTCATCAGCAGCGCGTCGGAACTGTTTGCGCACTCGAGCTCGCGCCGCGTGCGATCGGCCTTCCTGGGGAGAAATCGCGAGCCGGTATAGACCTTGGCCAGCCGCGCTTTCCAGGCGTCCTGCCGCAAAATTCGCCGGTAGGAGGCAGGCAGAAAGTTGCCGTGTTGCCCAGCTTCATTCTCGGCGTAAACGATGCTGGGCACCGGACCGTAGCTCATCTCCGCGATCCATGCAGGAGCTCTGGCAATGTTTCTATGGCTGAGCTCGCTGCGCAACAGGGTTCGCGTCACCATCCCAGCATAGGCGAACGATAGGCGAAAGTCACGGCCGAGGACTTGGGCTTATTGCTCATCATTATTTCTGCTTGGACCCCTGCCGCTCAAACGCGGAAAGTAGAGTACTATGCACAGCAGGACCATCTTTTTCGTATGCCTTCTTCTTGCGGCCAGCGGCGTTGTCTCCCCAGCCATTGCGCTGGCTGGTGGCATCGCCTTCGGCTTGATGCTGGAGCATCCGTTCCGCATGGAGAGCCATTCGCTGGCCAAGTTGCTTCTGCAGGCCTCCGTCGTTGCCCTGGGATTTGGCATGAATCTGAAGCAGGTGGTGCATGCGGGCCGCTCCGGATTTTTTTACACCGCGATCAGCATCAGCTGCGCCATGTTGTTGGGTTTGCTCTTTGGCAGTTGCTTAAGGTGGCGGGAAAGGCGTCGTTCCTGATTGCCGCGGGCACCGCTATCTGTGGGGGAAGCGCGATCGCCGCCATTTCTCCGATCACCGGCGCGGACGAGGAAGAAATCAGCGTCTCCATGGGAACCGTGTTCCTGCTCAATTCCGTGGCATTGCTTATCTTTCCTGCGATTGGCCATGCCTTGCACCTGAGCCAGAATCAATTCGGACTTTGGTCCGCGCTGGCCATTCACGACACCAGTTCCGTGGTTGGAGCGGCCGCCAAGTACGGAAACCAGGCGCTCGCGGTCGGCACCACGGTGAAGCTGGCACGCGCGCTGTGGATCGTTCCGGTGTCTCTGCTGGCAGCTGCGTATATGGCGCGGTCAGGAGGCTCCAATCGCCTGGCTAAGGTCAAGGTTCCGTGGTTTATTTTTCTGTTTTGTCTTGCGGCTGCTGCCGCGACGTACTTCCCGCATTTCGCTGCTCAGTATGGGGTGCTGAGTCATCTCGGCAAGGCTGGCCTCACCGCCACGCTGTTTCTGATCGGGACCAGTCTTTCGAAAAACACTCTGCAGCAGGTTGGGGTCAGGCCCTTCATCCAGGGCGTCACGCTATGGATCATCGTCGCCAGCGCTTCGCTGGCGGCGATCTACTTCAATTACATTATCCATTTGAGGCGATGTGCAATGACAATTCTGTTGCTGGAACCTTTCCTCGTGATCCCAATGAATTGTCATCCGACCGGAGTGGAGGGACCTGCTGTTCCCTTAACCCCGCGCGGCGTTTCGGCCGGTGGCGCGCGGAGCTAACTGCTCCGCGCGCTCGAGCACAAAGCGATGGAAGGTGCGAGTAAGCCCGGCAGGCTCCGGGCCCGCCACCGTGGCCAGCGAAAACATCCGCGCCAGGTTCAAGCCTCGCACTCTCGCCAGCTTCAGGGTTCCCAACGCAAGCTGGTTGCGCACCGCCCAGCGGGATACAAAGGCAATCCCCAATCCGGCCTCGACCGCGCTGAGCAGACCTTCGGTCGAATCGAACGTCATCGCCAGCCGCAACTTCTTTACTTCCAGTCCGGCCTTTTCGAATGCCTGTTCGACGATCCTCCGCGAACCTGAACCCAGCTCCCGGGCCACCAGGGTGGCCTGCTGCAACTCCTTCACGTCGACTTCCTCGTCTGCCCATTCATGCCCCGCAGGCACCACGCACACCATGTGATCCTCCATGAAAGGTTCCACCTGTACGTCCCTGCGCATTGGCGGCCCTTCGATCAGGCAGAGCTGCACCCGGTGCTCCACCAGCGCTTCGAGGATGGTTTGCGTGTTGCCTCCCATCACGCTGATTTCGACTTTGGGGTTTTCCTGCAAGAAACCCTGCGATCAGCTTGGGCAGCAAATATTGCCCGATGGTCTGGGAAGCGCCCAAGGCCAGCCGTCCAGCGCTTCCGCCGGCTGGCCGCTGCGACGGCTTCACGAGCTTCTTCCGCGAGCGCGGCCAGCCGGTCGGCAAAAGGCAGCAACGCAGCGCCGGCGGCGGTGAGCGAAACCCGGCCCCCGGCGCGATCAAATAAGGGAACATCCAGCTCCGACTCCAGCGCCTTGATCTGCTGCGTCACTGCGGATTGCGTCAGCAGCAACTCCTCCGCCGCAATGCGGAAGTTGAGATGATGAGCAACGGCGCGAAAGACCCGCAGGCGGAAGTTCTCCATGGCGAACCTATTATTGCTGCAAGGAGCAAGACTATGACAGATCTGTTACTCGTAGGCGCAACCGGTCTGGTGGGCCAATCGGTCCTGCGCCAGGCGCTTGCCGACAGCAGGGTGGCGAAGGTAGTAGCCGTGACGCGTAAGCCATTGCCGCCGCAACCGCGCCTGGAAAATCCCCTGGTCGACTTCGATGCTCTGCCGGCGGACGCTCCGTGGTGGAAGGTGGATGGAGGCATCTGCACCCTGGGCACCACCATGCGCCAGGCGGGTTCGCATCTGGCCTTCCGCAAAGTCGATGTCGATTACCCGCTGGCGGTGGCCAAATTGTTGCGCGATCACGGCGCGCAGAGCTTTGCCTTTAACTCCTCCATCGGCGCCAATCCCAAAGCGCGCGCCTTTTATATGCGGGTGAAAGGCGAGGTGGAGCAAAGACTGATCGCGGGCGGATTCCCATCGCTCACGCTGGTGCGCCCTTCCGGCATCCTGGGCCCGCGCAAGCCCACATCGCGCGTGGGAGGCGCGCACCATCCGGATGTTTCATTCGCTGCGGCCCATTCTGCCCCGCCATTACCGGGTGGTTCCTGCCGATAAGATAGCCAAGGCTCTGCTTGAGGCGGCCATCTCCGCCCCTCCCGGCGTGCACATTGTGGAATCTGAGCGGCTATGAGCCTGCTTAAACTTCCGACAGATAAGGCAGCCGCGGCCCAGGGCAAAGTTGAGCTGGACCAGGATGATGAAAGCGATGCTGACGTAGGTGTTTAACAGGCAGAGGCAAGCTCCGAAGGCATAAAGTCCCTGGGCCACGACGATTCGCCGTTCCACCGCACATTGCCTGTCGTGGGTGATCTCCTCCCGCAGCAGGCCCGCTCGTGTGGCATAGCGCCAGCTGGCGAACAGCACCACACCGAGCAGCAGAATATTGCCCCAGTAAGCGATGAGGACGCTGCGATAGGAGATAAATTCCGCCAGCAATCGAGTGGAGAAGGGCATGATCGATACCAGCGAAAAGAAAGGCCATATGGATCCACGAGAGATGGCGATCACTGCGGGAAAAAGCGTTTAACTGGGCCTGCTGGCCATTCCAGAAAATTCCCAGGGTCATGAAGCTCATCAGGTAGCTGATGAGCTGGGGCGCGGCGCCGGCGAGCGTGTGCCACAGCTCTCCCTGGCTGTGGATCACTTCGCTGGCCGGCACGTGGAGATCCAGAACCAGCAGCGTCATGGCTACGGCGAAGATGCCGTCGCTGAGCGCCGCAAGCCGCTCCAGACTTTGACCTGTAATCTGGTTGTAAGACGTGGGCATGTCGCCGACATAGTGTAGGAGCATTCAGATGGACAAGCAATTATGGACAGCGGTCGACCAGTACACCACAGATCTGCTCCTGCCTCCGGACCCGGTCCTCGATGCGGCCCTGAAGGCCAGTGACGCAGCCGGGCTGCCATCGATCAGCGTCAGCCCGAGCCAGGGCAAGCTGCTCATGCTGCTGGCGCAGCTTGCGGGCGCCTCGCGGATTCTGGAGATCGGCACGCTGGGCGGATACAGCAGCATCTGGCTGGCGCGGGCGCTCGGGCCCGGTGGCCGCTTGATCACTCTCGAAGCCAACCCCAAGCACGCTGAGGTAGCGCGGAGCAATATCGCCCGCGCCGGGTTCGCCTCGGTGGTTGAGGTGCGTCTGGGCGACGCGCGCGCGGGTATCCAGCAGCTCGTGGCGGAGGGAACGGGTCCTTTCGACCTGATCTTCATCGATGCCGACAAAGCAGAGTATTCCGCACTATCTGGAGTGGTCGCTCAAGCTGTCACGCCGCGGCAGCTCTGATCATCGTCGACAACGTGATTCGCGACGGAGCTTTGATCGATGCCAAGAACGACGATCCCAACGTGCAGGGAGCGCGGCGCATGCATGAGATGCTGGCCGCCGAGCCGCGCGTCAGCGCCACCACCATCCAGACCGTGGGCAGCAAGGGCTACGACGGCTTCACCCTGGCGCTGGTTACAATGGACGTCACCTAGGAGGAAGCTTTGGAGAGGCGAGACTTTGTCACATCGGCGATTGCTATGGCGGGGGCCGCATTGAGCGGCGGGGAGGGACGGGCGAGGCGCAGGCTGCGCAGGAGTTCTACCTGCTGCGGAAGTACGCGCTGCGCAATGGAACCCAGCTGGCCTTGACGCAAAATTATTTCGCACATGCTCTGATTCCGGCGCTCAATCGGATGTCGATCACCCCGGTCGGTGCGTTCAAACTGGATATTGGTCCGGAGACGCCGGCATATTATCTGCTCATTCCGGCAACTTCGGTGGAAGCGTTGGTTACGCTGAACAAGCGCCTGGCGGAGGACAGTGAGTTCAGCAAAGCTGCTGCGGCATTCTGGGGAGCACCGGCTTCCGCACCAGCGTTTGAGCGGGTGGAGACTTCGCTTATGTCAGCCTTTGCCGGTTGGCCAAAGCTGGTCGCGCCCAAGAGCGAAAAGAGAATCTTTCAGCTGCGAACGTACGAGAGCACGGGCTATACCGCACACTGCGGAAAGTACAGATGTTCAACGAAGCGGAGATCGCGATCTTTACCCGGACAGGATTGGCTCCGGTGTTTTTTGGAGACACGTTGGTCGGGCACAGAATGCCGAGCCTGACGTACATGCTGACGTTTGAGGATGTGGCGGATCTGAATAAGAAGTGGGCAGTGTTTGCGTCAGATCCAGCCTGGAAAGATCTTTCGCACCGGCCAGGGAATACGGATGCGGAGATTGTGAGCAACATTTCGAATTTGTATTTGAGCCCGTTGAGCTGTTCGCAGATTTAGGAAAACAGCAGGTCCCTCCACTGCGCTACGCTCCAGTCGGGATGACAATTCATTGGGAAGACTAGAGTGTCTTCCTGCAACAGAATTGTCATCCCGACCGTCGTGGAGGGACCTGATGTTTTCACACCTGCGCATTGGTTTCGGGATGACAATTTTGTTGCAGGAACAAACGCCAGTTTTCCCAATGAATTGTCATCCCGACCGGAGCGTAGCGCAGTGGAGGGACCTGCTGTTTCTCGTGTACACGCTTAAACCCTGTGAGGGGGCGTTTTGGCCGCCCCCTCAGGGCCAGGTTTACATACCGTTGGAGCCAGAGGCGCTATCCGGATGAACGACGCGATAGCTGGAGCCACCGTTCGCCCACACCAGCAGCAGCATGTCTTTCCCTGCAGGCGCCTGGTTCACATCGCTGCGGAACTGCTCCGCCGATGTCACCGGCTTGCGATTGATCTCGAGAATCACATCGCCGCCGGTCAAGCCTGCATCCTCCGCAGGGCTACCCGGCTGAACCTGCGCAACGGCAACCCCCTTTACATCCGAGGGAAGATTCAGCTGCTGGCGCACATCCGGAGTGAGATCAGCGATCGCGATGCCCAGCCTGGCGTGACCAGACTCGTCCTTGGTGTTTGCCGCGACTTCCTGGTCCTTGTGGTATTCCCCAACCGTCAGGTCAACCTTCTCGGGGTGGCCGTTCCGCAACACGTCCAGCTGGATCTTCGAGCCGGGCGCATCTTCGCTGACGATCACCTGCAGGTCACTTCCCGTTTCCACCGGCCGGCCATCCACAGCGATAACCACATCGCCTTCCTTCAAGCCGGCGCGGCTGGCGGGAGAGTTGGGAGTTACCGAAGCAATCAGTGCCCCGGTGTTTCCAGTCAGGTTAAAGAATTTCGCGTTTTCAGGAGTCACATCGTTCAGACCAACGCCCAGGTATCCATGATGAACCACACCATTCTTGATCAGCCCATCGACTACAGGACGCACCGTCTGGGTGGGAATCGCAAAGCCCGCACCAGAGAAGTTTCCTGTGTCGGAGATAAGAAAGGTGTTGATGCCGACCAGTTGACCATGGGCGTTCACCAGCGGGCCGCCGGAGTTGCCAGGGTTAATTGCCGCGTCAGTCTGAATAAATCCGCCCGGCTTGCGCGCATCGTCCCTGAACGGGTTAGACCGGTTGACCGCGCTGACGATGCCGCGGGTGACTGAAAACTGAAATTGGCCGAAGGGGTTGCCGATTGCCAGGACGGATTGTCCGGGCACCAGTTTGGTCGAGTCGCCCCAGGCAATCGCAGGCAGATCCTTGGCGTCGATCTTGACCACCGCCAAATCTGTAAGTTTGTCGGTGCCAATTACCTTGGCCGGGAAGCTCCTGCGGTCGTGCAAGGTTACCCGCACCTCCATCGCCCCATCGACAACGTGGTTATTGGTCACGATGTATCCATCTGAGGAGATGATCACACCGCTGCCAATGCCATGCTCAATCTGCCGTTGGCCGCGTCCCATGCCTGGCATACCGTGGCCAAACTGCTGGCCGGATCCGGGAGGGATCCTGGACCGAAGAACTGGGAGAAAGGATTGTCTCCATCGCTCCCGCCGCCCTCTTGCTCAGCCGCCGGTTGCTCAGACCGGTGAGACGTAACAGCAATGTTGACCACTGCCGGTGTAACCCGCGACGCGACTGCTTCGGTGGCCTGGTCGAGAGCCAGAAGGGGATCGATACTCGCGTTGTTGATGGGCGCGATTGGATTATCAGCAGCCGTTGCGGCATCGACGTGCTTGTGGCCGAAGACGAACGCTCCAGTGAACAGGACAAGGCCGAGAGCAAGGACGGGCGCAGCGAAGCGCTTGGCCCTTGCTCTTAATAAATTAGTTTCTTTGTGCATGAGTTTTCCTCTTTCAGGGTGAAGGTTTTTCTAGATCTGAAAAGCGATCCAGTTATCTGTGGTGGCAAGGATGGCGACGCGAGACACGCCGTGCGGGACTTCCACGGTAAAGAGAATCAAGGTAAAGCCTCCGCCGTCCTGGTCCTCTGTCAACTGGACGAATTGGAGGTGGCGGAGTTTGCGTACCTGCCGGGTGGCATGGTGCTTGGGCAGCACGCTCGCGCGCTCGCCGGTCGCGCTCATAGCGGGATGAAAGACTGCTTCGTGGTACCTGGCCTGATGTTGATCCGGGTAAGCGGGCTCGACGGCAGCCGCGGTTGCGACCGGGGCATTGTTGGCAAACGTAACCAGGCCTGGGCAGCGTTGCAGCAGGAGCACACCGGAAAGAGAAACCACCAGTCCAGCCGCTACCAGCCCACGAGACAGCAAGGGGCCTACATTGCGGCGGCGATGGAGAATGTTCTCCACCCTGCCGGCCAATTCTGAGTGCCGCTGCCACAGGCCCGGCGCCAGCGACGTGACTCGCCGGACGAGCCTGTTCTCGGCAAGTTTGGTCAGGCAGGTGGCGTAGGCGCGTGCATTGCCGGCCGCATCCAGTACGGCGTCGTCGCAGGCTTGTTCGCGCTCCCGGCAAAGATGCCGCTCCGCCCAGAACAGAGCCGGATTCAAGCGGGCAAAGAGCTCGTAACAGTTTCTGCAGCAAATTGGTCCAATCGTCTCCGCGATCGAGATGAGCCATTTCGTGCAGGATGATCTGCTTCAGGTCTTCCTGAGCCAGATCGCTCCACAGCGAGCGAGGCAGCACCACGGCGGGATGAAAGAAGCCGATCACGCTGGGCGCAGTCAACCGCATCCGAAAGCCGCACTTCCACGGGACGCTTGCCGGCACGGGAGACAACCGCCTGGATCTCCTGGCCAAGGTCTGCAAACGGAACCGCGAACGGAGTTACGCAGCAAGCCTCGCATCTGTCTCAGGTTGAAGGACAGACGGGCCAGCGAGAGCAGGGAAGCGGCCACCCACACACCCTCAATGACAAAGGCCCACGCACGATTCAAGTGCAGCGAGAAACCCGTTTGCGGCACGAGGGGGAGGCCGGATGGATCAACGCTCAAGAACCCGCGGCCGACTGCGAAGCGCGGGTAGCAAAGCCACCAAGCAGAAAGACGATCAGCCACAAAGTGAAGCGGGTCGAGGCGCGCAAGCCGGGAGCGAGCTTGAGCGCGGCCCAGGCCAAAGCGGTCAACACAAATCCCTGCCAGATGCTGGCAATCAGCAGTTCGGCCGGACTGGTCGAGATCAATTGCCGCAATAAAATCGCTTCCATCGAGGGATTCACTCCGCCTGCTGAATGGCATCTCTTAGACGTTGCAACTCTTCCGGGGTTACGTCGCCGTCGCCCAGCAGGGATAACATCAACTTCTCCCGGGAATTACCGAAAAAGCGGCTCAGCACCAGCCGCACTTCCGAGCTGCCGGCCTCTTCCTCCGCCACCAGGGGTACATAGAGAAAGGCACGCCCCTCTTTGCGATGCTGCACATACCCCTTTTGCTCCAAAATCCTTATCGTCGTCAGCACCGAGTTATAGGCCAGGGCATTCTTTTTGGGTAATGCCGCGGCAATCTCGTTAACCGTCGACTCTCCGCGGGCCCAGAGAATCTTCATCAGTCGCAGTTCCGCTTCGGTCAGCGTGGGCGATTTTTTCGGTGGCATACAGTTGTCCCGAAAATAAGGCTAACGCCCCACATTCCAAATGTCAACTAATTCATTAATACTTGGGCCCGGGCAGCGGCCTCTATCGCATCAGGTTGCGTGTGGAGTCTCTTGTTACCAAGACGCGTTCCTTCAACACCACAGTAACCACAGACCGACCAAAGGGGAGGAACGGTTGCCAGCCATCCGCGGGTACACTTTAGATGGATTTTCATTTTCCCCGGTCGTGAAATTTTCCTTCCTCACGTCCGACAGATCGATCACGGGACAGGCCAATGAGTTCGAACCAACGGGTTCCTCTGTTTATCAATCGGTTCTCCCTTTCGCCGCGCACGGCGATTGGTGTGCAGACCCTTCGATTGATGGACCCTCATCAGGACTGGCTCCATTTTCATTGGTGGAGCAGCAGCCTCAAGCAGCTTGATACGCGCTCGGTTCTATTTGAGAATCCGGTGCTCAGTCGCTATTCTTTTCTCCACAACCCGCATCTCTTGCGCGCCTGTGAACGGCTGGGGGTCAGTTCATGGAGTGGCAGCGATCTACGGCCTTCGCACGCCAGACGTCTTGCCCAATACCGCGAACGTATCTCCAGCGCCTATCTGGCGCCCCTGAGCGAAAGCGATGCGACCCGTTGCCTCCAGCTGGCCAACCTGGTGGGAGCCCCTTTCGTGCTTCATCTTTGGGATGTGTTGCAGGGTGATGTTTCAACCGGGGCTCTCAGGGAACTGGTGGATCGGGCGGAGAGCGTCTTCTGCATAAGTCAACCGCTGCTGGACGATGTCTCCCTGATCCGCGGAGATGCCGAGTTGCTGTCCTTCTCGAGAGATGCGTCGCTGGTCACGGCCAGGCCGCGGGAGCACGGCGCACTGAAGATCGTCATGCACGGCAACATCAGCTCGTATGCGGAGGGTCTCGACGATCTGGACGAGGCCATCACGCTGCTCGAGCGTCGAGGCTTGAAGGTCGAGCTCTCGTTTCTGGGCTCTCCTAGAATTTTGCGCCAGGCCAACACCACGCTCAAGAAGCGAGTCAAGGTGCGGGGGTTTTGCCCCACACCGCAGGACCTGGATGACCAACTCAGCCGGGCGCATGTCGCGTTTTTGCCTGGGCCGAAGCTCGATCCAAGCCAGGACCTCAGGAGCCGCTACTCCATTCCTTCCCGCATCCTCGACTATATGGCCCTAAAGCTGCCTATCGTCGGCACGGTCCACGAAGCCTCGGCGACGGGCGGCTTTGTGCGCGAGTTGGGTCTTGATCCTGCGGCCACCTGCTCCGGACCGGAGCAGATCGCCGACTGGTTGGTGCGCCTTGCGCGTCCCAAGGACTGGGCGGAGCAAAGCGCCCGATCGGGCCACGCGTTCGACCGGCTGCAACGCCAGGAAGCTCCTGCGCAGAGGCTCAAAAGGGCCCTGGACAATATCGCCTGACGTTCTTTCCTTCGCTATCAGCTAAGATGAGGGACTCGCGCTAAAGCGAAGGAGGCATGTGATGTACGACACAGCAAAGCTAAAGAATCTGCGCACTCTTGGTGAGGGAGCTCCCAAAGCGATGGACGCTTTTTGGGCGTTCGATAAAGCAGCCCTGGCCGACGGCGTCGTCCCCAAAAAGTACAAAGAACTCATCGCCCTGGCGGTGGCGTTGACGACGCAATGTCCCTACTGCCTGCACGTGCACCGCTCGGCGGCGGAAGCCGCGGGGGCGTCGCGGGAAGAAATCGCGGAGACTGCCCTGGTGGCCGCCGCCCTGCGCGCCGGTGCAGCCGTCACCCACGCTACCCATCTCGTGAATGACCATCCAGGCAAAGAGTGAGATCGCCGAGAATCTTTTCCGAGTGGTGAAGGTTGTTTTCCTCAGCCAAATCTTAATCGGTCCCGGACCGATTGAGCTTTGCGAACGGGCTGGCCACCAGTACGCGGCGAAGAACGTCGCTGATTTCCGGTACTGTCCAGGGTTTCGGAATCACCGCGTCGAAGCCGTACTCGCGAAAATCGGACATGACCGGCGCGTCCGAATAACCACTGGAGACAATCAGCTTTGAGGAGGGGTCCAGTTGCCTTAATTTGGCAGCAGCTTCCACACCGCCGATTCCGCCGGTTACTGTCAAGTCCAGCAGGACAGCATCGAAACCCGTGCCCGCAGCCTTGCTCGCTTCATAAAGAGCGATCGCCTCGGCTCCATCGCGGGCAGTCTGAACATCGTAACCGAGTTGGGTGAGAACGGCCTTGAAGAGCATGAGGAGAGTCTCATCATCGTCCATCACCAGAAGCCGTTCTGTGCCGGTCTGTATAGGAACGACGACGGCAGTCTGGGGCAGAGGCGCTTCGCAGCGACGCGGGCAGATCAACAGTGAATACCGTGCCCGCGCCCGGGGTCGACTCCACGGAAATATGGCCTCCGTGCTTGACCACGATTGCATAGGCCGTCGCCAAACCCAGGCCGCTGCCGCCCGGCTTGGTGGTGAAATATGGATCGAATATCCGCCGCAGCACCTCGGCGGAAATGCCGCGGCCGTGATCCCGAATCGAGATCCTGACCCGAGGGCCGGCATCGTCAGGGCTGTTGGGGAAGAGCAACATTCTCCGCCCGAACTTCGATCGTCCCGCCGCCGGGCATCGCCTGTCGAGCATTGAGGAGGATATTATGCAGCACCTGGCCGATCTGGCCCGGATCGACCTCGGCGAACCAGAGACCTTCTGCGATTTTGACCTCAATGCTCGACCGCGGAGCCGGTACGTGCAAGGTGAACAGCGTCGGTGACGAGTTGCGCGATGGAAACCACGCGTCTGACCGGAGCTCCGCCTTTGGCAAAGGTCAGTAACTGAGACGATAAGAATGCCGCGCGCTGGCAGGCGCTCGCGGCTTGATCGAGGAATTGCTGAGCCGGCTCGCTCCGATTGAGCTGCACCTTAGCCACTTCAATATTTCCCTGTACGACGGTCAGGAAGTTATTAAAGTCATGGGCGATGCCCCCGGCCAACACGCCCAGAGATTCGAGCTTGCGCGCGCGTAACAGTTCTTCTTCCGCCTGTTCGCGCTGGGCAATTTCTGCCCGCAGTTGCTCGGTGGATTGGTGTAGTTCGGCTGTGCGCTCCTCGACTCGGCGTTCCAGTGCCTGATTCAGGGCTTCGGTCTGCCTGGTTTGCGGCTCCGCAGGTTCTCCACCAGGTCCCGGTTCTCGATCTGCAGTCTGAGCGATGAGTCACCATGCGATAGATCCGCCCGGTGGTGATCAGGGTGGCCAGAGTGAACACGGTGGCCAGAAGCCCCATGGCAAAATGCGTTTCATCGCCCTGGATGAAAAAGACGGACCGCCGGGGTGAGACCGGCTGGGAATTAAGAACGTCAGGAACGCCTCTGGCCGGGGAGCCAGCACGGATGCGGCGCCCAGCATCATTCCCCCCAAAACGAAGACCAGAAAAACCTGGTTTGTCAGGTGAGCCGGCGGGTAAAGGAGAATTCCCGCCGCGCCCCACCCGGCGGATGTCAAACCGACGCCCACGGTGAACGCAGTGCGCCACTTGCAAGATCCGGGTTACCATGGTCCCCGCGCCCGGGAAGGCATGCCCATAGCGCCGCGCAATAGCGTACCTCACCACCGATACCAACGTCATGTAGAGCCACCACCCTGACGACTACGGCCTGGCAATGATCCCCCATTGCAAACCCGCCAGGATTGTGGCCGCGAGTATGGTGACCCCGACTCCAAGGTTTGCATTGGCATACAAAAGCCTGAGCTGCGCCGACAGGATTTGCTCGCTGCTGGAATCCTGCACCATAGGCAAATCGTACCAGCGATCGTAGTCTGATCGCTCGACGATGTTTTGCAGCCGGCGCCCGCTGCGGCACGTCCTATTAAAAGAGGTTGAGGTCCAAAGAAAACTGCGAGGGAACACGATGAAGAAGTGGATGGCCTTGATGGTCGTTGCAGGGCTGTTGGGATTGGTGGGCTTGGCGCATGGCCAGACAGCACCCTCCGCGCCGGCAACTCCGGCGGCGGCGCCCCCCGACGGCAGCGACGAAGAGCCGGACGCGCCGGTTACCAAACCGGCGGCGCCTGCCAGCGTCACTGTGGAGTCCCAGACGGATGCAGCCTGGGACATGCTGAATACGGCGCAATCCGACACCAGTACAAAGGCAGAGCAAACCAGGATCGACGCCGTGATCGCCCTGGGCACACTGGGCGATTTTCCCCGTGCCGTGGGATGGTTGTCTGCTGCGCAAAAGGATCAGGATCGGTATGTTCGCCTGGCGGCTGTGACCGCAATGGGCTCGAGCAAGAACACGGTCTTTCTTCCCAACCTGAAGCAGGCGCTCGACGACGGCGCCCCTGAGGTCAGTTTCGCGGCTGCGGTTGGGCTTTGGAAGATGGACGACAAGAGCGGTGAAAACATTCTGCAATCCGTAGTGGGAGGAGACCGCAAGGCAAACCGGGGCTTGGTGAGTTCGGAGAAACACGAGGCCGATCAGGATCTGCACAGCCGTTCAAAATTGGCAACGATCGGAGCGGAGCAGGGTGCTTACGCTTTGTTGGGACCGTTTGGATTTGGACTCAGCGCGCTTCGTTCGCGGAACGGGAAGAATGGAATTCAGCCGAGAGTGATTGCGGCCACGCTTTTGGCTGAAGATACGTCGACCGCTGCCATGAAAATATTTCTGGACGCGATGGATGATCCTGACCCATTCGTGCGCAGTGCGGCTGCGCGAGCGCTGGGCGAGTATCACAGCAGGGAAGTCCTGGATGCGCTCGGCGATGGATTTTATGACATTAAGCCGGCGGTGCGATTCATGGCCGCTGCCTCCTACATACGCGCGGCCCGGCCGCAACCAGAGCACCAGGATGTTCACCGGCGAAAGGCCATGAGCTCAACCCACCAGCACGCGAACACGCACAGTACGCAATAGAGTGCCCCTGCGCACAACGTCGATGCCCTTGAGATCGTAATGTCGCTCCCCTAGCTGACCTGGTCTCCTTTGCCAGCGGCTTCCATCCTCCGTGACCTATAGTCATCCCATCGATCCACGAGAGCCAGTAGGGGCGCTCAAAATCTGAACTCCAAATCCAGTTGCATTCGTCTCGCAGGTAGAGCTGCCACCGCATGCCCGAAAAAAGGCGCGCTGATCACCCCTATATAGGTAAGGTCATTCTGGTGATTGAGCACGTTGAAAGAGTTGATTCCCACCGTAGCCGTCGCCCCGTCTTTACCATCCTTCGTGAGCATGATGGCGTGGGAAAGGTTGAGGTCAAGACTGATGTACCCTGGGCCATGGAGCGAGTTTCGGGGCACGCCCGGCGGTCGATCCAGCGGCAAGCTGTCCCGGTTCTCGTCGCTACCCGTTGTTACGTTCACCGGCTTTCCGGAGTAGAGCGAGAGCGCCGTTCCGAAATCGAACCACCTGCCCGCGTTGAGTGAGCCCAGGAGATCAAACCTATTGCGCCTGTCATTATCTGATCTTCCCCAGTCAGCCCCAGGGGTATAGCTGCTAGCGGGGAAATACGTGATGCCGCTGGTGTTGTTGTAGGTTTTGCCTAGGGTGTACTGAGCCTGACCAGACAAAAACCGAGTTGGCCTACCACGAAAGCTCAGCTCCAGCGCATTGCTCTTCAGGTAACCTTCGGATTGAAGCTGTCTGTCTTGACCGAGGTTCGCGTTCGGACGTGCGGCATACGTTGGAGGCGGCGGAGCGTTCACGTCAACCGAGCGGAACTGATCAATCCCACGCGTCCCAACGTAGTTCGCTGCCAGAGAACTCTTGGCCGTCAGTTGCCGTTCAATGCCGATGCCGTACTGGATTGCATATGGGATGATAACGTGGGGATTGAGTGTCACCACGCTCGTGGGAACAGAGCTGATCTGGGACTCTGTCGCTGGATAGCTTGGATTCAGCACAATAAATCGCTGCAATCGCACCCCGTTGAAATGCAGCAAATCGGAGATGGGGGAGGGTCCGGTTCGGTCGAAGAACATACCAGCTCCTCCCCGGACGACCGTCTTGCCTTTTGAGTTCGGAGCGTAGGCGAAGCTGAAGCGAGGTGCCACGTTGTGTGCGATGTCGCGGAAATAGTTCTGCCAGTAATAACGCACGCCTAGCGCAACAGATAGATTCGGGTTGACGCGAATGTTGTCCTCAAAAATGCCAGCCACGGTCTTTTCAAGGAAGGTGACATGCCCTTGCCCACGCTGGACGAGGTAGCTGAAAGGCAGATTGGCGTCATAGTCCGCCAGGGTGGAGAACGAGTAGGTTCCAACTTGGTTGGTGAAATCGTCGAAGCCACGGCGGCTGATATCAGGGATGTCGATACCGAACTTGATCTGCTGCTTTTGTGTTGTGTAGGTGACGATGTCGGTGGCGTCGAGGTGATACTCGGTTCGCCGTGCATCGGCCTGTGCGCCGCCGCCCGTAAACGATCCGGAAACGATGAGCTGGGGATCTTCGTTGAGACTGTGCGTCTGATTGTCGTAGTGCCCCAGCAGAAAATGGAGTTGGTTCAAAAGTCTTGGCGAGAAAACATAGACGTGGCCTACGTTGACCTCATGTTCGAAGAACAACGCATTTGTGCCTGCCGAAGGTAAAACCGTCCCTCCAACCCCAAGATTTGCGATCGTACGATGTTCGTAAGAGTAGCCCATCCAAAACTGATTCGCCTGGCCATAGTCATGAAAGACACGCCCAGAGAGGAAGTAATGATGCGTAGGGTTGGGAACGTTTGCGTGGATAGGCCCATCCGGCCCCGCGGCATCCACCACTGCTTCCTGATTGTCGTTATCCCGGTCTAGCGCAAGCAAAAAAGTGGTCTTCTTGCTCCTGCTCAAGGGCCCGGTGAGCGAGCCTTCGTAATAGGTCCTTTGCTCTCCAGGCTTCACGATTGCGAACGGATTTCTGGCGTCGAATAACGAGTCCCGATAAAGAAAGTTGGCAGATCCATGAAGCTTAGGTGTTCCCCCGGCCGTGGTGATCTCGATACGCGCCCGCCCAGGTCTGGAGAAGAGTGCAGAGTATGGATTCTGATTGATCTTGACGTTCTGGATTGCCGACGGCGTCACACCTGGCCCGTTCGCCTCGACTCCGTTTACAACGAGCGTCACACCATTCGTTCCGGTAGCATCTGGGTCCAGGAAGCGCGACAGGGTGGTGATGTAGTCCTGATCAAACACGGGAAGGCGATCCAGCGCATCGCGGTCGAGCGAGTTACCGTTTTGATTTTGGCCGATTTCTGTGCTGACTTGAGCCGACGTGTCGGAGGCAGCAACGGTCACCTGCTCTTGGACGCCTGCGATCGTCAGGACGATCTTCAGTTGAGTTCGTGATGTACCACCTGCTACGACGTTCACCTTGGTTTCTCGGAAGCCGGTCTGCTGTACATCAACGACATAACGGCCGGGGGGCACATTCCTGAACTGAAAGGCCCCCGATCCATCGCTGAGCAGGTGGGCAACTTGGCTTCCGTCCGCGCGATCCAAGACGACCTGAGCACCAGCGACTGCGGCACCATCAGGATCTTGGACGCTCCCACCCAGAGAACTGAGCCCGGGCGTGGTCTGGCACTCAAGGCATCCGGCACCAAAACTGAGAACCAGTAGCAATACGACTCGAAGGTTTGGTAGTGGAAGAGTCATGCTGCCGGAAAAAAGTCCTCCCCACTAGCGTGCCCGAATAAGCTTAAGACAACATGAAGAGTCCCGTAACAATCTTGTGTTATGAATATAACAGCTATGCAAGAGGATGCACGATGGCTCCTGTTGGTCTTCACCCTGCCCACGAGCAAGGCAAGTGAGCGCGTTCAAATCTGGAGGAAGTTGCAGAGATTTGGGGCGATTGCTTTCCGCAATGCGGGTTCGCTCTTGCCGAACACGCCGGAGAATCAGGAGCGTTTTGAGTGGCTCGCGAGAACCATTAGGGCAAGTCACGGGGAGGCGTCCATTCTACAGATTCAGGCCATCGACGACCTGCCCTCCCAGGCATTGCAGGATCAGTTCAGAAGCGCTCGTGCTGAGGATTACACCGCGTTGATCGAGGACTTGCGGAAATTGAAACCGTCTGTGAAGGGGCCATCTTCCCAGGTGCAGCGTCTGAGACGTCGTTTTGAAGATATCGTCGCCATTGATTTTTTTACCAGTCCCCTACGCGCCAGAGCAGAAGAAATATTGACCCTAGCGGAACAAACGGGAACCAAGAGCAAGATGCGCGAGAGAGGCAGTGCTGCCAAAGCGAAGTATCAGAACCGCACCTGGATCACTCGCCTGCGCCCAGGAATCGACCGTGTCTCATCTGCCTGGCTCATCTCTCGCTTCATCGACGCCAAGCCCAAGTTCATCTTCGGCACCAACCCCGCTGTGCACAAGGATGCGATTCCGTTTGACATGTTCCAGGGTGTCGGCTTTGGCCATGAGGGCGACCGATGCACGTTTGAAACCCTATGCCTCGCATTCGATATATCCGACCACAAAGTCCTCACCATCGAACAAGCGATACACGATGCCGACCTAGAAGACGGAAAGTTTGGCCGTACCGAAGGACATACGATGAACCAGATACTCCGTGGATGGGCCGCGCAAAATGTTCCGGACGATGAGTTGCTCCGACGCGGGATGGATCTCATTGAGGGCTTCTATCACTCAATCTCGAGAACCCCGGAGAGTCTGCCATGAATCGTCATCGCGTTTGTTTCTTCGTCCTCCTTTCAATATGAAAACGCGCAGTAAACTCATCATCACGTCTCTCGCCTTAATATTCGTGGGCACACTCTGCGCGGGTTTGCTAAAGTTGCGGGGATTCCGTGCTACTTCAACGCCTTCGACGTTGGAGACGGTCGCGGCCCGATCTGTACGTGACTTTGCGATACCAGCAGCCGAGCGACACAAGGCCAACCCGGACGGCGACGACTCGTTGTCGATTCAGCAGGGCCGCGAAGACTTCCTGACCCGATGCGCGTCCTGCCATGGAGTCGATGCGAGGGGACGAACTCCGATTGGAGCGAACGTTTATCCTCGGGTTCCCGACCTCCACTCAGACGCCACCCAGAAGCTGACCGATGGTGAGATCCATTACATTATCGAGAACGGGATTCAACTCACCGGAATGCCTGCAATGGCGGGAGACTCCCCAGCGGAGAGCTGGAAACTTGTCTCGTACATTCGCAGCTTGCGGCCTCTTACTACACGGGAAAAGAGTGAAGAGGCAAGTACTTCGACTTCAGCACATTACGTTGGCTCACAAACATGTCAGAAATGCCATCGCGACATCTATGACCGTTGGAAGAAAACACCCATGGCGAATGTAGTGCGCGACCCGCGAGACCACCCGGAAGCCATCATTCCGGATCTCAGTACCAACACCATCGCGAGGTTTACTAAGGACCAGGTCGCCTTTGTCTATGGCAGCAAGTGGAAGCAGCGCTACTTCACCAAAATAAAAGATGACTACTATCCTCTTCCAGCTCAATGGGACGTCGGCAATAAGACATGGCGACCCTACCACGTACCCGACACTGGAGCAGACTGGTGGACTGCCTACTATCCATCCAACAACATGCAGCGTCCGACAGGTGCTACTTGCGATGGCTGCCACTCCGTTGGCTACGACATCCACACCAAACAGGTTGCCGAGTGGAACGTCGGATGCGAACGCTGCCACGGCCCCGGCAGCGAACACATCACCCATCCCTCACGTGCCAACATCCTCAATCCGGCACATATGGATGATATCGCCGCGAACGATACCTGCATTGCTTGCCACTCCCAGGGACAACCTCTCTCCCAACAGATCGAAGGCAAGGCCTACGACTGGCCCGTTGGTTACCGCGTCGGTCTCCGCCTGGCGGACTACTGGGAACTCGAAGACCACACGCTTGGGCAGACGACTTTCACTCATTTCGCGGACGGCACCGCTCACAAAAACAGGATGCAGGGTAACGACTTTGTGCAGAGCGTGATGTACCGGAAGGGCGTCACCTGCGGATCGTGCCACGACGTACACGGGACTGAAAACTATGCGCAGCTTCGTAAGCCCGTAGACAAGATCTGCCTCGACTGCCACAGTACAACGTCGCCGAACGGCCCGCACGTAGCCACCATGGAGCTTCATACCCATCACCAGGACGGCAGCCCGGGTAGTCAGTGCGTAGCCTGCCATATGCCGAAGATTGAGACCGAAGGTGTCCCCAACTCCTTCGTGAGCGCACACACTTTCAAGTTCATAACACCAGCAATGACAGAGAAATACCAGATCCCAAACGCTTGTACATCCTGTCACAAAGACAAGACGGCTGCGTGGGCAACGGACGCGATGAGTCACTGGTCGCAGCAATCGCCATGGACGCTTCAGTGACCCCCATGAGCCGCTTTTCCTGCGGGCCCGCTGAAGACCTTATTGTTGCGGAGCCCAACATCCAGTTCAACTGCCTGACAGGTGTCTATTTATCGAAGGAATTCCCTCACAAGAACCGTGTAGTGCGTCACTTATAGCATCGTGTATGTAGTGCGGCTTATCCGGCCTGAATCGCGCAATGGCGTTAGAAATCTTGACAATGTTGTTAGGGGTCTCGTTCATTCCATTCTTAACTTGCCACAAGCAAGTCGATTGCTCGGGACGACAATTCATTGGGAAGACTAGAGTTTATTCCTGCAACAGAATTGTCATCCCGACCGAAGCGTAGCGTAGTGGAGGGACCTGCTGTTTTCTTCATCCCAGAGCGGCATCCTGGTCGGGGCAGGGCATCGCGGGATAAATGCCCATCTGATTTCTCTACGAACCGATTCCAATGCGAGAGGGGTCATATCACCCGCTCGACCCACACACTACGGCAGTCCATTTCGTAGTCCACGTCGCGTATGGGCGGACGGCAGAAATGCAGCGTGAGCCCCGGGCCGGCAGCGCCGCGACGGACGATTTCGTCGGCCAGGAACGGATAGAGGTCGTACACCGTGTAGACCTGAACCGCCGTAGCGTCCGACCAATTAAAACCGAGCGCGGCCATGCGGCGTTCCATTTGGCCGAGCACGTAGTGCGCCTTTTCACGCAGGCCGTCTGCGCTGGTGTCACCGGGCCGAATGATCTTAATGCTCTTGCCCTCGATCGCCGAACCGCCTCCCGAATTCACGAATGAAGGCCGCGCGCCCTGGACCTTGGTCGTGAACGAGAAAGCGTGAAACGACGGCTCTGCCGGCGGACTAATTTCGGGGCAGACGTTGCTGCGCGCCACCGGATTGATACTGCCGTTGTAGATGCCCCATTTGCCCAACGTCACCACGTAGATCTCGTTAAAAGCCCGGAACCCTTCCTGGGTGAAGGGTGCCGGCGAGCGCAACTCGCAGGCGCACAACGCGGTCAAGGGCCGACCGGCCTCGGTGATGATCTGCTCGACCCTCTGGAACCCCTCTTTTAGGGGCACCAGCTTCCGGAACGTGATTCGTTGAATCTCATGGCCAGGGAGAGCCGCCACACCGGCGGAATATTGGAACTGTGCTGGAATGAACCGATAACCGCCCGGCATGAAGTCAGTCGTGCTCGCCATATTGGATCCTTCAACTGTGCGGGAAGACGGCATCGCAACCGGAAGCTGCTGTGCAGTAGCCGGAAGCGCACCAATGCCAAGACCCGCTGTGATGGTAGCAGCCCGCTGGAGGAATTCGCGCCGGTCAGAGGACACGGTAAGCCTCCACTTGACTGCGATACAACGCGCAGGATGCCAGCTCCTCGAACCACAGAAAGTGCCGGGCAGCGACCGCACGGGGATGGTCATCGCCGATCATTGGGTGGCTCCGCGATTCGATCTCGGGAACGTTGTGGCCGTGGGAGTGCTCCTTCCGCGCGGCTTGTGTCCGCGCTCGTGCGCTTTGGCTGCGGTAGTGCGTCTGTCGCCGCTGCGGGTCATGTTCCAGTATTCGAGCCGCACTCGGCGGCCTGTTTTCGTTGCCCGTCGAGGCTCTGCGCTTGTTCGGGCCTTTGTTCCGCCGAGGCCTCTTTAACTTCTGCCCGGCCCGAAACTGAAGCCAATTCTCGCGCCCCTCGCCTCCCCACTATCGGTCAAGATACGCTCCGCTCCACCCGGGGCACAAGACCCATGAGCACGTCTTCGTTCGCAACGAGAGCCACTGAAAGCCACGGAGCAGATCCGTAAACCCAACGGCAATCCAGATCCGTGTCGCTAGCACTTTCATTGCACATTTGACGAATTGGGGCGAGTCCTAACGCCCTTTTCATCACTTGGCCGATAAGTTCGCATTTCGGAGGAGTGAATCCGCAATCACTGCGTTTACCGTCGAGTTGCCCAGTCGGATCATGGTAATATCTGCCATATCTTTGGGAAGTCTTGGAGCAAAAAGTGACGCTGTTCCGGACTCGAATCTTCTTTCTTCTTCTCCTGGTGGGGTCCTCTGCCGTCGCCCTGGCGCAGGTTGGCTTGAAGCTCTCGTATCTGGGTACGGCAGGATGGGAAATCACCGACGGGAAAACAGTAGTTCTTGTCGATCCATACTTAACGCGCTTGAAGAGCAACACGCCGAATGATCCGGTACAGAGCGATTGCTGCGGGCACTCGGCAATCCCCGTCTCGTATTGCCCACTCACTGGGATCGCTTCAATGTTCCGTACGACGTTTCGAGCAACCCGCCCTCGGGAGACTTCAGTCCTTTATCGCAGAGATGAGGGCGGCGTCTCCGCGCACAGAAGTGGTTGTGCCGATATACTTTGAGCCGGCTGATCGAGTTGAACATGGCGCTTACTCGAAGACAATTCGTCCAACAAGCGACATTCGCAGCAGGAGCATTTTACGGACACCCGGTTACAGCGCTTACGGGAGCTCGGCGGATCGCTGAAGAACCGGAACAGAATGCCGCTCTGGTCGACGCAGCCGCGATCCGAAAGCTCACTTCCGGGATTAGCGGCCACGTGATCACGCCCGAGGCGCCAGAATATGAGTCGGCACGCCTGGTGTTCAACCGCGCATTCGACCGGCGTCCGGCGCTGATCGTGCGCTGTGCTGGTGCGCCAGATATCGCGCGCGTGCTCGATTTTGCCCAGAACCAGAATTTGCCACTAGCGGTACGTGGCGGAGGCCATAACCGAGCCGGATTCAGCGTGTGCGATGGCGGCGTAGTCCTGGATGTCTCCGCAATGAACCGGGTTGAAGTCGACCCCGGCAAGCGCGTGGCCCGAGCGGAGGCAGGGGCACTGGTGCGGGATATGGACAAGGCAACGCAGCGCTTCGGCCTGGCTACGACCATGGGTGGTTGCCCAACGGTAGGGATTGCCGGCCTGACGCTGGGCGGAGGAGAGGGGTTGTTGATGTCGAAGTTCGGCGCCGCCTGCGACAACCTGATATCGGCTCAACTGGTGACGGTGGATGGAAGGCAGGTCGAGGCCAGTCAGAACTCCAATCCAGATCTTTTCTGGGCGATTCGCGGCGGAGGCGGAAATTTCGGCGTGGTGACGGCGCTCGAATACCAGCTTCACCGGGTGACCGACGTTCTGGCGGGAACGCTACTGTATCCCCCCGGTAGAGTGCCAGACCTGCTGCAGGCCTTTGTCAAGTTCGTCGCGGCAGCGCCGGATGAAATGAATGTCGTCGGCGGGGTGTTACCGTCCGAACAGGGTAGGCGATTCTGGATACTGGTCTGCTATTGTGGCGATCCACGCGAGGGGAATGACTTGCTCAAGCCTTTGCGAGCGCTCAAGCCACAGGAGGACAAAATCAGGGTTCTGTCCTATCTGGAAACTCAGGCGGGAGCAGGGTTTCTTTCAACGCCGGTTGCGCATTTCCAAACGGACCTGTTTCTTCCGGAACTCAATGCGGCCGCGATTGCAGCCATAACAACAGGCAACCAATGGTGCGCCACCAAACACCAAGGTGCTCATTGTTCCGCTTTATGGGGCGATCTCACGTGTTGGACCGAACGACACTGCATTTTCTCTGCGGCAGCCAGGTTACGAGTTGGACATCGTGGGACTCTGGAACACGCCAGGGAAAGGGCGGCTGCCGTGGAATGGGTAATGGCCCTGCGCGATAATTTGCGGCCCTTGGCTCAGGGAGTGTATGTCAACCAGCTGGGCGAAACGAGCGAAGAGCTGGTCAGGGCAGCATACGGATCGAATTACACCCGGCTCATCGAGATCAAGAAAAAGTATGATCCCAAGAACGTGCTGCGGCTTAACCAGAACATCAAGCCGGACTAGGCTGTCGCGCGTAATGAAGAAATTAATCCGGGATTCATCCGGTGACGCGCTCACTGCTTCGCTGCTGCGGAGGTCTGGGGAAAGTCGACGATATCCAGATTCAGCGGAAATTGCCCATGACGCGGGCGCGGACTGGGAAACAGATCGCCGCTCCAATTTTCGTCCAGGCTGCTCGCCGTCGCCGGATCGTGGTCCGCGGGAATTTTTCCAGCGAGAGCAAAGCTTCGGATGACGTAGGGGATTCCGCTGGAGGCGAGCGGCGAGGGTCCGTCCATGAGATGGAAATGCAGATGCGGCGCCGAGGTGTTGCCGGTGTTGCCGAGCTTGCCCAAAACTTCACCCCGCCTCACGTGCTGCCCCTCGACAACGCCAATGGAGTTCTTCTCCAGGTGGGCATAGAACGCGTACACGCCAGCGCCGAGATCGAGGACGACGTGATTGCCAAGCACATTCTCGATGGTCATCGTCTTCGGATCCGGCAGCTTGCCCGGTGGCTGGTCGTCGAGTGTATTGAACACGTTCACCACCGTGCCGTCCGCGACAGCGAGCACGTCGACGCCGTAGCATGCATAATTGTGCACGTCCGCTGGATCGCCATGCACCAGGCGCCCGGCTTCATCCAGACGCATCCAGTCGATGGCGAAGCGCTGGCCAAAGTAAATCCAGCCATTTGCGGCGAGACCGCTTCCCCGGTGTGCTCCGCTGATTTCGCAGCATCCGTTGATCGCGACCCACCTATCGCCGGCGAGCGGAGGTCCGATCTCCGGCAGCTGCGGATGCAAGTCCAACGACGCGACCGTATAACTCAACGCGGCCGGCGTCATTGGTGTTGGAGCAGGCCCTGAAGCACCCATCAACGCAAAGAGATGTTGTAACCGGCCAGGGACCTGATCGCGCGAATCGAACGTGAGGTCGATCAGGAACAGCCGCGTTCCATTGAACTCGATCTCCGGACTATTAGCCGGCATGTTGGCCAACGTCCGCAGCCGCGCCACCAGGGCGTCACCTTCATAGCTGGCAATCACAGCATGCGAGTTACCGCTGCGCGCATCCAGTACCGCGACCTTTTTCATTGTGGCTGGGGTCGGCTTGGTGTTGGTCACCACGAGTTCATAGACGACGTGGTACTTGCCATCTGTACCCGGAAACGGCTGCGCGCTGCCGGTGAGCGGTGAAACAACCACTGGCGTGAACTGATCCGGCGCCGGTTTCTGTCCGTTTGCCGGAAGCGCCAAAAGCAGGGTGGCAAGCAGCCATCGGCGGGCAGCCCGAACTCCGCCTACCGCGGACTTCTCTGGCGATGACGTGGAGACAACTCTTAAGGACAAAGCCATATGCGGCACCTGCGTTTCTGCGGTTGTTTACACGTAGAGCGGAAGGCTAGCAGACGAAACAGCACTCGTCACTGGAGTTACCCGGGTTCGTGGCAGGTGAATCGCAGGACGCTTTGTTGCCTCGCCAACTGAAGCATCGAAGTTACCGATACCCTCACGGGCAGTTCAGTTCTTAGCGCCCGCGTCGCCGGCTGGGCCGTCCCGCCCACATACCGGGTGGTATGGATCATGGGAAGTGTGCGTTGGAGGGCCCACCGTAACCTGTATATGCCGCCAACACCGCGGCAGGATAATTCCTTCCATACAGCCGGCCGGCAAAAAATTCGGCGACAAATTCCAAACTGTTCTTGGTCGCGTAATTGCTCACCTGGTTTGCCGTCGGTTCGGCTGCGAGAGCGAGCGCCCCATTCCAGAAGAAATTCTCGTTGGCTCGCTCGTGAAGATTGTGGCCCAGTTCATGGACAACAACGGCCGCGCAGTAGGTTGCCCCACCCAGCGGGGCAACCGCGTGCGCAATGCCGGCGTACATACCGGGATTGCTGGCATCTACACTCGCCGCCCCGAGCAGAACGCTGGCCTGACGGTTTCCGTTAAAGTCGCGATGAAAAGCGACGCTGTAGACTCCATGCATATTCGTGCAGTAGAACGTGATGCCGTTCGGAAACGTAAAGCCTTGGCCTGTGACCGTCGTCAAACCTGCTTTGAATCCGGCTTCTTTCGCGGTGTAGTTGGGATCGGACGGATCCTTATAGACCGTGCAGTTCACTCCGGCATGTGCGATAGTCGAAGGCGAGAAAACTTTGACCCATCCGAGTTGTCGCGCCATGTCGCAAGCCGCCACCTTCGAACCGCTAACAATAGGATTAGGAGCAGCCGCCATAATTTCACCCTCTTAGCCGGATTCTAGTTCTTACTCCGGAAGCGACAACCATTGTACACAAGCCCTGTTAGCGCCTTACCTTCAACGGGTAGTACTGTTCAGCGTTCATGTAGCGCGGGGAGCCTCACCCGATGACTTGCAGGGGGCGTTGTACGGCAGCTTACAAGGATTGTGCCCAGGAGCATGCCTTCCTGCCGCCGCCAGTTACTCCAGCTTCGCGTACTCGGCCTTGGCTAGCTTCAGGATGGGGGTGCCGGGGTCAGCGTCTTTCCAGAGAGAGGAAATCCTGGTAGGCGGCGTGGGCTTTTACGATGTCGGCTTGCAACGCATAGGCCCGAGCGAGGCCGAGATGCGCCAGCGCGCCGATGAGTTCGTTACCCACAACGCCGCGATGATCCAGGATTTTTTGGAATTCGGCCGCCGCCTCGCTACCGGAATGCTCCGCCAGATACGCTTCCCCGCGCACATACACGGGATATAGAGCGAGCGACAAAAGGCCGAATTTCGGTGTCGTTCCCAACTCGTGAGGTGCGGCGGCTTCAAGGACCGCAATTGGCAGCAGCCAGATGCAGCGCGTCAGGGAACCCTCGGTAACAGCAGCATCCCCCCAGACGGTATTGAGCAGTTCTTCCTTAGAGATCAGCCTTTGCGGATTATGGAGCAGAAACAGGAGGGCCCGAAACGTCTTCGGCTCGACCGTCAGCACCTTGCCCGCCTTCATGAGCGCGAACTCCCGCTCCCGAACCACTACATCGTCGAAGCAGAAAACAAGGACTTACTCGCCGTCATAAATTCATAAACCGCCCTAAGAAACTCTTGAGAATTTAATGAGCAGCCCATCAAGGCCAAGTAGAGTCACGCGCCCAGAGTTCCTTCAGCCCACCCGGCTGAGGAGCTCTCGCAATGGCAACCCTCAAGTGTCTTGCTTCCTTGGTTCCCGCCGCAACCATCGTTCCCGCGCGTGCGGCAGAAACCCGTTGCCCCGGAAATGCCGCCGTTGAACCCTCGACTTCGGCAACAGCCACCAGATCGTTCTTGTCGTATCCATCAGCCACAGGTCCCTACAACTTCCTATGACTGAGGCTGACCCTCGATTCCCATCCCAATCAAAAATCCAACCTAGGTCGGTCTCATCTTGAAGGGATCTGACCATACGCGCCGTCACGAACCGCGTTTGTAAAATTCGATAAAATTTGGCTTTTTATAGACCTCAGCGGCGCCGCCCAGAGAAGCGTTTATCTGGGGAAAAGGACAGTCTGAGGGAGCTAGCTTTGTCCGGAACGGCGTCGAAGGCGCAGCCGGTTGCGGCGGGAACCCGGTTCAGCCTTTCGGGGTTGATGAAGGGATTGGCAAGGCTGGGTTGGGGCCGGTCAAGGTTGGGAGACGACGTGTCGTTCGCCAGTTCGGGGGCTGGCTCGGGTATAGGCTCCGGGTGGGGGACCTGGGGCGCGGCGGGTGGGGTTTTCGTGTCGACAACGGGGTCCCTCGGCTGCTCACCCACAGTTTGGTGCTGCTGTTTGCGTCGCCACGCAGAGTTGTAGATTTGTGCCTTGACGGGCGGGGCCGCGGGTTGCGTCCCAGCAGATGAGGAAAGGCGGCGATCATTCATGGTTCCGGACGGAATCAGTCCTTCGATGGCTACGATCATCGCAAGAGCCTTGATCTGGCCGGCGATGATGCCTCGGGTCGCCTCGTGGCTAAGATTGGCCAGTTCCCAGAGCCGGGCCAGGATCTGGTCGCGACCAAGGTTCAACTTGCGCAGCCCTTCGGCTTCCTGGTCCACCAGCCTTTTCCTGACGGCGGCGCGGTGCTCGAGCATGTAGGCGCGGACGC
The DNA here is from genome assembly GCA_963757515.1 of uncultured Acidobacteriaceae bacterium. Classification (GTDB taxonomy): domain Bacteria; phylum Acidobacteriota; class Terriglobia; order Terriglobales; family Acidobacteriaceae; genus PALSA-350. The sequence goes on along the minus strand of CAVWRV010000006.1, from coordinate 32,962 downwards.
GGGGCTTGGCTTTGGTGTAGGCGGCGGTTTCGGGATTGAGACCAACGGCTTCCGCAGCGCGGCGGTCATTCATGGTTCCGGACATGACCAGATGAGCAAAGGCGATTTCCTGATCGGTGATGGGATCGCTGACAGTATTTTTGGGCATAGATCGTCTCGTTCCTTGGTTTGCTGGAGATTGGGTCGGATTTGTTTGCTGCTCTCTTAGGGACAAAAGGGGTGGAGAGCCGCGGTGGGCCACTCATGGCTGGTGTTGGTGATTTTGTGACAGGGATAGGGTGAGGGACCGGATGGCGGTGAAGCTATCCTTCGCTCACGCGGAAGGCCGAAACTACCGGCAACTGCCGGCCAGGGCGCGGTTGCGTGAGAAGCCGTCGCCTGCCGATGTCTTCTACTCTAAGAGATAGAGCCTTTCCGGGTTTGAATGTAAGTGGCGAGATGCTTTTTTCGGCACGGGAGTACCCGTCCAAAGGTCACTTGGGTTTGGTATGCGCGTTGGCAGCGGAGATAACCGGCACACGCGGACAACCAGCGTTCTGTCAAGATGCGTCAGGACATGAATTTGTGGCTGGTACCACCCGACCTCCTTTGTGTGCCGCGACAAATGGTGGTTATTTCGTCTGTCCCTTCGACCGTCCCTTCGACCCTGTCATGGGTGCATAATAGCAATTCTGCCCATCCTCGACAACCGGGGCTGCGAATCGCCCGCCTTCCTGTTGTTCATCGGGCACTTTCAGTTCATTTTGGATTTCCGCTATTAGGTGGCTGGTGGTCTCGAATCCTTGAGATTGTCCTGTTCGGTTCAACTAGCGTTAAATCCGGCATGGTACGAGACTTCGCCCTTAGGCTTGGCTTCAGTGAACGCTAGCCGCTGGAAATATTCCGGCGGGACGTCGAAGTAGCGTAGATCGGCATCGCTCATGAATCCGAAACGGCCATAGTAGGCGGGATCGCCAAGGACGACACATCCTTGCGTGTTCATTTCCCTGAGATGACCCAGCCCTTCTTGAATCAGCTTGGCCTAGGCCTCTTCGCTGCAGATCAGGCCGCACCGCGACTGGACCGAGCCCATACCAACCTTTTGCTTCGCCATTAATGGTGACGGGAGAAAACGCCACATGGCCAACCAATGCGCCATCCTCTATGGCAACGAGCGAAAGGGTTAAAACACGCTCTTTCCTCAACGCGTCGACAATGGCAGCCTCTGTTTGACTGCTATCGGCGCGTCCTCAAATGCGGAAGTAATCAGATCGCGGATCACATCAACATCTTTCGGAACAGATCCTGGTAGATTCCTGGGGACAGAGAGCGCCGAATGCTAGCAATACTCCGACGAGTAATTGTAACGGTTACGTTCCGTGTCACCGGGTTTGACCGTCACCGGGTTTGACCGGGTTTGCGTCTCCAATGATTTCTCTCTGGCCACGAAACTCCAGGTAAAATCCACGGATTTATATCGGTGACGTGATGCCTGCCATTACCTGCCTGGCACCACTGGCAAAATCAACGCGCTGGGATGCGCACCGCCGTGCAGAACCGTGTTTGTGGCCTTCACGAAGTGCGCATCGTGGGCGCCGCTTTTGCCGGTGTTCAGGTTGCGATCGAAGCGCGGGAAGTTGCTGCTGGAGACTTCGAGCCGGATCCGATGGCCCTTCAGAAAGACGTTGCTGGTGGACCAGAGGTCGATCTTGTACTCGTAGACCTTGCCGGGGTCGATGGAGTGTCGGCTCTCGCGTCGTGGACTCGCGGAAGCGGGCGCGCAGGATTCCTTCGGTCAGATTCTGCGCGAACCCGTTCGGGCCAAACGTCGACCAGCTTGCCCGTGAAGTCGGTGTCGACGGCTGAGGACTTGGCGAACAGATCCAGCGTGACCGGGCCGGTGACTTCAGGTCCTGATCGAGCGGCGGCGTGGAGTAGACCAGCACGTCGGAGCGGGCTTCCACTTCTTTCTGATCGCGTGGTCCGGCGCCAGATGTTCGGAATCGCAGCACAGCGGACCGCCCACGGTTGGAACGGGATTGGCCGGATCGTAGACGTAGGTGTCGGCTGCCTCTCCTTAGCTGGCGCTGTCGGTGTGAAAGCGAGCCATCGCCGGAGCGCTGTTCGCCTTCCCGCCGGACTGCGAGAAAGATAGCGAGTCTCCTTGCGCGCGCTCCAGCGGCCACGCGTCCTCGTCGCGCCACTCGTTCTTGCCCATCACGAAAATCTTCACCGGCTTGCCGTTGGCGAACTGGTTCTGCTTGCCGATGAAGAGATAGTCGTACCAGTCGAGCGTGATGGCGTTCTCGTCGAACGGCGCGTCGGGGCCGAAATCGACGTCGCCGACTTTGCGGCCCCAGCCCGAGTGGCCGCCGATGGCGACCATCAGATGCTGGCCGTTGCGCGCGGCCTGGTTTCCGGCGTGCGCCCTGAGCCCCAGGTAGTTGCGCAGCGAGCCGCCCTGGAACAGGTCGTACCAGGCCGCGATGGTGAGCGCGGGAACCTGGATGTTCTGGATAGTTCTCCTCGATCGACCACTGTTTCCAGTAGTTGTCGTACGTGGGATGCGCGAGCCAGTCGAGGAAATAAGGCGCAAGTTCGTGCGTCAACTGCGATGCCGCCGGTAATTGGCTTGATGTTGAACACCGGATACTCGTTCAACGGCAGACACGCGGTCGCCGACCAGCGCATTGGTGTCCGTCGCGGATCAGGCGATTGCGCCGTGTCCTGCGCCAGGCCTGCGGTCCACGACTCGTCGAACCACTGCTCGAATGCGCCGCCCTGGTAGGTCCAGTTTTCGTGGTAATTGCTGGCCGTGACGACGGGGCAGATACCGGCCAGGTGCGGCGGATGGCTGATGGCGGCGAGCATCTGCGTAGCGCCCACGTAGGATCCGCCGAACATGCCGACTTTGCCGTTGGAATGCGGCAGCGCCGCGGCCCACTCCACCGTGTCGTAGCCGTCGTCGATTTCGTGCTTGAAGGGATACCACTCGCCTTCGGAGGTGTAGCGCCCGCGCACATCCTGGATCACGACCATGAAGCCGCGAGCAACTGCCTTGCAGCGCGAAGTCGGCGCTGTTGTCCTTGTTGTAGGGCGTGCGCTGCAGCAGTACGGGAAGGCTGCCGTCACCGGCGGGTCGATAGACGTCGGCTTTGAGGGTGACGCCGTCGCGGGTCTTCATGGCGACGTTGTGCTCGATCACGATCTCGGCATCGGGCTTTGCCAACGCAGGAGCAACAAGAACTGCGACCGCGAGCATGAAGATCCAAAGACTTTTTCCGGGCACGAAATTCCTCAGTGGCGGAAGCCGAGGCAATTCTAACGAAAACGGACGCCCCGACAACCGTTCTGCCGGTAGCAAATCGAAACTGGGATCGACTTAATGGGCGCTATGCTCATGCCCAGGTTTCGTGGACAGGCGGAAACGGCACTTTTGCGATTTGGGTGCGGCGGAAAGTGCCAGTTCCGTCCACAAAACTCCAAATAAGCATTCCAGACGAACGCTTTCGCTTTAGGGTCATTTCTCCGTCTGTCCTGCTTTAGTTTGTCCTGCTTTAGTTCTGCTTTAGTTCTGTCCTACCTAACCAAAACCCGGCAAGCGGGGTGTGGCCCTACCGCTTTTGAGTCGTCGCTGGTATCCGCCGCGACAAAGCTTAAAGCAGGCTTTCTCCATTTGGCGCATCAGGATCGCGAGGCTTCTTCATCTGTTTCAGCAACCAGATTCTCGCCAACGCCCAGTGCCGCTTCACGGATCGCGGAGACATCTCCAGGATGTCGCCGATCTCTTCGACGGAGAATCCACCGAAGTAGCGTAACTCCACGACTTTCGCCTGCCGCGGATCCACTCCTTCAAGAGTGGTAAGTGCATCATGCAAAGCAAGCACCTCTTTTGAGCGCTCGCTCGAAACCATCAATCCCTCTTCAAGCTCAACCCGCTGAAGGCCTCCCGCTCTCATCTCGGCGTTGTGTGCGCGTGCGTGATCGACAAGCAAGCGACGCATGACATTTGCGGCCACTCCGATAAAGTGCTGGCGGCTCTGCCAATCGACGCTATCGCGAGCAAGACGCAAATATGCCTCATTGATGAGAGCAGTCGGCTGTAATGTGTGGTCCGATCGCTCCCGTTGCATATAGGACTTGGCTAACCGGTGAAGTTCGTTGTAGACAAGGGGCAATAACTTCTCGGCGGCAGACTCGTCTCCGTTCTTCATGGCCTTCAACAGAAGGGTGACTTGCCCGTCATCTGCAGCACATGATAGTTGGCTCACCATTTGGGTGACAGACCTGCTTGCCAGGCGACGCTGGTTCTTCAATGGCTCATAGGCTAGGCCTTCCGGCAGCCGCTCGCAACCCCGTTTACTCTCAGGCGCAACGCCTCTGGAGAAAAGCTTGGAATAATTGGCCCTTTTAGGCAGTGGACTCCGCTTAACAAATTGAAGGCGATCAGAGTTCGACGCCTCATTGAAAGGAGACACTGTCATGAAACGGATCACAGCAATCGCACTCTTCGCCATGGCAAATTTTGCCATGGCCGGCACGTCATTCGCGCAGTCCAAGGGGTTCAGGCGACCGTCCCCTTCGACTTTACCGTGGGCAACAAGCTGCTTCCCTCCGGTACTTACACGATTACGACAGGAATCAGAACGCAACGTGATCGTGATCAGGAGCCACGATAAACCCATCGCGACTCTCAGCCTTGTGGATCCGGACGGCCATAAGTCCCCAAACGGGGGAAAGCTGATGTTCCACAAGTACGGCAGTCAGTACTTCCTGAGCGAGATTCTCTGCGACCAGGCGGATATGAACGTCGAGATTCCTGCTTCGAAGACGGAAAAGAGGGTTCAGCTCCAGCAGGCAACGCTCAACTCGAGCAGCCAGACTTTGTTGCTGCCCGGTAACTGGAGTAATTTGGAGTAGAAGGCCGGGAGCCGAAATCTCCGGGCCTTCTCATTTTCGCTAGTCCGTTGCTTTGATGACACTCACGCAGGATTTGCAAAATAAATCTGATACTTTTTATCATTCCTATGCACTAAGTAATAGGCAGAACACGCCGGCCTGTGGGGAGAACAACGAATCAGGACTGGTAAATGCCGGCAGCACCGGCCGTCGGAGCCAGGTTGCCGGATTCCACCCCGGGCGCGAAAAAGTGCAGCTACCGCGTGACCGTTGGGTATAGGCTGTGTATCTGCAATCGGGGGAATTCTCTGATGTCATCACTCAGGCGTCTTCCGGAACTCCCTCCGGTCTGGACTCGGGCAGTTTGATTCTTCCTGCTGACGCCGGAAATTGACCAGGGTTTACCTGCCGGTGTGCTGTCGTCAAGGACGCATAGTCCTGGCATAGGTCTTTCACAAATAATCGCTTTGTGGGACTGGGTATTATGGCTACTCAACCCGAGTTCGTGGAGCAATTGTTCGAGGCTGCATTGGCGCTCAAGCCGGCCGAGCGAGAGGCCTTACCTCGACCAGGCGTGCAGCCACGACCCGGAGCTAAGGCGCACGGTCGAAGAGCTGCTGGCCGAGGATGCAACCGCCGGCAGCCTTCTTGAGCACCCGCCATTTGATTTTCTTGGCCAGGCGGTGATGGGCCCTCCGCGCGCCTCCGGCACCACCGGTCCTATCGACGACAATGAGATTCCTTCGCCGCCGCCGCCGGCGGGCGACTCCAGCCCGGTCAAGTCCTGATCGATCGTTTCGTCATTGTCCGTTTCATCGCAAAAGGAGGGATGGGCGAAGTCTATGAGGCGGAGGACCGCTTCTTGCAAGGCGTCCACGTCGCCCTGAAGACAATTCTTCCTCAAATTGCCGATGATCCCGCCTTGCGGCAACGGTTCGAGCGGGAAGTATTGCTTGCCAGGGAAGTTAGCCACCCAAATCTTTGCCCAATCTATGACATCTTTCGTTGTGAGCAGCCGCCGGTAACTTCTTGTTCTTGACCATGAAGCTTCTGCCCGGGCGAAACCCTCGCGGCGCGGCTGCGCGAGAACTACGTCCATACCGACTGCGGAAGGATTGGCCATCCTCAAGCAGATGGCCGCCGGGCTGGCCGCCATCCACGCCGCCGGCATCATTCACCGGGATATCAAGCCGAACAACATCATGCTCGATGGTACCGGTTCGGAAGTGCGGCTCTGCATCACCGATTTTGGCTTAGCTCGCGCCCATGAGGCTGAGCCCTCTCTTTCCGGTAAGGGTTTGGTAGCAGGAACACCGGATTATATGGCTCCGGAACTATACCTGGGGCGGCCGCCCTCGCAAGCCAGCGATCTTTTCGCCTTTGGTGTTGTTCTGCACCAGGTATTTACCGGACAGAAGCCGGCTGTGGCGCCGGACAGCTCCTCTGTGATCGTCAGTCCGCGATTGAACGCCTCGGGTGTGCCTTCATTTTGCGCCCAGCTGATCGTGGAATGCCTCGATCGGGATCCGAAGCGGAGATGCCAGGCCTTTGAGCGCGCACTGGACTCACTCCACATCAACTACCGCACCAGAGAATTGTGGACTCGGCGTCGTTTTGCCGGCGCGGCAGTGGCGGCGATTGGCGCCATGGCCGGCGCCGCATGGTGGAAATGGGATGACGTGGAAGATCTGCTGCGGCCGCTGCCCAGCAAGCGTTTCGTCGCGTTGTTGAATTGGCCGACAAACTTCCGATATCCACGTGACGCCTATGCTGACCAGCGTCTTAAGTGCAATTAAGAGCGAACTTACGCGTGTCGAGACCCTCGACAGAGATCTGTTTGTGATCTCGCCGGAGGACGTGAGCCTGAATGTCGCGGGAGTGACCCATTTGAAAGAGGTCTGTGACCCTCTGGGAGCAAACCTGGTGCTGGCTGCCTCCGGCTTGCCGGGAGCCACGCACTTTCAGCTTTTCCTGCGCTTGCTGGATCCCTCCATCCGGTCAGCCACTTCGGGAGAAGAAACTGACCTGTGCTCTGTCTCAGATCACATCCCTGCCGGGAAAAGCTGTGCAGGCCGCGGCGTCACTGCTCGATTTAGTTCCCTACCTGAAACAGGGTGAGGGAGCAGTTGCTCGGGACGCAATCGGCCGCCGCCTTTACCGCCTTCCAGTCGGCCGAGACCCTGAGGAAGCAGCCAAACGACAGCGGGCTCGATGCGGCGATCGAGCAATATAAACAAGCGACGGACCTGGATCCCCGCTATGCAATCGCTCATGCCAGGCTGGCGCTTGCCTATACCCGTCTCTATGCAATTCGGCGAATCCCCGAAGCTCTTGACCTCGCTTATAGAAATTGTCAGGTGGCGCTATCGCTGGACCCTGGTCTCGCCGACGGACATCTCGCTCTGGCGTGGGTCTTCCAGCAGACTGGCAACGAGCAGGGAGCACTGAATGAGATTGACCAAGGCGCTTTCACTCGATCCCTCCAACCGACACGCTTTGGTTTGGCAGGCGCAGATTTACACTCGTCTGAATCGCTGGGAAGACGCTGAGAAGACTCTTCGCAGAGCGCTGAAGGAGCACCCCAACTACTGGTTGGCCTACAACGAACTTGGCTTCGGCTTACACGGGCAGGCGAGGTATCGGGAGGCGATCCAGGCTTTCCGCGCTGCAAGCCTGGCCGCTCCAAAAAATTCAATGGCTTTGGCCAATTTGGGCGGGGAATATCTCCAGGTCGGCGAATTCGCTGAAGCTCTGCGGAGTTTGCAGCAGGGCCTCGCCTTGGACCCTGATTCGGATCTGGCGGCGGCGAACACCTCCCTCGCACTATCGTTACCAGGGTAAGTACGAAAAGGCGCTGCCATTCGCACGCAAAGCCGTGGAACTGAATCCCGCTCTCGATTCGAACTGGTTGGAGCTCGCCGATTGCCACTCTTCTTTTCCCAACCACCAGAGCGAAGCAAAAGCCGCCTATGCGCGGGCTGCGAAGGAGGCGGAGCGCCATCTCTTAACCGACCCGGCCGATGCCCCGAGCTGGATGCTGCTTGCCCTCTACAAGGTGAAGTTGGGTAGTCCGCAGAATGCCCCTCTGCTCATCGAAAGAGCCGAGTCGCTGGGAGCTCGTGACATGGACTCGCAGATTTACAAAGCAAGAATATTGGAACTGCTCGGAAAGCGTGAGGAGGCGCTAACTACGCTCGCTGCCTGCTTTCGCAAAGGAGCCACCGACTTGCAGGTGGTGGCATTTCCTGATTTGCAGCCGCTTCGAAAAGACCCCCGCTATCGCCAACTGGTGCAGTCAAAAGGTCTTACCACTGTTGCCAATGCTTCACCAGCTGGTGAGAATCTCTAGCGGTTCATGCGCTAGTGCGGTGATCGCTAGCTGAGGTCGAGCCGGGCCGAATGAGTTGTTCCACGGCATGCCGGGAGAGCGCGCATGCCAATGATAATTTTCCTGCCGAAGCATTTTGCTGAGGTAAATTCCAACCCCATAACCTTCCCAGATGATTGCGAGGACGATATGACTACTGATACAGAAACTACTGATACAGCAACCGCTGCTTCACCAAAAACAATGCACGTGGACGTAACTCCGGTCGAGGTCCAGCCGGGGCAGACGGTGGTATTCACAACCCATTCCCCGAAATTCTCCAGATTTGAGATAGAGTTTGAGGATTCTAGTGCCGCCAGTCCAGGTGACATACTCAAGGGAACCGACAAAGTAGAAATCAAAGTGGCAAAACATGGAACATTGAAGTACAAGGTTACACACTTTCCGAAGAACGGCGACGAACCTGTGGACGGGACTTTTTCCATTCGGTCTTGCCCCGGCGGCTGTCCTTAATAAGGGACTCAAGAGGGCAGACGAGACGTTAACTCATCCGTTGAGATCATGTAAGCAGAGAAGACGTCTCGTTCGCCACCCGCCATGATGGTCTGAGCTGAAGGAACCATTGGAGTAGAATTGATGGCGACGCTTTCGGGTTTCAACAACCCGGAGGGTCGCATGAACGTAGCAGAGACGCTGAAGAGACCACTGCAATTCCTACATGCGTCAATCTTGAAATAACCGGGAACACGGAGGGATGAAATGGCACGCCAAGACCTAACCTCTGCACCACACTCCACAGATCTGAAGGACCTAACAGCGGCCAAGTCAGAGTGGGGGCTATCCGGTGACAGCTTACGTATTTACCCTCAATATGGCTTCGCTTTCTGGAATGGGTAAGCTGTCACCGCATTAGCCTTAAAGCGCGCCTACCTTCGAGCAGATGCTCCGGCGGCGGTATTTGAACCCGTCTTCAAACCGAGTCTTTCATTTCGGAAGATCGACTATCTCAGTGCCTCTGATAATCAATCCCTCGACCGCGAAATTAGTACTGCGATACGCGAGGCTTTCCGAAAGGAGGACGAAGATAAGAGTCATCCAGGTCTGGTCGCCGTCCCGGTTCCTCCCGGCTATTACTTCAAATCAAGTATCGAAAGCGTCGCCGGCTTCAAGAAACACCCTTCATTCATCAATGAGCATGAATATCGGCTACTGGTAGACAGCATCTTTTGGGATCAAAGCTATCTTGATTTCAGGAGCACGCGGTCCACATTGGTTCCGTATATTCCGGTGCTGATACCCCGCCTGGAGTCGGCTTATGAAAATGAGGCGAAGCCCACTATTGCGTTCCCCGGAAGATACCGGTGGGAGTTCATAGACCGGGTGGTGATTGGACCTACTGCAAACAGCGACCTATCCTGTGAGGCGGTGTCGGCTTTTTTTAGGAAGATGCGTATGGACGTCGAAGTCGTTGGGTCGACAGTACCGTACCGGGACTGGTAAGGGTCTCTAGGCAAGTGTCCATGCGGCGCGGTCAGTCGAATGAAGTTGGAGCAGCGTAGGAAAAAACTCGTTGACATGCTTGCGCCGCACGGCGCATAAACAATAGCGCGCCCCGAAGGTGTCGGAGCACCCGCGGGCCGCCAGAGCTGCCGCCACAAGCGCCGGCGATCAACATCATGGACCCGGCCATCCTGGCAGAGATCGATCGCCAGGTCGACCGCCGCGTGGCCCTGGCACTGCATCAGGAGCGCGAAGATCGGTATTACGCTTCAGCAGCGGTCAAGAAGCAGCCCCAGAAAGGCCCGCGGCTGGTCGCGTTTCCCGGAAAAGGTCACGAGCGCGCATAAGCAACCGGCCGGTAACTCGTTTGATTCCCAGATAATTCGTGAACACTCTCACGAATTTCTTCGTCGCAATCCGCATTTTTTCCTTTGTTGCAATTCGACCAATTCGTTCTAGGGTGAGAACAGAGGTGCAACACAAATGTTTTTCATCGTAGTCGGTACGGACCATTCCTTTCAGCACTCGGAAGCTGGCCTTCGAGGGCTCTTAGTTGGATTAACATCCACGAACCTATGTGAGCCCTTGACCGCCATAGCCGAAGAATTTCACGAAGATATTGGTATTACATCGGTCGCTAAAGAACTCGCGGTGCATCGTGGCGTTCCCTGGTTTAACGTCGACATGACGAACGAAGAGAAACAGAACGCGGGTATTCTCCAGGAGCAACGAAACCGACCGAAGTCGCAGGGGAACGTCGCCTATCGGGTGCCGTCGGATGAAGTCAGGGAGGATGCCTGGGTGGGGAAGTTGGTCGCGCGATCAGGCACTGTGGCCGTCGTCTGCGGATATCTGCACCTGGAGCCACTGGTTGCGACGCTGCGCGCCGGAGGGCACGCGGTAGATAAGCGCGTCTATTTGGATACCGTCCCGGAGATCAAAGAGGAGACCTAAACTGCGTGCATTTCGCGCCAGAATGCCCGCTGAGCGATTCATGCTGTAATCGCCCGCAGCGACGGGAGAAACGAGCAGGGCGCCTATGTAGCACGCGATGGTGCACGGTTAATCCCCGCCCGCGCCTGGCCGGAAAGTCTACATGAACCGAAGCCGGGTTGATGTATCGTTTATAGCAAGGAATTATGCCACGTATAGCTGATTTCATTGCCGATTCCGCGATCTATCTCTATGGCTCAGAGAGGGCCGCGAAGGGCGGCCAAAATGCTGGTGGGTCAGGCTTCTTGGTGAATGTTCCTTCCGTGCCCGGGATGGGTCACATCTATGCCGTGACCAATCGGCATCTTGTAGACGGATCGCAAGACGGCCAGTTCTGGACAATCAGACTTACGAGAAAGGCTGGCGGAATAGATTGCATTGTCACCCAGAAAGACGATTGGCTGCTTCACGAAGACGGGGATGACGTTGCAATACTGCGGTTAGGACTTAAAGACGGGCTGAAATGGTGGGCGGTTCCGACGGAGATGTTCCTGGATAAAGAGGGCGTTGAGGCATACGGAATCGGCTATGGAGATGATGTGTTCTTAGTGGGGCGGCTGATCTCTCAGTCGGGCGTGGAGAAAAACACGCCAGTCGCACGGTTTGGCACTATAGCTCTGGGCGCTGATCCGGACGAACCGATCCAGTACCGCGAACGTGAGCAGGAAGCATTCCTAGTGGAATGCCACTCCATCAGTGGATTCAGCGGATCGCCGGTGTTTGTGATGACAGACCGCCTCCTTGTCGGGGAGCGCTTGCAAAAGGTATTGGGGTGGGAAAAGAAAAAGAGCCCAGTCAAGGAATCTCCACCGAATCCTTCGGGGATGACAGTCACACTAACTTCAAGGGACGGGAGAATTGGCCCATATTTGCTTGGCATCGATTTTGGCCACATTCCTCTGCGAAGCCCGGTATACGACAAAAAGAGAAAAACCGACTTCGAGGTTCAAACGAATACGGGTATCGCAGGCGTAGTGCCGGTGTGGAAAATCACGGAGCTGCTTATGACGCCCAAACTGGTAGAAGAGCGGGCACAGGAAGACGAAGAGTTGAAGAAGAAACTAGAGGGCCTCCCTGAAACCTTTATTCTCGACGTCGCAAAGGAGCACAAAGGAGAAGAGTTTACTCCGCGGGACATTGAAGAAGCTCTTCGCCTAGCGTCACGTAGGGTCGCGCCGTCCCAATCCTGATCCAGAAAAGAACAGGGTGCGCTAGCCCCGCGCAGCCACATTGAGATCACGCCGCATCCGAGCAAATTCAGCGGCGCGCGTCTTCTTTTCTCGCTGCCTTCGCGACGGCCGAGTCGCAATCGCAGCCTTCACATTCGCAGGCATCGCAATCGCAACCATCGCAATCGCCGCCGTCGCAAGGGACACAGTCGCAGCCGCAATCGTCGGCATCACCGTCGCCGGCACGCTTCTTGCCTCCGTTAGGAGCTGCAACGGTGCCGGCCTTGGCCATGGCGAGATCATGCCGCATGCGAGCGAATTCAGCCTCCAGCGCCTTCTTCTTTGCCGCTGCCGATGCTGGAGCGCTTGCATAGCCCTCGCCGGCCGCCATGCTGAGCTGATGGCGCATGGCCGCAAACTGCGCCTGGCGCCCGGGTGCTGCTGACGTTGACAGTGCTGAGAGCACATCGGCCAGCGTCCCTACCATGTCCGCCATGCCAATCCGTACCGCCGTTTTCGCGTCGAATACGCGCCCTTGGCCGAACTTGCTATGGACCAAGTCCTGCTTGATACCGCGTCCGCGCGCAACGGCCCTCTCGAACGCGTTTCCGTAGATGTCGACCATTTCTTGCATGTGCGCACGGGCCGAGTCGGTCAGCGGGCCGAGATTGTTACCCTCTGCCTTGTGCTCGCCGAACTTGATGAGCTCCAACTTGACGCCCATGGCCTCATGCATCGCCGAGTCGTCCTCGTGCATGGTGTACACGCCGATCGAACCGGTGAGCGATGAGGGACTGACAACGATTTCGGACGCCTGCGCCGCCAGGTAGTAAGCCGCCGAGGCGCAGAGGCAATCTGTAGCGCGATCTTATCTTGCTCGGGGCCTCACGCGCGCACGACGCTTGGCCACGGCATCTCCGCGAGTACCCGAAAGACAAACTCCTGCCTCCATTCGTCAGAGAGGCGCTCGGCAAATCGAGCCATGATCTCTTGCGAAGCCGCCTCATGAGCTGGCCACATTCGCCCGATAGCTTCAACGATCACCGGATTAGTGCGGCGAAGTCGCCACATAAGTTGTACGTCACGCCTTCGATGACCACAGGAGTTTCAGGCGCGCAATTCTTTCGGCATCCATTGTCATGTCTACCTGCCCGATGGTGACCGTTTCGCCGCGTGATGGTGGACGCATCCGCCGGCATTAGGACACCCTCCAGGCCTAAGCATTAGCGTCCCCCATGGATGCAGGTACGAGCTCACGCCTGTGCGGCGCCAGGCCACGGTCTCTTCGCGAGTACCCAGAATAGGAATTTCTGCTCCTCCTGCGTTTGGAAGCCGATAGCGCTTTGGGAAGGGAACATACCGAAAACCCGACTTTGCAGGCACTACGGAGATCACATCCGAGTTTCGATTTTCCGCCAGTCTTGAGGACTCACTGAATCGGGATGCGGTACAGGTTTCGCTGGATGGTGTTGCGATAAAACGCATAGACGCTAGCAGACGGGCCGGGCACCACCCCTTGGGCGTCGATGCGGCGTGCTCCAGGCAGGCGGGTTATTTCCTCTTCGGAATGAAATCCTCCTGCGGGGATTTGTGGTAAAGCCTCCCCCGGCGGCAATGGAATGAGATAACTACCCGGGAGAAAATTGCGCCCATCGAGAACATAGAGCGGTCATCCAGCGACCAGCTCACGAAGCGAAATAAGCCTATTTGGATTGGAGGACCCCCGTCCAATGGAAACGCCTGAACTGAGGGTGGTCCGTTGCCGGGAAGTAGAGCCCAGCCCACAATCCAGCGGCCATCTGGTGAGACGGAGTGCAGAAAAAGTACCGGCTCGGCGCGTACCTTCTGCAGTCCGGTGCCGTTCGGTTGAACGCGGTAAACAAACGTGGACGTCCCTTCCAGGTGGCGAAAGAAAATATCGCCGCTTGGGCCGAATAAGGGTGACCGGCCCTCCACATTCGGGATCTGTGCGGGCGACGAGCTCCGATCCAACCGCGCCACCCAGAGCCGCGGTTTCCCTTCGGGGTCCGTGGTCCACATCACGACTTGCTGACCATCCGCGGAGATGTCGTAGTCGAGGACCGGAAGGCCGCTCACTAGGGGCTCGGAACGGCCCGATTCCATGTCAGCTGTCCGAAGTTCCCCTTGATAGCCATACGATGCGAACGGAGCCTCTCTTACGATCAGGTAGCACAGCTTCTTCCCATCCGGTGTGAATTTCGCCTCAGCGACGTTGCCTTCCAGTGAAATCTGATGCTCGCCCTTCGCATCGTGAACCCAGAGCGATGTATTCTGGAGCGCCACCGCAGTCACGAACGAGCGGCCGTCTGGCGCCATGGCTACGCCTTCTTCCTCGGTGGGCCCGGAAGTGATTTGTTCCGGCTGGCCATCGGGAAAACGCTGCCGCCAGATGTGATTGACCCCACCGGGATTGGCAGTGAAATACATCCATTTGCCATCATGGGACCACGCTGCCACCGTGCACCCGCCCCCGAGAGGACCTACATGCCGCCCCCGCGAACTGCCGTCCGTGGGAACCAGGCGGCAAGGCAACCAGTCGTGGTCATGGTCCATTTCCACCAGGAGCACCCATTTTCCGTCGGGTGACAAGTAGGAGCGGTGCGCCATTGCCGGTTCGTCTTCAGGCAGGTAAATATCACGTGCCCCGATCCGGCTCTCCGCGCCCGCCACGATCCCCATGTGCATACCCATCTTGATCTCAGAAAACAGCACTTGCCGCGGACCGGTCCAAACGAGTCCGGAGGCGTTTCGGAGTAGTGGTTGCGGCTCGCCGCCGAGCGTGGGAACCACCCAGGTGTCCCAATGAAATTGCGGGTCTACGGTGGTATACGCGACGCGCGAGCCGTCCGGTGAAAATGTCGGGTCCATTTTAAGTACGTTGTCGTGCGTCAGTTGTACCGGCTCGCCATCGGGAAGTATTTTCACGTAAACCTGGCCAGCACCCACAAACGTGGAGTCGCCGCGAATAAACGCCAACATCCGGCCATCGGGTGAAAGCGCTGGCTCGGTGACAGAATCGGGCAGCTTGGTGAGTTGCACCCACTGGGAGCGATCAGGCGCGCGTGTGGGGCTACGCATCCGCAGAGCAACGACAACGGCGATTGCCACAACGGAGCCCACCATTGCAACGCCACCGATCGCCCACCACACGCGACGCCTGGAGAGCTCTTTGTGCGGAGGGTCTGCCGGGGCGACTCCCTGGTCTATTGGAATTGAAGCTTCTTCGTCTTTGCCTGAACCATCTTCAGAAGCCTCGACTGGGCAGACGAACCGATACCCGACCGTGGCCACCGTTTCGATGTACCGCGGCTCGTGGATGTCATCTCCCAACCGGCTACGCAGCAGCCAGATGCAGCGCGTCAGGGAACCCTCGGTAACGGCAGCATCGCCCCAAACGGTATTGAGCAGTTCTTCCTTTGAGATCAGCCTTTGCGGATTGTGGAGCAGGAACAGGAGGGCGCGAAACGCCTTCGGCTCCACCGTCAACACCTTGCCCGCCTTGATGAGCGTGAACTCCCGCTCCCGAACCTCGATGTCGTCGAAATGGAAAACAAAGGACTTACTCGCCATCATAAATTCATAATCCGCCTTTAGAAACTCTTGGGAATTTAATAAGCAGACCATCAAGACCAAGTAGAGCCACGCGCCCAGAGTTCCTTCAGCCAACCCAGCTGAGGAGCTCTCGCAATGGCAACCTTCAAGTGTTTTGCTTCCTTGGTTCTCGCCGCAACCATCGTTCCCGCGCATGCAGCAGAAACCCGTTGCCCCGGAAATGCCGCCAGTGTACCCCTCCGCTTCGTCAACCGCCACCTGATTGTTTTGGCCGTATCCATCAACCACACCGGTCCCTACAACTTCCTATTGGATAGCGGCGCCCAGATCACGCTGATCGATCCCTCTCTCGCCGCCGACCTTCAACTGGACGCTCAGGGCGCGGCCGTGGTCGCAAGCCTCGGATCTCGTCAGTCTGCTTCCTTCGCGCAACTCGACCTGGTCGAGGTCGGTTCCCATGCTGTTGCCAACCAAAAGGTGCTCGTTTATGACCTGCAAAATTTCCATCCCGCCGATCTGCACTTTCAGGGCATTCTCGGCGAGGATTTCCTCGAGCACTTCGACATGCTGATCGACAATGCGCATAGACTGCTCTGTCTGG
This sequence comes from uncultured Acidobacteriaceae bacterium, assembly GCA_963757515.1. Taxonomy (GTDB): domain Bacteria; phylum Acidobacteriota; class Terriglobia; order Terriglobales; family Acidobacteriaceae; genus PALSA-350. The sequence goes on along the minus strand of CAVWRV010000006.1, from coordinate 16,920 downwards.
ACAACTCGGCCGCGATGCGCGCAGAGGTGAAAGGGCCGCATATCCCGCTGCTTGCTATGGCTGAGCCAGACGGCGTTGCACTGCCCAGTTTGCTCATCATCGCGGTGGGTCTATCCGACGGGCTGCGGCCCGTTCGCCTGGAGCTCGACTCCGGCACGAACACGGCCAAACTTTTCAACACCTCTCAATACATGGTGCTGCAGTTCTCCCACAACGTGCTTTTACCCGGGAGCGGTCTGGATGGAGCGCAGCGGATCTTATCGGCTTTGCCACCGCAGGACATGAAGATCGGCTCACTCGAATTGCCCCACGTGCCCTTCTTCAGCCTCGCTGGGCTCCAGAAGGATGCCAGTGTAAAGGGTTTCGACGGTATCCTGCCTACCGAGCTCTTCCGGCGCGTCTTTATCGACCACGCCGATCACTTCGCCGTCCTTGAGCCGAGATAGGCTCCTCTGACTTAGTTAGGGCATTAGCGGCGGTGCCGTTCTCATGGTTGGGAAGGCTGGTGCGTTCGGCTGGATATTTCCGAGTAGCCCGTAAGAACAAGCGACCGGCACGCCGTCGCCTCCGATGATGCCCACCTTCTCATTGTGCCGCAGCAGCAATCCCAACTGCGGAGCCGTCGTGCTTGGAAAACGGGGGTTGTCGGTAAATTGCCCGCCTCGACCCTCAGCTTGGGGAAGTTACTGAAAACGAGACTTTACAGACACTACGGAATTGCCGCTGGTAGAAACGCCCGCAATGGGCGCCATGGGTCGCTCACTGCAGGATGGCGTATTCTGCCTTGGCTTCCTTCAGGATGGGAATGTCGGGGTCGGCATCCTTCCAGAGGGTGAGAAAATCTTTGTAGGCGGCGAGCGCCCGGACGCGGGCGGCATCGGCATCCGCTCCCTGCGAAGTTCTCGACTGCGAGGCGTGGGCACGAGCCAGTCCCAGATGCGCCATTGCTCCCGTCCAGCAGTTCCCGACGGCGCCGCTGTGATCGAGAATCTTCTGAAACTCGCCGGTCGCAGCGCTGCCCTGTCCGGCCGCTAAGTACGCCTCGCCGCGCAAATACACATGATAGAGGCAGGTATTGTTGCCGAACGGAATCCACCCCAACTCGATGGGGAAAGCAGCTTGCAGGGCATTCAGGGCTGAAGCCGGATCCTTTTTGTTCAGCGCCAATTGCGCCTCAATCGTAGGCAGCCAGAGCGAATGCATCTGCGTGTCCAGAGGGGAACGCTTTCCTATGTCCTGGGCCAACGATCCGGCTCGCGCTGTATCGCCCACCATCGCAAACGCAAACGCTGCCTCAGCTTCGGCCTCCGGACTGGGGGGAGCCAACTTTAGAGCATCCGCCGCTGACTGCCGCGCTTTCGCAGGATTGCCATAAGCAGCTTCCCGCTGAGCAGCAATCGCCTGCCATATTGCCTCCATTTCCTTGTTGTCGGCTCGTGCGGCGGAGTCCACAGCCCGCTTGGTCAGTTCCCGCGCTTTGCCAAGATGACCGCCATACGCCTCGGTGTTGGACGCGAGGGCCAGTCCAAAATTCTCCAATTCGAGCGTACGCGCGAACCACTGTTGCTGTTCGGCCATAGCCGCAGAGTCCGCCCCGTGAAACGCAAGGCCGTAGAGATCATGGTGCAGAGGGGCGTCATCCAGTTTTCGCGCCTGCGCCTCGTGGATGACCTGCCGCGCCTCGTCGAAACGCTGCAAGACAAGGAGGTCGTAGGCGAGAAGGTCGTACGGGCCCACTACATCCGGTGCAAGGCGCAGGATTTGCTTCGCGAGCTCCGCGGATTTCTCATACTGCCCCTGTGAGAGCAACACGTTGCCCAAAGAACCATAACTTTCCAATTGGCGCGGGTAGGTCTCAATCTGCTCTTGCGACGTCTGGGCCACTTTATCCAGTTCTCCGGTGACAAGACAGTAGTATTCACCAGTGAGAGACAGCTTTTCCCATTCGCTGGCATGTTCCCGCAACTGGAATGACTTGGCGACGTACTCTCTGGCCCGCTCAGGCTCGTTCAGAGTGAAGTAGACTTGGCCCACCTGCGCGTAGCCCATGGCAAAATTCGGATCAAGTTCGATGGCGCGTTGATAGTAAGGCAGGGCTGCGGCGGAGCCTTTCTCATTACCCGCCTTGTCTCCAAGGCTGTACGCCTTCAGGGCTTCGAGGGAAGACGTGGTGGCCTGTGCCAGCGGAACATCAAATTTCTGCACCGTCGCCAGCGATTCGCCCAATTCGCCGCGCAGCTTGGACGCCGCCTCGCCCAGCGCGTCCAGCACCTTTTCCTTGGACGGCGCCGTTACCTGCTCCTCGGCCAGCGTGTCGCCGCTCTGGCAATTCACCGCCTTCAATCCGAGCACGTATTCACTACCTAGACTGCCAATCGAACCGGCAACGTAAGCCTTGCTGGCCGCCCGCAGGCAAAGCTCGCGGGCTACCTCGGGGGTGAGCTTTGTGCTGGCCGGGCGAGTCATCTGTTGCAAAGTCTTCGCAACTTCGCTGTCGGAGAGCACACTCAAAAAAGGCGATTGCCGCAGGGAAACGTCGAGTGCCGTCTTTAGCGTGTCGTCGAACACCACATCTCCCGTCGTGTTTGTGAAATCGGCGAGGACAATCGTGTCTTTGTCCGTGAGTTTTGGCCTGCGGTGAAAGTAGAAGTAACCGGCGACGAGGAACGCCAGCACAGCCGCGGCAATGGGAACAATCACTTTCCGCCGTTTTGGCGTCTCGCCAGCTGCAAGTGCAGCTGTCGGAAGGTCGCTAGGAAGATGTGGAATGCCTTCAACACTACGCGTTCCCTGTAAAGCCCCAAATTCATTGCCCTTATCTTCATTGCCGTTGTGCGGTTGGGGCAAACCAGCCGCATTCGGCCCAGCGAAGCCATCTTCCGCAACCTTCACATCGCAGAGGAAGCGATACCCGACCGTGGGCACGGTGGCGATGTAGCGAGGCTCGCGGGTATCATCCCCCAGCAGCCGCCGAAGCAGCGCAATGCTGCGTGTGAGCGAATTGTCGGAAACGGCGCAATCGTTCCAAACCGCATCCAGAAGCTCGTCCTTCGCGATCAATCTATGGGGACTGCGAAGCAGGAAGAGCAGGACTCGAAAGGCCTTCGGCTCGACCGGCAACAGCTCGCCAGCCCTAACGATGCAGAACTCGCGTTCTCGAACCTCCACATCAGCGAAGGTGAAAACAAAGCACTTATGCTCCGTCATGAATTCATCACCCCCTTTCAGGGAATGATCAGGAGCCCATCATGACCATGCAGAGCCACGCGCAGAGAGTTCACCCAGCCAACCCGGCTGAGGTGATCGCCAATGTCGCTTATCAAGTGCTTAGCTTCCATCAGTCTCGCCGTCATAACCCTGCCCATACTTCACTCACAACCACACTGCCCGGGAAATATTGCCAGTCTACCCCTCCACCTCGTACAGCGTTCCCGAATAATTGTGCCGCTAGTCATTAACCATACCGGCCCCTACGAATTTCTGGTGGATACAGGAGCTGGGTCCACGATCGTGGATCCGGCGCTGGCAACCGAACTTCACCTGAAGGCTCAAGGGCCAGCTGAGGTCGTCGGTGTCGGTTTCAGTACGCATGCTTCATTTGCGTATCTGAACTTGCTGGAAGCTGGCTCGCACTCGGTTGCAAACCATCCCGTTGAGGTGCAGGACCTCCAGCCTCTCCAGGAAGCTGATCTCCACTTTCGAGGCATTATCGGAGGCGATTTTCTAGGGCATTTCGACGTGCTGATGGACTACGCGCACCGCATGCTTTGCCTCGACGACACAAAGGTGATGCAGGCAGCCGTGAAAGGAGGGCACATCGCGTTGGTGACACCACCTCAGACGCCAGACGACCTATCCTTGACCGCGATACCACTCATCCTGGTTCATCTGTCCGGCTTCGGCGCGCGGCAGTTGCTGCTTACGCTGGATTCGGGTGCGAATGCATCATTCCTTTTCAACCATGCCGTAAATCTGGCTCCCGGATTGCGCGAAGCTGGGCAAAAGAACGGCTATGGTGGAGATGGAGTGAAACGAGAGTTTTCGATCTTGCCCCCACAAAGCATGCAGATCGGCTCACTCAACATTCAGAAAATATCCTTCGCGGTGCCAGCAGGCTCCGCGGAAAATGCCTTAACCTCCAGGGAAGATGGACTGCTGACCACAGTACTCTTCCGGCGCGTCTTCATCAGTTATGCCGATCGTTTTGTTGTCCTTGATCCGTGGTAGAGCAGATCCGTACTCGACGCCGAACTTCCCTTGAATGACGAAAGCTTGAAACACGGGGTTACCGATAACTTGCTCTTTACGCTTCCCAGGGCGGCAATTTACCGATAACCCGACTTTTCAGGCAGATGGGTCGCTGCCGTGGACTATACGGTGACGACGCAGATCAGCAACCAAGCAGGAGATTTGTGCGGGGTAATTCTCTCAGCCATCAGATCTGCGGGTATCGGGATCCGAGTTGGATCGGAGATACGACAGATCGAGAGCGCGTTCCCGCAGAAGACGTGCTGCTAAGCTCGTATCCTGATCAAGAATGCCCAACAAGATGTGGCGGGAACTGACCTGCGCGCCAGAGTCGTGCGCTTCTTGCCGGGCCTTCGCCAGAGCTTTCTTGCAGTCCAAAGCAAGTGTGGGTCCTCGGCGGGGGCGCCCACGCTCCCAACGGAGAAGAGGGCTGCGCGGGACCACTTTGTCGGTCTCCATTGTTCGAACCATCGTTACTAGAGGTTCCAAGCCATGAGATCCGAGAAGAGCACTAGCAAGTTCCTCGTCACTGCGCAGTACACCCAGGAGAAGGTTCTCCAAGCTGATCTCTCCATAGCTGAATGGACCTTTTTCGAGTCGTGCAAAGTAAATCGCTCGCCTGGCGCGTTCGCTGTAGGCATTTGGATAAGGAGTGCGAGGCGGCTCCAAATGGCGCGCTGGAGCGTTCAGCGCGAAATCAACCATGGTGCGGAACAAGAGGCGAACTCGCTTACCTCTGGTGTCCGCAGCGCGAAGCTGATCACGAAAACACTGAGTCATGGCTTGCTCGTATTTCTGACGATATGGAGCAGGGTAAACTTTCAGCAGGATTCGATAGAGATCTTCTGAAGTCATCACACCTCCCGGTACTGTGCTATGCCTTCGTGAAGACCGACTTGGCACGAGCTATACGCACCAGAGCCTGCAAACGTTCGGCCTCGGCTGCCGCTGCGCGTCGGCCTTTTCTGGTTATTCGGTAATACCTACGTCGCTCATCGCTCAGATCGGGATCGATGCGCTCATCACACTCTTCGATGAGGTCGGCTTCGAGCATACGTTTCAAGGTACCGTAAAGCGTTCCCGGCCCCATCTGTACCTGCTGATTGGTCCGCTCTGCGACTTCCAGCATGATCCCGTATCCATGCCGGTCCTGGTCTGCGAGGGCCAAGAGAACGTGAAAGACGGCGGGTGTCAGTGTCGTCATGGTTTGAATACATCCGTTGCGGATATATTAAGATTCGAGCTTAGAACTGTCAACGCCGTTGGCTGCGTTCTCATGCGCCGTTGAAAAGGCCCGAGCGAAGCGTCTCCCAAGCGTATTGCCCGGCCCAAATTGTTTATCCCGTGAAACGGGGTTATCGGTAAGTTCATCAGGCCGGCTAAGGGTCACCTCGCGGGTTCGGTCGGATTGTCGCAACTCGGAAGTTGGACCAGCGATGAGCTGGCCCGAGCATAGAGTTTCGTAACAGTCTCGAACGCGTCCGCGGCGTCGAGGAGAACTCCAGCATCTGCTGTGCGGAGAGCTGCACGCACCTGATCGCTTGCGCAATCATGCGATCCTCACTCCACCCTTCATTTTTGGGGTTCATCACTTCCGTGATGCCGCCGGTGTATCCGATCAGGACGCAGCAAGCTCAAGTTCACGTCGTAATCCTGACTGTTACGAATCCTCAAGCCGGCTAGGTCTTCATCAGCACCAGGGTCATGTCGTCATGCTGCGGTGCTCCGGAGGCGAACGCGTCCGCGGCGTCGAGGAGAGACTCCAGCATCTGCTGTGCCGAGAGCTGCACGCAGCTGATCGCTTTCGCAATCATGCGATCCTCACCCCATTCTTCATCCTTGGGGTTCATCGCTTCCGTGATGCCGTCGGTGTACCCGATCAGGACGTCTCCCGGCCGCATGGTGAGGACGCATTGCTCATAACTGGCCTCAGGCAGCAGCCCGACAGCGGGACCCCCTTCTTCGAGACGAAAGATTTCACAGGTACCATTTCCAGCGGTTTTGAGAGCACGGATGACCGATGCATCGCAGGCTGCAGCTTCCTCGACGTCACGCTGGCCCATAGGCTGCCCTGCGCTTGGCGAACTTTCCTGGCTGACCGAAACGGGGCGCAGGATGACGGGCGCGTTATGGCCCGCATTGACATAAGTAAGCTGACGCGTCACCGGTTCATACTGCGCGAAGAAGAAGGTCGCATACCGGTTGGAATCCGACGAGTCATATAGCTGCAGATTCACATTGCGGACCAGGTGTGCCAGATCGAAGCCGGTCAATGTCTGTCCGCGAAGCGATGCGCGCAGGCTCGCCATGAGCAGACGCGGCAGAGATGCCTTTGCCGGAGACATCTCCGATCGCGATGCCAAGACGGGCAGAGGTTTGCGCGCGGTTCTCCTCGGTGCGGCCGAGCGCGATGAAATCGTAGTAATCTCCTCCAATTCCCAGCGCAGGCCGGCAATTTCCCGCGATTTCCACGCCGCGAATCGACGGGAATGTTTGCGGAAACATACGTTGTTGCACTTCCCGGGCGATCTCCATTTCGCGGTTGGCGCGCTCGCGAAGCGCCGCCTCGGCGGCCAGCTTGGAAAAAAGATGGCTGTTCTCAATAGCGAGGCCAGTCTGCGCGGCCACGGAACGGAGCAAGGTCAAGTCGCTGCGGGAATAGGGGGCCTCGCTGCGCTTGGGCCCCAGCACCATCACCCCGACCAGTTCATTACGGCCAGGTAACGGCAGCAGAACCTCCGCGGAAAGACGTTTAAGGGCCTCTTGTTCACTCGTCGCTGGCAAGCATAAGCCAGCCGTCCGGATCGTCGTAGTAGACGGTGAGCGGCAGTTTTTCGTGGCGCAGCTTTCGGATGCAGAGAGACGTGATGGGCAGAGACGCCCCGTTATCGATCGGCGCACCGAACGTCTGGTCCAGGCAATAGCCCCCGGCGCATTGCAGCAGGACCCCAATCTGCGAGACGTGCAAGGTGCCGGCGATGCGCCGGGTGATGGTTTCAAGCAATGGCCGGGTTTCGGTGAATCGACCAGCCTGCTCGGAGAGCTCGCTCAGCACCTGCTCGGTGGAATATGCCTCGCGAAAGAATTTGCGATCGATCCAGGCCGAAAGGCGCCGCGTGCCGCCGAACTGCATCACCAGGAACAGGAGAGCCAGGACGAACAGCCCACACTTGTGCCGTGTGCGATGGTTGGGGATGGCTCACCAGTTGATAGAGCATAACCCCAAGCAGAGTGCCCAGGATGACGCGGATGGCAAGCAGCGTGCCGCGGGCGAGCGCGTATTGCGTACCCTGGCGTAGCAGAATGCGCACATCCATGGCCCGCTGCACGAGGATGACGTAGGCCATAGAGAGCGGAAAGAAGATGAACAGGATCAGGCAGGTCCAGAAGTACCAGCTTGGAACGGCCCCTTGTAAGTCGCCGTGGTTGCGAATCTCGGCAATCACCACGCCAATGAACATCGGCGTCAGGCCGATCTCCGCTCCCCAAACCAGGATACCTAGCCTGCGCTTGGCATCGCTGGTGGACGCGGTGAAGTACTTCCGAAACAGCAATAAGAAAAAGAGGCTGATGCAGATGATCGCAATCGCGGATTCTGTCCGGTCGTCCAATTTGTGCAGCCAGGGCGGAATCCAGGCAGAGATCGCGAAATCGACCGTACGGCCCAACGTGATGATGACATCCAGCGCCCGCACAGGCCAGTGACGGAACGATGAGTATCCATTTGGCCCACGGATATCGCGTGTCAAGATGCAGCGCGTTCCGGGAAATAGATGCCGAAGAGCAGCATACTGAGGAAGAACGCGATGCCGGCCAACTGCCTATAGACACCCATGAGGGCAAGGCCCGGCCCGTCCGAGTAGTTCGAAAGTGCGAACAAGCACTCGATGTATCCGAGAATGCCGAAGACGTACCAGGCGTTCGGATCCTGGGGCTTTGCCATCAGCACCCACAGGCCGACCAGCAGACAGAAAGCAGGGAAAATGGCCTGCAGAGTGAATAGGATCAGCTTGAAGGAGACTGACAGGCTGCCGCCGGTGATCTGCGGAGCGAGCGGAAACTGCACCGTGCCGCGGCTGCCATCGTTGCGCTCGATCACCAGGGTCATCGGGTCGCCAGGCCGGCTGGCATTGGTCTGCTGCAGAAGAGTGTTCAAACTGCGTAAGGGCTGACCGTTTACCGTCAGCACCCGATCTCCTTCGTGGAGTCCGGCCTTCAGTGCCGGGTCGCTCGCGCTTACAACCTGGTTCGACAGATCAAAATACGCCGGGCTTGAGGCTCGTTCATGACCATGCCAGATGTACTGATACTGGGCCGCGGCATCGGCAATATAAAACGCAATGGCTGCCGCGGCGACCAACGCGAACAGCGCGTATTGCAGAATCGTGGGTTTCTTCAGCATGACAGCCTTTGGGGCCAATGGTAGCAGCACCCTTCCAGGTCCTACCTACTGAGCCAGGTTGGGCAAATCCCGGTCTCGCACCCCGATCAGATAGAGCAGGCTATCCAATCCGAGAAATGAGACGGCATGGCTGGCGGTTTGCCGCACCAGTGGCTTGGCCCGGAACGCGATGCCCATGCCGGCGATGCCAAGCATGGGAAGATCGTTGGCGCCATCTCCTACCGCGACCACCTGGTCGAGCGAGATATTTTCCTGCCGGGCAATCTGCCGCAGCAACTCGGCCTTGCGTGCGCCGTCTACGATCGGCGTCCGCACCTCTCCGCTCACCACGCCATCGACGATGTCCAGATCATTGGCGAAGACATAGTCGATCCCTAAGCGCGTCTGCAGATGCTGGGCGAAGAAATTGAACCCTCCGGAGAGGATCGCCGTTTTGTAGCCCAGCATCTTGAGGGTTCCGATTAACTGCTCCGCCCCCTGAACCAGAGGAATGGTGTCCAGCAGTTCGCGAACCCTGGCCTCCGGAAGCCCGCGAAGCAGCGCCACCCGGCGCCGGAAGCTTTCCTGGAATTCAATTTCTCCGCGCATGGCAGATTCGGTAATCTTCACCACCTCGTCGGCGACGCCTGCCAACTTTGCCAGCTCATCGATCACCTCGCCCTCAATCAGCGTGGAATCCATGTCGAAGGCAAAAAGCCGCCGGTTGCGGCGGAAGATGCTCTCGCGCTGGAAGGCGATGTCGATTTTCAAATCATGAGCGGTGGCAAGAAACGCCGCGCGCATGGACTGCTCCGAAGAGGCATCTCCGCTCACCGTCAATTCGACACAGGCATTCGCATCGGGAGTGTGCACTGCCAGCGACAACCGCCCGGAGAGCCGCTCAATCCGGTCCACGTTCAAACCATGCTCCGCGATGATGGCGCTCACCCGGGCGAGATGGTTTGCAGAAATCGCCCGGCCAAGGATGGTGACGATAAATTGATCCTTGCCCTGCGACGCGATCCAGTCATCCAAGTCCGCCTTCGCGATAGGCGTAAAACTGACCTGCAAGCGCAGCTCTCTCGACCTTGCAACCAGGGCGTCTTGAACGCCGCGAAAGCTCTCACCTCGCGGAATCTCGACCAGCAAACCAAGAGAGAGCGTTTCATGGACGACCGCCTGTCCAATATCCAGCACGCAAGTGTCATAACTGGCCAGAATTGCGGTCAACTCTGCAGTAAGGCCTGGCCGGTCCCGGCCGGAGAAGTGAATCAGGATGGTCTCGCTCATTGATACGAAAGTTCTCTGTGCTAGTGTAGTGCTTCATGCCCTGCCATGAGCCAGGGTGCCCCATATCTCGCTCGTTTTTCGCGAGATGTGGGATTTCACTGGACTGCGACTGGTATCCGTCCAGGTTGTAAAAGGGCGACCAACGGTCGCCCCCCACATCTCGCGAAAAACGAGCGAGATATGGGGCACCCGGAGTTCGTGGCAGGTCAAGATTCATAACGCCATTGCGCGATCCAGGCTGGATCGCCACATCACATACACGTCTTCTGCCAGGCATAAGAGACAAAAAAGAATCGCTTCCTCACGCGGTTCGCGTATACTACTCGCGCGGTCCCCCCCGTCCCCGGTACCGATTCTGATCGTCTTTAACCCCCCGCCAAAGATCGATCCATAGCATTGATATATCCTCCGCTGCGCATGGAATCGCGGGTGACTTTTGCCTGCCTTCCGCGACGTAAAGGGGGCAAAACCAACAGGTGCGCCGCAAGATGCCCTATTGCCTTACAACTGTGACCCGTTGGCGGCTGCGAAGACCATTCGTATCGATCCTGGTTGCCATCGCTGTCCTGGCAAGCCCTGAACTCTACGGGCAGGCAGTCGATCGCATTACCGAGGGCATCAATCCCGCGAAATTGGTAACCCTTACCAATCACCATCCCCAATGGGCCAATCAAGAGAACGACACCGGCCCTATGGCTCCCGATCTGCCGCTGGAACAATTGACGCTGGTGTTATCGCGATCGCAGCAGCAGGAAGAGGCCTTGCAAACATTTCTGGCGGAGCAACAGGATCTCTCTTCGCCGAACTACCATCATTGGCTCACCCCGGTCGAGATGGGAGAGCGCTTTGGGCTTTCAGCGCAAGATATCGCCACGCTCTCCGACTGGTTGCGGTCGCAGGGATTGCATGTCAACTGGGTCTCACCGAGCCGCATGTTTCTCCGCTTCGGCGGCCCAGCGGGCGCCATCGGGCGGGCATTCCAAACCGAGTTACATACCTACAAGAGCAGCGACATCCAGGGCAAAACCATCGCGCGTATCTCGGTTGCTTCTGACCCCATGATTCCGTTGGCCCTGAAACCGGCCATCAAGGCGGTTCACGGTCTGTACACGGTCGAGGATCATCCCTTCCACTCCGTGAGGCCGCTGCAATCGGATGCGCCGAACGTCACCTCAAGCAACGGCGCACACTTCATCGTGCCGGCGGACTTCGCGGCCATCTACGACTACAACGGAGGCGCCCCAGACCCCGAAACCATTGCGATCGTGGGCCGGTCTCGTACCGACTTCAACGATTTCGCACACTTCCGGCAGCTAACCGAAACCAACTTTGCCAACCCAATCGAGATTGTTCCTACCCAATTTGGAGGCCTTGATCCCGGCCCCGCACGGACTGGGCCATCGGCCACCAATCTTTCCCTGGAAGACCAATCCGAAGCCACGCTCGACGTGGCACAAGCGGCGGGCGTGGACGGCAATGCTCAGATTCTGCTGGTGGTGGCCACAGAGGCAAGTGGCGGTATTGAAGCGGCTGCGCAGTACCTGGTGCAAACCTCCCCGGTTCCGGCGCCGGTGATGAGCATCAGTTTTGGGGCCTGCGAGTCATCGGCCGGTCCTTCAGGCGTTGCTTTCTGGGATGCTCTGTTTCAGCAGGCGGCTGCGGAGGGTATCTCGGTCTTTGTTTCTTCCGGCGATTCCGGCGCGTCCGGCTGTGAGCAAGCCTTTGCCACCCCGCCCGCAACGCCACTGGCCAATAGCCCCAACTACATCTGCTCTTCGAGCTACGCCACCTGCGTGGGGGGCACGGAATTCAACGACACCGCCGACCCTGCACAGTACTGGGGCGCAACCAGCAATCGTAACCTGGCGTCGGCCCTTGGTTATATTCCTGAGGGAGGATGGAACGAACCGCTGAATAGCGGTGACGGCCCACAGGTCGCCGCGTCCGGGGGAGGTGTGAGCAGCGTGATTCCCACCCCGGTCTGGCAGGCGGGAGCGGGCGTGCCGGCAGCCCGTTCAGGACGTTATACCCCGGACGTCGCGTTTTCCGCAGCCAATCACGATGGCTATTTCGGATGCATGGCAGCAGCCGGCGGTACTTGTGTCGCCGGTGCAAACGGCTCGTTTCCCTTTGTGGCTTTCTCCGGAACGTCGGCCTCGGCTCCGTTGATGGCTGGGATCGCGGCGGTGCTCGATGGGCGAGTGGGAGCGCCGCAGGGCAGCCTCAATCCGCAGCTCTACCAACTGGCGGCCTCGGCGCCCACGGTCTTCCACGACGTGACGGTTACCTCCAGCGGTGTGGCCAGTTGTACGCTCGCCGCCCCCAGCGTGTGCAACAACAGCATTCCCGGACCAAGCGGGCAGAACGGCGGCCATGCGGGATACCTGGTCACCGCTGGATATGACCAGGTAACCGGCCTCGGATCCCTCGACATTTTGAACTTCCTCGAAAATTTCCCGGCGCTCCCGATGATCAAAGTATTGTTGAATTCGCCCGGCCTGATATTCCCCGCCCAGTTACTCGGGTTCCCGGCACAAATGGCAGTTGGCTTCCAGAACCGTGGTTCGGCGCCTTTAGAACCATTGAGCATGGTGATTACCGGAGTCAACGCGAGCGACTTTAGCCTGGTCAATGATTGTCAGTCGGCTTTGGCGGCTCAAGCTTCATGCATGGTTCAGGTTACCTTCACTCCTTCGGCCGCTGGAGCTCGTACTGCCACCATGACGGTGACATCCGCCAACGCCGGCAGTTCTCCCGTGATCGTCTCCCTGAGTGGGACCGGTACGACTACACTCTATACGCCGATGGTGTTCGTGACTCCGTCGTCTACTACGATCAACACGGCACAGGCTTTGACGGCTGCGGTCATGGTCGCTGCTCCTCCCGGCGTACCTACTACATCGAGCGGCGCCCCAATCGTGCCCACCGGTTCGGTGATGGTGACGGGCGGCGGTTACACCTCTGCGCCGACGATGCTTAGCGGCAACAGCGCCATCATCGACATCCCTGCCGGAGCCATGGCGTTGGGTAACATCGTACTCACTGCCACGTACACTCCGGATACCGCCAGTTCCGCCATCTACAGCAGTGCGTCGGGCACGACTCTGGTCACGGTGACCACGGTGATGCCGCCTGGATTTATCATCCAGGCCAATTCGGTCACGATCGCGCCCGGCGCAACCACGGGGAACAGTACGGTGGTTGCCATTACACCCACCAGCGGATTTACCGGCAGCATAGCGCTGAGCGCCGCGATTACGTCTGCCCCATCCGGCGCTCAGCATCTGCCCACGTTCAGTTTTGGCAACACCAGTCCCGTGAACATCACCAACCTCGCCAGTGCCGGCGCCACACTCACTGTTTTGACCACTGCGCCCACTACGGCCAACGCTTTGCCGGCAGTCGCGATTTCCTGGTACGCAGGTGGGGGAGTGTCGCTCGCGTGGCTTCTGGTATTGGGCGTGCCCAAACGATCGCGTCGTTGGCGAGCCATGTTGGGGATGGTGCTGCTCCTAGTATCCCTTTCTAGTGCAATGCTGGCTTGTGGCGGGAGTAATGGAGGCGGTGGAAGCAGTACCAGCGCAAGTGGTACCAGCGCGAGCGACCCTGGCACGACCGCCGGAGCCTATACGGTGAAGATCACCGGCATTGCGGGCACAACCAAGGCAACGGGCACGGTCAACGTACTCGTACAGTAGTAGGGCAAGATTCATAACGCTATTGCGCGCCTTACTCGGCTAACTGGAAGATGCGGATCTGGACCAGCTTGCTGATGGTCAGGTCGTTAAGCCCCTTGGCCTGCATGCGGTGGATGAAATCCGGCGTGATCTTGAAAATGCGCATCTGGATCAACTCATCGAGCGTGGGCTTATAACCCATAGCGCGAACCTGTTTCACTTCTTCCGGATCGACATGCTGCACCCGCAAGGCAATCAACTTGCCCGCATCCGGAGTAGGGTAACCGAGCGCATTCAGGCTACGGATATAGTCTGTATCCACGTGGAAAATACGCAGCGCGATGAGGTTCCCGGAATCCATGCCGCTCACGCCCGCGGCCTGCAACGAGTGAACCCAGGCAATCCCAATGCGAAACAGCGTGTACGCCTGCAGTTTTTCCGCATCAAGATCGTGATACCCCATTTGCAGCATGCGGTCGACAAACGCCGGATCGGGCACGAATTGAAAAGCGCCGCTCATCCTGCCGTCATGTACCGCGCCGGAGCAGGTGATGGTACCCGCCTCGGCGCGAATCGCCGCATCCACATGCGCACCTTCGCGCTGCAGATCCGCGAGCGTGAAGCCGAAGAACGCGCTGAGTGGTTCCTGAGTGTTCGTGGAACCACAGTCTTCCTTGGCTCCGCACCCCCCGCGCTCCAGTCGAAGATCGACTTCCGCTGCATTCGAAGTGGCAGAGACGCTGCACGATCCGGTAAGTGTTCGCAGACGCTCCTCCGCCTGCAGAAGCAAGCAGGCGGACACTACCAGGAATGCGATAAGAATCACGCCGCCGGTCCTCTTCATTTCGCCTCCCCATCATCTTCGCCCAGCACGCCGGAGATGCGTAGTTGCACCAGTTTCTGGATCGAAAGCGAAGTAAAGCCATGACGCTTGGCCGCGGCGAGAAAGGCATCGTCAATATGGAAGATGCGAAGCTGAACCAATTCATCGGTCGTAGCGTTCGGATACTGCTGTTTCACCTTCCTGGCGTATTCGGGAGTCACCCCTTGAACCCGTAGTGCAATCAACTTGTTCGGCGGGATGGAGTCGAAGCCCGCAGCTTTCATCCCGGCGAGGAACTCCGGCGTAACCCCGAAAATGCGGTAAGAAATCAGATCGCCGATGCTGCCTGGCTGTATTCCTGCGGTGCGCAGCTTAGATACGTACTCAGGAGTAATGCCCTGGACCTTCATCGCGATCTAGATCGTCCGCGGAGGGTTTACCAAAGCCTGCCTTTGCCATTTCCTGCGCGTATTCCGGAGTAATACCCTGCACCTTCATGGCGACATACTTGTCTACATCCACGTCATAGCCGGCAGCCCGCATCCCGTCGATGTAATCAGGCTTGTGTGCGGAGGTTTCAGGGGTTTGTTCCGCATTCCCCCTGTCGTCTGCGAACGCCCCAGCGCCATATCCCACGCCTTCTCCGGCGCCCTTACCGGTACCTTGAGCATCGGCACTTGCCATCGCAGAGGCGGCAGTGCTCGCCGCAGTAACGATGGGTGCGGCCTGGGCGGCTGGGCTAATCGCAGAGCTCTCGGCCGCGGCCGGCGACACAGCAGGGGTAGGAAGAGACGCTGGTGGGGAAGTCACGGCAGGCGTTGCGGATTGAAGCTGCATTGTCGTCCGCAATCCCGCGAAGATCTGAGGCACGGGCAGGAGGATGAGCAGGAACAGGGCACAGATCGCAGCCAGCGGTATGGGAACGAAGTCCCGCGGGCGGGTCGCGCCCTTTGCCTTACCGCCAGTTTCACCCAGAATGCGCGCAATCCGATCGCGCAGGCCAGACCATGACCTATGTCCATCCAGAGCCATGGCCAGACCGAGCTGCTGCGTGCGCCGCTCTTCCAGGCGCAGCAACGCGGTGGCATATATCAAAGGATCGGCGCATGATTGGACGGCCACATCGTCGCAGCACAGCTCGCGTTGCTGGCGCAACCTGCGGCCAAGCCACCACACCGCCGGATGAAAGAAGAACAGGGTTTCGACCATAGTCTGAATCAGGTTCCAGAGATAATCTGCACGACGCACGTGAGCCAGCTCATGCGCAAGCACGGCCTCCAGCTGCTCCGGACTCAGAGCCATCAGCGCAGATGCAGGCAGTATGATCAACGACCGCACAATTCCCATTGCGAGCGGCCCCTGCAATGTGCTCGGAAATACGAAGACTGACCTGCCGCGCAATCCCGAGCCGTTTGCAAAGCCGGTCAAATCTCGCGTGCACGGCTTCAGGAGCCTCTACCAGCGCGCTCCGGCGCAACCGCTGAATCAACCGCCATCCGCCGATGGTTCGCGTCGAAAGACACGCCACACCCAGCAACCACGCGAAGTCGAGCCAGGGCAGGAGTCGAGACAGATGCAGCGGTAGCCGGCTGATTGTAGCGCCGGTGGATTCAGTCCTGTCAACGGTGCAATCTCAATGGAGATCTCCGGTCCGATCGCCGCCATTGCGGGAGACGAAAAGGCGCCCGGCGAAGATGACGGCCCGGAGTAACCCCGTGTCTCCTCATAAGTGAGCGTTGCCACGCGCTTGAAAGCATAAGGAGCATGGTCCCCAGCGCCAGTACATAGCGGGTTTGACTGCGCGCCTTCGACAGCACCGCATCGGCAAACCAATAGACGAGCGCAATCGCTGCTGCCTGCCAGCAGAAATGCACCAGCGTCCAGCCTAGAGACTCCAAATGATGATTCATCGTTTCTCCTGCTTCCGGTCGATTAGCTTCCGAATTTCCTTCAACTCATCACTGGTTGCCGGTTGCATCGTCAATGCATGCATGGCAAGCTGCGTGGCGGAGCCTGAAAACAACCGCTCACTCAAATCTCGTAAGAGCTGGCTCTGCGTCTCTTCCTGGCTTGCCGTGGCGCGGTAGACATGGGCCCTGCCGAGCTCCTTGCGCTGTACCAGCCCCTTCTCAGTCATGATCTGCAGCAACTTCAATACTGTGGTGTACCCCAGCGCGCGTTCCTGGCTTACCGCGTCATGAACTCGCGGACAGTGGCCGAGCCCTTTGACCCACAACACCCGAAGCAGCTCGAGTTCCCCCTCAGTCGGCTTGGGTAAATTGTTTTGGCTGATCTTCATGGAGAAACCATATACGAAGTACTTCGTAGATGTCAACGAAGAGCTTCGTAGATAATTTCTGCGGCTTAGTGAAGGCTCTGGGGGAACCAGAAGCGAGGGAAATGCAGCGAGTTCGGAGTGGAACTTATCCGATACCACGTGAGCGCAATCCTAGCTGCCCACGCGGATCTCAGTTGGCGCAAGAATCGCCGAGTCGTTCACC
>CAVWRV010000005.1:0-195422 GCA_963757515.1 uncultured Acidobacteriaceae bacterium | reverse complement strand
TTGTCACTAGTTGGATGAGCGCGTTGGCCTGATATCGTCAACCGAGGATCATACGGAGGCAGATCGGCGCACACTGGCCGACTTCACGTTCCTAATCGAGATGCTGCGTGTGCCGGTTCTAGGCAACTGAATTCCTAGATCAATAACACCCCTGTCGAACCCCTATAAAACCTGATCTTCAACGCGCCGTGTGTGCGAATTGTGTGCCCGTTTCCGGGCAGGAGGTGAACTATGGCACGGAGGCAGGGCAGATTATTGCGCGCGGAGCGGGCACCTGGCTCGTCCGAGTGTACCTCGGGCGCGACTATCAAACGGGTACGCGCAAATACCACAACCACACTATTCACGGTCCGTTCCGCGAGGCGCAGCGCTCTCTCAATCTCAGGCTACAGCAGCGTGACAACGGCCGCGTGTCTCGCGCGGCTGTCCTGAGTCTGAACGAATTGCTCGACCAGTGGCTTTCAACGGTCGTCAAGGCAGTGTTGCCGTCGATCCAGGACGATGCGGCCGCCAAGTCGAACAGTTGCTCGTACCGTGAATGCGATTCGAGCTGAGCTTTCCCCGTCTGCCTACAAGTTTCAGCTTGGGCGTGTCCGCGGAAACCTAGAGGATGCATGCTGCCTGACCCCCTGGTCCCGAATTCAAGGATCGAAGGAAGCCCGAGTGGCACCGAGGAAGCGGGAGTGACACTGAGCGCCAGCATTTACAGGTGTTTGGCGCGGTTTTCGGTTTGGCACTCCACCCCCAGCGACACCGAGCGACACCCCCCGACACCGGCAGGGATGCCCCGGTTACGACACAAAGTACGACACAAATCTTCGGGTCCCAGGATGGCCGGTCCCCGGGGGCCGGATTAAGGGGTGGCGGGTACCTTGGAGCACCCCCTTGCCAAAATCGTGACCCCACACGGCGAGTTTTTAGATTTTTTCGGTTTTCGGAAACTACGCAAGAATGCGTAGATTATGGGCTGCTGCGCCCAGGCTCATCTCTATTCCTCAGGATGGATAGGCCGGCGGTGTCTTTTTCACCGGTTGCGAAGGCAGGACGTTCTAGTCCGAGCCGGGGAACTTAATGGAATGGTCCGCCGCCCTCACCTGACAGTGAGGTGGGGTTTTAAGCTGCGTAAGAGGAGGAGTTCCATGGAGCTATTCACATTGGGTATTGATTTGGGCAAGACGACGTTTCATCTGGTAGGAATGAGCCAGCGCGGAGAAGTGTTATTGCGGAAACGATTCTCTCGAGCGCAGCTCTTGCACTTTACCGCGAACCTGAAGGTGGAGCTGATCGGCATGGAAGCATGCGGAGGATCACATTTTCTGGGGCGGGCGTTGCGAGAGCAAGGGCATGAGGTGCGCCTGATTCCTGCGCAATATGTGAAGCCCTACGTCAAGACGAACAAGAGCGACTACATCGACGCGGAAGCGATCGCCGAAGCGGTGGGAAGACCGACCATGCGTTTTGTGCCGGTCAAGAGTGATGACCAATTGGACCTGCAGTCGCTGCATCGGGTCCGTGAACGCTGGGTGATGCGAAGAACGGCGGTGGTCAACCAGATTCGTGGGCTTTTGCTGGAGCGTGGCACGACACTGCGCAAAGGCCGGCGCTACGTGGATGAAGCACTACCTGTCATACTCGCAGGTGGCTCGGCCAAGCTGTCGGGGGCAGTGCTGGAATTGCTCGCAGAACTGAAGCAAGAGCTGGAGCAGCTAGCCGAGAAGATCGATCGTGCTGACAAGTCGGTTGAGAAGATTGCTCGGGAGAACGAAGCCTGTCGAAGGCTGGTGAAGATGCCGGGGGTCGGTCCTGTAACAGCAACGGCGATCATCGCAACGATCGGCAACGGCACGGCATTTCGCAAAGGGCGCGATTTCGCCGCCTGGTTGGGAGTGGTTCCCGAGGAACACTCGACCGGAGGCAAGCAAACATTGTGGAAGATTCCGCGGCGTGGAAACCAATACCTGCGCAGGCTGTTCGTGCAAGGAGCCAGAGCCGTAATGCAGCATCGGACCAAGCAGTCGTCTGGCTTAAGTGCGTGGCTGGCGCAGCTCACCGCACGAACGCACCAGAACATCGCTATCGTTGCACTGGCCAATAAACTGGCACGAATGGCCTGGGCAGTGCTGGCCAAGAATGAGGTCTACAGGCCACCGCTACTAGCAGGCAATACCATCTGAACGGCCTGCAGATGACGCCTGGAAGAACACCAGGCTTGGAAATCGCTAACGCGATTTCCACATCCGCAGACCGGCGACGGCGGCGGAGTTCAAATTTTCCTGCCAGGTCTGCTGGCGAAGAAAGAGATGGCACCACGGTCTAACCGTCGTTCTGGAAACCTGATATCGGTAAGGGTCTTTGAAGACCGAGAATTTAACAAGGAACAGAGCGAAGCGCATTCCATCCAGGCCCGGGGTCGTTAAACACCCCAACAAGGCCGAATACATACGCGCAGACCGTACCTGCTATTCTCACTTTTCGCTTGCGACAAAGCGGCGGACCATACATACCGATAACCCGACTTTTCAGGCGGGTCGCGCCAGCTTTTCCGAATACCCGCGTTGCTCCAATTTGGACTGCGCAGACGTTTCGCAGTGTCACAAGAGAGTGTCGGCCCGTTTTTCGTCCAAGCGGCGGTCCCCCCAATGCGGTTGCAGGATGCTGGCCGACTTGCCGGTACCTATTTCCCTGAAGGCGTTTCACGAGACTAATCCGGATTGTTGGACGGAAATGTTCGCGAGAGTGGTCCCTGTTAATGGGCTTCGGCGCCAAGCATCAAGCCGACATCGTGAGGTAGAATTCCTCACACGGTCCATCGCTACGATTTCGGTGCGAGTCATGATCGGGAACACCATCTCCCACTACCGCATTCGTGGAAAAGATCGGCAGCGGTGGTATGGGAGTTGTTTACAAGGCGGAAGACACGCGCCTCGGCAGGCTGGTTGCTTTAAAGTTCGTGCCGGATGAATTCTCGAAAGACAAGGCCTCGCTAGAGAGGTTTCAGCGCGAAGCACGCGCCGCCTCCGGCTTTGAATCATCCGAATATCTGCACGCTGTACGACATCGATGAAGCCGAGCTGACCGGCCCTTTCTCACGATGGAGTACCTGGAAGGCCAGACGCTCCGACAACGGCTCGCCGGGAAGCCGCTCCACTCGATGCGCTACTCGACTCTGGCGATTCAGATTGCGGACGCCTTGGACGCCGCGCACGCCAAAGGGATCATCCACAGAGATATTAAGCCAGCGAATATCTTCGTAACCACGCGCGGGCCAGCCAAAGTCCTGGATTTTGGCCTGGCGAAGCCGGCGGCCGAATCGGGCTAGGGGCGAGCGTAGCATGCGTTAGGTTCCGAAGTAGCCACGGCGCGATGAGTGAGGCGCTGGTGACCAGTCCCGGCACAGCGGTGGGGACGGTGGCGTACATGTCGCCGGAGCAGGCTCGCGGTGAAGAACTGGACGCCCGCACCGATCTGTTCTCGTGTGGCGTTGTCCTCGACGAGATGGCCACCGGCGAGCGGCCGTTCAGGGGCGATACCACCGCCGTTGACTTTGATGCCATTTTCAACAAGGTGCCTGTCTCCCCGGCACTTTTGCGTCCGGAACTGCCCACTGGCTTCGAACTCATCATCACTAAGACATTGGAGAAAGATCGTGAGGTGCGTTGTCAGACGGCATCAGAGTTGCGCGCCGACCTGAAGCGCCTGAAGCGTGACATCGAGTCGGGAAAATCTGTCGCTGCGCGGCCCGCGGCGGCGCTGGCCACACGCCGCCAGCCGCTGTTACTCGCGGGGATGCTGATTATCGTCGTGATCGGGCTAGCTGTAACGTGGTTCGCCTCGCGCCAGCACCAGGCGCGACCAGTTGCGCGAGCGCAGGCTGACCGTCAATCCCGCCGACAATCCGGTCACCAGCGCTTTGATCTCACCCGACGGAAAGTACCTCGCATACACCGACCTTAGCGGAATCCACTTGAAGTTGATCTCGACCGGAGAGACTCGCACTATCCCACGAACCGAAGCGTGGATCGTCACGTCCTGGTTTCCCGACGGCTCGAAACTGCTGGCGAACGGCCCTAATGTCGAGAATCCGGGCGTCTGGGTGATCTCGGCCATGGGAGGAACAGCACGCAAATTACAGAATCACGGCACCGCGGGCGTCGTGTCTCCAGATGGTTCACAAGTCGCATTTTTGGACCGGTTTCTTTATCAAGGCCCGGGGACGGTCAGCGCCAAGGAGATTTGGGTGATGGGACTCGCCGGAGAGGAGCCACGGAAGGTTATTACTGCCAAGGAAGGAGAGGGGATTCTGTCGCTGGCTTGGTCGCCTGATGGCAGCCGCATTGCCTTTCTCCGAAGCTCCCTAACGTTCAGTTCGGATCTTGAAAGCTTTGACATCAAGACCCGCAAGGTCACAACGCTCTTGTCAGATCTGCAATCCCCTTCTTGCTGGTCCCCTGACGGGCGCATCTTCTACTCCCGGCCAGAACCCCCTCCCAACAACCTCGACTCCAATCTTTGGGAGTTGCGAGTTAATTCAAAACCGGCGCATCAAAGGGCAAGACGACGAAGATTACCCACGGGAGCGGCTCCTTCATTGCGAGCGTGAATGCCAGCGCCGATGGCAAGCGCCTCGCCGTCTTGAAGTTCAATTTTCAAATGGGTGTATATATTGGGCAGCTTGACGCCCATGGTACGCGACTGAAGAACTTGCGCCCTTTGACACTTGACACAAGCAATAACTTCGCTGGCATTTGGACGCCGGATAGCAAGACGGAGATTTTTTCGTCGAACCGCAACGGCACCTGGGACATCTTCAAGCAGGCAATCGACCAGCCGACCGCGGAACCGCTGGTCGCCGGGCCGGATGACGAATTAGCAAAGGCTGTGACTCCGGACGGGATGTGGCTTCTCTATACTGTTCAGAAAGTAGCAGACAGTACCGCTCGGCAAAAGCTTATGCGCGTGCCCCTATCTGGCGGTTCGCCTGAGTTTCTTCTCGACCTCGGACCCCTTTTCGAGGACATTGCCTGTGCCAACCTTCCGCCATCTACGCTATGCGTCGTCGCAAAATTCGATTCAAAAGGCTTGGCCTTCGCCACTTTTGATCTCTCAACGCGCCAAAGCCGTGAATTGACGAAAGTCGAGAACGCCGGTGACTGGGATGCTTTCCACGATGGCTCGGGCATTGCGGTCCTGATCAAAGACCAAGGCAAGAACCTCATCCGGATCGTGCGTTCTTCGGGAGAAACGGAACGTGAGTTCAACATAGATCAATCAGGGATTGATGGCATTTATTGTGCCTCGGATGGAAAAGGTTTGTATTTGACTGCTCTGAGCATTGACCGAGCGCAGCCCGGCATTTCCACTATGTATTACACGGATCTGCGAGGCGAGGTTCGCGTGCTCTGGCAGGAGAAAGGCACGTTTCCGGTTCACTCTTCATTCGTTCCGATTCAGCCTTCTCCCGATGGCCGTTACCTAGCCATGTCAGAGCCCAAGACCACGGCACACGACGCCTGGCTGCTTGAAGATTTCTGATGACCGCGGGTGCCCTGATCTGGCACAACCACGTTGGTGCCACGCAGTTGGCTGTGTTTCCTACGAATGCTGGATCGGGGGAAAGCTGTTGCGGAATCCTTTTTCGGCTGCAAGTGCCAAATGCCTCATAATCATCGAGGCTGCGAGCGACGCCCAACAATTACTCCCGTAATGTCGCGATCCAGGAAGGATTAAGGAACGATCGCCGTTGGCGTCATCAATGCTGAACTGGAGTTCCCTGAAAACGGGATTTTGAGTAACTTGCCCTTGGATCCCTTTCAGGCCGGGGGAACTTAATGGTATGGTCCGCCGCCGACCCGACAGCGCAGCTGGGTTATAAGGGACGTACGGAGGAGGGGCGCCATGGAGCTGTTCACGCTGGGTATTGATTTGGGCAAGACGACGTTTCATGTGGTAGGGATGAACCAAGGCGGAGAGGTAGTGTTGCGGAAGCGATTTTCTCGAGCGCAACTTTTGCACTTTACCGTAAACCTGAAGGTGAAGCTGATCGGCATGGAAGCATGCGGGGGATCGCATTTTTTGGGGCGAGCGTTGCGGGAGCAAGGGCACGAGGTACGGCTGATCCCAGCGCAATATGTGAAACCCTACGTCAAGACGAACAAGAGCGACTACATCGACGCAGAAGCGATCGCCGAAGCGGTGGGAAGACCGACCATGCGTTTTGTGCCGGTCAAGAGTGACGACCAACTGGACCTGCAATCGCTGCATCGAGTGCGTGAACGCTGGGTGATGCGAAGAACGGCTGTGGTCAACCAGATTCGTGGACTTCTGCTCGAACGCGGCACTACACTGCGCAAAGGCCGGCGCTACGTGGATGAAGCATTACCCGGGATACTCGCAGGTGGCTCGTCCAAGCTGTCAGGGGCAGTGCTGGTATTGCTCGCAGAGCTGAAGCAGGAACTAGAGCAACTAGCCGAGAAGATCGACCGTGCTGACAAGTCGGTTGAGAAGATCGCTCGGGAGAATGAAGCCTGTCGAAGGCTGGTGAAGATGCCGGGAGTCGGTCCTGTGACGGCAACCGCGATCATCGCGACGATTGGCAACGGCGCGGCGTTCCGAAAAGGGCGCGATTTCGCCGCCTGGTTGGGAGTGGTTCCCGAGGAACACTCGACCGGAGGCAAGCAAACATTGTGGAAGATTCCTCAGCGTGGAAACCAGTACCTGCGGAGACTGTTCGTGCAGGGAGCCAGAGCCGTAATGCAGCACCGGACCAAGCAGTCGTCCGGTTTAAGTGCGTGGCTGGCGCAGCTCACGGCACGAACGCACCACAACATTGCCATCGTTGCGCTAGCCAATAAGCTGGCACGGATGGCCTGGGCAGTACTGGCCAAAAATGAGGTCTACCGGCCACCGCTGCTAGCGGGCAATACCATCTGAACGGCCTGCCGATGACGCCTGGAAGAACACCAGGCTTGGAAATCGCTAGCGCGATTCCCACATCCGCAGACCGGCGACGGCGGCGGAGTTCAAAGTTTCCTGCCAGGTCTGCTGGCGAAGAAAGAGATGGCACCACGGTCTAACCGTCGTTCTGGAAACCTGCTTTCGGTAAGGGTCTTCGAAGACCGACAACTTAAATAGGAACAGAGCGAAGCGCATTCCATCCAGGCCCGGGGTCGTTAAACACCCCAACAAGGCCGTATACATACGCGCAGACCCTACCTGCTACTCTCACTTTTCGCTTGCGACGAAGCGGCGGACCATACATACCGAAAATCCGACTTTCCAGGCACCGCGCGGAGGATCACTTCCGGGTAGCCCGTGAGTCGGGAGCAATCCCAAGGAGACCAGACGATTTTTGTACTGGTAGTTTTGCCAGTGGGCGCGGCACGAATCGTGCGCATAAACTCCGAGCAAGCACGGACTCGACGATTGTGAAGAACGTCACGGTCTCTGCCTCGCTCGGTCCTTACGTGGCTTAGGCGACCCACATGGGAGGATGCATGACGATCACAAACACCCAAGCACCCACTCAAACGCAAACCGTCGACACGCGCATTGGCAAGCTCGACTTTGAGTTGGGCGTGCCGACGAAGGAAACCGTCACGAACCTCTATGACGCGATGGACTATCAGCGCGCGTGCCAGCTTTATCTCTGGGCGTTGCCCATCGTCGGCTTCGAGCAGTTGCGGGTCGTGTCGGAAGCCACCACAGGCGCTCTCCCCAACCGTGACGTCGGCGTCTACCAAGGCTACCGGAATCTCCTTATCTACTTCACGCCGAATGCGACCACTCCTTACAGCATTGGCGTTCTGGATCTATCCAAGTAACGGGCCGGTCGTGGTGGAATTGCCTGCCGGCGCCATTGCTGGGGCAGCCAACGATTTCTGGCAGCGGATTATCACCGACATTGGTCTCACTGGCCCGGATCAGGGCAAGGGCGGCAAGTATGTTTTTGTCGGGCCGGGGCAGGAAGCACCGACGGCGGAGGGAGTCTTCGTCATGCGGGTTCGGACGTTTGGCGTCGTCTACTTTTTCCGGGCGCTCGACCCCAACCCGGAGAAATCCGCAGCGTTGTCGAGGGGCGTGCGCATCTATCCGTGGGCCGAGCGCGACAATCCGCCCGCCACACGCTATCTGACGCCTGACCCGGACAAGATTGTGAAATTCCATAACCCGCCGCGCGGGATGGAATATTGGGAGCGGCTCGCGGCAGCCGATCCAGCGCGAGCCTGTAGAGGACCGCGACCGTTTCTTCATGGCGATGCTCATGCCGCTGGGCATCGAGAAGGGCAAGCCTTTCCAACCCGATGCACGGCAGAAGAAAATCCTCACCGAAGGGGCATTTGTCGGTGAGGCGATGGCCAAGGCCGAAAGCTTCGACACGCGGTTACCGGGCTTACGCTACCGCAACACGCTCTGGATGAAACCCCTCATGGCTATGGACCCCATGCAGGACTTGGCGAACTACAGCGAACTCGATCAGCGCGCCGCCTATACATACTATGCCGTGATGGTCACCGCAGGTATGCGCAGCGATACCCCCGGAACTGGGCAAGCTTACCTCGCCAGCTTCCGCGACACGGAGGGGCATGCCTTCGATGGTGCGCAGAGCTACCGCCTGCGCGTGCCGCCGAATCCCCCTGCGAAACAGTTCTGGTCGGTCACACTTTACGAGGCGGACACCCGCTCATTCGTCCATGAACAAGGAGCAACGCGCCGACCGCTCCTCCCGGCATGACCTTGTTAAAAACGCGGACGGCTCGGTGGACCTTTACTTCGCCCCGACCGCGCCGAAGGGTTTTGAGAAGAACTGGATTCCGACCGTGCCCGGCCACGCTGGTTCGCAGCTTTCCGACTTTACGCGCCGCTAGAACCCTACTTCGACAAGAGCTGGCCGCTGCCGGACATCGAGAAGGTGAACTAAAGCGAGAGGGAGAAGGCCCACAATCCACGCTTCGATGGGCGAGACGCGGAATCTTCGTGGTGTATGGGGATGAAGATGAGAGGGCAACAGACGAATGAGTTCAATCGCGGTTAGTTCTATTGTCTTTGCGTCGGTCTTTGGGGCAGGCTCGTCGGTATGGCCGTCCGACGGGCCATACCAGCGGATTATCTAGGATCGGGTGAAAAAGAAATCGCAAGACTCGTGACTGGGCTCATGACGACGATGACGGCAATCGTTCTCGGGATGCTTGTCTCTTCTGCAAAGGCCTCCTACGACGCTCGCACGAACGAGGTCGCTGAGATTTCTTCAGAAGTCGTAAACATCGATCGCATGTTGTCTAGATATGGGGCAGAGACTGCGGAGATCCGCACCCAATTACGCCTGCTTGTGGAGGCAAGCGTCAATCGTATTTGGCCGGCTCAAGCGCCTGTGAATGTCGAGCTCAAACCTCGGGACGAGGGCGAAGTTGTTGTAAACGAGCTGCGGCTCCTGGCACCGAAGAGTGATGCTCAAGCCCAAGTCAAAGTCCAGGTCCTAGGTCTGGTAGGCGAATTACAAAAGACGCAATGGCTCCTGTTTTTAAAATCCAAGCAGAGCGCATTACCTATTCCACTCTTGTTGGTCGTCGTATCGTGGCTCGCGCTCATCTATCTCAGCTTTGGCTTATTCACCCCGCCTAGCCCCACTATATTCGTGACCTTTGTTTTCGGCGCGCTCGCGGTCTCGGGTGCGGTCCTCATCATCCTTGAGCTTTATACGCCGTTCAGGGGAGTGCTGAGGATTTCCTCCGCTCCGATCCTTGAAGCGCTTAGCCAGATGGGACGTTACAGCTTTCGTTTGTAAGGCGGCGCGTGTCTGCAGCTATCTCAGGCCCACAGGGCCTCAACCTGTGCTCGCAAATCCTTCTCGCCGTGGTCCGTCCCGAAGCGCTACTTCGGAAGAGCTGACTCACTTCTTCTTAGCCTTAGCCCATCTCGCCCTCTGCGCCGCGGCAACTCTCCGCCCGCCGCCTCTGGGCTTCATCGTCCCGCTTCCGGGTCGGGGGAGCATCGCGCTTCAGAGGAGCAGTGTGGCCGGTTACACAATGATCGAGCCTTTGAGAGCCGCTCGATCTCCTCATTGATGGCTTGTACTGATTGCCTCAAGATCCATATGCCAGCAGATTATAGACGGGCAGAGGTGAGCAGGGAGCTTCGATTGAAACAACTGCGACGATGGATCATCGCCACTGAGGAAGCGGCTTCTCCCTGAGGGCGATGGCAAAGACCAAGTAGGCGCCCAGAAGAATAACCAAAACCCTGGCCAGCTTTGATCCCCCGCCCAGTTGCGCCAGCCAGTCAAAGAGAGGACCTACGAACCAGCAAATGAGCGTCAGGGTCAGAGGAGCCAACAGCCCGATAAGGATTTTGGTCTCTAACGTCAAGTCATCGAAAAGCAAATCAAACCTCTTCTACCTCACCCTTCGGAAGGCGAATCACACCTTTGTCGAAGCAGACCCACACGTCCCAATCAGAAACCCTAGTCACTGAGCCAATAGCGCCGGCCGGAATGTCAACTGGCGGATCAAGTGCAGTCTTCAACCGGGGACCTGGTGGCCTGATCCTCGAACGTTGTACGCGCATCTCGGTCATTATAAGATTGGCCCTTGTTCCCGACGTGTGTTAGGAAAGTATTTTGTGGGCGAGACGTGTGAGCGAATCCAGGTCTGTTCAAAAATGAGGCGCGGGACTGCAAAGACGCCAGCCTACAGACCTCAAACCTTTATATATAAGCTTTTTCTGCCGCCTCCGCTGCTTTGCTTCTCTCCGCCGTAGAATTTGGTGATGCCTATTCATTTTGACGTGCCCGTAAGGGTGAGTTTTCATTTTATCCTCCCTCTTCCGAAGTTCGTAGCCGATATTTCTTCCCGTCAGTTTCCACGATCATCTCTGCGATATAGGCTGGCTGGAATATGGTCGTACATTCAGATAGTTTTTTCATACGCCACCTGTCCCTACTACACAGTCTCCCCACTCGAATCTCTGGCCACGAGAACTCCTTCGGAGGCGTTTCGAGCAATGAAATCAAGGAGATTAACTATGAGATTGTTTGCTCGGGGAGGATTTTCGGATATTTGTTATTTTGACAGTGCCACAGCTACGAATTGATCTTCTCCTTCCCTTTGTAGCGTTTTTTCAGGCGGAGATGAAGTTCCTTAAACGGGATTCGCGGTAACTTAGCTGTTTTACCAGACGGTCATGGGGAAGTGTGGTGAAGTTAATGGAATGGTCCGCCGCTTTTACCCGACAGTGAGCTGGGTTATAAGGGGCGTAAGGAGGAGGAGTGCCATGGAGCTATTCACGCTGGGTATTGATTTGGGCAAGACGACGTTTCATGTGGTAGGGATGAACCAACGCGGAGAGGTAGTGTTGCGGAAGCGATTTTCTCGAGTGCAGCTGTTGCACTTTACCGCGAACCTGAAGGTGAAGCTGATCGGCATGGAAGCATGCGGGGGATCACATTTTCTGGGGCGAGCGTTGCGGGAGCAAGGGCACGAGGTACGGCTGATCCCTGCGCAATATGTGAAGCCCTACGTCAAGACGAACAAGAGCGACTACATCGACGCAGAAGCGATCGCCGAAGCGGTGGGGAGACCGACCATGCGTTTTGTGCCGGTCAAGAGTGACGATCAACTGGACCTGCAGTCGCTGCATCGAGTGCGTGAACGCTGGGTGATGCGAAGAACGGCTGTAGTCAACCAGATTCGTGGACTTCTGCTCGAACGTGGCATTACGCTGCGCAAAGGCCGGCGCTACGTGGATGAAGCATTACCCGGCATACTCACAGGTGGCTCGTCCAAGCTGTCGGGGGCAGTACTTGTATTGCTCGCAGAACTGAAGCAAGAACTGGAGCAACTAGCCGAGAAGATCGACTCTGCTGACAAGTCGATTGAGAAGATCGCTCGGGAGAACGAAGCCTGTCGAAGGCTGGTGAAGATGCCGGGAGTCGGTCCTGTAACAGCAACCGCGATCATCGCGACGATTGGCAACGGCGCGGCATTTCGCAAAGGGCGCGATTTTGCCGCCTGGCTGGGAGTGGTTCCCGAGGAACACTCGACCGGAGGCAAGCAAACATTGTGGAAAATTCCCCAGCGTGGAAACCAGTACCTACGCAGGCTGTTCGTGCAAGGAGCCAGAGCTGTTATGCAGCATCGGACCAAGCAGTCGTCCGGTTTAAGTGCCTGGCTGGCGCAGCTCACGGCACGAACGCATCAAAACATCGCCATCGTTGCGCTGGCCAACAAACTGGCACGGATGGCCTGGGCAGTGCTGGCCAAGAATGAAGCCTACCGACCACCGCTGCTAGCGGGCACTACCATCTGACGGGCCTGCAGATGACGCCTGGAACAACACCAGGCTTGGAAATCGCTAGCGCGATTCCCACATCCGCAGACCCGCGGCTACGAGAGTTTTCTATTTCCTGCCAGGTCTGCTGGCGAAGAAAGAGATGGCACCACGGTCTAACCGTCGTTCTGGAAACCTGCTTTCGGTAAGGGTCTTTGAAGACCGACAAGTTAAATAGGAACAGAGCGAAGCGCATTCCATCCAGGCCCGGGGTCGTTAAACACCCCAACAAGGCCGTATACATACGCGCAGACCTTACCTGCTATTCTCACTTTTCGCTTGCGACGAGGCGGCGGACCATACATACCGAAAATGGGGGTGCATTCGATGGGTCGACGACACCGACCCGCAGAGTCCGATCGGCTGCGGTTCCGGCGTCTACCTGCGGTACGCGGCGATGATAAACCCTTCGCTGACGGCGATTGGGGTGGAGCTTCGAGCCGTCGGTGGCTGAAGTGGCGCGGACGAATCTCCGCCGTTGGGGGTTGGAGGGCCGGGTCAAGGTCGAGGATGGCGACTTCCGCGCAAAAGCATTCGATCCTGAGTTGCTCCGCCCTTTTTGACTAGCTCCGTCATTTGCAGTGTTCCCCTTGATTCACAAATGCGTTGTGCCGCTGCGGCACAGGCCTAATTTCACGCGTCGACCCTTCGGATGGGGCTTTCCCCTCAGCGAACGAGGTTTTCATCACTGGAACCCTGACCCAACCACATCCTGCAGCCGCCTGACTAATCAGCGTTGCTGGAATTTCGCGACACCATTCTGAGCAAGGCGTTGTACTCCCTGTGATGGCCTCGGACGTTTTACCCGAGAAGGTAATCGTGTTCGCTCCAGCCGATGCGTTAGTGATTTGATAGACCGTCCCGGTGGCAGTCTGGTAAGGCTGCGGTCGCGTCTATCTGGCGTGCTAAAGCATTACTCAGGTGTTGGTACAGGTATCCAGTCAGGGCCAATCAGGGACGGGTCGAGGCAGCCGTCAGGTACGAGTAGGATGACCAGCAGCGCAAAGAATGTCATCGCAGCTACCAGAATCTTTATATCGGCATTTCCCAGCATCAGCGCTCTCATGGCCACCATCCGGTCGTCTGAACTTTCGCGTACCGCCCGGGCGTAGCCTCAGATATACTCTCGCGTCCTTGTTCGATAGCGCCCTCGAGCACTGCCCATTCTCTCGGAAGTAATGCAACCCTTCCCGCGCTAGTTCGCTGATGGCGCAATATGACCAGCTCTTCAGCCTCCTCGGGTCAAGTACCGGGGCATCAAGAGAAGAAGCAGGCCCTTGAGAATGAAGCAGGCAATCAAGGCCTTGTGCTTGAGGTGAAAGTGGACCAGGAATCCTGCCGGTGGCATTTTCTCAGGCTGCTGCACAGGAAATAACAGCCAACCACCGGAACCCCTTCAGGAGCGACGACCTAGGGGGTTTTACTTTTGCGCCACATTGCAGGCTGAAACATCGCGCCAGGACGCCCTGAGAGCGGCCGATGGGACCGCGTATAGCCTTAGGTCTTCCAATCAAGCTTCTGCGGGCGCCGACCTGCCAACGGGGGCAAGTGTGCCGGCACCCGGATCCATCAACGCTGATTGGCCACCCAGGCCCCTCAGTTCAGTCTCCCACCTCTACCCAGTTTGATCACCTGTTGATCTCCTGTCCGGTAGCCTTTGCTATCGAGTACCTGAAACGACGAGCTCCCGCAGATCGTGCATTGAATCGCTCCGCGCCTTCAGCGTGGGCCATTGGGCCTGAGAGCTTGTGTTAACAACCGGTCAAATCGGTTACTAGGATCTTTGTCATTATCGTCATTGGTCTGCTCTCCGATGAAGATGAGACATGAAACGGGCCGGATACGGAAGAGGCCAATATAGGGAATCAATGCAGTATGGGGGGTCTCCCTCAGGGACGAAGAGAGCACCCTAGCCGAGGTACTTTCCAATTGCACCGGCTTCGTGGCTGACATCCTGCCCCGTGGCACACACCTAAGGAGACCAGTTGTATGGATCCCTGGCCTTTGTCCCGCATCTTAGCAATCCGCAGTGAAATCTGCCTCTTTTGAGTCTCTAAGCACGCCCTGGCCCGGATAATCGGTGGTCATTTCGGCCCATGACTCACCGCGTTTTGAGCAATCGCCATTCTTGCAAAGCAATCTCACGAGACGGGCCCGGTTCGGGTTTTTGCGCTGCGCGTATTCTGGGAGCGGTCCTCTATACATCGACATCACCTGGTAGGTCTCGATTGGTTAGAACTCCCACCCGCTCTTTATTTTCCCACCTGCAACTGGCCATCTCGCCGCGGCCCACCCATATTGACACCGACCCCGTGCGGAATCTGTCCGCAACTGCTCACCTCGGCGCCGTGTTGGCGACCCGGAGGCGTGAGCGATAGTGAACAGAATTCGTTCACTCCGAGGAACACACTAACTCTGGATAGCCCCGGAATCCCTGCCGTACACGAAATAGGCCCCATGTGTCTCCTCGCCCAGGCTCACACATTCTTGTCGTCGACGATGAACCTGTCGTCGCATCCAGTCTCGCCGCCATGTTGCGAATGAATGGTTTTTCTGCGAGGTTCTTCACCTGTCCGCTGGAGGCACTAGCTGCCGCTCGCTCAGAATCGCCCGATCTAGTGAGAGCCCCCGCGCATCGAAGGATTGCGGGAAGCCATCACTTGTTGGGGCGGGAGTGAATGATGGACGTACCATGGCCGGGCGAATGGTAGAGCCAGAATCCGACTGCGATCAGCAGCGTCACGATGATGAACACGCTGAGCAACAATCGGGCGATATTTGAAGGGCAGAACTGTCCGACGCGCGGCATACCCACACGGCCCCCACTCCAGCCTGGCCGCCCGTCGCCGTCCAAACCGGCTTCCGGATCAGCCGTCGCACCGGCTTCCGGATCGTCAGATGGGATGCGCCTCGGAAGGCAGCGACGAGAGTCCCTTCCCCCCCGGTTAGGGACTCTCGCCTGCAGTCTGGAATCACCCGCTTCCAGTCTCAAGAGCTTTAGAAATAGAAACCTTGGCGAGGGTTGCATGAAGCCAGGGTTGTGATCGCTGAATGGCTGGACAGATTGAAGAGCCGGCCCGGAATCGGCTACGCGTTACACGTGCGTAACTCTTCTCCCCCGAACGCGGCCACTAAGATTCATCTCGAATCGTTTGGACTTAAGTGCTGCGCGGCCAGGAGGTAGTCCAACGGGGTGAGGCCAAGTTCCCCGCGCTCTGCCGGGATGGCGGCCTGCCGTGGCTCCCTGCCTAATGAGTCTCCCGTTCGAGTGGGTTCAGCACCATCTTCATCATCGACGCTTCAACGGCGCGCCGACCCTTTGCAAATTGCATCACCGATTGTTCTACGAGTATAGGAATCTTTCTACAGGTAAAGGAATTTTTCTACCGGTTAAGGGAACGGACAAAGCCTTTAGATCCAACGAAGTCATTCTACTGGTAAAGGAATAACGACATCTATTCCACGGGACCGCAGCAAAGATCAATCGGTGAAGGGGATTACCAACGGACTGTTGACTGGACGATCGCTGAGAAAGCTAAGATGAGTAGGGGGCTTTCTCAGCGATGGACACCTCGGGAACTCGGTTCGAGAATATGGGAAGGCGGGTCGATGAGCGTCTCGGTTCGGCGATTCCCCGTATAGAAGAAGAGATCAAAAAGGTGATCTCTTATTTGAATGACGAAGTGGTGTCACACGTTCGGCAGGATTCGGCTAAGGTTCTGCGATCCGCAGCTGCCCAATTGGGCAAGTTGGCCGATCGTGTAGATGTCAGCCGCGCCGGCAGGAAGCTAGAGTGAACGGTAGAACCAAGTGGCTCTGTTGGCTCGGGCTGAGCATCGTCATCGCCCTGAATACCGGATGCCGGCACAGGACGCAGACAATCGCGGTTCCTCCTCCTCCTCCTTCACAACCCTCGCCATCGAACACGGGCGTTATCGCAAACTCCAACGGGAACTCGAATGAACGCCCGGTACCCAGCGTACCCATTGCGCCTAAAGGCCCGGGCGTAGTGGCGGACAGTCCGGCTGACGCGGATTTCATCCGGACGCATACGCCGATCTACAGTGAGGAGGGTCTTGCCAGTTGGTATGGACCTCCGTATCACAAGAGGCGTGGAGCCAATGGCAAGATCTACGATCAGAATGCCCTCACAGCTGCGCATCGGACGTTGCCGCTGAACTCGCTCATCAAGGTGACCAACCTTGCTACTGGCCAATCGGTGATCATACGGGTGACCGACCGAGGGCCATTCGTTCCGGATCGCATACTGGATCTTTCGATGGCCTCTGCCAAGGCCATCGGTGTTTGGCGCTCTGGCGTGGCACGCGTACGCATCGACGTGTATGCCGAAGCAACGGCTCATCGGGGAACCCCGCCAAAAAGCATCACGCTTTCGACCCGATAGACGTACCCCCTTCGAGTCCAAATTTGGGGATAGGAAGTGTCTGGACGAAGGGGGACAGGATATCGCAGAGGCACGCCAGGTAGTCTGAGGAAGTAAGCGGGGCAGTTTTGGTTGACCGCGAACTTAGCTGGATCCGGCTGGTTACGCGCCCTGTTCGAGGTAGATTTCCGGTACCCATTCGCTGCTAGCTGCATCGTCGCCACATTGAACCTGATATGCGAGCTTGTTCTTGCAGTAATTCGTCACCGTGTAAAGTGTGTCGGTTCCTATAAATCGAACGGTGTCATCTACTCTGAACTTGGTCGATGCCGCCCTCTCGGTCATGCGTGGACCTCACAATAGCCTGCGTTTATTGGGCATACGCCATATTACGCCGTCGCTCGGAAGATCTTTGGATTCAGACGTCTGCCTGGTGAAAGGTCTGTCAAGAGAACTGAACATAAATGAAGCATTTCTGAACCGTCTTGCCGAGGGCGTTAAGAGGTAACTGCCCAAGGGCGCCATATAATCGCCCACATGAACCTCGACGCTATTGTGCAGAGTTTCGACCAGGAGATCGACCGACTTCAGCGAGTCCGCGCCTTGCTCACAGGTCAGACAGCCCCGCTGAAGCGCGCTAAGCGCTGGAAGGTCAGTGCAGCGGCGCGGGAAAGAATGGCAGTGGCCCAAAGGGAGCGACGCAAGCGGGAGAAGCAAGCAGGTTAGCGGACGATGGATTTCCGGGCATCAGCGGGGGTAGATCTTTGTTTCTTCCACCCATTTGTACGGGGCTGTCTTTCGCATCAGCCGCCAAAGAACGGCGCCCGCTGCTATCAGGATAATCCCCAACGGCACGAACGGCGCATGGTGCTGTCTCGACAAGGGTTCGAGTTTATCCAACAAACCGTACACTGTTGTGAAGAAACCAAATATAAACAGCAGAACTGCAGGCACAGCCAGTAGGATGCCGGCTAACAATGACGCGGTTTTCTGGTAGGTCGCCCCGCATCGAGAGCATTTGTAGTATCCCGGATTGATTTCGGTTCCACAAAGTCCGCACCGCATAATACTTTCCTTCCCAACGGGCGTTTGATCCCCCCAGGGCCCACGAATGCCCGCGATTCTCCTCGCAATACCTACCCGTGTCAAATTGAAACGGTAATGGGTCAGTTTCGATCCACAGTTCTCAAGGCTGCCTCAGCGCCCGGTACTGCTCAGGCGTGAGCCTCAGGTAGACCCCGCCGCGGCCTTGCTCGATAGCTCCCTCCAGCATCTGCCGGCTCTCTAAATCGCCCCATGCTTCCCCGCGTCGTGCCAACTCCCGGATCTTCTCCGGATCAGAAAAGGTCAGCTTCCGGGAAAGCGGCGTCTTGAGGTCCGCTTCGAGGAACTGAATCTGCCATCCCTGTCGAAGAAGAACGACATGTAGACTCGATGGCTCGGACGGTCGTAGCGAGACATGCGGAGAGTATAGGAGAATAAAAGGCGAAGAGATCCACAGGGAGACGGTTGACTGGTTAAACGGCATCACAGTGCAAATGCCGTGCCCGGAATACTTGCGACTTCGCCAGCACTATGACGCGGCTCTCCGACGCTGTGCACAGATTGAGTTGTCATCACGTAGGCCTGGACTTATCGGCCCCTGGAGTTTTCGGTTTTCGAGGCCACCTATGCGTTCACTTTCGTTGCGGCCCGATGACTCGCTCACCATCCCAAAGATGGCTTTGTCGATCGGCTTCATTCGCTTCGTTTCCTCCGCGAATGCGATCCCAGCTACAGAGTCCTGACTCTTGCTCTGGTAGGTCTACCTCCTACTGAATACGCCAGCCTTAAGCTGGACACACACCGAAAACCCGACTTCACAGGCAATTCGCCGGAAGGCGATGCCTAGAGGCTGAGAAGGTGGCCATGCCGATCGTCCACATGGACGACCGGCCGGTATACGTCCAAGTGGATCCAACCGCATTCGTAAACACTAGACTTATCGTTACCTAACGAATCCGCATATCTCCAATGTGTGATTAACTTCCGAATTGCCGACGATTCGGCCCGAGCAGCTACCAGAAAACATCCGTAAGCCAGCGGACCTAATCTGCCGCCCGTGATACGAGGGCATCAAGTCGTGGGTAGCGGTGACGCCGGTGATCGATCAGCGCCATGACTTTGGCGAGCGGGGCGCCTGGTCCAGTCGTCGACTGTCTCCGCGTCCGGCCAGCGGGTCTGGTCGATGCGGCGGTTGAGGTCCTCAAGGTCCGCCTGCGGGACGGCGAGGATGAAGGGGGTGATGGCGTCATTGGGCATGGATTTCTTCTCCGTTAGCTGACACCTTCAACAATGAGTCCGTGATAGATCGCCCCGTGTTTGCGGTGCTTGGCGACGTTTTGGTAGGCCTCGCTGTAAATCCAATCCTTTGCGGCTTTTACGCTCGGGAATTTCACAATGACCATTCCCTCAATCGGATCACCTTCAAGGACTTCGTGCTTTCCATCGGCTACGAGCACTTCGATAGGATGATCCTTCATCGTTGCTTTGATTCCAGTCCGATATTTTTCGAGCTCTTTTTGATCGATGGTTTTAGTTCTCGTGAAGACAACGTATGCGGACATGATCGTTCTCCTTCTTTGCTAATCGATTACCGAAATTCCCATGGAAACCCTTGGGCCGTAGCCCGCGTTTTTAACTCAGTGAAGTGTCAAGAGTCCTGTCGGCGGGCTCAGACTGTCGGACGGTTCCGCCGTCGATAACGATTTCAGTGCCGGTGATGGCGTCATTCATCCGGCGTATCCTTTGTTCCATCAGTATCGATAGGTCCAATGCTTACCATCTAAGCGCTCATGGTGTTGTTCTTCTGAAGGCGTTTTACTTGTTGCCGCCGTTCGCGAAGATGATTTCTCCCGTGAGCCAGCCCGCATCATCCGAGGCAAGAAATACGGCCACGCGCGCGATGTCCTCGGGTTGGCCGACGCGGCCCAGCGGCGTACTCGCGATTATCTGCTTCTTAGACTCCGTTCCCATGACGCCCGCCGCGTGCGCACCCTCCGTTTCGGTTCCACCGGGATTGAGAGCGTTAACGCGGATTTTTCTGGGGCCGAACTCTTTTGAGAGCACGCGCGTCAAGCCATTGACAGCGCTCTTTGACGCCACGTAGATCGAAAGGGTCGGGTAGGCAGTGACACTGGCCTCCGATCCGATGTTGATTATGCTGCCGCCTTCCGCCCCGAAGGCCGGCAAAGCGGCTTCGATCATGAGGAACATGCCCAGCACATTCGTGTTGAACTGACGGTGAAATTCCTGCTCGCTGAACTGCTCGAAGGGCGCAAACGAGAAGACGCCCGCGTTGTTCACGAGCACATCCAGGCGGCCGAAGGCTTTTTTCGCCTCCGCGACGAGGCGTTGTGCGTCGGACCTCTGCGCCACGTCGCCTTGCACGGCGATGGCTCGCCCGCCTTTGCCGGTGATTTCGCGCACCACCCGTTCCGCGCCTTCATGATCGCGCGCATAGTTCACAACCACCGCCGCGCCTTCCGCGCCGAAAGCTTTTGCAATGCCTGCTCCGATTCCTTTTGAAGCGCCTGTCACTATCGCAACCTTATTGTCGAGTCGTTTCATGATGTGCTCCTTTGTTCTAGCCGGCCGGTGTCGGCTGGCCTCAGATGGGTAGATGGGTCGTACCTTTTATTTGTATATTTGTAGAGCCAAGGCTTATAGGCAATCTCGATGTTGTATCCGTCCGGGTCGCCGATGTTTGCCGCGAAGTAGTCGGCGCGCCATTCGGGCCGAAGGCTCGGTTCCTTGTTTGAAGTACCTCCCGCGTCTATCGCCGCCTTGTAGCTGGCCATGACAGCGTCCGCGCTCTTGGCGGTGAATGCGACGTAAAGGTCTTTGGCGACTTCGCCATTCTTCAGCCAGAAACCCGGATTGCTATTGATCGCGAAACCGTGCAGTTGATCGAACTTGTAGGGCATGTCGATGCCAAGCGGCTCAAGCATCTTCTTGTAAAATTCGCTCGACCGTTCCAGGTCAGAGACGGGGAGATAAATATGGTCAATCATGGCCTTCCTCCTATCGTTTGACGGTGACAGCCCCGCGGATCCGCGCCTGGCGCGGCCACGCTCAGCGCACCTTGGCGAAACAGTCGCGGGCTGTTGCCGTTCAGTTTGTGATATGCGTCGTCGTGACCAGCCGTCGCAGCATTGGCGCGATATCTGGCGCCTTATAGAACGGATGTCCACGGAAGATTTCCGCGCATTTTTCATCCAGGGTGCTGAGGGCCTCATGCACCTTCGGTGCGGCTTCCCGCACCTCCCCTATTCGTGCGCGGACGAACAACAAATTCTGGGGATCGACGTAGCCTGCCTGTATGAAGCCACGCGTCTTCTTGGCACACCGGCAGGGGTTCGCCTGGTTCACCAGTCCGCACTTGTCGTTCATGAAGTTGCGCAGGTCTCGCCGCGCACGGGCCAGGCGTTGTCGAAAGTTGTCAGGAGTGATCTCCAACACCTCAGCAGCAACGGTGTCGCTTACCTCGAAGATGGCACCGAGGATAAAGGTCAAGCGTTGTTCACGGTCGAGGCAAAGAAGCATTCCCGAGGTGCAGGAGAGCATCTCCTCGGTCACTAGCAGATCAGCCTCCGCCGATGTGACCTTGAGATCGGCCAACTCTAAATCTGGCGTGGCGTCGAGGGCCGCGCCGTAGGAAGCGAAATCGATGGACTCATGCTGCACCTCCACCCGCCCGCGTCTCATGTTGAGCACGTGGTTCACTACGATGCGGTAAAGCCAGGTGCGGAAGCTGCTCCGACCCTCAAACGACGAGAGCCGGGTGAGTACTTTGATCAGGATCTCTTGCGTGGTGTCCTCAGCATCCTGCGGATGGTGGAGCATGCGAATGGCGATGTTGTAGATCCACGTTTGGTGCCGCTGGACCAGGTCTTCGAGCGCCTGGTGATCTCCCGAGCGGGCGCGTAGAACAAGGCTTTGGTCCTCGTGGTCGGGGGAATTATCTGCTAGCGGATTATTGATAGTCATGGTGCACCTCCAAGCGTCGATATGCCCTGGCTCGATTCTCAAAGAGCCTTGGGTATTGCAGAGAAGTGGGCGCTCACAATCTTCCACTGCCCGCTTTGTTTGATGAAGACCAAGGTAGTTCGGCCATGGATCGAGATAATCTTGCCGTCTTTCGTTGCTCCCGTAAACATGTCGTGGGCATTTACGATACCAACGGTATCGCCATACACTCGGCACGATGGTTGCCGGAAGCCGAAGCTCGCTGAGGCTAAGCCCTCCACCATCTCGTTGAGATACTTGGCGAAGAGCGGCTTGCCGTCGAATCGGTACGGAACGTGGTCGAACACCTCCAGGTCATCAGAAAGCATCCCCAGTAAGGTCTTGAGGTCGCGCTGATCGAAAGCGTCGGCGAACTGGTTTGCTAAGGCTTGGAGTTCATTCACGCTCATGTTTGTGTCTCCTCTGATAAGTTAGACACACGCCGCGGCACACTGTGACAGAACTATATCGCCAAACTTGCTCACCGCCGGGGCACTGGCCAGCGGAGGCTCCCATCGGATTGTGCTCGGATGACGGGCAATCCGGAGCTTATTCGTCGTCCGTCGGATTAATACCGACAAACGCTAGGTTCCTATCGGGACTGTCCCGGCACGACGAGGGTGTCCTGTGGCGGGATCTTCTGCCGGGACAGTTTCGATAGGGGCGTTTGAAGTAAGTCGCCGGCGCGACGGACGCGGTGA
The DNA here is from genome assembly GCA_963757515.1 of uncultured Acidobacteriaceae bacterium. Classification (GTDB taxonomy): domain Bacteria; phylum Acidobacteriota; class Terriglobia; order Terriglobales; family Acidobacteriaceae; genus PALSA-350. Next base: position 172,970 of record CAVWRV010000005.1, on the reverse strand, counting down.
TCTAGGTATGGGATTTCAATCGGCGCCAGTTGGCCTTTACGGGTGCTTGGATCGGCGAGGTGGACGAATCGGGCTGCGCAGACGGTGGTTTCGGCTGAAGTGGAGGCCTGGACGGTAGTTGCAAAGGCGCCTCGGGAGGGTTGTGCCTACAGTCAAGGCACACGGCGACTCTGCGTGCGAGAGCACCAGGGCGTGGAAGGTGGAGAAGGACGGCGGGAGCGGTCAGTCTTTCATGAACTGTCAACACTGCACCTCCATGGCTGGGGCGGGGTCAGGTTCGGATGGAAGTAAAGCTGGGCGCGGGTGAGCCGTTCGACAACAAGCATGATGCCGGAGCATGTTGGACAGCGCAAGCTGGGAAGCGCGGGCGGATCAGTGCAGGCCGTTACTCCGAGCAGAAGGCGGCAGCGTTCGAGCGCAGCACCACGTCGACGGTTGGCAAAGAGACCGAAGTGCCGAATGCGAACCAAGCCGCAGGGCAGAACGTGCAGCAGGAAGCGGCGCAGGAACTCATGAGCGGCAACGGTCATGATCTTGTTCTTGCCGCCGTGAGCGTAGTCCCGCCAGCGGAAGGAGACGCTCTGGTTGTCAAAAGCCATGAGCCGATGGTTGGAGATGGCCACGCGATGTGTGTAGCGGGCCAGGTAGTTGAGAACATGTTCGGCGCCGCCGAACGGTGGCTTGGCGTAGACCACCCAATCCTGCTTGAATAACTGCCGAAGGAAGCTGGGAAAGCCTCCGGGAGCGGCCAGATGTTGTTGCGTGCCATGGAACTGCAGCTTGTCTTGCGCGGCGAGCTGCTTTAGTCCGGCAACGAACTTGCCACGGAAGACGCGGCTGAGTGCTCTTACGGGCAGGAAGAATCGGCGCGAGGCATCGATCCATCTTGAGCCATCGAGAGACAAGCCACCTGCCGGAACGATGTAGTGTACATGGGGATGATGCTCCAGGTTCTGTCCCCATGTATGGAGTACGCCGAGGAAGCCGATGTCGGCTCCCAGATGCTTAGGATCGCGAGCCAGTTCGAGCATGGTCGCAGCGCTGGCGCAGTAGAGCAGGTCGTAGAGCAGCCGCTTGTTCTGGAGGGCAAGAGCGGACAGATCATGCGGCAGTGTGAAGACCACGTGGAAGTACGGAACGGGCAACAGCTCGGCCGAGCGCGCCGCCAGCCACTTGGCGCGCGCGTTTCCCTGGCACTTGGGGCAGTGCCGGTTACGGCATGAGTTGAATGAGATGGCCTGATGGCCGCAGCGGACGCACTGATCGCGATGACCGCCTAGTGCCGCGGTGCGGCAGCGAGCGATGGCATCGAGCACCTTGCGATGCGGCCATGCAAGATGCGACTGCTGCTGTTGCCAGAAACTGTTGCCCGTTCTACGAACGATGTCGGCCACCTCGAGGGTGGGCCGGTTCATCGCTTCATCCGTCTCCTGGAGCGTTTTGCTTCGTCCGGCCGTGACACTTCGATCGCCTCGAGCGGGCTGGGAATCGCCTGCAGGTGGCGCCGGGACAGGTGCAGATAAACGGTTGAGTGTTCGAGCTTGGAGTGGCCGAGAAGCACCTGGATGGTGCGCAGATCGGCGCCGGCTTCCAGCATATGAGTGGCGAAACTGTGTCTTAGCGTGTGGGGAGATACGTGCTTCTTGATGCCAGCCTGCTGGGCTGCCTCAGCCATAGCCGCCCACACAATCTTTTCGGTAATGGGCACATCGGCCCGCCAGTTGTTCACCATACCTGGAAACAGGTAGGTCTTGGGCTTCATCCAGTGCCAGTACTCTCGCAGAGTGTCCAAAAGCTTGGGGGTCAGCAGAACATCGCGATCGCGGCTGCCCTTGCCCTGATGGACATGAATGACCATGCGCTCGCTGTCGATGTCGGTAACCTTCAGATGACACAACTCGGCTCTTCGCAGTCCTGTCGCATACAGCGTCATCAGCATGGTGCGATGCATCAGGTTACGAGCCGAATCAATCAGCCGGGCGACCTCTTCCGGGCTGAGTACAGTTGGCAGCTTCCGGGGACGCTTGGGAAAAGGAATCTCATCGAGCAGATAGGGTCGTCTAAGGGTCTTGACGAAAAGAAACCGCAGAGCCGCACAACGGCTCTGAATAGTACCAGGCGACAACTTCCGGTCGCGAAACAGATGCACTTGGTACTCGCGAATATGGCTTGGACCAAGGCGCTCAGGCGAGCGGTGGAAGTACTTCGAAAAGTCCTCCACCGCGTGGATGTAGCAACGAACAGTGCTCGGTGAATAGTTCCGACGCTGGAGTTCGTCCAGCATCAACTGTCGAAGATGGGTCACAGTACACCTCCTGTGACTCAAGCCTTACACCGGCGACAAAACTACTCGGAGGCCTCCGCCGCAGCGTCCGTCGCGCCGGCGACTTAGTTCAAACGCCCCAGCCTTCCGCGATATGCCATTCCGAATTACTGGAGCCTGGCCGACTTTCCGCTACTAATGCCGGCCTTGCATGCTTCCAGACCACTCATCATTGATCAGCCTCCGATAAAGATCGATCGAACCTGCAGGAACCTGTAGTTTTCTTCTGCGCGAGGCAGGGATAACATCACCGTGTACTCAGGTAAAGTCATATCCCGAGAGGGAGCGAGGTGTTCGCAAAATGCAAGACAATCCCACACTTAGTCGAGAACACATCGATCGGATCAGATCAGTGGCGCAGTTGCGTTCCGTGCGTAGTGGAGAAGTTCTCTATGAACCCTCTTGCCCCGAGGTTCATCTCTTTGTTGTCCTGGACGGGACAGTCTCAATCGGCAGAGCCGGTGAGGATGAGAAGATCCTGGCAGTTCGCGAGCCGGGACAGTTCACAGGAGAAATGTCTCTAATCTCCGGCAATCGATCGCTCCTCACAGCGCGGGTAACTCAAGACGGTGCCGTCCTTGAGCTTACGCGGGAAAAAGTTCTCTCACTGATGGCCAAGGATACAGAGGTTGGCGACATCCTTATGGGGGCATTCGTCGCACGTCGCCTGCTGGCGATTCAGCTGGGCGAGGGCAATGTCGTCCTCTTCGGCACCAGGAGTTCTGCACGTACTCTTGCGCTCAGAGAATTTCTCACCAGAAATGGGCATCCGTTCACATACATCGATATTGACACCGACTCCTGTGCCGGCGAGTTGATGGAAAAGCTCGCGGTTCGTAATGGCGAAATTCCAGTTGTCTATTGCAACAGGCGATATGTGCTGAGAAATCCGTCAATTGCCGAGCTAGCGGCCTGTCTTGATCTCAACATCAACATCGACAAAGGTGTGCGCGACGTTTTAGTGATCGGTGCAGGCCCAGCAGGGCTCGCAGCAGCAGTGTACGCCGCTTCAGAAGGACTGAAGACGCTGGTTATCGAGAAGTCAGCACCTGGCGGCCAGGCAGGGTCGAGCTCAAAGATCGAAAACTACCTGGGCTTTCCCACGGGGCTCTCTGGACAGGAGCTTGCGAATCGATCCATCGCTCAAGCTCAGAAATTTGGAGCGCAGTTGATGGTCGCGCAATCAGTCGTGCATATCGATTCCAGTCGGCAACCATATAAGGTGGTTTTGGAGTCCGGCCTTAAGTTCAATGCGCGCAGCGTCGTGATCGCAACTGGCGCGCAATATGCGCGATTGCCTGTCGAGGAAGCGGACGCTTTTACCGGCAGAGGGGTCTATTACAACGCGACGTATATGGAGGCGCAGCTCTGTGACTCGGAAGAAGTAGCAGTGGTGGGTGGGGGAAACTCTGCGGGACAAGCGGCCGTTTTCCTTGCTCAGACATCATCGAAGGTGCATCTCCTGGTGCGTTCGAGGCAAACTTTCAGAATCGATGTCGCAGTATCTGATCGCGAGGATAGAAGCACATCCCAAGATCGAAATCCACTATCTGACGCAAATTGTTGCTGTCACCGGTACCGCGCATCTGGAAAGCATCGAGTGGAAGGACGACTCATTAGGACTTGAGGTAACCAAGCTAATTCGCCACGTGTTTGTGATGGCAGGTGCCGCGCCTCGCACGGAGTGGCTTGAAGATTCCTTTGTCCTGGACAAAAAGGGGTTCCTTGTTACCGGACCGGACCTTGTTGGATACGACGATTTTCAGTGGCCGTTGAGCCGTTCTCCGCTCCTGCTTGAGACCAGTGTGCCGGGAATATTTGCGGTGGGTGACACACGAGCCGGCAGCGTCAAACGGGTTGCGTCAGCGGTTGGCGAGGGCGCAATGGCGGTCCATCTCGTGCATCGATTCCTCGCCGAGAGCACAGAGCGGCACAACGCACATGAAATAAACGGATGGACCTCGACCGCGGCGTCGATTCGTCAAGGTTGAAAATCCTCGCACAAGGAGAAACGCGATGAAAGCAATCACAACCCAATACATCGATGGAGCGTTCGTTGAATCCCACGGCCGCGAAGTTATGGACAGCATTAACCCCAACAACGGCACAGTGATCGCTCGCGTAACCCTGGGGGACGAAGAGGATGCACGACGCGCCATCTCCGCTGCCAAACGCGCATTCGCCAGTTTCGCCCATTCGACCAAGGAAGAACGCGCCGACGTCTTACGCCGGCTGAACGAGATTGTCGCAGCCCGCATGAACGATCTGACGGCCGCAATGGTCGAGGAGTATGGCGGCGTCGTCCAGTTCTCCAAGCTCATTGTGCAGATGGCAGCCGATTCGTTTTTGCATGCCGAGAAGGCACTCCAGGAAATGCCTCTTCTTCGGACGTCGGGTAAGACGACGATTTCGCTCGCGCCGGTCGGCGTCGCCGGTCTGATTACGGCGTGGAACTCGAACGCGCTGTTTATCTGCCTCAAGCTTGCCTCTGCATTGGCCGCCGGTTGTACGGTCGTCGTCAAGCCCAGCGAGCTTGAGCTCGGTGCAGACGCAGGTGTTGCTCGAATGTCTGCATGAGGCCAAACTTCCGCAGGGCGTTTTCAACGTCGTCAATGGCCTCGGTAATATGGTCGGGGCCGAACTCGTACGGAATCCTGATGTAGCTAAGATTTCGTTCACGGGTTCGGTGGCCGTTGGCGAGCAGATTATGCGCGACGGCGCGGCGACGATGAAGCGCATCACGCTCGAACTGGGTGGCAAGTCGCCCAACATATTGCTCGAGGACGCAGACCTCGATGAGGCAATCCCCAGGGCCCTCGGCATTGCATTTCTGAACAGCGGTCAGGCGTGCGCTGCAGGGACACGGCTTCTCGTGCCGAAGGGCCGGCTCGACGCCATCAAGCAAGGGATCGTGAACGCGATGGCCGCCTTTCCAGTCGGCGATCCGGCCGATCCGAAGACCGCCGTCGGACCGATGGTGACGCAGAAACAGTACGAGCGAGTGCAATCATACATTCGCAAAGGCATCGCAGAAGGCGCAGAGGTGCTCGTCGGCGGTGAGGGTCGTCCGCAAGGTCTCGAAACCGGTCACTTCGTGAAGCCCACGGTGTTTGTCAACGTGACAAACGACATGACAATAGCCCAGGAAGAGATCTTCGGCCCTGTCCTGAGTGTCATCGCCTACGAAACCGAGGAAGAGGCGATCAAGATCGCCAACGACACGAAATACGGTCTCCACGCCTTCGTAAGTGGGACCGACCTACACCGCGCGCGCCGCGTGGCTTCTCAGATCCTTGCCGGTCGCGTGGCGATCAACGGCATGCTTGACGATCCGCAGGCGCCTTGGGGCGGATTCAAATACTCCGGCGTCGGTCGCGAATTTGGCACGTTCGGGATCGAGGCGTTTCTCGAACCACGGGCCATTCTCGAGTAACCGCATTGCCTGAACGAATCGAACAAGGAGACGACTCATGAGCAAACACGTTACCATCTCCCCCGAAGAAGCCGCGGATCGCCTCGCCATCCGGGAACTCGTCGAGGCCTACGCACACTGCGCCGACCGCCGTGATGCGAAAGGTCAGATGGCTCTCTTTACCGCAGACACCCATTTCGTGGTGTACATGAACGCCAAGGATCCGACGCCCTCACAGGAACTGCACTCGCGCGAGGCGCTCGCCCCAGTCTTCGCGGATCTGAACAAGTATGACGCCACCACGCACTTCATCGGCCAGAGCACAATCTACACGCTGACAGGCAACCGGGCCATAGGGGAAACCTACTGCCTGGCGCATCACGTAACGGTCGACGATGAAAATCGACGCTTGATGCTCGCTTCGCTCCGCTACCACGACACGTTTGTGAAGATGGATGGTCGAGTGGCTGTTTGCGGAGCGCCTGCTCTACGTGGACTGGCTGGAGGAACGCGCATTATCATGACAGCGAGCAGCCAAATGGGCTCGACGAGCGCCTTTGCAGTGACTGGAGCGTGCGATGAATGTTCCGAGCGCGGGTAAGAAGCGCCTGGTAATCGTGGGCGCGACTGGAATGGTTGGTGGATACGCTCTTCGCTATGCGCTCGAACACCCCGCCATCGGATGCGTGACGTCTATTGGGCGCAGGGAACTCGGCATCTCGCACCCCAAGCTGCATGAAGTTGTGCATCAAGACTTCGGTAATTGCTCAGCACTCACGCAGGCGCTCTCGGATCAGGACGCAGCGGTCTTTTGCATGGGCACATATACGGGCACCGTGCCAGACGCGCAGCTCCGCGCGATTACCGTCGACTACACGATCGAGTTTGCGAGAGTTCTTCGCAGTAGTAGTCCCGACGCGGCGTTCTCGTTCCTGAGCGGGAGTGGCGCCGACCCCACGGGACGAAGCCGAATGGCTTTTGCACGTTACAAGGGAGAAGCAGAGAATGCACTCCGCGCGTCGGGATTCCCAAGTCTTTACATCTTCAGGCCCGCCTACATCTACCCCGTGGAGCCGCGGAAGGAACCGAATTTCAGCTACCGCTTCTTGCGAGGGATCTACCCGGCGTTTCGGACGCTGTTCCCCAATCAGGTAATCAGGGCCGATGACTTGGCCCGAGCCATGGTGGATGTCGTGGTTGGCGGGATGGGAGTCGCTCCAAGCATGGTTTTCGAGAATCGTGACATCCGAGCTCTGATACAGTCGCTTGATCCGCAACGGGATGCCCCAGCGAAAGGGCGCAAATGACACAACGCCGAGCCCGAAAGCAGCCTAGCGAAGCACATGACATCTTGAATGCTCGGGGTGCTGAGCGAACGGATGCACTTGAGAAGGCCAATGAAGAGTTGAAAGCAGCGCAGGCGGAGTTGCAAAGACGATGGCAGTACCTGGCGGAGGCTCAGAGGCTGAGTCATTCGGGAACTTTCGGATGGAAGGTCAACAGTGGGGAACTGATTTGGTCGGACGAAACCTACAGAATTCTGGGCTTCACTCGAGAAACGAATCCTACGCTCGATCTGGTATTCGACAGAATTCACCCTGAGGACCTGGACCGCATGCGAGAGATCAGGGATCGTGCCGCACAGAACGGCATGGACCTGGATGTTGAGCATCGAATTCTCCTGCCCGATGGTGCCATCAAGTACCTGCACGCGGTTGCCCATGCGGGACGAGACAGCTCCGGAAATCTCGAGTACATAGGCGTAGTTACCGATATAACCGAACGCAAACGCGACGAAGAAGAGCGCCAGGCCCTGTCTCGCAACTTACAAGAGAGCAACGCCAGGCTTGAAGAAGCCCAGCGCGTCGCCCACCTGGGCTACTGGATATGGAATCTTGAGACGAATCGAGTGGTCTTTTCGAACGAAACCTGCCGCATCTATGGGATTAAGCCGCAGGAAGATTCCATTGATCTAGCAGTAATTCGAGAACTGATCCACCCTGAAGACCGAGGGTATGTGTTCGAGAACGCAGAGCGAGCGGTTCGTGACGGGGTGCACATCGAAACGGAACATCGCCTCATTCGTCCCAGCGGTGAGATACGCATCGTTTACAGTCGCGGCGATTTGACTAGAGACGCATCGGGGCGACCCTACGAAATGTTCGGTACGTGCCAGGACATCACAGAGTGAAAACGCGCAGAGGAAGAACTCCAAGTCCTGTACCGCGATTTGCAAGAAAGCAAGGCCTCGCTCGATGAAGCCCAACGCGTTGCCCACATAGGTTCTTGGGTATGGGATCTTGAGAAGAATCACGTGACCTATTCGGACGAATATCTATCGCATCTTTGGGCTGGCCCCAGGGAAAGGCCCCATTGACATTGCGACAGTGCGCGAAATGATCCACCCTGAGGATCGAGAGTATGTCTTTCGGACCGCAGAAGAGGCCATTCGTTCTGGGGAGCGCGCTGAATGTGAACATCGGATCCTTCGTCCCAACGGAGAAATGCGCATCGTGCACAGTCGGGGCGATTTAAAGAAGGACCCATCGGGACGGCCCTACCAAATGTTCGGTGTAAGCCAGGACATCACTGACCGCAAACGCGCAGAACAAGCCCTACAGCGAAGCCAGTTCTATCTAAGCGAAGGGGAGCGCCTCGCTCATATGGGGAGCTGGGCGTCCAGCGATTTGGGTATCCGTTGGTCCGACGATTTGGGTATCTATTGGTCTGACGAGGTCTACAAGATTTACGGACTTGATCCGAAAAACGGGACTCCGAACCTTCAGCAGTATCTGGCTGCCGATCCATCCCCAGGACCGAGCCTCCATGGCTGAAACCATAAAGATGATGCATGAGCAGCGCTGTGGCTGCGATGTAACGAAGCGAATTGTTCGGCCAGATGGGGAGGTGCGGTACGTCCGCTGTGTTGGTGTTCCGGTGGTTGAAGACGAAATCTTTCAGGGATTCCACGGCACCACAATGGACGTCACCCAGCATGAGCTATTGACACAGGAGCTGCGACGGGAGCAAGCGTATCTCGCGGAAGCGCAAAGGCTGACTCATACTGGCAGTTGGGCGAGCAATTTGGTTACGCGGCAAGTATTCCATTCATCCGAAGAAAACAATCGCCTCTACGGGTTCGACCTCAGCCAATACCCGAATCCATTCGACCTCCATTACAGTTCAATTCTTGCCGAAGACGAACCGGCTCTCAGGACAAAACTTGAGAATGCGATCCGCGCGGGAGCGGATTTCGACGTCGAATACAGGATTCGGCGTGCCGACGGTGCCATCAGGTTTCTGCGTGGCATTGGACATCACAACCTCGCTCAAGAGTTTGGCGAGTACTTCGGCATCACGATGGACATAACGGACCGAAAGCATGCGGAAGAGGAGCGCGAAAGGCTGCGCCAGTTAGAGGCTGATCTCGCACACATCAACCGCGTCAACATGATGGGCGAACTGGCCGCCGCGCTGGCGCACGAAATCAAGCAACCCATCGCCGCCTCGATCACAAGCGCAAACGCCCTTCTGCGATGGTTGGCACATGATCCACCCGACCTGGAAAGAGCGCGGGCAGCAGCGGCCAGGATTGAGCAGGACGCAAATCGTGCAGCCGACGTTATCAACAGTTTGCGGTCCTTCTACAGAACGGGAACACCTGCAGAACGCCAAATCGTCGATGTGAAGGAAATAATTGGAGAGATGACTGTTCTGCTGAGGATCGAAGCGGATCGGCACTCCGTAACGATCCATCCCGAACTCGAGGCCGATACGCCTAAAATCCTGGCCAACCGGGTGCAACTTCAACAGGTCTTCATGAACCTGATGCTGAACGCGATCGAGGCCATGAAAGATACCGGAGGCGAATTGACGATCAGATCGCGAGCGAATCCCGAAGGTCGTCTCATTGTTTCCATCAGCGATACCGGCGTAGGATTGCCGGCTGGACGTTCCGAACAGATTTTTGATCCCTTTCATACGACCAAACCGCAGGGGACGGGTATGGGGCTGACCATTACCCGCTCGATCGTGGAGTCTTACGGAGGGCGGGTGTGGGCCACCGTCAATCAGGGCGCGGGCGCAACCTTCCATTTCACGCTTCCCGGCGAAACCGAGGCTCATGTATGAAACCCGCGGCCGTTCCCACCGTGTTCATCATCGATGACGATCGTGGCATGCGACAGGCCGTCCAGGATCTCGTCGAGTCAGTTGGTCTCCGCGCCGAGTCGTTTGCAACTGGTCAGGAGTTTCTGAGCAGGCAACCCACCTCTGACCCGAGTTGCCTGGTTCTGGATGTAAGACTTCCTCAGATGAGTGGACTCGATTTCCAGCGCCGGCTAACCGAGATTGGTATGCAAATACCCATCATCTTTATTACCGCGCACGGAGACGTTCCTATGTCCGTCAGGGCGCTGAAATCGGGCGCCGTGGAATTTCTGACGAAGCCTTTTCGGGACCAGGATCTGCTGGACGCGATTCAGCAGGCTCTCCAGCGTGACCGTGCGGCGCGAGAACAGCAGGCGGAGGTCCACGAACTGCATGGGCGGTATCAGGCATTGACCGCGCGAGAGCGGGAGGTCATGGGACTCGTAGTCTCTGGAATGCTCAATAAGCAGATTGCCTCAGAAATCGGAGCCAGCGAAGCCACTGTAAAGATCCATCGAGGCAACGTAATGCAGAAGATGCAGGCGGGGTCGCTCATTGAATTGGTCCGTATGGCCGACAAGCTAAAACTTGTTCTTCCTAAATAGCGTGGAGTTATCTCTGTAGACAGGCTGCTATTCCACTCCTCCCCCAGTTCTAATCGACTACCACCTGAGTAGTAGTTTTTTCGGCTACGATCCGATTGCGCTGCCTTTGTGGAAAGCGTTACCTTTTGGCCCATGAAGATCGAGCACACCCCAAGCCTTCTGGCAATCCTCGATGATGACAAGTCGGTTCAAAGCGCACTGCAAGATCTGATCGAATCGGAGGGGATGTCCACGCTCTGCTTCGACTCCGCAGAGCAGTTCCTGGATTCCGGAGCCAGGCACAAGGCCGCATGCCTGATTGCCGACATTCGCATGCCAGGCATGTCTGGTATTGAACTGCAAGCAAAGCTTAAGGCCGAACGATGCCGAATACCGATCATCTTCATCACCGGGCGCGGCGACATTCCATTGGCAGTAAGCGCGATGAAGGAAGGTGCGAGTGACTTTTTTACCAAACCGGTTGATGGAACTTCGCTGCTTAGTTCGGTGGAACGGGCGTTGCAGCAGAATCTCGCCAATCGCCGAGAGGCGCTCGAATATGCAAGGTTGGTCGCCAGATATGAGTCTTTGACGCCCAGGGAGCGAGAGCTGCTGCCGCTGTTGGTTAGCGGTCTGTTAAACAAACAAGTGGCATTTGAGTTGGGGATCACCGAGTACACCGTTCAATTTCATCGCGGGCACATTATGCGAAAGATGCAAGCCGACTCTTTTGCAGGCTTAGTCAGGATGGCGGACAAGCTCAGCCCTAATCACTAACAGCACCTACAGGTACAATTCGCGGTCCCTTCTTAGCGGCACATAGCTATCGATTGGACAGTACTTTGGCCTTCGTAGGCATGCTGGGGCCGCCACTGGAATTGTTGTCAGGTGCGACAAGTGGGTTTGGAATCGGACTTGCCATTGCTTTCTGCCTTCGACACCATCGGCCAGTGAGATATGGAGCAAACAGCCCGCACTCTTATCGATAGGCGCGGCTGGCCACTTGCGATGCTGGCTAGTGATGATGGCCTTCAGGCGGTATCAGCCAAACCGCTCATTGACCTGAGCTGGGCTCCTTTTTGAGGATTGGTCCTCATAAACGCCCATGGGACATGTCAATGAGCCAGTCCAACTCGGTTTTGGAAACCTGGACACTGGCCGACTTGTCGTTACTGATCCGGCCAACTTCCTCGAAGCCCGTTTCTGGCCAACTTCGGGATCGCCGACAATTCGGCAGTTGAGCAACACAACCGGCATCCGTCGGCGGTGAAGCGCGACGCCGCGCAAGATCCGAGACGGGGGATACACCAATCCGGCGTGTCGGCGCGCCGACTCGGAGCGTGCGCAGCGCAGACATTATTCGTAAAGCCAGGGCTTTTAGCAGATCTCCACATTGTAGCCGTCGGGATCGAGCATATTGCCCGCGTAATAACGGGGATCCCACTGCGGCCGCAGCCCTGGCGCGCCATTATCCTTGCCGCCATTGGCAAGCGCTGCCTCGTAGGCCTTGTTCACCGCCGCCTCGTTCTTCGCGGCGAACGCGACGTAAAGCTCGGCGCAGGTGGTCTTTGAGGCCTTCAGCCAGAAGCCCGGAATGCCCGGCTCGCCAAAGCCCGTAAGATCGGGATAGCCGGCCTGCGCCTTGAAGTGCCAGCGCTCGGACTTACCGAGCGGGCCGAGCATGGCGCCGTAGAAGATTTCCGAGCGCAACGGTTCGCACCGCAGACGCCAGCGCGTCCAGTTGAGTGGCAAGATGGATCGGGCTTTCGTTCCCCAAGATCGTTATGGGTATGTTTGAGCCTGAGCAATGTTCACGGTCAAGCCACAGGAGGAGTCCATGGAACATCGGTATTGAGCTGAAAAGGGGAAAGCGCCTCAAAGAGTGAGGCGCTTTTCCCTTTGGGGGCGAGGAAGTGAGTAGCTCGTCTGCTTTACAACTTACGTCGAGCCTCATCTGCCTCCTCGGCCAGATTGGAACATCAGTTTCAGGAACTCTGGATTCTTCTGGCCGATGAACAGTCCGTCATTCAAAAAACTTTGGACAGAGGCCACTGCTCCAGCAATCTTGCTTGACGTGGGGCGAATGATCGCGACGGGTGGAAATTTCGTGCTGAGGAAGTGGGTTGGCTCGGGCATGATGAGGTTGGCCTGCAAGGTGTCGCCATTAAGGGACTCGGGATTGGTCTCTCCCTGGGCGGCAGAGAGGGTTGTAAACGTAACCGTCGCGCCGGTTCCACCTGGTCCCTTGTCAACGTCAGTCAAAGGAAGCGCATTGCCCGCCTTGTCCTGCCAGGTTTGAAAGTGCATGGTCTCGCTTGGACCGATGCTAAGAAGGACTCGGAGAACTTCCAGGTTGGTTACCTGCTGGGCCAGGGTTGGATAGAGGCTGGTGCCGCTTTCCTCAATAAATGCAAAGTGGAACCCCGCCGTGAAGGCGATTGCCTGCAGATGGGTTGTGATACTCGTGGTAAGGTCACTGCCGATGGAACTGCCGGCGGTATCCGCGTCGGTTCTTGGGATCGCTGTATGTTGCCCTACATTGAGACTGGGAACGGCTTGAACGAACTTCGCACCAGCATCAAAATCGGGGTTGGTGATGCTGCGGTACCGGGACCAAAAACTGGTGTCTATCGTGAGCTGCATGAGGTTGGTGAGCCGTGTCTTGCCGGTCGACCCCGCCGCCGTACTGCCTGGGATCGTGGCAAAGGGGCTGAGGTCGACTGCTTCGGCGCCTTTCGATTCCAGATAAGCTTTCAAGAAGGCGGCGTGGCTGATCTCGTCATCGGTGTTGTCGTGGATGTACTGTGCCATGTCGCCATCGAGAATGGTAAGGGCGGCCGTGTAGAGAGGATTTCCCCCATTCACCCCCGAGACTTCGTTGTCCTGGGTGCCCCCTAGTTCACTGTATTGAATCCACAGATCGGCCTCGATCTGCTCGAGAGCATTCAGGAACCTGAGGATTGCGATGTCGCCTTTTGTGATATCGTCCTTCATCCTGGTCCTGGCCGAGGGCGGATAACCCTCCGCCCAATAGGCCTGCCCCCATAGTCACTGCGCCTGCCGCCTATTCCGGTTTTCAAGAACGTCCGTCGATTCCCGGATTTCTTGATCAGAGTTTCAAATTTCCCCATTTCACTTCTCCTTTATCAAACATCCGTTGATGCAGTTGTTCGATTCCTTCACGCTTTCCTATGCGCTGCTTTTTCAAGCGGACTAATTCGCTTGATCCGTTTGTGACTTGCTCAGAGCGTTTTCAAGAAAGTAATCAGCGCCTCCCTCTCCTTAGGGCTCAGCTCTCTAAAATCTTCAGCAGCGTCGTGTGCTTCACCATCGTGACGCTCGATAGCATTTTCAGAGACAACGATCCCAGGTCATGCATAAATCGAGCCTTGGTACGCACACCCCAGAGCGGCGCAGTTCTTAACTTGTTTGCAGTGTCTTGCGGGCCAACCTGGACGATTCCATCGCCAGTTCCAATGTCATGCAACAAGAAGTCGCTAAAGGGATGAATGACTTTGTCGCCCAGAGCTTCTGGAACCGTAAACATGCCACCATCGATCACCGTTCCTACGGGAGCCGTGGTGATGGCTTCCATATGGCAGACATTACAACCCAGCCGCTCGAACAGTCGTTGGCCTGCCAAGGCTGCGGGGGTTGCAGCCAGCGCGGTGTCGCGAGGAGGAACCATCGTTCCCCGCACAAACTGGGCAAAGTGGTCTATGTCAGCCATGCCGAGTTCATCTGGCTGATCGTTAATGCCCGTCGTAGTGTTAAGAACTTGAGTAACCTCCGTGGGCCGCAACCGGCTGGTGACTCCCATCTCGTTGAGATAGGCATCAGCAATAAACGAGAGCAAGCTGCTGTGTTGGTCCTTCCAGCCGAAGCGTCCGACGCGGGTCTGTCCAGGAGCCTCAAAAATCGGGGCCATCACCACTTCCCCATGGACTCTACCTTTACTCAACTCAGGTTGTTCGGCGGCGATGGCGATCAGAGTGTTGTCGTCAATGGCTTCCACAAATCCATCCCCCAGGGTGTTGAGGGAAGCGCGTAACGTGCGGATGTTTTCCGTCGCGGGTATGCGCTCCTGGGCTTGCGGGCCGATAGCCCGATCATCCACGATGGACCTCCCGGTAATCGTGTTTTGTCCGTCGTTGATAAGGATGGTCGGGTTTACGAAATTGCCATTTGCATCGTTGTGGCCAACGCGGAGTTCTGTGATCTGGCTGGCTGCCCCACTATTCGGATTCTGGTGGCAATTGACGCAGGAAGTTGCGTTGTATACAGGTCCAAGTCCATCGGCGACTGTTTCGTTCATGCTCATAGACCTGCTGATCCCGAGCAAACGTATCTCCCGCTGGTTCAACGAGTCCGTTGTTGATGCTTGCAGCACCGTTAAAGCTGGGCGTGTTAAACCCGGCTGGGGCTTCTGTCGCTGAATTTGCTGCGACTCCAACCACGCCGGTACCCAACGCGGTCAGTGTCGCGAACAGGCAAGAACAGAAGAGAACTTTCCTCCGTGGGGGCATGAGCATGAGAGTTCCTCCAAAATGACACGAGTCACCTACGCGCGTGCGAGACGTAAGTTGGCTGATCCGTTGACCTCGGCCATGGCCCGAGGCAAGAAGTCCCGTGCCTAACCAAACTGGTTTGCGCGAAGATTATTTCCACTGCGGAGAAAAATGTTTTTGTTGACATTCATTCAATTGCAATCGGCGGCACGATAGCATTACTGTTGCACCCGCTCAAAGTAAAGAAGCATATGATCCCCGATCGTTCGAACGCCGCGCAATTTATTTCCTGCGGTGTGAGTTATTTTTCCAGGTAGCTTCCACCATCCCCTTGCTTCGGAAGAAGGTTGCTCCAGTCGCGACTACTTTTTGAACACTTGCGTCATGAGCTGTGCCTGAACCTGGTTCAACTGTCTCAGCGTCGCCTCCAACGTCTCCCGGTCTTCGAGCGAAGCTCCGCCCAGGATGTCTTTAAGGCGAAAGGATGTGCGCCGCATGAGCAATTCGGCATTCTTTAGCTTTTTGCTGTCATCGCCAACGCCGATTTGGATCTTCTCCGCATACCGTTGCACCAGCTTGAGGGTTTCCGAGGCCTGCCCGGAATCACCGGAACTGAACTGGTGGCCGGCCAGGTCGGTCATCTGGCTGACGAGCTCTGCGTAGAGAAAGCATCGGTCTCTGGGCTGAGCTTGATCCGCCTTGGCCTGAAGGGTGGCAAGAGCGCTTGGACGCTGGTCCGGAGACGAGGCGGACGCACAGACACAAGTCAACGACATCGTGGAGATGGCGACAGCGGTGGCCACAAACTGCAGCTGCCGCCTCACAAACATCCAGCCTTATGGAGATATACCTTGTCCACATCGACCCGCGATGCACGCCTGATGACGGCGTGCAGTCGTGCAACAAGTTCCCGCGAACTGAACGGTATAGTCACGTAATCGTCGGCCCCCGTTTCAAGCAGCAGGACCTTTTCCGCGACCTCCGAACTCGCACTGAGAACGACAATTGGCAGACCGGGAATCAACTCCGACATTTGCCTGCACAGATCACGATCCGAGGGTCCAGGATGCTGTATGTCGCACGATCACTGCCGAGGGCCGGCTCAAGCGAAGCACCTCCAGACCAGCCAGGCCATCTGGGACGAGATCCACCTCATATCCCTCCGAGCAGAAAAGCTGGCGTAGAGTCTCCTGTAAAACATGATTGCTCTCTATGACCAGGATTCGATCAATCACTCGATCAATGACTCGATCCGGGGTGGTGGCAGGGCGCATGGCGGAGATTGGAGTGTTCAAGGTTGCTGCCAACCTGGTGGTCACCTCGAATCGTTTCCCTTTAGGCGGTTGATTCACACCATTATCAGAGCTCTCTCTCACTGAAGATCTGTGCCGCTTCGTGTATTTACCGAGCTGCAAACGCAGTTTCCGCGTGGCCCGGAAGAAAGTCATTTTGATCGAGCCTTCCGAGGCATTGAGAATCTCGCTCACGCTTTGCAGCTTGAGGCCCTCAAAATGCCTCAGGTCAAAAACCATGCGCTCCCTCGGCGTAAGTCTTTGCAGAGCCTTCGAAATATGCGCGCCCAACTCTCGGTCTAATAGTTGTTGCTCGGGGTTATTACCTGGTCTGTCGTCCGACACTTGGTTCAGCAAGTCGTCGTCGGTGATCTCGATCACGTTCATTCTTTTTGCGGGCTTGATTCCTCCGCAGGTGATCCAGGCAGACGTTGGTGACAATACGGTAGATCCAGGTACGCGAAGGAGCACTCGAAACGGAAGCCATCCAGCTTCTTGTAAACCTTCAGAAATGCCTCTTGATGGATGTCCTGAGCGTCGCTTGCCGACCCGGTGAGCCGCAAAGCGAGCCGTAAAACCGCTTGATCGTAGGTATGTACCAATTGCTCGAATGCGGCTTGGCTGCCGCCTTGAGCCTCGCGAACCACGGAACAATCCTGGATATAACCTATGCTCTCCATTGGCGTTCTCCGAGGCATGTCCTATAGTCGCCGTCGGCAAGAGGGGGTGCCAACTCCTCAAACGACCCGATGCCGATACCTCTGCGGCACCACATTGCAGTAAACTGCCCGGCACACGTTTTATTCGCGCCGCTCTGAAAATAGTCGCTCACGTGCGAAATCGGTTGGAATAAAACTACAACCCGCAAGTTCAGCACAGTAAGACGCAGAGTGAACGTTTGCACAAAATGGAGGAATAGAGGAGCAGAAATGATCAGGATGAGGATAGATGAGCTGGAAAAGGACTGACTGGATTTTTTGTCTAGCATCCTTTGTGATGACAGCTTCAATCAGTTTTCAGCCGGCCCCACCGGGAGTGGCCGCCGCATCGGCCGCCGCAGGGAAAGCCGAAGTCAAGATCGATAACTTCAACTTTTCGCCGGCTGCACTTAAGGTGAAGGCCGGGACGCAGATCACCTGGACGAACGGCGATGACATCCCCCATACGGTGGTCAGCGACGGCCAGGCATTTAAATCCAAAGTGCTGGCTACCGGCGAGAAGTTCACGTTCACGGCCGACAAGCCCGGCACCTACTCGTACTCTTGTTCAATTCATCCGAATATGACCGGCAAAGTGGTTGTGGAGTAGGCACAGAGACATTCTGGGAACTTCTCTGATGATGAGTCAACCTCTACGCCCTGCTTTATCGGACTTACTGGGTACTCAAGGAGTCTGCGGCCGAAGGCGCGTTGCGGCGGTGGCCCGGCATAGGACCAGGGCTCGACCAACTGAAGCGGCGGGTTGGAACTCGCTTCCTTCCCAAGGTGCAGGTTTGGGTGCGGATTCAATCCGGCCTATCTCAGGGAATGTGGATGCATCTCACCTTCCTCGAGAGACGGTCATTTAGCGTGGGGAGCATGAACGCGTAGTGCAGAATGCGATTTTGGCCGGGGTTCGGCCGGGTGCGGTTGTCTATGACAAAGGGGTTAACGTGGGGATCATGGCACTCGGGGCAGCTCAACTCGTGGGCAACTTGGGCATGGTTATAGCTTTTGATGGTGACCCCGAAAACATCGAGCGTTTGCGAGAACACAGTGCGCGGAATGGTTTAGAGGATCGCCTGCGAGTGGTGCACGCTGCTGTATGGTCGCGTACCGCTACCGATGGAATCGGGTTTCGCCGGGGCGGAGCCATCGAGGTCGCAGGGCGGCGTCGAGGCTGATGGAAACCGCCCCGTACTGGGGAGCGGTAAAGTCATAAACGTACCGGCAATCACGCTCGACGATTTTGTTGCCGCCGGCGAACCCCCGCCACAATTGCTGAAGATTGACGTGGAAGGTGGCGAGTATGAAGTCCTGCTCGGGGCGAACACGCTTTTGCGAGGGACCGCCCGCTACTTATCGCTGAAGTCCATCACCAGGGGGCTGCGGAACAAATTACCGCGTGGCTGACTGAATACCAATACTGCGCCCAATGGAACATCCCAAACGAAAAATTTCCCCGGCATCTGTTTGCCTGGCCCGCAGAGACAGATGGACTGGCCTGGATGCGGGATAGCCGGAGAAGGGCAGCATGAAAGCGGGCGACCGCTGACTTTGGAGAGCGATGACTTACTGACTCATCTCCTTTGACGCCAAAGTCGTCGAGGCAGAATATAGGTGAAACCGCCAAAGCTCTCCCAGTGTGTGGAGCTGCTGGTGAGGCCGTGATCGAAGCCGGCGTCGATCACCAGATTTCTCCGCACCGCGTAGGATGCGGACCAAAGACTCCCGACTGCATAGCCGTGCGTCAAGGGCTGCGCAAAATGCCATACTTCGCCCGAGATTGTATATTTGCCCATTGGATGCGAGATTGATAGCGTCTCGCCAAGCTGCGCTCGCCGCACTTTGGTCTTGTCGTCCTGCTGCTCTGTCATCAGGCCGTTCACGTCGAAGTGAAAACCGTGCAGGTCGTCACTCAACAGGATCGCCGCGCTTTGCACGAAGGTGCCGAGATCGAGCTCCGGCGCTGGGCTCGCATACAGCCGCCGCAGGTACTGACCAGAGATCGTTGGCCGCGCGTCCATGCCCGCCAAAATGACCGCCTGCACACCCGCGAAGACTTCGCCCGGCCGGTTGCCCGAAACCTCCGCCCCGGTACTCCGGGTGAAAGGCTCGAAGAGGGCTAGCACCTCCACTCGCTGGTCCAGTGTCAGCTTCGACACTTGATCGAAGCCCAGTCGGTTCTTGAATTCGGAGGAGTGAGTCGCATACAAGCCCCCATTCTCAAACTGCAAATAGCCGACCGGAGTCAGGGTTGCCGGCGTCGAGACTGTTGGCCTGGCGGGGTTTACTTCCGGCACATCGGAACGATTGACCTGCGCCCGAAGCAAAGTTCGACCCGGCACAAACAGTGCTCCCAGGAGAATCAGGGCTAAGTGGATTTTCACGTTGTCCAACAATGATTTGTTATCGAGCCTCAACAGCGGTGTACTTAGACTCCCGATTACCCACCTTCACAAAAAGGTATCGGCCATCATCGCGGAGCTGGAGAAGTATCCCTGGCTGCTGGTGATAGAGCGATGAGCTTTTGCTGAGGGCTTTGCTCAAGCCTAGGGTCGCTCTTTGGGCAATGCTATCCGTCGCGCTGCTGACCGGCGTCAGGGCATAGAGAATGCCCTCCGACTCAACCATATATTGCGCCTGGTAAACGTCGCTACAGGCCCGTCCTGAGCTGTTAGCGCAGTCGTCTCCAAAAGTCGGCATAGAAAATGACACGAGAGTTCCATCGTGATAGCTGACCGGCGCAATGTTCGCAGCGAAGGCCACACCGGAAAATGCGAAAACACCTGCTATGATAAGTTTCATTTGAGTTATATCTCCCTTCAGTTCTCATAACTGCTCAAAACTACAAATATCCCTCACGTATGAGAACTGACCTGAGCACCGTTTATTCTAATAGCCGGTGACCCAGGCAAACACGGCAGCGCCTAGGCGATAAGACGTCTCGCTAAGTGCTCTACCTTGGAATAAATACCGCCCTGCTCAGTTCAGATAAGTCCGGAACATCGCAATGTTCTGAGCAAGATTGTTGAAACGGATCTTTAGCGTCGCACCCTCAGAACAAAAGCGCGGTCGCCCGCAAGGATCAGCAACGATAAATCAAATGTTAAGAGGAAAATATATGAAAAAGTATGCAAAAATTCTAGTCGCAGTCACGTTCCTGCTTGGGTTCAGTGTGGCTGCCAACGCTGAGATTCGCGGCGAGGTTGTGGTAAAACTGCCCTTCGCGTTTGTGGCCAGCGGAGTAACGCTTCCCGACGGCAGTTGCGCGGACCCTTCCTGGAAATGTTTCCGACGGAGCGTACCCGGATTTCCTGTTCTCACGCAGACACTGATCTAGCTGCAATCGAATGCTAATACCCGAAGCATCTGATCGATTCCCATGCCTTTTGCCATCGCGTCCATCATGCGCTGAAAGCGGGGCGGCATTTTTTGATTCTTGCTGCAGTACATCACTCGTATCACGTCGTCATACTCGGCGGAAATCAGAGGCTCTATTCCGGAAACCTCTCTCAAGCCAATGCGAGACAGCATTCGGTGCTGATTATCCCGGCTTCCCGCGGAAAAGATTGCGATTGCATTTACATCCTCCGATTGGTTCACGAGTGCAAGAGCGATCGCTCCGGCAGCTGCGGCGAGCTGTACGCCGATGCCCGGCGCAAGGCTCCTCTGTGCTCGGAGCGCGGGGTCGACCACCCATCTTCCGATCTCAATCGCATTGTTACGATGGCGGCCGAGACTGAGCAGTGTTTCCCGGAAGTGCTTCTCGCCAAGCAGCGTTTCCGTCAGGCACGGGAGCCTGTTCCCGGCCAAGGGGTAAACGCGCACACAGCCAACAAGACGGTCGCCGAAATAAGCCAGCACATGCCAGGCGTAGGGGTCGATTGGGTCAGAGTCCGTATAGCACCCATCGCCGGATTTGAACTTAGGGCGTCTGCCATTGTCGAACAGAGCGCCGCCGCGAAGCGATCTTACCTCGTCTAACCATTTCGGCGACGACTCTCCCTCGCCATTCATCGAGTCCCGGAGAGGGCTGCGTACTTGCCATGACAGGAACTCAGAAGGCGCCTCTGAGAGAATTGGGAACGCGCGGCAATGATTTTCAGCAAGCTCTACACAATCAGCGAGGAATTGCGCGTAGGCGCCCAGTGCAGCGCTACCAGCGGCTACCAGGGCCGGGAGACTTTCGGGAATGCGATCAATCAGCTTTGCCAGTTCTCGTGCATTGAATTTTGTATGCCCGATATCCAGGTCGATATGCTCCGTCACAAAGCTCAAGCTGTGAAGGATATCCGGTCCAAAGATTTCGAGGCATCTCGATAGGAACAATCCGCCATAGCGCAGGGGAAGCTGCTCGATCTCGTACTCAATGGCAATCTGCGCATAGGGTGTCTTACCAGCAATGTTCTCCTCGTGAACCCGGCAATAGCGCCTCGCTCCGTAGCTGGGCTTTAGACGCAGCAGTTCATCGGCGTCTACTGGAGGCGTATGCCGTAAATTCCAGTGACCCGCTAGCGAACGAAGATCGGCAATCATCATCAGGTGATGGCCGGCTTCGGCGCGGGCATGTCTCGTCAATGCTTCCCCAAGTTCTGGGAGTCCAAGGGCTGAACAGCGATCGGCCGCCCGGCGAATCCACCCCTCCACCGGTTCCGTCATCTGTGCGCCAATGGCGCAGAAATAAAGGAGAAAGGCTTCCAGCAAATCGTGGATCGTTGCTCGACCGAATGGCACTGAGGCCAGGGCTAGTCTCAAACCGCTCTCTCGCTGGAGCCAGAAGTACGTTGTAACTTGCTAAGGATGGATGTGCGCTCATCTTTGGTGGAATCCCTTCTTGTGGTTGCTTGGCCCTGGAACTATTGCTCTCTTAGGTCACGGCTCGTAGGCGGTAACCCGCCGGCGGAGAGAGATCTCTCTCCGCCGATGGGCCACGCATGTTGAATTGGTTTAGAACTGCGCCTTCAGGGCGAACTGGTACAGACGAGGCGTATAGTTCGGATCGAAGTTGCTA
This sequence comes from uncultured Acidobacteriaceae bacterium, assembly GCA_963757515.1. Classification (GTDB taxonomy): domain Bacteria; phylum Acidobacteriota; class Terriglobia; order Terriglobales; family Acidobacteriaceae; genus PALSA-350. The sequence continues at coordinate 150,990 of CAVWRV010000005.1, read as the reverse complement.
ACCACTCCGAAGTTAGTGCTGCCAAGTTCAGTACTGCCGTCCCCCAGCGGGAAGATGAAGCTGGGTGTGTTGGTGATGTTGTAGGCCTCTGCTCGGAATTGCAGGTTCACGCGCTCGGTCACCGCGAAATTCTTGAAGACAGACAAATCCACGTGACGGAAGTCAGGGCCGAAGAGCGAGTTGCGCGGCGTATTGCCAACTTCCCCGGTAGGCTGAGGGGCGAAGGCGGCAGTATTGAAGAACTCAGCCTTCGACCTATTTCCACGAGGGTTGAACAGAGTGTTGGGGCGATCCCTGCCGCCACCATTATTGGGCACAGCACGATCAGCGTAGGACTCGGTAACCGACTGCCCGGTGGCAGGATTAATATACGTCGTGGTGTCGTTATTGCCCGGTCCGGCATTGCCTCCATTGTTGAGGATGGTGAAAGGCTTACCGCTCTGAAAGACTGTGATGGTGTTGATCCCCCAACCTGTAAGCGCCTCTTTCGTTATCCCTGTCCAGCTCTTGCCATATTGAAACTGGTAGTTCAAGGAAAGCGCAAAGCGGTTCTGGATATCGTTCTCCGCGATACCATACTCAATTTGCCGAAGCCGGGTTGGGTCAGCATCGCTGAAGCCCTCCTGGCTACCTTCCTGCGAGTACCCAGTATTGTCGCTAAGCGCCTTTGACCAGGTGTAGTTCGCATCGAAGGCCAAACCCTGGGTGAAGCGCCGCTGCAAAGATACTTGTAGGCCGTTGTAGTTGGAAATGCCTTCACTCTGCACCAACCCTACCCCGCTGAGGTTGCCGGCAGGGAACTGGGGGTCCAGTTTGCGCGGTCCGCTATTAGGCCGAACGGCTGTACCCGGTTGGTAGAGAGGGCTATTAGGGTTGGTGCTGTACGGTGCGGGCTGGTTGATGTCGTTGATCACCTGCGGCAGGTGGTGCCCCACGTTGCCCACGTAGCCGATCGTCAATACGTTGGGACCGAACTGCTGCTCGACTTGCAGGTTGTACTGGTCGATGACGGCGGCCTTGAAGTTGGGGTTTTCCGTGTTGAAGGAGAGCGGGTTGAGGTTCTGCAGGTTCGACACGTTGGGTGCTGTGGGAATGGGTAGCCCCTGATCGAAGGAGCCGTAAGCCGCGGCGCATTGACCATTGCCAACACTGTGCCCGGCACCGAGAAAGTTGGTTTCGATCTGAATCGCTACCGCCGATTGGCAGTTCGGCTGAAAGTTCGAGAGGAAGGGTACGTTCTTCAGATCGGTGTTAGAGGTGTAGTTCCCGGGGAAGTAGCTGACACCAAAACCACCGCGGATAATCGTCCCAGGGAACGCCGAGTAGGCGAACCCGAGACGCGGCGCCACGTTGGTGTAGTCGGTTGAGATACCAGCGTGACCATCCACACCATTGACGTTGGCGATCTTCAGCGCGCTGGTGACGGTTGAGGGAGTCAGACTAAGGGCCTGAAAGAAATTGAAGTTCGAAATACGGTTGTGCGCCTCGGTGAAGGGTGTGAAGAGATCGTAGCGAACCCCGTAGAGCACGGTCAGCTTCGGTGTGACCTTCCACGAATCCTGCGCGAAGAAGCTCGGCTCCCAGGTGCGATAGTCGGGCGCCGTAAGGTCCACCTGCCGCTGCTCACCGCTGAAAGCACCGGTCAGAGCGGATGCAATACCGTTGTCGCGCTGTTGCGTCGCACTGGGTTGAACGGTCGAACCTGGTGCAGGTGACGAGTCGGTAGCCAGCCCGAAGGTATATTGACCACCCACGTACGGGCTTTGCACGTTGCGCGCCTGCCGGCGAAGGAGGCTGGCGCCGAACTTGATATTGTGGCTACCCTTGGTCCAGCTCACGGTTCCGAGGTACTGGAAATTATTGTCGATGTCTTGTAAGGGAACAAACGAGCCGTCGCCGATGTCGCTCAGGCCAGGAAAGCTGATCGGAGTCAGGTTGGTAGATTGGCTGTTCAGGTTCGACGCGAACGTACCCAAACCTCCGGAGACGATGGCGGCGGCGGCTTGCGTGCCCGTCGAGTTGAGCGGCAGCGAAAGATTGTTGATTCGGGTAAAGGCGGCGCGCAGGTCCACCAGAAGGTTCTGCGTGAAAATGTGGGTAAAGCCGAAGCCATACTGCTGCGCCGTATCCGTCGCCGGACCGTCGAAATCAAACTGGCCGCCGCTGATCTGGAGTCCGGTCCCTGCATTTGTTCCAAGACCCGGAGGAGTGAAGGTATTGACTTTGTTGTAGTCGTAACGGGCGAAGAATAGATTGTGTTCGTTGAACTTATGATCCACGCGCACATCGAAGCTATTGGAGAACTGCGTCCGGTTAGGGCTGGTGATGTAGTTATTCGACAACGCACCGGCGGCGCCGGCATTCGGAGCGGGGTACAGCTTTAAGTAAGCCAGAGCGATTGGGTCAACAGCGAAGCCCTGCGTGCCGTTCCCGGCGTTGAGCAGAAGCTGAGGCGACCCACCATTCAGGCTGTTGACGTCGTTGTACTCGTTTTGGGTAAGCGTTGTTTTGCTGTAGGTAAGACCATTCACCTCGCGGAAACCCTCGTAGTCGCCAAAAAAGAAGGTCCGATTTTTATAGATAGGTCCACCGATACTGCCGCCAAACTGGTTCTGGCGGAGCTCGGGCCTCCTGCCGGTAGTCTGCAGAACGTTGCGCGCGTCGAAGATATCGTTGCGGAAGAACTCATACGCGGTGCCGTGAAACTGATTGGTGCCGGTGCGGGTAACGATACTGACCACGCCGCCCGCGGTACGGCCGGCTTCCGCAGTGTAGTTGTTGGTCTGTACCGTGATCTCGTCGATGGCTTCGACGATGGGGCGCACGCCAATGGTTCCGATGATGCGCTCGTTATCGTCGATACCGTCGATGGTGTAGTTGTTGAGAGTATCATCCTGACCGTTTACGGAGAAGCTGGCCGTCTGGCGACGATCGTCGGGGCGGCCGCCGCTGGTCAGTCCGTTACCTGGGCCCTCGTTGGCCCCGGGAACAATCTGCACCAGCTGAACGAAGTTACGGCCGTTCAACGGGAGGTCCTGCACCGCTTTTGCCGTCACCGTGGAGCTTACGGTTGCGCTGTCAGCCTGGAGCAGAGGCGTGGTCGCATTTACCTCGACGACGGCGGTCTGCGAACCGACCTGGAGATGAACGTCGGCACGGGCACGGTCGCCTGCTTCTACGCCAAGGTCTTTGGTGATCGACTCCTGGAACCCACCGGCTTTAACCGAGATGGAGTAATGTCCGACGGGAAGGAGCGTGAAGGTGTAGTCGCCAGAGCCGTTGGACTGGACGGTGCGTTGGTCGTTAGTTCCGAGGTTGGTGAGGGTAACGGTGGCATTTGGGATACTGGCGCCCGTCTGGTCCGTCACCGTCCCAAGAATATCGGCGGTGGTCAGCTGCGCCAAACGCTGCCGAGGTGAGTAACAGTAGAATCGCCAGCGAGAAAACCAGCGGCCTGAATCGTTGAGAGAGTATTCGCCTGCACTGGCCAAGGCGGTAGATTGCTGTCTTCTTTTGATTTTTCATAATATCCATTCCCGGGGGAGGGGCCCGTTAATCGAACGTTTCTAATGACTAGGCTTCGTCTAGCGCCAATCTTCCGAATCGCTTGGGGGCTCGTCTGGAAATGGATCGATTCGCGCGAGTAAGTCTGCTCCGTGGTTGTGACTTATCTTCATTTGGTTCGCTCGATAGATCCACCAGGGGTGCGTACGCGGGGATGGTATCGAGCCAATACCGGCGGTCACTTTTGAGTGAGTTGGGCTGCTGCCTTGAGGGGTGTGGTTATGCGGATGCTTCATGTATGGTTCTGCTCCTATAGACTGCTAACTAGGAGCCCCTACGTTTATTCCATAGGAACGGAAATAAATCTGCAGATGGACTGGATGGACTTACTCGTTGCGTAGCGCGACCATAGGATCGACCTTGGCCGCACGGCGAGCGGGGATATACCAAGCCAAAGCCGAAATCTATTCAGTTCTTAAAGTCTTCCTCGGTCGCTCAGCTCACGGTCACGGTAACGGTGGTGGTGGCCGTGATCGCACCACTGGAACCCGTGACTGTGACAGTATAGGCGCCCGGCGTGGTGCCAGGATTGGCCGGAGTAGCCGATGGGGCTGCGGCTTTCCCCCCGCCGCACCCCATCGCTGTGCCGATCAAGGTTGCGATCAGCAGCAGACCAAGCTGCGTGATGGTTCTCCGCCGCCGGATGGGGAATCCAAACCAAAGCAGCGACGCCACGGCAACCACCGAGCCGCCGATCGCAACGCCCGGCGGAGGATGTTGTGCGCGATCCACGGGCTGGCTGTAGGCAGCGGCCGATGCGGCAGTGGTGACCACCGTAAGCGTGGCGGTGACCGGCGCGCTTCCGGTGGTCACCGGAGGAGGCGTGACCGAGCACGTGGGTGCATCGGCTGCTCCCATAGGACCGCCCGAAACGGCACAGCTCAGGGCGACGCTGCCGGTGAAGCCTCCGGTCGGGGTGATCGTAATGGTCGATGTTCCCGTGGGTCCCGGTGATGCGATGGTGACTGCTGTACCACTCAGCGTGAAACCCGGGGCCGCCAGCACAACGACGGTGAAGCTTGTGGCCGCGTTGAGACTCCCCGCGGAAGCCCCGGCGATACTCACGGTGTACGAGCCCGGGGTGGTTGTCGGTTGTGTAGTCAGAGTGAGCGTCGTGTTCACCGGGGAGCCTGTGACGGAGATCGGCGAGGGAATCGCGCAGGTGGGCGGATTGACCCCGCCGGATGGCCCGCCAGTTACCGCGCAATTCATCGTTACCTGTCCGATGTAGCCGCCACTGGGTGAAACAGTGATAGTCGAACTGCCGCTGGCGGCCGGCGATGCGATGGTGACTGCTGTGCTACTCAGCGTGAAACCCGGAGCCGCCTGCACAACGACGCTGAAGCTTGTGGTCGCGTTGAAATTCCCCGCGGAAGCCCCGGTGACCGTCACGGTATAAGACCCTGGTGTCGTTGCCGGTTGCGTATTGAGGGTGAGCGTCGTCGTGATCGGAGAACCTGTCAGCGAGATCGGCGAGGGAATCGTGCAGGTGGGCGGATTGACCCCGCCGGATGGCCCGCCACCTACCGCACAACTCATCGTTACCTGCCCGGTGTAGCCGCCGGTGGGCGAAACCGTGATGGTCGAGCTGCCGCTCGCGCCCGGCGATGCGATCGTCGCTCCGCTATTGGTCAGGACATAGCTCTGCCCGGCGACCAGGACTCGGGCGGTGGTCGAGGCTGCGGGCACGTCACTCAAAGCATACGTAGCCGTGATGATTGCGGTATATGGACCCGCCGGTGCATTGGCCTGCGCGGTGATGGTGTAGGTGAGATTCATCGTTCCTGTTTGCGGAAATGAAATTGACGGTCGGTGGCACCGAGCACGTTAGGGGCGACGGGATCTCGTCATTCGTGCCCGGGACGACGCAGCTCAAGTTCAAGCTGCCGGTAAAGCTCTGAACTTGTCACGGAGAAGTTCCCGCTGGCGCTGGTTCCAGGAGCCACGGTGACGGGGTTGCTGCTCAACGAGAAGAGTGGCTGTGGGACTAAGATTCCGGGCTTATTTGTGGAATTGGACGAAGCGTTACTTGCATCACCGGGATAATCGGCTTGGATGACGACGAAGCCGGCGGGCAGATCGATATCGTTCGTCGCCGTCGAGATTGTGAGATTCCCCAGTAACACGGAGCCAAAGGTGGCCAGGTCCGAGGTGCCGCTCCCCGTGAAGTCCCCTGCTGCCAACGATTGCGCGAGAGCATCGTTGATGTCGAACCCAGCCGCGAATGTTCCATCGCCATTCCCCGCAAAAATCGTTACCTGTGATCTGGAAAGTTGGCGATGCCCGCGACGGCCATGTCGGGCTTGCCGTCGCCGTTGAAGTCGCCCACCGCGAGCGAAAGAGCGTTCGAACCCGTCGGGAAAGTGGACGCTGCGGAGAATGTGCCATCGCCTTTCCCCAGCACGATGGTAACGGTGTCACCCATAAGATCAAGGGCTGCCAGGTCGATCTTGCCGTCGCCATTGAAGTCCGCAGTTACAAGCTGATCTGTAGTGATCTGTGGTTGATTGGACGTGGCAGTGAATGTGCCATCCCCGTTCCCCAGCAGGATGGAGGTGGCGCCGTTCGAAGGACTGACGGCCAGATCGAGCTTGCCGTCACCGTTGAAGTCCGCAGCGACAACCTGAGCTGAGGCGATCTGCGGTTGGTTGGGCGCGGCAGTAAATGTGCCGTCACCATTGCCCAGCAGGATGGTGGTTTGAGCGCTGCCTGAGAGGGCCAGGTCGAGCTTGCCGTCACCGTTGAAGTCCGCGATCGCGATGGATTGCGTATTGAACGGCATCGACTGCCCCACAGTGAATGTGCCATCCCCCTTGCCCAGCAATACCGTCAGTTTTGCCGTATCCTCGTCATCGACGAGGAGATCGGTGATGCCATCCCCATTGAAGTCTCCCACGCCGAATGAATTGATCCCATCTATCGAGTCTAGGTTCGGGATCAGCGGCGCGGCAAAGGTGCCATCGCCATTGCCCAGAGAAATGGCGATTCCTCCATGAGGCGCGGAGACGATGTCGGGGATGCCGTCGCCATTGAAGTCGCCGACGGCAACAATCGGAATCGCGTCTGCGCCCGCGCCAGACGGTTCCGGAATCGGCACATTCAAAAAGCCGTTGCCCCCGCCGGCCAGCGTCGCTGTTCCCAGCACTGAATTTGCGTTGTTGGTATCGAGAAAAGAGACCGTGCCCGACGGCGGAATCGCGCCTTTGGTCCCAACGCTCGCTGTGAGTGCATACATATTCGTCGCGTCAGGCCCAGCAACCGAGGCGACGGTGAACGTCGTCTGCAGGCCCGGCGGCCGCGGGCCAACCGTCAGCCCCACGGCGGCCGAGGAGCTCGCACCGCCGGCCAAAGTGCCGAGGAATACAGCGTTGTAGCTGTGGTTTGCAGGGCCGGGACGGAAGCGCAGCACCGCGGTTCCGGCGCTGGTCAACTGCGCTGTGCCCAACAGATGGATATCCGTGCACGAGGCCGCAGTGGCATCGCAGAAGTTCACCTGTCCAAGCGTGAGCGCCGTGGCGCCCGTCTGCACCGTAGCGGTCAACGTGACCACGGTTCCTCCGGCGACAGAGGACACCGCATTTCCACCTGATGTAAGGGAGAGAGTTGTTGCAGTGGCTTGGGATGCCCAGGCCGGCTGGGGTCCACACCAGGCCAGGCACGCGATCGCGAGTGCACAACGAAATAAAACGAGCGGGGCCGGTAGGTTCAGGCCCCCAACGGTCGGCAGAAAGCGCATTTCGCCAATCTTTCAGCTGAAGCGGATTTTCCTTCTGTCTTATCTAACTGAGCATGTGCGGGTTTTATTCCCGTGCAACATCCGTGACCAGGTGATGGCAGTTCTTCGAGGCATCAGTGAATTCCGAGTATTCCCCGGTGCCCGCATTTGACACACCCTAATCATCTAGGTCTACACTCCGGTATCCAAAATTGTCATACCCTGAGCGCGCCCAGACTGCGCGACCGGGGCCACTCGGCGGCAGTTTCTGCTTTTGGCAGTCAGGCTAGAGGCCTGGCGTTTGTCGGTACCGATCCGCATGTCAGCAATCGGTCGCTTCGACCCGCAGCTATCCCGCCGGTGTGGCTCCTGAAATAGAGCAACTCTCCTCATAGCAACATGGACGGTAGCAATTCTCAGAATGGAGTGAATAAATCTGCCCGACTTCAGTTAAAGAAGTTAGCGCACCCTTCCGGCCATGAGGTTTACGGATGCTTTCATCCGATCCGTTGTCCTTCGTTCTCGAAAACATCGCGAATGAGATGAGCAGCGTTCACGATGGCTAAAACGATCTATCCGTTGACCTCGGTGCGTTTCTTTGCCGCATCTCTTGTCTTGTTTCACCATTCAGTGCGGATTTTCCTGCCTGTCTTCTCCAGTGTGGGTGTTCACGGCGTCCCCGAGGATATGGCCGGCATCGTATTGCTTGCGTTCCCGGTCTCCGCCAGCTTTTTCTTCTTCCTCTCCGGTTATGTGCTGAGTTTTGTGTATTTGCATAGCGTGCAGCCCCTCGACAAGACCACTTTTTTCGCGGCAAGGTTTGCGCGCCTCTATCCTTTGTACTTTGTCGTCTTAGTACTCGATACGCCGGAGCTTCTGGTGCCCGAAGTACAGCGGTACGGCATGAAAATTGGGCTGACCAAGACTGCAGGGGTATTTGCAGCAAATGCGGTGATGCTGCAAGTCTGGAAGGGAAGCCGGCTGCTGCGAATCAACCGTCCCAGTTGGTCTCTTTGCGTGGAAGCCTTCTTGTATCTGTGCTTCCCGTTGCTCGGCGCCTTGCTTTGGAAGCTGCGTGGAGCGCAGCTGTGGATCACAGCATTAGCTTTGTACGCGGCAGGACAGGCGCTGGTTTGGGGAATCAGGCCGCATCTGAATCTTGAGATGGCACTGACCTTGCCGCCGCTGCATCTTTCAACCTTTGCGCTGGGCATTCTGCTGGCACGTTGGCAGACGCTGCAACAGCAACGAAAGGACAAAGCGCAGGTACGAGTGTGGCATGTGAGCACCGTGCTGGGGCTGTCTGCTGGAGGTCTCTTCGGGAGTGTCCTGCTGATTCCCTTTTTTGGTGTACCGGCTCCTTATAACAATGGGCTGCTGGTGCCGATATTCGCCGGGTTCGTATGGGCGCTTTCGGTGATCCCCACTCCGTTGTCGCGGTGGTTGTGTGGCAGGTGGCTAGTGGCCCTGGGGAACGCCAGTTATGCTCTGTACCTGATTCATACGCCAATCCTTTCCTTGTTTCTGCACTTTCGATGGGTAACCCATGGGTTCTATCCCGTATACCTGGCGCTCTGTGTGGGCCTGAGTTTATTGAGCTTCCGCTATTTCGAGACGCCGGCCCGCCTCTGGTTGCTGGAGCGGTTCCAAACACGCTTGGTGCGATATACCGCAGGGACGCCTTCCATGCAACAGCCCGTCCTAACCTCCAGTCACCGCGGCGGCGAGCAATCTGCAGTTCCGTAACGAGATAGTCGCAACCTGTCGACTTATGGGTAGTACAGACTTGTCCAAATTAGATTGGAACTGAAGCTGGCGGATTTCATCTCGTAACCACTGCCTTTGGTTCTGGACGGGTGCCCCATGTTCGCCAAAGCGTACATGGGCCGAAAAAGACGGGCGCAGCCCTTCCAGCGCTTCTGTGACGTGGGCAAAAGACAGCGGCGCACTCCCCTTGTGGGTAACCGCCATCCCCTTTGTCATCCCGACCGAAGCGAAGCGGAGGGATCTGCAGTTTCACTATCGGCCGTAGCCAACCTGATCGTGGAGAAGGGCACCCCTCGTTCACCGCTTGAAATAAGCAATAAGATCCCGCCGCTCCGCAGCCTTTGGTACATAGAAGTCCATCTTGGCATCCGGTACTACCGAATCCGGACCGCTTAACCACTTCTCCAGGGTCGCATCATTCCAGGTCAGCCCCGAGTTCTTCAATCCCGGAGAGTAATCAAACCCCGGCACGCTGCCCGCCCTTCTTCCATACACTCCAGACAGCCTGGGCCCCTCACCGTTGATCTCCATGGAGTGGCAGCCCGTGCAGCGTTTATCAAACACGAGTTTGCCCCGCGCAGCATCGCCGGTGCCGGCCACCGTGGCCTCACTGCCGCCCGTATTTTTACTTAGCGTCGAAAGCGTCTGCACATCCGTCTGCGAAAGCTTCGCCCCCCAGTGGAGGGCCACGTACTGAAGCGGTGGCATATCCCCGCTCTTTGCCTCATGGCTAATCTTGGCCAACAGCACTTGCTGCTGCTCCATCGACAACAACTCCCATCGAGAGAGGTCCATATGCTTACGCGCCTCAACAATATCCCGTTCCATCAGCCATGACCCCGGAGCAACGCGGGCGTAGACTGGCCACCGCGTCTCGCTCGAGTGACAATCCGCGCACTTGGTCACCAACACCGCCTTTGCACCCGGCGGCAGCTTGGCGCCCTGGAGCAGCGTGCCGAGTCCTCGGGCTGGCTCGACACGCGGATTGCCAAACGGGTGCACATACCCCAACCCCGTCACCGAGGCTACGGTCAGCACCCCCAGTATCCAGGCGCGCTTCACACCGCCTCCGCCAGCGAAGAGTCGACGACCGCAAGGTGATTGTGCCCACGAACTACCTTGACGTCGGTCACCCCCAGCACGCTCTCCAACTTACCGGCGGGAACCGCCATCGGCCCCGGTCCCGGCGCAGATCCCGGTGCAGGCTGCGGGAATGCCGTCGACATGGCCGTATGAAAGCTGACATTGCCCTCAACCTTCTGCACGATCTGATGAATGTGACCGTTCAAGACCGTGACCGATCCAAAACGCTTCATATAGCTCAGCGCGGTCGCCCCATCCTGCGTGCCCCAGCCCCACTTCTCATAGACCATCCACAACGGAATATGCGCGAACACCACCACCGGCGTCGAAGCACTTAGACCGCCCAAATCAGTCTTCAGCCATGCCAGTTGATCCGCACCCAGGTTGCCCATTGCATCCACCTGCACGCAATTGTTCAGCCCTACAAAGTGAACTCCCTTGTAGTCATGGCTGTACCAGCCGTTTCCCAGCGTCCCTTTGCCAAAGCGCTGCTTGTACTGTTCGCCATCGTCGAGCGAAAAATCATGCTCTCCGGGAACATAAAACACCTGCCCCGCCTTGGCGCCCTTGATCACCTCGACGGCTGTATCGAACTCCGCCGGCTTGGAGCTTTGCGTGATATCGCCGGTATGAATCATGAAATCCGGTTGCTTCATCCCCGCGCGTCCTGCATTGATCTTGTCGATGGCGATCTTCAGCGTGCCGGTCACATTCTGGTTGGCTGCTTTATTGAAGCCGATATGACTGTCGCTGATCTGTACGAACGAGAAGTCCTCCACCATCTTCTTCTTCCTGAATTTGTCGTATCCGCCAGCACCTTCGAAGTCGGTACGCCTGCAACCATCGACCAGACAAGCCCCGTACCCGCCCATGCCATGCACTGCAGGAAGTTGCGCCGGTCGATGCCATCTCCACCAACCTTCGGCTCGTTCGCCTCCTGCGCCGTTTCCACCTCATTCTTCTGTTTCATAATCGATCTCCCGCTTCATCGTGACTACCTCTGCAGCAGAAAACTGGCTTCGCGGCCTTTTATTCCTGAGCGCGCGGCAAAATAATCCGTGGAATAATCTGTCTGCTATTCGGTTTAGGGTAGTGATGTTCCGGTAGTGAAGCATTGCTCGGCGGGCCCATGCATATCCGTGACTCCAGCCAGCGCGAGGCATCTGATAACGTGGGTCCGTCAATCGCAGCGCAGAGTTCGAACGGCTTGTGCTTCCACTATTGCCGTCGCTCTACAATCACGCATCCTGGCTCACTCGCAATCACGCGGAGGCTGAAGACTTGGTACAGGAAACGTTCTCCAAAGCACTCCGCGCCTTCGACTCGTTCCAGGAAAGCACCAACTTCAAAGCCTGGATCATCCGCATCATGCGCAATACGTTCCTTACCTCACGCACCGGCATCGCCACGTCCCGAACCGTCTTTCTTGAAGATCATCCCCACGTGCTCGACACGACCGATGCCAGCCCCACCCCGGAGGATAATCTCATCCGTCTGGACAACCAGGTCGCGCTGCAGAGGGCCCTGGAACAGCTTGAGGCGCCGTTGCGCGAAGCGCTGCTTTTGTGCGACGTGGAAGAGGTGAAGTACAAAGACATCGCCCTCATCCTCGATATCCCCATCGGAACCGTAATGTCACGCATTTCTCGTGCCCGCCGTGTACTGCGCCGACTGTTGCAGCCGCAGCTCGGAGAATCCCTATGACTCAGGCAATCGAACATCTAAATCCAGATACGCTCAGCGCCTTTATTGACGGCGAGCTACCAGACGGTGAGCAAACGGCGATTGAGCAACATCTAGCCGGCTGCCATGCGTGCGCGCTTCGCGTTCTCTCGGCCACCCAGTTAAAGGCTGCCACTGCGCGCGCCGGTCGTCGCTTCGCACCATCCCCTGAGGCCCTTGCCCGCCTCACCGCCCAGCTTCGTCAGCAGCCGCGGGCGACCGCCCGCATTTACTCCATGCGTCGCTTAACCTGGGTAGGCCTTGCTGCGGCCCTCCTGCTGGCCGTGTCGCTCGTGGGTTGGCAACAAATTCATCACACCGACAGCCTCTCTGCCGAACTCCTCGATCAACACCTCGGCACTCTTTCCAGCGGCGCGACGCCGCAGGTCATCTCTACCGATCGCCACACCGTCAAACCCTGGTTCCAGGGCCGCCTTCCTTTCAGCTTCAATCTTCCGGATGCCCAGGCCCTTCCGTCGGATACGACCCTTGAAGGCGCGAACCTGACGTATCTCAAAGGGCAGCCTGCTGCGTTGCTCCTGTTCACGATTCACAAGCATCACGTCTCTGTCTTTGTTACACAACGCTCCGGCGGTCCCAACCTCATTGCGCTGCCTGGCGTGCGTTCGGGATTTACGATCCAGTCTGCGGTGACGCACGACCTCCAGATCGTCGCTGTCAGTGACGTGAACCCCGCCGATCTCGAAGCGCTTGTTGCTGTTTTGGCCAAGGTGCAATCGTCGCCTTAGATGGGCAGGGCAAGCCTCTTCGGCAATCCCCAAAGACAATTTGTCCGCTGACCCCTGTTGGCAAAGCAGAGAGCGTCTTTTTTATCGGGACGGAGATCACTTAACGGCAAGTTATAGAAGCAGCCCGACCGCCGCGTTGTTTCAGCGCCTGAGGGACAGCGAACAATGACAGAGACAAGATGAGCATCGCAAATGGCATCGTCTCTGATTCCGAACCTAGATTGCCGTAGTGCCTGAAAAGTCGCATTATCGGAAACGTCCCGCATGCGAGATGCATTGCTGATTCTTGGCAAGTCTAGACTATGCCATCGGCGAGCGGGCGACAAGACTCACCATTGATAGTTATCCGCCAGTAGGCTCATCCAGCTCAAGAAGAGGTGCAGTATGAAGCGGAAGTCTCCGCTCCGGTCCATTCCATAAACTGAATCTCTGCGACAACCTCCGTCGCACCCAGTACCCCCACCCTGTCTCCCCTGGACATTAAGGTGTGCGGAGCGATCAGCCAGCCAGAGGAGTTTTGCAAGGGAAGGCTGCTAGCGAAGGCGAATAGAGGTTGCAAGCGTGACTGGCTCATCATGAATGCTCGCGATTAAACCCACAGCGAGACGGCTTAGCAAGATCCTTACTCGACAAATGATTTGAGCGAGGGGAAAGTTAACTAACGGCGTTGTTCAGAATATCCTGTTTCACACATCGTGCGGTCTGAAGTTTTTTTTGCAACCAGCACTAACCTCTGTAACTTTTCGTTGCCTCGCGTGTCACATACCTGCGTATTTGGAGCGCAAGCGCGAAGGTCCAGATCCTGTGCTTCAACCATCCATCGGCTTTGAATGCGCACAACCCGTCACATCAGGAGGTCTCAATGAGAGCGATCAGCAGATCGTTTACGTCGGGAAGAATGGCAAATGAAAGCATGGCACGGTTGCATTTCTTCACAAACAGTCGAACCCTCGTCACTCTATTGCTTAGCAGCGTTGTCTCCCCCTTTGCCATGGCACAGGTCACCCCCTCGGCCACACCACAAATCTCGCCGGAAACAATGGCCATCCACCTTCGCGCGAAGCGACCGGTCGTAAAGGAGGCCCCCAATTTAGAGCGCGTTGCCTCGTCGGAAGCGGAACCGTCCTTCAATTCAGCACAGGGGCCGGGACCGGGGCCAATTGGGCCGGGACCCGGTTGCAATCTATTTCCAGCGCCCCCATCGGTGGGCGCGAATGTACCTCTTTCCTACTTTGGCCCTTCGCCTTCCACTACGAACCCGAGCCTGGTAGGGCCAGTTCAGCTACTGAACTCGGGCCCTATCGACACAGCGAAAGGCACAATAACCATTCCGCTTTACAAGGGAAGCTTGAAAGGTACGAACCAGACTGTCTGGTACGTGCTGACTGACACCTCTAATCAAGGGGTTGCTGCGGAACTCGGGCTGAATTTTTCCGCAAAACTAAACTTTTCCTCCAATGCCGCCAGAACCGGTAATCTGGATCTCAATGGAAATATCGTATTTGATCGCGGCACGGTCGACTTTGCTCCCCTGAGAAGCATCGTGCCCGGACCCGCGGGAGCTGAATTTCCCCCTCAATCGGCTGTGCCCGGGGCGGTTGGGGATGCGGACTATAGTCCCTTGGTAAGTATTACTAATGCTGGAGGCGTGATTTACAACGCACCCATGATAGCGTTCGATGTCGATGCCAGCCAGATTAACTTTCCCAACGGTAATGTGGACTACTCGAAGTTGAACGACCAGGTTTTAGCGATCGATCCCTACAACATGACCGTCACCCTTAACCTGATTAACGGCTTCAGCTTTGGGCGTCCGGTGTGGTATCTCTCCATGGATACGAGCAGCACTCTCGGAGCAGCGATCGAGCACAACACGTACGCTCCGCTGATGGGTAAGCTTCTATTGGGCGACGACGACACCTTTGGGAGTCCCATCGAGCGCATCTTTATCGCTACCAATGGACCGGAATCAGGCGGTTGCGATAACCCACTAAGGCAGGGTTTGTCGGCAGACCTGGCTGATTCATTCAGGCCAAACAATGTTCTCGGTGGAATCCCAACCCTCGCTCTCGATTACAGCCCAGCATGGGACGCCCAGTTATTTACATGGACGGATGATGCAATCGACAAAGGCTTTCGCGGGCAGGTTCGTGAAGAATTTCAAATCCTCACCTTCGTGCAAGACGGCCTGATCACTGGCTTCCCGGCCGGGACTACATTTGGCACCTCTCACTTCGCCATCAATTGTCCGATTGTTCTGCGTCTGGACTGAACGATCGCTATAACCTAAGCTGCCTGCCGATTCTGCTATTAGAATCGGCAGGCGCCCTCCGAGCATAGACTTGCTCAAGATTGTGCCGCCTTCGCCAGGCAATGTTGTGGTCCGTGCACGACGAGTCCCCGCTCACGCCGAGCCCCGCCAATCAACACACCCGTCGCGTGATAAAGAGCCAATCCGCCGCCAAACACATTTACGCCCGCTGATCCGTATTTCCCATGGAGTGCGCCTACCTGGGCGGTAGAGGCACAGAAAATAATTTCTGAAGCTGCGGAATAAATCTGCGACCTACCAGTTGTCTACGGTGGAGAAGTAAGTGGGTCGGCAGACCATCGCGCAAACAGCGTCACGAGGGTTCGCCCACCCGCAATCAGCTGCAACGCCGATGCCCCGGTTGCCTTTATGACCGGGACCATCCGCCGGGCGTTAGGAAAACAAATTTGCACAAACAGAAAGGGCGACACTCTGCATGAACAAGATAGTGGTTCCGCTGCTACTTCTTTGCGCCTGTTTCACAGCTCAGGCAAGCAACTCGACTAGTGACTCCGCAGGTCAGGCTCCTAACCCCGTCGTGCAGTGGAACCAGACGCTGCTCGTGATCGTACGCACGCCGGGTGCTCAATCTGCGACCATTCACCCCACCCGCAGTTTTGCTATGATGCACGCCGCGATCTACGACGCGGTCAACAGCATCGATCGGACGCACTCGCCCTACCTTGTGCAAATTGCGCACA
The DNA here is from genome assembly GCA_963757515.1 of uncultured Acidobacteriaceae bacterium. GTDB lineage: Bacteria > Acidobacteriota > Terriglobia > Terriglobales > Acidobacteriaceae > PALSA-350. The sequence continues at coordinate 135,378 of CAVWRV010000005.1, read as the reverse complement.
TATCGCGCAGAGCCTCAGAAGATGCGGCGGCAGATACGGCAGCGCACGATGTCCTGGTTGCCCTCTACCCGGCTTTCCAGGCAACACTGGATGCCCAACTCCAGCAGCTGCTGGCGCAGATTCCTGAAGGTGCTCACAAGGATCAGGGAATCAGCGTTGGCCAATTGGTCGCCGATACTGTCCTGGATGCACGAAGTGCGGATGGGTCCGCAACTCCGCCTCCGGCTTTTGTATTCGGAACTGCGCCGGGTGACTTCCAATCCACCCCGCCAAATTTTCCCAAACCGCAATTCACCGGGTGGAGCGGAGTCACTCCGTTTGCTTTAGAGTCGGCAAGCCAGTTCCGGCCGGGCCCACCGCCGGATTTGCAAAGCGACACCTACGCCGATGCTTTGAACGAAGTGAAATCGCTTGGAATTGTGAACAGTACGGCCGCTATTGCGGATCAGGCCTTGACCGGAAGGTTTTGGAACGGAGCGATTCAGAACTACTGGAACGAGATTGCCCAGACTGCGGTTCTTGCAGCCGGGCTCACTATACCCGAAAGTGCGCGATTGTTTGCCTTGCTGAACCTCACGTTTGCCGATGATGTGATCGCATTCTATGACGCAAAGTACACCTACAACTTCTGGCGCCCTGTTACCGCAATTCGTGCCGCAGATACCGACAATAATCCCGAAACAGTAGCGGATCCGAATTGGCTCCCCGAGGTTGGCAAAACCACCCCCGATCCTGCTTACCCCGGAGCGCACGCGGTGATCAGCGGAAGCGCCGGGTTCTTGCTGCGATCGTTCTTTGAGCAGGACCAATTCAATTTCAACGTAACCTCCGAGGTTTTGCCGGGGGTGGAACGTTCCTTTACCAGCTTCTCGGCAGCCGAGCAGGAGGCAATCCTGAGCCGGATCTTTGCCGGAGTCCACTTTCGCACAGACCTGACTACAGGAAAGGATCTCGGTGAGGATGTCGCCCGCTTTGTCCTGGACAACTTCCTGCAGTCCACTGGTCGCAGGAGAGATTGAATTAAGACAAACATTCTTACATTGTGGCAGTGAGACAGGCTGGAGTTTCGCGGACAGTGGAGTTTCGCGGACAAACGGACAGTGTGTCGGAGAAATGGTTTTTTGCATGCACGAACCGCAATATATAGACGAAGATTCATCTTTCATCTACAACATATAGCGTGCAAAATTCTATCTTCGACACACTGCGGAGCTGGCACTTTGAGAATCCGGTACGAAATTTGGTGGGAAAAAGGTCGTTGCGCATCGAGCGCATCGAGGACCAGGGGAACACACCTAAAACTGGGATGAGACGGTCACTCTTGAAGGAGAGAGACTATGCGAATGAAGAAGCAATCGCAGGATGTTTGGCGAAGATGGCGCCTTTGAAATGCCGTATCTTGCGACATTCGGATTACCTCCACAGTACAAGGGCCGCGCCGCGATCGCCGGCTTTTTCCAATCCGTGCTCGATATCTATCCCGGTTTTCAATTCGAGAATATCAAGTTGCTGATCGATACTCCCGACCAAGCCTTTGCAGAATTCGAGGCCACTGCGGTGTCAACCAAAACGGGACGAACCGTTCATCAACTCTTCTTTGCGCGGCTGGTTGCCGAGAATGGAAGGATCAAGCTGTTTAGAGAAGCTCTGGTCGTTGAGGGGTGCCTCCATCCCAGGTCCCCGCACGTCGCGCACAAACGGTGATCGGCTTTATCACTGAGCAGCAGATGCGACTATAGACACCAGGTAGTCAAGTCAGAGTCAGGGGGGAGTCTGTAGCAAGCCGTCTCATTAGGTCGATATCATATCGCTCATTCACAAGAGCGGCTGCACGTGGCGACACGGCCTTCGAGGCTGGGAGTGCCAGCGCCGATCCATCTGTTCTTCGTGCTTTTATCCCATGCAGTTGGATCTGAGCATTCGCTCCCATTTCTCGCTTTATCAGTCGATTTGCGAGCATTTTCTTAAATTTCTTTGCCGTCATTCCGCGGACCAGCGAAGCAGGAACGACCGCATGCTGATTGTCGGAGTGTGTCAGGTCGTCTGGAGCAACACCCGTCAACGGGAATGAGATCCGTCGACCATACGGGCGACAGAAACTGAAGACTCCTCAGGGCTCAGCGGCTCATCCGAAACGACGTAACGTCCGGGTAGGCGACTAACCAGCCAATCAGGTGAACATGCAGTCCTCTGAACCTACCGAAGGTGTCGTCTCCCCGCTCAGCCTCTAGTCGCTTCAGTGGTGCTTCATGACCCGTCAACAAAGCACGAGCTTGCTCCAGACGCCGAATCTCTGCGTCAATGCCTTCGACAATCTCATCGCGGTCCATGCCAACTCCGTGCCCTACAAAAGAGGCTATCTTTGAGACTGTCGGCAGGGGAACTAGCTAAAATAGCAGGGTTCCAGCTACCCGAGGTCCTTCGGGGCAGCGGGGTCTTTTAGAACTCAGGCTGATATGCAAAGTGCAGGCAAACAGGGCACTGATAAGGCGTCAGTCTGTTGTCGCGCTGTGCCTAGCCTCATATCCAGCCACTTCGGAGCAGCCTCGGCCAGGGTGAGCGATGCGTCGAGAGGATAGATATGCATTTGATTTCTCCTTGAGAGGCTTACTGCGCTGCCCGAACCGCCGTACCAGTGCCGATGCCCAACTGCTTCGCGATCGTGCGCCAGGGAACATCCTGCGCACGCAGGGCACGGATCTGATCGGCATTGGCATACGCCCGCGGCCGCCCGATTCTGCTGCCGCGTTTCCGGGCAGCATGCATGCCGGCAGAGACCCGCTCTTTGATCAGCTCCCGCTCGAACTGGGCCATGGCGCCAATGATGTGCATCATGAGTCGCCCGGACGGCGTGCTGAGGTCGAGATTGTCGCGTAGGGAAATAAAGGCCACTCCGTAGGCGCTCAGATCCTCGATCGTCGTGACCAGGTGCTTGAGGCTACGCCCAAGCCGGTCGAGCTTCCAGCAGACGACCGCATCGAAGGTTCGTGCGTGGGCGGCCGTGAGCATCCGGTTGAGCTCTGGGCGAGATTCCCTGGATCCGCTTACGCCCAGGTCGACGTATTCGGCAGTGACTTCCCAGCCGCGGCGCGAGGCATATTCGCGCAGCTCGGCAAGCTGCATTTCGGGGTTTTGGCTGTGGAGGGTGGAGACACGGGCGTAGATCGCGATGCGCTGGCGGGTGTCTTGAGGGGAATGGGACGGACTGCTACTTTGGGTGGTAGCCATGTTGCCCTCCTAGTGGGCGACTTCGGTTAGCGCTCCGTGGGTGCTGATACACCTTCGGGGCGCGCTACGTTTATAGGCTCTGAATCAAGGAATCGTCAACGTTCCGGCGAATCCTACGCGGATAAGAATTAGTACGTTCAATGGATCAGGACCGCTCTTCATCCCTGTGCCCAATTTTGTGCCCAGTGGCCATTTGTACCGACTTGTTCCTGCTAGAAGAAAAGCTGCGGAAACCCGGACAGATACTATCGAGTCCAACTCCATGCAAATAGCGCTAAGTTGTTGATTTATCGTGCGACGATGCCTCCGGAGCGTTAGGTCGGGAGTTCGAATCTCTCCGGGCGCACCATACCATCCCACTGCACAACCGTGGTTGTGAATACCGGCCAGGTGAATCGGCAGAGTTGGCGTCGATTTCGAATTTCGAATTTGCAAATTTGAAATATTTTTGACATCCTAGCAATACCTATGCTAGGGCAAGACATAGCGCTGCTCCTCAAGATCTGCCTTCTGGAAAGGCCAAAAATCTTGTCCAAAACGTTGGCACATGAGCTCTTCCTCCCTCCTGGGGAAGTCTCCAAGTCGCTGAACCGATGCAAGGATTCAGGCCTCCTCTACTGGTCAGACCTGGAGAAAAGGGTCAATCGTTCGGCTTTGCTGGACTTCCTTGCCTATGGCGTAAGACACGTTTTTCCTCCCAAGAGGGGCTCGCTGGTGCGCGGCGTTCCTACCGCGGCCGCGGCCGAGCCCCTGAAGTCGCACTTCCTGGACGACGGTGAACCACCGCCGGTCTGGCCCTATCCGGAAGGCTCCGTCCGCGGCTTATCGTTCTCGCCCCTGTATAAAAATGCGCCGAGAGCCGCATTGCTCGATTCCAGGCTTTACGAACTTCTAGCTTTATGCGATGCGATTCGGAGTGGAAGAACCCGGGAACGAGTACTCGCTGTTGAATTGCTGCGCAAGGCGCTGAATGCCTGATCCAAACTTGCGTCTTCTTGAAGAGGCCGCCACAAAGCTCGCTCCTTTTCTGCGCGAGATTGTTTTCGTTGGTGGTGTGACCCTGGGATTGCTCATTACAGATAAAGCCGCAAGACCCGGGCGCACCATTCATCGTTTCTAGACCGGCCACTGATAGCAAAGTAAATATCCATCCGGATCGCACACACTCATTTGCTTCATGCCATACCAGGCAACGGCCGGCGTGCCTACAGAGACGCCTTTGCTGCGTAGCTCTTCATAGGCTGCTTCCACATCCGGACAGGCAAAGTACAACACCGTATCCCCGTGAGCGGCGGTCCGGGAAAACTCCGGTTCCGAGGGCCGCTCAGTATTCGATTCATAAGCGGTGTTCAGCATCAGCTCGGCCCCACCCAGTCGCAGCAGAATCCAGTGGAAGTAAGCCTCACCTAGAACAGGAGAGTGGCTCACGATCTCGAAGCCCAGCTGGTCGCGATAAAACCTCACCGATGTGGGCATGTCGAAGACCTGCAATAGGGGAGACACTCCACGTAAATCAGGCGCCATTTCACTTCTCTCGCGGCTAACGCATTTTTGCTAATACTATGGTCCGGTGGGATCAGCTATGTGCGGCCATTCTTTCCACCCCGGGTACGCAAAGACCGCGTGCCCCGGGGGCCCCGGTTTTGGCCGAATGGCCGCGTCGGGTTCGGTTTCCTGGCCTACAACATTAGCAAAAATGCGTTAGCGGTGAGAAAGATCGCGGATCCAGATGTCTTTGAATTCCATGTTGCCGCGTCCGCCGGCGTGCAGTTGCAGTGCGATCTTGCCATCAAAGGAGGTTGGTTTGGGATCGGTGAAGTCCACCATGGACACGCCGTTCAGGCGGGACCGGTAGCGGTTTCCGTTGACCTCGACGAGATAGTCGTTCCACTCGCCCATCCGCACCACCCCCTCATTTTCCGGCGCCGGCCAAACCACCCAGCCGCGCCCATCCTCGGCGTAGACGCCGGCGGTGTGATGCATCATGGTGCAGTCGATCTCAAACTGCATACCTTGGGTCACATCCGCGGTCGCCGGTTTGAACGCACTGTGGAAGAAGACTCCGCTATTGCCATCACCCACGCACTTGAAGCGCAACGAAAGCTGAAAGTCTTTATAGTCTTTCTCGGTTTGCAGATACCCGTAGTCCTGGGTGAGGCCTTTGCCGTGGATCAAACCCTCCTCGACCGTCCAGCTCTCGTTGCCGATTTTCGTCCAACCGCTCAGGTCGTTCCCATTAAATAGCCGGATCCAGTCTTCCCCGGGGAGCTTCGCCTTTTCCTGGCCTTTGGCGACAAGGCCCATCACGACCATGATCAAGGTGACTGCAAGGAGCCGGGGCATGAGGGTATCTCTTAGAGGATTGTAGAGCGCACTGCGGGAGAATTCTATCAGCCATGGAAAAGCCTTTTAGAGCAGAATGACATCCCGGTTGCCGTCCCATTGCACTCCATCGGGCAGGGCCGCAGAGTTGCGCAGGAAAGCACAGTAGTGAACGGTATGCCGAGTTTGCGCAGGCGCCCAGAAGAAGGCCGGGGTGGCAAACATCGTTCCCCGCTCCACCATGCTCCGGCGCGATGCAACCATGGGTGAAACACCAAACTCCATTCCGAGGGCGAAGCCCTCCGAGTTCCATGGCGCCCACGACCGGAGATGATTCTCCTCCCACCGCGACAGCCAGGGAAAGTCAGCACGCTTCCATATGTAGCCAAATGTGAGCTGGTACCGGGGCGACCAGGCCAGGAAGAACGCGTGCTCCTGCGCTGGGTTCATCAGGTGGGCGGTAAAGCCACCGGACGAGGTCTCCGACGTTAAGGTCCTGAAGTCATCGACCCCACCATCCCTTCGGGGACAGAACGGCCACTCGAACTCTACGCCCTCCAATTGCATCCCGAGGCCGTTGTTGAACGCGCCTTCGAAAACCTTGGAACGCGTTGCCGAGACTCGGAACTGGGTATGTCCGGGTTCCAGGAACGGTGCCCCCAGGGTCACGTGCTGTGTCCAACCGATAGGGCGGTCGGTGCAGCTGCGATTGTGAATGGTTTCCGAAAAGGCCGCGACGCCATTGCCCGCCAGCTCGACTCTGCGTTCGAAAGTCAGCTCCGCTTTCGGCAAATCGGCGTGCAGCAGGATGTGCCTTTCGTCTCCTTCGATCTGGTAGGGCGCGACGGAAGCTTCGCCATGAACCGGTATGCCCGCGGCGGCTTCTTCGGCATCGGGACCGCCAAAGAGATCGAGGCAAATACTGTGTCCAAACAGGCCCGCCAGCAACTGCGCTTCGGGGCCCTCGCCATATTCGGGATGAAGCGCAGGTGAGTAGTCAGACGGCTCTATCGACCGCCATTCCGGGATCCATAGGGGACTGATGTTCGCTTTCTTGTGCAGCAGCTCCGCGATGTGGCCGCCCTGCTGGGTCACGATGAGACGGAGCTCATCGGTTTCGATCTGGGCGGCCTGCCGGCCGTGAAAGTTAACCTGCTTCATCCTGGGCCTCACCTACCCATCGAGTTTAGCTTCCTCCGCCGGAGTGTTCCGACAATATGCTGTCGAAGGTTGCAGGCAGTGCGAGCTCCTGTGATGGGCCGAATTTGCTGTAGAGCTTGTTGGAAAAACATCTCCACGAGAGATGCTTTTCGACAGAGCGTAGCGGCGTGGAGGGCCCTGCTGTTTTGTTATCGATACCGCGAACAAGCAGGAAGGGAGTAACATATCGCTACTTTCAAGCCCCAGCCACTGGCGAATCATCCGGGTTCTCAGCTTCTGGAGAGCACTTTAAGGAGGCGACGTGGCGCAGCGGGCAGTCTCATTGCAGACCGACGCCACTGCACACCAAGCCGGACAGCGAGCGTTGCGCGCCGCCTTCCTCGGATTCTTCGTGGACATGTTCGACGTGTATCTGCCCGTCGTGGCGCTGGGGCCGGCCATGTCCTACTTCCAACCCGCAACCCTGAGCCCGGCCCTGCAATCCACGTTGTTCTACGTAGTTTTCGCCTTGTCGCTTGTAGGCCGCCCGATCGGAGCCGCGGTGTTTGGCCACTTCGGCGACAAGCTCGGCCGGCGCAAGGTCGCGATTATTTCCATGGGCGGCTTCGCCGTGGTGACATTGCTGATCGGACTGTTGCCCGGTTACGAAAGCTGGGGCATGGCCAGCATCGTGATCCTTGTGCTCCTGCGTTTTGTCGACGGTATCTTCCTCGGCGGGGAATATACCGGCGCCAATCCTCTGGCCATGGAGCATGCCCCCAAGGAGAAGCGGGGAAAATGGGGGGCGGTCATCCATACAGGGTTCCCGCTCTCCGTGGTTGCTATGTCCCTCGTCACCACTGGCTTGTTGCGCGTGCTGCCGGCAGGGTCGCCCCATTCACCGTACGTACAATGGGGCTGGCGCGTTCCCTTCTTCCTCGGAGCCCTGTTGGCGGGCGGGATCTGCCTCTACTACATCCGGAAGGTTCCGGAATCCAAGGTTTGGGCCGAGGCCCCAAAAACGAAGTCCCCGCTGAAGGAACTGTGCGGCAAAGACAATTTCCGCTGCCTGTCGCAGGTATTTCTGCTCCTGAGCGGGGCGTGGTTCACGCTCAACGCGGTCACGTCCATTCTCCCCGGCGTGTTGTTGACGATCAGAAACGTGAACAGTGTCGTGGTGACCAACGCGCTGCTGGTCGCACACTTACTGTTGGCAGTTTGCTTTGTTCCGGTCGGCATGCTCGGCCAGAAGATCGGCCGCCGGACCGTTATGGCTGTGATGGGAGCGGCGGGGTTGACCGTGGGTCCTATGCTGTACTACGTGCTCGTCAGGACCGGCTACCGGAGCGTCTGGCAACTGACCCTGCTGGTGACCCTGGTCAATCTGTGCGCCACGCCCGTATGGGCGATCGTCACCTCGTATGTCATCGAGCGTTTCCCCACCGGCGTGAGGGCGTCTGGCTATGGCATAGGCTACAGCGCGGCCACTATCATCCCCGCATTTTCTTCCTTCTACATGTTGGGCCTGAAGGGATTGGGAATGCCGTACGAGTACACCGAGATCGTCATCTTCGCAGTGGGAGGGTTTCTTTTGTTGCTGGGCGCGCTGTCCGGCCCGGAAACCAGGCACGTCGATTTGTCCTAATTCGATGGAGAAAACATCATGAAGGCAAAGATGCAGTGCTGTGCCGTGATTGGAGTTTTGCTGGCCTGCCTGGCATTGGCTGCGCTGGCCCAGTCCGGCAGCAGGGTCAAGGTTGGCTACTGTGGTCCGTTGAAGGACATCGAAGCGGTAAAGGCCGCGGGCTTCGATTACATGGAGGTGCGTACTTCGGAAGTAGCCGCGCTTTCCGATGCCGATTACGAGAGCGTGGCCGCAAAGTTTAAGCAGGTGGGGCTTCCGGTGTTATCGGCAAATCTGTTTCTTCCCGCCGACATCAAAGTCACCGGACCGCAGATCGACAAACAACGCCAGATGGAATACGTCCGCCGGGCGCTCGATCGACTGTCCCGCTTAGGCGTCCGGCTGGTCGTTTTTGGCAGTGGCGGGGCGCGCCAGGTTCCCGAGGGATTCCCCAGGCAAGAAGCTTTTCAACAATTGGTCGACTTTGGAAAACGCATCGCGCCAGAAGCACGGTCGCGAAACATCACCATTGCCATCGAACCGCTGCGCCACCAGGAGAGCAACATCATCAATAACACCACCGAGGCGCTTGCATGGGTGAACGCGGTAAACGATCCGAACATTCAACTGATGATCGACTTCTACCACTTCCAGGTGGAGAAAGAAGATCCATCCGCCATTCTGAAGGTGAAAGATCATCTACGGCATCTGCACATGGCGAATCCGAATGGCCGCGTCATGCCGCTCAAATGGGACGAATACGATTACGCGCCGTTTTTTGCGGTTCTGCGCCAGATCCATTACGACCGGCTGATCAGCCTGGAAGCTTCGACAAAGGACCTGCCAGTGGAAGGGCCGCAGTCGATTGCGCTGCTACGGCGCGCGTTCCAGCAGTGATGCTGCAAAGTCAACGGATCGCATAACCGCCATCGACCGGAATCGTAGCACCGGTCACGAAGTCCGAAGCCGGCGACGCCAGATACACAGCTGTTCCGGCCAGTTCCTGCGGTTGTCCCCATCGACCGGCGGGGGTCCGGGCGAGGATTTCATCGTTCAAGGGCATGGCAAGGACAGGCGCGGTCATGTCCGTTTCGATCCACCCTGGCGCGATCGCATTGACCTGGATGTTGTATGGAGCGAGTTCAATGGCCATTGACTTGGTCAGCTGGACAATCGCTCCTTTGGCTGCGCTGTAGGAGGGGACGAGCCCAGAGCCGAAGAACGAATACATACTGGCAATGTTAATAATCTTGCCCCCTTGATGAAGAACCATCGATCTGGCAGCGAGCTTCGAAAGCAGGAAAACTGCATTCAGTTGCGTCTCGATGACGTTGTCCCAGTCTTCAGATTTTTCCTGCAACACCCCGCCGCTCAACGAAACGTTGCCGGCATTGTTTACCAGAATGCTGATGGCGCCGAGCTCGCTCTCTACCCGGTTAAGCGCAGGCTCCAATCCGGCGCGATGAGTCACATCAACCTGGAGCGCAAGCGAAGGGACACCGATTGTTTTCAATTCGGAAAGCACCCTCTGGTTCTTCTCTTCGTTTCGTCCAATGACTGCAACGGCAGCCCCGGCTTCGGCCAAGCCGAGCGCAATGCCGCGGCCAATTCCGCCATTACCGCCGGTCACGACCGCCACCCGGCCGCTCAAGTCAAATAATTTATTTGTCTTCAACAAGCACTCCTATTTAACGAGCCGCGCTCAAGGTCGTTGCAAGAGGTAAGTACACCTATGGCCCCATCCTTTGCCCGCAAAGGGGCTGGTGGGGTCGAGGTGAGATTCATCGACAGGAATTCCGGCGGGACCGGTTCCGCCGCCGGTATCGCGCGCGAACACTGACGGGTAAGGAGGACCGCCACAATCCACAGACGGCCAGGATCCGGTACCCGTGCGACCGACTCCGTTGATGCAAGTTCACTCCTTCTGGATAAAGTGAACTGTATGTCATTGGGAGTGGGGTGGCATATAAAAATCGATTGGATTTCCGTCAGGATCATGCTTCTGTTTTTCGCAGAAACGACAGCAGGTCACAACCGCTCACCGTCAAGACTGCGGCTCCCGGGGCGAATTGACGGTCATGGTTCGTGGTATCCCACATCTCGCGAACAACGAGCGAGATGTGGGGCACTCATTGATTGGTGGCAGGGAAAAATCCCAAGGGCGGGGCGTTCATTCCATCCTTAACTTGCCAGCCAAGTCAGTGACCGTAGTGGAGGGACCTGCTGTTGTCCGCATCTGCCGAGTACCACTACGGTTGACCTGAGTGCTCGAATTCTCCGGCACCCGCTAAACAGACGGATGCTACACTCCATGGGCTGTGGATAGTTGCCTCATTCGCCGCGTCGCTATCTCGGAGCAGAAAGAGCTTGAGGCCCTACAACTATGCGTGTCCCTTACCAATGCTGGCGATGGTGAGGCCAACTCAAAGTGAAGCCGGAGGTCTTCGGCATTAGTTACCGCTGGTGGGTGGTCGGCTTGCTGTGGCTGGTCTGCCTGCTGAATTACGCCGACCGGCAGGCGATCTTTTCCCTTTTTCCTCCGATTCAAGACCACTTCGGTCTGACCAAGGTGCAGCTCGGCGTCCTGGGGACCGCCTTCATGTGGGCTTATGCGCTGTGCGGTCCAATTGCCGGCTGGCTCTGCGATCGTGTGAACCGTAAGCGCACCATCCTGGCGGCACTTCTTTTCTGGTCGCTGGCTACGGCTGCTACGGCGATGGTGCAAAGTTATCGTGGCCTGTTGCTGGTGCGCACGCTGGGTGGGCTGGGCGAGGCTTTCTACTTTCCCGCCGCTCTCTCCCTCATCGCCGACTATCACGGAACGGCGACGCGCTCGCGCGCCATGTCTCTCCACCAGTCCGGCGTGTACGTTGGCAGTATGACCGGCGGCTGGCTCGCGGCATGGATCGGCGAACGGCATGGTTGGCGGCTTCCGTTTGCCTACTTTGGCGCGGCAGGTGTCCTGCTCGCGTGGATATTGTTGATAACCCTGCGTGAGCGTCCACGAGGAGCCCTGGACGGACCGGCGGACGTTGGCCGGATGCCGGCCGAAGAACGCAGACCGTGGACTTCCCTGCTTACCAACGGAGCTGCCTTGGCGTTGGCCGCCATATTCCTGGGCGCCAACTTTGTGGCCATGATCTTCTTGACCTGGACCCCCACCTTCCTCTACGAACGCTTTCACCTCACGCTGAGCCTGGCCGGATTTAGCGGCGTCGTTTATTTGCAGGTGTCCTCTATCCTTGGCGTGCTTGCGGGTGGGTGGGCCGCTGACCGGCTTGCCCGCCGGCAGCGTGGCGGCCGTCTACTCGCCCAGGCGTGGGGCCTTTTTCTGGGTACCCCTTTTCTCTTCCTGACTGGCTGGGTACACACCCTGGGCGCGGTTGTCGCTGCCGTCATCGGATTCGGCCTGGGCAAGGGGATGTACGACGCCAATATCTGGGCTTCGCTCTACGACGTAATTCCCCTTAGGCAGCGAGGGGTGGCCGTCGGCGCCATGAATTCCCTGGCTTGGGCCGGTGGAGGAATCGCTACTGTCGGCATCGCTTTTGCCGCCACACACTTTGGTTTTGCGGCCTGCCTCAGCGCCACCTCGGCAATTTACCTGGCGCTTGCGGCAGGCATGTTCCTGCTGGCACGCCATCTTCGCAGCCGCTCCATGACGGCCTGCGAGGCGGCCGGTGAAGCTACGGCCGCGCCTCGAATATGAGATTGAACGGCGGAGCCGTACCACAATCCAGTTACGGAACAAGGGCAGTTACCAACGACCCCTGACCGTACCAACGCCGTCCCGTCAAGGGTGTGCCGCCATGTGCCATGCCGCTTCAGCGTCAGACGGATGATCGATGGTGGGAGTGGCCGGCGCTCCTACTGTCATCTTGGGTACCAGAGAGTTGACGCTGCCGTGAAAGGGTAACGTCGATAGCAAACAAGTCACATTGACTGTTTTAATTAGCCGCAACGATAATCACCATAGACCGCCCTATATCCAAGGCCGGTTTGGAGGTTCTCCTATGCCGTCACATGCTTTAACTTCTGCCTGTGCTATCGTCGTCGCCGGGCTACCCAGAGAAGACAAGGAAAAGCTCCTGCGTGAGCTTGCCAAGGAGTGTGGCTATCTTCTTCAACCCGCCGCACACACCCGGGAAGATTTTCAAAAGAAGTTATTCCTCGACAACGACTAGACTCCCGCAGCAGCACAGAGACAACACGGCCTTGTCGAGTCCCTACGGGGAGACGATTCCTTCCGTGAGCACATTTGGGTCCAGAAACAACCGAACTTTGCAGGTGGTTAATTTTCCTGAACGCCGGTAACGTGACCCGATGCCAGCCGCGCCGAGTTATGCCAACAATTAACGCTTTCATGAAACAAAGGAGTTAGCTGCCGCCAGAACGATAAGTCTGCACCGGCCGTCGCACATTTGCGCCTGGCACAATTACCAAAGTTCGAACTAGGCACCGTAGATGTAGCCGAAGCCCTCTCGCATTTCATATAAATGGTGCAGGAGGAAGAATAATGCCTACTGAGAAGTGCAAACACTGCGGTGAAATCATGACCGAGCAACCGGGTGCATATGAGACGGTAGACCTCCCAGGCGTCCCCAAGCATTCCGACCGGATTTATGAGCAGTGGTTCGTCTGCCGGAATGGCCATCGGAAGGGATACATTTCTGGACACGGCCGTGCTCCCGGAGTGGCTAAAGTTGTAAGCGAAACCAGCGTTGTCACCGTTCGCACCTAAAGTCGTTGCTACTGGATGTTTAGAGAAATGCCCCTGGACCCGGCTTCAGGGGCATTTTCTATTTCCAGCCCGGTCGGTTTACGCTGAATCAGTGCGCTGGAATGAGGGGTTGGCGGGGATGAATCGTGGTCACAAGATAACTGCGGCGGTGTCGCTGGCATTGGTGGTGCTGTGTTTGCTCGGGACCTTCATGACCAGGGGAGTTATGGAGCATCTGCCCTTCCTGCATGGGCAAAGAGCAGGTTGGAACGCCGTGCCAAGGCCCTATGGAATCGTGGACCAGAGGCCTTGGCAGACGGCGAAGACGCTGGCGGCGTTGGCAGTCTCAACGGAGGAACTGGAGCTTGCGCGAGAGGCGGAGCGGCTGTCGGACCACGAGGTGGATCAAGCGTTCGCCCAATCTCTACGCCAGGCAACTGCGGAGACCAGGGAGCTGAAGGGCCCGGCACTCGCTTTGCAACAGCGGCTGAATGAACTGCAGCAGACAGTTAAGGAAGACCAGGAACGGGTAGCGGATTTGACGGCGAAAGCCGGTCCCACTGCAGGTGCGGTTGCCAGTTCCAGCGGCCCGACGGGAGGCGACCTGGATGTCGCCAAGGCACAGCTGAGCCTGGACCAGGAAGAGTTGCAGGATTCGATGGAGGATCTGGCACGGGCCACCGGAGATCACCGGGGGAAAATTCAGCAGGAGCTAACGGCCCACGAGGCGGAGACCAAAAAGTACGCGCAGCAAGCGACACCGGATGATGGACAGACCGCGGTGGTCTCGGCGGGCAAGTATAAGACGTTGGCGGGACAGATCTCGGCGTGGTGGGCACAGCGGAGCAGGATGCAACTGATCGCCCAGGCCGGGCAGCTGGCTACGGCGGATGTAGCTGCACTGACGGAGGACCACGCCCGGCTGGAGGCGGAGGCCCAGGCGGCGACTGCCAATGCTGCCGCCGCGATAGCCGCGGGAGAGTCGAACGCGGCCCGGGTTAAGGACCTGCAGGGCCTGGCGGAGAGACGCACCATTCTGAGCATCCTCGATGACCGCCTGGGGGCGCAGCAGCAGCTGGGGGCGCTCTACACTCGCTGGGGCAGCCAGGTACAGGTGCAGCACAAGATCCTGGTCCACTTAATGCTGCAGTCGCTGACCCTGATTGCCGCCATTGTCCTGCTGACGATCGTTGCCGGCTGGGGTTTGCAGGTGATGTTCGACCGCATGTTAAGCGACCGGCGGCAGAAGCAAAGGCTGCGCATCATTGTGAACCTGGGGACGCAAGTGGCCGGATTGCTGCTGATGCTGCTGGTAATCTTCGGAGTTCCACAGCAGATGCCAACCATCCTGGGACTGGCCACGGCGGGGTTAACCGTAGTCTTCCAGGACTTCATCCTGGCGTTCTGTGGTTGGTTTGTGCTGATGGGACGGAACGGAATACGCGTGGGCGACTGGGTGGAGATCGATGGCGTAGGAGGGGAGGCGGTGGAGATCGGGGTGTTCCGTACCTGGCTGCTCGAGACCGGCAACTGGACCGCGAATGGCCATCCCACCGGGCGGCGGGTTTCCTTTCTGAACGGATACGCGATTCATGGGAAGTACTTCAATTTCACCACCACAGGGCAGTGGATGTGGGACGAGATCAAGGTGAGCATTCCGCCGGGAACCGAGGCTTATCCCTTGATCGATAAGATCCGCGAAGCAGCGGTTAAGGCGACCGAGGCGGACGCCAAGATGGCCGAGGAGGAATGGAAACGCGTGACCCACGAAGAGGGTCTCACCGCGTTTCAGTGCGACGCCGTCGGTTGATATGCGGCCCGCGGGCGGGGGGGTGGATATCGTGGTGCGCTATGTAACCCGGGCAGGGGTACGGCTGGAGACGCGGAACCGGCTGTTTGGCACCGTGGTGGAGCTGATGTTGGGGGCGCGGGAGGTAAGCGCAAAGTAACGGGCCAAAAGATGGCGTGCTAGATATACACGGCAACGTTGCGGGCGAGGAATGCGGCAAAGGTGTGCCAGGCCGCCGTCATTCCGATGGGCACAGAGAGAGCTCCGACGGCGAAGGTGAGGGGAGCGGCCCAAAGTGTGGATCGGTGGATGCGATGGAGCGAGATCAGATCATAGGCGATGACCAGCAGAATCAGGATGCCGAGGCCGGTGACAGCACCCGCGGCCGGCGGAAGTCCCATCCGATCCCATGGAAAACGGCCAAACGCGGCTTCGACCAGGCCAATCGTGGCTAGCAGGATCAGGCGCTTGTGGGAGTCGGGCTTGCGACGAGCGCGCCAGGCAGCGAAGATCACGATGGCAAAGCATGCTATCCCGAGCAGCGGAATGGACAAAGAGACCGCGGGATCGAGCTTACCGATCATGACTTTGCGGCCCAGGGCATCAATGGCCGCGATCACCCCGAGAATAATCATGGCGGGGGGAAGACAGAACGCAATCGTGCCCAGCGAACGATGCCACGCGACACGGCGGGCCGAGATGAGAGCAGACTGCACCAGGAAGAGAGCCATCCAGAGAGTGAAAGCCGCTCCGTGAACGTGCAGGATAGGGCTTGGCAGTGGGGCCCGCAGCATTCCAGCGCGGAAGTAGGTGGGCGAGAAACCGATGAAGACAACCAGGCACAGCACGATCGCCATGCCACCAAAGAAGATGCGCTCGGCGGTGCGGTTGACCGGCCGATAGATTGGACGGCGGGGCTGAGATTGTGGCGTAGGTACCGTCTCTGTTGCCATGATCGTTCTCCTGGTTGTAAGAGAGACGGAATCTGCCGCAGGCCGTTCAATACTGAGCAATCGAGGCAAAATTCCTACGGGAAAGCTATCACGCGGAAGCTGCATCAACGTAATGATTTCGAGTAACCGTGGTTTTCGGAAGGTTTTGGGAGGGCGCCATCCCTCGATTCCCTGCACGACTCGCCAGATTTTTTAAGGCTGCCTGGCCCGCCCCCCCGAACGACCCAGGCAGTCTTTGAAAAAGCGAATCTCTCGATAACGCTTTACTGAATGGTGACAAGTCTGGACAAACCGTTTCAGAGAAAATGCAGCAGGTGCACGCGCCACACATGGACGCCGAGGCCGAATTTACGTTCGCGGGGCGAATCTTCCACTTGCGCCCGAACATCAACACTAGGGACGATGGCCCCGTCTTGAATAACGTGCGAATACTTTGCCCTTCAGCGCTTTCTCAACTCCTTCTAGCCGTACTAAGCGTGTCGCAGGCACGGGCGGCCTATGCTGCTTCGATTCCAAACAATCTGCTCCAGCCGGTAAGTGCCGATCTGACTTCAGGCCAGGCCGACGACGCAATTTCGCGCCTGAGCTCGTCGCTGGCCATCCAACCCGGAAGACGCGGAGGCTCACCATCTGCTTTGCCGCGTGTATTACCAGGAGGAGCGATGGGATGATGCGATCCACGAGTGCGAAACCGCGGTCCGGCTTATGCCGCTGGATAGCGGATATCACCTCTGGCTGGGGCGCGCCTACGGCGAAAAAGCCGACAAAATCCATTCCCTAAAGGCCTATGGACTGGCGAAGAAGGTGCGCGATGAATTCGAGCGGGCGGTCCAGCTCGACGGCACCAATGTTGATGCCCTCTCCGACCTCGGCGAGTTTTATACCGCTGCGCCGGGGATTGTTGGCGGAGGCAAGAAAAAGGCGCAAGGAGTAGCCCAGGCACTGGAAACCTACAGTCCGGCGCAGGCTCATCAGCTCAAAGGCCGGCTGGCGGAGAAGGATAAGAATTACACCCTGGCAGAAAGCGAGTTCAAGGCGGCGGTTGACGCCTCCAACCAGGCTGCCGACGCCTGGATGGAGCTGGCCTCGTTCTACTCGCGTCACCGGCAATGGGACCAGATGCTGCAGGCGTTGCACGCGGGGATCGATGCGGACGCAAAGGCTGCGAGACCGCACGGGCCCGCACTGGTGGATGGGGCTGCCATTCTCAGCCGCAACCACCAGGAGCCGCAACTCGCCATCCAGCTACTCAAGCTGTATCTGGATTCGCCCAACCAATCAGCCGGCTCGCCCGCTTTCCAGGTCCATAGCGAACTGAGCCGTTTGTTGGAGCAGCAGGGCGACCACGAAGGCGCCCGGCAGCAAGCTGAAGCCGCCACCGCCCTCGCGCGCGATTACCACCCAACCCCGCCGCGAGCAGTTTCACCGTAGGCGCACCCCGCAAGCCCGCGCCGGTCTTGTTTTCTATCAGCCAGCAATAAAATAGTTTCAGCCATGATCACTGTGGAAGAGCTGTCAACGCGCCTGGTTAGTCACTTCAAGACGGTCCGCTTGAGCGCGTTGCAGGACACACCGACCGCATTCACAGGCACATATTCAGCGGAATCGCAGCTTTCCGGCAAAGATTGGCTCACCCGTGTCTCCACCTGGAACAGCGACCGATCCGTATGCTACATCGCAATGGATAACGGTTCACCCTGCGGAATCATTGGCGGCAAATGCGATGAACAGGATCTGCAACGCGCTTACGTGTTATCGATGTGGGTGGCGCCTACGCACAGAAGAACTGGTCTCGGGTCCAGGCTTATGAATGCGGTGCAATCGTGGGCACAAAACCTGGGAGTCCACGAACTGTATCTCCTGGTTACAAGCATCAATGCAAGCGCTATGCGTTTCTATGAGAAGTGCGGTTTCGCCCTTACAGGGCTGGCCCAGCCATATGCCAACGATCCCGCGCTATTGGAATTTGAGATGGTCAAGTCTCTCAAAAACTTCCCGTGAGAGGGTCCATTGACAAACCTCTGCCCATCAGGATACTTTGCAGTGTAAAGTGAATACGGATGAATGACCTGAACCGAGCGCTGGGCGACATCAGCAGCATACGCAGGCAGATGGCCCGCACCACGGAGTTTCGTGGTTACGGCCCGGCAACTCTCGCCGCCACGGGCCTGATCGCGTTTTTGGCGGCAGCGGTCCAGGCTCTCTGGTTACCAGATCCAGCCGGTCATATTTCCAGTTATCTAAGCATCTGGATCTGTACCGCGGTCCTTTCGGCTGCTTTGACCGGGGTGCAGATGTACACCCGCACTCGCCGCATGCATTCGGGTATGTCGCAGGAGATGATGCACATGGCCGTCGAGCAGTTCGTCCCCTCCGTCGGAGCGGGACTACTGATTACGATCGTGCTGGTGCGCTATGTTCCAGCGGCTCTCTGGATACTGCCCGGAATCTGGCAGGTCATTTTCAGCCTGGGGGTGTTTTCGTCGTGCCGTTTTCTGCCTCGGCCGATGCTCGCAGCCGGGGTGTGGTACCTGCTGACCGGCCTGGTCTGTATCGCGCTCGGCGGCAGCCGGGCGCTCTCCCCTTGGGCAATGGGTATTCCCTATGGAGCCGGACAACTGCTGGTCGCAGGAATTCTGCTCTTCAGCGTGCACGAGGGCGAAGATGAAAGCTAAAGCTCGGTCCAACGAAGGACGATTTCGCTTATGAGGGATTGGACCGCGTGATCCACGAACGCGCTCGCCTTAGCGTGCTTACGTCTCTGATCACAAATCCCAAAGGACTGACCTTTGTCGACCTTAAGCAACTATGCGGGTTGACCGACGGCAACTTGAGCCGCCATCTCCAGGTTCTGGAGAGAGAAGGCATGGTTGACTTGTTAAAGGAACACGACCGTAATCGTCCCCAGACCACCTGTCGAATTACCCCGTCTGGCCGTAAACGCTATCTCGAATACCTCTCTACCCTCGAGCAGGTGGTTCGCGATGCTGCCAGGGTAACCAAAGACGAGCCCGCATCCGGCTTGATACGCGGTCTCTCGCCCACAAGAGCCTAAACTTTTTTTTGCGAGGTAACTTTACAGTGCAAAGTATATCCATACCCAATAACTTTACAGTGCAAAGTGAAAAGCAACTGGGATTGCATGTAGCCATCATCATGGACGGCAATGGCCGTTGGGCTGCGCGGCGCAACTTGCCCCGTGTCGCAGGCCATCGTGCCGGAGTGGCGGCCGTACGGCGCATTGTGGAGCACGCCCCTGATGTGGGCGTTGGATGTCTGACCCTCTACGCATTTTCTTCCGACAACTGGCGCCGTCCGGCATCCGAGATCCAGAGTATTTTCTGGCTGCTGCGCGCGTTCCTGCGGCTGGAGAGGGAGAGACTCAGGCAGGCCGGTGCGCGGCTGGAAGTGATTGGCCGGCGCGATCGCTTGCCGAAATTGCTGCTGCGCGAGATTGACCAGGCGGAATCTGCGACCGCCGTCGGCCGGCGGCTTATGCTGCGGGTAGCCATCGATTACTCTTCGCGCGATGCCATCATGCGCGCTGCCCTTGGTCTATCAACCGGCCTTCTGCCTGAGCGGCCATCGGCCGAACTGCTGCGAGAGATGCTTGCTCAGGAGCTCGACCGGAGAGAGCGGCGAGGTGGACTTGCTGATCCGCACCGGCGGAGAGAAGCGCCTTTCTGACTTTTTGCTGTGGGAGTGCGCCTACGCCGAACTTTGGTTTACCGATCGTATGTGGCCGGAGTTCGAAGCCAGCGACCTGGACGCTGCGCTGGGAGAATTCCGTAGCCGGGAACGCCGCTTTGGCGGGGTTCCCGCGTCTTCGGCAGCTTTACCCATCGGCGGTGCGTGATGATCCGCCCCGGCCCCTCTTTACGTTAAATTCATCCTTCCCGCATTAAAGGAGGCGAGTGATCCGAAGTATGCGCGTGATCAAGCTCGTGCGTAGCGTGGTTCTGTTCGCCCTTATTGGAGTCGCCGTATTGCCTGCGTTGCTGTGGCTTGACCACTGCAGAGAGACGAAGCTGCCCGCGCTGACTGGTTCATTCGCGGTAGGCCGCACAACCTATGTGTGGCGCGATCCTACCCATCTGGACGCTCTGGCGTCGCAACCGGGTACCAACCGTGAGCTTCTCGCATGGATCTGGTATCCCGCAGCACTTCGGCAACCCACCCAGATGGTCGACGATTATTTACCAGCTCCATGGCGGAAGGCCGTGGAACGCCAGCGCGGCTTACTGATCGACCAGTTCCTGACGCGAGACTTGTCGCGGGTCATCCCGCACAGCATTCGCGAAGCGGAGCTATCGCCCCAGCAACGTTCATACCCTGTGATAGTGATGCGAGCCGGACTTGCGGGACTGGTTACGGGCTATACCAGTCTCGCCGAAGACCTTGCGAGTCACGGCTATGTGGTGGTGGGTTTCGACGCACCTTATCGAAGTTCCGTTGTGGTGTTTCCCGACGGAAGAGTCATTAAGAGGACGCCTGAGAACAACGCGGACCTTCTCAGCGGTTCCGCGCAGCATCAACTGGCCGGGAACTGGTTCAGTCATGGGTTGGCGACGTGGGCTTTGCGCTCGACCAGCTCGAACGCCTAAACAAGTCTGATCCTTCCGGCAGATTTCAAGGACGGCTCGACATGCAGAGGATCGGAGTATTCGGCCACTCGCTGGGCGGCGCGACGGCCCTGCAATTCTGCCACATCGATGCCCGCTGCAAGGCCGGCATCGATGTGGATGGAGCTCCGCTGGGAAGTGTCGTGGGCGAAGGCGTCACGCAGCCATTCATGTTTTTGTTGAGCGACCACAGAAGCGAGTCCGATGCGGAGAGTCAGCGGATCAAAGCGAACATCCGCTCCATCTATGATCGCCAGCCCATTGACGGCAGGCTGGAAATTGCGATCCGAGGTGCGAATCACTACATGTTCTCGGACGACGGAGCGATGTTAAAGAGTCCGCTTCTTAAGCGCGTGCTCCAAGCTTTAGGGATCGTGCGCATCGATGGTCGCCGCCAGGTTTTCTTGACCGCGCACTACATCAGCACTTTCTTCGATGTGTACCTGAAAGGGACGCCCCGTTCAGAGCTACAGCGCCAGCCGCAGTATTCAGAGGTCGAATATCTTCCGTGAACGGGTTGTGCCAGTTACTCACGCAAGTATTTCTACATTTCAGAGACGTTGATAGATCCAAATTTGCGAAATGTGCAAATTTTCTGGTGATGACCGCTCCGATGCTTTGTATCAGGGCACGACTTTAGTCGGGCCGCGGAAAAAGTCGCTGTTGCGAGTAGAAAGCGGCCCTCGGCGGCTAAAGCCGGACCTGTTTTCAATCGGATACGTACGGGCTAAAGCCCGTACCCTTCAACAACCAGAGGTTTTCCGCAGCCTGTAAAGTCGTGCCCTGATACAAAGCCAGATCACAGCATCCAAAGGAGCTTCTCTGGCGGGAAATCCGGGGGAGCGTAGTGGAGAGACCTGCTGTTTCGGTCGTTCGTCCAATAAAATCAAACGGTACTTGGGAAATGGGGATCGAGAAGGATGAAAACCTTCATCGCCGCCGCCATCCTGGCGGCATCAAGCGCGGGTTTCGCGTTGCAAGCTCAGCCGGAGGAGCACCCGATCCCGCGCCTGGAGCAGAAAGATGGCCGCTATGCTCTGCTTGTGGACGGCGAGCCGTATCTCATCCTGGGTGCGCAGGCGAATAACTCCAGCGACTGGCCGGCCATGCTTCCGAAGGTGTGGTCCGCCATCGAGTATTTGCATGCCAACACGCTCGAGATACCTATCTATTGGGAACAATTCGAGCCGCAGCAGGGAAAGTTCGACTACACGGCGATGGACACGGTTCTCTCGCAGGCCCGCGAGCATCATGCGCATCTTGTGCTGCTCTGGTTCGGCACCTGGAAGAACGGCAGCCAGCACTATATGCCCGAGTGGATGAAGCTGCAGCCCGAGCGCTACTTCCACGTGATCAATAAGAATGGCGAGGCGGTTGACTCCCCCTCCCCGTTTGCTACCGCATCACTCGATGCGGACACCCGCGCATTCACCGAATTCATGCGCCATCTCAAGGCCTCCGACCCGGACCGAACCGTATTGATGGTGCAGGTGGAGAACGAAACCGGTGCATGGGGAGCCCTACGCGATTATTCTCCGACGGCGCAAAAACTCTTCGCCGGCCCGGTGCCTGCCAACGTCCTCGCCGCAATGAATAAGGTGCCCGGACCCTCCGCGGCGAACTGGCAGGACGTCTTCGGCCCGGAGGCTGACGTGTGCTTCCATGCCTGGGCAGTGGCTACCTATGTCAACAAGGTTGCCGCTGCGGGCAAAGCGGTTTACGGGTTGCCTCTTTATGTCAACGCCGCGTTGCGCGATCCATTCAAGGGCGCACCCGGCAGCTATGAGAGCGGCGGTCCCACTGACAATGTGCTTTCTATCTGGAAGGTTGCGGCGCCTGCCATCGATATCCTCGCGCCTGATATCTACTTGACCGATACCGCAAGCTATCTGAAGGTGCTGCAGCTCTATCACCGGCCAGACAACGCCTTGTTCGTCCCCGAGACTAACAGCTCGGCAAGTGCAGCCCGCTTCTTCTTCTCTGCCCTTGGACTTCAGGCCATTGGCTACTCGCCGTTTGGCCTGGACTACACGCGAGCCCACCCACAGCATGCGGAGGAAACCGGGGATAGCTTTCTCGAACCGACGGCGCAGAACTACCGGCTGATCGGTCCCATGATGCGTGACATTGCCCGGCTTAATTTCCAGGGCAAGCTCCAGGCAGTCGCGGAAGAAGAAGGCAAGGTCACGCAAACACTCCATTTCGGAACCTGGGACGCCGTGGTCTCCTACGGAGCTGTCCGGAACGGAGCCGCCAAGGGCAATCCCGAGCCCATCGGCCGTGCTCTGGTTGCCCAACTGAAGGACAATCAGTTTCTGGTGACTGGATTGTCCTCACGTGTGGACTTCCACCCCACCGAGGCAAACAAGCATCGGCAGTTTCTGCGTGTCGAAGAAGGCACCTACGAGAACGGCACGTTTACCTTCATGCGCATCCTGAATGGAGACCAAACAGACTGGGGACTCAATTTCTCTTCAGAACCCGAGGTGCTGCGGGTTTCGGTCGCTACCTACTAGTAGGCAGTTTCGCAACTACGCCTTCTCACGTGCAGCGACTTCTTTCGCGCGGAACTTCGCGATGCGTCCAATTAACTTCACCGGGACGGGCTGCGCAAGTGGGAAGCGGAGCGTAGCCTTTTTAACCAGGTAAGGCGCGATCTCGTCCTTGAATGCAGCAACAACGTTGGCGGTGACCGGGTAGAGCGAAAAGTGCTGTTTCCATCCGGCAAAATAAAGCACCGGACCACCTTGCAGTTTGTATGTGGGGATTTTGTAGGAGATCACTTCCTCCGCTTGCGGCACCGCCTTGCGTATGGTGCTCCGCACGCGCTCGAGTACGCCCTGAACGGCCTCGGGCTGCGAGGCGATGTACTCGTCAACGGACTTGAAGTCGGTCTTGGCCATTCCAGTCTCTCGCACCCTTCACAGATCAGTTC
Source organism: uncultured Acidobacteriaceae bacterium (assembly GCA_963757515.1). GTDB lineage: Bacteria > Acidobacteriota > Terriglobia > Terriglobales > Acidobacteriaceae > PALSA-350. Next base: position 112,045 of record CAVWRV010000005.1, on the reverse strand, counting down.
GCCGCAGGCCGTTCCGCCGTATCGACGACAAGCGCGTTAACCGGTCCCTTCGTCGCCTCAAGCCTCAGGCCAAGCTCTTGCTGCATAGCCTCAAAAAGAGGCGGGCTGGTGGCTGCCGAGGACGCCGGCGTCACGCCGCCGCCGAACTGGGTCTCGTCCGGCTCCCACTCCAGATCAAAGTCGTACCTTCCGGAAAGACCGGTCTTGTCGACGACCGGTCGATCGAGTATGGCCCGCTGTAACAAGGAAACGAAGTCGCCCATGGTCGCGTTGCGGCCCGGCAGCACCACACGCTCCGGATAAACCACACCCGGGCCCACGATCGCAGGCTCATCGGGACGTGCCGCGCTCCCTTTAAGCTTGGGCCCGTTCTTCGCTACCTCCAGCTCGTAGATCGAGAACACTTTCTGTTCGCGATGAAACGTGAGCTTGAACCTCTCCGCCAGCAGGCTCCGTAGCATCGACATCTGCTCATCATGGTTGGGCCGTACCTCACCGGGCGTCACGGCAAGAATGTCGTAATGGTCGGAGCTGATCCATGACGGCCCACCGGAGACAGTTCGGGGATTGAGGTCGTAAGCAGCCGCGATCAGCAACTTGAGCGTATAGGCCTTTTCGACAAACCGGTTCGTACCTTCCATTTTGATGAACCGGCCGCTCTTGGCGTCGGGCTCTACCGGCTTGACGGTCGCCACTTCAAATGCGTCGAATGCCGGGCGCGGAGCCGGGGACTGCGCCAACATTCCAGAAGCCGAAATAGCAAGCACCGCAAACACGATTCGCCGGACCATAAATTTCACCTTTGCAGGGCAAGACGCAGACCGGTGCCATTTTCTCACAATCCAACTCCTTCACGAGCTTTCGTCCACACGCTATTCGTATCGCAGCGCGACCAGAGGATCGACCCGCATGGCCCGCCTCGCAGGGGTCGCCACTGATCTGCTCGATGCGGCGGGCGATCCCATAGCCGTGCAGCGGCCCCAGCACATCCAGAGTCCGGAGCACCATCAACGCCAATGTTCCCTGCAGGACATCTGCTTTTTGTCTCATAGCTCCCCGACGTCTTGGTTTCCAACAGGAATCATGCTCCAGTTCCTTTGGGAAAGCAACAGGTAGTTAAACGGATTTGACGATAATGGTGTCTGTCTTTATTGGGACCAGCGTCGACGGCTTCATTGCGCGAAGGAATGACGAACTCGATTTTCAACCCACGGCGGCGGCGAGCCTCCCGGCTACGAAGAGTTCATGGCAGGCATCGATGCGCTGGCCCAACCGTAAGTGAGTGTGACAAACACAAGGGAGGATGCGGTCATGAAAACGAACCACAAACTGGCGCTGGCCGTGCTGGCCGGTGCCTCGATCGGGGTTGCGGGCGTCGGAGTGATTCATGCGGATCAACCCGAGACGCCACCTGCCTATCTCATTGCGGAAGTCGATGTGACGAACCCTGCGGGCGTGCAAAATTATGCAGAGAAGGTCCGGCAAACCCTGGCGCTTTTCGATGGCCACTACCGCTATCTCGTCCGCGGCGGCACGACCCAGGCCGCTCGAGGGCGAACCGCCAAAGCACATCGTGGTGATTGCTTTCGACAGCGCCGAGAGAGCGCGCGGCTGGTATGATTCCCCTGCCTATGCGGCGATCAAGCCGATCAGGCAAAACGCCGCGAAAAGCCGCATTTTTATCGTCGAAGGCATCACGTCCCAGTGACGGCACGCTTTCGCCGGCGGACGGAGTGCAAAAATAGTTTGCCCTGTTGGGTAGCGGCACCGACAGAGTAAACTTCATCCCATGTCCCTGAGAACGTTGCTCTCCCCGCTGAGAGCGCTGGCATTGGTTGCCGTTGCGGCAATCCTTTCCCCTCCCTTGCCGGTCTATGGCCGCTGCCCTCCCCGCGTCCCCTGCCGGCGCGCCTACACGAGCGCTCACGATCGAAGGCCTGGGCAAAGGCGTCGCACCGCTCGATGGGCGGTGGCAATTTCATTTGGGCGATAACCCGGCCTGGGCTGCTCCCAGTGTCGACGATGCGGCCGGCCACAACGGCTGGGAACAGCTCTCCGCGGACGCGCCGTGGGGTACGCAGGGCCACGCCAGCTACACCGGCTACGCCTGGTATCGACGCCAAATCAACATTACTCCCGCCCCTGGAGTATCGCCGGACGTGATGCTGCTGATCCCCGCCATCGACGACGTTTATGAGCTCTACTGGAATGGGGTCCTAGTCGGGCATTTGGGCAGCTTTCCGCCCCGTCTAGACTGGCAGAGCCCGATACCGGCACAGATCTACGGCCTTGGCCCAGCCCGCAGCGGCGTCCTCGCTGTGCGTGTATTCAAAGCTCCACTGATGTCGACCGATGACGGGACTGCGGGCGGCTTCGAAGGATTGCCGCTCGTCGGCAGTCCGCAGGCAGTCGCTATCCAAAAAGACTCCTTCGATTTCCATTGGCTGCGCAGCCGGCAGTTCCTCTTCGGCCTCACGTCGCTGTACGGCTTGGCATCCATCCTCAGCTTCATCGCCTGGATGCGAGACCGCAAACAGTGGCTGCTCTTCTGGATGGCCGCCTACACGTTCATGCCGGGTTTGGAAGTGCTATTAAATGGTATCCGCCTGCCGGTGTCCGCCATCTGGCTGACCTGGATCGTGCAGACTGCGATCGGCGTGCGAGAGATCTGCCAGTGGTTCCTCCTGATCTACCTTCTTCAGCTCGATGAGTACCCAAAACTTGTGCGCCTGGCGCGGATCGGCGCCACCGTCTCTGTGCTGGTCGGATTTTTCGACGGCGCTCTGTCTTTGGCCATCCACTTCAATCTAGCGGAAGTCCCGATTCAGATCACGGATGCCATTCTTACCTCCCTCATCCTGCCGCTGGAATTGGTCCCGATTCTGCTCGTGATCTACGCCATTCTACGGCGCCAACGGCTGGATTCCGCGCGCTGGCTGGTAGCCATCTTTGCCTTGTTGAGCGGTAGCTGGTACTCCATCGGCAACATCGTCGATCAGGGTACTCGCTTCACCCACTGGACCGTTGGGGCAAAAATGCAGCTGCCACTCTTCACCTTGTTCGGCAATAGTTTCAACGTTCAGATTCTGCTCAGAACGCTGCTCTTTCTCTCCATTGTTTACGCCGTCATCCGCTATTCGATTGCCAATCAGCGGCGGCAGACAAACCTCGAGCGGGAGTTCCAAAACGCCCGCGAACTGCAGCAGATCCTGGTTCCGGACACTCTGCCCGCCATCCCGGGCTTTACGCTCACCAGCGCCTACCGTCCGGCGCAGGAGGTCGGCGGCGACTTCTTCCAGATCATCCCCCTGGAAGGCGCAGAGCGAGGCTCAACCCTCATCGTGCTGGGCGACGTGAGCGGCAAAGGACTGCAGGCCGCAATGACCGTTTCCCTCATCGTCGGGGCCATTCGCACCCTGGCCAAATTCGCGCCCCAACCCGCCCAGATGCTGGCCGAAATCAATCAACGTCTTCACGGCCGGTTGCAGGGCGGTTTCGCGACCTGCATCGTCCGTGCTGCTCGATCCTGATGGAACCTGCACTCTCTCCAGTGCCGGCCATCCTGCCCCATTTCTGAACAACCGCGAGCTGGACCTTCCCGGAGCGCTCCCGCTGGGCCTCGACTCGACTGCCGCCTACCACCAGGTCGAAGTGCAATTGCACGAGGGCGATCATTTTTCCCTGTACACCGATGGACTGCTGGAAGCGCGCAGCCCCTCGGGCGAACTCTACGGCTTCGAGCGCCTGGAGGTGTTGTTCGGCACACGGCCCAGCGCCTCCCAGGCCTCACAAGAAGCCGTGGCCTTCGGGCAGGAGGATGACATCACGGTGCTGACGCTGACGCGGCTGGGGGCTGGGGAGAAGTCCGTCACGCTGCTAACCGCGCCTATACTTGCAGGTTCTTAGGCGGAGGATTGGTGGAACGAACGCCCATAATTGCCGGCGCTAAAGCGCATGGATCAAAGTCGAGACTCTTTCCGGAGCGCTGAAGCGCTCCTTCCCGCATGAATGCGGGGGCTCCCACCGTCCCACTATCAGGTAACGTCTCCCTTCGCCATGCAGGAAATAGAGGGACACGGCCACCAGCAAGGATCCGGCACCCGCTAAAGCCGTAGAAACTCCGAAGATGGGGATGAGCTTTCCCAGGCTCAGACTCCCCAGGGGAATCCCCGCACGAAAGGCCAGGTTGTACACACTCATCACTCGCCCTCGCATGGCGTCGGTGGTAATGATCTGTACCAGTGACAACATGAGCGAGGCGGAAGCCATGATCGCCACCCCTTGCAGGAAGATCAGCAGGCAGGAGAGGGGAAGCCACTTGGATAGAGCAAAGGCAGCGATGACGAATCCCAGGAAGGCCAGAATCAGAACCGTGAGGCGGGTCCGCCCCTTGAACTTTTCCATGGCTGCCACGATGAGCGCGCCACATATCGATCCCGCTCCCGAAAAGACCAGCAGCAGGGTGTACGTTTCGGGGCCCTTGTGAAAGATGGTCTGTACGAAGACGGGCAGGAATGCGGTGAGCGAAAATCCGAATAATGTGGTGCAGAACGCCAACACCACCAGCGCACTCATCCCCTCGCGACATCGTATGAAGCGAATGCCCTCTGCCATGCTGGTCAGGACCGGCTCGTGTGACTTAGCCGGCACAAATTTGACCCGAATCATGAACAGCGTAGCGATCACCGCAAGGTAGGACACGCCGTTCAGAGTGAAACACCAGGTTGCGCCGAGCAGGGTGTAAGTAAAGCCCCCGATGGTCGGGCCGAGGATGCGCGCCAGGTTGAACTGGATCGAGTTCATGGCAATCGCATTGGCCAGGTCTTCAGGACCAACCAGGGTCGGGAGCAGCGCTGAATATGCCGGACCGCCAAAGGACTGCCCAACTCCCACGATGAAAGAGAGCGTCAGGATGTGCCAGACTTGGACTACTTGGGTAAGAAATAAAACCGCCAGCAGGAAGGCGCAGGCCATCTGTATGTACTGGGAGGTGAGCAACATTTTTCGCCTGTCCAGGCGATCGGCGAAGACCCCGCCAAACAGAGAAAACATAATAATGGGAAGTTGTCCCAGGAAGAGATCCAAACCCAGGTAGAAGGGGTCTTTGGTGAGATCGTAGACCAGCCAGCTTTGGGCAAATTGTTGTACGAATGTGCCGATGGTGGAGGCGCATGCCCCAAACCACATAAGGCGGAAATCACGATAGCGAAAGGCTCTGAAGATGCGCGCGAGGAATGGAAAGGTTGCGCCCACTAGAGGAGTGGCCCCATCCGCTGGACAGAAAGCGACCCCGAGGGTGTTCGCTCGTAGGGGTTAATCACACACACAACTCAGATGTGATCAAGTGTACTTGGTCGCACTTTCTTGTGCGGCGCAGCGCTTCAGGCTATTCTGCGGGATCGTAGTTCAAATTTGGCCCGAGCCAGCGCTCGACCTCTGCCACGCTCATCCCTTTGCGCTCGGCGTAGTCTGCGACCTGATCGCGGTCGATCTTGCCCAGGCTGAAATAGCGGGATTCCGGGTGGGCGAAGTAGAGCCCACTTACGCTCGAGCCGGGCCACATCGCGAAGGACTCCGTGATCAGCATGCCGGTGTTCTGTCTGCACATCGAGCAGACGCCAGAGCGGGCCCTTCTCGGTGTGATCCGGGCACGCTGGGTAACCCGCGGCCGGCCGGATGCCGCGATACTTCTCTTCGATGAGATCGGCGTTGCTCAGACCTTCCTTGCAGCCGTAACCCCATTCCTCGCGCACCCGCTTGTGCAGGCATTCGGCGAAGGCTTCGGCCAGGCGGTCGGCGATGGCCTCCGCCATGATGGCGTTGTAGTCGTCGTTCTTCGCCCGGAAGCGGTCGCAGAGCTCCTTGAGACCGATGCCGCTGGTCACGGCGAAGGCTCCGATGTGGTCGCGCAGCCCGGTTTCCTTGGGCGCGATGAAGTCGGCCAGCGAGCGGCAGGGCTCGCTGCCTTCACGGTTGGCTTGCTGGCGGAGGAAGTGGAAGCGCTGCTGCACCTTGGTCCGCGTGCTGTCGGTGTAGAGCTCGACATCGTCACCCACCGCGTTGGCGGGGAAAAAGCCGTAGACGCCGCGGGCCGTGATCAGCTTCTTCGCGATGATCCTGTCGAGCAGGGCATTGGCTTCGGTGAAGATCTGGCGCGCCTGCGCTCCGTACTCCGGGTGATCGAAGATGCGGGGGTAAATGCCTTTGAGTCCCCAGGTGTGGAAGAACGGCGACCAGTCAATGAACTCGCGCAGGGTCGCCAGGGGAAAGTTATCCAGCACGCGTACGCCGGTGAACGCGGGCGTGGGTATGTCCTCGGCACGCCACTCGATCGGCGTCCGCCGTTTGCGGGCGGTCTCAATGCCTACGACCTTCTGCTTGGGCTGGGCGTGGGCCTTGCGCAGCCTCTCGTAGTCGGCGCGATGCTGCGACCACGAACGCCGCTTTGCCATCGTCACTCAGCAGGCTGGTGGTCACCGGCACGGCGCGGCTGGCGTCGAGCACGTGGACCACCGGCTCGCTGTAGTTGCGGCGCGATCTTGACGGCGGTGTGCGCGCGGCTGGTGGTGGCTCCGCCGATGAGCAGCGGCAGCTTGAATCCCTGGCGCTCCATCTCGCGGGCCACGTGCACCATCTCGTCCAGCGAGGGCGTGATGAGGCCGCTCAGGCCGATCAGGTCGGCCTTCTCGGCCTTGGCGCGCTCGAGGATTTTTTCGCAGGAGACCATGACGCCCAGGTCGATGACCTCGTAGTTGTTGCAGGCGAGCACGACGCCGACGATGTTCTTGCCGATGTCGTGCACGTCGCCCTTGACCGTGGCGAGCACGATTTTTCCCTGCGCCTGGACTTCCTGGCCGGCCGCGGCCATCGCCACCTTCTCCGCCTCCATGAAGGGCGTCAGGTGGGCTACCGCCTTCTTCATCACGCGGGCGGACTTGACCACCTGGGGCAGGAACATCTTGCCCGCTCCGAACAGATCGCCCACCACGCTCATGCCGTCCATCAGCGGGCCTTCGATCACCAGCAGAGGGCGGCCCAGCTTGACGCGGGCTTCCTCGGTGTCGATCTCGATGTAGGTGTCAATCCCCTTGACCAGGGCGTGCGAAAGACGCTCCTCGACGGTGCCGTGGCGCCATTCTTCGGCCTTCTTTTCGCTCACCACGGCGCCTGCGCCCTTGAGCGTTTCGCCGAAGTCGACCAGCCGCTCGGTGGCGTCGGGACGGCGGTTGAGCAGCACGTCCTCGACCAGCTCCTTCAGCTCCGGCTCGATCTCCTCGTACACCTCGAGCATGCCGGCGTTCACGATGCCCATGTCCATGCCCGCCTCGATGGCGTGATAGAGAAACGCGGAGTGCATGGCCTCGCGCACTTTGTTGTTGCCGCGAAAGCTGAAGGAGATGTTGGAGACGCCGCCGCTCACCTTGGCGTGGGGCAGGTTGGCCTTGATCCAGCGGGTGGCGTTGATGAAGTCGACGGCGTAGTTGTTGTGCTCCTCCATGCCGGTGGCCACGGTGAGGATGTTGGGGTCGAAGATGATGTCTTCGGGCGGAAAACCGACCTCGTCGACCAGGATCCGGTAGGCTCGCTCGCAGATGCGGATCTTCTCCTCGTAGGTCGCGGCCTGGCCCTTCTCGTCGAAGGCCATCACCACCACGGCCGCGCCGTACTTGAGCACCGTAGCGGCGTTCTGGCGAAATTTTTCTTCGCCTTCCTTGAGCGAGATCGAGTTGACGATGCCCTTGCCCTGCAGGCACTTGAGCCCGGCCTCGATGACCTCCCATTTCGAGGAGTCGACCATGAAGGGCACCTTGGCGACCTCGGGCTCGCTGGCCAGCAACTGCAGGTAGCGCGTCATGGCCGCGACGCCGTCGATCATGCCCTCGTCCATGCAGATGTCGAGGACGTTGGCCCCGTTCTCCACCTGCTGCCGGGCTACGCTGACCGCTTCTTCGAACTTGCCTTCCTTCACCAGCTTGGCGAACTTCGGGCGAACCGGCCACGTTGGTCCGCTCACCGATCATGATGTAGACGCCGGGCTGCTGGGTGAAGGGCTGTGATCCGGACAGACGGAGCGGCTTGGTTTCCGTCCGGGGCCTCGGCCACGATCAGGGTTTCGGCCACACTCACGCTGCTGCTCCCGTTCTGGTGGGCGTATTCCCACTTGCGCGGAGGCTTACCTTCGAGCGCTTTGGCGATCGCCGCGATGTGCTCCGGGGTGTTGCCGCAGCAGCCGCCGGCAATATTGATCAGCCTCCCTTGGCAAATTCACCCAGATAGCGAGCCATGTCCTGCGGCCCCAGATCGAACCCGGTTTCCGACAGCGGATTCGGCAAACCGGCGTTGGGGTAGCAGGAGATCGCTACGTTGGCCTTCTCCGAAAGCTCTTCCAGGAAGGGATACATCAGATCGGGGCCGAGAGAGCAGTTGAGCCCTACTGACAGCGGCTTCACGTGCTTCACCGCGTTCCAGAAGGCCTCGGTGGTCTGGGCGGAGATCAGCGTCTCGCCGCCACGCCCTACCGCCGCGGAGATCATCACCGGCAGTTGCTTGCCGTCCTCGTCGAAAACCTCACGGATGGCGACCAGCGCCGCCTTGGCATTGAGCGAGTCGAAGATGGTCTCTACCAGGAGCAGATCTACACCGCCGGCGATGAGGGCGCGCACCTGGTGCTTGTAGGCGGCTTTGACCTGATCGAAGGTGACTACCCGGAAGCCTGCGTCATCGGCATCGGGCGAGTTGGAGAGAGACACGGTCAGCGGCCCGATCGCTCCCGCCACGAAACGTTGACGCGAGGTTGCGCTCGCTACACGATCGGCCCACGTGACGGCATTGCTGCGCCGACTTCTCATTGATCTCCCAGGCCAGGCCGTTGAGGAACGGATCATCGATGACCTTTTGGTAGAAGTCGGGATCCTTGCGGCCGCCGTGCTCGCGCGGATCCTCCACGAAGAATTCGCTCTGGGTGATGCTGGTCGCGCCGAAGGTGTTGGTCTCGATGATGTCCGCCCCGGCTTCCAAAAACCGGCGATGGATGTCACAGATCATGTCCGGCTGGGTGAGGGAGAAGAGGTCTCCGTTGTTCAGCAGGTCCTTGGTCGAGTCCTTGAAGCGCTCCCCCCGGATGTCGGCTTCCTTCATGCCGTAGGTGCGGATAGTCGTACCCATCGCTCCGTCGATGATGGCGATTCGACTTTCGAGGATCTTTTGCAGAGGATGTTGCTGCGCTGTCGTCATTTCTTCCCTGGTGGTCTTGAGCATGGCTGCGATTGCTCCGCACTGTTTCAGGCGGACAACACCACTTCTATTATAGCGAGAGCCTCGCCCCGCGCCGATGCCAGCGGAACGCTCAATTGATCTGTGAATCTAACCCGCAGAACATGTCGGGCGAATTGGGTCATTTATGGATAAATCGTGACCTTAGGTGTGACCCGCGGGTGAAGTGAGGCCGCTTCACCCAAATCGTTGATGACGTGACTGATCTCGCCGTAATCGCCCAGAGCAACCGTAATCATGTGGTTGAACTTCACATCGGGGGTCTTTGGGACCTCTATGGCACGGGTCAGCGTGACCCCGGGATGCAGAAAGACGCTGTAGATCCCAAGGCCCCAAGCCTCGTGGCTGGTCACATCATTCGATACTTTGTAAGCAGCCCAGCCGTTTGTACCGGGTGCGCTCCCGTAACTGGCCTGATCCGGTGGATCGTACGGAATTTCGGATTGATAGAAATAAGTTCGCCCGTTGTTTCCGTTCCAAAGCACTTGAAATTGCTGATGGTGCTCCACGAAAAGACCGTAAGCGGTGACGTTATCTCCATTGACGATAAGCCCGTTGGCGCTGGTGTTGCTGAGCCAGCCCACGCCTGAGCCGTGATCGGCTCGCCAGATCCAGGTGTGATCGAGGATGGCGTCGCTGCTGTTGATCTGAAGATTGACTTCCGCGCGGCCCACGCCGGCGCCGCCGACGCGGAAGAAGACGTCATGAAGAGAAATCGGATTCTGAAGATGCCGACCCTTGCTTCCCACCGGGCCCACTTCCAGAAGGACCGGCGATTGTTTTACTCCGGCATCGAACAGCAGACCGGCAACGATAATTCCATCCACGTCGGCGGTAGCCATTGCCGCCGTACCGTTGGTCGGCTGCAGGGTAGCGAAGCCAAGTCCTAACACCACCGTGTTGGGCCGGGAGATGCGGAGCGCTTCTGTCAGCTTGTAAATGCCGGGAGTCAATAGCAGATTCTCCCCTTTGGCCAGATGGGCGTTGATGGTGACGGCACTATCGGCATTTGGCCGGGCAACGTAGAAGCGGCTGATCGGTATCGATCTCCCGGGCGTGTTCCCGCCGTGCCACGTGATGCCCACACTCCGGGTGCGCAGGGAAGGAATGCGGACGCTCAAATTTCCCGCTTTATCGGCCTGCAAAAACGGCTTCTCCCGAATAATCGGAGTTTCGGAGACCTCGGTATAGGGGGGCACAGGCCACTGCCCCGCGGGCGGATTGGGGATGCCTACGAAGACCATGTTCCAGTTAGCGCCACGCCAACTGCCCCATTCGGTGTTTCTCGAGATCCATTGCTGCTGCGAACCGGAACCGACGTTGCCATCAATCAGGTCGTCAGACATCCAACCGCCGCTCGCCCAGCCACCGTGCTGATGGAGCACAATATCGCCGCGAATGTGCATGCGCCGAAAGGGTGCTGCCTGCGATACCGCCCATTGCATGGTGCCCCCAGCCGGAGTTACAGAGAAACCCTCGGCCGCTCTCCAGAAGGTGGTCGTGGCGTTGTTGTTCGGTAAGGCCGCATCTGAGTGCACGTTGCCTGCGATACGCACGTCATCCGGAGAAGCTCCTAAGCCCACCACTTCGCTGTAAAACCCGATCGGGATATCCACTTTGTATTCGCCCGGGAGAAACATCAGGGCATCGCGTTCAGCGCCGAACTCGTCGTGTTGCCGGGCGTAGACATCATTGATCCGGCGTTGAATGGCCGATGCCGGCATCGATGGGCCGAAGATAAAAACATTCGGACCCAGATCAGTTTTTCTGCGGCTTGCGGCCATCGCAGCAGAGGCAGCGTGCGCCAACAGCGCGGCTATCAGACCGGTTGTGGCCACCCACTGGCCCGTTTTGCTACCACACATAGGTTCCCACCGATTCCTCAGGCAGCATGGTTGTGAACCACACGCCGTGATACTTCACGTTAAAGCTCTTGGGAAAGTTGGCCGTGTTCGATGCCACCAGCACGATCTTGCCGTCGGGGGTGAGAAACGCGGCCGATGCAAGCTGCTCCTGCTCACTGGACCCCACGCGTACGGATCCCGGTGGCACAAACCTGGAAAAGTGTGCGACTGCATAGTACGCCACATTACGAGAAATGCGGTTGCCGTCCAGAGTGACGGCGCCCTGGCAGCCTGTGCATCCTCCGTCGTTGGTGTGGGGACCATTCTTTGGGTCGGCGGCGAGATTCCAGAGCAGTACGTTGCGGCTCCAGTTCCGCGTGGCGGCAATCAACACTCCGCTGACAGCCGCGGCGATCGGAAGCGGTTCCTCCTCAGGGCCGGTGATCGCCTGCTCGGTCATGTATAGATTCTTGTTTGGGTACGCATTATGCACTTCTGTCAGTGCGGAGGGCACACCGCCGTATAAGTGAAAAGCAGTTCCATCGACATACTTGCCGGCAGCCGGGTCCTCGAGGATCGACAGAGGGTAGGAAAGCACGTCCGGATTGTGGTCGTACAAGAGTATCCTGGTGGTCGTTCCCACATTGCGAAAAGCCGGTTCCAGATACTTGGCGATAAACGTGCCTTCTTCCTCAGCGAACATCACCATGCTGGGCGTGTTCTTGGGGTTCAATGGCTCGTTCTGTACCGTGATGGCTGCGATGGAGATGCCCTCGGCCTTCATCTGCTCGATGTACTTCACAAAGTAGGCGGCGTACGGCCCGTAGTACTCAGGCTTCAGGTGGCCGCCTTTCGCCCGATCGTTCGTCTTCATCCACGCTGGGGCAGACCATGGCGAGGCGAGGATTTTGATTGCGGGATTGATCCCCAGAATCTGCTTGAGTACCGGAATGACGTCAGCGCGGTCAGGACCCAGACTGAAGCGGGCAAGATTCACATCGGTCTCACCCGGTGGCAAATCATCGTACGAATACACGCGTTCATTCATGTCGGAAGACCCAATGGTTACCCTGAGGTAGCTAACCCCGACGTCGTTGGCCTGGGTTGCGAAGAGCTCCTTGAGCAGGTCTGCCCTCGCGCCGGGCTCCATGCGCATGAGAAGCTGCGCGCTGCCTCCGGTCAGAGCAAAACCAAAGCCATCTATGGATTGGAACTGCTGCATGTCATTTACGTCGATGTTCGGAAGCCCGTTCGCGGGTGAAGAAAAGCGCAATGGGTCCTTCTGCGCGGCGAGCAGCGCGGAGCGATCCGCAGTCGTCAACCACAGCCTGGCATCAGGCGCCTCCTGCGCGGTTGATGCACGGTGAGATGTGATTAGGAGTGCACACAATAAAAGCCAGGCGACATGCATTTTCATGAGAATTTCCTCGTTCCATCCGGCAAACTTTTCGATCAGCCATCATAATCAATCGATTGTCTACTGGCCAGTGGCCGCTGGCGCCTGAGGGATCCCGCGTCTCGTCCCGCCCACGCGACTCCATGCGGCTCCGAAGTCGGTGCTAGTGTAGTGCGTCACACAGATGCACGTTTATCCCGCGATGTAACAAAGCGTCCTGCGATTAACCTGCCACGAACCCGGGTGCCCCATATCCCCGATTTCCGGAGGAGCTTAGTGGGTTCCGCAAACTTCATGCGCCTTTCCTTAAAGAAAGGCGCACAAGTGGTCTTGTCCGGTGCTGCGTGCAGGAAATTCGGGGTATCTCGCTCGTTTTTCGCGAGATGTGGGATTCCACTGCACTGCGACTGGTATCCGTCCAGGTGGTAAAGGGGCGACCAACGGTCGCCCCCCACATCTCGCCAAAAACGAGCGAGATATGGGGCACCCCGGGTTCGTAGTAGGTCAAGATTCTTAGCGCCATTGCGCGATCCAGGCTAGATCCGCCACATCGAGTATCCTTGGAAGCGGGGAAATAGATGACAAGTCGTAAGGTTTCTGTGCTGCTCCTCCTTACCGCCTTACTCCCGCTCCAGCTTGGCTGCCGGTCGAAGACGGAGACCGCCCGCCAAAGCGGCCCCCAGCAACAAACTTCAAAAGATGAGATTCAGCTGCTCTTCTCCTACGGCTCCGAAAAGCAGAAGTGGATTGACGACGTAACCGCCGCTTTCAATCAAAGCGGCGCACGGACGGCCGGCGGCAAGACGAATCCTGGTGAAAGCCATCCCAAAGGGGTCTGGCGAATGCATCGATGATGTACTGAGCGGCGCGGAACAGGACGATCTCACCAGCCCGGCTTCGAATGTGTTCATCAAGCTCGGGAACGCAAAATCTCGCGCCGCCACGGGCCAGGATTTGATTGGCGCCACGCAAAACCTGCTGCTTTCGCCGGTCGTGATTGCTATGTGGAAGCCGATGGCCGAAGCCATCGGCTGGGGAAAGAAGCCCATCGGCTGGGCGGACATCCTGTCCCTGGCACGAGACAAGAAAGGCTGGAGCACCTATGGATTTCCCCAATGGGGCAGCTTCAAGTTCGGCCACACCCACCCGGCGTACAGCAACAGCGGCATCATTTCCCTCATCGCCGAGAACTATGCCGCCACCGGAAAAGTACGCGGGCTCACGCTCGCCGATGTGCAAAATCCCAAGACGCGCGCTTTTGTCAGCGGCATCGAGAATTCCGTTGTGCACTATGGCAGTTCTACCGGCTTCTTTGGCCGAAAACTATTCGACAGCGGCCCGGAATATTTATCCGCTGCGGTATTGTACGAGAGCATGGTGGTCGAGTCGTATGCCAAAGTCAGCTCCATGCCGTTCCCGGTGGTGGCGATTTATCCTCGCGAAGGCACGTTCTGGAGCGATCATCCGGTCGGCATTGTGAATCGCCCCTGGGTGACCCCGGAAAGGCAGGAAGCGGCGCAGATTTACATTCGCTACCTGCTCGGCCGTCCGCAGCAGGAGAAGGCAATGACCTACGGCTTTCGTCCCGGCTCACCCGATGTTGCCGTCGGGCCGCCGATCGATGCCGCGCACGGGGTTGATCCCAAGCAACCCACCACCACCCTGGAGGTGCCGTCTTCCGAGGTGATCGCGGCCCTGCAGCAGCAATGGGACAACGACGAGAAGAAGGCAGCAGACATTGTGCTGGTGCTCGACACCTCCGGCAGCATGCGGGAAGAGGACAAAATGTCTGCAGCCAAGGCGGGGGCGAAACAGCTGGTTTCGCTGCTCAGCGACAAGGACGATTTCTCCCTGCTACCGTTCAACACCACCGCGGCCTGGGCCAGCCAGGATCAGCCTGCGGCCCAGGGACGCCAGGTCTCCGATACCGCGATCGACTCCGTCTTTCCCGCCGGCCAGACTGCTCTTTACGACGCCGTAGATCAAGGCTATGCGCATTTGCTGCAGCAGCCTGGCGATCATATCCGCGCCCTCGTGGTGCTCACCGACGGGGAGGATAACAAGAGTACGGAAACCCTTGATCAGCTGCTGGCAAAGATTCACCCTGACGCCGAGACCCATACTATTCGCATCTTTACCATCGCCTACGGGCATGACGCCCGGCGGGATGTACTGCAGCAGATCGCCGACTCCACCCAGGGCAAAGCCTACGATGGAACACCGACCAATATCGTAGAAGTGTTTCGCGACATCTCCACTTTCTTCTAATCCATGGCCAACAACACCGATCGCCCTTCGCTCACGTGGTTAGGCAAAACAGTCATTGCCCTGTTCGTCGTCGGTTGTGTCGCCGGCGCCTATTGGCTGGCTCAACGGCGCCATGTTCTCCCGGCCGCGCTGAATGCCGGCAACGTCCTGACCGGCGATAGCAAGAACGTCGAAATCGGCATCGCCTATGGAACGGAAAAGCAAAAGTGGCTGGAAGCGGCGGTCGAGGAATTTAAATCGACTCCCGAGGGAAAGCACATTCAAGTGGACCTCATTCCCATGGGTTCGCTGGAAGGAGCGCATGCGGCGCTCTCCGGGGATAAGCGCATCGACGTGTGGTCGCCCGCGAGCGCTGTCTACAAAAACACGTTCGTGGAGGACTGGCAGGCAAAGTATGGTTCCGAACCCCATTCTCAAGGAAGAACCGCTGGCCCTGACACCGATGGTTTTTGTGATGTGGGAAGAGCGCTACCAGGCATTCAAGCAGCATTACGGCGCGGTCGACTTCGACACCGTCAATCGTGCGCTGCATGAACCCGGGGGATGGCAGACCATCGGCAAACAGCCGGACTGGGGGCTGTTCAAGTTCGGCCACACCAATCCGGGAGACTCGAACTCCGGCATTCTTGCACTGCTGCTGGCAGGCCACAACTACTTCAAGAAGACCGACGACCTTACCGTTGGCGAAGTCACCGACATCAAGTTTCAAGCCTGGTTATCGCAGCTGGAATCGGCCGCCAGCAGCGACTCCAACAGCACCGGCAACCTGATGCGCGAGATGGTGCTGAAGGGTCCATCCAGCTACGACGCCCTGCTGGTTTACGAGAGCGTGGCCATCGACTACCTCAAGAACGCAGAAGGCCGGTGGGGACCGATTCACGTGATTTATCCCGAGTACAACATCTGGAATGAAAACCCGTATTACATACTGAACGCGTCCTGGAGCTCGGACGACCAGCGCCAAGCGGCACAGGCGTTTCTCCGACTTTCTGCTGAGCGAACCGGTGCAGCGGGAATCGATCAACCACGGCTTTCGGCCGGCCAACCCGAACGTGCCCACCAGGACCCCGGACTCTCCCTGGACCCGCTATCAAACCAATGGCATTAAGATAGACCTCGGCAGGATATGCGCCGCGCCCAAGGCCGAAGTTGTCACTAACCTGCTCGCGAGCTGGCAGCGCCGCGAAGCTCACTAGGAGATCCAATATGTTCCGTCGAATATCGAACTTGTTCTACGGTTTTTTCGGATTGTTCATTTCGGGCCTCGAACGGGAGAATCCTGAGGCGCTTCTGGAAGTCGAACAGGAAAACCTGCGCAAGCAGATTGGCAAGTTCAACAGCGGCCTGGCTGCGCATGCGGGCCTGGTCGAAAGGCTGATTGCCCAGGTGCGCAAGCTGGAAAGCGACGAAAACGATCTTCGCGCCAGGACCAGTGCGAATCTGAAGGTGGGTGATCGCGCGGCGGCCGGCCGCTATGCCCTCCGATTGCAGACGGTCGAGCGGGAACTGGACGAGAACCGCAAGCAGATGGAGCAAGCGGAGACCACTTACAAGGAATTGGTGCGGGCCCGCGATGTTGCCATTTCGATTGCCCGGCAGAAGATCGAGTCCCTCAAATCGGGCATCAGTGATCTGAAGATGAAGCGGGCTATGGCCGAGATTACGCAAATGGCTTCAGGCATGGTCACCGAGCTGGGCGGCAGCGGCGAGACGCTTAACCGGCTGGAAGAGATGGTAAACGAAGAGCGGTACAAGGCGGCGGGCCGGGTGCGGGTCGCGGTCGACAGCCTTGACCTGCACGATGTCCACATCCGGGAAGCGGAACAGAGTGCCCTGGCCGAACAGGCGCTGGCTCAATTTGAAGCGAAACAACAACCGCAGCAGATCGGCAGCGGCGCCATCGAAACCCTCCCGTCGGTGAGCACGCCCGATGGCGAGAGGACGCGCTCCTAGCGGTTCTATGTGGCGCTACCTCAAGGCGGCGTTTCTGGTCGGCGTGCCCGTGCCTGGTCTCGGCCGCGTGCCGGTCAACGCCATGGGCGTGTTCGGCCTGGGAGTGCTCGGCTTCGTTGAGCCCAGTATCTGGCTCGCCGCCCTGGGACTGGAGACAATTGTTGTTTCCGCGCTGGCGTTCAATCCGCGATTTCAAAAAGTAGTTGATTCCCGATCCGCCGCTCCTGCGCTCGAGGATGCGGCCTCCCGGCGGGCAGCCCTGATCGCAGCCCTGCCTGCCGACCTGCAAACAAGATTGAACGGCCTGCAGGCAAGCTCGGCACGGGTGCTCTCCATCTATCAAAAGCTCGGCGTCGATGCCCAGCTCATGGCCGGCACCAGGGCAAGCCTGGAAAAGCTGCAATGGATATTCCTCAAGCTTTTGGTCGCGCGTGACCACCTGACCAACGAGCTTGGTCTTGAGTCCGGGGAAGGTCTGGAGCGCTCCATTGCAGACCTGAAACAAGGCAGTGCAGCTCCAAACCAATCGGCGGCCCTGGTCCGCTCGCAGCAAGCAACGGTCGCTATCCTGGAACGGCGGCTGGAGAATCTGCGCAATCGAGACCGGCTGCTGCGGGAGAATGAGAGCGACCTCAAACGTATCCAGGCCCAGGTAGAACTGATGCGCGAGAACGCCGCCATCGAAGGAAAGCCGACCTCGGTTGATACCGAAATAGAACTGGCCAGCGATCTGGCATCGCCCGATCTATTTGGGATCCATAGCGGAGTGGTCACCGATCTCGATTCGGCCGATCACTTTATGCCAAAGGTATAGACGGGGAGAGGTTCGGCAAACTCTTCTCTTAAAGTTGTTTCCCGGTCAACGGTACGCCGGGCCGGGCCGCCTTGAGCAATGAATACCAGCGACCAGGAGAGACCTATTCACGCCGCCAGTAGTTAACGGGAATCCGAAATCCACCTGTCCGAGGAACGTTAGCTGTCCGGACCGTTGGGGCCCGGCTCACGGTCAACTGTCCGATTTGCCGACTTTTCGTCCATGTGGAGGCACATCGTCGTCGGTGAGGGCGTTGGCGATTTACCACTCACCGCGTAGGTCCTAGCGAGTCGTCTGGCAAAGATCACTTGCCGAACAGGGCGGTGAGACACCGAGAAGGTTCCAGAGACAGTCCACATTCCTCCTGCCCCTGATGCCAGCGCCATAACCCTTGCCGGCTCGCCTTCCTACGCGGAGTATCAATCAGCGCAGGTGTCAGGGTTCAGAGATCAGGGAACAGAAATCAAGAATCGCAAAATTCACACTTGACATTGACCATGCGATCCACAACTATATGGTTGTGGATAATCTGGGTACAACATTTGCGGCTTTGTCTGATCCAACCCGCCGGGCAATGATCGAACGACTCTCCCACGGGCCAGCCTCTGTGCATGGATTGACGGAACCGTTTGCACTCTCACAGCAGATGATTTCAAAACATATTGCCTACCTAGTGCGGGCGCGGATTGTGATCAAGACGAAGCGTGGACGAGAGAGTGTGTGCACACTTAGGCCAGAGGCGATCAAGACAGTCAGCGACTGGGCGATTAGCTATCGCCGATTCTGGGAAGAGAGCTTCGACAAACTGGATGTAGTTGTAAATCAAATGAAGAAAGAGGAGGTCAGAGATGGCAGAAAACACGGTTAGCGAAATTGAGCGGATGGTTGTCACAAGAGTTTTTGATGCCCCACGCGAGTTGGTTTGGAAGGCGTGGACAGACCCGAAGTACGTGATGCAGTGGTGGGGACCGAAGGGCTTTACTGCTCCGGTTTGTCAGATGGATTTTCGCGTTGGGGGAAAATCTCTCTACTGCATGAAGGCGCCGGATGGGCAGGAGTTCTGGAATGCGGTTGAATACCACGAGATTGTTCTGCACGAGAAGATCGTTTCCTCCATGTACTTTTCGGACTCGGAGGGAAACAAGGTTGAGCCTGCGCAATTAGGAATAGAACATGAGGCCATAGACGGTGCGTACGACGTGACCATCTTTGAGGATCTTGGGAACGGCCAGACGAAACTCACCCACATTGGAAATGAACCCATGGAGAGCGCAAAGAATAGCGGGCAATTGGAGGGCTGGAACCAGATACTCGATAAAATTGCTGCGGTTATTGCTGGGGCTAGCACAGGCGAAATAGGAATTTGACGTTTTGAGATGGTCATGCGAGAGATACAGCTAAAGGTGGCGGCGGAAGCCTGGTTGAACCCGGCTTCTCGCCTTGGCTCAACTGTTGACTTCAGGCAAAGTCACTGAGTCGTCCAATCGTCTATGTCTCTGGCATGTGGACGTATAACCGGCATCTCGAACACTAAGCGAGCAGAGGAGGGCTGGCTAGTTCTTAGGTGGCTCTCGCCAACGTCGAGTCCGCGTTGACCCGACATTCGCAGCCCTCTGTCTTGTGTGCTCGTTCGGAACGGCGACCCCTTAAATCCACAATCAGGCACGATTCAAGGTCGGTTGACAAGTAGCATCGAGCGGATATACAGTCGTTCATCGATATATCGATTATCGAGGAACAATGCCAAAACGGAAACTTCATCCTCTACCCTCCGCTGCGTTCCAGATTATGCTTGCCCTGGCCGATGGCGACCTGCACGGATACGCAATCATGCGGCAGGTTGAGGAGCAGACTGGCGGGCGTCTTCGCCTTGGGCCGGGAACCCTGTATGGTTCCATCCAAACGCTCCTTGAGGGAAAGCTGATCGAGGAGGTTGATCGGCCGGAGAACCTCGACGTACGCTCAGAGCGCCGCCGCTATTACCGGTTGACCGTAGCCGGCCGCAAAATGGCGCGATCGGAGGCGGAAAAGATGGCGGACGTTTTGCGTGTTGCGCGAGCCCGAAAAATCCTGAGGGGGGATTATGTCTGAGAAGATGTACACTCGCCTGTTTCGTCTGTATCCTTCGAGGTTCCGTAAGGAATACGAGGGTGAGGCGCTCCAATTGATTCGGGACCGTCTCCGCGACGAGACAGGTTTTTTCAAAAGGGCCCGCCTCTTGTGGGACCTGGTGGCGGACGTTTTAGTCGGACTCCCGCAGGCTTACCGGAACTCCTATGCGGCGACAGAAGCAGCGTCGCTTTCACCCAATGCCGAGGGTATTCCCTGCTTCAAGGTTCTGGACGAGGAACCGATAGGGCGTGGATCGATTCTCCTCGGCGGCACGCTGTCGCTGGCCACAATCGTTGCCTTTGGATTTTTGCTGAGCCGGTCGATCGCTCACCTGCCCGTCCCGGGTTCGAATGGACGGATGTCTCCGATTGAAGCGGTGGTGGAACGACTCAATCGAGCGACGACCCCAGATACACCCATGAGCGGGTCTGAGGAGGCTTCCGGGTCCACCTCAGTGGGAGCGAGCGAACGACAGCCTCGGCCCTGGCCGGCCGCAGCCGCGAACCCATCAAAGTCACACGCGCCGGCGATATCACCCGAGAGCAGGAATGTTGTCGGCGGACAAAACCACATTGTCTCCATACCAACGCAGAATCCAAATGAACGGGCCGTGTACCTGACGCAATTGCCGGCTGGTGAGGCAAGTGCATGGAGGGGAGCTCTGACCGATGCGTCCGGCCGGCCGGTGCGCTCAGCAGAGATACACTTGATCGGCGGACATGGCGAACTGGTGGCGCGCACTGCTGGGGACGGCAGCTTCGCATTCTCTGAAGTCCCGTCAGGCGATTACGAAGTAGTTGTTGTCTTGGGTGGCCGTGAGGTAGCGCATCTAAATGCGCTGCATTTGAGTGCGATCTCGTCGCCGTCCCGGCTCACACTTGCCTCTGGCGGCCGTCTTCTGGTCTCTCGGCCCGGCAAGTTGCCGTAAAACCGGCTAGCTAGTGTCCGAAATGCCGACTATAGGACCAAGTGGCTACGGGGCGTTTTTCAGGACTCATCAGCCCTTCAGCAATATTCGTACACGGTCCGGTATTCGTCCACTAGCGGCCTCCATGCCCGGGCCGGCTACTTCTTCGGCGCCTTTATGTCGTGCCCGTTCCGATGCAGAACGAGATGGGTCACCTTGCCTTGGCCATCTTGGACGAACTCGATTTCCGCTGGGACAACGGTTGGAAAAAACTTCGTCTCTGTTTCGGCGTAGAGTGGATCTTTTCCCTCACCAGTCGCCTGAATCATCAACTGGCTACCCTCCAACGTAACAACCAAGTCGAATCCTTTCCGAAGCTCGAAAGTTCCGACGTATTGGGCCAGGATCTTGGGATCGATCCGGACGGCTACACGGATAGTAGAACGAAAGTCAGGCCACCCGTATTCGTCGGCGATGCTGTGCATGACTTCGTCGCCCAACTCACCGCCGGCGTCACTGTTGGTCATGACGACAGCGCCATCGCCACTCTTCTCGTATGCCACGAAGATATTCCTGAAACCCGCGTTCGCTCCGCCATGTGAGAAGTATGGGTTGGAATCTGTCCCGCCGATCTCGAGGCCTAGACCCCAGTGTCCGATACCTGGCGTTAGCATCTGTCGTGTCATCTCGATCGACAGAACGTGATTCGCTTTCCCCTCGAGGGATTGCTCGACTTCAAGTGCGTAGCGTGCCAGTTCGCTCGGGGTTGTCCACAAACCAGCTGCTGCCATTTCGGGGTAGGTGTGCGCTCCACCTTCAACAGGTTTGCCGTCGGCCCGATAAGGAGTAGCGGCGAAATCTTGAAGAGCCTGCGGCAGGGGCTGCTCATACGTGCTGTGCGTCATACCGATAGGTATTAGCACCGAGGCCCTCATTAGTTTGGGGAAGGGTTCTTTGCTGGCATCGATTAGAACCTGCTGCATGATGGTGTATCCGCCGCCTGAGTACTTCCAATCAACCCCAGGCGCCGCTTCGCTGCGGATCGCCGGTGTATTCGCAGGCTTTTCACCGTTGAGCACCTGTAGCAACGTCGGGACGGGCTCATCTGTGGCGTACCCGGGAAATCCGTGTACGGTAGTTCCAGCCGTATGTGTCAACAACTCTCGCAGCGTTATGGGCTTTCCCATAGCAACGGGGTCGGCAGGAAACTTCCAGCTGGTTAAGTAGGTACTTACGTCAGCATCCAGCGAAAGCTTTCCTTCCTGCACCATACGCAAAGCCGCCATGGCCGCAAGCGGCTTACTGATAGAGGCGGCCTGAAACATCGTATCGGCGGTGACGGGCGGTCCACCCAGGCTGCGCACACCAAAGCCACGCGCCCATTCGATCTTTCCCTGATGAATGACTGCGATGCTCACGCCAAGAACCCTGAGTTCCGTCATTCGATTGGCAAGCGTTTGAGTCGCGTGCTCATTGCCTTTAATCACCACGCCGCCAGTCAGGCCCGTAATGACATGTTGAACTCGCTGCTCGATGTCCGGTGCAGATACGACTGCATTCTGCGCATGCGCAAGTGGTGTTATGGAACAAAGCAATGCCATGAGTGCAAACTGCTTGGGGGCGAGTATACGCATCAATCCTCCGCGCCAACACCTACCATGCCAGTGTTATACAAGCACTCAATATATAGCATACTACATAGACTGTGACATTCCGCTGCCAGGGTCGCTCTATAATTTTGGCAAGTGGCCGAATAACCGGCTGCTCGGAGAAGTGCCTGCCAGATGGGGGACAAAGCGGAATGTTACCGGCCAAGTTGACGAGATGCCGACTATATAGACAAGTGGCCCCAGTCGCCGTGAACGACCTCCTCCAGAGAAGATACAGCTCAAAGACTACAGGGGATCGATATCGAGCCCCGAGCCGCCGTCTTCTTTCACTGCACGGAAAAAGCCAAGAGCACATTTCCAGACATGCCGCCCCATTGGCCGTAACCGGAGTTGACGAAGATCATGCCATTGACGATAGCCGGACCCGCACCGTCTATCGAGCCCCCATTCGCGGGTTTGCCGTTTACCGCGGGAAAGTCGCGCGCGGTATCCGTATCCCATAGAACCCTGCCCGTGGAGGATGAATAAGCGCGTAGGTGGCCGTCCACCGAACCGGAGAAGACCACGCCTGGAATAGCGGTAACAGCGGCAGATTGCGCAGGCGAACAGCCAGTTCGCGACGGCGTCGCAGGGCGTAGCCGGCGCACTCCACACGATCTTGCCGGTTCGAGATTCAAGGGCGTAGAGTCCGCCTCCCTTGTGAGGATCCAGAACGAACCGATAGCCCTTAGCCGATTTCGGATCCGGTACTGCGCCCATTGCAAGATCGGAGATGGCGACATAGACCTTTGCCCCATCCGACGCCGAACCCCACTGGCTGCCTCCGAATGTTCCTCCTTTTCCTACCCGCGTCTGCCAGAGCATCTTGCCTTTTGCGTCGGGATCGAGGCCATACGCCATGCCGGACTTCTGTGCGATCACTAAGGCTCGTTTGCCTGCGCCTAAAGTTGAGGAGGATCGGCGGCTGGCCGAAGTCGTGAGTCAGAACCGTGCGTCGCAGGGCAATTCCCGGGTATGGGCATAGCAGCACGCGTTGTTGAAGGCGTCGTTGCTGGTGAGTTGCGCTGACCAGAGGAGTTTGCCGGTTTTGAGATCCATGGCAAGAACAGCGTCGCTCGTGTTGGTCGGCGGGTCGGAATAGTTGTCCCCGGTAGCAACGTAGAGAGCGCCCTGTTGCTCATCAATGGTCGGAGTCGCCCAGACGCCGGCTCCCGAGGGGCCGTATTGCTGCGTGCCCGCGGGACTCATGCGCGTGGGCCCGGCGGGATCGGGAATGGTAAAGGTTTGCCACAACTTATCGCCGTTAGCGGCATTGAGGGCCACCACGCTGCCACGAAAAGTGCAGCACTGGTATTTGGGATCGCCGCCGATGGCTTCTTCAAAAGAAGCGAATGCCTGGTACAGCACGCCGTTGTAATAGCGGGGCGTGGCGGTGGCCATCGTGGCGAAGTGATCGACGGGGCGAACCTTCCAGATCAACTTACCCGTTTTCGCATTGAGCGCATACACATTTGCAGCCCTATCGGAGAAGAATACGGCGGCTGTGCCGGCGGCGTCACCGATGGCGACACCGCCACGGATACCGGAAGCGGCGCGAAATCCCCAGATGGTGCAGCCGGAATCGGCATCAAGTGCGTAGAGTGCTCCGGTCGTGGCACCGATGAACACGTATCTCCCGAGAACCGCAGGCTGCGACCGCGCTTCCGTTACATCGCCGAGGTTGAACGCCCACTTGAGCTTGAGTCTGCCCAGATCGCCGGCGGTAAGACCGGCGGAAGCGGCGTCCTGGAAACGCGAATTAGTAATCCTTGTGCTCCAGCCGTTCCATTCGGGGGTTCGTGCGCTGACGGGAAACGGCGGTTGAGTTTGGCACGTGGGCGTCACTTGCGGGGCGGCCGCGGCGGCGTCGCCGGTGGGCGCGATGTAGCCGAGCAGGCCGAAGATTTGAGCGGTGGAGAGGCCCTCTGCCTGAGTCTTCATGACGCCGCGCGTAAGGGCCAGGTAAATGGCTTCGCCGCTCATGGCTTTTATCGTGCTCAAGTGATGGAACACGCGCCGCGGGCGTGTCATGGCAGGACGCGCAACGCTCCTTATAAATCGCGGCGCCATCTTGAGCCCACAGCGTCGAGGTGAGCAGTGCAAACAGACACACGTATCGCATGGCATTTCCTTTCGGGTCTTCGATCGAGATCAGCTAAATGAAATCGCGCTTCCTGGATTGGAGGAATAACGCGATACCGACGATGGACGCGATCAATCCAAGCTCCATCGAGAGGACGGTGAGAGCCGCCGAATTCCAGACCGCCACCGGGCCAGTCCAATTCGCTGTGAGCGATGGGATGCGGGCCAGAAAGTACCAAACAAGCCAGTATGAGGAATTGCAGAGAATGCTGGCCGCCATGAGCCAGCCCTCCGATTCTCCTACCAGCGCGGCGGCAGAGATGAGGCAAAAACCGATCAAAGGCAGCATGGCGAGAATGAGCAACATTGGAATGATTCCGTGAGGCATCGCGTGACCCGTCTCAATGAAAATCAGCGCTGAGATTAGCAGCGTGAGCCAAGGGACCAGGAACATGGCCGAAACCGACAAAGCTTTCGCGATCGAGTACTGAACCGAAGAAACGGGAAGGCTCATGACAAACGCCAACGTCTGTTTTTTCCGCTCGTTCAGGATGGCTGCGCCTGGCAGCATGCTGCCGAGAATACACAGCGACACAAAGAACCATACGGTGCCCAGAAGACGAACGACTTGTCCCGCGTATTGCGCCAACACCAACGCGACCAGGCCGATGCCAATGGAAAGCGAGATGAGCAGGCGGTTGAGGCGCCAATCTTTCAAAATCAGATGACCGATGACGGAGCTTCTCACGCTTCCACCTCCTCGCGGCTGTGTTCTACATTGGCAACGAAAATCTCTTCCAGCGTCATGCTCTCGATGCTCTGAACGCGGACGCCGGTGTGTTCATAGGCATGGGCAAGATCGGGCACAAAGGCATTGGAGGTGGCGACTGCCAGTCTTCCCTGCCGTTGCACGCCTACGATTCCGGGCAGCGGCGGCAATTCGATTCCCAAAGGAACCTCGAGGCGCAGCCGCCGCCAACGGTCAAGGTAGGTCTCCTTGTCCATGGAGTCGATGATGCGGCCGCGATCAATGAAGGTGATTTGGTCGGAAATCTGTTCCACATCCTGAGTGTTGTGCGACGAGAACAGGATGCTGCGACCCTCTTCGGCCATGACGCCGGTCAATTCGCGGAGAATCTCGTGACGCGCGACCGGGTCCAGGCCGGTCGTGGGCTCGTCCAGCACCAGCAGTTGGGGCTTGCGCGCCAGAACCAGGAGCAGCGACGCTTTGACGCGCTGGCCGTGGGAGAGGCCTTTCATCTTCTGCTCCGCGCGCAATCCAAAACGCTTGAGAAGAAGCTGCGCGTAAGAGGCGTCCCAGTTGGGGTAAATCGACCGCATGAAACTCATGTGCCAGTCAAGAGTCATGGAATCGTATAGCCGCATGTCCTCTGATGCGAAACCGATGTCCCATTTAGCGGCGACCTGTTCGGCGGGCATGCGGTGGCCGAGCACCCGAACTTCACCCGAATCCTGATGAACCAGGCCCATCAAGACGCGGATTGTGGTGGACTTGCCCGCGCCATTGGCCCCGATGAGGCCCATGATTTGCCCCCGCGGCAGCTTCAAATGAATATCTTCGAGCGTGAAGTAGCGATACTTCTTGCTGACTCCGCTCAGTTCTACAGCGAGATCGTTCATATGAGTTCCTTATCCTTTTCCGCTACCCGGTCTCCGGCTTCGCGCAACCGTTCTACCAGTCGTTTGGGCGGCATGCCCAGTTGCGATGCGATGCGAGCAGCCTGCTCTAAATGCTGCTCCAACTCCTGCTCGCGCAAGCGAGCACCCAAGCCCGGAGTAGACGCTACGTGTGAACCCTTGCCATGCTGAGTGACGATGACGCCTTCGCGTTCCAGTTCGTAATAGGCACGCTTGACAGTGATGACGCTTACCTGAAGATCGACGGCAAGTTGGCGGATAGAAGGGATGGGCTGACCTTCCGCCCAGTCACCGACCATAATCCGTTGCTTGATTTGCTCCATGATCTGGAAGTACATGGGGCGCTTATCCGACTGCGAGAGTGTAAAGGTTCCGTACATCTGTGTATAGACAGTATATACAGATACGATGTGATCCCGTCAACCTGTTTTGTTCAATTCAAGAGAGCGCCTTACTCTTTGCCCGATCAGAGCCCGAGGAGGCTTCCGGGTCCACCTCAGTGGGAGCGAGCGAACGACAGCCTCCCCCCTGGCCGGCCGCAGCCGCGAACCCATCAAAGTCCACGCGCCGGCGATATTACCCGAGAGCAGGAATGTTGTTGGCGGACAAAACCCCATTGTTTACATACCAACGCAGAATCCAAATGAACGGTCCGTTTACCTGAAGACGCAATTGCCGGCTGGTGAGGCAAGTGCATGGAAGGGAGCTCTGACCGATGCGTTCGGTCGGCCGCTGCGCTCAGCAGAGATACACTTGGTCGGCGGACATGGCGAACTGGTGGCGCGCACTGCTGTGGACGGCAGCTTCGCATTCTCTGAAGTCCCGTCAGGCGATTACGAAGCAGTTGTTGTCTTGGGTGGCCGTGAGGCAGCGCATCTAAATGCGTTGAATCTGAGTGCGATCTCGCCGCCGTCCCGGCTCACACTTGCCTCAGGGGGCCGTCTTCTGGTTTCTCGGCCCGGCAGGTCGTAAAACCGGCTAGCCATTGACATGAGACTCCTCCGTACACAAAAATTCTCCCCGCAGATGAAGGAGTACATGGCAAATGACGCTGCGGAATGTATCGTTCAGCCAATTTGGGTGCAGCATTTCTCAGCTTTGACGGAGATGTTCTCCTCCATCGCCAACTCCGATTCTTATTCCCGAAGAACCAGAACATTCGGCCGGAATCAGCCATCGCCCAAGAGCCAGGAGGTACTAGATGAAGAGCATTGATCTTTCGCGAGACCGGTGAACCGAAGAGCGTACTGGAACTGGCAGAAATCCCTACTCCGCCTTTAGCCCCCGGCGAAGTGCTCGTCCGAGTGCTGCTCAGCCCGATCAACGCATCCGACCTGCACATGGTGCGCGGGCGCTATGGCTATCAGCCGGAGTTGCCGGCCAGCCCGGGCATTGAAGGGGTGGGGATTGTGGAGGCCGTAGGTCCGGGCGTGCAAGGTCCGATGGCTGGAACGCGCGTAGTTTTTGTTAACACATGGAACACCTGGCGCGAGCAGATCGTGTGCCCAGCGGACAAACTCGTGCCCGTTCCAGACGGCCTGGACGATTCGGCCGCCGCCGCTTCCTACATCAATCCTTTGACGGCATGGGCATTGACCATATCAACTCACAGGCTCAAGGAGGGCGACTGGCTTCTGCAGACGGCGGCTGCATCCAGCGTGGGGAAGTTCGTGCTTCAACTGGCGCAGCAGTATCGATTCAAGACAATCAACGTCATCCGGCGGCGCGAGCAGGAGTCAATCATACGCAACCTCGGAGGCGATGAGGTCATCTGCACAGCCGACGAGGATCTCAGGTCACGCCTGCAGGAATTGACCGCGGGCAAGGGCGTTGAACGAGCGATTGACTGCGTTGCCGGAGACCTTGGCGCCGAGATTGCCCGCAACCTCGCTCCCGCCGGAACCATGCTTGTGTATGGAGCCCTTTCCAGTCATCGGCAGACGGATCCCGCGAAATTCCTCATGCCGCTCTTTGCTCCGCGGTTGATTTATTCCACAGCAACGGTTCGCGGCTGGTGGCTTCCGCGTTGGGTGCCTTCCCAGCCGCTCGACGAAGTGCGAGCAGCGACGAGCGATCTTCTCACCATGTTATCGAAGGGAGCACTTACGCCGCCGGCGAGTGTGCGGTATTCAGTTAAAGACTTCCAAGAGGCAGTAAGCCTCGCCGATGGTGAGGCAGGACAGGAAAAGGTCTTGCTGGATTTCTCTGATTAAGCTTTCTCGTTTCGCGATTCAACGGGAACCATTGCAATTGAGGTTCTGCCGAACGCTCTCTAGAATCTCATCCGAAAGTTGCGGATCTTTTACCGCGCGTGCCAGCACGATTCCGCCTAATAATGCGGCTGTCTGAAAGATGGCTTCTTCACGATCTCCGCCTCTTGCGGCGAGAATCTCCTCCAGTCCCCTCTCGAACGTTGCCTTGAGTTCAGGTGTGGAGCGAGCTACTTCAGGCCCCAGTGCAGCCATAGTGCAGCCATAACCGGGATTATCACGGTGTCGGACAGCCAGGTAACGTTCAGCGTAGGCACGTCTACCTTTTTTTGTTGCGCCGTCACTTTGAGCGCGGTCTCTCGAGACTTCCTGGCCGTACGCAACTGCAGCCTCCTGAAGCTCTTGCTTGGAGGTGAAGTGCGCGTAGAACGCGCCATGTGTAAGGCCTGCGGCCTTCATTACCTCGCCAACAGTGACGTTTTCGAATCCCCGTTCGCGGAAGAGGCGCGAGGCCTCTTTCACTATGAGTTCATGCCTGGCGGCGGTTTCTTTGGCTGGGTAACGCATCTTTTCTGAATCCCCCATTCATGATGATCATCATATCAAAATGTAGGACGCCCGTCATAGATGGGCACAGGGAGGAAACATGGCTACCATCCACCTTCACCAGACCACATTTCTTACGCCCGAGCAGTACATCGCTGGTCTTACTGATTTTGGGCCCGGCCGATCAGCGCTGTTCGGAAACAGCACCGACGAATATCTCCAGGTGCATCAGCTTGGCCATGCCCAAGCTGACGTCACCGAAGGCTCCGGAGGCGTGTGGGAGCGGCTGCATTACGACTGGTCCGAACCGAACAATGTCGTCCTCACCACCACAGACTCCAACATATGGGGCGGCGCCTCTGGCCATAACTACACATTTATTCGTCATTCCGACGGCACCACCGACATTGACGTTGCGGTCACACGCGAGGGCAAAAACCTCAAAGGGCACCTGCTCGGTTTCGTCCTCGAAACCATTGGCAGGAGCCTTCTGGAGAAGGCATTCGTAAACAGCATTAAGGCGATTGAAGCGAGGAATGGCATAGTGACGCAACCGAGCGCGGCATGAGCCGCACATCTGAGCCACGGACCGCGTCAAGCTCTCCAGCAAACGCAAGATCTCTCCGCGCGGAGCGCTGTCGATACGGCACTAGAGATTTTGCGCTCATTAAGGCGGCCCATAGCCAAACTTCCAAATTGCCGACCTCACCGCCAGGAATCACTGGCTAAGTTCATTGGGCAATGGCTGGCGTACGGGATTGCTGTCCAACAAACAGCGCAGGAAGGTTTTTATTGTTTTCCAGTCAGGAAATTCTGGCGCGACAATGATCGCATGAGTAAGCTTTTTATTTTCTGTCTGCTAGCAAGTTCTGCTTTAGGACAGGTCTTTGACCCGGTCGCCAAGGAAAGAACGCCTGAATCCATTCAGCAGCTCCCTACGGAAGTTCGCCAGGACCTCACTAAGCGACAATGCCTCATTCCGAAATACAAAGGTGCTACTGAGAATGAGGATGCAGCCTACACGATGAGCCATTTCTGGTCGCGCACATCTGTTGACTACGCCATTGTTTGCCATACTCCTTCACTCAAAACCCAGAACGTCCTCGTTTATTCAAGATCAAAGGGAGCATGGAAGGGAGAGATCATCTTCCGAGGTGGATTCGATCCTGCACCCCAGGCGGATAAATGTGAAGTGACGGTCGGCATTGCAACACCGAAATACATTGTCGATCATGCACAGGCATATGCGCCGGCGGAACTTAAGTCTCTCCCACCGCTGGATCATAACGGCGTCGATGTTGGAATATGCGAGAAGGCATCCATAATTTTGTACTTCAGCAAAGGCAAATGGCTAGGACTTCAGGGGGCAGACTGAAAGCATCTGCGCCCGACAAAATGGCCGAGCGGCTGTGTGCTCGGCTGAATGTCTCTGGGCAGCTGGCCGTCAATCCGGAAGGACGCTTCGGAGAGGCTGCCCCGCCATTTCGCAAAATTCTATGTTGTTGCGCCGGATCCTGCTGGTTGCCACAGTTCGATTGGATTTCCCTCTGGATCGTGAAGGCGGGCAAAGCGCCCGTTTGGATATTCCTGCGGATCAACGTCAACGGTGATTCCCGCCCCCCGTAGCTGTGCGACCATCCTGTCCAGATTTCGCACCCGGAAATTGACCATCCACGTCTGTTTCGGATCGCCGAAATACTTGCTTTTAAGAGGAAATGGGGTGAACACGGTAGGACCAGCTTCGGTTTGCCAGACAGACTCATGGTAGTTCTGCGGCGTCAAGGAAATGCCCAGGTGTTCTTGATACCAATGACCTAGGGCCGCCGGGTCTTGGGCCCTAAAAAACAGTCCGCCGATGCCTAGTACCTTCTCCATCTGAATGTCTTCATGGGAAACGGCCTGAGGATGAACGGGATTAAGTTGAGACTGGGGCTGCGGTTCTATCGGGCTCTTGCGCTCTGGTGTCGCTTGCGCGGCCAAGCGATCGCCAGCGGCGAATGCAGATCCGGTCGCACAGGCTAAAAGATGCAGAACCTCCCGCCTTTTTAACGCCAAACCGACACCCTTTCCATGCAATCTCATCGCCGCAGAATGGCTTGGCTGGGATTATCGCATGAAAATATACCGCTGTTCTTTGAACTGTTGGTGGCAATCCGGCAGTAATTCGGCTCACAGTTGGCTGGTGTAGTGCGTCAATACTCAGGTCCATTTTGAGGGCATTCAGAATCAACTCCGGTGGGCCGCGCGTTCCCTCAGGGGCTAAAAAGGGTACGGCCTTCAGGTCGTACGTAACTGCTTTGAACGAAATCGGCTTTAGCCGCTGAGGCATGCTTTTCAGCATATCGCAGACGAAAAGCTTGCCTCAGGGGCTAAGGAGCTGCGTGAGAGCTCTGCACCGAGTCCCGAAGGGACGGGCTGAAAGTAACCCAGGACGATAGTCCTGGGTAGCAGGCACGAATCTGGATTAGTCCCGCCAGGGACGGCTGAAATTTTAGCCCCAAGTTCAGCCGCCCCTTCGAGACTCAGTGCAGAGCTCTCACGCAGACTCTAAAGCCCATCGTTTTCGCCTCCTTTATATGTACGGGCTGAACAGGCTGCGGAAAAAGTCCTGGAGGGCGAGAGTTGTTCCCTCAGCGGCTAAAGCCGCACCTGTTTGCAATAGTTTACGTACGACCTAAAGGTCGTACCCTTCAAAAACATTGGGTTTTTCCGCAGCCTGTAAAGCCCGTACCCTTCACTGCAGATAAGCGATAATCTGCGTGAGACACACCACTAGTTCCGCTTCGCCAGAATCTCGTACACCGGCTTGTTGTCTGCGAACACGCGCCATTCCATCATCTTGCTCTCACGAATCACGGCCTTCCAGGCAGCAGGCGTCTGCCATGTTAAGGCTTGCACGTCGTGACGATTGATCGCCTCCACGAACAACATGAAGACCTCTTCGGGGTGCATCGTGTCTTCCTCAATTGGCTAGTTCCGCTTCGATCGCCCTCACCAGCGCCGGATCGTCGGGTGTGGTGTTGGGAGAAAAGCGGGCGGTTACCTGGCCGTGCCGGCCGACCAGAAACTTCTCGAAATTCCAGAGTATTTCCGGCTCCGGATTCGGCTGGATCCCGTAGCGCTTCAAGTCCTCGCTGAACGGGACCTCGGAGGTGCTGGTGGACTTCGGCTGGGCTGCGATCAGCTCCTTGTAGAGCGGGTGCTTCCCTTCCCCAACCACGGTGATCTTTTCAAACAGGGGAAAGTCGACGCCAAAGTTGCCGCTGCAAAAATTCGCGATTTCAGCGTTGCTGCCAGGCTCCTGGCCTTTGAAATCGTTCGCCGGAAAACCGACGACCACGAGGCCGCGATCGCGGTAATCACGATAAAGCCTTTCCAGAGATTCATACTGCTTGGTAAGTCCGCACTTGGAAGCAACGTTGACGACCAGGAGAACCTTGCCGCTATACTCGCCGAGGTTCGTTTCTTCGCCGGTGATGCGGCGCACGGGAATCGTTTGAATGGGAGAGCTCATGGTTCTAATTGTAGTGACTGTCGAAAGGGATTCATCGGTTTGAAACATATTTTCCTCCTCCGCCCGATGACCTAGCTGCTTGCGGAAGTTACTGATCCTTGGCCCTTCGTTTCGTGCCCAGCATAGCGTCGCGCACGGAGCGTTCTGACGCCAGCCACACCTTAACCACTTCAAAGACAATTGCCGTGGCGTAGGTAACCGCAACCCAAACGAAAACTTCTTCGATGGGTAGGCCCGACCAGGCGCCGATAAAAATACCAGTCATCTGACGATGCTGGAAGTTCCACCAGTTGTAGGGGACAGCCAGAGTCGCTTCCCAAAGCAGGCTGACAAGTAGCATAAAGAACAGTGTGAGGCTGAGGGCACGCCAGTTGATGAAGCGCCGGGCCACCGGGAAGAAACTCGCTGCCGGAAGCAGAGCCCCGGCGACGAGGAAGGTGAAGTAGCCGGGAAAGCCAGGCCGGTCGTCCGGCACGGCAAAATTTTTCTTGAAAAACCACGCAGCACCAATCAGCACTGCCGCCAGAAGCAGCGACCTGGGATGAAACTGTAACAGCCGGCGCACCTTGTTAGCTTCGCCAGGATAGTCGATCACGTTGTAAGCCGCCAGCCAGAACTCTCCCAGCCAAACATATAAAAGAAGAACGATGAGAAAGCCGGTGAAATAGAAAACGTACTCTTCCACCGGAACGGGCCTACCCAGCGCCGGGGCATAAATACCCAGGGTTGCGCCACGGTTGGGATAGTCGAAGAACCACTGCGCGAAAACAAAATCGAGCAAGCAACCCAGCGGGACAAGAATGCCGAGGGTCCAATAGAACGCGCGCCGAGGGATGTGCAATCCCTCGCTTGGTAGAAACCATCCGGCGATCAACGCGCTGGGAATAATAAACAGCAGAAGACTAAAGGTGTACCCATGCGGTGTTGAGTTCTGGTTGACAGGCATGAGCGGAGCGGGTTGGTGTATGGTTTCGAGAGTGATGGCCGCCGGAATAACGACCATGGCCAGCATGGCAATCACAATCCACGCACAGACCGTCGGGCTGGGGAGTCCATGAGAACGGGGCGCGGACATGCGCGGCCTCCAGTTGGTGGTGGTTCTCGAAGACCGAGGATCATTGTAGTGCTCTTGACCTGGCGCCCTCCTGAACAGCTGCGAAAAAGTCGCTCTCTGGGGAATTGTGGGTACCCCTTATCTCGCGCTTTTTGCGAGATGTGGGAAAAGCGGCCGGTTACCGACGGGTTCTGTTTTTAGTTGAGTTTCTTTCCCACATCTCGCAAAAAGCGCGAGATATGGGGCACCCACAATTCCCCAGAGAGCGACTTTTTCGCAGCCTGAGAACCCCCGTTATCGTCGGGGAAGATCCAGCATCACCACATTGGAACTTTCCTGCGCTCGTTCGAGAACAACTTCACGGCCGTCCGGGGAAATGTCGAAGTCGCGAATGTTAAAGTCTTCAGGGAGGTTGGTCAACTGCCGCTCGGCGCCCGTCTCCACGTCGATAAGCCAGAGATTCTTGTGTTGAATCGCTCCCCGCAAGACCACCAGTGACCCTCCTCCCGGAAGGAAAGCTATGTGCCGAGCCCCGCGAGTCAGTTTCAAGGGTGGCAGGGGACGCGGTGCGCCCTCGGGAGTGACGGCTTTCACCGCCAGCGTGGTGCCGATATCGGGTCCTGAATAGACACCGAAGCGCCCGTCGGGCGACCACGCGGGATCGACCGAATACTCCCGGACAAACACCGTGGGAGAGCGGCCGTCGAGCGGTACGCGAAACAGGTGCGGGAAGCCGTGATCGTCCGCCGCCGTCGTGATCGATTGCCCGTCGGGCGCCCATGCTGGGGCACCCTGCAGGTTGAGCGAATCGGCCACGACCCGGGCGTGGGTGCCGTCGGCCTGCATCACGTACAGCAACGTTTGCCCGTGTTGGCTGACCGAGAAGGCGAAAGAGTGTCCATCGGGGGAGATGGCCGGACCCCCAAAAACACGCGCTTCCACGCCACTCCACAACTCGGTGCTGGTTCCCTGGGCAAACTTCCAGATACTCTCTCCCGTGCCGGTGGCAGACACATACAGCAGGCTATCGGCGGCTAATCGTGGCGACAACCCCGTGCCGGTGGTGAGAGGAATCGGAGCCGCTGCCGATACCGTCGTTGGTGAATCAGCGATCGGCATTCGCCACAGTGTTGTCTTGGTGCTGGCCAGGGTGGCCACCAGGCGGCGACCGTCGGCGCTGGCCGCCAGCGACGTGTAACGGTCAAGACCTGTGGTCAGCCGGTGGGGAATGCGACGCTCGACGTCAATGCTATGAAGCCACGGTCCCGACCCGTCGGAATCGCTGGCCAGATACAACAGCGTGCGCCGATCCACCAGAACAGGGTAGGTTACAGCTGCATGGTGTGACGTGATCTGTTCCGGAGTTCCCCCGCCCGAAGGGATACGCCAGATGTCTAATTTGTCCGGGAGCTCACCCTGGACGAAATAGAGGAAAGCCGCGTCGGGCGACCACGAGGGAAAATGAGAGTGGAGCCCGGCGGGCGCATGGAAGATGGGCCGGCCTCCCGGCTGCGGCGCGCCCTCGGACACAAACAGCGGGTCTCCTGGTCCGGGTGTGTGGTAGGCGAGGCGGGCGCCGTCGGGCGACCAATCGTACTCGGCCACGCCTTCGAGGTACAGCCTCGGCTGTCCTCCCAGGGTCGGCACCGCCCAGATACTGATGTCGCCGCCACTCGAGCTGTCTGGCTTGCGAACCCAAAACGTGACCACAGAACCATCGGGTGAGAACCCGAGAGCGCGGATCGATGGATTGCCCAGGTCCGGCATGCTGCCCCGGGTCAAGTTGTGGAATTGTCCCGAGCCAGCCTGGGTAACCCAAACGTCCATCTGCCCGTCCCGGTCCGACAGAAACGCTACCAGATGACCGTCGCGTGATACCGCAGCCGCCTGCTGAATCCCTTCGAAGTCCGTAACCGTCTGAAATCTCGCGTCCGCGATGGGGTTTCGCCAAAAAGGCTCCGTCCGTTGCAACCAGAGGCTTGCACCGATCGCCAGCACGGCTGCCGCCGCGGCCAGGGGCAAAACAAACTTCCATCTGGGCCGGGCGATCGTCTTCGCCGGTTCCGGCAGCGAAGCCGGGGGATTAGGAGCGGTGGCATTGTTCCCGTTCTCCTGCGCTGCGCGAAGATTTCGGCCCCGTGCCCAGGCGTCCAACTCCGCCCGGGAAGCATAGACCGAGCCCATCCTGTCGTGCAGGTGCCGGTGTACGGGCATCCCCTCCCGCTTCTCCCAGCGCTGGACGGTGGTCACGTCGCGGCTGAGGTAGGCCGCGATTTCTTTCCACGAATCCAGGCGGTCTTCGGTGGCTTTGGCGGTTGGCACGGTGCCAGGGGATAGTTCGCCCATCGCGGATCTCCTGCTCGGTCCCCTGTCTTGACGAACCCTTTGCACCGGAATTGTAGCGTGCTCTGCCGTCGAAGGCACGGCAAAGCACAGCATTCGACGGCAAGTAGCGGAACGGCCGCGATTCCGCGCATTGCCTTTTGACCCGGAGCACGCACCTGCCCGATGGTGTCCCCACGTCGCAAAGGCGTGACTCTCAAATTTGGAGGAATTTCATGAAAAGCAAAGCTTCCCCGTGGTCAGCACCCATCCTCGCAGTCCTGACGCTGGCGGTAGGTACTGGCGCCTTGGCTCAAACATCAACCCATAAGGAATTCAGGGGGGTAATGAACGCCTATACGCCTCAAACCATGGCGACGATGGGTACAACGACCACTGCAACTGGTCCGTATGAGGTTCTCGGCCCATGGTCCCTGACGTTAGCGGAAGACGGAACCAAGGCGGATTTTTCCGCTGCCCTGAACATGGAATTCTCCGATGGTTGGGTCCTGACAAAGACCGGTGGGAACGGGAATTTTGATCCGGCCGGCCGGGGCGCCCATACGCACCACATCACGCTGGTCGATGGCGACGTCACCCCGATTACGAATGGATTCAAGGTAACCGGTACGGCCAGGTTCACAGTCAACGGAGGCCCCGCCCCCGCCACCGTTGAACCATCCCCTGTGGTGATAGAAATTACCGGCGGCAGCGACGTTGAATTTTCCAATATCACGCTGACCTTTGAGTCCCCGGGTTCCAAGCATTTTGGATCCCCGGCTCTGCCGGGCGTAGTTCAAAGCGTGAGGCAACAAAGGTAAATTTAGCGGTGGCCACTTCC
Organism: uncultured Acidobacteriaceae bacterium; assembly: GCA_963757515.1. Taxonomy (GTDB): domain Bacteria; phylum Acidobacteriota; class Terriglobia; order Terriglobales; family Acidobacteriaceae; genus PALSA-350. Next base: position 75,601 of record CAVWRV010000005.1, on the reverse strand, counting down.
CGTGGACCCTTAAGACCAGGTATTCCGGGGTAGTGGAATTCGCGGCAATCTGTTGGCGAAGCGACGCGGCCGCTTCGCCCGCCAATTTTTCCGATCGGAAACACCGCCCATCCACTGATTGTTTTGTTTTGCTCCAGGGTCGAATGTTTCCAAAATGGAGTCGATACGAATCAACAGAGGAAACAGCCAATGCTCATTTGCCGCCATCCCACCGAACATGCAGAGAAGCTGCGCAATGCAATTTGCCTCCGAGGCCATTCCCTTCAAGTCTGCGTAGAGCCTGCATGTCTCGACGCCGCAACGGCCTGCCCCATAGCGGATTGCAAGTCGCCCGTGGCGCTCCTGCCCAAACCCATCGATCAACCCTTGTCGCTCAGCATGTCGCTCTAGTCCATCGTAGGGAACAACGGCCGCGGCAGCACTCGCTCAGATTTTCAACAACAACAAGCCGGCCAGCAAAGCAATGTTTAGCCAGGCAAACCAGTCACCCCATCTCGAATAAAGAGTCACGTCATGATGCACGGGAACCGATGTCACGACGGTCGCGAAGGGAAGTAACATGGTGTTCTGCTCAGCAAGTACACGTCCGCGATCGTCCGTGACATAAAGAATGCTCCGCTTCGCCGATCGGGCGATGCTGAATCCGCCTTCCACACCGCGCATGATGGCGATGCGGCCGTGTGACCATCCATCCAGCGTGAAGTCCCACGCCGGAACGATCATCAGGCCGACTCCGTCTTTCGCATACTGCCTGCTCAACAGTGGGAAATCCATGTCCTTGCAGATCTGGAGTCCCCATGTGCCGGAAGGCTCTTTTAGCGTGGTGCGTGTGGTTGCCGGCGTGAACTGGTTCTCAAAGGGCGGCAGCAGGTGATGCTTGTCATAGGTCGCGGCCAGCGTGCCATCGGGGGCATAAAGCCTCTCCTCGTTCCGTGAGACTGTCGGCCCGATGCGGGCCACTCCAATGGCGACGAAAGCGTGCGCTTCCCTCGCCACCGCCCCCAGCTTCTCATCCGTTGCGGCGACCGACGCGTCGGTCACCGAACCGCTGTTTTCGGGCAGCACGAACATCTGGATTCCCCGCCCTTGCAGGGTCCGGATCTCCTTACCGAACCGGTCATACATCCCCAGCGCCTGCCCCGGGGTAGGCGCCAGCATCATCTCTGAATCGTCGGAAGCGACCAGCCCGACCTTGACCATGGGCGCGTTTTTCGGCGATCTCGCCAGGCGCAAGAATCCATAACCGAAGACGCAGAGGAAGAAGGCCGCTGCCGTGACCGAAAGGACCCACTTTTCCCTGGCCGGAGCTGGACTCAGAAGCCCCGCAACCGTGGCCGCGAAGAACAGGAGGGAGAAGCTGATGCCCCAGATCCCGGTCACGGCCGCAAGCTGCAGAATGGGCAGGAAGTTCATCTGGCTGTAGCTGATATTGCCAATCGTCCCATGGATCGACAGCAACGAGGTCAGGTACTCATAGGTCACCCAGAACGCCGGCACGATCAGCGCCGCTTGCCACAACCGCCCGCGCAGCATGCGATTACGAAAGAGTACTACTGCTGTGGCAAATAAGCAGGCCGGGGCAAACGTTAACAGCAGCGTAATCCATACCGGGGTCACGATCGTCAAATAAAACCAGAGATTGAATGCCCCCATCACATAGGCCGCAACGGCAAAGAAAAAGGCCTGCCCGGCAGAGACACGCGGTGCGAGCCACAAGACGGGAATCGGCGCCAGCCATAACAGCATCCACACGGGAGTAAGGCCAGTCCCGAAGAAGAGCAGGGCCGCCGATACGGTGAGGCACAATGCAACGAGGACAGTCATACTAGGCTTTAAGGCCATGGATCAACCTCCTGAGCGAACGGCGTACTAGAGCGCGAAACTCCTTCTCCGGCAGGTCGAAACGGCCGCCGCGGTAGAGCGAAACATAACCATGCGTATGAGCCCACAGCTCCATGGCAACCTCCCACACATCGTCTTGTCTTAAAAAGCCGGCTTCCATCGCACTCTGCAACAGATCAGCCACTGGATTCAGGGTGGGCGAACGCCGCGCCCGAAAATCCTCCGGATACCGCCGCGCGCCCGGCCGGGGCTCGGCGAAGACGTAATCAAAGATGCGCGGACGGGCGAACGCATAGTCGATGTAAGCGTCCATGCAGGTCAAAAGCCGGGATTCATAGGAGCCCCGCTGGGGGACCGCCTGAAAAGATTCCAGGTACTTGGCAAACTCGCGGTCCACGACGAAGTTCAGCAGCGCTCTCCGGTCGGCGAAGTGGTGATAGATCGCCATAGGCGTTATGCCCACAGCGTTGGCAACCCGCCGCATGCTTACGCCGCCCTCTCCATCGGTCTCAAAAAGCCTGAGAGCCGCTTCCGAAATCCGTTCCTGTGTCGCCTGATCCATTTACCTATACACCGTATAGGTGAATGGTATACAGCGTATAGGCAGGCTTGTCAAGTGACTTGCTTTCGCATCAGAGCTTTGGAATAGCCGCGTGTTTGAGAACTCGCTGTTCACCGATTTAGTCCCGGAGGGACGGCCGAGTGTAACCCAGGGATCGGTCTGATAAAAAGCAAACCGACGCTCAACAGTACCGGCGGGACGGCAAAGCCGGCTGCCTCAGCAAAGCAATTATGGTTTTACGCGGACGAGGGGAAAGCCCGAGCCTTCCGGGGCATGGTCGCTGGTGCGAAACAACCTCGCGTGGTTGGCGTCGGCCAGCTCCACCCGAAAGCTGACCAACGACCCGTCCGGGCGGTGCATATCGAAGCTCAGCTTTTCTGGTTCGTACCTCACGTTTTCCATCGGGCCGCCGGCCTGGCCGTCGACGTGCGGGTTGCTACCGTCAGTGTTACGTTTTATGAGGTAGAAGATAGCGCTTCCAGGGGCGTGGCTGGCGTTCTGTTCGATGGTCAGATCCATCAAAGGAAGGTTGTTTTCCGTGCCGCGCCATTCGCCGCTAAGGGAACTCTGTCCGTAGCCGGCAATTGAGCCGGCCAGCAGGAATGATACGACGATGCATTGGTTGATGTTTCGCATGGTGAATCGCTCCTTTTCCGAAAAATAGACTGACTATCGCTCGCGGCCAATCGCCGCGGTAGCGAGAGTTCCGCCCAAACCCATGGTTTCAACAGCGGTCGAGGGAACGATGACCATCGCTCCCTTCTCTTTCATGGCTTCGTAGAGCATGTTCATCGCCCGTAAGTGGAGTGCTCCCGGGTTGTCACCATAGGTCCGGGCAGCTTCGGCGAACTTGACGGCGACCTGGGTTTCGGCATCGCCGAGGATCAGACGAGCCTGGCGTTCGCGTTCCGCCTGCGCCTGCTGCGACATCGCGTTCTCGAGCGCCTGGGGAATGCGGACGTCGCGAATCTCAACCGATTGAATGGTGATGCCCCAGGGATTGGTCTTGGCATCGAGGATCAGCTGTAACTGCTGGCCCATGCTTTCGCGCTCGGTGATCATCTGCGCCAGTTCGTGGCGGCCAATGGATTCACGCAAGGCAGTCTGCGCGCTCATGTTCACCGCATCCGTGAAGTTCTCCACTTCGAGAATGGATTTCTCGGCGTTCCACACCAGCCAGAAGACAATCGCGTCCACGTTGACCGGGACCGTGTCACGGGTGAGCGTGGATTCGGCGGTAACGGTCGCGACCCGAACCCGCTGATCGACAAATCGGCTGAGCGTGTCCATAACCGGCACGATGAGGAACATACCGGGACCACGCAGGCCACGGTATCGCCCAAAACGAAGGATCGCGACCCGTTGCCACTGCTGCACCACCTTGATCGAGAACATGAGGTAGATGCCAATGGCGATGCCGGCAATAAGAGCAACCGGCGAGTGAACCAAACGAGCGGCTCCAAAGCCGGCAGCCGTGAACACAATAAAGGCTAGGATCCCCGGTCCACTTATATCGACATCTAAGGTTTTGCCCGTGTAGCTCATCGTTTTTCTCCTTTTGGTCTCGGGGCCGCTTGCCTGTTTGCCTTCTGCCAGGCGGTCGCGGAGGGCCATCATCAGTTCTTCGAGGTTGAAGCCGCCCGCTCCTGCCCGGGCGGCAAACTCTTCCACCAGCTGCTCCAGGCCGCGGGAATGCTCGACTGCATCGCGCTCCGTGTTCTGCTGCGCAACAAAGGTCCCCGTACCCTGTTGCGTGTCGACGATGCCGCGGATTTCCATTTCCCGATAAGCACGCATCACGGTGTTGGGATTGATCTCGAGGTCAACGGCAACCTGACGGACCGTGGGTAGCTGGTCACCAGGGACCAGCAATGCTGTAGCAATGGCGGCCTGGACCTGATCGATGAGTTGGCGGTAGAGAGGGACACCGCTACGCATGTCGAGGCGGAAGGTAAACGGGCGCCGGACTGGAACGGGAGGCTTCATCCAGATGAATGTTGTACTAGTGTACTAGTACATGTCAAGCGAAAAATGCAGCCCTCAGCGAATGCTGCCGGGTAGGATTGGGCGCGTTGACGGGCAGGGCAACAAATCTCAGGCTGGCCCAGCAACCAATCCCCGGGGGATCGGTTGCTGGGCGATAAGGTATCTAGAAAAGCCCAAGGAAAGCGGAAAAATCCGTTCCTGGAGTAAACGACACTCCACGAAGGACCTCACCGGACTGAGCGTCGCGCACGTCGAAGAAGGGAAGATATGAGGCAACGGTGGGATCCGTATTCTTCAGGAGGTCCACGACCACGAACAGTCGATTGGGATCCGCCCCCTGGTCACCATTCCCGCTCACGGTCGAGCTGACTGCCCAGATCCCGACCAGGCCATCGGGACCCACCAATCCCGTAATGTTCCGCAGGCCGTCGGTTGCAGGCGCCCACGGCAGTTTGGTGGCCGCGTTGATGCCCGTGGGATAGTTGGCCACCGAATAGGGTGTACCGATGCCGAGTCCGTTGGTGAGGACATACGCCATCTTCCAGGTCTTCGCGGTTGCATCGAAGACCCACTTCTGCAGCCCCGCTGTCGTCTGCGCCGCGGCATGCGTGTAGAGATCGGCGCCTCCCGCGTAGCCGTCTCCTTCGTCCGCTACATACAACGTGTTTGCATCCGCAAACCATAGGCCGAAGGGAAACATGGTCGCATTCTTCGCCAGCGTCGTTGGGAAGCCGGCAAGGATGCACATGTTGCTAGGCAGACCAGCGGTCGGCAGCGTACCCGGATCGTAGGAGAGCGGAGTGGCCGGGAGCTGGGCCCCTGAAACCGGAAGGCCAACTCCTTTGGGGCAGGCGGTGCCGGTTGTGTCGACAAAGTAAACCGTGTTGACCCCGTTGCCTCCGCTGCCTTTGGTGTAGTAGAGGACGTTGTTAAAGATCGTCATCCCGCGGAAGTTATCGTCTTTGCCGATCTTATCCGCTGGGTCGCCGAGCTGGGTCACGGAGAAGCTGGCCACCGGTGTAGGAAGACCGGGATCCTGGTTCTTTTCGCTTTCGTGCTGGAACGGAATGAGCTGGGCGCCTGCACCAAGAATGACGCCGGCCGGCTGCGGATTGCTGCCGTTGCCGGCGTTTCCCGCGGTGTAATAGACATCTGCGTTGTCGTTGAAGATGGCTGCCCGGCCGTTGTTTCCGCTGTAAGCATTGGTCTCCGTGAAGCGGAACTTTCCGTCCCGGCCGACCCTGGCAACCGCGCGGTATGTCGGCGTCTGGCCGACGGGGCTCGTGGGATCGACAACCAGCGGCGTGTTGGAGTTGGAAACGTCGAGAATGTTGAGGGGCGCGACGTAGCCCATGAAGGTGAGGAACTTGCCGTCGGTAGAAAGATTGAGCGCGAGCTCAGATTTGGAACTGAAGCTGGTTACCAGATGATTGGCTGACGCGGGAATCCCCTGGTCGCTATTTGGCACTTCAATAGAGCTGATCTTCCAGCCGCTCAGGGTTAACTGGTCGAGATAAATTCTTGAGGTGACGCCGAAGCTGCCATCGTAGAGATTATTGTTGAAAACCGTGGGGTAGGTTCCGTCATAAGGAGCGCCCGTCGCGGCGGAACAGCCACCGGTGGTCTGGGCGCAGTTCGGCGGAAGAATTTCCCCCACCGTCACATTGCCCGGATTGTTGTCGTAGACGCTGCGGCTGACGACAAGATTGTTTGGATAGAGCCTATTTGTACCTTTGTCTGTTCCGTTTTGTGCAGCCGCCAGCGCAGGCGAAAGCGCCGCTACACCCGTCAGCAAAGTGCAGGCGAATTTTCGGGATATGGTTTGCATCGATAGTCTCCTCAGCAGTGGTAGCGGACGTCTACCCCAACGGGCCGAACTATATCAATCCGCGATGAGAACGGCGTGAATCGGCCGGCAAAGATTTTTTTGTGCTGTGAAAATCAAGTTTGCTGCGTGCTGAGCTGGCGCCGGTAGGCGGCGCTATCGAAATGGCCGTGAGACTCGGCAATCAATCCATCCTCTCCGATTCTCCACACCTCGTAGCCGCTGATGCGAACCGGCCGTCCGGTCCCACCCGGCCCGGTGTTGGTGCCGATCAGGGTCCAGCTGTATACAGCTCCATTGCGCTCCAGGGAAACGTCATCCAGAAGCACCTGTAAATCTGGAAACGCCGTCATGAATCCCTGAACCAGCTCGGTAATGGCTTTCCGGCCTACGGCGGGACTGCCTTCATTCACGCTAAGCCCGCCTTCGGGTGCGTAAAGAGCCGCCACGCTCAGCGCGTTCTGACTGCACCACGCAGCGGTGTAGCGAATTGCAAAATCGCGTAATTTCGCCGATTCAGGATTCATCTGCCCTGCTCTCTGGTGGCCCGTGGTTTTCCCTGCCAAGCAGCGATATCGTATAACTGTTGGGCACGCGGTGACTATGATCAACCAATGGAAGTGGTACGCGGAGCCGGCAATGGTCCCACCCTCTGAGGGAGATCTTTATGAAACTCCTGTTACTGACACTCATTCCCTGCCTGGTCCTGCTGCTGCGCGCACAGGGGACGGAGACAAAGCCCTTGGCCGCCGCTGATCGAACGGCGGCAGCCGCGGACAACAACACGTTTGCACTTGCGCTGTACGGCCAGTTGCGCAAGCAGAACGGCAATCTCTTCTTCTCGCCCGAGAGCATTTCCACCGCCCTGGCCATGGCCTATGCCGGGGCCCGCGGCGATACCGCCTCCCAGATGGCGAAAACGCTGCATTTCACGCTGCCGCCGGAGCAACTGCACCCGGCGATGGGCGCGCTGCTGAGTGACCTCAATGCCGCGCACGACGGCTATCAGCTTAGCGTGGCCAATGCACTCTGGGCGCAACAGGGCTACACCTTTCTCGATACCTTCCTGGCTCTGCTCAAGACCGATTATGGCGCCGGCCTGAACCAGGTAGATTTCAAAGGCGCGACCGAGGAAGCGCGGTTGACCATCAACCGCTGGGTGGAGCAGAAAACACAAGATAAGATCAAGGACCTGCTCCAACCGGGCGCACTCCGGGCTGACACACGGTTGGTTCTGACCAACGCAATCTATTTCAAGGGTGACTGGCAGGCGCAATTCGACAAGGCGCAGACCAAGAATGAGGATTTCTATCTATCCCAGGCGCAGACCACGACCGCGCCTCTGATGCATCGCGAAGGCGGTTTCAACTACTTCGACGGCGGAACCTTTCAGGCACTGGACATTCCTTATAAGAGCAAGGAGCTGTCCATGATCATCTTCCTGCCCAAGGATCGAAGCGGTTTGTCTGCCCTGGAACAATCGCTGACTGCTTCCAACATGCAGCAATGGCTGCAACAGTTAGCGCCGGTTTCCAAAGTTGTCGTGACCCTGCCTAAGTTCAAGATGACGCAACAATTCGAACTGGGCACCACGCTTGCCGCGATGGGGATGCCGCAGGCTTTTGCCTGCCAGCGCGGATTTTTCCGGCATGACCGGCCATCACGATTTCGCTGTCTCAGCGGTTATTCATAAGGCGTATGTCGACGTCAATGAGGAAGGAACCGAAGCAGCGGCGGCAACAGCGGTGACGATGCGCGCCCTGGCGATGCGCGCCCCGGAGCAGGCGCCGCCTGTTTTCCGCGCCGACCATCCGTTCGTCTTCCTGATTCGCGACAATCGCTCAGACAGTATCTTGTTTATGGGCCGCATGGCAGATCCGAGTAAGTTAGGGACTGGCCCTAAGAACGATTTGAGCGAGTGTAGCGGCGCCCCGACTACAGAGGCTCGAATTGTATCGCGCGCGATGGCCCTCGCCACTGAAGCCGAGTGATTCTCAATTGATTACGTCGGCCTAAGGCTGATCCGCCAGACCACATCAGCAACCTGTTCAGCCGGTGCTCGTTAAGGGTCCGTGAGGTTGCGGCTTTTCACTGGCTGTACAGCCGCCATTTGGTGCGTGTGTACGCAATGCGAAAGCCTTGGCGTTCGGCATTGCGTTGAGACTGGCTGCCCGCCTCCGTCACCATCATGGCTAGAGGGTAGCCATGCTCAAACGCGTAGCGCATCCGGGCTTCGAGCAGGGCCGCCTGAAGTCCGCGCCGGCGCATCTCCGGAATGGTCGACGCCCCGCCGAAAAGGGCGACCCCGTCATGGAGACACAGCGTGCCCGCCGCTCCAGGCTTGACCATCCAGCTCGGCAATAAAATTCACGCTATGCTCACGGGCAAATGCAAGGGCGCCAAACTGTTGGAGAAAATCCACCAACTCAGGATGTTCGTGCGCCCATCCCCGCGCGCTGACGTCCGCCCACAGCGCCGCTTCTTGCCCGACCGGCCACGCGCACCGTTAACCGCACTCTGGCTTTCACTCGCGGGCCTGTCGACGGGCCGGTGCAGCACGCTGCTCAGTTCAATCGGCCGGTATCCCCGAGCGCAAAGCAAGTCGAGGGTCGCGATGCCCGCCAGTGGACTCACCTCATGCACCACGACCGCTCCGCGGTCGAGAAAAAAGCCCTCGATCCTGTCCAACGCGGCCGGGCTTAACGGCTCAAAGAGCCCAAACCGAAGCTTTGCGTGACGGGGGAGTCAACTCCGTCAAAGACGGCGTATGCGCCCGCGCACTCTATCCAGGAGGCACCGCTGTCCGGATAGAGGCGAGAGCGGGCTTGAGCAAACTCCAGGCACGCCTGCCCTTCGGCGCGTTCGAGTCGTCGTGAAAGATCGAGATCCGAAAATACCATGCGCACCGTAACGGTACACAGCAAACTCGTTCCGCAATGTCACGCGACAGTCCGTGTCCGCGGGCGAACACCGATTTACGATTTCGAACATTGACTCCTTCCGCTCTAACTCGTTCTGCATAAGTCGCTGAAAGCAATCTGCTTTCAAGTGCGCTGGCTGCGAGGCTTGGTCCTTCGATTGCTGACTAACGGAAGCGATTATAGTCCTGTCATCCGAGGAGGATACCCATGGCGCACTTTGAACGGATACGAGATGTAGTTTCCGGGCCATTTAGCCCATCCCTGATACAGCAGCGTATGGCCGCCGGGTGGCAATTGGTGTCGCATCGAGTGGCGGCGGAGCTCCCAGGGGATGAAGCGCCGAGTGAGGGCGCTTTTAACGAGGAGATCCCCTATGGCCTACGCATCTCTGACGATTGCCAGCGGCTGGAGTTCGATCCTCGCGAGCGCATGGTGCTTACCCAGATGATGGACCTGGTGGTTCAGGACTTCCCCTTCTCCAGCATAGCCAGCGATCTGAACGAGAAGGGATTTCGAACCCGCGAAGGAAAACTGTGGAGCCAGGTTTCGGTCTTCAAGATGATTCCCCGGCTGATCGAAATAGGCCCGGGGCTGTTCTCAACCGCAGAGTGGGCAGCGCGGCGTGACCGGGTACGAGCACGGCCGAAAGCTTCAAAATAACCGCGATCCGACATCACGGAAGCCTAGACGCTCGAGCGCATCAAATGTCTTACCACTTTAAGATTCATTCACGGATTTTTACGTCCCCGCAATGCAAAACTCCTCCGGGTCTATTAACCATTGTTCCCGGAGGTATGAAATGAAAAAAGCAATTGCAGTACTTTCCCTCGTGGCCGCTGTTCGGCGGCTTCCGCGGTCGCTCAAGACAGTAGCTTGGGGCCAGGGTCCCATTAAGCGGGTTCTTTTGATCAGCATCGACGGCATGCATGCCGCCGATTTCGCGAACTGCGCCAACGGCATCAGCACCGTCAACAATGGCGATCCCTACTGCCCGGCGCTCGCCGCCCTGGGCAAGACCGGCGTCAACTACGTCGCCGCCAGCACCTCAAAACCCTCGGACTCCTTCCCCGGCCTGACAGCAATCATCACTGGCGGAAGCCCAGCCCTCACCGGCGTCTATTACGATGTCGCCTATTCCCGAAACTATGACGCCCCGGCAAAAACTACCGGCAATGGCCTCGCTGCAGGCCCCTGCACCCCGTTCGCCAGCCCGACCGGCACCACCACTGAGTATGAGGAGGGCATTGACATCGACCAGACCAAAGTGAATGGCGGCGCTCCCGGCGCAGCGCTGACCGACGGAGGCCTCAACTCCATCGATCCCACAGAAACTGCCCCGCGATCCCAACAATGGCTGCAATCCTGTTTACCCCTGGAATTTCGTCCGCACCAACAGCATCTTCAGCGTCATCCACGGGGCCGGCGGATACGCGGCATGGTCTGACAAGCATCCGGCTTACTCCTCCGTCGCCAGCGGCCTTGGCCCAATCGCCCTTGACGACTTCTACGCACCCGAAATCAACTCCAACGTAATCGCCCTGCCCGGTGTCAAGACACCGACCGGCCTCTCCTGCTCCACCGTCCCCGATCCGGGCTCCGACATCACCGCCTGGACCAACAGCTTCCAGAACATCCAGTGCTACGACCAGCTTGAAGGTCAACGCCATCCTGAATGAGATCGACGGCAAGGACCACCTCGGCTCAAGACAAACCAAAGTTCCCAACATCTTCGGCATGAACTTCCAGGCCGTCAGCGTGGGACAGAAGTTGGTTGAGAAGAGCAACAACAAGACTGGCGGATATCTGGATGCCGCCGGTACACCCACTGAGGCGCTTCTGGGCGAAATCAAGTTCGTCGACGCCTCGATCGGCGCATGGGTGAGCGAGTTGAAGTCGAAGGGTCTGTACAGTTCGACCCTGATCGTAATCACCGCCAAGCACGGCCAGTCGCCCATCGACTCAAGCCGCTATGTTTCCCAGCTCAAGAACGGCACTTCGCCGGCCACCCTGCTCTCCAACGCGGGATACATTCCCGACTCCGAATCCACCAACAACCCCAGCGGCATTGGACCGACGGAGGATGATGTTTCCCTGCTCTGGCTGAAGAGCTCCGCCGATACTGACGCCAGCGTCAAAATCCTCGAAGACAATGCCTCTGCCAGCGGAATCGCCCTGGGGCAGATTTACTACGGGAACACGCTTTCCATTAACTATAACGATCCGACCGTGGACCCGCGCACGCCGGACATCATCGTAACCCCGAATGTCGGCGTCACCTACTCCGGCAGCAGCGCAAAGCTGGCGGAACATGGCGGCTTCGCTCATGACGACACCAATGTCATGCTGCTGCTGTCCAACCCGTCTTTCCAGCGCCAAGACGGTCCGTGCCGAGGTTGGGACCGCCCAGGTGGCGCCAACGATCCTGAAAGCACTCGACATCAGTCCCTCGGAACTGTATGCGGTTCGGGTCGAAGGGACTCCCGTTCTTCCCGGCTTGTACCTGAAGTAAGCTGCCCGCAAGCCTGGTTAACGGACGCTCCTTCGGGAGCGTCCGTTTTTTGGCCCCGACTCCATTGACCACTCTGTTTTCCGTTAGTTATCTCCGCACCAGTGCAACCGCGGTCAGGTCCTCATTGCTGCGTTGCCTGCGTGGATGCAGAAAGTCGTACACCCGCGACCAGGGATGATTGCCGAACTCATAAGCCTCGCGCAGCACCGTGTCGCAGATTGCCGAGGCAGAATCTCCCTTGGAATGTACCAACAGGCGCTCTATACGCTTGGCTCCAAATTCGGCTGCTCCCCGCCGGCTCTCGGTGACCCCCTTGGTAACCAGCAGCAGTTTGTCATGGGGTTCGAAAGCCAAAACAGCCGGTTCATACGTAACGTGAGTGAAAAGCCCCAAGGGAACTCCACCACGCTCGAGAACCTGCGCGCTCTTCGCATCGCGAAACACAGCCAGAACCCGGCCTGCGTTGCAGTACGTCAAAATGCCCAGGTTCACGTTGAAACAACCTAAAAAGGTAGGAGCAAAGCGCACGCCGTTGGCCGCCTCCATCAGGGATCGGTTGACGTCATGCGCGAGTGTGGCGATCGCGTCCGGTTCGTTTGCTCCCGGCGCACTAAACAGATCCCACGCTCTTTGCCGGAAAGCAAATTGCGCTTCAGCCGCAATGGTGTGGGCTTCCCCTCGCGGGCCGGCAATATCCGTCAACAGGAACACCAGCCGGAAGCCGATGGCTTGCCCATCGAAGAAGTCGCCGCCGCAACGGTCAGAGTGGTAACGGGCGCTTAGATCCACACCCGGTAGCTTGGTCAGGTTCACTGGACACGGAGTTGTTCCCGTGGCGCCCAAGGGGCGGGTCCCTAACTCCGTCAGAGAAGAAGCCATCCTGTCCTTCCGTACACCCCGGAAATCGCGCCTGAACTATCCCGATGTGCTTGAGTTTCGCCAGTGACCAGTAAGGTACTACAGTAATTAGGCAGGCCAAACCCATCTGGAACAATACACCAACTGTGTCATTGCTCCAGGTTGCGTTAGGCCCAGCGGAGATACTGATGAAAACTGAGATCCAGATTCCGGCCATTCTCAAGCTCGGGGGAGGTTCGTTCGCAGAAGCGTCCGCGCTGCTGCAACGCCTCCAGTGCAGACGGCCTTTGATTGTGACAGATCCCTTTCTGATGAAGACTCAACTGGCCGAGAGTTTGCGCACGCAGATACGAGATGCGGGTCTAAGCTGTGAGATCTTCCATGAGACAGTGTCGGATCCCACCACGGTGGTGGTGGATGCGGGCGTTCGGGTGTTCGTGGAGGGCGGGCACGACAGCCTGGTCAGCCTGGGAGGCGGTAGCTCCATCGATACCGCGAAGGCCATCGGCATGCTGGCAGCCAATGGGGGAAAAGTCCGGGACTACCGGGTTCCGCGCCCAATTCCGGCCGCCGGTCCGGTGCATGTGGCGATTCCGACCACCGCCGGTACCGGATCGGAGGTCACACGCTTTACGGTGATCACAGATGCGGAAAGCGGAGAGAAAATGCTGCTCGCCGGGCACAGCCTGTTGCCGGCGGCCGCGGTGGTGGACTACGAACTGACGCTGACCATGCCGCCCCGGCTGACTGCGGACACCGGCACCGATTCCCTGACCCACGCGATTGAGGCCTTCGTCAGCCGCAAGGCGAACCCGTTTACCGACGCGCTCGCGCTGGCCGCCATGAAGACTATCTGGAGAGAGCTTCCAACCAGCTTCCGGGAGCCTGGCAACCGCAAGGCACGTGAGGCCATGATGCTGGCGGCAACGCAAGCGGGCATTGCCTTCTCCAACGCCAGCGTAGCCCTGGTGCATGGAATGAGCCGTCCCCTGGGAGCGCATTTCCATATTCCGCACGGACTCTCGAATGCCATGCTGCTGCCGGCGGTGACGGCCTTCTCGGCAGAAGCTGCCCTGGACCGTTATGCAGAATGTGCGCGCACCATGGGCGTGGCCCAGGCGCACGATACCGATCCGTTAGCGGTCGATCAACTGATTCGCAATTTGTACAGTCGCAACGCCGAATTGCAGGTGCCCTCACCTAAGCAGTTCGGCATCCCGCAGGAACGATACATCGCGCTGCTCCCCGCCATGGCGGCACAGGCGCTTGCCTCCGGCTCGCCCCAGAACAATCCTCGTATCCCAACCGCGGAAGAGATCGAGGAGATCTACCGCCAGGCATGGCAATGATGAGTCTTAGGGCTTGGTTGGCCGCCCCGCGCGTGGACCGCTACGGATCTCCTCTGCCACTTGCTCGTACTGGTCTGAGGCCAGATAGTCGACACCCGCAGCAATCGCGGCTTGCCACCGCACCCGCGCCGCCTCCAGCGCGCCGAAGTTGTAGCTCTTGAACCATCCAAAACTGCTCAATTCGTCGCTGGTGGCTCCATCCAAGGTGTAGAAGCGGATCCACAGGCCATTAGCGTGCGCGAGGTTTACCAGCGCTTGCAGCCGCACCATTTTCTCTGCGGTCCACGGGCCGGCGTGAGCCTGTCCGCCAGATTCAACCACCCGCCAGGGATTGTTCCACCAGCGGCGGTAATTCGTCGCCTTCTCAGTGCCGATTAGTTTGGGCGTTGCCTGGTAGTCCTTACCTTCGGAGTGAACCGCGCCAAATGCCAACACGGCATCACCCTCTGCAAGCTGGTCGTAGAAGACCCGCTGCTGGGCATCGGCTTCACCCGTCAGCACCAGGATCGGCTTCACCCGCAGGGGCTCAACCAGCGAAGGATCTCGATTTCTGGGAGCGCTGCTGATCCAGTCCTGATGCGCGCGCAGGAGTTCAAGAACCGCGGCCAGATGTTCCGGCTTGTTATCTTTGAAATCCAGATTGAGGGTGATCAGCGGCCAGTTCCCATGGTTCCCTTCCTTCATCGCTTGTTCCACGATGGGGCGCACGCGCTCGAAGAAATACTTATCCATGGTCGGCTCCTGCCCGGTCATGGGCGCTCCATGGGTTACGACGGACCAGCTTCGACCCGTCTTGGGGTCGCTATACCAGCCGAGATCCTGCTCGATCGCCAGCGGCGTTCCGGTAGAAAGAGCCCGGTCAATGCGGTTGCCCCACCACTCAAAGTAGGGGTAGCAGTTATGCGCATCCATGACCGTACGCGATCCTGGATCGGGTACCTTCTGAGCCATCAGGCCGCCGGACCAAGACGAAAAACCAAGAGTCGCGGCCAGCAGAAAATGACCAAGCTGGAAATACTTTCGACGCATCCCTTGCCCTCAGCGAGCCCCCGAAACTTATGTAAAGCGGGTTGCCCAGCAGACCTGTCGAAATCAGGTTTCTGAAACTCTTATTGTGATCTTTGAAGGGGCGGGGCTTCAGCCCTGCCAAACTTTGCCTCGGTGAGCGGCTTTAGCCGCTGAGGGAGTGTTCTTCAGGGGCTAGCCAGCCTTTTTTTCGATGAGCTAGCTGGTTCGCAACCTCAGGGGCTAAACAGGCTGCGGAAAAAGTCCTGGAGGGGCGAGAGTTGTTCCCTCAGCGGCTAAAGCCGCACCTGTTTGCAATAGTTTACGTACGACCTAAAGGTCGTACCCTTCAAAAACATTGGGTTTTTCCGCAGCCTGGAAAGCCCATTGACGTTCGGTGAGGATGTACGGCCTGAAGCCCGTACCCTTCAAGCAGTATGACTCCGCTCTCGCACCACCGCCAGCGATCGCCTGGACGACAGAACAACCCGGAACGATCTGGCAACAACCTGCCTTTCGTGGCCCCTCTCTTCACTTACCAGCTGATGCGTATCGCAAACTGCATGACACGTGGATCCCCCGAAAGCGAGGTGATGGAGGCCGCGCTTCCACTGCTCACATTCCCGTTTGGCTGGCCGAACAAAGCGTGGTTGGCGACGTTGAAGACCTCCCACCGCGCTTCCGCATTCCAGCTCTCGTGGATGGGTATGTTCTTGATCAGCGCCGCATCGAAGACCTGGGTATTTGGGCCGTGCAGGGTATTCCTGCTGCCGTTGCCAACTACGTACTTACCGGGGTCGGCAAAAGGACTCGTCAAGCCGGAGCCGAAGGCCGAGCACGCGCTGTTCTGTGCGGTGTAGAAGAAGCAGCTTTGCTGCTTCGGGTAGTGCACCGGCGCGACTACGTTGGGCACGGCCGTCGCATACCCGTACGCGTCAAGCAGGCTGCTTTCGCTACCCCAGTTGGCCGTAATTGGATGGCCGCTATAGAACGTGTACACCCCAGACGTGCGCCAGTTGCCGAAGACCCAGGCCAGCGGACCGGAATTCAGCATCTGCTTGCCATGCCCGAAGGGAAGCTCGTAGATATACGTGCCCGAAATGCGTTGTGGGATATTAAAGTCGCTGGGACCATACCAGGAACTATAGTTGCGACCGTTCGGCGGATCGCCCGAGTTGGTCTCCAACTCTTCCGGCGTGTTATCGAGGCTGCGGGAGTAGGTGTAGGCCACGCGCACGCTGAACCCCTTCGCCTGCGGGTGCGTCAGGCTGGCCTGCAATCCGTTGTAGTTGCCAAAGCCGATCGGAGTCGTATATTCGATCTGTCCGAAATTGGTGTATGGCTGGATCTTGGTGCTTACCCCACCCGCGATGAGGGGTTGGTTATAGTCGTAAATCACGTCGAGGTGGGTCGATTTGGTCCCCACATAGTCGACCTCCGCCAGCCAGCTGCTCACCTCCCGTTGGAAGCCGAAACTCCACTGCTGCACACTCGGCGAGTGCGCCGTGGGATCGAGCGCGCGAATGTGGAAATTTTGCAGTGCGTTGAAGTTGATGGTCGAGGGATCGAGGAAGTTCGACGGAAATCCAACCGACGGCTTCAGGACCGGGTAGGTGTTGCTGGCCGGCGTCTTATTGACCAGATTAGGAGGGTTCAGCGCCAGTTGATCTTCGCTGCCGAAGCGCTCGAACAGCGTGTAATAGAGTCCGTACCCTCCACGCACCACGGTCTTCGCGTCCAGTCCGTACGAGACACCGAAGCGCGGGCCAAAGTTCCTGTTGTTGGTGTTCACCAGCGCCCGGCTGCTCAACGAACCCGATTTGGCGAAGACCAGCGACCCGGTTCCGCCAGGATCGAAGTTGGCCATCCGGTTCTGTCCTTCGAGCGCCGGAGTCGCAAAATCGTAACGCAAGCCCAAATTCAGGGTGAGCCGGGGCGTCACTTTCCAATCATCTTCCACAAAGCCTGAAGCCATCCAGATACGTTGATCGACGAAAAACACATTCGTCAATTGCGTGTATTGGGTTGCGCCCAGCAAACCGTCCGCGTACGAAAGGCCGGTAAACACTCCAGTAAAGGTCAGGTCGCCGCGCGTGCCCGGCTCATCCTGAAAGATGTTGCGCATGGGCAGGTAGACGGTGGTGCCGAACTTGAGATTGTGCTTGCCCAGCTGCCAGCCGAGGGTGTCGTTGTATTGATAGAGCATTGGAATCTGCCGCTTGGGCAGAAAATCCGGAGAGCCCAGAAAGGTCTTATTGGTGAAAGTGGTCAACGGTACGCCCCCACCGATCGCCGGGTTGCTAGGGATGCCAGGCACAAAGCTGCCCGCCTGCTGGGGGAGAGAGAACGGTTGTTGCTGGGCGTAGGAGACGTTTCGCACCCAGCCAAAGCGGAATTCGTTGACCATGCGCGGGTTCATCACGTGCGTCCAACCCAACACCACACTATGACCTTTCAGAGCCTGGTTACCCCAGGCCGAGGTCGAGGTGCCGTCAGCCAAGCCGCCAAAGTACCCTGGGATGGACCGAGTGCGGTTGAAATAGTTGTATCTGACGAAAACCGTATCCGCGGAAGAAGGCGTCCAGTCGCCCCGGCCGTCGTAGCTGTTGTTAAAGTCGGTGGCTGCTCCGGTGCGGGTGTAGTTGTTCAGCTCGGGGAACGTCGCCGAGCCCGGCTTGTAGTTGGGCTCGGGGAAGAGAGCGATCAGGGCGGCGACCGAGGTGTCGATCCGTGCCGCCGGGACCTGGTTATTGGGGAATGCCTGGCAGGCTTTGTTGAGGGTGTATGGCGTAGGGCAAGTGGTCGGGTCGTACACCGTCGGGTACTTTGCAACCCCTGCCGCGGCGGCAGCCGCATTGCTAAAATCGCCAATACGTTCGTTATCCAGAGGCACGGTTGAGATGCGCGAGAGGCCCTGCTTGATGCGCGTGCCCTCGTAATTGAAAAAGCCGAAGAGACGGTCGCGCTTAATCGGACCACCCAGGCTGGCGCCAAACTGGTTCTGGTTGTCCTCTGCTTTCCGGTTGGTGCTGCGCTTGGTGAAATAGTCGAAAGAGTCGAAATATTGGTTGCGCACAAACTCATAGACAGTGCCGTGCAGCTGGTTCGATCCGCTGTGTGTGCTCACAGACACGACCGCGCCCGGCCCCCGGCCATATTCCGCCGAATAAGGATTTGTAATCACATTGAACTCTGAGATCACATCCACCGAAGGGTGTGCGGACTCCGTACTAAGCTCCTGCACATTCTCAGAAAACGTGTTGTTGTCGATGCCATCCAAAAGAAAGTTGTTTTGCAACGAATGAATACCATTGACGTTGAAACTTCCCGTACGGCCTGACGACGTGGCTCCGCTCTGATTGGTGTAGCGGTTGATCTGCACCCCGGGCACCGTGCGTAGCAGGTCGTCCCAGTTGCGCAAATAGAGCGGGGTGCTGGCAATGGTATCTGAGGTAACCAGCGTGCTGATGGACGCGTCATCGCGGGAGAGGTTCACCGCCTGCGCACTTACCTGCACCGTCTGATTGTCTGCACCGACCGTAAGATGGAAGTCCAGCCGAACCCGCTCGCCGACCCCCAACGCCACCCCCTGCTTGATATTCGTGAAGCCCGGCGCCGTGACGCTTAAGGTGTAATTGCCAATGGGGAGATCGGCAAGAATGTAACTGCCGTCAGACCCGCTTTTGGTCGTCCGCTCGTAGCCCGTATCGGCCGCGGTCGCGGTGACACCAGCATCGCTCACGATCGCTCCGGAGGAATCCATTACCTGCCCGCTCAGGTTTCCCGTGGTCACCTGCGCGCGGGAAGCAATGGCAAACAACGAGCACATCAACAGGCTGGGTAGAATTCGTGTTACGCAAATTCTGCAGACGTCTCTCCGGACGTCGCGCAGAGAGGCGATATATTTCTGGATCGTCATAAATGTCATATTCCAGGCGCTCCTGCGGAATGTCTTTTCGCTGACACTTCGCTGGCGTCAGGCTAGGTGCGCTGGGCTTGCATCGAAAGTGTTTACCCCCTGCGAGGGAGGTGTATACCCCTGTAAACAGGGCCGCTAAACGGTACCTGGGACATCAGTTAGACGGGATGTAAATTCTCCATGAACAGGGCCGTTCTGCGCCCCGGCGCTCGCTCAAATTCATCGCATGTTTATTTGCGAACGATAGCCTTTGGCAAGGCGGCTCCCGACGTGAAGACTACGCAAGCGTACTTTTCTCCCGAGAGGTTTCCCAGCCAGAAGGATGATCCCCGTTGGCTGCTGGTAGCAAGGATCGTCGCTAGCCGGCACTTCAGCAAAGCCCCGCTACTCTCCAAGTTTCTACTTCATATTTGTGGCGAGCTGCTCAGCGGCCGCCAGGGTGAGATCAGCGAATATCAGATCGGGATCCAGGTCTTCGACCGGCCCCATGGTTACCGGACGGTTGAGGACAACATCGTCCGAAATTATGCACGCCAACTTCGCAAGCGCCTGGCAGAGTACTTTGCGGATGAGGGGCTAGCGGAGTCTGTGCAAATAGAAATTCCCCTGGGTGGATACGTTCCGGTATTCGTAACCCGGGAGGTACAGACGGCCGCGAAATCCGTGCAGGCCGTCGCCGTGATGGCCCCGCATGCGAGACCGCTATCGGCTCTCTCTGAAGGGCGGCCGTTACGGAAACCGCTTCGCCCCCTGGCGTGGCTGGTCGCTTACAGTGTTGCTTTGGTCGGCCTCAGCGTGGGGGCATCCCGATGGGTGGCCGGGGGGCGCCAACCCGTCGATCCATCGCACCCGTTATGGGCCGCACTCTTCCATTCTTCCTTGAACACTTTTGTTGTTCCCGCGGACTGCGGTTTCAACATCGTGGAGGATTTGGCTCAGCAGAAGGTCGGATTGGCTGATTACCTTAGGGGTGACTATCTGACCCTCCGCCTGCCGGCGATGGACGCGCACAGCGCCAGCGACCTGCGCAGCCAGGAGTTCACCAGCTTCGTCGACCTCGAAATTGTGTCATCGCTCTCGCGCCTTCCGGAGATCAATCCGCAACATCTCATTCTCCGCTTTCCCCGCGACCTGCGTGTGGCAGACCTCAAGAACGCGAATGTCATTCTTATTGGCTCGATTGGCAGTAATCCCTGGACGGAAGTGGTCCAGAAGAATGCCAACTTTCGCGTTGTTTATCGCAACGAGATGCAGGGGGCGTGGATCTCCAACGCAAATCCGCAGCCGGGAGAGTCCACGTCCTACGCCAGCCACTGGAATGAGCCGGCTCACCAGACTTATGCCTTGATCACCTTCGTCCCCAATCTTGCCGGCACTGGCCATATGCTGGTGATCCAGGGGCTCGACGTGGCGGGCACCCAAGCCGCGGCAGAAACACTCTTCCGCGGGGACGCCATCGCACCAGTATTAAAGAAAGCCCTCTTGCCCGGCGGCAAGCTGCGCTCGTTCGAAGTGCTGTTGCAGTCCACCAGCATTGAATCGAACGCCGCCAACACGCAAATCATCGCCAGCCGCATCTACTAGTGGACTAAATGCGCTGCTTTGCCCAGCGGCCCTGGCGGAAGAGTACGAGGGTGATGAGCACAATGACGGACTGGGCAACAACGACTGATACGAAAACCCCGTTGACATGCATAAACGAGTGCATGGCCAGCCACCAGGCCAGCGGAATCTCCAGGATCCAGAAGCCGAATAGATTGACGTAGGTTGGGGTAAGCGTATCGCCGGCCCCATTGAACGCTTGCAGCAGCACCATACCGTATGCGTAAGCCACATTGCCACAGCTGAAGATGCGAAGACAATGGATGGCCACCGGAATCACCGCGGGATCCTTGGTGAACAACCCGATGATACCTGGTGCGAACACGATAAAGAGAATCCCGACCGAGCCTAGGAAGACCATGTTCCACAGGCCGGTCCGCCATACGGCATTGCGCGCCCTGTCAGGATGGCCCGCGCCGAGGTTCTGGCCCACCAGGGTTGCGGCTGCATTGCTCAATCCCCAGGAAGGCAATATGGCGAAGATAACAATACGAATCGCAATGGTGTAGGCTGCCAGGGCGGGCGCACCGAAAAGGCTGACGATGCGGACCAGGCCGATCCAGCTCGCCTGGCCGATCAGGAACTGCAGAATCCCGATAAAGGATACGCGCACCAGCCGCCAGAGAACCGTGCCCTGGATGCGCATGTGGCAGCGGAGAATGCGAATGCGCTCCGTCCCCTTGCCCAGACGATAGAACTGATAGAGGACACCAATGCCGCGCCCGGAGAAAGTGGCCAGCGCCGCGCCGGTGACTCCGAGTTTCGGGAATGGACCGAGGCCAAAGATCAGACAGGGATCGAGGATCAGGTTGAGGATATTCGAAACCCAGAGCAGCCGCATGGCGATGGCGGCATCCCCGGCTCCGCGGAAGATGGCATTGTTCAGAAACAGCAGCAGAACCACGCCCGAGCCGCCAAGAGCAATGCGGGTGTAATTCGCGCCGGTGGCGACGATCGCCGGCGAAGCGCCCATCAGCCCCAGCAGCCGAGGCGCGAGGAAGAAAAATGGAAGGCCGAGCACGAACGAGGCGATGACCCCGAGGAACACGGCTTGGACGGCGGCAATGGCTGCCCCATCCGGGTCCTTCTCGCCTACACGGCGCGCAACCATGGCTGTTGTCGACATGCCAAGTCCTATGCCCACTGCGAACACCAGGGTGAGGACGGACTCGGTCAGGCCGACGGTGGCAATGGCGTCTGCACCGAGGCGGCTGACCCAAAACACGTCGACCACGGCGAACAGCGATTCGAGCACCATCTCCAGCACCATAGGAATGGCGAGCAGCAGGATCGACCGGTTCAGGCTGCCGGCGGTGTAGTCCTGGTGGCTGCCGCGCATGGCTTCTCGAACCGATTGCCAAAGAGTCGGGGTGGGGCCGGATCTTGTCCCTGTTTGCATCAGAAAGCTTTGCCGAAAACAAGTTTAGACTGGGGGCGTGACCTGTTCGCTGCCCTGGGTTCCGGATGTACCGATTGTTCAACTGAGCGGCCTTCAAACTAAAACGGGATTGATGACAAACCAACTCATCTGGGCCGCTGGGCTCCTCGGACATTTGTTACTTCTGATCGTGCTTATCATGCGCAGGCGGATCGCCCGGTTCCCCTGGTTTACGCTGCTGATTGTCTTTTATCTCATACGGTCCGTAGGGCTCGCCGCCTCGGTGCGCTTCTCCGGTCATCCTGCGCACCTCGTTGCAACCATGATCGTCGACCTCACAGACATCCTGTTGCAGTGTGCTGTGCTGGCGGAACTCATCTGGATCGCACTGCGGCCGCTCACTGGTTTTCGCCGCTTCACTTTACCATTGCTGTTGGTTGCGAGCGGCGCACTGATCGTACTGCGCGTGGCTCCGTCCGGCCACTCCTCGTTCCGCGTGGTCCTGGTTGTCATCCACTTCCTGTTGTCGGTGTTGATGGTGGAGTGGGCAATTATGCTCTTGTTTCTACTACGCCCCCTGCGGCTAACCTGGCGCAGCAATGTCGCCGCTCTCAGCTTCGGATTCGGTATCTATTCCGCGGCCCTGCTGGCGGGCGGCGGATATTTCACCACCGGGCGCGAAATGAGCGATTACGTCTTCTTTTCGTTCTTCCGGATCTCTGTCTATCTGCTGATCCTGCTGTGGTGGTCGATCAGCCTCTGGCTCGCGGAGCCGGCGACCAGGAAATCGTAGAAGGGTGCAGGTATTTTTTTTGGTCCGTGCGGAAGAACCCCGGGTGCCCCAGATCTCGCTCGTTTTCGCGAGATGTGGGATTCCACTGCACTGCGACTGGTATCCGTCCAGGTTGTAAAGGGGCGACCAACGTTCGCCCCCCACATCTCGCGAAAACGAGCGAGATACCCCGAATTTCCTGCACGCGGCGCTGGCAAGGGCTGCATATGCGAAAGGCGCATGAAGTCCGCGGAACCCAACAAGCTCTACAGGAAATCGGGGGTATGGGGCACCCGGGTTCGTGGCAGGTCAAGATTCTTAACGCATTTGCGTGATCACGATGTTATGTGACCCTCCAGCTGGCTAACTGCCCGCCAGGGAGCGGCCCGCGGCCGCGCCCGAAGCCCACGCCCACTGGAAATTGAACCCGCCAAGATGTCCGGTTACATCGACCACTTCCCCAATAAAATAGAGCCCCGGTACCTTGCGGCTTTCCATAGTCCGGGCGCTCAACTCCGCCGTGTCCACTCCGCCTGCCGTGACTTCCGCCTTTTCGTAGCCTTCGGTCCCCGCAGGAAAGAAGGTCCAGTGGTGGAGAGCGCTCTCGGCCTCGTCCAAACCCCGGTTGGTCCACGCGGAAGGTGGTTGGAGTGCCAGCCAGCGGTCCGCCAGGCGATGGGGAAGAACGCTGCGCAGCGCGATCCGCGCGCTCACGAGATCGCGCTCGGAAATCTGGGCTCGAAGGTCGCTGGTCCAGAAACGCTCCGGCGCAAGGTCGATCAGAACAGCTTGGCCGGGCCGCCAATAAGACGAGATCTGCAGCATCGCCGGCCCGCTGAGGCCGCGGTGAGTAAAAAGCAGCTTCTCCCGAAAGCGCCCGGACCCGGCAGCGGCGAACACCTCAGTCGAAACTCCAGCCAGGCCGGTGTAGCGGTCGAGGTCGTCCGTAGAAAAAGTAAGCGGCACCAGTGCCGGCCGGCATGGTTGGATGCTCAAGCCAAACTGCCGCGCGACTTGATACCCAAACGGAGTGGCGCCCATCTTCGGGATCGACAGCCCCCCGCTAGCGATAACCAGTGATCGCCCGCGGACCATCCCGTGTTCAGTGTTTAGATGGAAACCATCACGGTGGCTAATTTCTCGGACCGGATTGGCAATCTGGATGGTTACACCCGCTGCCGCGCACTCCTGCTCCAGCATGTTAACGATGTCACTCGATGCGCGGTCGCAAAACAGCTGTCCCAGCTTCTTTTCGTGCCAGGGGATCTGGTGCCGCTCGACCAGTTGCAGGAAATCAACCGGGCTGTAGCGAGCCAGCGCAGACTTGGCAAAGTGAGGATTCGCCGAAAGAAAGTTGTCTGCTGTGGTATGGAGGTTGGTGAAGTTACAGCGTCCCCCACCGGAGATCAGGATCTTTTTGCCAATGCGGTTGGCGTGATCCAGCAATAAAACGCGGCGGCCGCCACGGCCTGCCTCGATCGCGCAGAGCAGGCCCGCGGCGCCGGCCCCCACGATGAGCACGTCATAAGACGAACCGCCACGGTGGGGGCCGGTGCTGCGATCAGATATGACAGGAGAGCGCGCCGCGCTTCTCCAGGTACTTCTGGTGGTATTCCTCCGCGCGCCAGAAGCTCTGCGCCGGCACTACCTGGGTGACGATCGGCTTTCTGAAGGTCTTCTGCCCTGTGAGCCGGGCGATGGTCGCCTTGGCCGCGGCCTCCTGCTCCGGGGAATGAAAAAATACCGCGCTGCGATATTGGGCTCCCCAGTCCGGACCCTGGCGGTTGAGCTGGGTGGGATCGTGCAGCTCAAAAAACAAATCCAGCAGGCTTTGATAGCTTACCTTCGCCGGATCGAATTTCACCTCCACCACCTCCGCGTGTCCTGTGCGGTCGGTGCAGACGTCTTGATACGTTGGGTTGTCGAGCTTGCCGCCCTCGTACCCTACAGCGGTCTCGATCACTCCTGGAACCTGCTGAAAGCGAGCCTCGACCCCCCAGAAGCATCCTGCGCCAAATGTTGCTGTCTCCATAAATCCTCCGTTCAGTGATTAGATGGGGAATCGCGGCTTTTGATGCGCCCCACTAGTGTAGTGTGTCACACACAAAGCGTCCTGCGATTGACCTGCCACGAACCCGGAGTGCCCCATATGCCTTACGCCGATGGAGGAACGCCCCAAGCCCGAAGCCAAGGCCGCCATCGAGATCGGAGGGATACTGAAGAAGTTGTTACCCGGGCGATAAAACTTCACATCGCCTTTCACGGAAAGATGATATCCATCCCACTTCAGCGCCTTTACCAGGCCTTCGAGCTGCCCATCGGTCTTCCGCGCATCCCAGTTATCGACAAATCTGACAATAATGAGCGAATTGGTGCTGATCAGTGCCAATTTTGCCTGGTAGACGGGATCGCTCTCCAAAAACTCTTTTGCGGTCATTGCTCCCGACCGGTACGCAATCGGCTGTTTTTCTCCTCTGCTGTAGAAAGGGGATTCTCTGCAAATCACAGTGTTGTGGCCGGAGCTGATTGCGTGTCGAAGGACATCGACCGTAGGAGTGAAGCAGGTTAGTATACCGGTCACTTGAGCGTAGGGGTCACCGGTCAATACGCCGTCAGAGTAGCCGCCGGCACGCTGACTTTGCCATGGCACACCGAGGTGCGTCTGCATTTGATCGAGCAAATCCAAAGTAGTCATTCTGGTATCTCCTTCATCCATTCGCGGGTTCTGATCGCGCGAATCAAAGCGGCCTGGCTAACGATCTGCAGCCGCGATTCCCTCCATCAGCTGTTGCAGCCCAACGTCCGGAACCGTCGGGGTAGCTCCCCTTTGCGTTGTTACCCATATCGTAGCGGAGGCTGGAACCCGCATGAAGAGTGGCGCCCGAACGTTGTCGTTGCCCGTTGATAGGTTCTGGCTCGCCGCGTGACCATGCCCGAGCGCAGTGGGAGTAATCCGGCCGGGTTGGCAGCTTGGTTAGACATCGCAAACTCCGCCATGTGACGCCGTCGCCATCGTTACAGGGACTGATCCTGTGCCAGATTCTCCTTAGCGTCGCCTCTGGGAAGCACCACCGCTTAGCCCGAAAAGATACTGGTTTCGGCTGCGCCGGCGGGTGCATGGCGGAGCATTCAGGCTCATCAACTCCGCACGCCCGCCATCATCATTGCTCTGGCGCAAAGAACTTTGGCTGTCCCTGAGTTATATCTGTTCTCTCCGTGCTCTCGTTAGCCGACGCGCAATCGACAGTTTTTCGCGGAATATCCCTACCCAAAGAGGAAGTGCTTGTCGAATACCCGTGTCATTTTGTGTGTTGATGATCAAGCGGCTGCGCTGGCGCTGCGTTGTATGGTTCTATCAAGTGCTGGCTATAAAGTCCTGACCGCTTCAGACGGTGCGGCTGCTTTGGAACTCTTCAGGTGTAACCAGGTCGACTTGGTCGTTACGGACTATTGCCTGCCCGGCATTACTGGAGCACAGGTGGCTGCCGAAATGAAACGGCTAAAACCGGAAATTCCGGTGGTTCTTTTCAGCGGGTTGGTGGAAGCGCCCCCGGGGACCGAGCATGCGGACCTGGTCATTACCAAGGGAATACCTGTGCTCGAATTGCTCAACCAGGTTGGCAGACTGATTTCGAAATGAAATGTTCTGAAGTGAAGAGTCTTGGCCGCATCAATGAGGGTGTTTCGAGGCACAGGAATGCCATAGCACGCCCAGAGAATGTAGCTCGATCGTGTCACCTTCGGTGATGATCGTGGGGTTTACGGTGAGCAGGAAGACATACTCCATTTCCTTGTTAACCATGACGCACCACGGTTCGTGACGAACCACGCCATTACATATCGTGCAGCAGCCCGCGGCATCGTATTTGTTCGACACGAGCCACAGTTCCTCCAATCGCTTTACCGATCGGTTCAGCTCATCGGCGCCGGGGTTCATACTCGGTGCCTCCGTTTTATGTGGACTCGCTGCCTACTGCAACCGAACCTGGGCTAATCTTCTTTCGGCAGCCACCTATTCCTGACGTTACAGGCATATCGGCGGAAGCCAAATAACGCTTCGGTTGAGGGGGACCCAACTCGGCAACGGTCTGGAGATAGCATGTGGCTGCGGGCGAGACTCACCGGAGGCTGAAGCCCGCCAAGCCTACCAACAGCCCGAGCTGGCCCCGGAACATCCCCTATCTGCAGATGGGCTTCCGCGCCGCATGGATCGTCGACCCCGCTTCGCGAACTGGACGCGAGGGTATTGGAGATGCCTGGATTGCCGCTGAAACCCTGGAGGTTTCCGGCACGCCCATCTGGGTGAACCTGTCGAAGCTGTTTTCCGACCTGGGTGAAGATTAGCGAAGCGCGTGCGCTCATCGCAACGCCAAAATACCGCAAAGGGAGACGCTCCGGCTTCTCGGAGCGTCTAAAAAAATGCGCTAAAAGCGCTATAAGCGCTATAAGCGCTAAAAGCCCTACTGATCTTCTGCCGGTGCCTCGTCCTCCGCTACCAATTCCTCATTTTCTTCGTGTTCGTCCTCTGCGATGACCGACCAGCGGGTAGAGGGTCGACCTGCGGTGGGCTCACTTCGAGCGTGGATTGCGCCGCCCAGGGCCACGAGTTTTTCGAGGGCAGCGTCGATAAGGTTGCCCTCGACGTGGCCGTGAAAGAGACGCCTGATCTGATACTTCGACAGTCCGTCGCCGGAGGCCTCGATGGCTTCGCGGATACGGTCGGCGATCGGGTCCCCGGTAGACATGCCGAAGAGGAGGGCGGCGCTGGCGTAGCAGTAATCCCATACGGCAAGGGCAGCCTGGAGATGGGGCAGGCCGAT
Organism: uncultured Acidobacteriaceae bacterium; assembly: GCA_963757515.1. Classification (GTDB taxonomy): domain Bacteria; phylum Acidobacteriota; class Terriglobia; order Terriglobales; family Acidobacteriaceae; genus PALSA-350. The sequence goes on along the minus strand of CAVWRV010000005.1, from coordinate 48,253 downwards.
GACGGAGGTGGAGTCCAGGGCGGCGTAGATGGCGCTGAGACGCAGGACATGGGCCTCGGCGCGGCTGGTCGCGGCGCCCCGCAGGCCTGGCCGGAGCTGGCTCAAGGCGGGATAGCGGTCCTGCCAGAGCTCGCGGGCAGCGGCATTACGGCTAAAAAGGATTTCGGGAGTCGCGGTAGCCCAGTCGCGGGCGCGGCGGAGTTCGCGGGCGACCGGATGTCGTCCTCCATAATTGGTGCCGGCGGCGAATCAGGAAACAAACTCCGCGGAAGCTGGACATTTGAATTGTTGCTCCCGAGAGCCAGCTAGACGACTAACAGTGATAGACAATGTTCGCTTTAAAGTGTTGGGAGTGACGTTGTCCTCAGAATGCGCATCCCATAATTGGGCGTTTTTGATCATCTTGCTGTAGAGCCTGCAATATCGATCTGGCCGGTCTCCGACTTCGACGTGCAAGCGAAGAAGTAATATCCGCGCCAGAAGGGAGCGGTCGTGTTCCGAATCGAAGCGCTCCAGCATTGCCCGGAACTCGGAGATCATGGCGAATCCGCCCCGACCCTGCTCGATAGCAAGCTCCAAAGTCAGTCTTGCCTCAGACGTTCCCCGAGCTTCTCCGTGCCTTGCTAGCTCCCTAATTTTGTTGGCTCCGCGAGGAAATGCCGCAATAGGTATCAGGTCGCCCTGTTTGTCCCCATGTCCCCGGAGCTGGAAAGTCCTTTGTTCAACGAAGGTGCTCAAATGCTACCTGAAGGTGATCAAGGTTGGCGGCTAAGTCCTTTGTTTAACGAAGATGATCAAGATGCTCAAACTAATTGATTTGAGCACCTTCGTAAATGAAGGAACAGATGCCCTCTTACGAACGTGGTAATACCCTACGCCCTGTCCCGCTGAGACTCCATTCTGAACCGGGGTTCTCACGCAAACGTTTTAGCCCCGGCAAAAAAGAAAAGTGCGCTAAAAGCGCTATAAGCGCTATAAGTCCCCTTCTGAGGTGGGGGCTTGCCGCTCCGTACCGATGTTTTGGCGATCATATGCCGACCGGGGAACGCTCGACTCCAAAACTTGGACGGCAGAACGTTGCCTTGCCGCAGGCGGCTGGTCCGACTTTCCCCTAGTCAGTCCGGTGGCAAGCGGGACGATCTCTCTGCCCACACTGCGTATTGGCAAACGTCCCGCCTGCTCGTCTGTGCGCCCGTGTAGTCCGGCGCCGCACCGGCCTCCGATGGTGGTTTCCAGGTTGTCAAAACTGCTTAATCAAGAGGACGCACTGAGCGTACCCTGGTTGCGGCACGGTGATTTGTGCTCTCCGCAGACTCCCCCCACGGGACACAGAAACGCTGCCGACAGGCGTGAATCCGTCGCTTTCGATGTCACATTCGCGTTTGCTACACCCGTCATCATGCCGGCAGGCGCTGATGCTTTCCCGGCTGTTGGCGGCGGATGCAGGGGCAGAGTGGGCCGGTGCAAAGCCAGGCAGGACCGTCAAGTAAGACGGCGCTGATGGGGGTGGCTACTCTCACAGTAGTACGGTTTTTGGGCTTCGTCGAGAGGGTTAGAAGATTTCTTTGGTAACCAGGGTAGTGCTCTGTTGCTTGTCATCAGGGCGGCAGGGATACGTTGCTTGGCGTACACGCTTAGACGTGTGTTGCGGGCCTCGTACATGCGGCTCAGTTTCGAATTTGGCCCAGGAGTGCGCACGCAGAAGATGTAGGAAAAAGGTATCATGTCGCCGCATTTCCGCGGGTTGTGAGTAGTGCTTTCAAGGCACACCGTGACTTTTCGATGCTGGAAGGAACGATCTTTATCTTGTCGCCCAAGTTCCGAATCTCATTGGTAACGAAATCGTGGAATGGATTCTGTGCGCGCCCGGTTTGCCTGTTCCTTGCCTTTGCCGTCGTTTTCGGAGCGGGAGCATCAACTGTTTTAAGTTTTTGGAGGTTGCTTACCCGTTTTGCGACCCGTTCCTGCAACAAGGGGCCGTCCAAGCCGGCGTCCAAGCCGCGACGATTCAATTCGGCAGCAAGTTTCGAGGCGTTAGCGGGATCGAGAGCCACGCTGCCCAGCACGAAAGGGAGCGATAGCCTCTCCTCGAAGCTACGTAGGTCCTGCAATTGAAAGTATGATTCGTAGATTTCGGCTACTTCTTCCCTGTCCATCTCTCTCCTAGAGGCAACCATCTTCAGAGCCGAGATTCCCTGACGTTTGGGTATTCCCCTGATATGGGTTCGGTCCAGATCCTGCCAAGTCTCCTGGGTGCTTGTTTAATTTCCTCTTCTTCGCGGATGAGTCGAATATACCGGCGCAGGGACTCAAAGGGCACCGTCGTTTGGTCACTAGCTTTGACCGGAAAGATTGGGGCCGAGGTTTCCACAATAAATAGTCCAGGGGGTAATCCTCCGCCGCACCCGTGATTGCCTGCTCCCAACCCATGCAGGAGAGCGAGCACGGATAAAAAGGAAACGTTGGCTTAAAAATACGATTTAGCGACTGTCTCCCGTACGCTTGCCGTGCCGATAAATGGTTCATTTTGAGTCGATTGACGTAAACAGAACGAAAGTCAGTTTTATAGTAGGTTTTCTTAAAGATGGTATATTATTAGGTGGTGATGCGATAGTGATGGAAAAAAACATGACCTTTACAGTAGCCGGAAACGAGTTCTCCCTGGGTGCTGCTGACGTTCGCTCCCGCTTGCAGGACGTAGAGCCGGAATCCATTCGTGAGCTTTATGTCGAAGTGGATGGTGTGCAGTTCCCCATCAAACAGGCGTTCGCGCATGTGACCGGCATGCCGCGTGGACAGTTCACCTCGCATGACGCCATGCGTGTGTTTCGTAAGCTGCAACTGAAGATCGGCCCGGATGTGATGACGGCAACGGAGCGGTACTACACCTCTCTGAAAGGGCTCAACGTCTTCGATAAAGAGAGCGTGGGGCCGGTCGTGTCCACCATCGTGTTGAAGACGAACCGCGACACCCTCGTCTCCACGATCTATCAGCGAGTCAGGATGAACGTGGAAAGCCTGTTGAACCTCCGCACAGTACGCGACTTTCAAGCAATCGCTATGGTGACGCGCTCATTGTTTGAGCTGGCTATCGACATGAAGCTCATAGACGTAGTTTCTGATGCCATCGAAAAAGTGGGCGCATTCACTGACGTGGAGAAGATTCGTGCAGCGCGGAAGATTGTGGCGTACAAGGCCGCCAACCCCACGTCGAAAACGGACGTGACCGTGCATCAGGACTTCATCAAGAACAACGAAAGCCGTGTAGCGGCTGAGCAGGCGAAGCTCTGGCCAGGTGTGAAGAAGGTAGAGCACTGGTCTGGGTTGAACCTGAAACAGCGGGCCGCTCTGTTGAAGATGCCGTATGAAGAAATCTATGAGGTGCGTTACCCGCAACTGAGTTGGTATTCGCATTCAGCCGGTGTAAGCGGCTTCACCTTGAAGGCATCATCGTTCGAGCTTCTCGCTGGTAGCCACTTCCAGCTCGCCGGAGAGTTCTACATGATGATCCTTACCGCAATCATTGCGGAGTACAAGATTGAGAAGGTCGACGACAAGGTGATGAAGCGGATGAAGCTGGCACTACAGCTCCCGTTTACTGATACCGACGCGGAAGCTGCAGCTTTGGAGAAGGGGTTGCTCGGGTATCGGTAAACTCCCAGGCGATCGGTCGGGGTGGGCAAGTACCGAAAACCCCGTTTTACAAACCAGCCATAACAACTAAGGTGCTGTGCCCCCATTAACAACTACAGTGTTGCTCTTAAAGCCAGCCGCTCTCCTGAAAACTTCGTATTGGCGATGTTCGGGAAAGTATTCCTTCAACGGGAGCGCTTTACCGAATTGAAAATCTCTACCCGGAGGCAATGAACCATAGCCCTCTGCCGGTCGAGGGCCCGTCCAAAGTTGGCCACCGCGGTCACGTAATGGCTCTCCATCGATCACCAACTGCCATGAACTCTCCGCCGTGCTCAGAACGCGGTTCGAGTGGTTCGTCAAATGAAAAGTTATCAATTCTAGCCGAAAGTCTCCGTAGTAGCCGCGTTCCGCTTTCAATGTCGCCTGAAGATTGGTGCCGCCACCCGATCCGCCCTGCATTTCGGCTCGCAAAAAAAACGACTAGTACCAAAGAGACCATCAATCCTGCGTATCCTGCAATTCCGCCAAAGACTATATGCTTCACACCACACTCCCCCGGGGATGCTAATTCTACCTTCCGAAGGATGAGGTTTGGCGAGCTGCCTGAAAAGTTTCGTTTCCGGTAAGTTCCCCTCCAGCCGGAGCACTGGGCCAGGCAATTCACCTGAAACCCCGTTTCAGAGGTTCCTTCAGCAAACGCCGGTCTGAAGGTGTCCCAACGTTTTCAAGGAACAACCAATAAGCAATGGTGGCTGGTTGCTCCGACAGTTTACCGAGTTGTCCAAATATGGTCACTGCCCCTCGAAACTGGACGGCTTGTCGTGTTCCGCGCCGCTCTAGCTCAGTGGACTGGGTGGCCAATTTGTGGTCCCCTACGTGCTAGTTAGAGTGAATGGCCTTTTCCCGAGCCGCTCTAAAGCTTCTCCGGTCCGCGAAAACGTTCGCTCGAACTCCGGGGCTGTCGCTGGCTCTCATACTCACGATTGCGTTTGGAGTAGGAAGTAATGCTGCTGTTTACGGGTTCGTCGAAGGACTGACTCACCCCACTTCTGCGTTAGGCCTGGATGACAGAATCGTTTCCATATACAGCCAGAACGCTCTACACGAGGCAGGGCCATTTTCTCAGAGCGATTATGAACGGCTACGCAAACTTCACGATACTTTCGCTTGGGTTGACGCTGCTCGCATTACCCCAAGCGAAGCTTTAATCGTCGATCACACTGAGGTGGTAACCACTGCCAGCGTTGCCCCGAGCCTTGCAGAAGCACTTAACCTGCGGATAGGAAATGGGGCAGTAATCAGTGATCGCATGTGGCAACGTGAGTTTGGTGGAAGGCTAGTCAGCCATCGTGATCACGTTCGTGTCGATAACGTGACTTATTCGATAGTCGGGATTGCGCCAAGTGGTCTGGAAGGTCTTTATCGCGATCGCCCTGTCGATGTTTGGATACGCTCGCCAGATCGATCGCCGCAGGGTCCCGAGCCACAGCACAGGAATTTGTGGGTCGTTGCGCGTCTTCAAGCGAATGTCTCAATCAGTCAGGCGCAGGCCGCCGCCCAGAAGAGTCTCGGTAAAACCGGTGGAATAGTCATAGTAGCCTTCCGTGATATGACTCCCAGGACAGCCTACGTATTGTCGCGTGTAAGGGTCCTAGTCACTTTTGCCGCCGCCGCTGTGTTTGTGATCGCTTGCATCAACATCGGTTCCTTGCTGACGGCGAGAGCTTCGCGACGTTCCCATGAAACATCTCTTCGCGTCGCGCTCGGCGCTTCCCGCAGAGAGTTGGCAGGCGAGCTTTTGTCAGATAGCGTCGTCATTTCTTTTGCTGGCGGAGCCTTCGGGACACTTCTGGCCGCGTGGACAGCACATATTGTCCCAATCTTTCTATTTCGGGAGGACGCAGAACGCTTTGTGTTTGCGCCACACTTGGCAACTATTTTCACGGGCTCGTTGCTATGTGTAGCTACCACCGTCCTCTTTGGAATGATGCCGCTCGCCGTGACGGTAACGGATCGCCCATGGGAGATTCTTCGATCCGAAACGGGGACGCCATCAAGAGCATACAGGAAGCTTTGGGCGGGAATAATCATTGGGCAAATTACGCTGTGCTGTCTGGTTTTCATCTCTGTGGCTTTCCTTCAGCAAAGCCTACGATCGGCCCTCCAATCCGGTGCTCGGGATGGACGAGGAGGCTTAATTCTCTTAACTGAAGAGGCACTGACTCGACCGGCAGATTTCAAGGAAGTAGAGCAACAGGTCAAGTCGGTGGATGGTCTCCTTCCACTTGCGTGGGCCGCTCGACTCCCTGGCAATCAACCAGGTTGGCGATTCTTCAAACTCCAGCCGCCTGCGACACAACTCCGCAAAATAAAGATTGATATTGAGTGGCTTACGCCCGACGCTCTCAACGTCTTGGACAACAATCCAGTTGCGGGACGGCTCTTCTCCTTCGGAGATCAGATGGCCCATGTTGGAGTCGTGAATGAGGAGGCGGCCGCAGAGCTTTTCGGTCAGGACACAGTCGGTAGGGTCATTCAAGATCCAGTTGGCACACCAGTCGAGATCATAGGGGTAGTCAGGAGAAAGGCGACGGTGGCATCGAAGAGTCAACGTCCCACAATCTACTACGATAACGTAGGTCGCCCCGATGCGACCGCGCGCATCGAGAATGCACATTTTCGTGCGCCTGTCGCCTCGCCCATGCTACGTATACCGCTAGACGTTAACATCGTCTCGTCGAACTATTTCTCGGCTTTTGACCTGTCTCTGATTGCTGGACGTAGGTTTCCTGAGACGCCCGATCAGTATCGGGTAGGCGTGATTAACCAAGAAGCCGCTGACCTTTACTTCGGGGAGAAACCGCTAGGAACTGAAATCATCGACGATCGTGGTGTGCGAACTGAAATCATCGGCGTGGTTGGATCTCCGGAGTTGGGGACGTTCCGGCGGCCCACACAACCTACCGTGTACTTTCCGATGAAGCAAGATTGCTGCCCGCGCATGACATTGATCATGAATGCCCCGAATTGGAATGGCCGAATGCTGGCTGAATTGCGACATAGAGTCGAGGCCGTGCCACGCCGCGATTTAGCCCCGCCGACTGTAGATACCCTCGGTGCCCAACTCACTCGGTCTGCCCTTGCACTTTTGCGAATCGTGCAGTTGATCGCCAGTGCACTGGCCTTCGTCGGCACCGTACTCACCATTCTTGGTCTATTCAGCAGTCAGAATCTTGCTGAGTATCAACGTAGGCGCGAACTGGGCCTTCTCATCGCTCTGGGTGCCCCGCGCCTGAAGATTTTTCTTAACGTCCTAGCTACAGGCTTACGACTTACCTTCGTGGGCAGCCTCGCAGGTACGTCAATAGCTTTCGGGCTCTTGAACAGTCTGGAAGGAGACACCGGAGTGACCGGCGCTCGACCGCTGTGGGTATGGTTGACTGGGCCACTCATATCCGCCGTAATGGTACTACTTACCAGCTCAATTCCTGCGTATCGAAGCTCACGCTTGGACCCTATGATGGTCATGCACGGCGAACATTCAAATCGACCTTGAACAGGAGACGAAGTGAAAACTTGGGGTCTGAGATTAAACGGTACTCGCGAAGCTGCCAGAAAAGTCACGTTATCGGTAAATTGCCCGTGGTTCCGGCCGGGAAGAGTTCGAAGTTACTCAAAATTCCGTTTCACGGGCAGCCATTGATTTTGGGAATACTCTGTCTTTATGAAAATTCTCGGCTTGCCGCTTGTAGTGTTCTCCACTCTGATCGGAGTCGGAGTTCTTTACGCGCAATCAACTGTGTCCGCGAATCCACCTGGTTCATTTGTCGAAGTAGAAGGATCTCGCTTGTACTACGAAGAATGCGGTAAAGGTTCGAAGGCTGTGATTCTCCTTCATGATGGGGTGGTAAATTCAGCCGTGTGGGATGATGTATGGCCCTCCCTCTGCAAACAATTCCACGTGATACGGTACGATCGCCGTGGGTACGGCCACTCCCTAGCTACTAAGAAGCCGTACTACGAAGCTGACGATGTTGCAGCGATTATCCGAGATCGCAAGATAGCGCAGGCTGCACTGGTCGGAAGTTCTCACGGCGGGAATATCGCCTTACGTGTTGCCCTTCGATACCCAGAACAAATTGGCGATCTTGTACTTGTTGGCCCGGAGGCAGACGGTTTCCCTTACTCCGAGCATTTCGTCATGGCGCAAATGGAGTTTCAAGAAGCTAAGGATCCTGTGGAAGTGAGGGCCAAAAATGTCTACTTCATCGCACCTGGAAATGACGCTGCCCGCGAGCACCTCCGGAAGCTGCTCAACGCTTTTCCACAAGACCACAACCACGACGATATGCCTCTCCCGGAAAAGCCTGTCTTTCCATATGTGCGCGATATACGAGTCCCCACGCTGATTCTCACGGGTTCAGCAGACATTGCTGATAATCAGGCGGTTTCAGGGGCTCTGGTCATGTTGATCCCCGGAGCTGCTCGGGTTGTCGTGCCCAGTACAGGACATCTCTTGTACCTTGAAAAGCCCGATCTTTTCGCTTCGATCGTCATCAACTTTCTCACATCCCACGGCTTCTGACGAAGCGCCAGCAAAGTCGGATTTTCGGTAACTTGCGAAGTCGTGCCCTCAAGACGGCTTGCCTTGTGACCTGGCCTGAGATCCAGTTGACGATTCCGCGGTCCCCCGCCTGGGCTCCCGCCAAGGGCTTAGAGGCCAGTCCCAGCCCTATTTTTGAAGGTGACCGGGCCGACGGCAAGGCGTTCGTGGTGGAGCTGCAGAAGTTGGCCGAGCAGGCCCAGGAGCTTGCGAGCATCTAGGCGAACGGCCGAGGGCATCATCCTCATCAGCGGCTTACGAGCCAGCGTTGTCTCATGTCAGATACCCTCGTTGCATGGACTTTAATTACCTCACTCACGAAGAGGTCCCGAAAAGTCTTTATCACTACACTTCCCTTGAAGCGCTTGTCTCAATAGTGCAATCGAAGCGCTTAGGAGCATCCAACATCCGCTTTCTCAACGACAGAACGGAATCGCTGCGACTCAAAGAAAGCGTGGTTGAGGTACTTCGGAAGCGTGCTTCATCTTCGGAGGATCAGGAGATCGTCAGCACGATTGTTGACCTGATCCAGAAACATTCAGCGCGTTCTGAGGCTGGCGGCACGCAAGACTTGCGAACGCACAGGCGGCTTCTGTTTTCAGTGATTTAGGGGCTTTTATTTGGCTCCTCAGGTAGGACTCGAACCTACAACCCTTCGGTTAACAGCTAGAGACTTGCCCAGGTCAGCATCGCTCATGATTGCTCTATGTCGCTCAGCTTCAACGGCTTGCGGGAAATTTTCACTTGGCCGGAATTGTAGGCATTACCCGCAATTACCCGCCTTTTTTAAGCAGTATCCCTACAAAAGTCCCTACTGTGTTTTGCGTCGTTTTCCGTCTGATTTAAGAAATACTATGATCCCATAGTAGCGTCGCTCTCATCGTCGGACAACGTGGCAACCGCAGATTCGGACGGTATGGCAATCGCGGAGTCGTTCGCGACTGATCGCCTTCCTGAAGGATACTTTAAGAAGGTTGTCGATGGAGAAGAACCCGCTGTCGGCCAAGGCCTGCTGTGGTGGCGCACCGCATCGCTGTTCGGCCTGTCCAGCATGGGCGCAAGCGAAGTCGTTGTCGGTGGCGTTCTGCGTCACCCGCTGGGCCACATCAGGTGATCGTCGGAGACGGCGATTTCCGCCGAGTAGCCGAGCACGAACTTGTCGCCGCTCTGGCGCAGAAAGCGCGCATCCTCATCGCTGCGGGAAAGCTTCTTCAAGCCGCTCGTTCTTCAGCCGCTCCAGCCGCCGCGGCAACTCCCCAAGCGCCCGGTTCAACTCCCCGATGGCTACTTCCAGCCCGCCCGGCTCGGCGTCGTCGCGATCGGCCTCCTTCTGCCAGGCCCGCACCTGCCGGCGCAGCCGCGCCCGCGTATCGCGCAACGCCTGCTCGCTGTCCACACGATCCCGGCTGGCGTTGGCCTGAATGCGCGTCGAGTCGATCGCCACCCGTCCCAGCTTCACCATGCCCTGCGACTTGCGCCCACTCCAGAACCTGCGTGAAGGCGTCGTTCAAGCGCCCGCCGTGTGGCGGCGGAACGCGCTCAGAGCCCAGTTGTGGTCAAGTGCCTCGACCCTGGCCACCCCGACCCGCATGGCAACTACTTTCTCGCGAAAGGTCGATGTGCGGATGAAGGCGCGTCGCAGCGAGTGAAAGATGGCGGGGGGCGAACTTCGTCACGCTTAAGAATGACATCCACCTCAGGTTGGAATCGTTGCTCAAGCGCAAACAAGTGAAGTGAATTTAGAGAAGGGGTTGGGCTAATGGTCAGGATTCACTCCGCAGGAGATCTTTAGGCGAGCGGAGCACGACCTTGCCACGGCTTTTCACCAGAACACCTTGGCGCTGCCACTCACTCAAGAGACGACTCGTAGTGAAGATAGTGACGTTCGCCTCATTGGCTAGCTCTTCATTTCGGACACTGACTTCGACGCCTTCCTCCACTTTCTGCCCCATTCCGCTGGCCAAGTTTCCAAGCACAAGAGCAAGCCGCTGACGCGCCGTTTGACAGGTTGCAGAGATGTGCATCATACGGTACAAGCGCACGTAGTCATGCGCCAAAAGCAACGCATTTTCAACTAACTGAGGACAGCGCACGGCCAAAGATCGAATCGTAGAGCGGTGCCAGACCAACGCGACACTTGGCTTTACTGCCTCCGTGCTCAAGAGATAGTCAACCTGCCGCGACAACAACGCGGACAAGCCAGAAACCTCACCTGGGGGAATCCAACGAAGAAGCAGCTTCTCGCCCCTAGTAGTTGTGCAAAAAAAACGTGCGCGTCCTCGAACCAGCAGAAATATATGGTCTGCAGGATATCCCTCGCGTGCGATCACGGAGTCGGCTTGAAATCTTCTTACAGTCGCTGCCTCCAAAAGCGAAGTACGCTCGTAGGGAGTGAGCCCCTCTAGAAATGTCGGTGTGAGTCCTCTCATAAGAGCGACCGCATCAGAGAGCGTCGTCATCGATCTCCCCTAAGAAGGCCTGCTGCACCATAACGCGCGCGCCTCAGCTCCTCATGTCTCAAGCCCTCGGCGACCTGTTCCTCTTGAAGCGAGGTATTGGTAGGTAGCCTCTCGACCTTCCTCCTGGACGGTAATGACATTTGACTCGGTTGACATACACAATCCGACTCGATAACTCGACTAGCTTTGCTGCGTCAAGGGCGTCGCCTTCCTTCTCGCTGTGGCGCGCCCGGCGAGGGCGACTAGATGGACAGTGTCATTCAAAGATCCGACTTATCACAACTAGGAGAACTCCTAGGTGACGCTGATTCCCCGAACCGGCAACATTCAATCGGTCTAGCGAGAACGGAAAAATGATGAAAACAACTGAAATGGTCTAATTGGTTATGCTCGTCTCGGTAATTCAAACCTTGCTTTTCGTCCCGGTGCTTGTTTTGTCGTTGATTGGAGTCGGCTGCACGTCGCAGACGGCTCGGCAACCGGTGCGGAACGCCGCGCTGCGATCCGCAAGGCGCTCGCACTGGCGAACTGGGGCGAAGACAGTCGCTAGTTGCGGGAGAACCTCGCGCAGGTTCTGGAGGAAATCGTCCGTGCCGCGGAGCGGCGCGAGACTCCGACGCTAGAAACAGCAAGGGGCTGGCATGCGCTCGTCATGAAGGACTTGGACGCGCACGACTCGCGATTTATCGGAGCATTTCGTGGAGAACTGGGGCTTGATGTTGATGATCATCAGCAAGCATCAGGCGAATCGTCGCAACGGCACCCCTTCGGGTGTTCACCCATGAAATCATTGATACTCAGATGAGATGTTCTTCTCGGCGGATCTTCGACTACTGTCACTTGCGACAGTGCCGAGGTCGCCGCTGTCTTTTCTTCGATGCTGGCATGATTGGATCTACCGTAGGTCAATGCGCTTCAGCGCGAGACGGGCGGTGAGATAAAGCGACGCCCGCACAGGGCCTCTTGGATGGCGGGGATGAGATCCAGATTCAGCCGCGACTTAATCACATAACCGAGCGCGCCTTCTGCCATGCATGCGTGAACAAATTCGGCCCGTTCATGCACGGTCAGAAACACTACTTTAGCCGTCGAACCCGATTCTCGTAATTCATGGGCCGCCTCTATGCCGGTTATACCGGGCATGGATATGTCGAGAACGACCACATCAGGCCGCAGTCTTTTCGCATGATCTACTAGGTCGATGCCATTGCCTACTGCTCCTACCACCTCATAGCTTAGTTGTAGGAGTTCTCTCACTCTTTCTTGGATCGGCTGATGATCGTCGGCGAGGAGAATCCGCGGTCGGTTCAAGGGTCCCTCTGCTGCGTAGAGTTCGAAACCCGTCCGAGGTCGGACAGCGAATCCGCAATCCATGATGCTAACGCTCAGAGCATGGCTGCCAACGAAACACCCAGTTCGAGCAATCTTCAGCCGGACATGTTGCGCCTGTGCCATGAGATGAGGCCATGGCGGGACACTGTCCGGAGACCGCTCCTTCGGTGCAAAGCGAGGTGAGAGTAGCGCCGCTGTTCGGATGGAAAATCCTATAACCTGACACTCCTAGCATTCAGCTGCCTCCCTTAACTGCTCACCCAGCAGGCCCAGCTGGATGCCAACCACTCTAACGCGGGTGTCGCCGAACTGCACGAACGCATGGTTTCAGCCGAAATGTCCTACTTGATCTTGCCGACAACAGAGGCCCCGGCGGACCCATCGTCCCGCCGGGAAACCCAGTTCGTTGAACGTGCCTCACAACTCAATGCGGTTAATCACTGTGGCTCCGGGCTTACTTCACCCCAACGCCCGAGGCGGCTTCCACCGCATGTTTTTGCTGCTCGAGCTTCTCGAGCACTTTGCCGACGGTGAAGGATTCGGGCCTTTGTCTTGGTGGGAACTCGACCAGGGTCTTCATCCACTGCGCGACGATTGCGCCGAATGGCATGAGCGCAAACACATGATCGATGCGCCATTTGTTGTACAACACGTCGCCGGAGAGATCAGCCTGCTCGAAGGGATCGGTGCGCAGGTTGACGAGCTTCGGCAGTCTCAGCGGCACGAACGGCTCTTGCCACGCTTCGAGTCCTTCTGCACGTTGCTCCATGAAGTGGATCTTCCAATTCTCGTAGCGGACCGCCATCAGGTCGCCATCGTCACTCCAGTAACCGAATCCCTTGCGTGGACTCTCTTTCACCTCGCCCTTCAGATAGGGAATGAGGTTGTACCCGTCGATATAGACCTTGAAGGTCTTGTTGCCGGCCTTGTAGCCTTTCTTTAGTTCCTCGACGATATCCGATTCGCCGGCCGCGGCCAGTAGAGTGGGCAGCATGTCCTGGTGCGAGAAAATCTCGTTGGAGACCGTGCCCGGTTTAATGACGCCCGGCCACCGGATCGCGGTCGGCACGCGCCAACCGCCCTCCCAGTTGGTGTCCTTCTCGCCGCGGAAGGGCGTCGTCCCGCCGTCGGGCCAGCTCAGCTCTTCAGCGCCGTTATCGGTCGAGTACATCACAATTGTATTGTCGGCGATCCCCAATTCTTCGAGCTTGGCGAGGAGCTGCCCCACGTGGCCGTCGTGCTCGACCATGCCGTCGGGATACACACCGAGGCCCGTCTTCCCTTCGGTCTCCTTCTTCAGGTGCGTCCAGACGTGCATCTTGGTTGAATTCCACCAGCAAAAGAAGGGCTTGTCGGCCTTGTGCTGGCGATCAATGAAGTCGAGAGCACCTGCGGTGATCTCCTCATCCATGGTCTCCATGCGCTTCTTGGTCAACGGGCCGGTGTCTTCGATCTTCTGCGTACCATCCGGGGTCGCCCAAGTGTGCAGCACGCCACGCGGGCCGAACCTCTTTTTGAATTCGGGGTTCTTTGGGTAGTCAGGGCTCTCGGGCTCCTCCTCGGCGTTCAAGTGGTAGAGGTTGCCGAAAAACTCGTCGAACCCATGCACTGTCGGCAGAAATTCGTCCCGGTCGCCAAGATGGTTCTTGCCAAACTGGCCGCAGGTGTACCCGAGCGGCTTGAGCAGATCCGCGATGGTCGGGTCTTCCGGCTGGAGGCCGAGGGGCGATCCGGGGAGTCCGACCTTAGTGAGACCGGTACGGATCGGCGACTGCCCGGTGATGAAGGCGGCCCGGCCCGCGGTGCAGCTTTGCTGGCCATACCAGTCGGTGAACAACGCACCTTCCTTGGCGATGCGGTCGATGTTCGGCGTCCGGTAGCCCATGATGCCGTTGTTGTACGCGCTGATGTTGAACCAGCCGATGTCATCGCCCCAGATGATCAGGATGTTGGGTTTCGTCGCGGCCACAGTTTTCTCCTTTTCTTAGTTGTCAGATTCAGTTTTGGCCGAAATCTTCGCAACTGGGAGAACTCCTAGGTGGTGCAAGTCTCCGGTCGCCCAGAACCTAGTCATCAAGAGCAGAGAGATCTGCAGGGTAGTTGTCCTCAGGGCAGCCTGTCGCCGAAGGCCGCGCCATGTTTCAGTCGGCTGCTGCCCGCATTGCCAGAGGCCCATCAAGTGCTCCGCGTCGCATTTCCTACAGAAGGATGGAAAGCCAGGAGGAGAATCGCGATTGGACTTTCAAGGAGAAAGGATGGTGGGCGACCGCGCCTCTGGCCGACTAGCTAGGAGTTTTCCTAGTAGCCGCGACAGACCGCGACAAGTATCTTCAAGTACCGAACGCAATCAATTTAGGGGGCTGTTGCGATGACGAACTTTGGACGAATACCGAAGACACATCTGGAAGTAAACCACCGTGTCGGTGCTGTTGCAGTCGCAGTACGACTCGTCCTGGCCCTGACGCTTATCTTGGGTGCCAAGGTATCAGCGCAGAATGAGCATGAAGCAGATTACACACGCAGCTCACAGCCTCCGCTGTTGAACTACCAGGAACTTGTGACTCTAAGTGAGCACGAAACGGTCGATCCCGCTCTGGACGCCAAACTTCACACTTTGCTGACAACCCCCTTCGTCAACAATGAAGCTCATTTCAGTGGAACAAAACCTCTTCGCCCCGATGTGAAGGCCATGGGGCCATCCTTGCGTTTCGTGCAGTGGAACATCGAGAGAGGAGTGGAGCTCGACGGCATCAAGCTCTTGATGACCGATAAGCAACGCTTTCTTGCTCAAGCGCACAGCGAGGCCGCCAACGATAAGGACAAGGAAAAAGTCACAGACGAGGAACTCAGTACACAGATTGACGCGCTTCAATCGGCCGACGTGATCGTGCTGAATGAGGTCGATTGGGGCATGAAAAGAAGTGACTATCAGCCCGTGGTGAAGGAGCTTGCCGATACGCTCAAGATGAATTGGGCCTATGGCGTCGAGTTTGTAGAAGTTGATCCAAAGATGTTGGGCCTACAGTCTTTCGCGAATGTGAAGAATGAAGACGAGCGGAAGGAGCTAGAGGAATTGTTCAGTGTCGATAAGGACCGCGTTCTCGGGCTGCATGGCACCGCGATCCTTTCTCGCTATCCCCTTCGGGATGTCAAGCTCGTGCCCTTTAAGTATCAGGCTTACGACTGGTACAACGGCGAGAAGAAGTATGGAACCGTCGAGGCCGGAAAACGTAAGGGGGCAAGCCTGATCTTCGGAGAAGAAATCGTGCGCGAGGTACGCCGAGGAGGGCGCACCAACCTGATTGCCACCCTGGATATACCTGAACTTCCCGGGCGGCAGGTCACCATCGTTGCGGCCCACCTTGAGAACCGCACGACACCGAAGGGCCGAGTTCAGGAGGCAGATGAGCTTCTTGAGTTGCTTCGCCCGATTCGCAATCCGGTGATCATCGCCGGCGACATGAATACGACGGGAGCGGATGGCTCAGTCACCAGCATAACATCGGCTGCGCTAAAAAAGATGAACGATCCTGCGTTTTGGGCCACCAAAGGTATCAAGTACGCGACAGGAGTAGGTCTCGCCATGGACGTTGCCACTTTTGGCTTCAAGACTACGAAGTTCCAGGGCGACCCAACCGCCTCGGGTGTTCCTCTACTGGCGGCCAACCCCGAACAGGGATTCTTTAAGGACTTGGACAAGTATCGTTTCGATGACGGTACTCGGATCGATTTTCGCGGTGATGCCGGACTCTCGTTGAACGGCCGTGAGGGCACTTTGGGCAATTCGAACGAGCGAGGTGGCAAGGGATTTGTGACAACTTACGCTCTGCCACGGACCCTCGGAGCGAAAGGAAAATTCAAGCTCGACTGGATATTCGTGAAAGCTTATCTGAAAGAGGATGATAGCGCGGCCGACTCGTATCGCTTTGCGCCGGGCTTTGCACGGACCATGAATGAAGCAAACGAAGCACTCGACGAGCCCCTATCGGACCACGCGGCAATCAGTGTAGATCTGCCGATCACGCGGCCGGCGTCGCCAGGACCCGAGAAGTGAGGATCTCGTTGAGCTGTCGGGCTCCTGTCCATCTCAGCCTCGTCGATTGCCTAAACGGAATCGCATGGAAATCCAGCTATCCCAAAGAGCCGCTG
Organism: uncultured Acidobacteriaceae bacterium; assembly: GCA_963757515.1. Classification (GTDB taxonomy): domain Bacteria; phylum Acidobacteriota; class Terriglobia; order Terriglobales; family Acidobacteriaceae; genus PALSA-350. The sequence goes on along the minus strand of CAVWRV010000005.1, from coordinate 32,074 downwards.
TGATTGGATAGTGACTAACTCACTATGTTAGAGGCGGCCCTGTTGGGGCTGAATAAAGTTGCTCGCACAGAACCTCCTGGTAGATTCAACCTTCGACTCACCGTAACGAACTTTCCAGTGTGAGTTGGGACTGACAGAACACGACTGGAAGGGACCTCACACACCATGTGGAAGAAGATCGTGAGCTTCAGATCTCTCTTAATCCTCTCTCTACTAGTCTTATATGGTGTGGTACTTGTTCGTAACCTGAATGAGGGTAGTCGACGTTCCCTACAGCTGCGAGACGATACCGATTCAACTGACCACGTCGTCGTCTCCGTGCTCGTTACGGGAGTGAACCCGGCAACGCAAGAGTTGACGGCGCAGATAGGCCTCCGGCCTCAAGGAGCGCTAGCTCAAGACGAGGTGACTCCAGCGGTTGATCTGAAGCTCCTGACCAACAATGTAAGAAGCCAACAGGAATTCGACTTTCCTAAAGGCCAGCGGATGAATCGGATCGAAGCAGTTTTTCCTCTGAACGGGGAGCTGAACAGATATCCATTGGATCACTACCGCACGACGTTGTGGCTGCTGATGACGACGCCTGCGCGAAAGATACAGCCACAGACTTCGAAAGTTCCAGAAACCACCGAAGCGGGAGGGCCCCAAGGCGATCACCTTGCGGTCGGGGCAACTGCCTTGCAACAGAGCACCACGGTTCCGCTCACGATCGTTTTGTCGGCATCAACTCCAGGGATCAAATTCGAAGGAAACGTTTCTCGTGAAAACAGTCTGAAAGTCACAGGCATCGAACTCCAAACCAGACGGGCCGACAATGTGATCACTGTCTCCATCCTTCTGATGACGTTGATGAGTGGTCTCGCCATGAGTCTGCTGGGAATGGTGTTCAAGGCAACGACAACCGGTCCAAAAGTCGATCTGGTCCCGCTATCTATATCTATCTCACTGATTTTTGGTTTGCCAGCGCTTCGAAACGTCCAGCCGGGTGTTCCCCCTGTGGGAGCATTTGGAGACTATATCTCCTTCATCTGGGCGGAGATTATCGTAGGGGTATCGGCCATCATTATCATCTGGACGTGGCTGCTGCACTGGAAGAGCCATAACTAGTAGCGGCCGCACATCCAGCATTTGAACTCCATCGTTAGGTCACCGCCCGAGAACCAGTTTTCACTGCACAATGGCAGCAGGTGGAGATAAATCCGCGCCCAATTATCCGCATATCCGAGCTCGCTGCTGTGTTCGAAAGGTCGTTCGATGCCTTCCGCCGTTTTGATCGGGGATGAGGATCGGCCTTCGGACAACTAGGAGGAACTCGTCGCCGCGAAACCTGTAACAGACGCGGTCGCTACCTCTTCGATTTGCTCCTTGGCGAAGGCACCTGCTCTGCCGGCATCCAGGAACTTTTGTCCGTCGAGGCGGCCGAATAATTCGATCAGTTTTCCCACCAGGCCGGTCCATCCGGTCTGATGGCTGGCTCCGAGACCCGCTCCATTGTCACCGTGGAAGTACTCGAAGAACAGGATGTAGTCCTTCCATTGTGGGTCAGTCTGGAATTTCTCCGTACCACCGTACACCGGCCGACGGCCGGATTCATCCCGCAGAAAGATTCGTGTCAGACGGTTGGCGATCTCCCGGGCTACCTCGAAAAGGTTCATCAACTTGCCCGAGCCGGTGGGGCACTCAATCTTAAAGTTGTCTCCGTGGTACCCGTAAAAGGACAGCAGAGCACGAATCAGCACCGCATTCACTGGCATCCAAATGGGTCCGCGCCAGTTGGAGTTGCCGCCGAACATGCCAGTGTCTGACTCCGCCGGAAGGTAATTTACGCGATATTCCTGGCCATTCACATAGACGACAAACGGATGCTCCTCGTGATATTTAGAGAGCGCCCGAATGCCATAGGGGCCCAGGAACTCGTTCTCGTCGAGCATGCGGGTCAGAATCCGGCGCAACCGATCGGGGTTCACCAGCGCAGCGATGCCGCGTCCGCCATACCCAAGATGACCGGGCCCGGTTGGATGAATACTATCGAGCAGTTCGGGCATCCGCCGCAAGCGTTCACCCAGGACCTTCGTCAGTCCAGGTACCCTCTCGCGCTGCCACGGCTCGATTACCGTGGTCGCACACAAGGGAAGCAGGCCCACCATGGAGCGAACTTTGAGCCGCTGGGAGCTACCGTCGGGCAGGCGAAGCACGTCGTAGTAGAACCCATCCTCCTCGTCCCACATGCCCTCAGGCCCGGTCTGATTCATGGCGCGAGCGATCCAAAGAAGATGATCCGCAAACTTCACCGCCATGTCTTCGTAGAAATTGTCGTAGGACGCCAACTCCACTGCGATCTCTAACATGTTCTGACAAAACATCGTGACCCATGAGGTCCCATCCGCTTGCTCGAGATGACCGCCGGTGGGCAGTGCCGCGCTGCGGTCGAAGACGCCGATGTTGTCCAACCCAAGAAAGCCGCCTTCGAAAAGATTGTTGCCATAGCGGTCTTTGCGGTTTACCCACCAACTGAAGTTCAGCATCAGCTTGGAAAACGAACGCTTGAGGAAATCAATATCGCCTTTCCCCGTAGCCCCCTGTTCCGTCCGGTACAAGAAAATGGTGGCCCAGGCATGCACCGGCGGATTCACATCGCTGAAGTTCCACTCATAGGCGGGGATTTGACCCGTCGGGTGCAGGAAGAACTCTTGCAGCATCAAGTCGAGCTGTTCTTTGGCGAAGTCCGTGTCAACCGTAGTAAGGGCAATGGTGTGAAAGGCCAAATCCCACGCCGCATACCACGGATACTCCCACTTGTCAGGCATCGAGATGACGTGCTGATTCAGCATATGGAACCATTCGCTGTTCCGCATGGCGCGTTTGCCCGGCTTCATCGGGTCATCACCATGCTCCGAGAGCCATTTGTCCAGATCAAAGAAGAAAAACTGCTTGGACCAGAGCATACCGGCCATCGCCTGGCGCATGACGCGTGCCTCATCTTCGCTGACATGTGTCGGGGTGACCTTTCGATAGAACTCGTCTGCCTCGCCCTGGCGACTCTTCATGGTCGTGGCAAAGCTGAGGAACGGGTCGCCGATGGCGGCAGCAGGTTTATCGCTGAGGCGCAGACGGATGGTGGCTGTCCTTCCTGCACCCACATTCAACTGATATTGCGCAGAAGATTTGGTTCCCGTTTTCTGGGGATTCACTCCGTGTTCATTGCCCCCAACCACGTAGTTGTTGATTCCGTCTTTGACGTAAGCAGAGACGTTTGGGCTGCCAAAGATCCGTTGATTGTTCGTCTCATTTTCTGTGAATAGGAGCGGGACATCCCCCTCGCAATACAGGTACCGCTCACCTAGTTCGGCGTGCGATGCGGCAATTGCCTGAGTGCCTTTCGGGGCAGAGACCTGCTTCAGGGACGGCTTGGCGTACCTGGCCACCATGTCCAGGTGTTTCGAAACAATAGCGTCGGAAGGACATGTAATGTGGCAGGCTCAGGTCCGCGATTACTCACGCTGATCTGGATAAGCAGGTCCTCTGGACCCTGCTTGGCGTATTCCACGAAGACATCGAAGTAGCGGTCACCCTCGAAAACTCCGGTATCCAGCAGTTCGTACTCCATATCGCCACGGTTGCGCCGTTTGTTCGTCTCGATCAGATTGAGATAAGGAAACGCCGCCTGCGGATACTTGTACAGGTATTTCATGTACGAGTGCGTAGGCGTGCTATCGAGGTAGAAGTAATATTCCTTAACGTCTTCGCCGTGGTTGGCCTCGCTGTTGGTCAGACCGAACGCACGTTCTTTGAGAATGGGGTCTTTGCCATTCCAAAGGGCCACGGTAAAGCATAACAGCTGCTTGTCATCGCTGATGCCGGCGAGCCCATCTTCACCCCAGTGATAAGCACGGGATCGGGCCTGGTCGTGGGTGAAGTAGTCCCAGGCATTCCCATCCTGGCTGTAGTCCTCGCGAACTGTACCCCACTGCCGCTCGCTCAGGTAGGGTCCCCATTTCTTCCAAGGTACCTTGGCTGTACGCGCTTCTTCTAGCCTGACAACTTCTTTAACGTCGCTCATGTCCGCTCCTCTTTGGGAAAAGTCGCTGACATCCAGAACTGAATAACTAGAACCTACGTCCGTGATGCGGCAGCTTAGATGGACAGTGTCAGTCCAAATCTGACTTCGCACAACTAGGAGAACTCCTAGGTGACGCTGACTCCCAGAGGCGGCACCATTCAGTCACTCTCGTAATAACGGAGAAAAGATGGAAACAATTGAAACCCGTGCACCGGAGACGCCGTGGTTTGTCAGGTTCACCACTGTTGCCCAGAACCATGCAGACTTGCAGAGCCAGGAAGCCTGGGAGCCGGCATTTGGTCTTTGTGCCCCGGCATGGGAGCGCATGTGAAACCAGCAGCCATTCCAGGAGTCAGAGCAATCTCCAATCGAATCAGAGTTCTCGCTCATCGTTGGCGGTCCTGTTTGGAAGTTTCTTCGGCGTCTGAAGATCATCGGCCCTGATGGTCCTCTTCCCGAACGCAGGATCATCTGCTTGCTGCTCTTGACTTGGATTCCGCTGCTTGTGCTTACAATCAAAGCCGGAACGGCGCTCGGAAACAGCGTGAGAATACCGTTGTTGCGCGATTATTCGTTGTATGGCCGACTGATCGTCGCCGTTCCTATCTTGATCCTTGCCGAGGTCGTGATCGATCCTGGGATTCGAAGAGTGACCTCGACTTTCAGAAGTTCTGGCATTGTCAAAGGTGTCGATCTTCCCGCTTATAGATTGATCCTTGCCAAGGTTGAGCGCTTGCGAGACTCTGGCTGGGCAGAAGCCATCCTGTTCTTGTCAGCGTGTCTTCCGTTCTTTCTGTTTGTAGAGGAAGAGTCTTTGTCCAGTACCGTGACCACCTGGTATCACACGCCCGCTGGATTCAGCCCGGCCGGCTGGTGGTATCTGTTGGTCAGCACTCCGATCGGGCGATTCATCCTTTATCGCTGGCTCTGGAGATATGCTCTCTGGTGCACTCTCCTGTACCGTATCGCCAAGCTCGACCTCAACATGATGCCAACGCACCCGGATGAGATGGGTGGATTAGGCTTCGTCGTGAGGGCCCAAGAGCACTTTGGTGTTCTGGCGACTGCGCTTGGATCAGTGCTGGCGGGCGTAATGGTGAATTCGATTTTATATTTGGGTGATACTCTGAAGAGCACGCGAACACAGATACTTGGCTTTATCGTGCTGGCGATCCTGTTTGTACTTGGACCGCTTCTCGCACTGTCGCAGAGACTCGCTTCAGTTCGGCGAAGAGGTCTGGCGGAATACGGCCAGTTGGCCAGGACCCTCACCGAAGACTTCGATTCCAGATGGATTCGCGGACGCAGGGGCGAAGAAGAGGCGCTGATCAGATCTCCAGATCCCTCAGCCTTAGCTGACTATTCGACTTGCTTTAACACGATTCGGAATATGCAGTTCATACCGATCACTCGGGAACCCCTTATTCAAGTGGCTATAACTAGCAGGATTACCTTTCCTGATCGTAGTCCTTGTCGGGACACCTACAGAACAGATCGTAGCGTGGATCCTCAAGATGTTCGTGTAATTGTCTTGCGTAGAAAAGGTATGATTGTGACGGCCCCAAACTGCTCCCGACGGTGAAACTCATCAGCCGGCTTACCTTGGGAGTAATTCTCTTTGCCTAGGCTAGTCATGTCGCTCACAGGTTCAAGTAAACCGTACCTAATTCCTCGGACTCGCCGCCGTTTGCAGATAAGCTCATCCTACACGCGCTTCCAAACTGGAGAGCCTCCTCACGACATCTCTTCTCCACACTCTAGTGACGACAGAGAAAGACGCTGAATATCGCGTGCGCGCTCACGCAACTTCCCCAGGTTCAGTCTCACTTTAACTTGTAGATTACGCCGAGTATCAACCCGCTCTGTGCTGCGTCATAGATGAACTGGTTGCTTCCACGATAGTCCAAATCCAGATAGCGCCAGCCCCCTTGGAGAGTCCATTTCGGCTTTATCTGGTAGTTGAAAAGCGCAGCAACCTGATAATCCAGGTTCGCACCGCCGCCGCCCGCATCCCCCAGAATTGTGACCGAAATCTTAGGCGAAAGAGGAGCGGTAATTCTCCCTCCGGCAACGCCGTCAACCAAGTTCGCCGATCGGGAAAAACTCAAGCCCAGGCTGGAAGGCTGGAAGCTGAGATTCGTTCCCAAATACCAGTAGCGGATGCCGGCCAGGGCAATCACCTTTAGCTTTGGGTGATCCAGGATCTGATAACCAACTTTCGGAGTTAGAACTGCCTGGTACACTTTGGCCTTCGCCGAAATCGCGGTATCGATGGGAAGCACTTTATCATCGGAAAGCTTGATCCACATGAAATCAAGCGGAAGCACCAGACGGTTGCGCCGAAGTTCGCCCGCGCCCATGAGTCCGATGTTGAATTTGGACAACACGTCCCCGGCGGTCGCATCCACGCTGACGGTGCGGCCGAGTGCCCCAACTGTCCCGTGCACCCCTGCGAACCACAGATACGAGTCTGTCAGGAAATGCCATTGCCCGTCTGTAGTGCTAGACGGAGTATCAGGGGTGGTGTTGTGCGTCGTCTGGGCTTGCGCAGTGGCGCTCTGCCGGTGTGTCCTGCGCTTTCGCAACCATGCAGAACAACAGACCCAGCCCAGTACCCACGACCATGGTCAGCCACAACTTTCGGTAAGAGGGCATTTTTTCTCCTTCATCTCGGCACCTGATTCATCGGCCTTATCAGACAACAAGGTCGAAGGAAGCAACCACATTATGGGGTCTGAGAGGGACATAGATAACTGGGAGAACTCCTAGGTGACATCCGGCCGTCGAGACGGCAACATTCACTGGAGCTTTTTATCTAACTAATGGGCCGGGAAAGCAGCGAATACAGGAGAGCAACCATCTACAGCATTTCAAGTGCGAAATCTCAGCGGAGGGTAAAGCCATGCAAGCGTGCGCCGTCCAGAGCACCGACATCGACTCAGCAGATGCGAGGGTGGAGTTGATCGTCAGCGTTGAGGAGGAACTGGGCAAGAATGCGCCCCGTGCCCCCCTTCGCTTTGCGGGGGAATGAACTGTGACTTCGCGACGGTTCTGAGGCTAATCAACGCAGCGTGGCCCGGTATCGCATTGATCAGAGGCAAGAACCCTCACTTTTGACCCCGGGGATATTACCATGCTTCAGCATTTATCGAGGCGCAGCACGACCTTAGCCGCACCAAGCGGTCCTGGCGTTTGCGAGGCGCTGTCCGAGCTGATGACTTGATGCCGTCACTGATCAAACGCCTTTCTGAACCCCGAACTAGGCGCAGGGCCCCTTGCCCGGCCAGGAAGATGCGTAAAAAGCCGCAAGCTCAGGAGGCGTAAGGGACCCTGGTTTCTCATCCGCATAGAAGATGCGAGGTTCTCCTAATGGCTCGCGACGCTCGCAGTTTCTTCCCGCTTTCCTATAGGCCTGTGCTGCTTTTCGCAGTGGTTTTTCTGATATTGCCCGCGGCAGTGGGGCAAGCGGAGGCGTTCAAGGCGCAGGACCCGGCAGGGGCTATGTGGAAGTAGGAGGGAAGTGGCAGTTCAATACGGGCGACGATCTGGCGTGGGCGCAGCCGGGGTATGACGACTCCGGTTGGGAGCAGTTGCGCGGAGACGATACCTGGAGCCACAGACACATCCGTCGTATGTGGGGTTTGCGTGGTACCGCAAGCGGATTGAGGTGACTGGCGCGACCGGACCGCTGACGATTCTGATGCCGCCGGTGGATGATGTCTACGAACTCTATTGGAATGGGCAGAGGATTGGCAGCTACGGCAGTCTTCCGCCGAATGCCAGCTGGAACTTCCGCGGGCACAGTGACGTCTATCCGATTACCAACGAACTCGGGAGTCCTGGCGATCCGAGTGTGGAAGGCGACCATCACGACCGTCGATCCCACGACGCTGGGCGGTCTGGAGGCGGCCCCCCGGATTGGCGATCCGGCTTATCTGGCACTACAGGCGAGAGCAACACGCACAGGGCAGGAACATCGGGTACTTCCATTGCTGTTGACCTCCGCGATCATGCTGGCGACGGGGTTGATCTCGTTGCTGCTCTTTGTGCGGGAGAGGAGAAGATGGCTATACCTCTGGCTGGGCTTGTATCTAGTCGCGATGGGGCTGCGGGGAGCTCAGTACCTGGAGGCCGTCTGGTACGGAATCAGCTTTGTTGGCGGGCAGTGCTGGTCGCTGTTTGCAATCTGCGCAAGCGATTTGTCTCTCTGGGCATTGCTGCTTGTGCTCTTCGGTCTGGACCGGAATGCGCGGTGGAGACGGTGGACACTCGTGCTGGCGGGTATCTATGGGGCCGCAGAGATTGTCGACCTTCCCGTATCTTTTTCTTCTGGCAATACGCGGGAAAGGGCATGGTGTGGATGGACGCCATTACGACGGCGATCTATACCGTTGCGCCGCTTTACATCGTTGCCATCCTGATCGGTGGCCTGCGGCGGCGCAGGCAGATGGACCTATGGCCACTTGCGATTGTGGTATTTCTTGCGGGCCTGTGGAGTTTTTTACTCGGTTCCTTATCCCAAGGACTGCAGATTACCCATTGGGACAAGTTTGTCGCCTGGATGCAGCAGATCGGGTTTTCACTGGGAGACTACCACTTCCGAATGTCTGCGATCCTGAACATCCTGTCATTTGTGATACTGCTGTTTACTGTGGCGCGAGAGCAGTATCGCGAAGCCGCCGCCAGGCACAGATGGAGAGAGAAAAGGATCGCCTGGCACGAGATCTCGAAATTGCTCGCGAGATCCAACGCGATCTACTACCCAAGACAACGCCTGCGATCCCCGGATATCAGATCGCAGGCTGGAACGAGGCGGCGGATGAAACTGGGGGTGACTACTTCGACTGGTTGCAGCTCTCTGACGGAAGGTTCGTCGTAAGCATCGCAGATGCGACGGGGCACGGCATTGGTTCCGCACTGATGGTGACGGCTTGCCGAGCGTATTGCCGTGCCGCCACAAGCATCGACGTTGCAACCGAGCAGGCCGTTGCCCGCGTCAACGATCTTATCGCGCTTGATATGACTCAAGGGCGCTTCGTAACGCTGGCCCTTTGCACGCTCGACCCGCAGAAGCATGCACTTCATCTGTACTCCGCGGGGCACGGGCCAGTCCTGTTCTACCACGCCAGCCGGGCAAGCGTGCTTGCCTTTGACGCGGACGGTCTTCCTCTGGGTCTCTTCAGCCCCATGATCGCCTCCGAGGCAAGAATTCTCTCTCTTGAGCCCGGAGATATTCTTCTTCTGGTTACGGACGGATTCTTCGAGTGGGAGAACCCGGAGGGAGAACAGTTCGGTGTTACGAGGCTTCGGCAATTTATCGAAGCGCACCACGGCCTTGAACCATCCGAGTTTATCCGGATATTGCACCAGGATGTGCTGGCCTTTGCGCGAGGCACTGTACAAGCCGATGACTTGACCGCTGTCATTATCAAACGTCTTGCCGCACCCGCGATCTAGGCTTTGGCTTGCCTTTCCTTGTACAACTGGTCCCATCAATGAATCCTCCCCAGCATTGACGTGCGCCATCAAGGGCCCGCATCTCTTATAGGCTCTGATGGCACGGCTGAAGGCATACACTTCCCAAAACTGCTTATGAAACCAGCTGTAAGCTTCTAACTCAATTTTTACCGGACCTATCATATTTCTCTGCCTGTGGGTTAAGGCTGATCCAACATCATCGAGGCGGGATGGCATATCCTTTCGATCCGTTTTTACTGATGGTCCTCCACTCAATGAGACCGGCGATGATTTGCACTCGCATCCGTGACCCTGCTTGTTACGGCACCTTTTCTATGTCTGGCAGCGACCAGGTCTTGTCGAAATATGCTTCGGTCGGACCGTAGAGCCTGAAGACGGTGAACCAGCCTTTGTCGGGCACGGTAGGAATCCAGTTCTTCTCAAAACCCTCCGGGGCTTTCGAGCTAAAGTAAATGTCGACGCTGCCATCATCGTTCTTCCGCAGGTCCATCATCGAAGACCGATCTGCGATATCTTCCTTGTTCTCGATGAAACAGCGCGTTTCGTTGTCATAAGCTGTGGCGGACCAAAACAGTTTCGCCGGAACGATCGCCGGAACGTGCAACTTTGTACTTGTTCGCACCGTCTAACCAGTTCCCATTCTTGTCCGTGCTGGTCATGATATAGGCCTGCCCCACTCCGGGCATCTTGATCATCATCCCCTTCGAAGCCCCGGTGCCTGCGTAAAAGAGTGCTGTGCGCTCGTCGATTTGTGTATAGAACTCGGACTCCTGCTCCGGATTTCCAACCAGGCCATAAGCCCACTGGGTATCGGGGCGGTAGCGCGCACCGTCAAAGCGCTTGGCATACGTGATGACTCTGGCCATCGCCTCGCCGACAAACGCTGCTTCCTCAAGCAATTTCTTGCGGCGGGCATCGGGCTGAAATGGCTTCCCCTTTTCAATGCCCAGCGGTTTGAGCATGCCCATCATGACCCGGTCGCGCGCCTGTACCGGTTCCCGGTTGATGATGTCGGCTAGTCGTTCCCAATACGCCAAGCCTCGTGGTTGCATTTGGCTCCAGGGTTTGCCAGCCGGCGTAAGTATTCTGCCGGCTGTCGGGTTGGCTCGCTGGCTGTAGGAATAGAACCGAAGTCCCTTCGTCCACTGTTGAGCCTTCTCTGAATCGTGGTCCAGCGAGCGAAAGAAGAAGCAAATGTTGTAGGTGGGTGAAGTCAGGACGAAATATCTCTCTCCGTTCGTCTCCGCGGCGCCCTTTTCGCGAGGGTCGGACTGGCCGGGGCCAAGGATGAGAAACTTGCCGCCTTGCTGTTTGTCCGGTCCCGTCTGGCCGAAATCTTCAATCGGCCGTTGCCACATATCGTCGACGACGCTTGCATTCGGTCCCGGGGGCAGATCGAAAATCAGCGGGCCTGTTTGCGCCAGGTCAATGAAACTGACTATGTAGGGAGTCGTATTGTTCGACGCCAGCAGTCCGAGCTTGTCGCGGTAGGTGCTGTAAACCACAATGTCGCCGTTGCCCGCTCCGAAGGTTTGCTTGGCGACCTGTTGCCATTCGGCCATGGAGACAACCGGCAAGCCCCAGATGTAGGCCTGGGTCGCACGCTGGAAGTCCAGCGCGTCATACAGCTTCGTAACAGTTTCTTTTGAGGGATAGCCTAGCTCGAAGTCGAGCTTGCCGATTGGTGTTTCCACGGTCTGAGTGTTCACGACTGACGTATTCTGGACTGGTTTCACCGCATGATCTCTTTTCATGGCTAAGCATCCATCCTTATTTCTCCGTTGCCTCTGCAGGTGGCTCTGATCATGGCCGCCATTCTGATATCGTTTCATTCAAATTCACTCCGCGCGCTCCACGGCTGCTCCTTACACGTGCCGTCAAACGCCGCGGGCTCGCTCAGGGGGCCCCTCTAGCTGCCATGAACAACACCGCCCGTCGGACGAATGTGGCTCGCGAGACTGTTGCATTTCAGCGATAGGCTTAAGCTTTTGCTATGTGCCGGCGATTCCCTTGTTCTGCAGGACCCTGACCACGACTCGACGGTTTTTTGCCTGGCCCTCAGCCGTCTTGTCATTGCCTACCTGTCTGCTTTCGCCCATAGCGCCGGGTGCCAGCATATTGGTAAGAGGGATGTGACCCTGCTGCTGAAGAAATTGAGTGACACTGTTGGCCCGGTCCTCGCTTAGCTTCTGGTTCAGCGAGGCGCTGCCCACCGATGAGGCGTAGCCTTTCACCTGGATCGTGTAGGCAGTGATCGTCTTGGCCTTCTCAGCCAACTGCAGTAGCTGTGGCTTGTACTTCGGATCAAGTGCAACCTTGGCGTTACCGAAGTAAACCGTCACCTCGTCCAGGATGTTGTAATCGTCTAACTGCCCGAAGCGCTTGTTTGCGGCCTCGATGGCGGCCTTGTTGGCATCAATCTTCGCCTGCGCCTCGGCCATTTGCTGCTGTTGCTCCTGCATCGCTTGCTGTTGCCGCTCAAGCGCTGCTTTCTGCTGCTCTAATTCCTGCTGACTTTGCTGGATCTGCTCCTTCGCCGGTTGCAGGCCGGCCTGGATAGTTTGCGCATCCTCCAGATCATTGCCCTTGAACTTGACAGAGTTCGCTACGAGCTGGTTTTGGGCATTGTAGGACCCCTCTACCTGGACCTGGAGACCCGGTATAAGCGCGGCCATCGACATTTCCTTGCGTCGAGCCTTGAGCAGTCCCTGCACCTGGCCCACTTGCGTGTCGTCAGTGAGCACGACCACCAGTTTCGGCTCGACTCGAGGTCTGCAACGTCATGGTGGCCCCGCTTCGTCCGGTGATCAGTCCCGCGACTTTCACGGTCTGAGCGGCAGAGACACCGCAAAGCAGTAGAAGTGTTGCTAATGCCGCGAAGCTGCTTCTTTTCATAATCCCCCTCTTTGTGCTGCTATTGGTCCTGCCGCGTTCCCTCTGCCCGCTGCAGGGGCGGCTGCTTCCACGTGCTGTCGAACGCCTCGGGCTTCTCACTGACCGCGCCAGACGGAGGCGCTTCGATCCCCAGAATGCGATTTGGCTACGAAATCGCAGCAGACCGCACGACGCTTACAGCTCCTTCAGGACAGTTCACTAGGATCGCCGGCGCGTGGTTGTTCCCGCACTCCTTGTGCGGGCGCCACCCTGCTGCCGGCTCGTACGTTCATATTGCTGATACTGCTGTGTCCGCTGTGTTCCTTGCTGGCGCGCCTGTGCATCGCGATTGAGCTGCTGCAGCGCGTCGGAAGAATAGGCAGTTGGTTGGGTCGCAGGCTGCTGAGAAGCAGAAGGTCTGGTGCCAGCGCCTTGAGCAGGAAGTTGCTGTGCTTGGGCTCCCTGTGTCCGCTGTGAATTCTGCGCTTGGTACGGGGTTGGCCTAGGCGCGGTATCTGACCAGCTACCATTCTCATACTTCTGCCAACTACCGTTCGACTCCTTGCGGTAAACGTCTCCGTTCTTGCCCGCGTACATATTGTCGTTTTTGCCCTGTGCGACGAAACCACTCCCCGCAGAACCGTTGTAAGCAGCACCCCGTCCTCCCTCAGAGGTCCGAAAACCTGCCGTGGTTCCTCCGGCGGTTGTGTTATGCCCGGTCTGCACCCACTGGTCCCCGCGTACCGCAACAGAGCTACCCCACTGACCGTAAGCATTCGAACCCTGGCGTGTTGCGCCATACACGCCGGTGTAGGGGTTGTAGGAGCGCGCCGCGGTCGCACTACCATACGGGCCGTATGCAGAGACTGCCCTGGTGTACCTGCCTGTTGACGGGTTGTACCATGCTGCACCGGTCACTCCGCCGTAAGGGCCATAGGCGCCTCGCGCGTAACCATAGGTGCCGGAATAAGGATTGTAAAACGCGCCAACTCCGTATGTGACCGGATACGGCCGATAGACGGGATATCCGTACGGCGGGTAGTAGTAATACGGCGGGTAGTAGTAGCCCGTTCCGTACGCGATCGTCAAGCCCACTGCTGTCCCCACCAAAAACATGCCCAGGTATCCAGCCGTGTGATCGCACTCAACGGTGTCTTCAGACGTCTTCGTCTGCGTTACGTAGGTTACGTTATGCACCGGTGAACTTGGCGGAATTGTGTAGATCTGTTGTGGAATGGAGTTCGCCACCTTCCAGGGACCGTTCGGGGTAGTGGACATGAACCATACCGCCTGAAAACAAAGATAGTAGATGTCTCCGTACTTAATGACCTTATCCTGGGTATTGGTGGCATAGGTGAGCGATGTCGTCTCAATCGGTTTGAATTGAGGCGCACCGTCGTATTGAATTCTTACTTTGGCTTCGGCTTCCTTGATGTTGACGATTGCCGTAGTCGGGATTTGTGCCAGGAGTACGGCGTCCTCCGCCTCCTGGGTTCCGGGGACGGATGCTAGCACATCCGCACTAGGGCTGTTGGGTGGAATCTTCGCAAAGTCCGACGGTAGATCTCCTCCGGCATAACTCCACGGCCCGTCCAGGGAAGGGGAACGGAACCATCGTCCTGAAACCAGGAAGTAGTACTGCTTCTGGTCGACTTGAACGAAAAGAGCGCTGTCTGTATTTGTGGCATAGGTGAGTTGGGTGCCCGGGATCTTCGCGTAGATAGGGTCACCCGTAAACTCGATCACCTCCGCCGGAACATTACTGTAGAAGACGGTGGGCGCCTTGCCGGATGTCGCCTGAGGAGGGATTGCTTTCTTGACGTCTTCCCAGTTCGGATCGGCGGGAAGGTTGTTCATCTCCTTGGGTAGTTGCGCAGCGACGGTCCAAGGCCCTTCGAGTTTGAGCCGCCGTTAGCCATTTTCTTCCAGTAAGCAGGTAATACTTCTTTCCGATCTTATCGAACAAAACCGTCCAGTTGGCATTCACGACGAACTCGAGGTTCGTCTTCTCAATCGGCGCACGAACTGGCTTACCATCGACCAGCAGCAGAACTGCAGGTTCTTTGCTGACGAATATCTTTGGAGGATTGTTCTTGACCTGCACCGCGGGCCCCGACACCTTACCCTCCTCCACACTGGCTAACAGGCGATCCAGAGAGATCGTCATGGTGTTTGCTGTCTTCATCAACGAGCGAGCCAACGCTCCCAGCTGCGTTGCGGTTGCAGCATCCGCCGAGGGAAATCGCGCATCTATCAACTGAATATTGCTGATCACGACAGTGCGATCATCCTTGTTGGCATCGGTGCGCGCCCGCATCGAAACCACACCAGGTGTAGGCTTTCCTCCGGCAGGTGTCAGCAGAATTGCCATGCGCGCTTCGAGTTGCCGATAGTCGTGCCAGGCATCGATCTGTGGTTGGTAGTACACGACCCGCGCGCCCTTTTGTGTAAGCTCCCTCGGCCAGCCGGGATCCTGCGCAATCAAAAGGCTCGGTATTCCAAATAGCAAGAGCAGATAAGCAGTCAGCCTTCTCATCACACTCTCTTCTTTTAGACGAAGATTACGTTTCATTGTGTGAACCTCCGCTCTTATCTCGTGCCGTCGCCTGTACCTCGTTGTTTGAGGTTGACCCATGCAGGCGGACTGTAAATCGCCGAAACCAGCGGGCCAGGTCAACATGGGCTGTCACGCGAAGTGAACTTGCAAGTGTTCACTCTTCGGCGGCGCCGGGGACCCAGACATTGTCGGCAGCAGCAATTTCAACGTCCGGCTCTTCGGTTGAGATGTTGACCCGCTGGCCTTGCGCCCGCTACTTCACGGAATAATCGCGCGCATCCATGCAGGCGGCAAAGGCACGCTGGAACGTATCGATTCCCTCCTGATGTTGAAGCAGCAATTGCTCCTCCGCCTTTTTTTGCGCTGCCGCCGTCTGTGCGGCCGCTTGCTGCTTGGCTTGGGCATTGGCCTCCCGTTGTTTCATGCCCCCTCTCATGGTGCCAGCGACCGCACCGGCGCCCGCACCGGCCCCCGCATTACCCGCAATAGCACCTATCGCAGCACCTCCGGCTGCGCCCCGCGCGGCCCCGCGAAGACGCCCGCCTTCCGCTTTTGGAGCGTTCTCCGCCGCCTGCTCCTGGGCGGCTTTCTTTTCTTCCTCGCTGAGGCCCTGCGGGGGAGGAGCCTGCGCATCAATCCCCGTCCTCTGCCTGGCAGCGCCATAGCATTCAGACTCGTCCTTCAGTTGTTGGTCGGCGCCCTGGCCATGCTTGGGAAAGGCGAACATGCCTATGCTTTGGGCAGGCGACCAAGCTGGTCCGGAAGGCGCGGGTGCTGCGCCAGGAGGAGCCTGCTGCCCTATGGCCATGCATCCAAAACAAAGGCTGAATGTGAGAATCGCGAAGCACTTGCTACTTATTGTTTGCATGTATACCTCTCCGTCTCCGGTGAACTATGTCTTTTGAGGTGCAACTCCATCTCCCAGCCCGGGCATTACAGACATCCCGCAAGTCGATCTCCATCATCACCTTCGCTATAGCGGCCATGAAGCCGGGCCATGCAAGTGAAATCGGTGCGTGCGTCGAATACGTGCATTCCGTCAGAGGGAAAGCCCTCAACGAGACATCCAATGTAGAAAGCATGTGCAGGAAGCTTGCACGTGCATGATCCGGTGGGTCTACTGGGAATTCTCCTAGGTGCATAGACACGGCAAGTAGGAAACTATGAGTTGGCAACGACAAACCCTCCGGCGCTAACGCCAGACTCGAATGCTCCCCTTGTATTTAATTCGAGCCAAGAGGAGCTAATCTCTGGTGTCTCATTTTGCGCGGCAAAGACCCCCGCCCCCGAATCAGTCCGGGAGAGCCCAAGACGCTTATAGCTAGTTTCGCCACTGCCCTTGTAGTTAGTTTTACCCTGCCCTTACAGTAAGTTTTGCCACTGCCCTTATACCGTCCGATATCTGAACATTATTGTGCGGCTGTGATCGCTGCAACGTGTGCGGCTTGTCGGCGATTGAAGTGTCATTCATACCCATTCCGATCGGAAATAGGAAATGCCCGGACCGTACAGCATTCCGGGCACGAGAGTACCGGTGGTACAAAGCTGTTGAACCGCGAAAAGCTTGCAATCACTGATCTTGAGCGTATGACCCTACCCAAATGCGAGAGGGACTTCATCATGACCCATAAAATCGGATTCAGCGCTTCCGTACTCCGGGACGGGAGGCGCTCGCTTGTAGGAGTTCTGTCTCGGATAGTGGCGCGCAAGACCACGGAGGAAGAACGCCTGGAGCTCAGCGGAAGGCTCATCCGCGCGCAAGAGGATGAGCGCAGTCGCCTCGCACGGGAACTGCATGATGACTTTAGTCAGAGGCTGGCAGTTCTGGCGATCGATCTTGAACGAACTGCATCCATTATTTCCGACTCTCCGATCGAAGCCACCCGGCGCATCCACGAGCTATGGAATCGAGTAAGCGAAATCGGAGCCGATCTACATTCTTTGTCTCATCGCTTGCATTCTTCTACCCTCGAAAGTCTGGGGTTGGTATTGGGGGTGAGCTCCTTTTGCGGAGACTTCGCGGATCGACAGTATATTCAAGTTGATTTCGCCCATAAGGACGTTCCTCGTAGCATTCCTCCCGAAGTCGAGTTATGCATCTTTCGTATCGTCCAGGAGGGCCTTCGCAACGTTAAGAGGCATAGCGGTGCTATCCGTGCCGAGGTGCGTCTCGAAGCGATTGCGAACGCTCTTTATCTATCGATTGCAGACGAAGGTGTGGGTTTCGACGTGACAAAGAGGTCAACCAGAAGCGGCCTTGGTATTCGAAGCATGCAGGAACGCCTCCGACTGCTTGGAGGGCGAGTGGAGATTCGCTCCCGGCCAGGGCATGGGACCAAGGTTGAGGTCAAGGTGCCACTGAATCCGGTGATCGCCCGAGTTGAGATGACCCAGTCGGCTGCATTTGAATTTAGAGAGGTGACGATTTGAGAACGATGCTCGCAACAACCCACCCTACATCGCGTGCCCGCATTATTCTTGCCGACGATCATGCCATGGTCGTTGAGGGTCTGCGAGCGCTGCTGGAGAAAAGCTATGACATTGTCGGCATTGTGGCTGATGGCCGCGCGCTAGTCACGGAGGCGCCCAAACTCCGCCCTGACGTTGCCGTAGTTGATGTCAGCATGCCATTTTTGAACGGATTGGATGCAGCCGAACGGCTGAAAGCAGTGCTTCCAGATGTGAAGCTCGTCTTCCTCACCATGCGGGATGATCCCAACTTAGCGGCTGCTGCAATGCGTTTGGGAGCTGTAGGCTTTGTGCTCAAGCATTCCGCCGCCTCCGAGTTAATAACGGCTATCTCCCAAGTCCTGGCTGGCAAGTCTTACGTCACGCCGAAGCTCCGGCCAGAAAACTGGGCCGTGCGGGAAGCTCGCGCACAACAATACTCGAAGGAACTGACGTCACGGCAGCGTGACGTTCTGCAGCTCCTCGCTGAGGGGCGGCCCATGAAAGAAATCGCAGGCATCCTCGAAGTAAGTGAGAAGACAATCATGTTTCATAAGTATCACATAATGCAGGAGTTCAACCTTAAGAACAACGCTCAGGTCGTACTCTTCGCGCTCCAACAGGACCTGATTCCTGCGGTATCAGCCTGAGGAACCGGCGGAAGACTCTGGTCTCGCACCCGACAGTCGGAGTTACAGTTGGCTAGCTGCTTATCCATTCTGTCAATCAACGGGCCGCCGGTCTCGCTTGCTTCGGATAGAGCAAAGTGAATTGCAGGTTGAGTTGCCATTTTGGCGAAGCCTGACTCGCTGGTCGAATTGCGTTCCGGTATAGCGTGAGGTTCCAGTCCAATGCCTGCTTGCCGATGTTCAGGCTCCTTCCTGCGCCACCCCCGAATGGTACGAGCCAGCGTTCCCCAGTTTGCTGCGTCCAGTCTGCGGCAATCGATGGCCCACTTGTCAGATACCATCCATTGGGCAGGTTGTAGGAAAACGAGAGATCGAACTCCATCTGGTTCACGTGCTGCCGCTTCGAATCGCCCGCGATTGACCAGATGTTGCGAACCAGCATACTGGCCGATCCCCACGCCGGCTCTACTAGGACAACGCCGGAAGGGCCAATCCCCCATTTACCTGCGCCGAGTTCGGTCTCCGTTGCTGTGGGGATCAGAAGGGATGGCCCCATTCCCCAGATCACCTTCTTAACGTGAGCGGGCGTAAAGAAGAAAGTTGAATTGATATCCCCCCAGCCGGTACTCCCTCCGCTCTTTTGCCCCAGATCCGGCTGGTAGACGACCGTCGTGGCCAGAATGCGCGATATCAGGAGCAACCCGTTCGTCATCTGCAAAGGAATAACCGGCTGGAGTTGCAGAGAGTTTGCATTGCGATTGAAAGGTCCTGCCGTGAACGTGACGTCTTCCTCTACCGGAACCTTTAGAACATCGGCGAATGGATTCCTCGCAATCTTCCTAAGTTCCCGCGGAGTGTCCTGTGCGGTAACCGAAGTTGATAATAGAAGCAAGCATAAGGCTATTCCGAGAACGGTCCACACGATCCAATTTGACTCGCTGTTGAGGGCTTCCAATGGAATCCTCAACAGGGATTGTTTGCCCATCCGGAGATATCTTAGGCGATCCCGAGGTGTCAAATCGAACATGAGCGTCTCCGACCTATTCCTGTTACCTTGCTGCTTCAGCAACTCTGCGAGCGACCTATGAAGCATCGTAATCTGCGCCATGTGTTGAAATCCCTTTTCTTGCTCTCCGCACTTATCCTCGTTGCCTCAGGAACATCATGGGCACGTCCGAAGAGGGACGTGCTCATTATGAACAACGGCGACCACATCACTTGCGAGATCATCCACCTCCAAAGGGGATATCTCTATGTAAAGCTCGATTACGGCGATGGGACGGTCTCGCTCGATTGGTCGAAGGTTGCAAGTGTCGATAGCCCACAGCAATTCGTCTTTGCCGACGAGAATGGCCGGCGTTACACCGGCACGCTTCAGAAGCTTGCCGTCGAGGCGGAACAGTCGGAGCGGCAGGTTGCGCCCGAGAGCGTAACGCCCAAGCTCAACGGCGCCGAGGTGGTAGAGATTGAACGCTCTGACGTCGGCTTCTGGCGCAACCAGCACGGCTCGATCGATTTCGGTCTAAACTTCAGCAAGCAGGCCAGTAGAACGCAATATAGCCTAAATGCCGAGGACACCTACAACCGCGAAAAGTGGTCCGCCAGCGGAAACCTGGCATCAAGTCTGGCGACCGGCGGAGGCAGCGACTTGCGCAACGACCTGATCCTCAAGGGTGGCCGCCAACTCCGGTCGCCCCGCACTTTAGCCATCGGATACAACGAGTTTCTCCAAAGCGGCGAGCAGGATCTGGACCTACGCACGACGATTGGCGGCGGATTGGGGCATTTTTTCCGGTACACCAATGGCATGCGTATTCTGGGACTTGCCGGATTCGTGCTTGATAGTGAGCGCTATTCCTCCGGCCCACGGACAGGTCAGACGGGTAACAGCATGGAAGGCATGATCGGCAGTCAGGTGAATTTTTTCACCTTCAAGACCATGAACATCTTGGGAACAACGCAGATCTATCCCAGTATCACCGATGCTGGCCGCGTGCGATTGGACGTCAATGCCTCATCGCGGTTGCGAATTGCCCGTAATCTCTATTGGAACGTTAGCTACTACCTGAACTACGACAGCCGTCCTCCTTCCAAAACCCCACAGACCGATTATGGCGCCAGCTCTGGACTGGGCTGGACTTATTGAAGGAAAGAGATTCCTGAGACCACACTGCCAACTCATCTTCCCATCCCAACCTTTGCGCGCATCGCATGTGGCTGATGCTTCTTGAAGACGTAGTGCCCGATTAGCCATCCCGCGGCGCCGCCCACTAGGACGTCGGTGGGGAAATGCTCCTGTCCCAGGACACGCGTCAGGCTTACGCTCGAGGCCATAGAGTACACTCCCGCCTGTACCCACTTCGACGGATACTCGCCCGCCACTACTCCTGCCAACGTCCATGCCAGCGTGCTGTGTGACGACGGGAACGAGCCACTCCCACCTACGTTCGGGGCAAAGAAATCGCCTGCCGCATTGTTGTAGAGAGGACGCTCGCGCCGAAAAATGATTTTCGTGACTTCTTCCATGACCACGCCATCCGCAAGAGCTTCAGCGCTCAGGATGCCCGTCTCGCGAGCATGCGCATTGCCCTTGAAGAGTCCGGCACCATAGAGCCCTACCGGGATGGCGATCTCGCTCCCGAGCAGAGCGTTCGACGCGTTCACGTTGTCCTTGTTGAAAGTCCGGTCGCGCGATACATCGCGCATAGCGTCCGTGTCGGTTGCCAGCGTGACACCCATCGCCGCCCCTAACGGCAGCAGCCAGATCAGATCATGCGCCCTGATCCGTACCGGGCTGGTCCAGATCGGGATCTGGTCCTTTAGGATCGCCAGCGGTAGACCCTTCTCAGTCACCGAAAGTTGTGCCGCCGGCGCGTTTGGCAAAGTATCCCCCGGAGCATCGACGGGAGCCATCACGGCAGTAGTACGGAAAGACTCAAACGCATAGCCCGCAGGACAAAAGCCGGCGCAGATACAGAAATAGACTGCGACTCCACGGCACATACTTCGCGTAACCCGGCTCATTGACGATCGAAGTGGAGTGAAGTAGACCTGCCAACGGTCGCCTTGTCCGCCGAGCCGTCCATCTTGCCGTTTGTCAGGCTTGGCCCATGCACCGCTTCAAGCCGCCAGAAGTAGCACCCCGGCAGGAGAAGAATCCGTTCGAAAGAGGAGGCTTTCGTCTTTCGGAACATAGCAGTGTGGAGCTCCACGCTTTCTGTGTGCCTCGATAGTGGGGAGGCTAACCTAGTAGAAGTGGCTTTGTTAACTAGTAAAAGTACCTATTGACGGAGGAATTTTTGCTTGCGACATTAACGGTCATCGCGGCCCATCCAGAACAAGCAGCAGGGTTAAAAGCAGTCTTAATTCCGGCTGGATTGCTAATTCGGAAGTGTAAGGACCGCCGGTCAAGCGCGGGAAAGCAGATTTGGGCAACGCGTGATCGCCACGAATTGGTGTCTTTCCAAATGCGGCTAGGTGGGGCCGACACAATATCCGGTCATGCTAAACACCTGGGCGTGGTTAGGGGTTGTACCATGCCGTCGCATACAAAATTCATTTGAATATCAGCATGCGATCGACTATGCTGGCTCGCCATAGCGGAAATACGTGGTCAGTCGGCCGGCGTGAGGTCTGCTGAGGTGTGCTCTGAACCCCGAAATTTCCCCCGCGAGTTGTAACTTTTGGCACTTTCGACAATCTTCAGGATTTCATTGGAAGGACCTCGCTGGAAACATCCGAGGCGAAGCGGTCATGAACGGTGTTCTCGCCCTGCAAGTTCGGGCGGTTCTTACTAGGCTACGGACGCTTGGTTTCACCGGGCCACGAGTGCTCTCAGAACCGCCCGGGCAATAATCATCGTGATAAGCGATTACGGCATTCCCGGAATCTCGAGCGCTTGCGTTGTGCTCCGACTTCGGAGATTCTTAGCTGGCGCCTCGCTTTTCCTGACCCTTGTTTGTGCGCTCCCCGGCCGAACTCGACGCAGAAACACCTCATGCGGAAGAGCCGAAAGGGGTGCTCCTCCTCTATCAGGATGAAATGAGCCTTCCTGGTGAACGGGCCATGGATAGCGGCATACGGTCTGTTCTGGGCAACAAACCGGACATCCAGATTTACAGCGAGCATCTGGATACTTCTCTCTTCCCGGATCCGAAGTTCCAGGCCGCACAGTTAGCCTGGTATCGAAGTAAGTACCGGGATCGAAGAATCGATCTTGTCATCACAGCTGCTTTACTATCGCAAACCATTCTTCCAGATAAGCCGACGGTTTTCTGCGCAATAGAACGCAACGGGCTGCCTCACGCGACTCTACCTGCCAATTCGACAGCCGTCTGGTTGTCACCGGATTTCAAGGGAACCCTGGCCGCCGCAGCTCGATTGCAACCAAAAGCACATCAAGTCGTAATTCTCAGCGGGACAAGTGCTTGGGACCGCCATCTCGAACTGCGCTTCCGAAACACTCCGCCGCCCCCTGGGACTAATTGGGAGATCAACTATTGGGACGATATCTCCGTCGAGGAGATACGTTTACGATTGGCCGCGCTTCCCAAGGATACGATTGTTCTTTATCTCAGCATCGAGCGCGACGGAGCGGGCCACGCCTACATTCCACGGGATTTGCTTCCTTCTTTTTCCGCCTCTTCTACAGCGCCAATCTACGGTCTATCGGATACCTTCGTCGGCTTCGGAATCGTCGGGGGTTCCGTCCTGAGCTTCGAGGCGCAGGGCAAGCAGGCCGCGGAATTTGGCCAAAGAATTCTCCGAGGAGAGAAACCCGCCGATATTCCTCCTGTTGCGGCTACCACCTCGTATGTGTTTGACTGGCGCCAGCTTCACCGCTTTGGTTTGAGTGAGAGCGTACTGCCTCCAGGCAGCATTGTCAGATTCGCAGTCCGCTCCCCTTGGGACCTCTACAGACGATGGATTCTCAGCGCCGTGGCCTTCATCCTGCTCCAAACTACCTTCATAGGTTACCTCCTGCTGCAAAGGAGACGCCGGAGACGCGCTGAAAACTTGCTCAGCTATGAACTCCGCTTCGAGTCGTTACTCTGCAGTCTGTCTGCCACATTCGCGAACGTTCCGACCGAGCGAGTGAACGCTGAAATTGAGAAGGCGTTGGATAAGCTCAGAGTTTTCCTTGACTTGGATCGAGTCAGTCTATTCGAGACCACCGAGCCTGAGGGTCAATTTGAACTAAGCTATTCAGCAAGTGTAGTGGCAATTCCTCCGGGCCCGCGGTCTTTCAGTCGGGCGGAATTTCCGTGGATTGTGGCGAACTTGCTGCAAGGAAAAGACTGCGTTATACGGTGCCTGCGAGGATTTGCCTACCGATGCGCAGAAAGAACAAGCTTTTCTTCTAGAAAAGGACTATAGATTCGTTGCAATCGTGCCTCTGCGCGCCGCCTGCCTGACAGTGGGAAGTTTGGCTTTCATTTCCTATCACGAGGGCACTTGGCCCAATGAGGTCATTCAGCAATTCAGGGTCGTGGCTGAGGTATTTGCCAATACACTTGTACGTAATCGGATTGAAGACGGACTGCGAGAGAGCCAACAGCGGTTCCAAACCATGGCAAACACGGCGCCAGTCATGATCTGGATGTCGGGGACCGATAAGCTCCGTACTTTCTTTAACAAGCAGTGGTTAGATTTCACAGGGATGAGCCTGGATCAGGAACTAGGGAACGGATGGTCAAGAAGTGTGCACCCGGACGACTTAGAGCAATGTCTCGGAACCTATGTTTCCAGCTTCGACGAGCGCCGGCCATTCACCATGGAGTTCCGCCTGAGGCGGGCCAGTGGGGATTATGGCTGGGTCTTCGACACCGGCGTGCCGAGATACACGCCGGCTGGTGAATTTACGGGCTTTATCGGATCGTGCATGGACATCACAGACCGGAGATCCGCTGAGGAGGGCCTTCTCGACCTTAGTGGCCGTTTGATCAGCGCACAAGAGGACGAACGCGCCAGGATTGCGAGAGAATTGCACGACGACTTCAGCCAGCGCTTGGCGCTTCTCGCCATGCAACTTGCGCAAGTGAGCGAGAGCTTACCCAGCTCAAACAAAGCAGTCGGTAAGAATCTTGACATCATGTGGGAAGGGATTAGCGACCTCTCATCCGACATTCACAGACTGTCACACCAGCTGCACTCTTCCAAACTACACCATGTGGGCCTTGTGGCTGCGGCAAAGAGCCTCTGCGATGAAACCGGACAACAACACCGCATTCAGATTGAGTTTGTCCACCGGGAACTGCCGGATGAGATCTCGGCGGACGTAGAACTGTGCTTTTTTCGCATCGTTCAAGAGGCTCTCAACAACATTGTGAAGCACAGCGGCGCGAAGCAGGCACATGTCGAGTTCGTTGGGACAGCTTCCCACATTCGTTTAAGAATCGTCGATAACGGCGTGGGTTTTGATCCAAATGCCAAGGCAGCTCGGGGAGGTTTAGGGCTTGCGAGTATGCGGGAGCGGTTGCGCCTGTTGGGCGGTCGCATAGCGCTCCGTTCCCGTCCCATGGAAGGCACTGAAATTGTCGTCGAAGTGCCCCTAACGCACTCAACCGCGCAGGGACAACTTCCCGTGACAAGGATTTGATAGAAAGGACGGCCCATGAAAAAAGCACGCATTTTGCTGGCAGACGACCACGTTCTAGTTGCCGAGGGGCTCAGGACCATGCTGGCACCCGCTTATGATGTAGTTGGCACGGTGAGTGACGGCAGGTCTTTGCTCGACGCGGCCAAAACCCTAAAGCCCGACTTGATCGTCGTCGACATCGGCATGCCCCAGCTCAACGGGCTGGACGCGACGAGGCAGATAAAACGGCTTTTACCCAACGTTAAGGTGATCATCCTCACAATGAACGAGGAGAGCAGCCTTGTTGTTGAAGCCTTCCGTGCCGGCGCAACGGGTTACCTACTGAAATATGCCGCTCCCAAGGAATTACTGCAGGCAATTGAGGAGGTTCTAAAAGGAGCATCTTACCTCTCACCGCGAATCACAACCGGAGCCGTCGCCGCCATGCTGCGAAGTGGCATTGCTAAGCCAGAAGAGGCTTGCGAACTCACTCCGCGTCAGCGCGAGGTTATCCAGCTTTTGGCCGAGGGCCGATCGATGAAGGAAATCGCGGACGTCCTCACGATCAGCCTCCGAACGGTGGCTGCTCACAAGTACCGCATTATGGAGCAGCTGGAGATTAGGACCAATGCGGAGCTATACCGTTACGCTGTGAAGCATCAAATCGTCACCGTATAAGGCCCTCCTAAATATTCCGCCCTATATTGTTATTTCTACCAATATCCAAAACCCGATTTGCCCTGTACTTTTTTGATTGACTGGCCATGGCTTGGATGGATGGAGTCTGACCGTGAAAACGAGTCGGCAATTAATAAAGAAGGAGAAGTGGCCTACTCGAATACTGGTCGCCGACGATCATTCCGCTGTCCTTGAGTCGCTCGTTCCAATTCTTGAATCACAATTCACAGTTGTCGGAACAGCCTCTGATGGCAAGGCCGCGGTGGAGGCCGAGGAAAAGCTCCATCCGGACGTTGTTGTCCTCGACATCTCGATGCCGGTGATGAGCGGAATCGATGCTGCCAAGCAGATGCGAAAGGGGGGTTCGAAAGCTCCGATCGTCTTCCTCACGGTTCATCAGGATGCCGATATCCTTGCTGCGGCAAAGCGAGCAGGTGGGCTGGGCTACGTGGTGAAGAATCGCTTGAAAACAGACTTGGTATTTGCCATCAAGGAAGCGCTGGAAGGCCGCGATTTCGTTTCACCGTTCTCGGAGCGATAAGCCTTGACACAGCACTCGATCTCGACCCAGTGGCGACGAAGTTCTAGGGAGAACCTATGCGAAGAATAGCGCGCCGTAGATGGATTATGCTGGTTGTACTTCTGTTCGTGCCTGGACGAAGTTTTTCGCAAGGAGACCTGCAGAGTGGGGCCGTTATCGTAAGCGGCCACCCCGGACAGGTGCCCGTTACCCAGATAAACGGGCGGCCTTATGTAGCCCTCGACGCATTAGCGCGGTTAATGAACGGTTCCCTTGGGTATCAGGGCAGTCAGATCGCATTGACGTTGCCGGCGACGAGCGCGGAGCGAACACTTCCTCCCGCTGGCCAATCTGCGAATCCGGCACTTTCCAGGATTTTCTGAAAGCGGGCATTGAAACCATGAGCGACATCAGGGAATGGCGAACCGCGCTGCTGATTGCCGTTGAGAATGGGTACAAAATAACAGACGTCTGGTTGGATCATTACCATGTGTAGGCCGCCAAGAACCTCCGCTTGGCATCCGTAGCGGCCATAACCAACTCTGACCCCAATGCGCTTCAGTTGTTGAGCAAGGAGCTCGGCCATATGCAAGAACTGAGCAACAACATTTTAACGGCTCGCAAGAACTTGAACTACATCTCCCCAGACGCGTTGAAGAACGATCCGTTGGACCAGAAAATCCTGAAGTGCGCGAACTCCCTGGCCGCAATGGGCGCCAGCGGCGAGTTTCGAGATGACGGCTCGTGCCATTGAGGGCCGCCGAAATTGCGACAGGTTGCGAACGCCTGCACATAGGATGGGAACCCGCTTATAGCTTCTCGTGCGCCTACGGAAAGTACCTCCCTCTGTTTTCTAATGCTGTGATTACGGAATCATGCCGCATTCGAACATTTTGTTTGCGATGGGAGCGGCCACTTTGTTCAGGAAATGTTCGCGCATCTTCGGATCGCTCTTCAGCATCCCCACGACCTTTTGCTTGGTCGCCGCTTGCTGGGGGTCCGGCGGCTGCTCTTTCTGTGCTTTCAGGTCCTCGCACGTAGAGTTTCGATACTTGTCGATCACCTTCTGAGCGACCTTGTCCAGAATGGGATATTCACTCTGTTGGGTACTAGCGGAAGGTACGTCAATGACCAGCATAAATAGCAAAAGCAAACCGACCACAACATAGCCTCTCATGATTGTTTCCTCCCTTATGGCGAACTGTGAGTGAAGTATCCCAGGAGCGAGCTCGGAGAGGAACTGTCAAAACTGCCAAAGAAGAGGCGAAAAATGCCTACAGAGGAATCAGGTTCTCCCCCGGTGAATCCATTGTCCGCGTAACTCACTTTGCCACGGGTTTCGGAATGCGGAACGTGTATTGCGTATGTAATCCCAGGATCGGGGAGGACGCCAGCGTTGAGGCCATATTCGCCCGGCTGGTATTGGCCCTTCTGTTGCGCCATGAGAGATGAACTGATGGATAGCACGATGTAAATAAGAACAGCGAGCTTCCACCTGCCATCAATGATCCTCCTTTAGCTCTTTCTCCGATTTGCGAGTAGGTGGGGACCGCGTAATTCTGCGCGCTACAATGGTCGCGGAGTTGTGCTCTCCGGTGAATTGGTAAAACTGTCACTTTACTGGAAAATAACTTCCAATCAGACAAGTCCTTGGTGGACACAGACGTTGCTCCGTCCAACCCGAGGCGCAATCAAAGAAAAGTAGAAGCGCTGCCCACGAGGGGGCATTGGTAGTTTTTCCGCCTCCATTCGCTAGTTCTCCTAGTTCCATTAGGGCAGAAGTCAATGTAAAAAGGCACTCTGGATTGGGTGTGCATCCAATCACGTGGCAAGCTGCCGAAGCCAAGAACATCTACCTGATGAGGAGTCATGTGTGAACGGATTCAAGCGAACCCGATCGCAATTAGGAGTACTTGAGGTCGCGTGGGAGGCTTTATCTCGCCTGACCAGTATTCGGCAATTTCAATGAACGACAACTTCCGTCCAGAAGGGATGGGGAACATTTACACCCCCGCAAGGTGTCCGCATGGCTGGTGGGCGCGGCAGCCGGGTGCGGAACCCGGGTGTTCGGTGAACAGCCTAGCCGCGCCAAGAGCATTCAAGCGCCGTTGCGGTGTCCATGCAATGACGTCAATGCGGAGCCGGATCCCCCGCTATTCCCGGCAATTCGACGCCTGCAACACCCTTGCCTTGAGCCGTTACGGGGGTTGCGTAAACCTCGACGGACAAATGGTCACAGTGGACGCAGCCCGGCCTGCAATCGCCCACGTGCGGGTCAGTACACAGGGTCAGGCCAAGAGCGGTTTAGGGCTGGATGCCCAGCGCGACGCCATCGAGCGGAAGCTCGATGATGATGTACGCGCGTCGTGGAAGGTTTATTTTCCGCCGCAAAATTTCACGCTCAAGCCTTCAGGAAGTTGGGTCTCTGCATTGCCACACGCTCTGTCCAATTGCTGCTGAGTAATATCCGCGTCGTTGAGCTTGGCGCCGCTGAGGTCGGCGTCCAAGAGCTTACGGCAACGCCAAACAAAACCTCGCTTGGCAGTTTTGCCACATCCACAAATAGCTGAGGATTACTTGGTATTGAAAACCGAGCTGGCGCGCCCATTCTTCAGTGGCGTAGCGCCCGCCTTCGGGCGGTGCCGCCGTCAACAGCGCCCATGCCTGTCTTTTTGTTAAGCCGTATCGGGTAATCTGGGTCGCGAGCCAATCGATTGTTTCCGAAGGCATAGCTCCGCCGGTGGCCGCATCGAAGCCAATATGGAAGATTAAAAGTGCACGTCCCACAATTATGCTCTGCCTCCCTGCGAGAAAAACAAGCGCACATCCAGAGGCGCAGGCGCCATTTGCTCGACTAACCACGGTGCGGAAGCGGCGGTTCCAGATAATGTCAGCCATTTCGAGCGCTTCGCCGGCATAACCGCCGGGGCCGCTCAAGAGCACGAACGTACCAACAGGGTAGCCGCTAGTAGCGCCGGCAAACTTGGCGGCGTCACCTAGCATGATCTGACCGCTAACGCTGATGCAATTGCCTATGGAGTGACACGGGCCAATGTCAATCGCCGAGGCCGGCCCGGTTAGGATTAAGGAAGCAAGGACGACCAGCAGAATTCTCATAGCCGGCAATTAACGCCGCCGTCAGCAGGTGCGTTGATCCAGGTCAATTTCCCGAGGAGCAATCGCTAGCGCCGATGTTGGCGCAGTCGCTTGCTGCACTGGCGTAAATGATCACCAGATCGTCGTCTGTTGCGCACCAGAATAGCTAATCAGCGGCCACGCCCGAGCATTAAGCCCCGCCGGATACGCGACTTTGATCTGGCTCAAATACCGGCGCGGCGGACGCGCGGGTTAGGCCCGCCACGCAATTCCGAAGTTGGCCGCTAACCGGACGGCCTAACCCGACGCGATGGACTGCATTTTGAGACTTTGGAGAGCCGCCCAAGCGCCAAATGCCCGTGCTCGTAACCCCGGCCCCTTCGGGTGTGCTAGTCTAACCCGGTATGATGCCTTGTCCTGAGCCTAGGGGGAGGTACTGAGAAGGCGCTCCAAACCGGGCGGCGAGCCAGTTAAAACGCGACGCCGCAGGGCGGCAACGCTAAAGCGCCGCAATGCGCCAAAGGCCGTGCGCCGTCGCAGTTCCTCCGCTGGCACTCACCAAACAGAGATCGCGTGGATCATCCGCGAACGTGACGAGGCGCTGGAGCAGCAGACGGCGATCACCGGCATTCTCCGCGTGATCTCAAGTTCGCCGGGTGACGTGCAGCCGGTGCTGGACTCGGTGGCCGAGCGCGCCGCCAGAATTTGCGAGGCACATATTGTCGATATTGCCATCGTCGATAACGAGGTATTCCGGATAGCCTCGTCATTTGGTGAGGCCGGGCGCCTGTCGAGCGGAGAATCGGCCCCGCTAGACCGCTCCACCGTAACTGGCCGCTCCATCTGCGACATGCAGCCGGTCCACATCGCCGACATAGAGAGCGCTGGCGACGAGTTCCCACTCGGACGTCGATTTGCGGCGAGGTTCCGACATCGCACCGTCCTTTCCGTGCCACTGATCCGCCAGGGTCGCGCACTTGGTGCCATCCTAGTCCGCCGCACCGAGGTGCGACCGTTCGAGGAAAAGCACATCGCTCTTCTCAACGCGTTTGCTGATCAGTCCGCCATAGCAATCGAAAACGTGCGGTTGTTCGAGGCGGAACGGCAACGCACTCGCGAACTTACCGAGTCCATGGAGCAGCAGACCGCGACGACTGAGGTGCTAAACGTCATCAGCCGTTCTGCCTTCGACCTGCAGCCTGTGTTCGACGCGATCGCTGAGAATGGAGTCAGGCTGTGCGAAGCCGAGCGGGCGTTTATCTTCCGGTTCGACGGCGAGTTCCTGCGGGCGGTGGCGTACTACAATGTTGGTCGCGAAATCAAAGAATTTGTAGATCGGAACCCGATCGTCCCAGGGAGCCATAGCATCTCGGCGCGCGCGGCTCTTGAGCAGCGAACGATACATGTTCAAGACGTTCAAGCTGATCCCAACTACGCATGCGCGATGCGGGATGTTGATCCGATCCGAACGATGCTCGCGGTCCCGATGCTTAAAGGCAACGATCTAGTTGGTACCATCACCATTTACAGATTAGAGGTCAAACCGTTTACCGACAAGCAGATTGCACTAGTGGAGACCTTTGCCGCCCAAGCTGTCATCGCCATCGAGAACACGCGGGTGCTCAATGAGCTGCGTGAAACGCTTCAGCAGCAGACCGCGACTGCGGACGTACTTAAGGTCATCAGCCGCTCCACCTTCGATCTGAAGACGGTGCTAAACACATTGACCGAATCCGCGGTGCAGCTCTGCGCGGCTGACATGGGCATCATCTTTCAGCAGGACGGAGACGTGTTTCGGCTGGTCGCCAACTTTGGCGTCTCCCGTGAAGCTGAGCGCTACTGGCTCGAGCAACCGGTGCCCGTTGACCGCGGCAGCACGACCGGGCGAGCCCTATTGGAAGGCAAGGCCATCCATATTCCGGATGTGCTAGCCGATCCCGAATACCGGGCAACTCGCCATCAGAAAGTAGCAGGATATAGAAGTACCCTCAGCGTGCCACTCCTGCGCGACGGAACGACAATTGGTGTCTTCGGGCTTAGCCGCGCCAAGGTCAACCCGTTTACCGACAAACAGATCGAGCTGGTCACGACCTTCGCCGACCAGGCCGTGATCGCGATCGAAAACGTGCGGCTGTTCGAGGCGGAGCAACAGCGAACGCGCGAACTGACCGAAACTCTGCAGCAACAGACCGCCACCGCCGAGGTGCTTAAGGTCATCAGTACCACTCCGGGTGATCTCCAACCCGTGTTCACAACGATCCTGGAGAATGCCGCTCGCATTTGTGATGCCAAGTTTGGCAATATATTTCGCTGGGACGGCGACGCCCTGCATCTCGCAGCAACATACAATACCCCGCCTGCCTTTCCCAGCTTCGCAGCCGCGCACCCATTCGTCCTAGTCCGGGAAATCCTCTCGGTGCTTGGTCGCAACCAAAGCGGTTGTCCATGTTGCCGATTTGGCAGCTGAGCAGCTCTTCACTGAAGGACGTGATTTCAAACGTCGTTGCCGCTGTCGAAGTTGGAGGTATCCGAACGTTTGTGGCAGTTCCCATGCTGAAGGACAACGAACTTATTGGTGCAATTATTGTGTACCGCCAGGAGGTGCGCCCCTTCAATGACCAGCAGATCGCGTTGGTGACAAATTTTGCTGCTCAAGCAGTCATCGCCATCGAGAACACGCGGCTGCTCAACGAGCTGCGCCAGCGCACCGACGACCTTGCCAAATCGCTGGAACAGCAGACCGCGACGTCAGACGTCCTTGGCGTCATCAGCCGATCAAAGTTCGAGCTGCAGCCCATCTACAGAGTGTCGTGGACACCGCAGCGCGACTTTGCCGCGCCGAAGCGGGCGTGATCTTTCGACGGGAGGATGGAATTTACCGTTTCGCGGCTGGCTACAGCCTCGTCCGCCTATCTGGAAATTGAGCGGAAAACGCCGATTGTGCCGGGGAAGGGAACGGTCGTCGGCCGTGCCGCCATGACCGGGCAAGTCGCCCGCATCGACGATGCATGGACCGATCCGCTCTATGAGAAAAAGCAGGAAGCCAAGATCGGAAAGGGCCGCTCGATGATTGGCGTGCCGCTCATGCGCGAAGGCGAGCCGATCGGCGTCATCGGGCTGGTACGGAGCCGGGTTGACCCGTTTACCGAGCGCGAGA
>CAVWRV010000004.1:0-142656 GCA_963757515.1 uncultured Acidobacteriaceae bacterium | reverse complement strand
GTCGCGGCGAAGGCGATTGGAGGACATCCGCTTGGCATCAGGAACGCTCGACTGTTGGCAGTCTCCGCACGCGGGGAGTTGGCGGTGGCGCTCGCCCCCCAACGCATTACAAATAATCTCTCGCCAGGTAATCTGGCGCGAACCATGGGAGACAACGGAGCTCCTAAACCGGAGATTGAAAACGTGCAAGCCGCCGACTTTAATCCTGACGGATCTGCGCTGGCGATCGTGCGCTGGATTCCAGCCGAGCGCATGTGCCAGCTGGAGTATCCCATCGGAAAGCCTCTTCACCGTAACCTTGCGCTCAATGACGTTCGCTTTTCTCCCAACGGCAAATATCTTGCCTTCATCAATCATGACGACTCTACCGATGACCGGGGCACGGTGGTCATATTGCGAAGCACAGGAGAGAAGGTCATTGAAAGTCCGCTGTTCGAAAGCGTCCAGGGTCTTTCGTGGGGCCCATCCGGAGAAGAAGTTTGGTTTACCTCACCGTTAGAGTCGGGAGACCTGCATGCGTTCACACTATCGGGAAAGAGTCGTACGCCGTTGGCCGTTCCCGGCCGTCTCCGACTCATGGATATCGGGACGGACGGAGAGCTTCTCGTTGCCCAGGGAGTTGTCCACCGAGGCTTCGTTGTTTCCAGCAGCAATGGGGAAGCGGAGCGTGACCTTTCCTGGCTTGACTATAGTTTCGGCCGTGCCGTCAGCGGCGACGGAAAGATGATTCTGTTCGAGGAGGAGGGGAATGAAGCGCGACACAGCACAGTTTTCGTTCGCAACGTGGACGGATCGCCCGCAGTCCCTCTCGGCGAAGGATATGGCATGGCCCTATCGCCCGACAAGAATTGGGCGCTGGCTCAAAAAATAACTCAGCCGACCCAGTCGGTATGGCTGCTGCCAGTAGGGCCAGGTCAGCCTCGGCGCATCAGTCCGCCAAATCTATCGCCCAGAGTAGCAGCCAGCTTCCTCTCCGACGGCAAACGGATTGTTTATGTGGCGCAGGACGCCGGACGCGCATCCCGTACGTGGCTCCAAGATTTGAGCAACGATGTGAGCAGCAGTAATCCGCGCCCGATCACGGATGAGGGCATCGCCGGCGCCCGCGTATCACCGGACGACAAGTGGCTGCTGGCGGGCCGGTTTGGGTACGGAAACAGATTGCCAAGATTGACAGAGGGGGTGCTCGTGCTCGTCCCCATCGTGGGCGGTAATGCGCAGAAAATCCAGGGCTTGAAACCAGATGATGACGTTAGAGGTTGGACCGCCGATGGCCAGCTCTACGTCGAGCCCGCTGCCGATGACGCCAACACAGGCTATCAGCTACAGAAGCTGAATCCGCATACCGGTGTTCGCACAGCATGGCGTAAGCTTGGGAAGCCTACGATCGCTGGAGTTTCCCCGGAAAGACCAACTATTTCGCCCGACGGGGCAACTTATTTTTATAACTACGATCTGCGCCTCTTTGACCTCTATACGGTGAGCGGAGTGCGCTGATGCCTTCTTGCGGGGCTCTCACGCAGGCTCTTTAGCCCTCATCTGCCCCAGCTCATTGTAGGATCGTCTCCCTACCGACAAGCGATGTCATCCGGGAGCAGCCTGACTGAGTTCTTGAAAAACGGGATTATCGGTAAATTGCTGGAGGCGCCCTGCCGGGCTGGGGGAACTTACTGATAACCAGACTTTCCAGGCATTTGTCCCAGAAGCCAGGCTTGACGTCCATGTGGATAGCGCGCATTCGTAGACACAAGGCTTCTCGGCACCGAACAGCTTGAGCGGTTGGCTGGTAAGGTTGAATTTCGGAGGAGTTTGCGATGACGATCTCTCGATACGATGAGCGGTTGAAGACTCTGGAGAACAAGACGGTGCGGCTAAGAGTTGTTTGCTGGCTGCAGTTGGCTGTTGTGTGCGGCTTATGTTTTGCACTGCTCCGGCAGGAGAGGGTGAAGGCGACGGAAGGTTCGCGCGTGCTGCGAGCGAAGGGGCTGATCATTGAGGACAACGCCTTATGCACGACTCGGACGGAAAGTGGTACCAAAGGATTATCAGTATTGGTGTTCGCTCGTGGTGAGCAGAAGCCGTAGCTTCTACGGGAGTCACAGGAGCGAAACGCACCAACGGAGAAAGCTCGAGACAGGCCGCTAGCATGGGTCACGTCAGAACTTCCGGCCTTCACGCCAGAGTGAAGGCCGGAATGGTGTTATGCGGCCACTTGCTTACTTTTCTTAATGAATGCCAGCAGGTCGGCGTTGATCTTTTCCGCGTGCGTCGTGGGCATGCCATGCGGGAAGTCCTTGTACGTTATCAGGGTTCCGTTCTTCAACAGCCTCGCGGACAACGGCCCGGCGGCAACATAGGGAACGATCTGGTCGTCTTCGCTATGCATCACCAGCACCGGAACGGTGATCTTCTTCAAGTCTTCCCTGAAATCGGTCTGGGAGAAGGCCACGATGCCGTCATAGTGTGCCTTGGCGCCTCCCATCATGCCCTGGCGCCACCAATTCTGGATAACGGCCTCCGAGGCCTTCGCGCCCGGCCGGTTGTAGCCGTAGAAAGGCCCGGCTGGCACGTCGCGATAGAACTGTGAACGATTAGCTGCGAGCTGCGCCTGCAGATCATCAAACACTGCCTTGGGCAGGCCGACGGGATTGGCCGCCGTCTTCTCCATGAGGGGTGGCACCGCGCTGATCAGCGCAGCCTTGGATACACCGCTTTCGCCGTGGCGGGCCAGGTAACGCGTCACCTCGCCGCCGCCGGTCGAATGGCCGACATGGATGGCGTCCTTGAGATTGAGATGAGAGGTAAGAGCGGCCAGGTCGTCGGCGTAATGGTCCATATCGT
The DNA here is from genome assembly GCA_963757515.1 of uncultured Acidobacteriaceae bacterium. Classification (GTDB taxonomy): domain Bacteria; phylum Acidobacteriota; class Terriglobia; order Terriglobales; family Acidobacteriaceae; genus PALSA-350. Next base: position 139,815 of record CAVWRV010000004.1, on the reverse strand, counting down.
GGCCATCGCCGGTTTGGGAGGAACGGCCATGTCCACGCCGGTCGTGGGCTATGACTCGATAGCCGTGATTAAGGAAGAACAGCATCTGAGCGTCCCAATCATCGGCTGAAAGCGGCCAACCGTGGCTAAAAACGATGGGCTGGCCTTTACCCCAATCCTTGTAATAAATCTCTGTTCCATCTTTGGTCGTAATCGTGGGCATAAATACTCTCCTTCTCATTGCGGTTATGTTTGCGTTCAGAACTGATTGGTTTGGTTTCTGCCAAACCTCGCGGTGCTACCCGAACTGCATTTTGATTCAGCCACGACTGAATGTGACTCCAAGAAATAATTCAGAAATCATACCTGGCGCTTCCATCGGGAATGGACGAACGGCGGAACGATGCATCCTATTCCTGTCGACGTCCCTTAAATGCCCAAATGAGAGCGACTGGGCGCGATCTACGTTCAGTTTCTCCATCTGCCGATTGCCGGCGCAAGCTACTGACGCGAGCGCGCACCGAAGCAGGTCCCTACACCAATTGCGGCGGCAAAGGCCGGAAATGGCTCCACCGCGATGGGAGAAATGGCTGCAAAGCGATGAGAATGGGAGGTTTGGCCATCCGGGAGTGATCTCGACACTCAGGCTTCAATGAGAAGGCTGCTCGAAGTTCCTGAAAAACGGGATTTGCGGTAACTTGCCCACCCTTGGCAATCGAGCCGGAGCCCAATTTTACATGGCGAAATGCGACTTCTTAGGCATTTCGGGAATACGTCCTGGTTGCCCGTGACTTCGGAGTAGTCGAGGTCATAATGGTGCTAAGGGGCGAGAATGGCACAGCAGCATTTCCCGGCAAATCACGAAATCGAGATAGTTTTGCTCGCTCTCCAAGTGTTTCAGGTTCTTTTTCTCTGGGTTCACGATTGGATTCCGCTTGGGCGCCTCAACGATGTCGCAGCAGTACGCAGCCAGGATACGAGACGCCGTCTTGTCACTGTGACGCTCATTCAAAGCGTACCGTGGACCATCGGGCTATGCTTTAGCCTGTTGCACTTTAGACGACCGTATCCCGACTGGCTTTACGACTGGCTCGTGATTAGCTATGGCCTGCTCTGCATCGGGCAAATCCGCGCTTGGTGGATACCTTACCTTTTCCGACCGGAACCCAACCGAGCTGCTCGCTATCAAATCATGTTCGGCAAAACGCATTCCTTCTTGCCGCCGCGCAATGGAATCGTCCCAAACACTGCGCATATCCTGCTTCATTTGGCGACCGCCGCCACGTTGATCGTTCTTCTCATGAAGTGAGGACGGCAATCAGTCCACGATCGAAGCCCCCGATTGGTCGGCTTTTCGGAAGTGAATGGAAAGAGGTGGTTCGGTCCTCTATTCGGACATCCCGTAAAACGGGATGTCCGGTAACTTCCCCGGGCCTTGTTCCTCTAGAGGAGGGAATTTGCCGGAAACCAGACTTTTCAGCCAATTGAGGAGAGGACGGCCAAATTCGCCTGCGTGACCGGTCACTCGCACGCGCCCAACTTGAACGCTTTTAGCTCCACGGAACATTGACGTCGCGCTAGAGTCAGGAATCCCTCGTGTATGTGAAAGGAGGCAAGGTTGTGCCATTGGTCATCATGACGGGTGCATCGGGCTCTGGGAAAACAGCGATTGCACGAGCAATCGAACAAGACCACCCATCAATCACCGTTTTCCGGTTTGACACAATTGGGGTTCCCGCGGCTGAGGTCATGGCCACCTTCGGCACCGGCCATCAACCCGGCGGGGCCTGGCAACGAGCCATGACTCTCAAATGGTTCGAGAGAATTACACGGGCGCTTACTGCAGGACGAACGGTTCTGTTTGAGGGGCAGATGCGAATCTCCTTCATCCAGGAGGCCCTCACAATTTTTGCGATTAAGAACGCACGCGTCCTCTGCGTTGAATGTGACGACGTGACGCGCACTCACCGCTTAACCCACGACAGACTTCAGCCAGATTTGGCCAATGAGAGCATGATGGGATGGAGTCGATATCTGCACGAGGAAACGATCAAGGCTGGTTATGAAATTCTCGACACGACAAACCTGTCTTTGGCAGACAGCGTAGACGTTGTGCTTAGAATCCTTGAGGAGCCACGCAGGTCGGGGTAACAGGACTACTCTTGCAAACGGGCTCCGGCGTCATCAGATCGCAGTGCCCGGAAAACGGGATTTCCGGTAAATTGCCCCCGATCCCCTTCAGGCCGTGGGAACTTAATGGAATGGTCCGCCGCTTTTATCCGACAGCGAGTTGGGGCTATAAGCTGCGTAAAAGGAGGAGTGCCATGGAGCTATTCACATTGGGTATTGATTTGGGGAAAACGACGTTTCATCTGGTAGGGATGGACCAACGCGGAGAGGTAATGTTGCGGAAGCGATTTTCTCGAGTGCAGCTCTTGCACTTTACCGCGAACCTGAAGGTAAAGCTGATCGGCATGGAAGCATGCGGTGGGTCACATTTTCTCGGACGAGCGTTGCGGGAGCAGGGGCACGATGTACGGCTGATCCCGGCGCAATATGTGAAGCCCTACGTTAAGACGAATAAGAGCGACTATATTGACGCGGAAGCGATTGCTGAGGCGGTAGGACGACCGAGGATGCGATTCGTGCCCGTCAAGAGTGATGATCAGCTGGACCTGCAGTCACTACATCGAGTGCGTGAGCGCTGGGTGATGCGAAGAACGGCGGTGGTCAACCAGATTCGTGGACTTCTGCTGGAACGTGGCACTACATTGCGCAAAGGCCGTCGCTACGTGGATGAAGCCTTACCCGCGATACTCGCAGGCGGCTCATCCAAGCTGTCGGGGGCGGTGCTGGTATTGCTCGCAGAACTGAAACAAGAACTAGAGCAACTGGCCGAGAAGATCGATCGTGCTGACAAGTCGGTTGAGAAGATCGCTCGGGAGACCGAAGCCTGTCGAAGGCTGGTCGCGATGCCGGGAGTCGGTCCTGTGACAGCGACGGCGATCATCGCGACGATCGGCAACGGCGCGGCATTCCGCAAAGGGCGGGATTTTGCCGCCTGGCTGGGAGTGGTTCCCGAGGAACACTCGACCGGAGGCAAGCAAACATTATGGAAGATTCCTCAGCGCGGCAACCAGTACCTGCGCAGGTTATTCGTGCAAGGAGCCAGAGCCGTAATGCAGCACCGGACCAAGCAGTCGTCCGGATTGAGTGCCTGGCTGGCGCAGCTCACGGTGCGAACGCATCAAAACGTCGTCATCGTTGCACTGGCAAACAAATTGGCACGGATGGCCTGGGCCGTGCTGACCAAGAATGAAGCCTACCGGCCACCGCTGCTAGCGGGCACTAGCATCTGAGGGCCTGCAGATGACGCCTGGAACAACACCAGGCTTGGAAATCGCTAACGCGATTCCCACATCCGCAGACCCGCGACTACGAGGTTTTCTGTTTCCTGCCAGGTCTGCTGGCGAAGAAAGAGATGGCACCACGGTCTAACCGTCGTTCTGGAAACCTGCTATCGGTAAGGGCCTTTGAAGACCGAGAACTTAAATAGGACCAGAGCGAAGCGCATTCCATCCAGGCCCGGGGTCATTAAACACCCCAACAAGGCCGTATACATACGCGCAGACCTTACCTGCTACTCTCACTTTTCGCTTGCGGCGAGGCGGCGGACCATACATACCGATAATGCGACTTTTCTGGCAACGGGGCAAAGTCGCGTTCGGCTCTCGATTAACATTCACAGAATGAGGATAGTTTTGACCGCTTCTCTCGCCGCAACTTTGCTCTGCTCCACGGTCGGCAACACTTTGTATACCCAAACATCAGAAACAAAACCTTCTCCTGGAATCGATGAAATCTACCTGGAAGATCAGGAGGCGAGACAACAGGGGATTTCAAAGTCACCAGTGCCTGTGTACAAAACAGATGAAGAACGCGAGCTAGCCGCTCGGCGGCTATTAGCAAACGGCGATTTGAAGAACGGCAAGGAATTTCGAGAAGCTGCCGTGATTTTTCAGCATAGTAGGCAGCCCGATGACTACCTGCTTGCACATACGCTTGCGATGATCGCCGTTTCTAAAGGAGATGGCGACTCGATTTGGATTGCAGCGGCGAGTCTCGATCGCTATCTGATGGCAATCCGAAAGCCCCAAATCTATGGCACCCAATTCATGACACCTCCCGGCCAGCACGCCACGCAGGAACCTTACAACAAGAACTTGATCTCCGATGAACTCAGGAAACAATTGCACGTTCCTTCGTTAGCGGAGCAGGAAATCCGCCGAAAGCAATTCGATATGCCTTGAAAACGGGGTTATCGGTAAATTGCCAGCGTCGTCCCCGCCGGTAGGGGAATTTAACCGATAACGAGACTTTTCAGGCACTAGGAGGATGCCAGGAGAATTGACGCTAGACCGTGCACATGGTGTGCTCATTGACAAGCAATGATCGTATTTTTGTTTTGGGTCAGAAGGGTGACCTTGGTGTCGTTCTCTCGCGGCACCAGGAAGCCGTTAATCTTTACATCTTGAAAGCCCGCGACAGACGCAGTTAAGTCGTAAACTCCAGCTAGGGGAACAAACTGGAAAAGTCCGTTTTTGTCCGATAATGCTGAGTAATGCACGCCCGGATCACCGGTCTTTGGTAAGCGAGATTTTGGCCTTGCCGAGCCCTCTGGACCGTTCGTGATTCCACTCCGCTACTCGCCCCGATATTAAAGCGGAGCCTTGGCTGAGCGGCTGACCGTATTCGATCCTTAATGATGTCAAAGCGCAATCCGCGATCGAATCGCGAAAACAGTCTGCATCCTCAATTTTCATAATCCGAGGGTCTTCGATGTCCATACGAAGAGGCGCTGGCTTAACCTCTTCGGCTTTGACTTCGATCCCTTTGATAGTTCGCGGCGGCTCAACTTGCCGCCCTGCCGATAACTCATAAATGCCGGGCGGCACATTGAGGAAGGTGATCGTGCCGAAGTGGTCGGGTTGCGTCTCAAAGACACGGTCTACGGAGCACAGCCGCGTAGTCAATGGCCCAGGATAGCCCGTTTCGTGTCGATTCCCCTTGGGGTCTATCCAGGAGTGGGTGATGGCCCCTGTGACCGTGATTCCTTGCTGATTTTGGGCATCCGTAACCTTATGGCCGAGAATCGCGGCGCCGCAGGTCGCGAGTATAAGCAGAATCTTCCTAGCTCTCATGGCAACAAAATCTGAACGCGCCACCGAAGTTCTCCCGGCCTGAGATATGATGATCCACTCGCCCAAACTCCGCTCACCAGATGAGTGAGCATATCCCACAACATCACCATAGTTTATCGGGTTCCAGACTGGTAGAAACCGACTTCCCGAAAAACGGGGTTAACTTGCCCCCGGGACGCGCCGGGGCTGGGGAACTTACTGAAAACGCGACTTCACAGGCACTTCGCGATTCATTCCTGGACTGCCGTTGTACCTCGGCAACTCTGAATCGAAGTCAAAGGCTCAGCGTGAAAGGGCTACGTTCGGGTCGCGACGCATTGGTGAGAGTGCCAGCAAAGCCAATCCTAAGGCAGCGGTGATTACAACGTCTGTAAAATCCCGATGGACTCCCCGATTCCAAGCCTGCACAGTTTCGATAGTCATCACGGCAGCATGCGCCAAACTCCACCACGCCGTGAAGGCTATCAGCGAGCGATGTGCCGGCGGGTTCCTGGCAGCGATCAGAAGGAAGGGGCCAAGTGCGATGAAGAAACTTAGAAACATCGGCTCGGTTTCATTGTGCATTTCCAGAAGCCACTTCGCGTGCCATAGATCGGTGTACAGCGGATAGATCAGCGCGATGAACAAAACGCCCATAACAGCCAAGAATACCTGCAACACGCGGTCACGCTTCATAATTGCCTCTCCGTTGAGATTAACCTCACCAACAACTGGGGATGCCGGGCATTTCGTGGCGTTCCCGGGCGAATGGTGGGCCAGCGATTGCGGCCCGAAAGCTGGTAGTGCTTGAAAAACGGGATTATACTTGCCGGGCCCGTGCCCTATGGTGGGGGAACTTAGTGAAAATCAGACTTTGCAGGCAGCTCGCCGGGAGGCGCCACCAGCACCTGTCCAAGAAGCCGCTTTAGCAGTAATGTGGATCGGTCGAACATAGACACTTTGGCCGCCAGGCCCTCAAAGCGGGAAAGTTCTCGTCGCCGGAGGTTCCAACGTGGCCAGACGAAACTGACCCCTAAGCTGACACACCGCGCTGAGACGGCGCTCATCCCCCTGTGCGCTCGGCTAACCTATAATCAAACCCGTCGAAGGCGTCACCCATTCCTGCAGAAGAGGGTTCCCCTATGCGGTTTAGACCTGTCGCTGTCTTCACGCTGTGCGCCTGCACTATTTCGAGCCCTGGGCTGGGGCAACAGGCTGGACCGGTAAAGGATCTGAGCGGGAATTGGATCATCTCCGCAGACCTGTTTGGCACCACAGTGTACCAGCACATGGAGCTGAATCAGGATGGCGAAAAGTTGAGCGGTAACTATTCGGGCGACAAGCTCACCAGCGGGACAATGAGCGGGGGCGTCATTCATCTGCTGGCCACCAGCGACGACGGCACGACCTCGGAACTGAACGCGACACTTAAGGACGGAGTCATCACCGGAAACGCGATCGAGACCGACCCGAATAACAAGGATCATCCGTCGAAATACACGTTTACCGCGACGCGGGTGATAACGGTTTCGCATAGGGAGCCACAGCGCCATGAGTTCGCACCGACTGTGTTCTACCGCCAGTTTTCGCCAGCCAATAAGCCGGTGTTGACGATTGCCCCGGGAGACACCGTGCACACCACGACCGTGGATGCCGGCGGGACCGACGAGAAGGGCGTAAAGCGGGTGCTGGGCGGCAATCCGGAAACCGGGCCCTTCTACATTGAGGGCGCCGAGCCGGGCGATACGCTGGTGGTGCATATCTTGAAGCTGCGGCTGAACCGTGACTATGCGGTGAGCGACGACGCCGTGGACGAGAGCGCAATGAATAGCCGGCTTGCGGTAACGATGAAAGATGTGGGGAAGACAGTACGCTGGCACATTGACGCGGCGAAGGGAGTTGCGTACCCAGAGAACGCAGGACCGGACATGGTGAATTACCGCGTACCCCTCAAGCCGATGCTAGGCTGTATCGCGACTGCCGTAGGGCCGGCGCAGGCGCCACCGCCGACGGGCGATTCGGGTGCATGGGGCGGCAACATGGACTTCAATGAGATTGGCGAAGGCGCAAGCGTCTATCTCCCGGTCGCGAACCCTGGAGCTTTGTTGTACCTGGGTGACGGTCATGCGGAGCAGGGCGATGGAGAGTTGAACGGCAATGCGCTCGAGACTTCGATGGACGTGGAGTTCTCCGTGGATGTGATCCCTGGAACGCATCTCTCTGGACGGCGCATCGAAACAACGACGCACATTATCACTATGGGCCTGTCGGCGTCACTGGACGATGCGCTGAAAGGCGCGACCAACGGGATGGCGATGTGGCTCAATGAGGACTACAAGTTGACGCCCTCAGAGACCGCACAGCTGCTGGGGACAGCCGCGGAGTACAAGGTGAGCGAGGTCGCTGACAGGAATTCCGGAGTGGTGTTGAAGATCGATAAGCAGCGATTGACGGGACTGGTGAAGAAGACGAACTGAGGAAGTATCTTAGCGAACACCAAACCGGCCGGGCGAGCCTCGATGGCGGCGATAGGGGCAAATCTAGTCTCGAGCATTCGCCCTCCTCACTATCTGTCTAGCTAGGCCTTCAGTAGGTCTTCAATGCGAACCGGAAGTTCGCGCACACGAACGCCGGTGGCGTGGTACACGGCGGAGGTGATGGCGGGTGCGATACCGGCCAGGCCAATTTCGCCAACGCCACGGGCGCCCAGAGGGTTCAGCACCTTGTCGGGGTAATCGAGGAAAGTGACGTCGATTTCCGGGGCGTCTGCGTTGGTGGCGACAATGTAGTCGGCAAGGTTGTTGTTGATGGGAGCGCCGAAGCGCGGGTCATATACCGTCTCTTCGAAGAGGGCCATGCCGACACCCATGACCACCGCACCCTCAATCTGGTTGCGGGCCGGCTTGGGGTTGAGGATGTGGCCGGCATCGATCACCGTGACCACGCGGGAGACGCGCAGGCGAGCGGTCTCAGGCTGCCAGGTCACCTCAGCAAACTGCGCTCCAAAAGAATGGGTGGAGTATTTGCGGTTCGGATTGCCAAAGGTGCCCTCGGATTTTCCGCTGCCGGAAGCAGCGCGGATATTGCCCGCAGTGAGGATCTGCTCAAAGCGCACACCGGTATCAGGGGACTTGTCCTTAAGGTGGACGCAGCCGTCAGTAAAAGCCATCGCACTCGGGCTTCTGCCCCGCAAAGCGAGGGTCCTTGCTTTGGCCGGCGATCGTAAACAGACGTCTGCTGCGCTTTTTCGATGGCTTCGAGCACGGGCGGGATGACCGATGCGGTAGCCCAGGAGCCACCCGAGATGGGCCCCGGAGGGAGATCCGTGTCCCCGAGAACGACTTCTATCTTGTCGTGGGGAATGCCGGTTTTTTCGGAAACAATTTGCGAAAGGACGGTGTAGGTCCCGGTGCCAATATCCTGCGTGGCGCAGGAGACGCGGGCGGTGCCATCGTCGCGCAGGTCGACGCTGGCTTCGCTGCCCATGCGCTCGGCGATCCAGGAGCAGCCGGCAACCCCCCAGCCCAGAATCAAGCCATCTTTCTTCATCGACCCGACCTGCGGCGTGCGCCGGGACCAGCCGAATTTTTCTGCGCCCACGTTCAGACACTCCACCATGTGGCGGGAAGAGAAGGGCAGGTTGAGACCCTCGTCTTTCTGGGGCTCGTTCAGCAGGCGTAGCTTGAGCGGATCCATGTTGAGCTTGATGGCCAGCTCATCCATGGCCGACTCAAGCGCGAAGAGGCCAGGAACGGCGCCGGGGCCGCGCATGGAAGTCGGGGTGCCGACGTTGCGGCGGACCAGGCCGGAGGTGGCGCGCAAGATTGGGCGTGCTGTAGCTGTACGCAGTGGCCTCACTGCAACCCTCGGAGTAGTCGTCGAGGATCGAGGTGTGGTTGAGCGAGTCGTGCATCAGCGAGACAAGTTTGCCGTCGGGCGTGGCGCCCAGGCGGATGCGCTGCTGGGTGCGCGGGCGATGGCCCACGTTCTGGAACATCATGTCGCGGGTCAACACCAGCTTGACCGGCCGGTTGAGGTTACGCGCAGCGGAGGCGGCGATCATGCAGTGCGTCCAGGGCCAAAGCTTGCCGCCGAAGCCGGAACCCAGAAAGCGAGAGATGACGCGGACGTTTTCCTGCGGAACTCCGAGCATCTGGGCCATTACGTCGCGATGGTTCATTACCGCCTGCGAGGTTTCGTAGAGGGTGAAGTTTTGTCCATCCCAGACGGCGACGCTGGCGTGCAGCTCGATCGGGTTGTGAGTCTCGGTCGGGGTGACATAGGTCTCGTCCACCTTGACGGCAGCGGACTGAAAGGCCGGCTCGGGGTCGCCGCGCTGGCTGTCAACCTTGGGCTTCTCATCGGTTTCGAGGTGTTCGCGAACGTCAGGCTTCTCGCTGTGATAGGTGACCTTGACGGCATTGGCCGCGGCGACCGCCTGTTCGAACGTAAGTCGCCACCACGGCGGCGACGTATTGTCCGTAGTAGCGGATGGTGTCGTCCTCGAAGGGAGGACGGCGCTCGTCGAGGATCCCGGTAAAGTCCTGAGCCGGAGCAGTTCTGAAGAGCTTGCCCAGGTTCTGGCGGGTATAGACGGCCTTGACTCCGGGCATCGCCTGGGCGCGGCTGCTATCGATCGCGGTGATGGTGCCGTTGGCGATGGTGGCGCATACCGGGACCGCGTAGAGCATGCCGGGCAGATTGTGGTCCGACGTATACATGGCGGCGCCGCTGACTTTGAGCGGGCCATCGACGCGGGGCAGGCCGGCATTCGTTCTGGGAGGAAGATTGAGTATCGACGCCATGGGATCTGTCTCCTGTTTACGCGGTTGCAAGCGTGAGAGCGTGGGTGATGCAGCGCTTGGCCAGTGGAATCTTGAAGGCGTTTTCGCTTTGCGGTTGTGCGCCGTGCAGAGCCGCTTCGGCGGCCTGGCGGAATAGTCTTTTCGTCCGGCGGTTTGCCGTGCAGAACCCTCTCTGCCTCGAGCGAGCGCCAGGGCTTGGTGCCTACGCCTCCCAGGGCAACGCGAACGAATTCCAGCTTGCCGCCGTTCACCACGGCCACGATAGCCGCCGAAGAGAGGGCAAATTCATAGGAAGCGCGGTCGCGCAGTTTGAGATAGACCTGCTTGCTGCCGGCCTTGGGCGCGGGCAGAGTGACGGAGGTGATGAGATCGCCCGGCTCCAGAACGGTTTCGCGCTGCGGCGTGCTGCCGGGAACCAGGAAGAAATCGCCGATGGCCACGTCGCGCTCGCCTTTCGCGCCCTGAATGTGAATGGTAGCTTCGAGCGCGGTGAGGGCGACGTTCATGTCGGAAGGGTTGGTCGCGATGCAGTCTTTGCTGGTGCCCAGGATGGCAAGGGTGCGGTTGTCGCCCTCGATGGCGGAACAGCCGGAACCGGGCGTGCGCTTGTTGCAGGCCATGGCATCGTTGCGGAAGTACATGCAGCGGGTGCGTTGCAGAAGATTGCCGCCGGTGGTGGCCATGTTGCGAAGTTGCGCGGAAGCACCCTGCGAGCAAGGCCTGGGAAAGCACGGAGTAGTCGCTCACGACCGCGGGGTGATGAGCCAGATCGGAGTTGCGGACCAGCGCGCCGATCCGCAGGCGGCCGTCGGGAAGCTTTTCCACCTGGTCGAGCGGAAGGCGATTGATGTCGATGACCTGGCTGGGGCGCTCGACGTTCAGCTTCATCAGGTCGAGCAGGGTGGTTCCGCCGGCGATGAAGCGTGCGCTCTGGTGCCGAGCTGCGGCTTCGATGGCCTGCGGTACGCCGGTAGCCTTGGTATACGTGAACATCTCCATGATGCGACTCCTATGCCTGCTGGCGAACGTCCTGGATGGCGGCGACGATGTTGGGGTAGGCTCCGCAGCGGCAGATGTTGCCGCTCATGAGTTCCTTCACGTCGGCGTCGGAGGGGCCGCACTTCTCCTTGAGAAGAGCGACGGCGGACATGATCTGGCCCGAGGTACAGTAACCGCATTGATAGCCGTCGTGCTTGACGAAGGATGCCTGCATGGGGTGCAGGTTGCCGGGCTGACCAAGTCCTTCGATGGTGGTGATCTCGTCGCCTTCATGCATGACGGCCAGGGTCAGGCAGGAGTTGATGCGGCGGCCGTTCACGTGCACGGTGCAGGCTCCGCACTGGCCGTGATCGCAGCCTTTCTTGGTGCCGGTCAGGCTGATGGTTTCGCGCAGGCAGTCGAGGAGCGTAGTGCGGGGATCGACGTGCAGATCGAGCTGCTTTCCGTTGACCCGGAGGCTGACCGGGATTGCACCTTCAATGGTCTCAGTGGCGATGCCGGCGGCCGTGTCGATGGCGCCATAGGCGGCGCTGTCTGCGCCGCAGCCACGACGGGCCCGGCGGTCGCGACAACGCCGGCTGCGCCAAGCGAGGAAAGGAAGGAGCGGCGGCTGACGCGCACTGCCGAGGCATCGGATCCCCTGGGCTGTTTGTTCTCGTTCATCATGCTGGTCTCCAATTGCCCTTCGTTTTCATGATAACGTTCTCGGACCGAACTTTGTATCGTTCGCGTTGAGGCCACGAAATGCATGTGGGAACTTCTTGGGAGGCAATGTTCATGGTTTTTCGTGACGCACCCTTGTCGTTCGCTGTGGTCCGTTATCCTTGCGGCCGGCGTACCTGCTGGGATCCAACGCGGCCGACAAGAAGCACAGCCACACGATCGAGCCTCGGAACAGCCGAGGCTGGATGACGATGCGCAGATGCAGCAGCCCAGCACCGAGTCGATCGACCTGAATGCGTACAACGCCATCCGCGAAGAGGGCCTGCAGCACTCGCATGTGATGGACTACGCCGGCGGCCTGATGGACGGAATCGGGCCTCGCCTGACCGGTTCGCCGAACATGGCGAAGGCCAACGCATGGACGCGCGACCAGCTCACCAAAATGGGCTGCGTCAACGCGCACCTGGAAGATTGGGGCGAGTTCGGGATGGGCTGGCAGCAGCTCAACACCTGGGTTCGTATGACGGAACCGGATACAGCCGTGTTCCTGGCCCAGGCCACGCCGTGGTCGCCCTCCACCAACGGGCCCGTGACGGCGCAGGCCATCTCGGTGGTGATCGAGGACGAGAAAGACATCGCCAAATACAAGGGCAAACTTTCCGGCAAGATTGTCCTGCTGGGCGCCGATGCGCGATGTGCCGGTGCCCGACAAGCCTTTCTTTGAGCGCTATACCGACAAGGATCTTAAGGATCTCGAGTCCCTTCCGTTAGCGGGCGAGTACGCGAGATGGGAGGCGCGCATCGAGCGTTATTTCAAACGCGCCAAGCTCAGCAAGACGATCTTTTCGTTCCTGGCCGAGGAAAAGGTCGCCGGGGTTATTGTTCCCAGCCGCGATGGCGAGAATGGCGGAGGCACCGGGATTATTTTCGACGACAACGGCGCCGCGCTGGCCGACTCCTTATCACCGGGATACGGCTGTCCCGTTTCCTGTCGTGGTCACGCAGATTGAGAGCTACGGCCGGGTGTATCGGCTGCTCGAGAACCACGTTCCGGTGTCCATTGAGATGGACGTGGAAACCAAGTTCACGGGAGACCATGAACATGGCTTCGACACGGTTGCCGAAATTCCAGGAACCGATCCCACGCTGAAAGACGAGGTGGTGATGGTGGGCGGCCACCTGGATAGCTGGATCGCGGGTACCGGCGCTACGGATAACGGGGCAGGCTCGGTGGTTGCGCTGGAGGTTATGCGCATTCTGAACGCGCTCGCAGATCAAGCCGCGGCGGACCATCCGCATTGCCCTGTGGTCCGGCGAAGAAGAAGGCCTGTTCGGCAGCAAGGGATACGTAGATCAACATTTCGGCAGCTTCCCGCGCTCCACCGCCCCCGATCAGATGGAACTGTCCGGAATTCATGAGGAAGCCGGCGGGCCCGCTCACCCTCAAACCTGAGCAGAAACTCATTTCCGCGTATTTCAACGTTGACAATGGAACGGGCAAGATTCGCGGCGTCTATACCCAGGGAAATGCCGCGGTGGATCACATTTTCGAGCAATGGATGGCGCCGCTGAAGGATCTCGGCGTAACCACCATCAGCAACCGGAATACGGGCGGCACCGACCATCTGTCGTTTGATGCTGTCGGGCATCCCCGGCTTCCAGTTCATTCAGGATCCGATGGATTACGAGACACGCACCCACCACTCCAATATGGATACCTATGAGCATCTGCAGTCCGCGGATCTGAAGCAGATTGCGGTGGTGGAAGCCATCTTCGTCTACAACGCCGCGATGCGGGAACAGATGATTCCGCGCAAGCCTTTGCCCCATCCCGAGCGGCTCGACCAACAGAACAAGCCGCTGCCAGACCTGTACCCCACGGCGATTCTATCCCGATGAAGGTAAGGGCACAGAGATCAGATCATTGCATTTCCCGCCGGGCGTAAGGTTAACAGCAGGCTCAGCCTCTCACTTGCGCTGCTGCTCCGAGTCGGGATGACAATTCTGTTGGAGAAACAACTTCAGGTGTTCCCAAATGAATTGTCATCCCGACCGAAGCGTAGCGTAGTGGAGGGACCCGCTGTTTTCCTTTGCTTATGGCCAGTTGTAGGTCGCGATCAGCTTCCCTTCATCGCTAATGAGCAAAAGAGCTGCGCGGCCGTTTTCAAGCTGGCCGGAGAACTCCTTCCCGCTGCTTACGTCATGGACGACGACCGCCTTCCTGTTTGATTCGGAGGTCAGCACGTAAAGGGTAGCTTTGGGCAGGCGGGTCGGACAGATGAGTATGCCGGCGTCGGTCATTGTCGTGGTGTAAGTCGGGGAAATGTTTGCCACCTTCATGGCATAGCGATAAATATCTCCCACAGCCTTCAGGTTCTGATTGAGTTCGAGCGGCAAAGCCGCGAATAGAATTTTTCCCTTGCCCAGAGGCTTCTCCGCCAATCCTGATCTCCCGGCATTTGCGCGCGGCTTAGGACCGTGGTTTTGTTGCCCCCGAAAGTCAGTTCCTCTTCCCCACCAGGCCACTTGAATGCGCTGCTGCGCAGAGTGAGCGGTGACGTCCACGTAGGCAAGGCCGACCTGATCCTGCCTTCCGTTGGATGGAAGTGCGCGTCTCCAGCGAACGGCCCGGTCACGAGCAATATAGCTCCTGCCTGCACTCGGGCCATGATCGCCTGCCAGGCATCTTCGGTCAGCGCAAACGATGAGGGCAGAATGATGAGCTTCGGCGATCCGAGCGAGGCAATCTGGTACTCGCCGACGGCATAAGCTTCCCCACGGGCATAGTAGTAGAGCGCGCGAACCGCATTCTGTTGCGCCTCGATGGCCAAAGCGTTGAGAGACGGAGAGTTGGAGGGACTGAGGCAGGATGATGGCAATCTCGGGTTTGATGAAGTCCGTAGCATACGGAGCGGCGCGTTGAGCAAAATCTCCCACTCCCCGCATCATGGGTTCCCACACCTTGGCCGAGCCGTCGCTCCGCTGCATGCCGAAGTCGACTTCGCGGGCCCAATCCCACTGCATCGCCCCAGAGCTGCCGGCGGCAAAACCCAGCGCCCACTTGCGTTCGGTCAGCGCCAGCCCGGTGAACTCGTCATAACGCCAGGTTCCGTCGGGAGCCCAGACCGGTTGATAGCCGGTTTCGCCGGTGATGTTCGGTATGCCCGGAAGCTTTGCGGCGATCGAGTCCCATAACAAGCGCGTCGTCTTGCCAGTACGTGTGATTGGTAGTGAATCGAGACACCCGCCAGGCCATAGAACTGGTTCAGCACCCGATTGGTGACGCCACCTTCATCCTGTCCTACATCGATGAGCTGGCTGCTGCCGGTCTGGCGGATCACGGCAACCATCGATTGCACCCAACGGCTGAACATATCCTGCGCGAAGAGGTTGTAGTCGACAGCCCGCACCTGCCGCGGATTTCCATGACGCTCATAGGTCAGGTCGGCTACGCCGGGCAGCGGGATACTGTCAAAGTTGCCGAGCTCTTCCGGTGTCACTGCCCAGGCGTCTGCGAGGATGCTGATGCTTTTGTATCTGTCCCGGAGCCACTCATGCCAGGCGTTTACTTCCGCCGCATCCCCGTTGGGAATATTTCCTTTGAATATCTGTTGCGGGTTGGAAAAGCTAGGCTCGTTGATAAGGTCCCAGCAGAGCCAGGGCACGCTGGCAAAGCGCTTCACCACGGCGCGTACGTAGGCTTGCTGCGCGCGCAAGGCATCTTCATCGAGATAGGGATTTTTCTGCGGCGGCGTGTCGGGGGTGAAGGCAAAGAAAGTGAAATTGACAGAGATCCCGTGGTGCTGCGCACAGATGAGAAAAGCCTCCAGATTGCGCAGAAAGCGCTCGTCCGGCTCCCCCGTTCCAGGCTCTATGAATTTTG
Source organism: uncultured Acidobacteriaceae bacterium (assembly GCA_963757515.1). Classification (GTDB taxonomy): domain Bacteria; phylum Acidobacteriota; class Terriglobia; order Terriglobales; family Acidobacteriaceae; genus PALSA-350. The sequence goes on along the minus strand of CAVWRV010000004.1, from coordinate 124,306 downwards.
CGTTCTTCATCCACACCCCGGTGCGAACAAACGTGACGCCGTGTGCGGCCATCTCCGCAAAATCTTTTTCCCACACCGACGCGTTGCGCGGGCCGGAGAAATCCCAGCCATTTTCTTCCGTGGTGAAGTAGTTGGTGCCGACAGGAAAGAACGGCTTGCCTCCACGACTGAGAAAATCGCCCTTGACGCCGAGGGCCGGGCCCACGTCGAGCGAACTGCGCTCCGCCACCCAGAAACCATTCTCGTAGAACTCGCGAAAACGTCCTTGTTGTAGAAAGGTGGCGCGAACTTTGTAAAATCCGGCGGGAAGCGGCTTCTGAAAGGGCAGCGGGCAGGCTGGCGCTCTCATCGTTCCCAACCGGCAGCGTAGCTTCTTCAAGCACCTTATCCGTGGACAAGAGTTCCACGCGCACATCGCCCCTTGCGGGGTGCGCTTGCCGCAAATGCACGGTGATCTGAGGCGGCTCGTTCGGCCTGAGGACAGAGAAAAGCATTTCGACCGAGAGGTGCGTGGAACCCTGGCGCGCATACTCAGCAGACTGGCGAATCAGGGCGATGCCATCCTGGCTCTCCCAGTAGCCGGTTTTCGGCTGAAAGTCGAGGCAGACGATGCGGCTGCCGGGTGCGCGGTCGATCACGATAACCGGTGCTGCCGCCGGCAGTCCGGTAGTGTCGACCATGTAGCCAAGCCCGTTAAGACGACCCTCGACGGTGAAAAATTTCTCTGCCTGCAGCCTGGGACTGGCCGCAAAGGCGTAGCCCGGCCTCCACGCAAAATGAGCATCTCGCGCCACGGGGACCTCGTAGGTGTGGCGCAAATCCAGCGCCCGCGAGTAGGTATCCTGCGGACGGCCCGGGACAAAAGTTGCGCCCACCTGGGTGACCGGTACGCGCAATGGCTGGCCGCCGAGAACCAGAAGATTCCCGCCGTTGCTGCAGATAAGCTTCGATCGCCTTCCATGCATCGGTGGGTACGGAAGAACCGTAAGGAAGAACCAACAACTCGCACTTAGCCAACGCGCCAGGAGCCTCTAAGGCCTTCAGGTCCAAAAAGCCGGGATCGAGCGCCGCGGACAGGGTGGCACGATCCACAGGCTGGCTGGCGACCGTGGGGAAGCCTGGCTGCCAGAAGACAATGACCTGAGCCATACCCGAAGAAGAGAAGAGTAAGAGCAATAGAGTGACCAGAAAAAGCGCGGGCATCGGCCCTCCGTCCGCGCTCGAATTGTACATCCATGATTAAATACCTGCGTGTACTCAGCACGCTCCGAAAGGTCTCTCAAGATGTCTTCCATCTCCCGTCGCAGGATGCTCAAAAGCACCATCGCAGGCACGGCACTCGCTTCCAGTTCTCCGATCGCCTGGACCCAGGAAAAAGCGGTTTCGCCCGATACTCCGATCCAGAGGAAAGGGCGTATTCGCCAATCTGTCAGCCGCTGGTGCTATCAAGGAGATGACCCTGGACGAACTGTGCGCCTATGCGGCGCAGATCGGACTCAAGGGAGTCGACCTGCTGGAACCGGAAGATTTTGAAACACCGAAGAAGCACGGGCTGATCTGTACCATGGGCTACGCCGCGGCCGGTACGATTCCCGATGCACTCAACGTGGTTGCCAATCACGACAAGATCGAGGCGGGACTGCGCACCAATATTCCGTTGGCCGCAAAAGCGGGAGTGCCCAATGTCATTACGTTTTCAGGCAACCGCCACGGCATGTCTGACGAGGAGGGCGCAAAAAATGTAATCCTTGGGTTGAACCGGGTGAAGAAGATTGCGGAAGACAATAACGTCGTCCTTAATCTGGAGCTGTTGAACAGCAAGGTCAACCATAAGGACTACATGGCAGACCACACGGCCTGGGGGGTCGCGGTGATGAAGGAAGTGAATTCTCCGCATGTGAAGCTGCTGTACGACATCTATCACATGCAAATCATGGAGGGGGATTTGATCGCCACCATCAAGGAGAACATTCAATGGATTGGCCACTTCCATACCGGCGGTGTTCCCGGTCGCCACGAGCTCAACAATACCCAGGAGGTGCAATGGGACGGCGTTATGCGCGGGATCGTGGAGACCGGGTTCAAAGGATATGTGGCGCACGAGTTTGTCCCCACCGGCGATCCACGCGCCTCACTTTTGCAGGCCGTTGATCTTTGCGATGTATAAGAGATTTGGAGGATTCTATGCGCAAGTTGGCCCTTATTCTTACCCTGTGCGTCACCGCGGTCTGCATGGCCGTTCCGGCGAAAGGCGTTTACAGCTTTACCTTGAAATCTATCGATGGCCAGCCCGTCAGCCTGGGCAGTTACCGGGGCAAGGTCCTTCTGCTGGTCAATGTTGCCAGTAAATGCGGCTACACTCCGCAGTACGCGGGCCTGGAATCGCTTTATGAAAAGTACAAGGATCGCGGCCTGGTGATCGTCGGCATTCCGGCCAACAACTTCGCCCGCAGGAACCCGGCACCAACGATGAGATCAAGAAGTTCTGCCACAACCGCTACAACGTGTCGTTTCCCATGATGGCCAAGGTCTCAGTGGTGGGCGACGATAAGACGCCCCTCTACGCCTTCCTGACAGACAAGTCGGCCAATCCGCAGATCGGCGGCGAAATCAAATGGAACTTCACCAAGTTTCTGTTTGACCGCAATGGCAAGCCAGTGGAGCGCTTCGAACCCGCCGTCACTCCCGACTCGCCCCAGGTTACGGCAGCCATCGAATCGGCTCTCGACAACAAGAAATAGAACCTGTCCAAATTAGGTTTCTGAAGCTCTGCGTGAGAACCCGAAAAAGAAACAGCAGGTCCCTCCACTACGCTACGCTCCGGTCGGGATGACAATTTTGTTACGCCATAAACCTTATCCAGGGATAGAAACGCGACTTTCCTGGAGGAAAAACACTGCCTCCTTGCGAATGAATTGTCATCCCGACCGGAGCGCAGCGTAGTGGAGGGACCTGCTGTTTCTTTTTCGCTACCTTGGCCCGCAATCAGGCTACGATGTCTCCCACCAGCTAATTTGGACAGCTCTGGACTCAGCCTACCTGGATACTCGCAGACGCAACCACTCCATCTTGAGCCCGATGCAGGCAAGCAGGAAGATCATCGAGCCCAGATGCTTGGGGTCGAAGAGGAAGCTTTCGTCCAGGTTGTAGATGAGCGTGAGAATTACGATGGCGAGGTACCACTCCACTGCCCGAAGTTGGGTATCGTCGCGCGACCGGAGAAGGCACACCACGCCATCGCGGAAGGCGAAGCCGAAGACCAACAGTACGATCACCAGCCCGGCCACGCCCATCTCGAGCATGACATCAAGAAACCCGTTCTGCGCCTGGGCCAGAACCCAGGAAACCGCGAGAATCACACGATAGGATTCGCCTTCGAGGCCAAGCCAGAACGCCTGGTAGCCATAGCCAAGCAACGGCCGCTTGGCAATCGAATCAAGCACCGCACTCCAAATCCCGGTGCGCCCGGTCAAGGTCACGTCTTTCCCCAGCAGCGTGAACAGGAATTCCGGCCACACCACAATCACCACCGCCGCGGCGGAAAACACTACCAGCAGGAGGAAACAGACGACAAAGTAATCCTTCTTGCGAAAGCGATGCAGGCTTTTCACGATCACAAAATAGGCGATGTAGATGGCGGTCAGCAGGTACGCCGTCGCGGCGCGGGAAAATGCAATCGCAGTCAGGCAAAAGATGATCTGTGAAACCCGAACGGAACGCAGAAATGGGGTGCGCGCGCGATACGATACCGCCGCAGTCAGAAAAAACAACGCCAGGTTGCCGAGATAATTTTTGGCGCTGAAAATGCCCTTCCAGGCGGCAGAATGCCCCCCCATCTGATCCAGGCCATACTGCGGCAGGGCAAGGGCAAACACGATACTCGCCACCATGGTCCCGGTGCCGAGAACAAGCAGCAATTCAAGCACCTGATCGAGCGTGTATCGGGACATGATGTAGTACAGAAGCAGAACGCGCGCCCAGCAGCAAGGCACCCGAGCTGATCGTCCTGGTGGGTAGCTGCGATAAAGGAGAGAGCAAAAGCGCGAGGAGAGGAAAGCTGGTCATCAGCTTCATCTGCATGCTCAGCCGGCGAACGGACGAGTGCCGCTGAACGGCAAAGATCATGCAGGCCACAAACATCAGTAGCTTGCTCAGGCGATCGATAAGGACCCCACCGGCGGAACTGGTCGCGACCGCGCGGGTGGCAGTAGGCTCATTGACAAAGGGAGAAACACCGTCGAGAGCAAAGTAGAGCAGCAGCAGCAACAAACCCCAGGTCGAAGCATGGCCCCAGATACTTCCCGGACATTTCCCGGCTCATTTCCCAGCTCTCGGACCAGGCTCTCCCGAGTGCTTACGCCGTCCGTGGCACGAGCGAGCCTTGGCGCAGCCTCCGAATTCGCAGATAAGGCGAGCATCAATGGATGTATATGGCAGCGGAAGCAACGGAAGCCAGAATACCCTGGCCATTGATCCCGATGTTGCGCATGAAGCTGAAGGGGACGTAGACCACATCGTCAGGCAGCAAGGCAACATCGGGCTTCTTGCCTTTCTGGATCGCGCTTACTTGCAGGTCTATCTCCTCTACCCCGGTCGCGGTCTCGCGCACCAGCCTCGATTTGCCCAGGGCGGCGGTGTGATTTGCATAGCCCGCCAGCGCGATCGCCTGCAGCACAGTCATTCTCGAGTTGTTGGTGCTTATCGGATAGCCGCCCGGCTTCGATACATCGCCCAGCACATACACCACCGCGGCTTTGGGCACAATCACTGTATCGCCGGGGTAGACCATGGGATCTTCAGACAAAGCCGCCAGCGCCGCATTTGAATAGTAGTACTCGACCTTTTGTTTCGCGGCCCCGAAGCGTTGAATGGTGATGTGGCGATCCGCAAGATCGGTGAGTCCGCCGGCCATGGCAAGCACTTCGACCACCTTGCGCCCGGTATCAATCTCGTAGATCCCGGGCTTTTGTACCTGCCCCATCACCGACGCGTTCTGGGTTGCGTACGCTTCCACCCGCACCGTCACCTGCGGGTGCAGCATGACGCCGGCTGCCATCAGCCGATGTTCGATCTGCTCCGCTGCCTGCTCCGGCGTCAAGCCGGATACGCTGACGCTTCCCAGAAAGCTGAAGGGAATGGTCCCGGCATCGGTTACCCGGGCGCGCTGTTCCATCTCTGGCGTGTCGTAGACCTGAAGGTGCAGCAGATCGCCAGGTCCGATCAGCAGGCTCTCATTCTGCGCCGGCAAACTGGTTGCACCGCTTAAGAGAAGGAGAACAGGAGACAGAACCGCTGCAGATTTTTCATCAGGCCCTCGCAGCCTCGCTTTCACGGGATGAGACATATCCTTCGTCTGGCTGGTCTTTCACGCCGTTGATCACGATGTTGATCTTGCGGTCGCTGCTCGATTGCACTTCTTCGAGCATCCTGTAGCTCTTCTCGAGCGCCGGCAAAGGAGTCTTTTGATGCCTGGCCATCAGCAGAACGGAGTTGACCATGGAGCTTAGAACGACGGAGTCAGTGAATTGCAGCACGGGGGCCGCGTCCAGAATCACCAGGTCGTATTGCACCTCCCACATCTTCACCAGGTCCGCCATCCGATGAGACGCCAGCAGCTCTGCAGGGTACGGAGGCAATGGTCCGGCGGGTAAGAGAAACAGCCCGGGGACCTCTTGCACTGGAATGATCGACGGAGGCGCCATGGTCGGGCGAGAGGCCGGCTAACACGGTGCTCAACCCAACCTGCGGGTTGACCTCCAGATTGCGATGCAGCCAGGGGTGGCGAAGGTTCGCATCGCACAACAGGACTCGCTTGCCCTGTTGGGCAAAGAGGATGGCAAGGTTCCAGCTCAAGAAACTCTTTCCCTCTCCCGTTAGGGGACTGGTCACCAGCACGGAACGCGGAGGCGCGCCACTGCGAGACAACATCAGCGAAGTCCGCAGCGAGCGAAGCGACTCTACAAATAGCGAACGCGGGCTGTCCAATGCAGGCAGCGGCGATTTCGCTACCCAGCTGATCCCGCCAGTCAGGGCAGGCCGTTCCTTTTGATACGGCAGCACGCAGAGCGGCGACGGACCCAGCTCGCGCGATATCTCGCGCAAATCCTGAATTCTGGTGTCAGTCACGTCCCGCAGCAGCGCGGCAACCACGCCGACTACCAATCCCACGAAGATCGACCCCAACAGGTAGAGCAGGGTCACAGGCTTAGCCGGAGTATCGCTGGCCTTGGCCCAGTCGACGATGGAAATGTTGGTGGAGCGCAGGCCGGCCAGCAGGCCGGACTCTTTGAGATGCCGCGACATATCGTCATAGACAGCCCGGGTCTGGTCGGCTTCCTGGCGCACCATCTGGTATTCGATGGTCTTGTTGTTCAGTGCTTCCGCTTCGCTCTTGTCGGCGTTGAAATCCCGGCGCGTCTTTTCCTCCGCCTGCTGGGCAACGATGAAGTCGTTGTGGGCCCGTCCGGCAACCCGGCCCACCTCCGCTCGAATGGCGCCCTGCACCGCGTTCAGGTTGCCCCGAACCTCGGCTAACTTGGGATAAGCCGGACCGAACTTCGCCGAAAGTTCCTGCAGCTGTCCCTGCAGGCTTGCCTCCTGCAGGCGAAGGTTCTGAATCACGGTGAGCGAAGTGCTCGATGGCGGAGGAAGAACCCCCCGCAATCGTATTTCCGCCCAACCCCGAGATCAGCTCCGCATTGCCGCTCTTGACCACATCGTTGATCGCACCCTTCAGGATGTAGTTCGACTGCGCTTGCGCTTCGGCCTGGGTTGCCATCTGAAGCTTGTCGAGGGTCGGGTTATAGACCTGGTCCTTACCGTCCTTATCGACCTGGCCGACAGCAAAGACACCGGCCTCCTGTTGCAACTTCACCACTTTCGCCTGTAACTCATGGGTCTTGGTGCGCAGATCTCCAAGCTGTGAGCTCAACCACGACGACGCCTGCATGGTCGCGTCATAGCGGGCCTGAAAGCCCTTCTCGATCAAGCCTTGCAGCAGGTGGTTCACCACCGCTGCCGCCAGCTGCGGATCGGGGCTTAGATACTCCACGTCGATCAGGCGCGTTCCGGCCACCGGCTTCACGGTCAGCTTGCGATGAAAGATCTTCAGCACCCGCATCCGCCGGTGAGGTGAGTTTTCGAGCGAAGCACCCTTGGGATCGGGCGTGCCCGCGGGACCGAAGAGTCCCAGAACCCAACCGATCGGCGTCCACTTCGGCTTGATAATCCTCGCGTTTGCTCCAGGTGAAGATCTTCGATTACGTGCAAGGCAAGCGAGTCCGACTGCAGGATCTTTGCCTGGGTCTGGATAATCATGTTGACTTCGAGCGCGTCGGACGGGACATCAGCGGTATCCGGTCTGGAGGCCCAGCGAGCTGGTGGAATCTTTCTGCAGTTCGATTTCTCCCACCGACTTATAGCGCCGGGTGGAAATTATGAGGGCCAGGATCGCGAGCAGAAAGAACGCAGCCAGACTGATAAAGATGATCCCGCGACGGCGCGCCAGCATGATTCCTATCTCCCGCAGCGTGAGCTCGGGAGACGGGTGGCTGGCCGTAATGACCACATGCGAGGGTTGCAGCGCTATCTTATCCACGAGAAACCTCCACTTACACGGCGACTCGCTCTCATCAGACTGGCCGGCTGAGCACGGTGGCAAACTTATCCTTCAGCCGCAGGAAGGGCGACTCGACCCAGCGATACGAGACCAGGGCGAGAATGACCGTCATCACAAATCCCATTCCCTTGGTCGCCAGCAACTGCCATCCCCACACCGGGTGGAACAAGCTCAGCATGATGAGGATTCCGGTGAGGTGCAGCATATAAAGCCCGTAACTGATTTTGCCCAGCTGCACGACCCAGGCCCCCCTGACCAGCTTGCTGTGGCTGTGCAGGCAGGCGTAAAGAATCGCGCCCGCCGCCAGCGATACCATCAGCCGTCCCAGCACCATACGCATATCCACCGGTCCCGGCTGTTCATTGAGCCAGGCCGAGGAGACGACCCACCCCGCAAGGCCACCGGCCAACAGCAGCCAACGCGCGCCGCGGGTAAGCCGGGGCAGACGATCCGCGAACAGCGCCAGAAGGATGCCCAGCGCTAACGAGTCGCAGCGCGATGTACTGCCGTAGTAGATGAACCCACCGCTCCAGCCGGCCAGCATGAAGCCGATGCGGCTTACGGTCGCCAGCAGGAAGGTAACCATGCCGGCTACGATCATGCCGCGGCGCCCGAGCATCTTCATGAGCAACGGCCATAAAAGATAGAACTGCTCCTCGATCGAGACCGTCCACAAGGGTGAACAGATCGACTCCGGGCGTCCGAAAACAGCATGCACCCAGTTGCCGGCGAACAGCAGGTAGCCGGCAACGTAGTACCAGGGAAGCCTTTGGCTCGCCATGGTATGGGCGAGCACGACGCCCACGGCAATGAGCAGAAAGTACAGCGGCCAGATGCGCAAAATACGCCGGAGATAGAAATGACGCAGCGAAATTCCATCTGTCTGCTCGCGCTCCCGCAGCAGGATGGAGGTGATCAGAAAAGCGCTCAGCGCAAAAAACAAATCAACCCCGGCCGCGCCCGACTTGGCAATCGCCCCCCACAGCCAAGGCATCGGCAGATGGAACCGGCGATAGAATGCTCCATCGAAAGGCAGAGTGTGACAAACAAATACACCCAGAAATGCGTAGAACCTCAAACCGTCGAGCTCCGGCTGATAGAAACGGCGCTGCGTACGCGCCGCCACCATCGGGGCCGCATCCAGAACACCTGTCAATTGCCCCATTGGTACCCGCTCCTCCTTGTGCTTCCTACGGTGTCTATCGACCTGCCAGCAGCTGCTCGAAAACATTTTCGAGCCGCGCGGTTTGCTGGGCCAGATTGAAGTGGTCTACCACATGTCTTCTGCCCGCGAGGCTGTAGCGCTGCCACAGTTCCTCGTCCTCGATCAGGTGGAGAATCGCCTCCGCCAGCGCCGCGGGGGTCGCGCTCCGTCACCAGCAGACCCGTCTCCCCATGTTTCACCGCCTCCGGGATCCCGCCGCTGAGGGTGCTTACCACCGGTAGACCCATTGCCTGGGCCTCGATGAACACCATGCCGAAACCTTCCGCATCGCCCGAGGCGGCAACCACGCTGGGCACACAGAAGACTGCCGCCCGTGCCATCCAATCCCGCACCACGGCTGGTTGGCTGGACTGCCAAAAAAGCGGCATCGTACCCCCAGCGCGGCCGCTTGCGCCTCGTACTCCAGGCGCAATGGGCCAGCGCCGATCACCACCAACTCGGCCGCCGGGACAGCGGCGCTGCACCTCGACCATGGCTTCGATCAGGCTGCCGCAACCCTTCTTCTCCACCAGGCGCCCGACAAACAAGACAGATTTTTCCCGCCGCCGCAACGTGGGCGGCGGCTTGAACCGCTCCACATCCACGCCAATCGAATGCACGATGGTGCGGTCCGCCGGGTATCCCATCTCGAGCCCGCGTCTGCGGACATACGCGGAGCAGGTTAGGAAGAGCGCACCCATTTTCTGCAGTCTCGATCGTCCCCGCAGATACTCCCGGCCCAGCCGTGTTGCGCCCATGGCCTTGTCGCTCATGGTCACGTCATATCCGTGCAATGCCGTCACCAATGGCACGCCAAGCTGTTCTGCGAGCTGCATCGCCGCGTAGCCATCGGGCGCGAAGTGCGCATAGACGAGGCGAGGAGCGCGCGCCCGTAGCCGCGCCACCTGTTCGCGGGTAGGACCGACATAGCGAAAGCGAAGCTCGCGCAGTCTTCCCCGCAGACCGCCATCATCGACCGTCCAGCTGGTGTTTTGTGGCAAGCTCGATCCCGGCCATCTTGCGCCAGCCCACAAAAAACGGAGAGAACCGCCGCATGGCTACGGCTTGCGCCACGATAAACGTCTCCGAGGGCGGCAACAGCTGGATGCGGAAGACCACAATCGTCCCCTGGTTTGGCTGGTCTGGGTTCGGGTGTCATTTGCCTCATGGCAGCCGGGCCCCGGACCGTCTTCCGGCGATGAGAACCTCGCGGTAGAGTTGCTCGTACTGGGGTGCGATCCGCCTCCAGGAAAAGCGTCTGGTGGCGGCACGCGCCGCCTCGCCCATCTGCTGCCAGTTTCTCTTCCGGCAGCGACAGAACGCGTTCCATGTGGGCGGAAAGTCCGGTCGCGTCCTGGTCCATCAGGAAGCCGCTTACCCCGTCCTGAACTACGTCAGGATGCACTCCCACCGCAGTCACCACCACCACCGTGGCTGCGCTCATGGCCTCGATGGTCGACAGCCCAAAGCCCTCGTAGGCTGGAAGCGGAGACGAACAGGTGCGCTCGCTGCAGCAGTCCGGTGCAACTCTTCGCGGCTGGCGGCGCCATGGAAGCGCACCCGGCCGCTCAGGCCAAGCTCGACCACCCGACGCTCGAGGGCAGCGCGCAGCCCGGCGAAATCCGCTCCCACCCACTCCAGCCGCAGCTGCGGATAGCGATCCTTCAGCAGGGCCATCGCCTCCAGCACCTTGTGCACCCGCTTGTTCTCGGCCAGGCGCGAGACGCCCAGCACCAGGCCTGGCTGCAAGTTTTTTTTCAGGCTCCAGAGGCCATCGATATTGGCCCCGTTCTCGATCACGCGGATACGCTGCGGGGGCACAATCCTGGCGAACATCTGGCGGTCGTGCTGGCTTACGCAAACCACCGCCCCCACCCCACCCAGCGAGTGGCGGGTGACGGTCTTGAAGTACATCTCTTTGAAGGCCCTGTGCCCGCTGGGTATGAAAGAAACCGCCATGGGTGCTTACCACCAGCGGGATGCGATGCAGCAGAGCGCAGCAGGCTCAGATAATCCACGAAAAAATCGATGGCATGGATGTGCACCAGGTCGTAGCCGCGAATCGCCTTTAACGCGGATAGCGCCACCGGATAGCGGCGAGGTCCCCAGTGGCGCATGCGGCGCACCTTGAGGCCGGCTTCGACCGACTCCGCCGGCGCCAGGGTACCGGTCGAAAAAAGCAAGCGAAGGGTGGCCACCTGCACGGTGTGCCCGTTCTGTTGCAGCGCCACGCTCAGGCCTTCCACGACGCTCTCCATGCCCCCCTGGGCAGGTAGAAACTGCCGCGTAAGCTGAAGGATCCTCATAGCGAGTGCACCAGGAACGAAGCGCCGGGCGTCGCGCCGCCCAATCGCGCAAGCGGCGGCGGCGGCGGCGGGGCAGCAACCAGATGGCCAGGAATATCGCATAGTCGCGGGGCGTGCTCTTGCCATGGCGCAAGGCTTCGAACAGCAGCAGATAGAATGCGCGCCACTCTCCCTGGTCCGAGGCCTCAGCGGCGATTTGGTACAAGACGAAGGCAGACAAAGCGCGCGGTGTGAACAGGTGCCGATCGCGCCGCAACCATTCGAGCGAGTACCGCCAGTTCGCTTTGTTGCTTACGGTGGCGCGGTCCTCTTCTATGTTGTGAATCGCCAGCACCTCATCGGCGAACACCACCTGGGCCCCGGGCAGGCGGCCCAGCCGCAGCACCCACTCTGTATCCTGGTGCTTTAACTGGCCGCTCTTGAACGGCTGCGCCAGCATGAGCGAGCGACGGACAAAGAAGGTCGATGTCTGGATATATCCTTCGCCGCGGGTGAGGGTGCGGCGCGCCAGGATATATTCGCCAATCTGTTCATTGCTGGCCGGCATGCGCCTCGGCCACACGTAGTCTCTGCCCGGAGTGCGCGCGATCATCCTGCAGGTCCCGATCAAAACCGGCGCAGTCGATGTCCCCACGGCGTCGATCTGGGCCTGGAGCTTACCCGGAAGCCATTCGTCGTCGTCATCGAGAAACGCGATCCATTCCCCCGCAGCCGCTTCGACGCCCCGGTTACGCGCGTCCGATCCGCCAACACTGGCCGGCGAGCGCAAGCACCCGCAAACGTGGATCCTGCTGCGCCAACTCCTCAAGGGCGAGCCTGGTGACAGGTTCCTCACCATCGATGACCACCACGACTTCGATCGCGCGCAGAGTCTGGGCCAGCGCACTGCGCACCGCCCGCTCAGCAGCTCAGGCCGTCCACGAGTGGGTATCACGACAGAGACAATCACCATGCTTCGATCTCCTTCAGGGGAGGACGTGGAACAAATCTGCAGCGGGCCGGGTCCTTCGCTTTTTTTTGCCGCGTTCCTTTGCCGCGTTGTTGGCGAAGGGTGAAATGCCATGAATCGCGGTCCCAACGTTGGCGCCGGGCTCGGTTTAACTGCGCAGGGGCGCTGACTGCAGCGTTTGGGCGATCGCATAATACGCGGCCTTCGGCTGGCAGTTGGCGTCAAACGGGAGCGGCCGCACCGGCAAACCATCGTGCGCGGACGGTATCCGGCAATCCAGGTGAAGCAATCCGCGAGCCCCCAGGTAACAATCCCTTTGACTGCCGGCTGGCGCAGGCTGGCGCTAAGAAATCTGCTGTATATATCGGCCACCGCCCGATCGCGCGCCGCCGGCATCCGCAGGTAAGGCCACATCCTGAACGTCGAGCTCGGTGATGAAGATCTTCATTCCGCGGCGCGCCAGCTCGCCCAGAAAAGCTTCATAGCTCGCATCGCCCAATATGGCTGCCTGATCGCCGCGAAGATGGGCTTCGATCCCAATGCCATGGATGGGAACACCGCGCGCCAGCATTTTGTCCAGCAGGGCAAGCATTGCCGTACGCTTCGCCCAGCCGAAGCCGTTCGACACCTCGAGATAATTCTCGTTCCAGATCAGCAGAGCCTTCGGATCGGCCGCGGCCGCCGCGTGGAAAGCCTGCTCGATGTAGTCAACGCCGCAGTTCTGCAACCACGGACTATCGCGCAGGCCATCCGGTCGATGACTTCCCGGATCCAGCACTTCATTGACCACGTCCCAGGAGTACAACTTGCCCGCGAAGTGCCCGGCTACGTTGCGGATGTGGCCAGTCATCATTGCGTGCCCAGTTTCCGGCGTGAGCTGGGGGCCAACCCACGCCGGCAGAGCGTCGTGCCAGACCAGCGTATGCCCTCGTACCTTGATGTGGTTGGTGGCGCAGAATGCGACAAACTTGTCGGCATTCGTGAAGTCGTACACTCCGGGTTGGCTGCTGAGCGAGTTCCACTTCATATGCAGCTCCGGTGTGGCGATGTCGCATTGGGCGAGAAACAGCTGCTGATAGGCTGCGGATTGAACGCAATATTTCAGCGCCAGACAGGAACCGAACAGCAGTCCTTTTTCCGCGGCCAACTGCTTCAGCGAAGCCGTCGCAGCCTGCAAAATGGCTCGAGGCCGAGTCCACTCCGCCACCCCCACCGCGCCCAGCTTTTTCAGGAAGTCTCGGCGATCTATGTCCGCCCGGCATTCCATCGATCAATCGCCCGTGGATCGGGCTCGATTGATCATTCGAGCCGGCATAGCTTGCTGGTGCGCGCCCCCGCAGCTTCATGCGGCTGCGCGGATAATCCAGCACCAGCAGCAGCAGGATGTACCACGGCTCTATGAGATAGCGGCTAAACAGCCGGCGGGGCTCATTCACCAGCCGGAACATCCATTCCAATCCAACCCGGCCCGACCAACGCGGAGGGGTCGGCACCGCACCGGCGAGATAGTCGAAGGCTGCTCCGTTCGACGACAAGATCACATGGGCGTCCAGCCGGGCATAGTTTTCCTGGGTCCAGAACTCCTGCCGCGGCATACCCATCCCCACCATAACAGATCGGGCCGGTAGGCATTGATGCGCTGCACCAGCGCTTCATTTTCGGCACTGCCATGGCGGGCGTCGAAGTAGCCATCGCTCACTTCCAATCTGCAATGCGGGGTAGCGCTCCCGCAGCTTCCGAGCGGCCTCTTCCGCGACCTGCTTGGGCGAACCAAGATTAAAGACGCGCCACCCTCTGCAAGCGGCCAGCTCCATCAACGGTTCCGTCCAGTCCGCATTGGTCACCCGTTGTTCACGCTGCAACGGGTACCCGTAGAGCCGGCCCAGAGCCACCAGCGGCATGCCATCCAGGTAAGTCCAGTGGACCTGCGAATAGAATTCGCGCAGTTTCGCGTGCCTGTGAAACAGGTACACACTATGCAGGTTATGGTTCGTGATAATCCATTTTTGACGCTCGCGAATTCCCTGCTCCACCAGCTCATTCATTTCGGGCATTGACCTGGGTTGGAGCGTCAAACCCAGAAACGCAACCGTGCCGGTGGCACTTACTGTGTCCAGACTTACGGCATTCATGCGGGGGAGTCTCCCTGTTAAATTTGCATAAGTTCAATTGTCGTGTCTAACAACAAGAGGATGCAGGAGCCAATGCAGGAGATGATTCGGTTAGCAATGCTGCGATCGAGTTATTACGCTGTGTCACTGATCTAAGGCAAAGGTGACAGAACAGTCCGCGTAAAGCAACACCGGTTTTCACAAATTGATGTACTCGCGATGAACCCAGTTCTAAGTTGGAACGCTATTGTCCTATTTTGGATCTTGCTCGTTACTGCTAACACAATCTTAGGTACATCCTTAGGCGGGGTCACGATAGAGTTTTTATCGAAGCGAAAACAACGACTCGGAGTCCGGATGGCCAGGTCACTTATCATCTTCTTACTGAGGCCGAGCCATTTTCTGAGTTCACCGGCGGCGCGATCTCACGCTGGGCCGGGAACGTACTTCGCGACACATCCCACTCTGTGGTTGTCTGTCCCTCCGCGGACAGAGCTGGCACTTTGCCCGGGAATCGATCTACCTGCTGCCTGCCATGGTGCTCTATAAACATCTCCGAAGGCACCTTCAGCGCTTGCCCTGGTCCTTTCATTGCCGGGTGATACGCGGTATCTTTCGCCCTCTGCTCGAACGTCGTGCGGCCCGGCGATATCGTGTGGATTCACAACCGGCCTGAGTTTGCGGTCGCGCTGACCCCGCTCATTCATCGCGCAGGGGGGCGCGTGGTTCTTCATCTGCACAATTCCCATCTGGTGGACGGGCCGGAGCGGCTCATGCGCCAGGTTCGCGTGGATAGACTGGTCTTTGTCAGTGAGTTTTTACGTGCCCAGGCACGGAGTAAGTTTCCCCTGTTAGGAACTTCCTCGGTTCTCTATAACGGCGCAGATCAATCGATTTTCTATCCGGCCGTGGTTCGGCCGCGAAATCCGGAGACAGCCACGGTGCTCTTCGCCGGCCGGCTGGTGGAAGATAAAGGCGTTCACATTTTGCTCGACGCCATGCGGCTGCTGGAAAAACAGGGGGTGCGGCTGCAGGCGCACATTGTCGGCTCCTCGAGCTTCGGGCTGGGCAAGGAAACCGACTACACGCGGCGCCTCAAGGCGACCTCGCCAGCGACGGTGGAGTTCCTTCCCTATCGCAGTGGGGCGGAGCTGGGCGATTTATTCCGCAAAGCCGATATGTTTTGTTCGCCCTCGGTCTGGGATGAGCCCTTCGGCCTGGTCAACGTGGAGGCGCTGGCCTCCGGTCTACCGGTCGTCAGCACATACAGCGGCGCCGCCGGCGAGATATTTGCTCATGGCGGAGGCATCCTGGTGGAGCGGGGATCCGCCGTCCAGCTGGCATCCGCCTTGCGCCGGCTGGCGGAGGATCCAGAGCTGCGGACCCGCCTTGGCCAGCAGGGCTATGCCGCATTTCTGGAACGATTTACATGGTCGAACGCGCGCACACAAGTGGAGCATATCCGGCAAGCGCTCTTCGCGTAAGTAACTCGAGGCTCAGGGAAAGCTTGGTCCTGTCGGGAGTGTGGGACAGAAATTGTGAAGTTAGCCGGGTAGCGATGACCAGCTAAATACCGTGCCTGGCTTTACCTTCCTGCCGTTCATCCGATGTATAGATCAGGGTAATTTATCCCGGTAAGAGGATTTTCCAAGAGAACACCCTTTCTATCCCTCATGTCGCATGCCTACAACCCAAGCCTTCTACTTAGCCGGCGCCGCCTCCTCCAGGGAGCAGCGTCTTGCGCCGCATCCTCCCTGCTTCCGGGCTGCGGCGGCTACTCCGCTAACAACAATAACTCTGCGCCGTCGGCTGGTCCCGTCCCACCTCTCGGCATTGTCGTCCAAGGCTCGCTCACGGTAACGGCCACAGCCATAGGGGCTATTCCCTCGCGGTTTATGGGTTTGAGCTATGAAAAGCTGGCGATTACCTATGGCTATTTCCACCCTTCAAACCACGACCTCATCGCGATCTTTCGGCGCCTTGGCGCCGGCGTTCTACGGCTCGGAGGCGGCTCTGTCGACCAGCTTTTGTGGACCCCAGGGAGCACCGGGACGCACGCGCAGGTCTCATCTACCAACATCAAGAATCTCGCCGGCTTCCTCCAGGCGACCGGTTGGCTGTGCCTCTACGGTGTCAACCTCGCTACCTCCACCCCTGCTTTGGCGGCGGAAGAAGTTGGATTTGCTGTCTCGGCGCTGGGTTCGAATCTTCTCGGCATCGAGATTGGTAACGAGCCTGACGAATACGGCATAGCGGGTAACTTTTTCGCCGGGAACTGGACCTTCCAGGAATTTTTCAGCCGCTGGAATTCGTTTCGCGCGGACGGTCCTCCAGGCCGCACCCCACGTCCCTATCACCGGACCGGCCACCGGGGGCGGCAACAACATTTCCACCTGGACCTTGCCCTTCGGCCAGGCGGTCACTGCGAGTGAGCTTACGCTGCTGACCCAGCATTACTATCGCGCCGGAGCAAGCCCAACATCTACTGCTTCGTTCTTAATCAGTCCCGACAAGCAACTTACAGCCGAGCTGGCAACGTTGAAAGCCGGGGCCCAGCAGCTGGGCATTCCTTACCGCTTAAGTGAATGCAACTCCTTTAGCGGTGGCGGGGCCGCCGGCGTGAGTAACAGCTATGCTTCCTCCTTATGGCTCCTCGACTTTCTCTTTGACGCCGCTCTCGGCGGCGCTACCGGGGTCAACATGCATGGCGGCGGTCAGGCGCCTGGCTATACTCCGATCGCAGACGACTCGGGCGCGGTGATTGAGGCCCGACCGGAATACTACGGCCTGCTCTTATTTTCGTTGGCCGGTTCCGGCACTTTGCTTGAAACACAGCTCTCTGCCGGCAGTGTCGCCGTCACAGCCTATGCCTTGAAGACCGCGAGCGGAGGCCTGAACCTGATTCTGGTCAACAAAGACCCGCTGCAGAATCTGACCCTTGCCGATCCAGACCAGCCAGAGCATTCGCACCGCGACCTTGCAAATCATGACGGGGGCAAGCCTGGCTGCCACCTCCGGAGTCACCATTCAGGGCGCCACGGTAAACAAGAACGGCAGTTTTGCTCCGGCAAGCCCAGCCACGCTGACTGCCTCAGGGACCCGAACGGCTTGTTCCGTTCCGGCACTCAGCGCGGCGCTTATCAGCATCACCTGATCTGGCTGGTTTTCGCGAGATGTGGTATTCCACTGCACTGAGACTGGCATCCATCTGTGGGAAGCACTACACGAGTGGACTTTAACAGCTGATCAGTAGAACCGCAGATCTCTCCACTACGCTACGCTCCGGTCGAGATGACAAAGTTTTCGGTTCAAGCAGAATTGTCATCTCGACCGGAGCGTAGCGTAGTGGAGAGATCTGCGGTTCTACTGATCAGCTGTTAAAGTCCACTAAAGGCCCTTCATGGCAAAGAACAGGGTGTGGAGAAGAATTGCGAAATCGAGAAAGATGCCGCGGTTCTCGATGTAATAAAAGTCATACTCGATGGCTTCGTGGATGACTGAACCTGCGGTCGCCGCTGAGTTGCCACAGGCCAGTCAAACCCTGGGGAACGGAGAGCCGGCGGCGTTCGAGCGCGGTGTAGGTGTCGGTTATGTAGGGCATCTCCGGACGAGGGCCGACCAGAGACATGTCTCCCGTCATAACGTTGAGCAGCTGAGGAAGCTCATCCAGACTTGTTTTTCTAAGAAACCTTCCGGCCAGCTGTAATGCGCTTGTCGTTGGCGCTTTCGGGAGAGCGTCCATACTTTGGAGCGTCGACATACATGCTGCGGAATTTGAGCATGACGAATGGCTTGCCGGATTGGCCTGTCCGCTGCTGACGAAAGAAAACCGGTCCTCTGGAAGTCGCTTTGACCATGACGGCGGCGACCAGCCACATGGGAAGCGTTAGCAGCATGAGCAGAGAAGACAGCAACACGTCAGTGCAACGCTTGAAGGCGATGTAAGGCAGCGGGTGGTCGCCGTCGGCATCGAAGGTGGTGACCATGAGGCCGTCAATCATCTGCACCGACGTGCTGTGCTCCGCAAAGTAAGGGTGGCCTGCACCCACCAGAGAGACCCTGACCCCCGCTGCGGCGGCCAGAGCCAGAAGTTCATTCATGCGGGGCTGTGAAACCGTGGGAGGGACAAAAATCTCCTGTACATCGAGAGACCGCAGAAGAGATTCCGACAGCGGTTCGGAAATGACGGGCACGTGGTGTTTGAGATTGTAATCGTGGCTGTAGATGACCCGGCGATTATCAAAGCCGCTTTCATCGAGAAATCCAACCGGAATCTGGCCCAGGTGAGGAGAGTGCAGCAGGTAGGAGAACAGGCGCCGGGTTTCGCGCGTAGTACCGCAGATGAGCACCCTGCGCTGGCGGGCGCGAAGCGGCTTCCAATCCCGAATGAGTCTGCTGGTGGAGTACTTCAGTATGACCAGCAGGAGGGTAGCCAACACCCAGAAATAGGTGAGCAACAAGCGCGGCATCTGCGCCTTGGTGAAGTAATTGCCGACCGAGAGAAGAGTCAGGCTGTAGGTGGAAACCCTTAGGATCCGCGCCGTGTCGGCCACCTGGAGCAGGGTAGCGCGTTGGGTGTAGAGGTGATGGGCCTGGGCGAGAATGACGAAAGCCGCCCCATACTTGAGGGAAATTTCTGCCCACAGCAGCCAGGCGACACGGCCATCCAGTGGTCGATGCAGTTCGTAAAGCAGGATGCCGGCGAGGCACGCAATCCCGATGCAACAGAAATCGAGCAACGCGGGAATGGCCACCCCCAGTGCGCTCATCAGAATCATGAAGGGTTGGGTCAGGACTGAGGGAGAACGAAACCCGATCTGCTCTGTAGCTGGTAAAGGAAAATCGGTCGCCATGAATACCACCTGGGGTTCTAGTGATTTTGGGCCAAACTTAGGCTCGTGATCGGTTGAAATAGAGATTTATATAAGTGGCCTGAGTTACAAAACGAGGAGACGATTACTTGTGATTAGCTAGAGCCAAACGTGACAGATCAGGCCGGTGGAAATCAACGTTAGTTTGACAGGAGTTAGAAGTCGCCATCACAAGTGTGCCGATTTGGAGCGGCGCGATTGTCCTATTTTGCGACATATTGATTACCGCATTCAGTTACTGTGGCAATTAAAGTCGCGACTCTATGAGCCGGCATGGTTAAACGCTGGTGGGAGAACCGCTCGAATTGACGTACTAAGGCATTCCAGCCGATGGAACTAACATCCGGATCTTGTGCGGGGGTTGATGCGCAATCAGCTGCGAGGCCGGCTGGCGAAGAACGCCAGCTGGATGTTCCTCGGCCAGGGAGTCAGCTTCGCGGTGCAGGCTTGTTACTTCGTCCTGCTCGCCCGCTTGCTCGGCGCCGACCAATATGGAATTTTTGTCGGCGCCGCTGCTGCCGTCTCGCTGCTGAGCCAGTACAGCACGCTCGGCTCAGGTTTGGTTCTGGTGCGCCAGGTGAGCCGCCATCAACAGCGAATTCCCGCAGTATTGGGGCAATGTGCTGGTCACCACTCTAAGCGTTGGATTGTTGGTAATTTTGGCCCTCGCCGGCATGGGTAATTGGATGGTAGGCCCGGCGAGCGCATCGGTCATTGTGCTGGTCGCCGTGGGGGAGTGCACCTGCGCCCGCGTCGCCGAGGTTGGCGGCCAGGCGTTCCAGGCCTTTGAGCAGCTCAAGCTAACCGCCCTGCTCACTTCGCTCACCAGTATCGCGCGCCTGATGGCCGCTGCCGGCATGGTGCTCGTTCTGCACCATGCAACGTGCGTCAGTGGGTCATCGCTTCGCTGTGTGTCTCTGGTCTCTCCGCCGCTATGGCGCTGGTCCTGGTTACCACCCGTCTTGGGTGGCCAAAAGTCAACCTTCGCCTACTTCGGGCAACGAGCCCTGGAGGGCGTCGGCTTCTCCGTCGCTGCCAGCACTACCTCCGTTTACAACGACATCGATAAGGCCATGCTAAGCCGCTACGGCATGCTGGCCGCAAATGGAATTTACAGCATGGCCTATCGGGTGATCGACATGAGCTGCACGCCCATCCGCGCGCTCCAGTCAGCCGCGTTCCCGAGGTTTTGTCAAACCGGCCGGAACGGCGCGCGGGGCTCCATCGCGTTCACGCGCAAACTTGCTGGGCAAGACTTTGCCCTTCGGTTTGTTAGCTGCTGCAGCCATGTTTCTCGCCGCACCCGTCATTCCGCGGATTGTCGGCAGGAGCTTCGCCAATAGCGTCTCCGCGCTCAAATGGCTGTGCCTGTTGCCGGTATTTCGCAGCCTTCACCTGGGCGCCGGAGACACGCTTACCGGAGCCGGCTATCAGCGTTACCGCACCGGCGGCGCAGCTCTGCGCGGCCGGGCTAAACTTCGGCCTCAATCTCTGGTTGATCCCGGCTTATTCCTGGCACGGAGCGGCCTGGGCGAGCCTGATCACCGACGGCAGTCTGGCCGCCGGCAACTGGATCATCCTCGGGTTCTTGATTCGCCGGGAGAACGCTCCCCGCCTTGAGTCTCAAGTGGCCGCAGTGTAGCAATGCCAGGACCACATCCCATAAGCGGTAATTTGTTTTGCAGACAATAGTGATCCGAGAAGACGCTTTCTCTTTGCCTCTCCAACTCACCACAAAACCGTCATCCTGAGCGGAGCGCCTCACAGATCTATCGCGTGACCCAGCGCTTGATGGCGCGGAGTCGAAGGACCCCGAGGGTGTTTATCTTGCCCATGCCATCGGAGCTTTCAACGCCAAGGCGGCACAACATGGCCCGACGTCTTGCAGAACAAGAACTGTAAAGCCCACATTTCGGTGTGCCTCAACAGCCCGAATTCAGTAGGGACCAAGATACAAAGCATCTTCAGCGGTGACTCCCCACTTCGTCACGCAATAGCTCGGAAGGTTAGGATCGGACCTGATGTTTGGCCCGTACCCTTCTGAGCGTTCCGGACAAGGGAACGGATCAGTATGATATGGGGATGCTTTTCAGGAAAGGCTGCACTCGATGCGCACACCCTTGATCATGGCGGCATTCCTTCTCCTCGGTGTCTGCGGCAAACGGGCAGAGCGTGCAGCAGAAGGCGGCCGGGAAGACTCTGGCGCGCAAGGCGCAGGCCGATTGCGATGCACAGACCGCAAGAGTCGCCAGGACGTTTACCGCCGTGGTCAAAGAAACCCGGGTGTACTCTGTTTTTTATTCGCCCAAGTATACGAAATGCCTGGCAGCGGTCTACCTTCCGATCAATAAGGATCTCATCGCGGCCAGCGTTATCAATCTGGATAATTCGGGCGGAGCGCAACATATCGTTTGGGAAAACCTGTTTGGGAAACCGTTCGATGCGATCTCGGAACTCGATCGGCAGATCGATAAGCTAAGCAAATGAAAAGGCTGCGGTCCAAGCCGATCAGGGCCGGTTGCCTGGCGGCGCTGCGTAGCTGGGTATCGCCTGGAACCTGCTTTTCAGCATCGCTGACCTTGCGGCACGCCGGAATCAGCCCGAAGCCACTCGTTTGGCCATGCGTCTGATGCCCGTGAACGGAGCCTATCCAGCGCAACTTGCCGATCAGCTCTATGCCAGCGATCCGGCGGAGGCGAAATCGCTGCTGCAGAGGGCGGTGAAACTTAACCCCTATGACGCGTCGAGCTGGATCCAGCTGGGGCTCTTGTGCGAGGCGGACGAACGATCTTCCCCAGGCCGAAGAGGCGCTGTCGCAGGCAGCGAGCGTGGATTCTACCTTTCTTCCCAGCTGGTCGCTGGCAAACTTTTATTTTCGCCAGCGAAAATGCTGCCCGCTTCTGGTACTGGGCGCAAAGGGCCGCCCAGATGGCTCCCGACGACGCAACCGCCCTATTCCGCCTGGCCTGGTACGTCAATCCAAGCGCTCGAGAGATCGAAAACCGGCTGCAAATGAAAAGGCCGGCGATCGAAGGCCAATTTGTAAATTTTCTGGTCACCCAAGGCGATCCGGAGGCGGTGGCGGAGGCGGCATCGCATCTGCTGGCGAGCAGGCAGTCAGGAGCAGCACCGAGACCCTGCTGCAGAGCATGCGACTGGCTCCTCGAACACAAGCGTCCCGATCTGGCCTTAGCGCTCTGGAATGGCCTCGCGGCACGGATCGTCATACCCCCCCGCTGGGCGTGGACTCGCCCGTCACCAACGGCAGCTTTGACAAATCGCCCACTTCCCATGGCTTCGATTGGCACCTCATGACGGTAGAAGGGGTGAGCTCCTTTCTGAATGTCGATCCGAGCGCGCTGGGCTTCGAATTTTCCGGGGAGGAGCCGGACAGTTTTACCCTCATGAACCAGACCGCTCCCGTCCAGGCACAGAAAGACTATGTCCTGGCGGTCGATTACGGAACTTCCGGCATTGCCCCGGGCAGCGGGATTGCGTGGCTGGTGACCGACGAGCGAACAGGCGCCGTGCTGGCGCGGACGGCGAGCCTTTCGGCGGAGCAAGGAGGTACAGCCCACGCTTGCTTCGCCGCCCCGGATGGACCGCATTCGTCAATCTTTCGCTGCTTTACCAGCGGCAGCCGGGCACGGTGCGGGTGGAGGGAAAGCTTGCTCTGAAAGAGGTGAGGCTCTCCGCGGACAGATTGCCCGGAAGAAAATCTCCCCTTCCGGGGCTGATTCCCCGGCTTTCTGAGACTACACTCTAGAAACAGCGAATGGAGGGTAATCGATCGTCTACCTGGCGGACGGACCAAGAGATGACATGCGGGACCATGAGGCGTATAAATGCGCCAACCGGTACCGGCAACTTACCAGCGGCCCGCCAACGACCGGACTGGACTTCCTCGCGCATCCGTCATGACGCACATCAAAGCAATCCTCGGTTTGTGTCTGGCGTTTGGTCAGGCTGGCTGGGCATGCTGCTGTATGCCTGCAGCAGACCGGAACGGGCCATCTCTACGGTCTCGAATCTTGATTACACCTACTCCAATTTGCCCACCCAGCCGGTCGGGCCCGACGACCTGCTGGCGCTATCCGTCTACGATTCTCCGGAACTGACCCGCACGGTGCGGGTGGATGCCGACGGCAATATCCGCCTGCCTATGCTCAAAGACCCGATCCAGGTGCGGGGCATGGTTCCGTCCCAGCTGGAATCCGCGATTGCCAAGTCCCTGACCAAGGGCAAGGTGCTGGTCGACCCCATCGTGACGGTAACCATCGTCGAGTACCAGAGCCGGCCGGTCAACGTGGTGGGGGCGGTCAAGAATCCGTTGGTGTTTCAGGCGACGCGGCCCATCCCGCTGCTGGATGCGATCGCGCGGGCGGGAGGGATGAGAGAAGACGCCGGCTCCGATATTGTCGTCAGCCAGCAAGTCATGCGGGATGGAAAGCCGGCCAGGATCACGCAAACCATACCCGTGCGGAAACTGATCGACAATGCCGATCCCAGCCTCAACGTGATGCTGCATGGCGGCGAGGAAGTTCTGGTTCCCGAGGCGCTTAAGATTTACGTGGTTGGGAACGTCAAGAAACCGGGAGCGTACCCGGTACGCAATGACGAAGAGACCACGATTCTGCAGCTGCTGGCTCTCTCCGAAGGCCTGGCCCCGTACTCCGCCAAGGTGGCCTATGTGTATCGCAGGGCGCCCGGCGGCACCAAGACCGAGGTGCCCGTCGAGCTGGCGAAGATCATGAAGCGCAAATCGCCTGACGTGCCACTGCAGGCCAACGACATCCTCTACATTCCAGACAACAAGGGCCAGCGTCTCACCGCGCAAACCATAGACCGGCTCGCCGGGCTAGGGACCGCCACCGCTACCGACTACATTATCTGGCACTGAGACTGGCGCTATGCGTAAAGAAGAGATCGCGATCCCGGACGAGAGGCCGGACGAGAGCGCAAATGGTTTCGAGCCGCAGGCCGATCTCGCCTCGTATCGCTTCTTCCTGCGCTGGAAAAGGAAGCGCGCGCTCAATGGGCCTTCGCTTTCCCAATATCTGTGGGTAGTCAAGCGTCACCGCTGGAAGCTGCTTGGCTTCGTAATTTTTTCCGTAATTGCCACAGTCATTGTTTCCAAACGGCTGACCCCGCTGTATGAATCCACGGCGGTCATTGATATCGATCGCCAAACCCCAGCCGCGGTTCTGGGCAATGAGAGCACGGCCGCGGTCAACTCGGCGGACGTGGAGAACTATCTCACCACGCAGGAGCAAATCGTCCAATCGGACGCTGTTCTGCGCCCGGTGGTCGAGAAGTACCATCTGATGACGCCGGCTCTGCGCAAGCTGGCGAAGGACAAGCTCCTCTCCTCCCGGCTCAAGGACGCACCCATTGAACTGCAGGGCCTGAAGGTCACCCGCCCTCTGCACACGTTTCTGCTCCTGATCAGCTACCGGTCTCCGGATCCGCAGCTTTCCGCGGACGTGGTCAATGAAATCGCCCGGAGCTACATACGTCATACGTATGACATTCGCTACCAGGCCGCTTCGCAGATGACCGGCTACATGGAGAAGCAGCTGGAAGAGCTGAAGGCCAAGATGGAGCGGTCCGCGGGCGCGTTGGCTAACCTGGAAAAGGATCTCGATGTGATCAACCCGGAGGAAAAGACCAACGTATTTTCCGCCCGGTTGCTGCACCTGGACAACGATCTCACCGCGGCCGAGGTGGACCGGGCGGGTAAGGAAGCTGCGTACAACGCGGTGAAGAGCGGCTCGTTGCCGGCCGCGGAAGCCTCCGACCAGGGGGAGCAGTTGCGCGCCCTGGAAGCTAAGCTGAACGAGGCGACAGAGAAGTTCGCGGAGGTACAGACGCAGTTCGGCTCCTCCCATCCTATATACAAGAAGGCGGCCAGCCAGGTAAGCGAGTTGCAGTGGGAGATCGATGTTCTGCGGCGGCGGATCGTGCAACGGGTGGGCATCGATTACCAGCAGGCGGTGAATCGGGAAAGCCTTTTGCGCCGGGACATGACCCAGGCCAAGGCCGAGTTCGACCAGATGAATGCGCGGTCCTTTGAATACAAGGCCCTCAAGCAGGAAGCGGATACCGATAAAGCGCTTTACGAGGAGCTTATCCGCAAGATTCGCGAGGCCGGCATTAACGCCAGCTTTGAAAGCAGTTCGATCCGGCTGGCGGATGTCGCTCGTCCCGCGCTCTATCCATCCTTCCCCAAGACCACGCTGAACGCTTTGCTGGCCTTGCTGGGCTCCACCATCATCGGCCTGAGCATCATTTTCCTCATGGATGCTCTGGATACGACCGTGGTGGACAGCGAGCATCTGCAGCGGGAACTACGCGTTCCTCTGCTTCCTTCGCTTCCCGTGGGTAAATTCACCATGGGCAATTCTGCCGCTGCAGGAGCTGCCGGCGGACCCGGACGCCAGGTTCAACGGCGATCTCGGCCAAGGAGACCCTGGCCGCGCCGAACGCCGCCTTCGATGAAGCGATTCGTACGCTGAGAAGCTCTATCCTGCTTTCCGCCGGCCTGGAGCATCACCCCAGGAGCATCCTGGTCACCTCCGCTTCGCCTGCGTGAAGGAAAGTCGACGATCGCGCTTTACCTGGCCGCGGCGCACAGCCAGCAGCAACGGAGGACGCTGCTGATTGACGGCGATATGCGCCGGCCGGTCATCAAGCTGGGAGTTTCCAACGACCGTGGCCTTTCCGATGTGGTCAATGGCACCATGCACTGGAAAGAAGCCGTCCAGACCCCTTACGCCTATCCGGATCTGGATGTTCTCTCGGCCGGGCCATCGTCGCGACGGGTTGCGGACCGGATCGGGATGGTGCTGCGGTCGATTCTCGATGAGGCGGAGCGGGAGTATGACCTGGTGGTCATTGATTCACCTCCGCTGCTCGGCTTTGCGGAACCGCTGGAAATTGCTGCACTGGCCGACAGCGTGATCATCGTTGCCCGCGCCGGGCGCACCAACCGGAGCGCGGTGGCCAGCGTGGTAGAGCAACTCAAGCGAGTACGCGCCAATATCATCGGCATCGTGCTCAATGGCGTCCGGGCGGATATGAGTTCGCAGTATTACTACTACAGCCCTCGCTACTACAGTCACTACACGACGCCGCGATCGCTAGAGGCGGTCCTCCAGCCAAAGTGATATCGACGGCAAAGGGTGATGTCATTTATCTGTACGTCTGGTCGGGAGACGCGAAACGTGCGCGCGATCTGGTGGGCAGCCGATATCCCGGAATCGAGATCAGGGAATTCCCTCATCGCAGGCTGCGAGAGAGCAGTTTCATGGAGCGGATCCGCTTGCTTCGCGGTTTTCGCGGCCGGGCCATTGTTTTTTACTTTGAATCTCTCGCATGACTTCCAGCTATCAGGCAGATTATCGAGTGCATTCATTTCCTGCATCGATGCCAGGAAACGGTTCTGTGCGATGGCGGCGGCCGGTGGGAACCGATGCGAACCACCGATATCCTCCGTGTCGGCTCCCGGAGTTTTGTTCAGCATCCTGCTCGACGCTGAAGACGCTGATCTTTTGGTGGTGTTATCTTCACCTCCGCCTTATGCGTGCCGCACCTGCTGACCGCCGATACGAGCAGCGGCGACCCGGAGATCGCCTATCTGATTCCCAGCCTTGCGAGCATGGGATCGAGCGGAGGAGCGATCAGCCACATTCGCGGTTTCCTATACGGTCTCAAGGCGCACGGGAAGAACCTGCCGCGTCTTCAGCGGCACTGCGTTGGCGCAGGACGCTTTCGAGAACGAGATCATCACCCGCCAAGGCCGCCCTTACTTCTTCTGGGAAGCCGCCATGCTTTCCTATAACTTTGTATTTGCCCGAGGAGTGCAAAGATATCTCGCATCGGCCACTCCACGGGCTTTCTATCAGCGGCATTGCCGTTTTGCGATCGCCGGAGCGCTCCTCTCGAGGCGCTTGAAGGTTCCGTTGATTCTTGAATACAACGGCCCGGAAGGGTGGATCGCGGATCACTGGGATCCTACTCCTTTCCGGAGCTGGATCAGGTTGTGCGAGGAAGTGACGCTGCGCTGCGCGGCCAGGATCATCGTGGTTTCCGAAGTCCTCAGGGACGAACTGGCCGAGAGAGGTATCCCAGCAGATCGCATTCGGGTGAATCCGAATGCTGTGGATCCGGATTATTTCTATCCTGGCCGGGGGAGAGAAGCAGGACGCAAGGAGCTAGATGTGGCGCCCGACGAGGTGCTGGTCGGCTTTGCCGGATCATTCAGCCTGTGGCACGGAATCGAGATACTGCGAGCAGGCGATCGTCAGACTGTTGAGCAGTCCCTGCCCATGCCGCTTGCGCTTTGTTCTGATGGGCAATGGTTTGCTCCATGGAGAAATGCGTTCCGCCCTGGCAGCTTACGAGAAGACGGGAGAGGTGATATTTACCGGATCGCTGCCGAGCGATAAGGTCGCCGAGTATCTTGACGCCTCCGACATTCTGGTTTCGCCGCATATTCCCATGCCGGACGGCAGCCGGTTCTTCGGGTCGCCTACCAAGCTTTTTGAATACATGGCGATGGGCAAGGGCATTGTCGCCAGCCGCCTGGAGCAGCTGGCGGAAGTTCTTGAGCATGACCGGACTGCGTGGCTGGTAACTCCAGGCGACGTCGAAGAGCTGGCGGAGGCGATTCTGCGTCTTGCCCTGGATCCAGCGAAGCGTGAAGCAGCTCGGTATGGCCGCGCGGCAGGCCGCGGTCGAGCGCCACAGTTGGGCCCGGAATGTCTCCTTGGCCTTGAGCGACATGCCCGCACAACCAGGCGCGAGCCGGGTTGTCATGAGCACCGCCGACGGCTCAACCCTGCTGCCATGACGCTGCGCTCGGCTTGCCAGGTGCCTCTGCGCAACCGATTCACTGCACGGCGCTGATCGGCGGAAGCTGGCGTGGCGCGGCATCCGGTCCATACGCAAATCGAGTTTCCAGCTTGCAGGACCAGGGCGGTGCTTGCCCGGTTCGGTTCCATCCCATCGGCTATTATCGCTTCGCAGAGCAAGATCTCTCTGACGGCCGCGAGGCTATTCTCGCTTATGCTGACGCCATCCTGCGGGGAGAGTATCCGCTGATGGGATACGGGAGCCCCCAGTCTCGGGACGAACCCCGACTGGCAGTGCGACTGGGTTTCCGGAAAAAGCTGGCCGCTCGAAGACTCGAGAAAAATTCGCATCGTTCGCCACGATGGATCGGATGTGAAGGCCCCGTGGGAGCTCTCGCGCTTGCAATGGAGTCCGGTCGTGGCCAAGGCCTATGTGCTGACCGGCGAAAGAAGATACCGGGATGCTCTCCGGTCTTTGCTGACAGACTGGATCGTGCGCAATCCAGCTCGGAAAGGGAGTGAATTGGACGGTCGCGATGGAGGCAGCGCTGCGGGCAATCAGTCTCTGCCTTACCATGGACCTGCTATGGCCCTTTACCAGACGAAGAGAAGCCCTGGCTCGATCAGATGACCGCTTCGCTGTGGCAGCATCTTCGTTTTATCGAGGCTCACAGCGAGTTCTCTTTTCTGGTGCGCAGCAATCATTACCTGAGCAACATCGTCGGGTTGACCACCTTGTCTGCCTATCTCCGCGGTCCCGGGATGCAGCGGCGGTTTGGAAAATATGCGCGAGCGGTGTCAACGGGAGATTTTGCTTCAGACCTATCCGGATGGCGGCGATTGCGAGGCTTCCACCGGTTATCACGTTCTTGTGGCACAGATGTTTCTGCATTCGTCTGGTGGTGCAGCGACGCATGCCGGGGCGTGATCGCGCCGGAGTTTGAGGCTCGCTTGCGGCTGATGTTCGAATGGATTGCTCTTCTGGCCGATGACGACGGGAAGCTGCCGCACCTCGGAGACTGCGACAATGGCAGGGTTGAGCTGCTTGGCGACGATATTGCGCAAACAGGCTCCCGGCCGGCGAAAGGCACTCCCTGCGCGTCGGGTCCCTCTGCGGGCTGGCATCTCATCTGCTCCAGATGCCCCTTGGCAGAAGTGAGGACAAGCCGAGCCGCACTCTTGCCGGACTCCGGAATCGCCGTCGCTCCGCTCGGGCGAAGCGTCGGTCGTCTTTTGCGCGATGCCGAATGGACTTCGGGGGAAAGGGAAGTCATACCCATTGCGATAAGTTATCGGTTGTTTTTCGCCTTGGCCCGGACGAGGTTTTCTGCGATAGCGGCAGCCGATGCTACACGCGTTCGGCAGAGCTGCGAAACCTGGATCGCTCCACCAGGGCGCACAATACCCTGATGGTTGATGGAGCGGACCAGAATATCCTGAGCGCCGATCCGCGGTTGCTTTTTCAATGCGGCAACGAGGCGGCTGTTTCGCCGATCACCTATTGGGAAGGCAGCGGTGCGAGCGTCGCATCAGGGTTATTCCAGGATTGGCATCGAGCACCAGAGGACGGTCGAACTGAGCCAGGCGCTCATTGTCAGTACTCGATGAGCTGAGCGGGGCGGGAGAGCATTTGCTTGATCTGCGATATGTCCTGGGCCCCGAATGGCGTGTTTCTTCTGAGATGATGAGTGGAGAGACGGTCAGCTGCGTCATCGCGGGACCGCGCCGGCTTACCCTCCAGTGCGAGGCGGCCAGCCCTCTGACACTGAGGTTCTGCCCGCGGAGATCTCGCGGGAATATGGCTCGTCTTTACCTGTGAGTTGTATCCGGATCCAAACCACGGCGTGCCTGCCTGCTAAAGTGCAGACCAGGGTGCAATGGGACTGACAATGGAAGCCAACCTGGAAAGCACGCTCGAGGGTGAGAGCATCGTCTGCTTTGCGGGCGAGGACTGGTGGTACCACCATCCTCACTCCAAGAATCATCTGCTCAAGCGCTATGCGCTGCGGAACAAGGTCCTCTTTGTCAATTCCATCAGCATGGGGCTGCCTTCGATGGCAAACCCGGATTTTTTCCTCAAGATCAGACGCAAGCTCAAGAGCTACGCCCGCTGGCTGCGCAAGGTTCCTGAGGGCCTGTGGGTGATGACTCCGGTCAACCTGCCGCTTTACGGATCGAAGATTGGCCGCTGGCTCAACCGGATTCTGCTGGTCGCGCAACTGCGCGCTGGCCATGCTGCTGCTCGGTATCTCGCGCCCGATTCTCTGGGTGGCGATCCCTACCGCAGCTGAGATGGCAGGACGTCTGGGTGAGAAGCTGCTTCTTTACCAGGTATCGGACAAATACGATGCCAACGAAGACAGCGCATTGTCGACGCAAGTCATTCGCAAATACGACCGTCAACTGAAAGATGCGGCCGACGTGGTGTTGTACTCCGGCCGCAAGTTATTTAGCGAAGCGACGGAGCCCCATCGGTTTTTTCTGGAGCAGGCGGTCGATTTTGAACATTTCTCTGATCTGAAGGGGGAGCCCGCTCCGGAGCTCGACGGCATCCCGCATCCGATCCTGGGCTACTTCGGCACCATGGATTATGTGATGGACACCGAGCTGATGGCGGAGGTCGCCCGGCTGCGCCCCGGCTGGCACTGGGTGCTGCTCGGCCTCAAGTCAAACCTGGTGCGGATCTCAGCTCCTAACATCCATTTCCTGGGCTCAAAGCCCTATCGCGACCTGCCGCGATACATCCAGCAGTTCGACGTGTGCGTTCTGCCCTGGCGGGAGAGCAACACGTTTACCAGCTACGGAAGCGCGATCAAGGTACGCGAATATCTGGCCACGGGAAAGCCGGTGGTGATGGCGCCGCTTTACGAATATCTGCAGACGCCGGGGCCTGCGTTTCTATCGCGGGACGCAGGAGTTCATCGCGCCAGATCGAAGCCGCGCTCGAAGAGGACACTCCGGCGCTTGCGGCGCAACGCCAGGCGGTGGTGAAAGATGGCACCTGGGATGAAAGAGCGAGGCAGTTGGCGGCGCTCATCAACTCCCTCCTACGCGGCCAGCGGTACACGCATCCTTCCGCTGAACTCCATCCCCTGATGGAGGGGCATTGAATGCGCGCTTTGCTGGAAGACATGAAATCCGGGCAAGTTGCTGCGTATGATGTGCCTGCTCCCGAGCTTCAGGAGGGAGGCATTCTGGTGCGCACGGCTTTTTCCGCGATCAGCTCCGGCACGGAGAAGGCGGCGGTGGAGGCTGGACGGAAATCTCTGCTTCGGGAAAGCGATGGCTCGCCCCGATCTGGTGAAGCAGGTACTCGAGTACGCGCAATCGAATGGCATTGCGGCCGCCCGTCAGAAAGTGCAGGCGCGCCTGGAGACGCTCTCTGCGCTGGGCTACTCCTGCTCCGGGTTTGTGCTGGAGGCGGGTGCGGGCGTGACTGGATTTCAGCCGGGCGACCGCGTGGCCTGCGCAGGCAGCCGGCTATGCCAGCTCACGGCGAGATCAATTTTGTGCCCGCGAATCTCGCCGTTCGCGTTCCAGACAATGTAGGCCTGGAGGCTGCGTCGTTGACGACCATTGGCGCGATCGCCGTGCAGGGAGTACGCCAGGCAAACGTCACCTTCGGGGAGACGGTAGCGGTCATCGGCGTCGGCCTGGTGGGCGTTCTGGCGATTCAGGTCTTGCGCGCCGCCGGCTGCCGGGTGATCGCCATCGATCTTTCGAGCGAACGAGCTGCGCAGGCAATGTCGTTTGGCGCGCACCTCGGGCTAAGCACCAGCGATCCGGGCCTCGAGGGCGCCGTCGCTTCCTTCTCGCGCTACGGAGTGGATGCGGCGCTGATCACTGCGGCTACCCGATCGGCGGATCCGCTGGAGCTGGCGGCAAAGCTGTTGCGGGACCGCGGCCGCATTTCCGTTATTGGAGATGTCGGCATGGGAGTTTCTCGAGCGAACATGTACAGGAAAGAGATCTCCCTCGCGATGTCTCGCTCCTACGGTCCGGGCCGCTACGATCCGCGTTATGAAGAAGGTGGGCAGGACTATCCGATCGGCTTTGTTCGCTGGACGGAGAAGCGGAATATGGAGGCTTTTCTGGATCTCTTGTCCTCCGGAGCGCTCCAGGTAGAGCCGCTGCTTGCACATCGTTTTCCGGTCGAAGAAGGCGGAAAGGCGTACGCCGCCGTGGAGGCCGGCGCCTATACCGGGATCATCGATTACCATGCGCCTGGCGATGTGCGGGCCTGCTAAGCCGTCTTTGCCGGCGCGTGCGGTGCAGCCGCGGGCGAAAGACAAGCTGCGTGTGGGATGCATCGGCGCGGGAGCGTTTGCGCGGGGGGTCATCTTTCCCCATCTCCGCTCCTCGGCCGGGCTGATCCTGGAATCCGTTGCCACCAGCACGGGCGCAGCTGCCGCGTCGGCTCGCACGGGCTTTGGTTTCTTGGCTCGCTGAATCCCCTTCCGAGCTGCTGGCCAACCCCAATCTGGACGCGGTCTTCATCCTTACCCGGCATAACAGCCATGCCGCATATGTGAAGAGCGCGCTGGAGCGGGGTAAGCAGGTCTTTGTCGAAAAGCCGCTGGCGATCAATCGCGAGCAATTGGAGATGGTGCGAACGGCCTACGCGAAAGCGTCTGGCGGAAAGCCGATCGCCTTTTCTCATGGTGGGCTTCAATCGCCGCTTCTCGCCGCTTACGGAAAAGCTGATAGACTTTTTTGCCCGCCGCACCGAGCCCATGCTGGTGCATATCCGCTGCAACGCTGGGTTCATCCCCCGCAGCAGTTGGATTCAGGATCCCGGAGAATGGCGGCACGGATCGTTGGGGAGTTGTGTCATTTTGTCGATTGGGCGCGAGCCGTTGTCGGCTGCCCTATGCAAACGGTCACCGCCGCGGCCCTGCCGGATGCCGGACGCTACCACCGGGATAACGTCACGGTCACCATCCGCTTTGAGGACGGCTCTTTGGCGAATCTGCTGTACGTCGCCAATGGGGACCGAGCCGTGGCCAAGGAATATTTCGAGGTATTCTGCGGAGGCAGCATCGCGCGTATGGATGATTTCAAGACCCTCTCCCTCTCTCGCAACGGCAAGACGGAGACATTAAAGAGCGGCCGGGACAAAGGCCATCGCCGCGAAATGGAGTTGACGATCGAAGCCATGAGAGCAGGGCAAAGAGGCCCCGATTCCCTTCGCAGAACTGATCGAGGTTACAGAGGCCACTTTCGCCATCGAGGAAGCGATCAGAACGCAAAGAACGGTGGGTTTGGATGCCCGGGCGGCCGATTCAAGCGGCGCGCGTTGAAAACTGATCTCTATGGAATTATTTAGCAACCAATCATGGGCACCGGATGTGGGACCGTCGGGCACGATGCGTGCGCTGTCCTGGTTGCTTGGCTTGGTTTCTCTATTAGCGCTCGCGGTCTTGCTTTCCATGTCTTCTACGCCTGTAGGTATTGCTATTCTTGGCGGGTGGATCCTGCTGATCTGGGTTGCGATCAGCTACATACGCGGGCGATTCGATTATGTCGTACTCGTTTGGGTGGCCGTATTCCCCTACTGCTACTACTTCTTTTCGTATCCGGCGGAACGAGCCATCTTTACCATTGACCGCGCATTCATAGTACTGCTGGCAATTGAGTTGTTTTTCATGTCGCGGAGAACCGACACGACGCCGCTCACGCGCGACGTGCGTATCAGCGGATGTCTTTGGGCCCTTTATCTCGTGGTCTGCTTCGGTTCACTTGCGGACCATCCTGTCTTCGATGTATTGGGTTCTTATCGGCTCCTCCTGGATGGCATATTGATGCCCGCACTGCTAGGTCTGTATGCAGTCAGGCTTTTTCCAATCACTCGCAATTTGGGCAAGCTTCACGGTTGCGTTTGCGTCCTGATGCTGGGCATTGCTGCCGTTTGTGGGAGTGAGCTGGTAAGCGGCAAAAACCTTCTTCCGTGGCCCGGAGCGATCGAAGCCTGGGTCTACAGCGACGACGTCAAGATTCTTCGTGTAGATGGCCCTTTCGAAAACTCCAGCGTGCTGTCGCTCATTGGAATTCTGGGATTCTTTTTCATCATCTATTCCCGGCGTCTTATCGGCAGCTCCCTGACCAGCACGCAGCACTTATTGCACAGTACGGGAGTCCTGGCTTCTTTAGCGTCCGCACTCATGCCGATGAATCGAGGTCTTATCATCGCCGTTTTGGTATGTGCTTCGATAGACTACTTTGCCAAGGCCCCGTTAGTCTCCCGCAGCCTGTGGAACTGCCTATTTGCCGCGCTTTTCTCTGTCGCCGTGGTCGCTAAACTGCTCTACCCCGGTGTGTTTGAAGACCGGGTGACCCGCGGTGACAATTTTTATCAGCGGATCGCACAAGACGTGCAGACTTCAGAGGTCATCCGGGACCATCCCCTTACGGGCGTAGGTTTCAACCTTTACGCGGCAACCGTCATTGGAGATCCCAGGTATGCGGTTCAATGGGGAGGTTTTGAAGCCATGAATATCCCGCATAATTCGCTCTTGTCCGTCCTGGCAGAAGACGGCAGCGTTGGTTTATTACTCTACGCCGGAGGCCAATTGTACTTCATTCGAGCGATGTGGAGGATGCGCAAGGTGAACAGGTTGGGATGGCAAGTGTTTCTGTACTGCATTCTGGTCTATGTCATTTTTGGATTTGACGTAGGTATCGCGTATTATTCCGACCTCAATTTGTTTTATATGTTTGTGCTCGGGATTATTTTGCAAATCCAATTGCGCACGCTTCCCCGAGTCGAATCCTAATGCCTTTTCTTCGCTTTAAGCCGATTTGCCTCGTTCTCTCCACCGCCATCGCCTTCGGCGCCGGCGAATACCGTTGCCCCGCTCAGTCCAAGAAGGGGAGCAGCGGCAACTCTGGCTCATTGCAATT
Organism: uncultured Acidobacteriaceae bacterium; assembly: GCA_963757515.1. Taxonomy (GTDB): domain Bacteria; phylum Acidobacteriota; class Terriglobia; order Terriglobales; family Acidobacteriaceae; genus PALSA-350. The sequence continues at coordinate 89,495 of CAVWRV010000004.1, read as the reverse complement.
GCCGAGACTTTGTATGCCCGTAAGCTACCGCCAGGTTCCCACAATCGTGCCCCTCAAAACAAAGATCGGGATGATGGGAGATCGCTACAGCGAAGTAAGTGAAGCACTGCTGGGATGGAACGAAACAGGCGTACCGCTTGTCGGGAAGTTCAACGACCGATGGGAGGCTGTTCCATGTGGGGACGACACCGGCCTCTTTTATATCGTTCCACTGCTTGCACGGCAAACGGGATGGACTGCAGATCGATCGATCGATGCTTTTCTCCTGGGGATGATTGTCGTTTCAGCAACTGCCGGGGGGGCGGGTTTGTGGCTAACTGCTTCCGGGGTTTGGCCACGACTACTTGCCGTTGTCCCGATTGCAGGCGCTGCATACCTTTCCTATAAGATGGGCGATGTATACGTTGTACAGGGATCAGTTGTGCTGATATCGATCCCATGGCTTCTTTATGCTCTCAAGGCAGATGTGAGGTCATGGCTCCGCTTTTTGATTGTCTTTCTGTTGGGCATTAGTCTTGGGTTTGCCCAATGGATCAGGACGCAGTCCGGTTCTCCGGTGCTGCTGTTTTTCGCAATTCTCGTATGTTTCAGCTTTCTCCGACGATCGATTAAGATACTGCTCTCGGCTACCCTTTTAATCGGGATGAGCCTGCCATTACTTTATGAACAGTTTCCCTTGCATGAGCGTGACAGGTTTCTTGTCACTCATCCACCGGGCTACCAACAGTCTTTGAATCATCATTTGTTTTGGCACACCGCGTATCTGGGACTGGGTTACTTAACTAATCCATATGTGTCCGCTTGGCGTGATCTTGCCGCCGTGCAATATGTGCAAGCTGTAGACCCGACTGTGATCTATGGTGGAGAGAAATACGAAGCGCTTTTGCGGTCGCGCGTGCAGGAAATTATTCATCGGGACCACAAATTTATTTTCTACACCGTAGCCGCGAAAGCCGGCGTGTTGGGGTGCATGTTGTTGCTATGTATCAATATCGGGTTGGCGGCTGCAATTTCGTGCCCGAAATCACTCGGCACAGAGTTGGCATTTTCGCTGGCCACGACATTTGCTGCGTTATCAGGAATCATTGCCATCCCCCTGCCTCAATATGTTCTCGGCATGATAACGATGGCTCTGCTTTACTGGTACTACAGCATGAGCTTTTATGTCGAGCGGCGTTCAGCAAGGCCTACAAAAACCGGGAGGTCTGTCCGGGGTTCATGCGGCGGATCCAAGTCTAACCAAGGGGCAGCGGCTGATCGGGCTAGCATGAGCGGCCCTTCCACAACGGCTATTGCCCACCAGCTAAGTCTTGATCGCTGCAGTGCGATAAGACTCGTTTTTGGCGCTTTTCACCATGAATAGCTACGGCTCGGCCAGAGATGGTGGGCGACCGATCAGTGTAGTGATTCCCGCATATAACGAGGAAAAAAACGTTCTGGCAGTCTTCGAAGCAGTTCGGTTGTTTCTACCCGAGCCTGAGGTCTGTGAGATTATTTTCGTCGATGATGGTTCAAGCGATACGACCGCCGAACTGATCCGGAGCTTGCGCGCACGGGATTCCTCGGTGCGGCTGATTCGCTTCGGCCGAAACTTTGGTCAGCAGTCGGCGCTTTTGGCGGGATTGGAAGCCGCCCGCGGGTCGGCCGTAATCACGCTCGATTGCGATCTACAGCACCCGCCTGAGTTGCTTCCGCTCATGACGCAAGCCTGGCGTAACGGCGCTAAGGTCGTCCAAATGGTACGCACGCGAACAGCCGGCGTCGGACCCTTCAAAAGGCTTTCCTCGAGTCTCTTCTATCGGCTTCTCAACATGTTAAGTGAGACTCCTGTGGTAAGAGGCGCTGCCGACTACCAGCTCTTGGATCGGGTGGTGGTGAATGCTGTATTGCAGTTTAAGGACCGTTACCCGTTTGTACGAGGGCTGGTAGGATGGCTTGGCTTCCCCGCGACTAAAATCGAATACGTCGCCCCGGAACGCAATAGAGGAGCGTCTGGATACACATTACGAAAAATGCTTCGTTTATCTCTGCAAGCCGTGATGGGGCTCTCCTCCAAACCCCTTCGTATGTCCTTCTACTTCGGCCTTTTGACTGCGGTATTCTGCTTGTTATACGGCGCGTACGCGATTGGTCAGTTGGCGGCAGGCAGGGCTGTGCAGGGCTGGACCTCAGTGATCGTTATGGTCACCTTCTTGGGGGCCATACAGCTCGTTTCCATCGGTGTCGTCGGCGAGTATCTTGCTCGGGTCTACGATCAGAGCCGTGGAATTCCGCGCTACGTAATCGTAGAGGATGACGAGATGAACGCTCCGCGCGAGCTTCATTAGCGGACGCTTTGGGCCGTCACTATCTTAAGTTACCCGAGCAAATCACAGTTTGCAGATAGCCTTTCGAGAGAACGTAACCAGCGCCACACACGCCCCCAACCATAATTCTAAGCACGGCATCGGCCATACGGCTTTGTACCGGCAAATCCACAGCCTTTACGGGTGAGTTGTGCAGGATGTGCTGGGATAATTTCAAGCCGCACGATTCCAGCAGCCTGAGCAGCGACGCGCAGGTGAAATGGTGAAGGTGATGGCGCGAGTACAGACGATCAAAAGCCAACGGGACGCCCAGCAGTCGACCGATACGCGCCATGCCGTAGAGGATGCTCGATTCATTCACCGTCATAATCGCGATCGTTCCGCCCGGCTTAGTCAACTCGCGTAGACGGTTGGCAAATCCGACGCAGTCGGATACGTGTTCAATGACGTTGAGCGAAACAACCACGTCAAATCGATCGCGAATATCGAGTGCGAACGCGTCGCCTTGGAGGAAACGGATAATTTTATCTTGATTCGGGGAATAATCAATGCCGGTCAATTGCACGTCAGGGCGGTTCCTGTGGACATGCCGGAGGAAATCGCCACGGCCACACCCTACATCAATAACCGATGCCCCCGTCGGAATGACGGCGGTTATGCGCTTAAAAAGTGCCGTGTTAGGGTGCTCAAACCAACGGCGATGCGTATCGTGGTAATAGTCCGGGTCGTATCTCTCCTGCCGTGGCATGGAACCAGGATCGCTGAATGCGTGTGTGCAACATTTGCAGCGGTAAATGTCCGCATCGGGATGTGCAGCCATGAAGCAAGCCGTGTTTTGGCAGATCGGGCAAGCGATCGGCCTTGGGTTTTCAGTGGAAGCACCGAGTTCCCTCTGCTCCGAGAACGTGCCCCTCTTAGCCATTGAGCAATCGGCGAAGCACCTGGCATCGAGAGCCACACCAAGCGGTTCCATCCTGAGATGGTGCAATAAAGGCCATTCGGACATCAGGATCGACCTTGTTCTGCTTTAGGGAAATCCCCATTTTTTGTAACGCAGCAAGCAAGGAAGCGAAACAAGCGGCGCTGGAGCAAATGGATTGTGACCCCGCCCCAAATATAACCCGTAACACATAAACTGTGAAACAAACCGATGAAATAAGAATGCTTTCCGCGACTCCACAGTCGTGATAGTACGTAGGTTTGTTTGTGAGGTTAGCCAGGACGTGACCGGGTGGGCCGCAAAATCCGTTGCGGACCCGTCACCCCGAGGCATAAATTTGTTGGCGTTGGTGTCGGGGTGGCCCCCGAAAGGTCCGCTCTGTGGCTTGATGCTGCCATTGTTCTGACCATAGGAATGAGTGCCTTGAACAGAATGGTAGCGTCCCCAGGGCTTCCTACCTGCTTACGTTTTCTTTGCCTGAGCTTTTTGTCGACGTCCATCAAGCTGTTCACATACCATCTGCAGCAGGAGCGGGAACGTATCAGGTCCTATCCTTGAGTCTGTTGATCCTGCTATTTCGCGCGAGGCGCGTCCTTTCTGGCTGGATGCCAGCACCTGTCGCGGACATGATGTGGGCCTGCAAATGCGGCCCACCCAACTGTTGATCAACTCGCCGGCGGCGCAAATGAGCGACCTGGCCGCCTGGCTACCCGAACAGTGGAAGATAAGTCAAACAGCGCGAATCCCCTCTGGCTGAACTCACATCCCACCTGTGGATTGCTCAATCAAAGGAGGCTAAGCTAAAGGGGCCGGGTGGCACGTAAACAAGAGCGAAAAATAAATGAGGTATTCGCGAGTCGCAATCTTCTTCATGGAACGATTCCGCAGGCGGCGGATCCGGTTTTTCTGCTCCGTCTTTCCACCGTCTGCTTGCCGCACGGTATTGGACGTTGGGGGAACGCCTCAAATCTGGCGCATGCTCGACACGCCCTACGAGGTTACGGTGCTCAACGAGGATCCGAAAGAATTGGAGACGGGAAGCGATAGGTGTGTGATCGGAGACGGACGCAACCTCCAGTTTCCAGATAAATCGTTTGATGTGGCCTTCTCTAATTCTGTGATTGAACATGTTGGGAATTGGAAGGACATGCAACGCTTCGCCTCGGAGCTGCGCCGCGTAGGAAACTCCTTCTACTGTCAAACTCCAAACAAATGGTTTCCCGTCGAGCCGCACCTTGGCACGCTGTTTCTCCATTGGTGGCCGCGACTCCTGAATTTCTATTTCGTGACTCGTTACTTTACTTTATGGGGATTGCTGAACAGACCGAGCCGAGCGCAAGTGAAAAAATCTTTAGCAAGTATCCGCCTGCTTACCCGTCGAGATCTGGAGCATCTCTTCCCGGGAGCGACGATCGTCACGGAACGCTTTCTTCTCCTTTCGAAGTCCTACGTCATCATGGACCGAACAGGCAAATGTTTGTGACACAGTGCGTTGTATCTCGGAGTGCCACCCGCGTCCTAAAGCCTGGCTGTGAGTTCATTCTAGGCCTGTACCATACATTGAGCTTCTTTCACGCCGACACGCTTCTCGTCGATGGCATCGTTCGCGGAAGGTTCAACGCCTGGGATATCGTGGCCTGATGTCACGGATTGAATCTGGAGCGGATGGCATAACATTCATAACCCTGGTAAAGACATATTGGAGAGGTCAGACGCGAAAGATATTGGAGGACTTCCGCGACCTTCGACTTGAGGTCCGGCATCTGAGGCCAATCGGCAGATTAGGACGTTTCGTTCCGGGGTCTCGGGCCGAACAGGCGGGGAAGTATATCGGCTGATACATCTTTGCCCGAGCAGTCAGGTAAAGCATGACTCCTGGCCGTGAATACCATTGCGAACTCGATACCCCCGAGGATAAACTTGGGCAAATTGGGGCTAGGATTCTCCAAGGGGCAAGAATGTTCGTCAAGCTACAGTCCGCCATCTCGCTGTTCACCTGCGGTTGCCTGGTCTAGTGTTGCTGCGTCCCCCTCGAGCATCGGCTTTGTTGTGACCAGCGGGCAGGCACAGATCGATGGCGCAGTGGTGCACGGCAACTCGACGCTGTTTCAAGGGAACTTGGTACAGGCGGGCAGTGGCTACCTCGGACCTCATGTTTCCCGGAGGCTCCAATCTCCTGCTCCAGCCGGGAGCAGACGGTTCAGGTGTTCCGCGAATATGGCGTTCTTGAGCACGGAACAGCGATCCAGCGAGGTCCCCACGCACTGATCGCGGATGGGCTCGAAAGTATCTTCCCTGTCTCCACAGGGCGCAGTCCTTGTCGATGTGCTGGACAGGTCCATCTCCAGGTGAGTGCGCAGGGCGGAGCCGCCGAGGTTCGCAATCCAGCGGGCGCGCTCGTGGCTCGGCTGGAGCCTGGCAAGGCGCTTAACTTTGCCATCCAGGTTGCGCAGCAGAATCCAACCCCTGCACTGTCGGGCCAAGCTGCACCCCCGGCAGGGACGCAACTGACGCTGCATGGCATCCTCCGCAAGGACCATCCCGGCCGCTACGGACACTTTCTGCTGACCGATTTAGCCAGCAACGTTACCTACGAGCTCCAGGGACCGGGGCTGGATGACCTGGTCGGAGCGTCGGTAGAGGTCACGGGCAGCATTTTCGATTCTCCCCCTGCGCCAGGGGCTTCCAGAGTGATGTCCGTTTCAGACGTTCACCAGATGCCGTTGAGTGAGATTCGCGGAGAAACTCCAGGGTCCGCCCCGGTTACAGCGCCTCCGGCAACAAGCACTCCGGCCGCAGCTCCTCCCACGCCGTCCGGTGATACGCTCCCCTCAAATGCGGGGCCCGGAGGTCGGCGCCATTCCAGAAGCAACCGCCCCGCCCGAGCCACGCCCACCGCCACCGCGCCCCCTCCCCTACCCCAACACAGCGATACTGCGAAGATCCTCATCATCGTGGCCATCGCGGCGGGAGCCGCTGTCGGCGTGGCTCTGGGCTTGGGTGGTGGCAAGTCGTCAACCGTCAGCCCTGCATAGAGCAGTTTCGTCGAGTAGCCGCTGCCATAGAAAGAATCAGAATCGGCCACGCGCCCACCGCCGGGCGTGAAAATGGATAGTCGAACGCCGCATGGATCAGAACAGCGATCACGCCAATTCCCCAGATTGATCGAATCGCCGGTCTGAAGCTCCAAACAGCGAGAGAAAGCATGGCGAGCCCGACCGGCAAGCCCCCTTCCGCAGTCCACTGCAACCAGTCGCAATGCGCCTGGTTGACGATGGCTCCAGGGTCGAACGTGGCGAAGGCGGGATACGCCGCAGGCCAACAACCCAGCCCCCAGCCAATCCAGGGATGCACGGCTATCATGTGCAGCGTGGAAATGGCGAACTGAAGGCGCCCGAGGGTCATGGCCTCTGAATAAAACCGCTCCGACACTGTTTCGAATCCAACAATCAATGTCAGAATCGCCGGTAACGACCACCAGCGCGATAGCCAGGAACCGGATTCTCCGGCCGAACTTTCGCTTGCTGCAGACGCAACAGAACCACAACGCAACCACTTCAGCCGAAACAAATCAGAAGGCCTCCGCGTGAAGCGCTGACTACCAAAGCCGTAAGCAGCACTGCCGAAACCCCAAGGAAGGTGTACGACTCACTTGTTTCGCTGAGGGCGAGGAAGAGTGCAATGGGGAGAATCGTCTCGACGAAGGCCGCAAAGTGAGTGTGATAGACGATTGGGCCCATTACGAAATCATGGTAACCAGTAGGAAATAAACCAAACACATTCCCGGAGACAGATATGCCTGGAGAATGGCTTCCACAGCAACTGCAAAGCCGAACCACACGATACCAGTGCGAAGGAGTTTGGCCAGGCTCTCATCCTTCAGAGTAGATACACCTATGTAATAGACCGCAACCCAGGTCATCCACTGCAGAGTTGCGCGCTCGGTCTCAAAACGGTTGATGGTCGAGCCGGTGACGAGTTGAAAGCATCCCCACAGAACGATGAAGCTCAACAGGAATAACGGGAAGTACGTCCCACCCGCAGGCACTCTTCCAAACACCAGGGCTATTCCCGCAATCAGAAACAACGGATATCTCGAAGAGCCCGACGGGCCAGTATGCAGGAACCCAAAGTGTGAGCGTGGCCAGACAGAGGGCCAGCACCAAGCAGCAGCGGCAGGGGCGAACTCCTCAAGGAAATCCCTTTCGGTGAACGATGTTGTTCGGTGGTTATCATCTGTCGTGGTCAGAAGCTATCGCGTGGCCGCCAGCGATTCCATTTGATTGGCTGAGGAAGGGCTCTCGCCGGCGATAAATTCCTTCCACCAGAGCGCAAAGTTCAGCAGGAACCACGCATCGCGTGCCCCGGCCTGACTGGATCAGTTTCATCACCGCAGAACGATCCAAAAAGTCGGTCTTGTCGCAAAACTCCGCCAGTTCTCGCCGGGCAAACTCGCCGGATTGTCCAAGGAACCACTCCTGAATCGGCACGCCAAACCCCTGCTTCCGCCGGTCGATAATGTCATCGGGAATGAGTCCCCTGACCGCCTTCTTCAGGATGTGCTTGGATTCGTTTCCCCGCGTAATGACCTGCTCCGGGATGCTCATGGCAAGCTGCACGAACTTGTGGTCGAGAAAGGGAACCCGGGTCTCGAGGCTTGCGCCCATCCCCATTTTGTCCAGCCGCATGAGAAGCAGTTCCGGCAGGCGCAGATTCAGGTCGAGGTAGGTCATCCACTTCACCGGAGTCTTTTCCCAGGCATTTTGCATGAACCGTTCATGGATGGGGCGAATCGCCTGCCAGCAAGTCTCGTTTCGGAAGCGTTGGCGCAGGCGGGGTGAAAGCACATCCAGCTTGGCGAGCTGTGAGAAGGCATACGCTCCACCCCAGAAAACCGGGATACCCCGCGCTCGCACGCCATAGTAGTTCGTACGCCGGTCCACGGGATTTGCCCAGCATGCTCAGCGCCAGCAAGCCAAGCTTCCTGGCCGCGCGCGGAACAGGATATTCATTCCAGCGAATCAAATTCAGGATTTGTTTCCAGTGCTCATAGCCCCAAAAGAGCTCGTCCGATCCTTCGCCCGCCTGAGCGACCACAACGCCGTTGTCGCGCGCCAGCCTGGAGAGGAAGTAAACCGGCATGCAGACCGGATCGGCAATAGGCTCATCCTGGAGATAAACCATGCGCGGCAGGAAGTCGAGAAAGTCCTGCTGGGTGAGAACCCGTTCATGGTGGGCCGCCCCGATGCGAGCCGCCATTTGACTGGCGAGCGGCAACTCACTTTGGCAGCCGGGATAGTTCTTGTCGTATCCGACCGAAAATGTTTTTACCTTTTCCGTGGCGCACTCGGAGAAACAGCGCCGCGTTGGTGCTGGAGTCGATTCCGCCGGAAAGAAAAACTCCCACCGGAACGTCGCTCACGGTACGCAGAGCCACGCTGGTGCGCAGTTCCGCGAGCAGACGCTCGGCAATCTCTTCTTCTGCCACGCCGGTCAGGGGTGTGGTGTGGTCAAGAACGTCCCAATAGCGTTCCTGGCGGCGTTGCCCATCCGCGTCGACGGTCAGGAACGAGCCAGGCGGTAGTTTATGAATCCCGGCAAACAGCGTGTCGGGCGCCGGAGTGGTTATAAAAGAGAGATAGTGAAAGAGAGCTTCTTCATTGACCGCGCGAGCCTGATCCGGATCCTGAAGAAGTGCTTTTATCTCCGACGCAAACGTGATCCGTCCGTGATGAATGCTGTAATAAAGCGGCTTGATGCCGATGCGGTCGCGAATAAGCCAGAGGCGGCGCGCCTTCGCATCCCAAAGCGCAATGGCAAACATGCCGCGAAATTTCTGCAGGCAATCGATGCCCCACTGTTCAAAGGCGTGCAGGATGACCTCGGTGTCCGAGTGGTCCGTTTTCCAGCGGCGGTGCCCCAGTTCTTCGAGCTCGCGCCGGATCTCCGCGTGGTTGTAAATCTCACCGTTAAAGACGATCTCGAGCGAGCCATCCCCATTGCTCATAGGCTGGGAAGCGGCACTCGGAGAGGTCGATGATGGAAAGCCGGCGATGCGCCAGGCCCACCCTGCGGTCAGGCGAAATCCAGGAACCGGCGCCATCGGGCCCGCGATGGACCATCGTGTCCCGCATGCGGGCAAGATAGGCCGCCGTCACCTCGAAGTTACTGTTTTTGAATGCCAGTACGCCGGAAATTCCGCACATCTGCCGATACCAGGTGGGATTATTAGAACAGATGGGCAAAAACCGCTTGAGAATTATGAGCATCGTCGGCGCCCGGCCGAACATGATGAAGGTGGCCCCGCTGATGGCGGAGTTGCGCCAGCATGAGGAGATTGAGCCGGTTCTGGTCCATACCGGCCAACATTACGACTACTCCATGTCTCAGGTTTTTTTCGATCAGCTGGGCGTGCCCCCTCCTGACTACAACCTGGGCGTCGGTTCCGGCACGCATTATGCGCAAACGGCAGAAATTATGCGGAAGTTTGGCGAGCTTGTCCAGCAGGACCGGCCAGACATGGTGCTGGTCGCGGGAGATGTGAACTCGACCATCGCCTGTGCGCTGGTAGCGGCAAAGGAAAGAATTCCCGTCGCGCACGTCGAAGCAGGATTGCGCAGCTTTGACCGGACCATGCCGGAGGAGATCAACCGCATCCTGACCGATGCCCTGGCAGACCTCCTTTTTACCACCGAGGAGAGCGCCAACCGGAATCTTGCCAACGAAGGAGTCGGCGCCAGGCAAGGTCTTCTTTGTCGGCAATCTGATGATTGATTCTCTGGTGCGGGCTCTCAAAATCACCCGGGAACCTTCGTTGCGCTCCGAGTTGGGACTGGATGAGCAAACCTTACGCCGTGCTCACGCTCCATCGTCCTTCGAACGTGGATAACGCAGACCAGTTGACGGCGCACGCTCGAAGCCATCGCCGAGATAGCGCAGCGCATTGCCGTGGTTTTCCCGGCCCATCCAAGAACCGCACGCAACATTGAGGCGGCCGGGCTCAAAGCAGTAAGAATCTGGAACGGTGGCCCACTCCCTGGGCCGGGTCTTTGGATGATGCCCCCCGCTTCCTACCTGGATTTTCTTGACCTCATCCAGCATGCCGTCATGGTCATTACGGATTCTGGTGGAGTGCAGGAAGAGACGACTTTCCTCGGGGTGCCGTGCCTCACCTATCGCGACAACACGGAACGGCCGGTCACCGTCTCCATGGGCACGAACCGAGTGGTGGGATGCGATCCTCAGCACTTGCTGCTCACGTGCCCTGGAGGTGCTTGAGAGCGCACCACGCACCAAGCCAGGGCCAGATCTGCCCCATCTGCGCCCCCCGCTGTGGGATGGGCGGGCGGCCTCGAGGATCGTGCGTATTCTCAAAGAGGTTTGGCAGAGCGATCCTGCCTGTGCCGCGGAGCGTGTGCCTCTGTGACGCAGAGCGAGTCCTCCGGGCTGGTTCGAGGCGATTCAAGCATTGCGCACATGGATCGAAAGCAGGCATTTCGCGGGATACGACCCGTTTGACCTGCTAAACTCGCCTTATCTGAGCGGGTCATTCCTCGGCGCACGGACGCAAAGCTCTCGCCGGGAATCCTTCTCATCCAAGCCGGCAAGCGTTTCGGCGGTCTGCGGTTTCGGCAGTTCCTGAAAGTTCCTCCCAGTCGAAATCCCAAAGCTTTGGGTCTTTGTCTTTCGGCATATTGCGACCTGGCACGATCCGGTTGCGATGTCTCGGCCCAAGCGGCCTGGCTCAAGCGCGAGCTGATTCGGCTCCGTTCGCCGCATGAATCCGATTACTGCTGGGGATACGACTGGGATTACCTCTCGCTTGCGAGGCTCACGGCTGCCGGCGTTCTCCCCAAACTGCATCGCGTCTTACTTTTGCGCGACGGCGATGCTGGAAATGAGCGAAGTTTTTGGAGACGCGGAGGCTCTTGAGATTGCCGAATCGGTGGCGCGCTTCATGGCTTCGCGTCTGCAACCGCTCGTTCGAATCCGCAGACGAAGTCTGTTTCAGCTACACGCCCAACGACAAAACGTTGATTTACAACAGCAGCGCCCTGGTTGGTGTTTTTCTGGCGCGCGCAGGCAGGCTGCGCGGCAACGAGGCCTACCTTTCCCTGGCGCGCAAAGCCATGGTTTTTCTGGAAAGGGGCCAGCTGCAAACCGGCGGATGGTATTACGGACGACTTCGCCGGCAACGCTGGATCGACAGTTTTCACACCTCCTACAACGTCTGCGCGCTGCTCGATTATCAGCGGATCACCGGGGACCCGGCCTTTGAGCAAGCCATGCTCTCTGGGGCATCGCTATTACCAGACCACCTTCTTTACCGGTGACGGAGCGCCCAGGTACTTTCACAACCGGACTTTCCCCATCGATATTCACGCTTGCTCGCAGGCGATACTGCACTTCACCGCCTTCTCTTCGATCGATCCCTCGGCCCTGGAGCGTGCCTGGAAAACCTTCCACTGGACGATGAGAAACATGGCAGCGCCCGACGGTTCCTTTTACTATCAGCGCCATCGCCTGTGGACCAACCGCACGCACTTATATGCGGTGGGGCGCAAGCCTGGATGCTCCGAGCCCTGGCCAGGCTGCTGCTGGCGAGCGGAGCTTTGTCACCCCAGTTGGATTATGATGCTCCCGGGAAGCAAAATGCGCATCTGGATCGACCTGGATAACTCGCCCCACGCTCAGTTCTTCCCTCCCATCATCAGGAGACTCGAAGAGGCTGGCTACGCGGGTGGAGATCACGGCCAGACGCTTCGGCCAGGTGGAAGAGATCGCCCGCTCCCACGGTCTGCACTACGTGGTCATCGGCGAGCACCGCACCCCCCATTTCTTTCTTACGCGCGCGATGGCTACGGTCATCCGGGCGGCCCGGCTGTTGCAGTACGGTCACAAGATCCGTCCCGCCATCGCGGTGAACCACGGCTCCCGTGCCCAGGTACTCGCCGCATGGCTGTTGGGCATTCCGGTCATGACCATTTACGACTACGAATTCGTTGATTCGGAACTATTTTCCAGAATGGCAACGAAACTCCTTTTGCCGGAGACGATTCCCTCCGCTGACGCTCCAGCGCCAGCACGTAAACATGAACAAGGTGATCCGCTATCCGGGTTTCAAGGAAAACGTCTATCTGAGCGGCTGGCACAATTCGCCCGACGTGATGGATGAGCTGAAACTGGATCCCGGCCGGCTGATTATCACCGTCCGCCCTCCCGCTACCTGGGCTCACTATCAGAATCCCTTTTCAGAAGTTCTCTTCCGAGCGCTGGTCGAACGCCTGCGCGGAGACCGCGACTCGCAAGTTATTGTGCTCCCCCGAACCCATAAACAGGGAGAAGAGCTGAAGAGTGCTTATGGCATGCGGTCGGCCCCTTTCCAGGTCTCCGACAAAGCCGTGGACGCGCTCAGCTTAATGGCGCATTCCGACGCCGTATTGAGCGGAGGCGGCACCATGGCCCGCGAAGCCGCCATCCTTGGAACCCCTGCCTACAGCCTGTTTGCGGGCAAACCGGGCGCAGTCGATGCAGCTCTCGAGCGCGATGGGAAGCTGACCATCCTGAGAAAGATCGAAGAGGTAAGAAATCTGCGCTTCGAGAAGAACGCCCGCGCCTTTCGCTCCAACAGCGCAGATGCCCGGACGGGGGAAGTTATCCTGCAACACATCATCGCCCTGGGAAGCTGAGCAGGGGGCGCCCGCTATAATCTGTCTTTCAGCATGAGGCAATCTATTGTGAGGCGATTTATCGGGTTGGTATTCCTGGCGACGAGCATTTCGCTCGTGGCCCAAGATCAGAACGGTGGATGGCAACCGGATCTTACTCGCCTGCAGACCTACACCTCGCACCGCGCCTCGAGTTCAGACCCAACCGGCGCCAATGCGGATGCCCGCAGGGTCGAACCCGGCGCATCGCTGACCCTGTTGGACACCGACGGCCCGGGCAAGGTTTCGCATATCTGGTTCACGATCTCGAGCGACGAGCCCTACCACCTCAAACGCATCGTGCTGCGCATCTATTGGGATGGCGAGGCCACGCCCAGTGTAGAAGCGCCGATTGGTGACTTCTTCGGATTGGGCCTGGGAGACTACTACTCCTGGCAGTCTGAGCTGCTATCGGTCGGCAGCGAAAACAGCCTCAATTGCTTTTTCCCCATGCCCTTCCAGCGGCATGCCCGGATTACGATCTCCAACGAGGGCAAGCAGCCGATCGGGAGTTTTTATTACAACATCGATTACCAGACGGACTCCCATCCGCTGGCCCCCGGCACGCTGTATTTCCATGCCCAGTATCGCCAGGCCCAGCCCAATCACGGATGGACAAACAACTGGACCACCAATGGCGATCCCCTGGTCGATGACAAACGAAACCTGAATGGTCAGGATAACTACGTTTGGATGGAAGCCAAGGGGAGCGGGCAGTTTGTAGGTGTGACCATGTCTGTTCTGCAAAACCAGGACGGCTGGTGGGGCGAAGGGGATGACATGTTCTTCGTCGATGACGATGCGACCCCCGCAATCAATGGCACCGGCTCAGAAGATTACTTCCTGGGCGCGTGGGATTTCGGAGGCAAGCCTTTCTCCTATCAGCTTTACGGGGCGCCGGTCGTAGGCCCGGAACTGGCCGGCAGCCGGTCAAGCGTCTACCGTTTTCATCTGGACGCTCCCATACCTTTCAGGAGATCTTTCAAGGCCACCATCGAGCACGGAAACGCGAACCATCGCTCAGATAATTTCTACTCAGTTGCCTATTGGTATCAAACGGAGCCACACGCTCCCTTTCCGCCCTTGCCACCCGCCGAGCAGAGGCTGCCGGTGGTGCAGCAGGTAGGGGGCCCCGGGAACGCGAACGCCGTCAGCCACCCCGCAACTGCACCCGTCACGCCGGCGCCTGTGACCCCTCCGAAATAGCAGACTTGTCATTTCCCGTCATAGTTGAAACACCCGCAGCCGCCCGTCAGTTGTTCGATCCCGTATAATTCACGGTAGCACCTAATAAGGTGCGCCAGGGGAGCCGATATGATTGACATCACGAGCGACATACAGTCTCTGACAAGTTTTCGCCGGGCATCCGGCGACTTTATGAAACGGCTGAAAAAGACCAAGCGCCCGGTCGTGCTCACGGTAAATGGAAAGGCCGCTGCTGTTGTCCAGGACGCGGAAGCCTATCAGCGATTGCTCGACATCGCAGCTCGCGCCGACGCTGAGGAAGGCATCCGTCAGGGCATGGCCGAAGTAGCACAAGGTCGAACACGCCCTGCTATAGAGTTTTTCGACGAGTTTGAAGCCAAGCATGGCATATGTCGTTAACATCACCCCACGCGCCGAGCGGGACCTTACACACCTGTATGAAGCAATTGGTGCAGAAACGTCTGATGTGGCGCTCAGTTGGTATCAGGAGCTCAAGGCCGCGATCGTGAGTCTGGGCGAATATCCGGACCGCTGCCCAATCATACCGGAAAACCCACATTACCGGCACCTCCTACATGGCACCAAACACAACATATACCGTGTGATTTATCGCATCGTTGAGAAACGAAAGCGTGTCGAGGTGCTGCACATCCGCCACGGCGCACGGGATAAATTCAAAGGTTAAATCTTCCCCAAAACGGGGCCAGCTACCGAGATCTCCGTATGGTAAGCCACGGAACTTCGAAATCCGCAAAATGAGAATTTCCTAAGGTCGACGGAGGCAACCAGGAAGTATTGACAGCCGCGAGTAAATGTTTTCTCATGGGCGGGTTCAGTACTGCAACCCGATGTTTCCTCGAGGACGAGCATGCAGCGACGCAGCTTTCTAAAAACCAGCGCGCTGGCCGGTTCCGCTTTTTCTCCTGCGCCGCAACCTGCCGCGGCGGCTGCCTCTGACGACGCCATCATCGAGATCATGCTCGACGAACCTCTGGGGACGATCTCGCCGCTGATCTACAGCCACTTCACGGAAGAACTGGGCGCGGTCATCTACGACGGGGTGTGGGTCGGCGAGAAGTCGAAGATTCCCGAATACCGGCGGTATTCGCACCGCGCTCATTGAGAAGATGCGACAGATCAAAGCCCCCGCCATTCGCTGGCCGGGCGGCTGCTTCGCCGACAGCTACGACTGGCGCGACGGCGTGGGCCCGAAAGATAAGCGCCCCCGCCGCACCGACTTCTGGGTCGACGATCCGGACTCGAAAACCCTGCCCAGGAAAGGCTTACCTAGCTATGATCCGAATGAGTTCGGCACGGACGAATTTGTGCGCTTCTGCAAGCTGTCGGGCGCCGAGCCGTATCTGGCGGCCAATGTTCGCAGCCTGAGTCCCTACGTGTTCGACCAGTGGGTAGAGTATTGCAATTCCCCGGCAGGCAGCACCAGCTGGTCTGACGTGCGCGCGGCCGGCGGATCACGCCGAACCCTATAACGTGCAGTATTGGGGCGTAGGCAATGAGAGCTGGGGCTGCGGCGGCAACTTCACGCCTGCGGAATACGCCAGCGAATACCGCCGCTATCAGTCCTGGCTCCCCCGCTATGGCGTCGACCTGAAGCTGATTGCCTCCGGGCCAAACCAGGACGATGTGGACTGGACAACCCGCTTTTTCGAAAACATTTTTACCCCGGGCCGCAGGATCAAGCCGCCCTTTGGCTGGTCGATGCACTACTACACCGACTTGCCGGAGGCGCTCAAATTCACCGCGGAAGATGTTTATCCCGGCTACGAACTGGCCGACCGCATGGAAAAAATCATGCTCGACCACTGGACGGCGATGGGCGTGTACGACCGGAACCACACGTCAAGCTGGTGGTCGATGAATACGGCCCGTGGTATCGCTTCAGCGACACCAAACTCGACCCCACGCATGTCCTCGGCCAGCAACTAACCATCCGCGATGGGATCATGACTGCGCTCACGCTCGACACGTTCAATCGGCATCCGGAAAAGGTCGCCATCGCAGCCTGCGCGCAGCTCATCAATTGCATCGATTCGCTATTCCTCTCCCACGAGGAACACTTCATTACCACGCCCGACGTTCCATGTATTCGATATGTATAAGGAGCATCAGGGCGGGCAGGCCGTTCGCGTCCAATTCTCCGTGCCGGAGATCACATTTCCCCGGAAAGCCATCAAGAAACAGCTCAGTGCTACCGGAGATGAAGCCATCGTCGGTGGTCCGGAGTCGCGCTTATGGGGGCTGAACGGCTCTGCGTCGCTGATGGGCAAAATATTGACCCTTACGGTGGTGAACCCTAACCTTACCGAGCCCCACCCGGCACAGATTATCCTGCGCGGAGGAGCCAGTGCAGCGGCGGCCGAAGCGGAAGTGCTCGGCGGCGAAGACGTGCACGCCCACAATACGTTTGAGCAGCCAAATGCGGTCACCACCAAGAAAGTCAACGGCAACGGTTTCGGGTAAAGTGGTGCAATTCACCTTGCCGCCCTCTTCGGTGACGCGATTGACCATCACGCTCACCTAGGATGCCGCTGGTGGAGATCTCACTCCCGAGGCGGAACATGCGGCCTGTTCTTGGCAGTTGGCGCATGCCCAGATGGATTTTACTGTCCCTGCTTTCGATCGGACATCCCTCTGCACGCGCAGGACGATGCCGCGAAGCAGGCTCTGGAACTCATGCAGGCAGGCAATTTTCACGATGCCGAAGTGCTGTGGCGTCAATTGGAAAAGCACTACCCGAACAGCCCCGAGATCCATAGCAACCTGGGAGTGGCACTGGCACAGCAGGGGCAGTTTGAGCCGGCGACGGCCGAGTACCGCAAGTCGCTGGCGTTGAACCCGAGGCAACCGGAGGTCGCATTTAACCTGGGCCTCGCCGAGTTCAAGCAAGGACGGTTCACTCAAGCAATCCCGGCGTTCAAGACGGCAGCAAGGCTGAAGCCAGAGGACGCCCGCAGCACCGTATTACTGGGTATGAGCTACTACGGCCTGCGACAGTACGCGCTGGCCAATCCTTATTTGCAGCAGGCGAGCCAGAATGACCCGTCCAATCTGGAACTGCATAATGTGCTTGCGCAGAGTTGCTTGTGGAGCCATCAATTTGACTGCGCCCTGACCGAGTTCAAGAGCATTCTTGTGGCGAATCCTGACGCCGTACAAGCGCACATGCTGCTGGCCGAGGCGTTGGATGGCATGGGCAAGACAGAGGATGCAATCAAGGAGCTTGAAGCCGCCGCGGTCATTTCTCCCAATGAACCTGTTCTTCACTTCGAGCTGGGCTATCTCTACTTCAAAAAGGGCGATTATGACAAAGCGCTGCCGGAGCTGCAGCAGGAAGTCAAGAACAATCCCGGCTACGCCCAGGCCTACCTTTACCTGGGCGACATCGCGCTGCGCACCAATGACGATGCCAACGCCGAGCCGCTTATCACCAAAGCTATGCAGTTGCAAAATGACCTTCGCCTTGCGTACTTCGATCTCGGTCGCATCTACGCCGACCAAAATAAGAATCAGGAAGCAATCGCCGCTTTTGAACGTGCCGTCAAGCTCGATCCCACGCAGCCCGACGCTCACTATCGGCTGGCGCGGCTCTACTCTCAGGTTGGGCAAAAGCAAAAGGCGGCTGAGGAGTTCGCGAAAACGAAAGAGCTGCACAGCAAAACCGACGACTCGCTGATCCAGAAAGTATCCGGGGATGCGGCTCCCGCGCCGCCGCAATAAGGCGCTCGCTTGCCGAGCGGCGCTATGATGCAACCAGAGAAAACAGAGCAACAGGCCGGGATGAGTACAGCCAGGACTCACATCACGCGCCGCGATTTCTTATGGATGACGGCCGCGTCAACGCTGGCTTTGGGTCAGGGCATTACCACCCGCAATGTGAAGCCTCTGCCCCGCGGCAAGCCCTCCGGTATCCCGTTTCTTGCCCACTTTACTGACGTGGCCGCGCAGGCCGGACTCATCGCTCCCGTCATCTATGGCGGCCTCACGCATAAGAACTATATCGTCGAAACCGTGGGATGCGGCGTCGCCTTCCTGGACTACGACAACGACGGATGGCTGGATATTTTTGTGCTCTGCGGTACGCGCATGGATCAGCCCATTCCAGACTCCACCAATCGCCTGTACAACAATAATCGGGACGGAACCTTTACCGATGTCACGGAAAAGGCCGGGCTGCTGCGCACGGGTTGGGCCAGTGGAGTGACCGTTGGCGACTATAACAACGATGGCTTTGAAGACATCTTCATCACTTACTACGGTCAGAATGTTCTTTACCGCAACAATGGAGACGGCACGTTTACGGATGTCACCCGGCAGGCGGGGCTGCTCTACGAGGGCGATCCTCGCTGGGGATCGGGATGCACTTTTCTCGACTATGATCGCGATGGCTACCTTGATCTTTTTGTAGCCAATTATGTCGATCTGCATCTGGAACGGTTGCCTAAGCCGGGGGCCAACCCCTACTGCAATTTCAAAGGTGTGGCGGTCAACTGTGGTCCACGCGGGCTGCCTATGCCGCGCAATTACCTTTACCGGAATCAGGGCGACGGCACCTTTCGCGATGTATCCGCGGAAAGCGGCATCGCCAATGCCCAGCGCACCTACGCCATGACCACGGTTGCTGCCGACTTCAGCAACGACGGCTGGACGGATATCTATGTGGCTTCCGATTCCACTCCAAGCCTCTTCTTTCGCAACAAACATAACGGAACGTTTACCGAGGATGGCGCCGAGCAAGGCATAGCCTTCAGCGCGGATGGAGCGGAGCAGGCTGGAATGGGAGTTGCGGTTGGCGACTACAATCTCGACGGCAACCTCGACATATTCAAGACGCATTTCTCCGACGACACCAATGTGCTTTATCGCAATGACGGCACAGCAAACTTCACCGATGTGACCATCGCCGCCGGATTCGGGGTCGAAACTCGCTACATTTGCTGGGGCACCGGCTTCGCCGACTTCGACAACGATGGTTGGCCAGATCTCGCAGTCGTCACCGGCTCCGTTTATCCCGAAGTAGAAGCCGAGTTCCCCGAATACCCGCTGAAGACGCCCCGATTCATTTTCCGCAATCTGGGCAATGGAAAATTTGAAGAGTTGATTGAAGAAGCCGGTCCTGGGATTGCCGCACTCCATTGCAGCCGCGGCTGCGCGTTTGGAGATTTTGACAACGACGGCGACGTCGATATGGTGATCATCAATCTGAATGAGCCTCCATCTCTTCTCCGGAACGATCTCTCCGGCGATCGCAGCTGGCTCAAGGTGTTTCTGGTCGGGACGAAATCCAACCGCAGCGCGATTGGGTCCAGGGTGCTGGCCAGGTATGGCGGCAAGGTTCAGGCCCAGGCGGTGATGGCGCAATCGAGCTTTTATTCAGTGAACGATCGCCGGCTTCACTTCGGGCTGGGATCCAGTAGCCATGCCGATCTGGAGATTCACTGGACCAACGGCTTGATCGAGCACTTTCCGGGCGTCGAGGCCAATCAACTGGTGACCATCAGGGAAGGCAGGGGTATCTCCAAGTCCAAGCTGCCAAATGAGCTGGTGGGTGAAATCACAGCTTTTGATTTCATGGACAACTACAATTGCGGCCCCTCGGTTGCCATTATAAAGCCGCTCACCGAGCCAAAGTTTATGGCGGGGCTTCAGAGTCTGCGAGAACCCGAAAGAAAAGGCGACCCGAGGGTCGCCTTTCAGGTTATAACCGCTCAAGACTCAGAATTGGAACTTGCCCCCAAGCTGCAGGGTGCGAGGATCGTAGGCAGAGGTGACCTGTCCGAAGTTCGCGTCCGCGGAGTTCGCATCGATGTTGTTGAAATTGCGTGTGGTTGAAGACGTTGAAGTACTCGAACCGCAGTTCCAGGCTCGGCCCTCCCTCTTTGAATGGAATGTTTTTGAACAGGGACCAATTGAAGTTGAAGAGCCCCGGCCCCACGACCACGTCTTTTCCGGCACTGCCAAAGCCCTGGTTTGGGCCCCCATTCCAGGGAGCAGTCGGATTTGCAAAAGAGCTGGTGCTGAACCATGCCAGCCGTTTCTTTGGGTAAGATACTGGCGCCACCAGGTTCGGACGATTCGTAGTGCCGCCGCCCAGACCGAGCGTGTCGGCGCCAGTATAATGAATGATTGCCGGTACTCCTGATTGCGCCACCGTCACCCCGGAGAACTGTCCAGCCTCCAAGGGCCAGTGCGTGCCGCCATGTTTGAGCTGTGCTCGAAAAATGGAATGTTATAGATGTAGTTCACGTTGAGGATATGACGCCGGTCGAGCCCTCCCGACCCACGGTCATATGCCGGATTAAACGGATTTGAAAGCGAGTTGAGATCATTGGTTACCTCATCGATCTCATGAGAATAGGTGTAGGCCACCTGCATGGTAAGCCCACTGCCGGTTCTCCATGCGCATACCTATCTGGAGCGAGTTGTAGTTGAAATTGGTCTCGTTCTCCTCTTGAGTAATCGCGGTAAAGCCGGGGTAGATTCGATACAGGTTCGCGTTCAGCTTGCCCTTGGAAACGCCCTCCCGAAGGTCGTACGGATTGGCTGCGTTGTTCGGATCGGTCAAGGGCAAGGTGTTGATCGACCCGGTCATCGTTCTGGTCCCAACCTAAAGAGCCGGCGTACTGAATCACTGCCGACGACCGACGGGGCGAGCTGCCGTTGCACGCCAAAGCTGAAATTCGCCGTTCCGGGAGGCGAATAGTTGTACGCCAGATTGGTCAGAGCTGGAGGGAAAGGTCTGAGAAGTGGTGAGGCCCGTCAAAGCGCTGGTATTCGGATTGGAGAAATAAACGTTGGTGGCGGTAGGTATGTAGGCAAAGGGTGGATTCAAGGCGGCGTTATATACATCGTTGCCCTGAACACGCTCAAAGAACATTCCAAAGCCGCCCCGGACGACCGTCTTTCCATCTCCGGTGAGATCGTAGGCAAAGCCGATTCTCGGTTGCCAGGTGTTGTATTTGTTCTGGACATTTCCACGGGGGAAGCCATTGACACCGGCTAACCTGATGCCATTGAGATAGAACGCCGTGCCGTTGTAATTCGTGAGCTGAGCAGGATCCAGCGTGCCGGCCGCAGTCACAGGATTCCCCAGCGAGGTGTTATAGTCCGCCGGAACGAAATTCGCAAACTGGTTATATCGCTCAAAGGCATGCGGCAACCCGTCGAAACGAATCCCGAGGTTGAGAGTCAACCGGGGAAGGACGTGCCAATTGTCGAGGACGTAGAATCCATAGTTGTTGTTGACCCAGTGTTTGCCAAACAGATAATTGAGTTGGTCAAAGCTGCTGGCGTCGCCGAGCAGGAAGTTGATATACGAGTCGCTCGGAAAATGCGCTGGAGTTGAAAATCGCGGTTCCCTGGGTGTTGTACTGCAGTTGCTGGTTCTTGTAGTCGTGCAGCCAGCTGAAGCCGAACTTGAACTGGTGCACTCCTTTGGTCCAGGATAGATCGTCCCGCCACTCGAATCCTTCGTAGCCGTTCTTCCAGGGAAAGTAGCTCGAGCTCCAGGTTGTATTGCAAGCGGCTTGCCCTGGAGCTGGATCTCAGGCATGCGGCTGCCTAGATTGTTGGCTACCGGGAAGAAGCTGGTAGCTGTCCAGCCGCTGGGCTGGACAAATGATCCGCCGCGACCGGCGATAGGAGTGAGGTTGATCTTGTTGCCGCTGTAGAGGAAGGCGGTTTCGTTGAGCAACGTGGGTGAAATCGTCTGCGTGAGTTTGATCACCGACGACCAGGCTGGATTTTGCATGGCCGTGCCCACGGTCGGATAAGTGCTGTCACCCCACAACGGCGGGAAAAAGTTCACAGTGACTGGTTCATGGAGCAAATGGCCCATCAGCTGAAGCTTGCTATTGATGGCGTGGTCGATGCGAACCACATCTTCACGGACATTGGTCGGCTGAGGGATGGACGAAATGTATTGGGTGGTGCCGAGGTTCGGCTTCGGAAAGGTGCCCGCATTCAGTTCGAGGACAGCATTCTGGATCGATCAGGTTGGCGGGGATGATGTTGCCTGGGAAGGGTTGTCCAGGCGTCAGACCGTCACCCTGGTAGATCAGGAGCTTGGCTGGATCACTGGTGGTGGGAACTATCGGCACCGCGCCGCCGGAGGGAACGGTGTACGCCAATGGGGCCCCGGCGGTGGGGAAATTGCTGGCCATAGATCGTATTCACCGTGCTTGGCGAACTTCCCTGAATCAGTCTTCGCCACTCTTCATTGACAAAGAAGAATGTTCTCTTGCGGGAGTTGTTGTAAATGTGGGGAATAAAGAGCGGTCCGCCGATATTGCCGCCGGGTTCGTTCAGCCGGAACTCGGGCCGCGGCTGGTGCGCCAGCTTGGTGAAATAATTGTTGGCGTCATAGTCTTCATTGCGGTTGAAATAGTACACTCCCCCGTGAAAGTCCTGGGTGCCGGACTTGATCACCATGAGGATGGTTCCGCCCGAGCCTATGCCATAGTCGGGTGAGTAGTTGCTGTCGAGAGTCTGGAATTCGGACAGCGCATCGATCGAGGGCAGGGAGCTAAAGCAGCCGCCGCAGCCGCGATCGTTCAGTTCGCCTCCATCCAACATGTAGATGTTGTGGGTTGTGCGGGCTCCATTGAAGCTGATGCCGTTCGCGGATGTCAGTCCGGCCACCCCACTGAAGGCGGGCAAGGTGTTGGACACGCCCAGGCCCAGGGCGGCAAGCGCGGTCACATTGCGGCCGTTGGTCGCCAACTGGGTGACCTGTTGGCCGGTGATCAGGGTGCTGAGCTCGCTGGTTTCCGATTGCACCTGCAGGGCGTTCGCCTGCACGGTGACCGTTTGTGCCGCGTTGCCGACCGTGAGGGTGACGTCCTCTTTCAGGGTCTGATCAGTGTTGACCACGATGCCTGTCCTGGAAAATTTCTCGAATCCCGGCGCTGTGGCGTCCAGGTTGAAGTGGCCGACGCCCACGTTGACGAATGTATAGATGCCCGAGTTGTTGGACGAGGTCTCTCTCACCTGGCCGGTGGCGACGTTGGTAAGAGTGATTGCGGCATTAGGAATCACCGCTCCGGTGGGATCCAACACCGTTCCAGTAATGGTTGCGTTTTCCTGAGCCCAGGCTGCGGGCGCGAGAAGAACAACCGCACTGAATAGCGGTAGCCAACAAGAAACGAGAACGACGCATACTAGCCTCCTGAAAATTGATCGTTGCTGCAACGTTCCGGTCTCGCTTCGACCGTTAACGGTTAACTCCCAGCAAACGTTTTCTCCAGCGCCCGCAAGTAGTCTTGCAGGCTGTCTTCTAAATTCTTTCGGGTTATCTTCTATCGCCGTTGCGGTGACAGATAAGAAAGAACAAAGCTACGCAACGCGGTAAATGTTTCCCGCCAGAGTGTATATCTCAAGGAATTAGAAGTCTGTCAACACGCTTTCTCGTCGCCATTGACATGCGTAGATGAAAGGGCGACATGTGTAACCAGACTGGTTGCTGTCACGTTTCCTCTTCAACGTCCCGCATACTGTTGCCAAAGCGCAACAGTATGCTTTGCTGTTCGGGATAGAGGCTAGGCATTCGTTTTGCCTCCGCCCCGCGTTTGCGCAGGTGGAGCATGCGTGCTCTTGGGACGCCGGTGGACTCGCGCACGATCAGATCGAGTTGGAATCTTGTAGTTGCGTTTAGGCTCCACGCCTTCTTCGCAGTGCGCGCGCAGAGCCGTCACCGCCGCTCGCGCCAACTCGAAGCATGACATCTGGATGGTGGTGAGCGGTGGAATCGTCACCTGCGCGATGTGGATGTCGTCGAAGCCGATGACCGACAGATCATCGGGCACCTTGAGCCCCGCCCGGTAAAGCTTGTGCAGCACGCCAATGGCCGTCATGTCGTTGGAACACATCACCGCCGTGGGCCTTTGCTTCGATTTCAGCAGCTGCTCCATGGCCTCCATGCCCCCCTCCATGGTGTGGTCCCCTTCCACGATCCACGCCGGATCGACCTCGAGCCGCACTCCTCGAGCGACTTGGTAAAGGCCACCAGCCGCGACTGTGCCGAGTGCAGCCGCTTGGGCCCGCTGATAAACGCTATGTCCCGATGCCCCAGCGCAGCCAGGTGCTCCACGCCCTGCTGGATGCCATGGCGATAGTCCACCCGCAGCAGGCTGATGCCCGGCCTTTCCGGGCCCACGTCCACAAAAACCAACGGCACGTTGCGCTCGGCCAACTGCTCCAGCAGCGGCTTCTCCACGCCGAAGGTCATCACCGCGACCCCCTCCGCCCTGCGCTCCAGCATGCGCCGTATGCACAGTGACATGCGCCGGGGATCATAGTTGGTCGAGCTGATCAGAATCTCGTAGCCGTGCTCGACAGCGATGTCTTCAAAGCCCTGTATCAGCTCCGGGAAGAAAGGATTGGTGATTTCCGAAACGATCAGCCCCAACAGCCGGCTTCGCCCCGAAACCAGCGCCCGCGCCTGGGTGTTGGGAAAGTAATCCAGCTTCTCGATCGCCTCCCAGACTCGTTTGGCCATCTTGGGGTTCACCGTCGACACCCGGTTGATGGTCCGCGATACGGTAGCGATGGACACGTTCGCCAACCGCGCTACCGTGCGGATATCCATTTTGCCAGGCACCTCTGCCGCCGGCGGCCTTCCCTTCTTCCCCGCTTGCTTCACCATGAATCTTGCCCACCTCGGAATTCGCTTACAGCATACCCCAGCAAATTCAGGCGCTTGCCCTGGTGGCCGACGTATTATGGCTGTCTAAGGGGTTGAGAATCCTTATGGCAGACGAACCTAGCTTACCAGCGTTTCAATCTCAATCAGGTCGCCCGGTCCTTTCCGGACACTGCGGATACTATGTTGCTGGATACCTACCTTACCAACGAGGAGGCCGCGAGCGCGCGCGTGTTTCGGGTCTACCGGGAGACTCCGGCGCATTATCACGTGGGCTCCGATGAATATCTCTATGTTCTTGTCGGGAAGAGGCACATTCTGGATGGGGAACTCGGCAAATGGAGCGGAATTTGCTCCCGGCGACTTACTCTTCTTCAAGCGCCGTATCGTTCATGCGTTGCCCAGCATTCTTGAGGGGCCGGTAGTCTTTTTTGCCGTCGACACGCCGACGACGCGACCCCAAGGACATCATCTTCGTGAATCCCGCAGATGGCACGCCGGAGAGCTTTATCCGTGGCCGGGAACGACAGTATTGATGGAATGGCTCTACTTGTTTCCCAGCAACGCTTCCAACTTGGTTGCGCTCCAGATGTTCCTGCAATACTCCCCAACTGCCCGATCGGAGGAGAATCTCCCCATGCGCGCAGCGTTATAGATGGACATCTTCGACCACTTGTCATGGTCGAGAAATGTGGCTGAGACCTGGTCCTGACAATCGACGTAGGATTGATAGTCGGCGAACAGAAGGTAGGGGTCGCTATTGAGCAATCCGTCGACCAGAGGACGGAACAGGTTGCGGTCACCACGCGAAAATTGGCCGCTCTCGAGACTGTCTATCACTTCGCGGAGGATGGGGTTGGACTCGTAGATGGTCCGCGGATGGTAGCCGGCATTCCTGGTTGCCACCACCTGCTGGGCCGTGAGGCCGAACAAGAAGAAATTCTCGTGCCCTACGGCATCCCTGATTTCGATATTGGCGCCGTCCAGAGTTCCGATCGTAAGCGCGCCGTTCATGGCGAATTTCATGTTTCCGGTCCCCGAGGCCTCTTTGCCCGCGGTCGATATCTGTTCGCTAAGGTCCGCGGCGGGATAGACCTTCTGGCCGAAGGTGACGTTATAGTCAGGGAGAAACAACACCTTCATCCGGTGTTTCACGTCGGGGTCGTGATTGACCACTTCGCCGACGGAATTGATGAGTTTGATGATCAGCTTGGCCATCGCATACCCGGCAGCGGCCTTGCCGCCAAACAGGAAGGTGCGCGGCGTGATCTCCAGCCTGGGATGATTCTTCAGGCGAAGATAGAGGGTAATAATGTAAAGCACGTTCAGATGCTGACGCTTGTATTCGTGAATCCGCTTCACCTGGGTGTCGAACATGGAGCTGGGGTCGACGGAGAAGCCGGTATCCTGCTGGATGTACTGCGCGAGTCTGACCTTGACGTCATGCTGCACCTTCCGCCACTCAGCCCGGAAAGCGGAATCCTCAGCGTAGGTTTCCAACTGTTTCAGGTGGTCAAGGTTGCTGATCCAGCTGTCTCCAATTTTGCTGGTCATCAGTTTTGATTGTTCAGGATTACTAACGGCCACCCAGCGCCGCGGTGTAACGCCGTTGGTCACGTTGATGAATTTATTGGGCCACAAATCGTGGAAGTCGCGCAGCAAGTCGTTCTTCAACAGTTGCGTGTGCAACTCGGCAACACCGTTGATGTGCTTACTGCCCACGCACGCCAGGTAAGCCATGCGGACGAACTTGCTCCCCGTTTCGTCGATGATCGACATGCGAACCACGCGCGCGTCGTCGCCCGGGAATCGTTCGCGCACCGCATGCAGGAAGCGGTTATTGATCTCGTAGATGATCTCCATGTGGCGGGGGAGCAGCCCGGCAAAGAGCGGCAGCGGCCACCGCTCGAGCGCTTCCGGCAGAAGCGTGTGATTGGTGTAATTGAAGGTTTGCGAGGTAATGTCCCAGGCTTGTTCCCATCCCAGCTGGTGTTCATCCATGAGCAAACGCATCAGTTCTGCAACGCCAACCGAGGGATGGGTGTCATTGAGCTGAATCGTCCACTTTTCGTGAAACGTCTCGATCGCGCGGCCCGCGGCCATGTGGACGCGAATCATATCCTGCAGCGCACAGGAGACGAAAAAGTATTGCTGCTCCAGACGTAGTTGCTTGCCTTGTTCTACGTCGTCGTTCGGATAAAGCACCTTGGAGATATTCTCGGCGAAAGTCTTGGCCGCCACCGCGCCTTCGTAGTCGCCGCTGTTGAACTTCTCGAAGTAGAAGGATTCGCCGGCTTCCGACTTCCACAATCTAAGGTCATTGGCGACTCCGGAGCCGTATCCCAGAACCGGCGTGTCGTAGGGAATGCCCTTTACCAGCGAAGCCGGAACCCAACGTGTCCGCAGATTCCCGTGCGAGTCCTTCCAGGATTCCGTGTGTCCTCCGTAGAGCACGTCGACCGAGTCCTGCGGCCGCCGGATCTCCCAGGGATTTCCATAGCGCAGCCAATAGTCGGTAAGCTCCACTTGCCAGCCGTCATGGATCTCCTGGTGGAACATACCGAATTCGTAACGAATACCGTAACCGATGGCGGGGACGCCCAAGGTGGCCAAAGAGTCGAGGTAGCACGCTGCCAGCCGCCCCAACCCACCGTTCCCCAGTCCTGGTTCGCTCTCCTCCGCGATGATCCGGTCCAGATCGAGGCCGAGCTCCTTGGTGGCCTGGCGGATGGGATCCTCAATTTTGAGGTTGAGCAGGTTGTTCGCCAGGTGTGGCCCCATCAGAAACTCAGCGGAAAGATAACTAACGACACGCACGCTGTGTTCGGTGTAGTTCTTCCTGGTCGCAAGCCAGCGAGCAAGGATGCGATCCCTCACCGTGTACGCGACGGCCATGAAGTAGTCCATCTCGGTGGCGAAGTCCGGATCTTTGCCCACCACGTAGCGCAGGTTTTCCAGAATCGCCTGCTTCAGTGTTTCGACCTTGATGCCGGTACGATCATCATCGATCAGGGCAAGTTCACTCGTGAAGGGGCTCTTGCTGAGTCGAAGGGGTCATGGTTGACCATCTTTCCGCGAAACGCCTGGAGGGTGCGCTTTCGAGTACGAATGCTAGAGGCTGGCCCACACAAAAACAAGGTCGCCGGGCGCACTTTGCCGAGAATATGCGGAATTTTAATCAGGCCCTCCCTAGTGGCGACTGCCGATCTTCACGATCTATTAACAATCGCCGCCGCATTCTGAAGTATGGCTAAGCTCGACTACAACCGGGTTCTGCGAATTGCCCTGGCCGCGCTCAGCCTGAGTTTGCTTGCCATGCTTGCGGTCGCCTGGTTGCAAGGTGTCAAGAACGGAACATCTCACGCTGGCTGCCGGGGCCTCGAGCGGGGAAAGCTATATCCTGGGCCATGCGCTGAAGACGGTTGTGGAGCGGCACTTCCCCAAGATTCGAATAACTCTGCTCGAGACCGGTGGTACGGTCGAGAACCTGAGAATGCTGGAGGACGGGCGGGCGCAGTTGGCCACAGCGCAGTCTGATATTTTGCCTGGGCCAAAGGCTCGATCTCTGGCCGTCTTATACGACGACACTTTCCAACTTTTGGTGCCTAAGAATTCACAGCTGCAAAATTTCTTGGATTTGCGGGGCCGGCGCATTGCGCTGGCGCAGGCTGGAGGGCAATTTCAGTCTTTTCTCCACGTGGCGGAGCATTTCGGCTTGCATCAGGCGGATTTTCAGTTTGTCGGCGCCAGCGACGAGTCCGCCTTCGACGCATTCCTGAATGGACGTGCAGACGCTATCTTCCGCGTCCGCGCCATCGGCGATCCATCCATTGAGCAGCTGGCGCAATCGGGGAAGGTCCGCTTTCTTCCCATCGAGCACGCGGCGGCGATGAAGATCCGATATCCCGCGTTTGAGGCCGCCCTGATTCCAATAGGAGCATATTTGGGCAACCCCCCGGTTCCGGCGCAGGACTTTCCGACCGTGGCAGTCGAGCGCTCGCTGCTGGCTCGCGATAACGCCAATGCGGCTGCGATACGAGTCATCACCGGAGTTCTCATCGAGCGACGGCAGGAGATCATGGAGGAGATTCCAGCGAGCATGACGGAGGTGCGACTTCTGGTTGTGCAGGCACGACGGCCGCACCCGCAATCGGGGCTCGGACCTGCCTTGCATCCCGGAGCGCTCAGCTTTTACGACAAAGACAAGCCGTCCTTTCTGCTGGCTCATGCGGACTATGTAGGCCTGATCATGACGGCTGGGCTCATGGCCGGTTCCTGGATCTGGGAGTTGAAGCGCTGGATGCAAAGGCAGCAGAAGAATCAAGCGGATCAATACAGCAAGCGCGTCGTGGCCCTGATAAGTGGAGTGCAGGAGATGAACTCGTTGCCTCCCTTGGAGGAAACATGGGGTGAGTTATTGAAGATTCTCAGCCAAGCGGTTCACGATCTTGACGCCGATAAGCTCTCTGAGGAATCCTTCAACTCCTTCCGGGTCATTCTGCAGATTGGGATGGAAGTAACGAAAGAACGCCGGGCTCTATTGATGTCCGCGGCCTCCGCAGCCAGCGTCGCCCCTTGGCCAGCCGGCGAAGAAGGGAAGAAATCGCTCTTGACGTCGCGGTCTCAAGTGGTTCTCGATAACTAAGTCTGCACAGGACGTAAGCTAATCGAGCAGATCCTTGATCGAATTCATGTCAAAGACGATGCCCTTCGCGGCGTGGGAAAAGGAGTCCTTGCGCAGGAGCTGGCGCTCCTCATATCG
The DNA here is from genome assembly GCA_963757515.1 of uncultured Acidobacteriaceae bacterium. GTDB lineage: Bacteria > Acidobacteriota > Terriglobia > Terriglobales > Acidobacteriaceae > PALSA-350. The sequence continues at coordinate 59,917 of CAVWRV010000004.1, read as the reverse complement.
GTAATAGGCGCCGTCCTGGGGGTCGACGATCCATATCTCTTGAATGCCCATGGTCCTGTAGTCTTCCAGCTTCCGCTTGAGTCGCTGCAGGCTATCTTCTGGCGACAGGACTTCGAAAACCGCCAGGGGCGGGTGGGTAACAATTTGCTCGATGGCTTGCACACGGTCGAGCACCGTCACGTCAGGAACGCGGAAGCGTGTCGCAGCCACTTGAATGCGCAACTCCGGTCTGACGCGCACGTTCCAATCGAGTGCATGTTGACGGAACCAGAAACAAATGGCTTCCTGCCAAGCGGAATGGTCGTTCTCTCCCACCGGTCGCTTCTCGATCTCTCCATCCACATACTCGGCATCCGGCTCGTAGGAGGAGCGCAGGTAGATCTCAACCGGAACATGGGTCGTAGCCGACATGAGTGAACTTCAGTTTACTCCCTATCGCCTGGGGGGTCGCTTCCGGGCATGGGGGCACCACCGCCATGGCACGGCAACAGAGCAATTTTAAGGAGTCTGTAAAAAGTAGTTGCATTACCCATAGTCTTTCCTACATCCTTATGGAACTTTACAAAGTAGCTCAGGCCCGCAATCGCGCGCCTGGCGGGCCCGGATCCGGCGCGTGTCGGTCAGGTCAGCGGCAAGTTCATCTTCTAACCCAACGTCGGAGTTATTTTGTGAGAAAGTGTTGAGCATGAAGATGATCCGCCTGGCGTGGCTGGCCGCAGCGATCCTGATGGGTACCCTGGCTGTCGCGCAAGCCCCCGCGCCGGCGAAGAAACATCTGCTCGTGCTGGGCGAGGAAAAGGGCTACCGGCACGAATCGGTCTCTCATGCCATGGCCGTCATCGAGCAGCTCGGCCAGCAAACGGGCCTGTGGGATACAACCATCCGCACCGACACCGAAGTACTGACCAAAAAGAAACTCGAATTCAACGCCAAAAATCTCAATGATTTTGACGCCATCCTGATGTTTACCGGCGGAGACCCGGAGATGGACGCGCAACAGAAAGCCGACTTCCTCTCCTTTATCCATGACGACGGAAAGGGACTCGTCGGGGTTCACAGTGCCGCCATCACCTGGGTCAAGTGGCCTGAGTTTGTCGAGATGCTTGGGGGCGATTTTGATGAGCATCCCTGGCGCACCTTCAACGCTCCCATCATTGTCGAAGACCCGGCCTTTCCGGGCATGCAGCAATGGCCCCATGAATTTACCCTGAATGATGAGATTTACCAGGTTAAAGATTTTTCTCGCGATAAGGTACGCGTACTGATGCGTTTGGATCCCTGCAAGCTCGATCTGGCAAATCCCAAGGTGCACCGTCAGGATCACGATTTTGCTGTCACCTGGGCTAAGCAATACGGCAAAGGGCGAGTCTACTACTCGACTCTTGGACACCCGAAAGAAAACTGGGATGATCCGCGACTGCAGAAGATGTACACCGAGGCCATCAAGTGGGCTATGGGATTGGAATCAGCCGACATGACCCCCGCGCCAGCCCCCAACATGGCCTGCAAGTAAGAGCGGTTTATTCTATTTTCAAGAGGTTTAGCAACCATGTGGAAGTTGCTGGTGGTTTTGTTTCTAGCGCTGGGGGCTTCGGCGGAAGAAGTTCATCCCGTTCTCGCTCTCGGTTCGCCTGCTCCTGACTTCGCACTCCCCGGTGTAGACGGCCAGACCCACAAGCTGGCCGATTACGCTTCCAGCCCGATCCTGGTGGTGGTTTTCACCTGTAACCATTGCCCCATCGCGCAGATGTACGAGCGCCGGATCCAGCAGCTGGCAACCGACTACAAGGATAAAGGTGTGGCGGTGGTTGCCATTCAGCCCAACGATCCCCAGGCAATCCGGATCGACGAACTGGATTCATCCGATGTAAGCGATACTTTGCCGGAGATGAAGATCCGGGTGCAGTATAAGCAGCTCACCTACCCATACTTGTATGACGGCGATACCCAAAAGGTAGCGCGAGCGTACGGGCCCCAGGCGACCCCACATGTCTTCATCTTCGACCAGCAAAGGCATTTGCGCTATGAAGGCCGTATGGATAACAGCTATCGCACCGAGCTGGTTAAGACTCAAGACGCGCGCAACGCGATTGATGCACTGCTCGCCCACAAGGAAGTGGCGGTGAAGCATACCGGCGTCTTTGGCTGCTCGACCAAGTGGAAGGAAAAGTCAGCCGGTAGGCTGGCGGCGCTGGAGAAGATCAACGAGCAGCCCGTCAGCGTCGAGATGATTTCCAAGGCCGAACTGGCCAAGCTGCATACAAACCCTGGACATCAAATGATGTTGGTTGACTTCTGGGCGACCTGGTGTGGCTCGTGCATTGCCGAGTTCGCCGATTTGCAAAACACCCTGCGTATGTATGGCGCGCGAGATTATTCCCTGGTAACAATCTCGGCCAACATGCCGGACGAGAAGGCGGGTGTGTTGCGTTTCCTCGAGAAGCAGCATGCGACCAGCCGCAACTATCTCTTTGATTCGCAAGACACGACCGCGCTGCAGACGGCGTTTGATCCTAAGTGGGACTCGGCGGTCCCTTATACCCTCCTCCTGTCAGCAGACGGCAAAGTCCTGTACAAGCAATTGGGTTCCGCGGACATGCTTGAGCTCAAGCGCACGATCCTGGCGAATCTGCCCTCGGACTACAAAGGTTTCAACCAATACTGGAAGAACAATTAAGTTCCCTCCACTACGCTCCGCTCCGGTCTTTCGGCGAACTCACCACAAAGACGTCATCCTGAGCGGAGCGCTTCACAGATTTATGGTGTGACACATCTCTTGATGGCGCGGAGTCGAAGGACCCCGAGGGCGCTTATCTTGCGCATACCGTTCGGGCCTTTTCCACCACCGAAGCGCGTACCTGGCGGACCCAGAACTGCTGGCATCTTGCTACGGCCCGCGGCTACCTCTAAATTCTCGGCGGCCATACAGGCAGCCATAGCCGTTGCTCGGGAAAAGCAACTCAAAGGCTGGCGGCGCGAAAAGAAGCTCAAGCTCATTCGCACGATGAATCCTTTGCGCAGACTTGGGGATGGAAAATGATTACTGTGCGTGAAAAGATGTACCCGTGGCCATAAAGTACGTTACGCATCAAGATCCTGTTCTCGGGCTTCGGTGGTCGAAAAGGCCCGAACCGCATGGGCAAGATAAGCACCGTTGGGGTCCTTCGACTCCGCGCCATCAAGCGCTGTGTCACGCGATAAACCTGCGAGGCGCTTCGCTCAGGATGACGATTTTGTGGGAGCTTTGACGAAAAACAGCCCAATCAAGTTAGTTCAAGTAGCGAGCACGCGCGAACTCGCCGCTTCCAGCGCCAGGCAAATCGCTCCGTTCACCTGCGCGTCAGCCCCAAGCGTACTCCGCACCAACTTCGGCTGCACGCGCTTATCCCTTTGCGCCAGAATCTCCCGAGTTAATTTCCATAGGGCAGGGTGCATGCCTACGCTACCCCCCAGCACAAAAAGCGGGCAGTTGAGAATCACCGCAAGGTTATAAATAGCATAGGCCAGGGTCTGCGCAGACCGGTTAAGTACCGTCTGGGCAAGCCCGTCGCCGGTAAGCGCATGGTCGAATATCTGGGTGGCCACCAGGTCTCTCGGAAGCTGCGTAAGGTCTTCGCGCCAGAGATCCTGCCATTGCGCCTTGATGCCTTCGCCCCCGACGACACTCTCGAGCGCCCCCGGCTCCCCACTCTCTACCGGCTCCACCGAAGTTCCAGGGACAAGCAAATAACCGATCTCACCTGCAGACCAATTCATTCCGTGAAACAGCCGCCCGTTGAGCACAATGCCGGCGCCGATTCCCGTGCCGACTGCAAGAAAAACGAAATCCCGTACCCCGCGTCCGGCGCCAATCTGACTTTCCGCGATGGCCGCCGTATTCACATCGTTTTCTACTGCCGCCGGCACACCGAGTCTTGCTTCCAGCAGAGCGCGTAATGGAACGTCGCGCCAACCCATGAGATACGACGTGGCAATCACCACGCCCGCATCCACATTCGTCACCCCGGGCGCGCCGGCGGCAACCGCACGAAGCAAGCTGCGCGACAGAAGGTTTTGCTGCAGTAGCTCGTCCACGCCTGCCTGGAGCAGGCCCACCACCACATGGGGGTCGCGAATGCCCTCGGTCGAAACCTTCCACTTGGCTAGAACCTTGCCATCCATGCCGGCAAGGGCAAGACGCAGGCTGGTCCCTCCGATATCGGCGCCTACGACATAGCCGCGTTCGATCTCCTGCGAATCCCCATGCAACATCGACTCAATAACCTCGGATACTTCCGTTACGGTGCAACTACGGTCTGCCGCGCGCTAATGCTCTCCAGCTCACGTCCTTTGGTCTCTGGAATTACATAGCGCACGAAGATCAGTGTCAGGATGCAGAACGCTCCGTAGATGACAAAGGTGAGCGAAGTGCCCATGGCTTTCAGGAGTGACAGAAACGTAAGCGAAACCAGAAAATTTGAAGTGCCGAAAGCCAAAGTGGCGGCGGCGACGCCCCGGCCGCGCACCCGCAGGGGAAACACTTCAGATACCAGGATCCACGCGATCGGCCCGACACTGAAGGCATAGCAGGTGATAAAAAACATCAGGCAGGCGGTGGCGATAACGCCCAGGGACGGCCCCAGCGCGGCCTGCCTGGAAAAGCAAACGGAAAGCGCAAACAGCGCGGCCGTCATGCCGCCAACGCCCACGTAGAGAAGAGGCTTCCGGCCAGCGCGGTCGACCAGCACCAGCGCGATCACGGTCGCGAGCACATTGGTAATCGCAACCAGGAACGTGGCGAAGATGGCGCTCTTATTCGAACTGATCCCGGCTAGCGAAAATATCTGCGGGCCGTAATAGAGGACAGCGTTGATACCGGTAGCCGGTATCAACACCATGAAGCCAACGGCGATAAAGAGCGAGCCGCGCACCGCCGGACTCCAAAGCGCGCTCCAGCGGCGCTCCATTTTCGTCATCAGACTGACGCGAATGTCTTCCAGTAGCAGGCGCGCGCCCACCTCATCCGTGTAGGACTTGAGTACTGATTCTGCTTCGGCCGGCCTATTCTGCGCGAACAGCCAGCGGGGACTCTCCGGCACCGTAAGCACCATGAAAAGAAAAAACACCGCGGGAACTAATCCGAAAGCAAACATCCATCGCCACCCCTGCGAGGCAGCAAACCAGTAACCCACCAGGTCCGCCAGCGCTATCCCCGAGGTGAGAGCAAATTGATATAAGCCGATGAGCATCCCGCGCGATTGCGGAGGAGCGAGCTCGGAGACATAGACCGGCGCCGTAACCGAAGTAAAGCCGACAGCCACCCCGAGCAGCCCGCGGGCAATGAATAGCACGTAAACGTTCGGGGATAAGGGCGCAAGGATGGACCCGGCGATGAAAAGGATGGCACCCCAGGCCAGCGTTTTGCGTCTCCCGATGCGGTCGGCGACAGCGCCCCCCACCAGCGCGCCGATCATCACCCCGACCAGCACCGCAATGACCAGTACCTCTTGCATCACCGTCGACAGATGGAACGAGTCGCGCACATAGATCAAGGCGGCGGCGATGACCCCCATGTCAAAGCCATAAAGAATACCGCCCAATCCAGCGATAAAGGAGACTCTCCGAATGAACGCCTGGTTCACAGACGGCTGGATAGCGACGGGGTCATTCACGTGCGTTTCACCTAACGAATGATACCTTTATCTACAGGACTTTTTGCCCCTCTTTTTAACGAATCTTTTCTAACAAAGTGGAATGGCGATGGAAGAAAACCAGAAGCAAGCGCCGCGTTGGGTTGGCGGCATCGAGCCGGCCAGGGAACTGCTCACCGCGACGGGAACCCAGATCCTGGAAATCGAGTGCCGCGAACAGCCGGAACGGCTTCGCCAGTTGCTCAAGGAGTATGCAGGCGACTCCGCCATTCAAGCTGAGCTGAAACAATTCCGCGACCTGGCTGCGAAAAAAGGGCCAGTGCTGTTTATCGGCATGGGAGCTTCTTATTGCTCTTCCATCAGCGGATCGATTCTGCTGCAGTCGCACGGGCGCCCGTCGTTCTCGGTCGATGCCGGAGAATGGCTGCATTATGCAACCTCGGTGTGGGACGATGCGGCCCTCTCTATCCTGCTCACCACATCCGGCGAGAGCGCGGAATTAGTAGAACTCTTCAAGCGAGGCGGGGATCGGGCGCTTAGTCTGATCTGTAACAACCCGGCGAGCACCTGCTGGCATCTGGCCCAAAATAAATTACCCATCCTTGCCGGGCCGGAGTACGGCAACGCGACCAAGACCTACACCAACGCTACGGCGGCCGCCATCATTGTGGCATCTGAGATCGTTGGACGCCCGTGGAAGCAGGAGGCGGAGCGTGTGGCCGAAGTTTTCTCCGCTCATCTGGATCCCATCTTCGCCATGCGGGGCGATCTGGAGAAGTTCTGCCGGGGCGCAACCAACATTGAAGTCATCGGCCGCGGCGCAGCGTACGGCGGCGCCTTCATGAGCGCGCTCTGCATTCGCGAGATGAGCGGCCATCGCGCAGCGGCGCACACCGGCGCCGGCTTTAAGCACGGTCCCATTCTGGATGTGGACGCGACTCACGTCGCCATCATCTTTGCCCTGGGACGAACCGCCGAACTCGGCGTGAAGCTGGCCCAGGAATGTAACCGTCGCGGCGGCAAGGTGGTGCTGGTTTCAAGCCAGGAGCAGAACGCCACGGAAACACTGTTCCCGGTCAGGATCGAGGCCGTCCCGGAGCCATGGGAGGGCATCACGACCCTGCTGGTGCCGCAGGCGCTCACTCTGGCTATGGTCGAGCGCACAGGATGCCGGCTTCCCCCACGCTTTCAATACGGGGTGATGGAACAGTAGCGTCGTGGCCCGCTTCATAATCCTTAGTTACAATAATCGGGGACTGCGGTCGGTGATATAAAAGGTAAGCCCAAGGAAGCTCCGGATTTCCAAGTCGGTTTTCATTGAAGAACGAATCTATTTCAGTAGGCAGACCCTCACTTCTCCGCCATACCAACGCGCTTCGGGTCCTCAAGCTCCTGCGCGAGTGCGGATCGTGTTCCAAAGCGGACCTGGTGCGCGCCTCAGGTCTAAGTGCTCCGACGATCACCAACGTGGTCGGCGATTTGTTGTCGGCCGGCCTGATTAAAGCTCTCGGCGAGGGTGAGTCCAACGGGGGCCGGCCTCCGGACATGATCGCCTTTAAGGCGGACCGCGGGTGCATGCTCGCGGTAAAGATTACCGCCGACAGCATTTCATTCCTGCTGGCGGACCTGAACGGGCGTGAGCTTGACACCCAGGAAATACAGATTGCCCACCGGAAAACAACCCCCGACGCAATCTGTAACTACATCGGCGAAGAAGTGCGGCACATGTTGCGCAAGCACAGGAAAAAGCGGGAACAGCTGCTCGCGCTGGTGGTCGGCGTGCCTGCCATTACCAATGTGGACGAGGGCATCGTTCTTTCCATCAGCACTTTGGAAAACTGGCGTTCCGTGCCGCTGCGCGCCAAGCTGAGTCAGATCGTCGACTGCCTGGTCATTATTGAGAACGATATCAACCTGGCCGCTCAGGGAGAGCGATATTGCGGCGCCGCCCAGGCAGAGGAAACCTTCATCCTGATCCACATCGGCCCCAATGTTGGCGCCGGCATCGTCCTCGGGGGCCAGATCTACCACGGGTCGCAATGGTCCGCAGGAGAAATAGGTTATCTTCGTTTGCCGAATACCTCCCGCAGGCGGCCCACCCTGCACGAGTTTGGTGAGCTCGAAACCGTGCTGACCAGTGCTGGAATCCTCGAGAGCTGGCACGAGGCAAGAAAGAAGCCCGGCCAGGATGCGGCCGAAGACCAGGAGATAATGGACGCGCTGGCAGTCCTCAATCTGGCGCAGGCCGGGGATGCTCGCGCCGAAAAGATTGTCCAGCACCGGGCCAGCCTCGTGGCCGATATCCTGGTGAACGTGTCGCTGATTCTGAATCCCGGCCTGATTCTGCTCGAGGGAGAAGTAGGCAGCCATCCCACGCTCATCAGCGCGGTGCAGAAGCAGCTTCAGGAGAGCGAGTTCGCGGTCACCAAGATCGCCGCCGGCAAACTTGGCAACACGTCTGTACTGTGGGGTGGAATTGCGATTGCTCTGGAAATGATCCCCTCTGTTCTGCTCCCCAGCCCCTAGAGCATTTTCACTTCTACTCCGCGCGGGCATGCTCCAGCAGGATACGGAAAAGCAGTTTGGAGAATCCCGCCATCCGGCTAACCGAGGTCCAGGTACTTGCCACCCTCCAATTTGTCATCCCGACCGGACCCGGATTTCCTGCCACGCTGCACCGGACATTGTCGCGTGGCCGGGTAGCCTTCCGTATCTACAAAATCCCGCGAACCTGTGACTTCATACCTCATGGCGGCGCCGTCTGAAGCAGCCGAGTAAATCGCTCCCTCATCTGGATCCTGGAGCGGTCTCTGCTGCTTTCAGTAAGGAAAGCAGCATGAAGTGTCGCCAAGTTGGGAAAGGACGGCATGCGGCCGCCACCAACTCAACAGGAAATCCGGGCTTCAATCTGCTGCGGTGTCAGTCGCTTCTCCACATCGACAAGCGCAGCGTAGTGCCGAGGCGATCCTGCGAGTATCCCTTTCCCTTACATAGACTGCAATGGTTGTCGTAAAGCCCGGTCGCCGGTACCCGACAGTCGACCGGTTTTCCGTCAGCCCCAGGACACACGCCATCTCGTTGGCGTTCACATAGATCACGCCGCGCATGCGATCCACCGCCGGGCCTCCCCATTCGGCGCCCCCGAGAAAGCAGGGAAACACCACCGTTTCCTGGTTGAGGCCGATGGGTATAAATTGGCCACCGCTGCGAAACTTGGCAAACTCCTTCACTGCCTTTTCATGGGCTTCGGGCGTACGCGTGGTCAATAAATCCTGCGTAAGCGTTCTGCCGGGTGAACGGCGCAGGCGCGGCGGGCGCAGGTTGCGTCGGCGAAGTAACTTCTCCTGGAACGTCGCTCGGCGGGTAAGGCCGTTCCTCGATAGGAAAGAGCGGCTTGCCATTGGTACGGTCGAATAAATACAGGTACCCCTGCTTGGTTGTTTGCGCCACCAAATCAACGGAAATGCCGTTGTGCTAATGAGCGCAGCGCCGTAGGGGAGGGAAAATCGCGTATCCCAAATTTCCTGATGGACCCCTTGAAAATGTCTAAAGCCGCTTTCCTGTCCTGGCATCGAGAGCGAGCAGCGAGTTTGCGAAGAGATCGTCACCCAGCCGATCCGCTCCGTAAAAACCGTACACCGCGGAGCCGCTCGGAACATAAACGATACCGCGTTGCTCATCCAGCTCCATACCCGCCCAGTTGTTGGCCGCGCCCGCACTTTTCCAGGCATCCGGAGGCCAGGTCTCGTAGCCGAATACGCCCGGATCGGGATGTGAAAATTCGGGAGGGTGGCAGTGCGACATGGACGCGCGGTTAGCCGGATGGGGCCGGAAAGGTCTCCGGATTACGGCCACCCACGATAATCAAATCCTGGTAGACAATTCCGGGGCTGGTAAGAGCAATGGACTGAGAGAGGTAGTCTCCCCGAAGACCCTTCCGCAAATCGATTCTTCCCTTTCTCCAAACTCGCTTTTTTCCGCAGCCTGCTAGGGTTACTGCAAGGTGAATGGCCAAATACGGATGCTGCCCGTACGCTCAGTAGGCCACGCCCCGCGCCGTTCACTGCTGCACCCCGGAATCGAATTTCCAAGCAGCTTACCGGTCGCTGCCTTTTGTGAACTGGCACCTTTTGCGAAGCGGTATAAGCGAAAAGAGTACGGCCCACGATGATCGGGCTGGTTTCCAGCCCACCCTCTTCGGCTGCATCGAACTTCCATGTCTCTTTGAGCCGGTGTACATTGCCACGATTGATTTGCGCCAGCGGAGAGTAATGATCGCCTTCCGCCTGTCCGCCATAGACTGGCCAGTCGGAACGGTGGGGCGGCGAATTGCTCTTGCACGCCTGACCTTGCAGAACGGCAGGCATCAGACCAAGCACTAGAGCGAAGACCTGTCCCTTCCAAGGACCCGGAGTCCGTCGCCGCTTAAGAATTCTCAGTTGAGTCTGCCCAACAGCCATTCGGTTGCGTTTTGTACCAGCGTGTTCTGCACTGGACTGGTAAAGATCCTGTCTCCGTGACCCATATTCATATAAAGCATTTTGTACTGGGTATTCGTCCAGACGACCGGAATATCTCCGTACGTCAGCAGTCCCTTGATGCCGAGCGGATAGTTTGCCGGGTCGAGCGTCAGCAGCACATGAATATGGCCATCGGCCCGAGGACTGGGCTTCCAGCGGTACCATTCGTTGGTGGGGGAGACAAATTTCTCCGGCAAACCCCGGGTAACGGGACTGTTCGGGTCGTCCACGATCAGTTGGGCGGGCAAGGGAGGCCAGCTGTTGGCGTCAAACACACCTCCGCCGATGAACGTCATGAACCATGGCCACTTGGTGTGTTTGTCGTTATACGCGGATACGTGAAAGCCAAGCCAGGCGCCACCGGCGGTCATATATTTCTCAAACGCTTCCCGCTCCGCCTGGTTATGGGGAAATTCGTTGAGCCACACCACCAGCTGGTATTGCTTCACATTAGTGTCGTTGAGATCTTCCCAGTTGGTCGTGGCCTCCAGCACGAAGTTGTCTTTCTGAGCGAGCGTAGCGAAGAATCGCAACGCATCCAGCGCAAACAGAACGTGGTCGTTCTCTACATTCAGGGAATAGAAAACGAGCACCTTGGGCCGTGAGGTCTGGGCGGCGGCGGCACTCGCAAGCAGCATTCCGATGCAAAGGATCAGCGCGGCGACGGACCTTTTCACAGGCCGGCACCCCAAAGGACGGCGTTCCTGAAGAGCTGGGTAAAGTCCTTGTTGTCAAAGAGCCCTGGGTGATGGCCCATGAATATGTATACGTTCCTGGCCTTGACGTGCTCGTTGGTCCAAACCACGGGATGGTCTCCCATCGTAATCATGCTTCTTGGTTTGTAGGTCGATTCGTCGACACTGGCCAGAACATGCACCTTGGCTCGAGGCGACATGCTCCAGGTGTACCATTCTTCCTTATCGATTACGAAGGAAGGCGGCAGGCCCCTGGTCACCGGGTGCTTCAGATCTTCCACGTTCACGGTCGCGGCAGCGAATTGCGCGATGTAGCTGGTGTAGCGAATGTCTCCCATGAAATGTGAGTACCACGGCCACATTGGGTATCCGTCGAAGTCGCCCAGCAGCATGGCGTGGTGAAAACCTATCCAGCCGCCTGTTCCGCGAGTGATGTAGCGCTCAAAGGCCTGCTTGGCCACCGGGGTCCAACGATAGGGCGGATAGTTGAGCTGAATAAATAACCTGTACTTCGCCAGGAACGCATCGTTGATCTGATCGGTGTTCGCTATGTAGTCGACAGCAAAGTCGTTTTCGCTTGCCAATTGCTGCAGTTGCACCTTGGCGGCCTCGACGAAATCGTTGTGCGAACCATGCACGGCCTCGGCAATGGCTACGACCCGGAACTTGACCGGGTGGCTGGTAGCATCACTGGCGTGCGCGGTGATGGATGCAATACACACCAGCAGGCAGGCAAAAAGGAGTGACCATCTCATTCTCGCTCGGAACCTCGAATCGCCGTCACATTGTTGCTGCTGTAGTTGGCGACATAAATCGAATGAGCCGGCGCATCGATCGCAAAGGCGAACGGAATGGTTCCCACCTCGATCTTGGTGACAGGGAGGTTCGTCTTGCCATCGATCACGGTTACGCTGGCCGTGCGTTGGTTGGCCACGTAGATTCGGTCGCGCTGCTGGTCGACCGCGATTGCTTGCGGATGCGTTCCTAAATCAATCGTCTTGCTTACAGCGCCGGTGGCGCCGTCGATCACCGCCATGGTGTCGTTGCCGTAGCTCAGCACGTAGGCTTTATTGTTCGCCGGATTCACTTCTACCGCAAAAGGAATCGCACCCACGCCTATCGTGATCGCCTTGTTCGTTGCCCCCTCGATAATCGTCACGCTGGCGCTGTCTTCGCTGACGGCATAGATTTTGTCTGCCTTGGAGTCGACCGCGACCGCCCATGGATGCTTGCCGATCTCCACCGCGGTGGTAGCCCCGCTGGCTCCATCAATGACGGTTACGTTCTGGCTTCCATAGTTGACCGTGTACACCTTATTGGTTACGGCATTCAGGGCGATGCCCCGGGGACCCTGCCCCACCTGGATGGTGGCGGTCGTGTTGGTCGCCCCATCAATGACCGTCACGCTGTGACCAAAGTTGTTTGCCACGTAAATCTTGTTCGTGGCTGTATTGACGGCCAGCGCCTGGGGATAGCTTCCCACCTTAACCGTCGCGCTGACGGCATTGGTGGATCCATCGATCACCGAGACGGAATCGGCTCCCGAGTTGGTTATATAGATTTTGTTCGTTTCCGGGTTGATCGCCAACGCCTCAGGACGATCTTCGACACTTACGGTAGTGGTAGCGTGCGTAGCGCCATCGATAATAGACACCGAACTGCTACCGTGGTTCACGACATAAATCTTGTGGGTCACCGGGTTGGCAGCCACCGCGATCGGCGTAGTGCCTACGGCGAGAGTTTCGACCGCCGTCCCTCCCGCCGCGAACAACGGTACGAGGGTAATGGCGAGACATGTTGTCGTGGTTCTAACCCGGCTGATCATCTAAGGGGCAGTGGAGGCCGTTTCGGTTTTTGGGAGCGGCAGCAGGTCTTTGGACGGCGTGTCAGCCGGAAAGGCCACGTTGAAAAAGCAAACCATCATCTCATCGAAGCTTTGCTGACCCCAGGTGACCGTCTTGCTGGGATCAGGGTTTTCCGGATTGTTCGCCGAGTTGTCGTAGTGCGCCGTGCACTCGATCCTGGTGCCCGCGGGCAGCACAATCGGCTTCGCCAGGTTGTACCAAAGCTGCCAGTGCCAGTTATAGGCGGGCACATTCAGGATGGCGCGGGTCTCTCCATCAGGAAATACCAGCCGGTACGACATGTCTTTTCCGCGCATATGCATGTGCGGGTGCATACCCAGAAGAGTGACTTCGCGGCGAAACGTGAACGAGGCATCCACGCGGTAATCCGGATCGCCCGGTGGAATCTTGAACTTTTCATTGCCTGCCGACAGCGTCATCACTCGGTCTTTCGGGGGCTCTTTTGCCAGCACCAAACCCACGTTGGCCTGATCCGTGGCGGCCTTCCCTTCCGGCATGTAATGCACTTCGAGCACAATGTCTGATCCGGCGGGGATCAGCTTTGCCTGGCCAGGCTCAAACATATCCGGCGGCTGACCCGGAGCATAGCCGACCAGCCAGTCACTAGGGACGTCGTCTTTCTCTACCTTCTCCCCCGTCTTGGCTGGCGGGGCGACAAAGAATTCTTCTTTGGGTTGGCCCTTGAAATAGTTGGATCCTGGCGTGCGAACGTAGGCAACGATATGGTGCACAACGGAGCGATCCGTTGGGGCGGCTTCCACATCCTGAACCCACGTGTCTTTGGTGAAGCCGGTGGGAAGTATCACGTACTGGTAGTCAAGGATTCCGGTCGCCGGGACCGAGAACGGGCGAGGCAACTGGTAGATTTTGTCCGGCTTAGGGATGGTCCAGCCCTGCACGAAGTCAATGGCCGGAGGCATATCCTTCGGGTCGCCCTTGGGTGCACCGGCGTCGACCCAGGCCGCGATCGTATCGATCTGCGCCTGCGTCAGCGAGCGATTATTTTCGAACTTCTCCGTGTGCCCATCCTCAAACCATGGCGGCATCGCTCGGGTCACCACCATCCGCTTCATCGCCGTCGCCCACGGCCGCGCATCCTCATAGGTCAGCATGGAGAATGGCGTTCCCTCACCTGGACGATGGCAGCTTTGGCAGTGCTGCTGTACGATCGGCGCAACATCCTTGGTGAAGGTGACGTGCGAGGGCTTGGTGACAGGAATGGCAGCCGAATCAGGTGTCGACATTCCGGCCATTTGCCCCAACATGCATGCCGCCGTGCACAGTTGCAGCGCGAAGATCGCCAGCGTTGGTTTCATGGTATTCGACCTGTTTGATTAATTAGGAACGTTTCATTAGTATGTCGCCATCCAGTATCTACCGGGCCCATCCGTCAGGCAATCTTTTTTTAGCCACCGGGTAAATCTCAATGAAAATCCTAAGCTATTTCGCTCTCGTTTGTGCGCTGGCGGGCACTGGGTACGCTGAAATGCCCAGCTGCTATAAGACTGTAAACCGCGTGACTTGGCTGGTGCAGAACGTAGACCTCGCAAAACAGGGCTGGATCCAGCTCGGACTATCCGACATCCATGAATACCCGGATGTTGTCCTGACTGGGCAAGACCACGGAAAGCCGGTGAAGCTGTGGGCGTGGGAAATTACCGGCCATCTGGGAAACCTCACTGTCGACATGATTCAGCCCGCCGAAGGGCAGCTGAATGCCTGGAATGATTTCCTGGGCAAGCATGGTGATGGAATCTTCTCCATCGTGCATGAAGTGTCGTCCCAGGCAGAGATGGCCAGGGAAATCAACCGCATGCGCGCGCTGGGCGTCGGTGTGCTGCAGCAGCTAAGCTTCGATCGCGACGGCAAGCGCGTAACCTTCACCTACTTCGACACGGAAACCCAGGGTAAGTTTGTTCTCGGGCTCGTCTACTGGCCAGGGGGCGCCCCTCCGGCGGGACCGCCGGGAAAAGTCTCCCACCTCGCGCCTGTGATCCGCGAGTCCGAGCCCGTCTCCGCCTACTGGCAGAAGCTGGGCTTTCCCCCATTCCGCATGGAGCACGCAACTCCGCGACAGGATTCGACCTATCGCGGCAAACCCTTATGGTTTGCGTTTGACGTGGGCTACCAGAACTACGATCAGTTTAGCTACGAGTGGATTGTCGCCCCGGCGGCCCCCCCGAACATCTACGCCGATTTCCTCAAGGCGCACCAAGAGGGCATTCAGCATCTGGGCATGCCGGTAGACGACTTGAGTAAGGCGGTGGCCGACTACGACAAGCTCGGCTATCACGTATGGCAATCCGGAGCGTGGGGAGATGTGGGCAAGAAGGACTCAGGCCAGTACGACTACATGGACACCGACTCCATCGGCGGCGTCAGCGTCGAGTTGATACACGCATATAAGTAACCAGAGGACTGTAACTTCGGTAGAACCGCACCAGGTTGGTTTTGTTGTGCCGTGAGCGTGAAAATAATAGAGGGCTTTACAGGCTGCGGAAAAAGCGTCTGGACGAAGGGCATGGCTTCAGCCATGCCGTAAACGTCATAGGCGCTAGGTGGCTTTAGCCACTGGGGTACGCTTTTGGAACTTGCACTACGGTTATTTAAAATAGCTCGACACGACCCGTAGGGAAAAACCGTACCTCAGGGGCTAAAGCCCTGGCCTCCACGAACCCGGTGCGGCACGGCTGAAGCCGTGCCCTTCGTCTAGAAACTTTTTCCGCAGCCTAAAAAGCCCCTGAGGATCTTGTTTCTTTTCTCAGTCCTTGCGGGATAATACAAACGGGAGCAACTCACATGTCACAACCCAGCGAGCCGGCAACCAGAGGCTTTTCCCGGCGGCGCTTTTTTAGGTGGAGCAGTTCGCTCGCCGCCAGCCTCGGCGTCGCGCCCTTGTTTCTCCTCCGCCAGGTCTCTCGCTTCCCCGAAAAAGAAGCTGAGGGCGAAGACTACTACGACAAGCTGGGTGTGCCAACGATTATCAACGCCGCCGGCACCTACACCACCCTCACCGCGGCCTGTATGCCTCCCGTGGTCCTGGCCGCGGTGCAGAAGGCCGCGCTCCACCCGGTGCGGCTGCACGACCTCCAGGTAAAGTCGGGCGAGTACATCGCGCAGCGCCTGAAATGCGAGGGCGCCGTGGTCACGTCCGGTGCGTCCGGAGCAATTACCCTGGCCACCGCCGCCTGCCTGCAGTATGCCAACAGTACTTCTCCCCTGGCCATGCCGCAGGCGATCGATGGCCTGAAAAACCAGGTGATTGTGCAGAAGGCACACCGCTACGGTTACGATCATGCAATGTTTCTCTGCGGCGCTCGGGTGACGGAGGTGGTAACCCTGGACGATTACAAGCGCGCCTGCGCCGCCGGCAATGCCATCATGACCAACTTCTTCAACGCAGCGGAAGAGGAAGACGGTGAGGCCGGCACCGCGCAAATCGGGCGCGAGGAGTGGCTTCGTATTGCCCACGAACACAATATCCCCTGCCATCTCGACGCAGCGGCGGATATGCCTCCCATTTCGAACCTATGGAAGTACACCGGGATGGGCTTTGACCTGGTTGCCTTTTCCGGCGGCAAAGGCATGCGCGGTCCTCAAAACGCGGGCCTGCTGCTAGGCAAGAAGCACCTCACCGATCTCGCGCAGCAAAACAACAACCCCGGGGACGGCGTGGGCCGCGGCATGAAGGTGGCCAAGGAACAGATCGTAGGCATGGTGGCGGCCGTAGACTGGGTGCTCTCGCATACAGAAGAATCCATGCAAGGCGACTATCAAAAGCGC
The DNA here is from genome assembly GCA_963757515.1 of uncultured Acidobacteriaceae bacterium. Classification (GTDB taxonomy): domain Bacteria; phylum Acidobacteriota; class Terriglobia; order Terriglobales; family Acidobacteriaceae; genus PALSA-350. Next base: position 43,424 of record CAVWRV010000004.1, on the reverse strand, counting down.
GCCGACCTGATCGCCGTCGCGGTGAAAGGCATCCCCTCCGTGACCACGGAAACCGTTGTGCCCAAAATAGCCAACCATGTCCCTCACTTACTAATACGGTTCGATCCGTCAGTAACAGGCGTCACCACAACGCAGATTGTGACCAGGCTGCGCCAGGGCCAGCCCTCGATTGAACTCAATCCAAACACCGGCCAACCACCCAACCAGGGCATTCCGTCGAACGCGAACACTCTGGTCGTCGGGGTGTGGATGCTGCAACCGGGAGAAGATGCGGTCGTCGGCCGTCGCATCCGCGAGGCACTCACCAGCAAAGCATAGCCATCTCAGCAAAGAGGAACTTCACTTGGAAAATCAGACCCGCAATACGCACCTCACCCGGCGAGACCTTCTGAAATCAACCGGCATGCTTTCCGCTGCAGCCGCAGCCGCTCCTTTGTCCCTCTCCGCGGCCACTTTGATGGATCCCCCAGCGGAAATGTGTCCAGTCAACTCTGCCACCACGGCAGACAACCTCTATACCCGCATCGGCGTCAGGCCGATCGTGAACGCCCGCGGTACGTTCACCATCATTTCCGGCTCGCAATCGTTGCCCCAGGTAAAGCAGGCGATGTTTGAGGCCTCGCACTACTACGTGCAAATGGATGAGTTGATGGCAGCAGTGGGAGCGGAGATCGCTAAGCACATGGGAGCTCCCAGCGCCATCGTTACCACCGGCTGCGAAGCCGCCATTGCCGCCGCGACCGTTGCCTGTATTTGCGGCACCGATCCCGAGCGCTCGCAGGCGCTGCCTTACGTCAAAAAGCGTAACCAGGTCATCATCCCCAAGTATTCACGCAATCCTTACGACTTCGGCGTCCGCATGTCTGGCCCCGAGATCGTTGAGGTCGAAACGGAAGAAGAGTTCCGCTCCAAGCTCACCGACCATGTGGCCATGATCTATCTGCTTTCCGGCCCGCGCGCCTTCCAGGAGCCTCTTTCCATCAAGACCGTTTGCGCGATCGCGAAGGAAAAGAACATTCCGGTTTTTGTCGACGCGGCCGCGGAGGAACCGATCGTCCCCAATATTCATCTCGCCGCGGGGGCAACCTTTGTGGCTTACTCGGGCGGCAAGTGCATGCGCGGCCCGCAGGCTGCCGGAGTGCTGCTCGGCCCCAAGGACCTTTGCTATGCGGCCTTTTGGAATTCTGCCCCTCACCATAACTGGGGCCGCGCCCTCAAGGTCGGCAAAGAAGAGGCTATGGGCATGCTGGCCGCAGTCGAACAGTGGTACAAGCGCGACCACGACGCCGAACAGAAGCAGTGGCTCGAGTGGGACACCTACATCGCCGATACGGTGAAGGACATTCCGTCGGTGACCACGAAAATCAAGATGCCCGACGAGGATCTTTCCAACCGCGCACCAACCCTCACGATTCATTGGGACGCAACAAAGGTCGGCATCACCGGCACCGAACTGGTGGAGAAGCTCGACCAGGGTACGCCGCGCATCCTGGTCGCCGGCGGTCATGGCACGCGTCCGGATAAGATGGACTCCTCGCTCGGCATCATGCCTTACATGATGCAGCCCGGCGATTACAAAATTGTCGCCGCGACCGTTTCAAAATACCTGCGCGATCCGGGCCACTACGAGAATCCCCCGGTATACAACGGACCCACGGCCAACCTTGCCGGCACCTGGAACGTCGCCATCCAATATGCGCGCGGTGTTGGCGAGCAGCAGTTCATCCTGCAGCAGGACGGCAGCAAACTTTCTGGAGAGCAGAAGGGCGAGATCTTCAACGCCACCTTCCAGGGCAAGGTCGACGCGGACCATGTCGTGCTGACCAGCATGATGGCGGCCAACGGCTACGAAGTGCCCTTTGTGTTTACCGGCGTTGTCGCCGGCAACAGTTTCTCAGGAGATGTGAAACTGGGCGAGTATGGCGCCGCGACCTTTGCCGCGACCAAAGCTTAGCGGGTCAGGCCGTTTCCCAAATGAGTTTGGCGTTCGTCAGTTCCCGGGCGCCAAGCGCTCCCAATTCCCGGCCGATCCCGGAACCCTTCACTCCGCCGAACGGCGCGCGCGGATCCGATCGGACAAAGTCGTTAATGAAGATCGCGCCCGCCTCGATCTGCGCGGCAACGGCATTGGCCCGGGCTGCATCTTTACTCCACACCGACGCGCCCAGTCCGAACTCTGTATCATTGGCCAGCCGCACCGCTTCTTCCTCGGTCTTGAAGGTGAAGACCAGCGCCACCGGACCAAAGAACTCTTCCCGCGCGACCGGCGCATCATGGGGCACATCGGCCAGGACCGTAGGAGCATAAAAATACCCTGGTCCCTCGAGCGGCTTACCGCCTGTGAGCACCCGGCCGCCCGCTGCGATGGCCTCGGATACCTGGCGCTCCGTCGTAGCCCGCAAATCCGCGCGCGCCTGGGGACCCAGTTTGGTGTCAGGCAAAAGCGGGTCCCCGACTTTGAGCGCCGAAGCCTGCTCGACAAACGCCTTGAGGAAGGCATCCGCGACCGGCTCAGCAATCAGAAAGCGCTTGGCCGCAATACAGCTCTGCGCGTTGTTGGAGTAGCGCGAGGTCACTCCCAACTGTGCGGCTTTGGCGATGTCCGCGTCCTCCAGCACGACGAAAGGGTCGGAGCCGCCAAGTTCCAGCACTACTTTCTTGCCCTGCAGGCCTGCTTGCTGAGCCACAGCCCGGCCCGCTTTCACGCTACCCGTAACCGTCACCGCGCGAATGCGGGGATCGGCAATAATAGCTGGCACCGCGGCGGTTTGAACCGAAAGATTAATGTAAAGCCCTTCCGGACCCCCCGCGTCACGAACCAGGGCCTCCAGCGCCAGCGCGCAGCCCTGCACATTCTCCGCATGCTTCACCACCACCGTGTTTCCCACCAGCGCGGCAGGAATGAAGAATCGCAGCACCTGCCAGAACGGCAGATTCCAGGGCATGATCGCGAGCACCGGACCCAGCGATTCATAAACCACGCGGCCCGGCGTTCCGGCAATCGCTTCCGGCTGGATATACGCCGCGCCCTCCCCGGCAAAATGACGCGCGCCAAAGGCGGCCTTCTTCACTTCGCCGAGCGCCTCTCCGACCGGCTTGCCCATCTCGAGCGTGATCAGTCGCGCGTACTCTTCTGCGCGCTTTTCCAGCAGGTCCGCCAGACGAAGCAGAAACGCAGTTCGTTCCGCAAGCGGAGTACGTGACCACTTCTTCCAGCCATCCCAGGCACTCTGCAGCCGAAGCTCCACATCGTGGGCACTATGCTCCGGATAAGTGTCCGAACCTCACCGGTCGTAGGGTTTTTCGATTCGAATGACATAGTGTTCTACCCCTTCAAAGACAACGCTGGCACATCGACCCAGCGACGCTCGGCCCAGCTCTTTATTCCCAGCTCCGCTAACTGTACTCCCTTCGCTCCTTCGAGCAGGTCGAAGCGCCAGGGTTTGTTCTCCACTACATGACGGATAAACTCTTCCCACTGCAGTTTGAAGCCGTTCTCGTAGACCTGGGTATCGGGCACTTCTTCCCATTGCTCTGCGAACACCATGGTTTGCGGCAGGTCAGGATTCCAGACCGGCCGCGGAGTGTTTACGCGATGCTGGGTATAGCATCGCGTCAAACCGGCGACTGCGGAACCATGGGTTCCGTCCACCTGAAAAGTGACCAGGTCATCGCGACGTACGCGCACTGCCCAGGACGAATTGATATGCGCGATCACGCCGCCTTCCAGCTGGAAGGTCGCATAGGCCGCGTCGTCGGCGTCGGCCTTGTAAGCGGCTCCGCTCTCATCCACCCGTTCCGTGATATGCGTGGCGCCGATGCAGCTTACGGCCTGCACTGCGCCGAACAGGTTGTCGAGCACGTAGCGCCAATGAGGCAGCATGTCCAGAATGATGCCTCCGCCGTCTGCCTTGCGGTAATTCCACGAAGGCCGCTGCGTCGGCTGCAGGTCGCCCTCAAATACCCAGTAGCCGAACTCACCCCGCACCGCGAGCATGCGGCCGAAGAAGCCTGCGTCCTTCAGCATGCGCAGTTTGCGCAGGCCGGGCAGGTAGAGCTTGTCCTGCACCACGCCGCTCTTTACGCCCCGGCGTCCGGCCAGACGTGCCAGGGAGAGCGATTCCTCCAGCGTTTCTGAGAGCGGCTTCTCGCAATAAACGTGCTTGCCTGCTTCGATGGCCCGTCTCAGCAGAGGAACACGCATCTGGGTCGAGCCGGCATCGAAGAAAATCGTGTCCTCAGGACTGGCCAGCGCCGAATCGATGTCTTTGGCTACCCGCTTGATGCCATGGCGCGCGGCGAGCAAAGACACCTTTTCCAGATTCCGGCCCACAAGGATAGGATCCGGCAGAACACGGTCCCCATTAGAGAGCGTGACCCCGCCCTGGTCCCGAATTGCCACAATCGAGCGCACCAGGTGCTGGTTGTAGCCCATTCGCCCCGTAACGCCGTGCATGATGATGCCAATGCGCTGACTAGACACTCTTCATTCTGCCTTCCCTAGTTTGTAATGTTTGTTTTATAAGTGGCTTGAGTTGACCATACAAGCGCTGGGGCTGTCAAACACCGGGTTTCTGAAAATTTCCCTCCTTCCACCAAACCTGGGTGCCCCATATCCCCGATTTCCTGTGAAGCTTATCGGGTTCCGCGCACTTCACAGCGGGTGGATAGATCCGAACCTGCAAAATGCGCGCGAGTTTTCTGGTAGTCACGACTGTGATGCTTTGTATCAGGGCACGACTTTAGTCGGGCCGTTTAGGCCCAAATAAAGATCTGGGCTTTAAAGCCGCTCGCCGAGCCAAGTTTATGGCCGGGCGTCAGATTTTGCGTGAGAACTCCCCTTGTGTCGTCCCTTCGGGACTCGATTGGCGTTCAATCCTACCCGGCACTCCCGTGCCGGGCTACAGATTGTCCCGTCCCTTCGGGACTGATTGAGTCGGGTGACCTGCGGTTCTTTTCTACCCCCTTAAAAGCCCCTGAGGGCCGCGAACCGAAATCAGAGCGTCCAATTCGGCACCGGTACCCTCAGCAGCCGTGTGTATTCTGCGTCGTTTATGGACAGCCTGAAGGCCGTCCCCTTCAAGACCAGATTTAGTTCAGAGGCCCTTCCGTCTAGGGCTCTTTAGGGGGTAGAAAAGAACCGCAGGTACCCGACTCAATCAGTCCCGAAGGGACGGGACAATCTGTAGCCCGGCACGGGAGTGCCGGGTAGGATTGAACGCCAATCGAGTCCCGAAGGGACGACACAACAGGAGCTTTCACAGCAGACTCTTTAGCCCCTGCGCTCTTTTCTTTACCACGCAGATGCAGCCAGGGGCTGGCCCAAATCATTTATGCGGCCTGTGCGGCCCGACTAAAGTCGTGCCCTGATACAAAGCCAAAGCACGACATCCAAAGGAGCTTCTCTTGTCCAAAATGTCATACCCTTCGCCCCAGAAATGTAGAAACTCTATAAGGCGCATACGCAGTCATGTCCAGTGCTGCGTGCGGGATATTCGGGGTATCTCGCTCGTTTTTCGCGAGATGGGGGATACCACCCATGGCCCCTCAGATCCGCTGTGCATTCCGGGCGATGTATTCGTCCAGTGACGGATCCGGGCCGATGTAATGGAACTCCTCGGCAGAGGGAAGCCCGTACTTCCCTCCGGTCGTGCGATCGCGAGTGACAAACGCAGCCTGGATGAACTCTTCGCTCGCCGTCTCCATATGCCCGCTCAAGGCGGGGACACGCAGGCCTCGTTCCGCGAGGCTGTCTCCCAGGTCTTTTACCATGTGAGTGATCATCGTCTCGCAGGATGCGATGGCCGCGATCTTCTGTGGAACCCACGGTCCGATATCCACCACCCGGTTGACCTGCTGCGGTCCGCGCGCAAAGTAGTACTTCTCTGAAACTGAGTGTGGCTTCAGGCCCGCATCAAACTGTTCCGGAAAATCCAGCAGCCCACCGGCCATCCAGCATGCCGCCTCTACCGCCTGCGCGGTCACGTAGTGATCCGGGTTTTCCTCGTAGTGACCCCAGGGATCGTAACTGAGCACCGTATCCACCTTGAGCAGGCGGAACAAAAAGATCAACCGGCCCCGCAGCTCTGTTCTTGATACATCGTCGAGGCGATGATTGCGATACGCCAGGTCGTAGGACTTCTTGAACCCGAGGGTCTTGACCAGTCGCCCGGTGTCCCGTTCGTTGGCCAGCACCGTCTCCCCCAGCGTCAGGTGGTAGGAATCTTTTTCGTCGTTGCTGGTCCGAATAAAGTAACCGGTGTAGCCTTCGCTCAGCAGCTTCGCCACCGTGCCCCCGGCGAAGATCGGGCCATCATCCAGATGAGGCGTGATGAGCGCCAGGACCTTCCCGCGATGAGGCTGGTCCGGGTTGGATCGTTCAATAACCACCTGGTCGTTGCTGGAAGCCCCGCCTCTTCCACTGCCCGCCAAAGTCGCTGCCGCGATCCCCAGAAACTCACGACGCCGCACGAAGCCTCCTTTGCTAACCAGAACACTTCACAGGTGTAGTATCTACATCGGAATGGCGATTCAGGATAGAATTTTCGGCAAACCGCTGGCGACCAGTGACGAACGCGCCGAACAAATTGGCGTGGGAGCCGGCATTCCCATCTTTGGGCTCGATGCGCTTACCAGTGCAGCGTATGGTCCGGAGGCCGCCCTGGCGCTGTTAATCCCGCTCGGGATGCTCGGGACACAGTACCTTCTGCCCATCGTTACCGCGATCCTGATCCTGCTGGTGATCGTCTATTTCAGCTACCGGCAGACCATTGCTGCTTACCCTAGCGGCGGCGGCAGCTACACCGTGGCCACGGAGAACCTGGGGGAAAAAGCAGGACTGCTTGCCGCAGCCGCGCTGATGATCGATTACATCCTTACCGCGGCGGTGGGCATCTCGGCCGGCGTGACTGCGATGACCTCTGCGCTGCCCGAATTTCAACCCCACACTCTGGCGCTTTGTTTGTTGATCCTGGCCATTCTGGCGGTGGTTAATTTGCGCGGGGTCAAGGATACCGGCACCGCCTTCATCCTGCCCACGTTTCTCTTCATCGGCACCTTGTTGGCAACAATTGCGGTTGGAGTCTCGAAGACGTTGGCCGCGGGTGGCCATCCACTACCCGTGACCCCGCTGCCGCCACCGTTGCCGCAGACGGTCCAGTTTCTCGGCCTCTGGATGCTGCTGAAGGCGTTCTCCAGCGGCTGTGCCGCCATGACTGGCGTGGAGGCGGTTTCGAACGGCGTGATGGCCTTCCGCGAGCCCCGAGCCAGGAACGCACAGTATGCGCTCACCGTCATCATTGGCATTTTGATCGTGCTGCTGTACGGGACGGCGTGGCTGACCAAGCACTATCAAATTATGGCCATGGACCCGGACGCGACCGGGTATCAGAGTCTGCTCAGCCTCCTGGTGACCGCTGTTTTCGGGCGTGGTTGGTTCTATTTCCTGACCATGGCAAGCGTGCTGCTGGCCCTGGCTCTGAGCGCGAACACAGCCTTCGCGGATTTCCCCCGCTTAACCCGGGCGATCGCCGCGCACGACTACCTGCCGCATGTCTTCATCATCCGAGGACGGCGCCTTCTGTACTCGCACGGTATCTACGCGCTGACCGGCCTCACGGCAGTGATTTTGATTCTGTTCAAAGGGGTGACTGACCGGCTGATTCCGCTCTACGCGATCGGAGCGTTCCTGGCCTTCACCCTCTCCCAGGCAGGCATGGTCATGCACTGGAAAAAGCAGCCAGGCGAGCACCAAGGCAGGACATGGCACATGCTGGTGAATGGCACCGGAGCCGTGGCAACGGGAATCACGACCCTGGTGGTATTGGCCTCCAAGTTCAGGGCTGGAGCCTGGGTAACCGCGCTGCTGATTCCGACGTTAATTCTGCTGATGTATTCCGTGAAGAAGCACTACACGCGCGTGCGCTGGGAAACCAAGGACACGGATCGGCTGAAAGTAACCAACCTCCAGCAGCCCCTGGTGGTCATTCCCATGGCAGGATGGAACCGGATTTCAGAAAAAGCCTTAAGATTCGGCCTGCTGCTTTCCAAAGAAATCAAAGTCGTCCATGTTCACTCCGCGGATGAAGCCCATGGAATCGACCAGGATTGGGATGAAAAAATACTCGCTCCCATTCGCGAAGCAGGCCTTCCCGATCCCGAATTGGTGACCATCCCTTCCTACTTTTCGCTTCATCATCTCCCCCCTGATGGATTACATCCTGCGCCTCGAGTCAGAGAACCCGGGGAGGAAAGTCGCGGTTTTACTGCCGGAACTGGTAGTGCGGCACTGGTGGGAGAACCTGCTGCACAACCAGCGGGTCCAGTTACTGAAGATATTGCTGCTGCTAAAGGGTAATCAGCGCATCGTGGTGGTGAACATCCCGTGGTATCTGTAGCTCTCTCATCCGTGTAAACTCAGGAATCACATATCCAGTCCCCCTGCTGTGGACGTGAATTCAAACGCCGGACGACGATGATCGCTACTGGAACTGTCTTTGGACCTTACAGAGTCATAGAAAAGATCGGCGCCGGCGGTATGGGTGACGTGTATCGCGCGCTGGACACCCGGCTCGAACGCGAGGTCGCTCTCAAGCTCATCTCCGACAGCTTTCTCGGCTCCGATCCAGGCACCGGCAGTCCTTCACCCGCCGGTACCCCCCACTCCAGGGTCCACCTTTCCCATGAACGGTTTCTGCGCGAGGCCCGGGCGGCGGCCACCTTGAACCATCCCAACATTTGCGCCATCCACGACGTCGGCGAACAAGAAGGGCAACCGTACCTGGTCATGGAGCTGCTGCGAGGCGAGACGCTCAAGCTCTATCTCACCCACCACAGCCTCACCCCACCTGAGGTGCTCACCCTGGGCCAGCAGGCGGCGAGTGCCCTGGCCGCGGCCCACGCCCGGGGCATCGTGCACCGCGATATCAAGCCGGCCAATCTGTTCGTGGTCGATAGCGGGCGCGACCGCAAGCAGCTCAAGATTCTCGACTTCGGCCTGGCTAAGAAGCAGGGCCTCGAAGCCTCGCCGGACTCCCGCTACTTCGACACCAAGAGCGATACCGCCACGGCCCCCGGAACGATGGACCTGACCACCCCAGGCTCGACCGTCGGCACGGCTGCTTACATGTCACCGGAGCAAGCCAAGGGCGATCCGCTCGATGCCCGTACCGACCTCTTTAGCCTGGGCAGCGTACTGTACGAGATGGCGACCGGGCAGGCCCCGTTTGGCGGCCGCAGCACCGCCGAGGTTTTCGCCGCTCTGCTGATGAAAGATCCGCCTCCAGTGAGCAGCCTCAATCCGGCCATGCCCAAAGCTCTCGATCCGGTAGTCGCGAAGCTGCTGGCTAAGGATCGCGATCAGCGTTACCGCAGCGCAGAGGAACTGCTGGCCGATCTGGAGGCCATCTCAGGTACCGAATCGCGCTCTGCAACCACCGCCCAACTTCCGCCCGCTCGGGCTTCGGTTCCCCCGCCGGAAACAGACCGGCGCCGGCCCCGCAACCGCATGCTTGTCGTCGGCGTCCTGCTCCTGGTGGCGGCCGCAGCCGTAGCTTTTCTGTTTCGTAATCGCCTGGGCGCCAACCCTGCCCCGGCAACCAGCACGGCAGTCCAGCCCTCCGGACCGGCAAAGCCCCTGAAGGACAGCATCATCGTCGCCGACTTTATCAACAAGACCGGCGACCCTGTTTTTGATACCACCTTGAACCAGGCCCTCCGGGTACAGCTTGGCCAGTCCCCGGTGCTCGACATTATCAGCCAGCAACACCTTCGCCAGAGTCTCCAGTACCTTGGCCGCAAGCAGGACGAGCCCATCACCCCGCAGATTGCCCGCGAGATCGGCGAGCGGGAGGGCGTCAAGGCTATCCTTACCGGCAGCATTGCCCCGCTCGGCAAAGCCTTGGTCGTCACCCTGAACGCCCAGAACACGGCCAACGGCGACGATATCGCCAGCGAAGAAGCGACCGCGCCCGACAAGGAGCACGTGCTCGAAGCGCTCAACCAGGTCTCCACCGCCATGCGCGCCAAACTGGGGGAAAGTCTTTCCAGTATCCAGAGACTGAATGCTCCTTTCGGCCAGGCGACCACTCCGTCGCTGGAAGCCTTCCGCGCCTACGCCCTGGGCGATGAAGCCCATCAAAAGGGCAATGACATCCCAGAAGCGTATGACCATTACCGGCGCGCCCTGGAACTTGACCCCAAGCTGGCCATGGCCTGGGCCCGTCTCGGCGTGCTGAAACTGAACATGGGCGCGATCAGCGAGGCAGCGCAGTATTTCACCCGCGCCTACCAACTCAGCGACAGTGTCAGCGAGCGGGAGAAGCTCTACATTGCGGGCCACTACTACTCTACGGTCGTGGGCGATCTGAATAAGAGCATTGAGACGCTCCAGGTCGCCACCCAGGAGTATCCGCTGGACATCAGCAATTTCATCAACCTGGGTGTTTCGTACCTGCAAAACGGTGAACTGGAGAAGAGTGATGCCGCCAATCGGCGGGCCCTCGCGCTGCAGCCGGATAATGCCATCGCGCTGGAAAATGGGGTTGCGGGTGCGACCCAACTGGAGAAACCTGACGAAGCGAAAAAGTACATCGCGGAAGCTCAGCGTCTGGGCTTGAGCGGGACTTCTCTCTTTGCGATCGAAATGGCGTTTTACGCCACCCAATCTGACTGGAACAACGTCGAGAAAATCCTGGCCGAGACCGCCGGGCGGCCTGACCAGTTCTCCGTCACCGGCTATTGGGGGACTTTGCTTCCCCAGTTGGGCCAAATTCAGCTCGCGAGAACCACTCTTCTCCGCGGGGCAGATCAGGCGGCAAGCGCGAAAGAACCGGACGCCCAGGCGAGCAACTTGCTTTACGCAGCCGGCGCCGGCTGGACGGTCGATCGATGCGTCGATCCGGACCAGGCCGCCAAGCAAGCCCTGCAATTGGACAAAGGCAAAGTCACCCTCATCTACGCATCCACGACACTGGCTCTCTGCAATCGCGATAAGCACGCCCAGCAGATGCTTTCCGATCTCGAAAAGCGCTTTCCGGAGGACACTCTTATTCAGCAGCTATACGTGCCCCAGTCCCGCGCCTGGCTGGCGCTCAAGGCAGGGGACGCGCAGCGGGCCCTGGCCCTGTTGGAGCGGGTTCGGGCCCATGATGAGGCATCTTTTGCGCCCTATCTGCGCGGTCTCGCTTACCTGGAGCTCAAAGACCCGCGAAACGCCATCGCCTCGTTCCAGGACGCGACCCGGCGGAAGGGCGTCGCATATAACGCTGGCAGCCCGTATGCTTTGTCTTTTCTTGGTCTGGGCCGCGCCTACCTCATGGCCGGCGACAAACCAAACGCGAAAAAGGCCTACGACACCTTCTTCACCGAGTGGAAGAACGCCGACTCTGACCTGCCGGTCCTCTCCGAGGCAAAGAAGGAATACGCTCAGTTATAGAGACCTGAGTTCAATCACGAAGAAACATGCACGTTTACCCCGCGACGTAACAAAGCGTACGGCGATTGACCTGCCACCAACCCGGGTGCCCCATATCCCCGATTTCCTGTAGAGCTTGTTGGGTTCCGCGGACTTCATGCGCCTTTCCTTAAAGAAAGGCGCATACGCAGCCCTTGCCAGCGCCGCGTGCAGGAAATTCGGGGTATCTCGCTCGTTTTTCGCGAGATGTGGGGGGCGACCGTTGGTCGCCCCTTTACAACCTGCACGGATACCAGTCGCAGCGCAGTGGAATCCCACATCTCGCGAAAAACAAGCGAGTCCGTTTCATCCCCCGTGGGTCGGCAAAGCTGGTGGTCAACTTTACGGAAAGGCGCCTACGCGGTGCTTCGTGGTGCCGCGAAACGGAATCCGGGTATGCTCAGTCGAAAAACATCTCCACGAGAGGTCCCCTGAACTGCAGATCCCTTCACTGCGCTGCGCTCCGGTCGGGATGACAATTCATTTGCAGGAAACGGTGGTTGTCGTTGGGATTTCGGTTTGCATAACAAAATTGTCATCCCAAGCAATCGACTTGCCTGTGGCGAGTTAAGGATGGAATGAACGAGAAAGGAGATTGTTTATTAGGACCGGCCCCCTAACAACATTGTCATCCCGACCAGCGTACCCGGAATTTCCTGCCACGCGGCACTGGACAATGCAGCGTGTGCGGCTCTCAGTAAGGAAAGCAGCATGAAGCTCGCCAACGCCAACAAGTTCCACAGGAAATCCGGGGGAGCGTAGCGTAGTGGAGGGATCTGCGGTTTCTTCGTCGCACCACAAATCGTGAAATATGCACTAGTTCATATCTTCCAATGCCATGTGGGACTCGGGAAGCACTTGTCCCCCATCGACCACGATCGTTTGCCCGGAGATGAAGGCTGCTTCATCGCTGGCCAGAAAGAGCGCCGCATAGGCAACATCTTCGACCGATCCCAGCCGTCGCGACGGAATTGCTGACGTCATCTTAGCGATATATTCCGGCCCCAACGCCCTTACCCCTTCGGTAAGAATGTTGCCGGGAAGCACGGCATTGACAGTGATGTTGTGGGGAGCAAGCTCGATGGCCGCGGTGCGTATAAATCCGAGCTGCCCGGCCTTGCTGGCTCCGTAGTGGCTCCAGCCCGGGTAGCCGGTAATCGGGCCGGTGATGGAAGAAGTAACCACGATGCGTCCCTTTCCCCGAGCCTTGAGTGCGGGCAGACATGCCTGGACCGCGAGAAAAGTTCCCTTAAGGTTGATATCCAGAACCTGATCCCAATCGGCCTCACGCATGTCGAAGAGTTTCGCGGCAGGAAAAATCCCCGCGTTGCAACAGAGGATATCGATACCACCCTGCCGTTCGATCGCAGTCTGAGCCATGCGGACATTGTCTTCCACCTTGGAAACGTCCACCGCAACGGCGCTCGCGGCTCCCCCGCTCGTCCGGATTTCGGCAGCTGCTGCTTCGGCCTGGAAAAGGTCCCGTGCGGCGATGAGAACGCGGGCCCCGTGGCCGGCAAAGACGCGAGCTATGCCTTTCCCGATTCCCTTGCTGGCCCCGGTCACGATTATCGAGCGTCCTTCAATCGATGTCAGCATGTGCAATACATTGGATGGGGGTGGCGGAGGGAGAGGTTCTTCTGCCCTTCGCTGATGGGACGCATGTTACATGCCGCGAACCGAAATAGCTGTTAGTCACCTCTTCGCGACCTTGTACTCCACGAGAAAGAAGATCCTTCATTTGGGCCAGCTTCTCCGGCATTTTTGCGGCGAGGCCGTTCGCTTTAGTCGAGCGAAACTTTTCCTGTGGCCAGATCGTAATACCCGGCTACGATTTTTAGTTTCTTTTCCTGCACCAGGGGCGCGAGCACAGGGGACGAGCTCTGCAATAGCGCAGCTTGGATTTTTGCGTTGGCTTTAGTTGCGGCTGTCAGTTCGTGTCCAGCCTGGTCGACGGCGGGCTGAATGTGCGGGAAGAGCGAGCTGATCTGTCCCGGAACCGCCTGGCCCTGGATGGCCGCCTTGACTGCGCCGCATCCGGCATGACCGAGAACGAGGATGACCTTCGTCCCGAGGACGGCGGCGCCGTATTCGAGGCTGCCGATGATTTCTGGCGTCACCACGTTGCCGGCGACACGGGCTACGAAGATGTGTCCGATGGTCTGGTCGAAGATGATCTCAACGGGCACGCGCGAATCGGCGCAGGAGAGGACGGCGGCGAACGGCTCCTGCTTGTCGACCGTATGATCGCGCAAGATTTGCAGGTCCTGATCGAAGCTGGTGAGGCGGCCGGAAGCAGAGCGCTCGTTGCCGTCGAGCAGCGCCTTGAGGGCCTCGTCGGGGGTGAGGTTGCTCTGGGCAAGGACGGATTCGGTGCTGAAAAAGCTCATCGCGGCCGCCCCGCCGAGGGTGGCCACCGTTCCAGCCAGAGTAGTGCCGAGGAATTTGCGGCGGGAAAGAGCGGCTTTGTGCAAGTTCGGAAGATTGTTCATTGGGGTCCTCCTTACGTTGTCCATGGCGAAGCAATCATAACCTGCGATGCATTTACAATTCTTCGAAAAACCAGCCGCGGCGGGCCTACACAAATTTTGCAAGCCATAGCCGTTAACGGCAACGCGTCACTGGTTTTTGCGTGCGACCTTAAAGGCGAGCGAGATACCAACAATTTGGTTTGTGTCCCAGCCACTCGTTACTCTCACCTGGAACGGTTCTGGGTGTAGCTGCTGCGGCCGTTGGCGAAGGGGTTGCTTCCGGGAACGATGAAGAACTCATTGTTCACGACCAACTCCGGACGCCGCGCCATGCGAAGCGGCAAGGTGTAGTCAACGCCGGGGCGAAATCGAAGCCGTCCTGACGCACGTCGGTTATCGGGAAACCGTCCTTCGATGCGCGTGCGGAGGGTCGGCCGCCACAAGCCTCGGGATGTGCCCAAGGTGATGTGTTTTACTCACTTTCGGTGGCGCCGGGAACCCAGACATTGTTGGGAGCCAGAAGCTTGGTCTTGGGCTGGGTCTCGACCTTCACGTATTGGAGACCCCCCTTGTTCTTAGGAACGGCGCGGAAAACCAGATAATACTGATGAGTAAACAACTTCTGCAGAGTTTCCAGATAGGTTTTAAAGCTGACCGGGTTGGAGGTGCCGAGGGAGAAAGTTTCGCCGCCGGTCTCCTCGGCAAGCTTGCTCAGGCCAGAGAGACCCATCTGCGCGGTCCAAGAGCCGCGTTCCGGTCCGCCGATCCCGGGCGAGTATATGGAGTGCACAATCACGTTGTAGCGCTGGCTGATTTCGCTGGCCGAAGTGGCATCGACGCTGATGGTGGGCATCTCATGAACGATGGGAGCGACTCCATACCTGGGCGACAGACGGTCAGGCGCGGGCCTTTGGCCGCGAAGGCGGTCGATTCCGTCTGTAACCATTAGAACCTCGCGGCGCACATTCTGCTGGGGCCACCCCTTTACCAGGCTGATGAGCGATAGGTAGGGGCTGTCCATGGCGGAAGTGGTGCCACGGGGCAAACGTACCGCCTTGACCGCAAGAGCATGATCGGCGGTAAAGTTTTGGGCTACATTTGCAATCGCGTTCGACATGTAGGCGACACCGATGACGGTCGAAGGCGGCTGGGCCCCGATAAAGGCCTTCAGGTCATTAAGGTTGTTACCGACAGCCTGGGTGTTCAACGTGTCGTCGATCAAAATCATCAACTGCAGCGCCGCATTGTCCCCCTGCGAAGGAATCACTTGCACTACGCTAAGGAAGCCTTTGCCTTGTTTAACCTTCACGTTCTCCGCATTGAGCGCTGGAAGCGATTTCTCGGTCCGCAGCGCCGCGTCGGTGATGACCATGTGAACCTGAACCGTCTTCGCGGCTTGCGAGCGAGCGGTCAACCAACATATAGCCAGGATGCAAAACGTGCCGAGCAATGTAATCGCGATCTTTTGCTTTCTCATGACGCCCTCTCAATCAATTTGAATTGCCGACCAATCAGTGAGCCTCGAGCCTCGACGCGCCAGGGATATACGCGGGGCATTTGCTCGATCCCCAGCCGAACACGCACGGTAAAACCCGCGAGCCTGGACAGGGCTGCACGGTACATTTCAAAGGGTGGGATCGAGTTCACACCTCCGCCGTAAAACAACCCACTTCGGCGAATGGGGGAAGCTTACGAAAGGGCGATCGAAGCGGCAACTGGAAGAACTACTAGTCACCCCGGAATAAATGACTGGATACAGCTTCGCTATCTAAACCACCACTTCCCAGCCCGGGGAAGTAGCCCGGTCGCGAGATTGCCGTGTGCCCTGCGGCCCCGGTCACGGTAACCGAGCGTCCTGCAATCACACTGGATGAGGGGTGGCGGAGGGAGAGGGATTCGAACCCCCGTTACCCTTTCGGGTAAAGCGGTTTTCAAGACCGCCTGTTTCAACCGCTCACACATCCCTCCGCATGAGTGTTGTCAACAGTTTAGCAGCACCGGAAAATCGTCAACCAGGACGGCACAGGCAAACACGCGCTCGGTATTGAATTGCTCCAACTTCTCCATCCCCTGTCGCTTGTGCTCCGGGGCCGGGTTCACACGACAGGTATCCATCGGGCATTGAAGAGCCTCATCGAATCGGTTCGGTTCCTTCATTCAATATTGCGAGATAGTCCTCGTACACCGTTGTGTAGTGGACTGTAACAGCTGATTCAGTAGAACCGCAGATCTGCTCCACTACGCTACGCTCCGGTCGAGATGACAATTCTGCTTGGACCGACAAATTTGTCATCTCGACCGGACCCTGATTTCCTGCCACGCTGCCCCGGACATTGCCGCGTGTGCTGCTTTCAGTAAGGAAAGCAGCATGAAGTTCGCCAACGCCAACAAGTTCCACAGGAAATCCGGGGGAGCATAGCGTAGTGGAGAGATCTGTGGTTCTACTGAATCAGCTGTTACAGTCCAGTAGTGCCAGCAGCTCTGCTCCGCCATCGTTCGCAACATGCTCCGCACGATCATCATGCCTAAAAACAATTACTGGCTTCGACGATTCAGGCGGCATGTCGTTCTTGCAGCGGCCGCAGTTGCAATCGTTTTCTTGGTGTATGCCGCAACGCCTCCACCAGATGTTCGCCATCGACTGAGCATGGCTACTGCCTATACTGGTCTGATTTTTCTCGCGGCATCGCTATGGCTCGGGCCTTGGAATGTTCTGCGACAGCGGCCGAATCCCATCAGCTTCGACCTTCGCCGCGATGCTGGCATCTGGACCGGTTTTCTGGCAATTCTGCATACGGCCATCGGCTTGACCATCCATCTTCGCGGACGGATGTGGATGTACTTTTTCAAGCGGCTTCATCCGTTCCAACTGCAAAATACGCTGTTCGGATTCGCCAACTTTACTGGACTTGGGGCTGCGCTGCTCTTCCTTATGCTTTTAGCTATCTCCAACGATTTTTCTCTCCGGACCTTGGGAACACGTCGCTGGAAATCTCTGCAGAGATGGACATATGCGGCGCTGATCCTCACAGCGATCCATAGCGTCGCTTATCAACTGATAGAAAAACGCCACTTGGCCTGGGTATTTCTTTTCACAGCACTCATGATCGCGGTAGCCACTGTTCAACTTCTTGGCTTCCTCCGGGCTCAAGAAGCGAATGAGCGATAGGCCAATCGTCGGGTCACAGACCGGGAATTCAGGGGCATTCATCTCCGCACTCTCCGCGTGGCTGGTACGAATAGTCCCACATTTACTTTTTGAGTTGGCGCCGGAAGCCGTATAGTGGCGTCGTGATCCAGGCTGGCACAATGGGAGAACCAACATGATGGACCGATCGGCGTGCCTGAAGCGATGGAGAGCGAGTAGCGCGGCGGGAACCCCCATCCTCGGCGCTGGTGCGGGCACTGGAATTTCCGCCAAGTGCGCCGAAGCTGCGGGAGCCGATCTCATCATCATCTACAATTCCGGCCGCTACCGCATGGCCGGGCGAGGATCTTTGGCGGGCCTCATGCCCTACGGGGACGCGAACGCCATCGTCATGGAGATGGCCCGCGAAGTATTGCCCATCGTTCGCAAGACACCGGTACTGGCCGGCGTTTGTGGAACCGATCCTTTTCGCGTCATGGATCTGTTTCTTCGCGACCTGAAACAGCTCGGCTTTTCCGGAGTGCAGAACTTCCCCACGGTGGGGCTGATCGATGGCCTCTTCCGCGAGAATCTGGAGGAAACCGGCATGGGATACGCCCAGGAAGTCGAGATGATTGCGCGAGCGCATGAGCTGGACCTGCTCACCTGCCCGTATGTCTTCAATGAAGACGAGGCGAAGGCCATGGCAAAAGCAGGCGCGGACCTTTTGATCGCGCACATGGGATTGACCACGAAAGGGACCATCGGCGCCAGAACAGCCATCACTCTCGATCAGTCGGTTGACCGCATTCAAGCCATCCAGGAGGCAGCCGTCTCCATCCACCCCGAGATTCTGGTCCTCTGTCATGGCGGCCCGATTGCCGAGCCGGACGATGTTCAGTACGTCCTCAACCGGACCCAAGGCGTCTGCGGATTCTTTGGCGCCTCGAGCATCGAGCGCCTGCCCACCGAGCGCGCCATTACCGAGCAGGTAAGGAATTTCAAGAATCTAAACCTCCACACGGACCACAATGAAAGGAGCAAGCATGTCTAAGCTTCGCCGGCCGCCGTTTCGTAACCCCCGCCGCTGTCGAAACCCAGGTCTTTGACTGGGGAACGATCAAGTGGCTCAGCGAACCGCGTGTCACCGGCACGGAGCGCTTCACCATGGGTGTGGTGCTCTTGCAGCCCGGGAAAGGCCACGTGCGGCACAATCACCCCGGAACCGAGGAGATCCTCTACGTGGTCTCCGGGCAAGGCAAGCAGATGATCGATATCGATGGCGAGCAGTGGGAACCCATCGGCGCCGGAGATATGATTCACATTCCCGCCGACATCTTCCACTCCACGGTGAACACCGGCTGGGAGCCTTTGAAATTGATTGCCGTCTATTCGCCGCCGGGCCCCGAGGCGCTTCTCCGCGCGATGCCGGAGTGCCGGGTGCTCGCACCCGGCGAGTTGCCGGAAAGCTGATGCGATGATGCCCAAGACCATTGCGCTGATCGGCACGTTCGACACCAAGGGGGAAGAGTTCTCCTTCCTGCGTGAGCGGATCGAGAGCGCCGGCCTGCGAACGCTGATGATCGATGTCGGTGTGCTTGGCAGTTCACCCTTTGAGGCCGATATCTCGCCAGCAGAGGTGGCTGCGGCGGCAAACGAAGATCTCGCCGCGCTCAAAACGGAGAGAGACCGAGGTCGAAGCGTAACCGCCATGGCGCTCGGGGCAACAGGCGATTCTTGGGCGGCTTTTTGAACAAGGGGCCATTCATGGAGTGGCTTCCCTGGGCGGTTCCGCGGGCACGGCCATTGCGACCGCGGCCATGCGCGCGCTCCCCTACGGCTTCCCAAAATTGATGGTTTCCACCCTGGCCTCCGGCGATATCAAGCCCTACGTGGGAACCAAAGACATTTGCATGATGCCTTCGGTGCTCGACATCGCTGGCTTGAATCGCGTCTCCCGCCGAATCCTCAGCAATGCCGCTGGGGCGATTTGCGGCATGGTTGCCTCGGAGCCGGCCGTCGCTCTCGACCAGAAGCCCGCCATTGCGGCGACCATGTTTGGCGTCACCACACCTTGCGTCACGGCCGCACGGCGCATCCTCGAGGAGAGAGGCTACGAAGTTCTGGTCTTTCACGCTACGGGCACCGGCGGTCAAGCGATGGAGCAGTTGATCGAAGACGGCGCATTTCAAGCTGTTCTCGACGTGACGACCACGGAACTCGCAGACGAGCTGGTGGGCGGTGTCATGAGCGCGGGGCCGCACCGGCTGGAAGCGGCCGGCCGCAAGGGCATTCCTCAACTGGTCTGCCCGGGCGCGATCGACATGGTCAATTTCGGGCCTGCGGAAACGGTGCCGGCCCAGTTCCGGAGCCGCAACCTGTACCTCCACAACCCCAGCGTGACGCTGATGCGGACGACGCCGGAAGAGTGTGCGGAGATCGGGCGCATCACAGCCATCAAGCTCAACCGCGCAAGCGGCCCGGTGACGGTGCTGATTCCCCTGCAAGGCGTTTCCGCCATCGACAAGGCCGGAGGGCCGTTCTATTCGCCAGAGGCGCTCAACGCCTATCGCCGCGCGTTGAAAGCGACGCTCAGCCCTGCCATCCGGCTGGTTGAGCTTGACGCGCACATCAACGACGAAAGCTTTGCGCGTGCCGCCGTGGACCTGCTGATGGAATCGCTCAACGCCGTAACGGAAACGAGTGTGGCGCGGGTTCTCTAAGTCGTCATACAGGAGAAGGCGGCGCGCTTTTACTCTAGCAATAGGTAAGCTTGCGGCTATTGAGCGTGCGGAAGAATTCGCTCTCGGGCAACTCCGGGCTTTACAGACTGCGGAAAAACCCAATGTTTTTTGCAGGGTACGACCTTTAGGTCGTACGTAAACTATTGCAAACAGGTGCGGTTTAGCCGCTGAGGGAACGACCCTCGGAAGGAGCAGACCGGCGCAGCCTGAAAGCCGCCGTCTATGCCAGCTACGGACCTCCGAACGTTACCGCTCGCGTTCCCCTCCGCTAATCACTGGCTCCCCTGGGCAACGTTATAGATCTGAAACTCGCGAATCGCAGCGGCATCCGAACTGGAGAGAATGTTAAGCCGAACGCGGCTGGCTGTGACCGGTGCAAAAATGTCGATCTTCTTATGCCCGATCGCCTCCGCAGCGGCAACGGTTTTCCATTGACCTCCATCCCACACGTCGATGGAATACTTCTGTTGAGGGCTAAACCACAAGTACGCGAGGCTTCTCGCCGCAAAGGCTTTCGAGACCTCTGGCGGCAAGCTGCCGGGGCGCTTCTCGCATAGGGCTCCCTTGTCGGCTTTTATCCAATTCGAAACTGAACCAGGTGCTATTCGGCGACGAAGCATCCGTCGTCTGGTGTCTAGCGAGCCGGAACTACGTTCCTGCCCAAGTGCTCCTGTGCGAGCAACTGCAAAACACGTCGTTTAATTTCGTCGCGGGTGTGCCGCACCGATTCGATCCCCTGTCCTTTGGGGTCGGGCAAGGGCCAGTCGTCGCGTCGGAGACCAGGAACGTACGGGCATTCATCCCCGCAACCCATTGTCACCAGCATCTCGGCATTCTGCGCCAACTCTGCTGTAAGCCTTTGCGGTTTCGCGTTCCTGAGGTCAATTCCGACTTCGAGCATTGCCTCCACGACTACAGGATGAACATGTTCGGCGGGCTGAGTTCCGGCGGAAATAGCAAGTGCGCGTTTAGGATCAGCGAACTGATTGAAGAAAGCCGCGGACATCTGCGAACGTCCAGCGTTGTGTACGCACGCGAAGATTACTTTCTGCATGTTGTCTCCATCTTTTCTGAACCTACGGCAGTCGTCCAATGGTGGGCGGCCAATCCGATTAGAAGTTTCTCGCACGCATGGGTTACGGCCTTCCCATCACGATCCGTCGCCAAAACCGTCTTCCCAGCCACATCAATATGCTCTTGGGCTAAGCCACTTGAAGCCCTCTACCCAGCCTGGGAACAGCAGGTTGGGCCACAGCACGCCTTAGCGGTCGCAGCGCTGCCGGCTTAACCGCATAGACCTTGACGCTCGCGGCGGCAGCATTGACGTCGTAGTTAGACAGAAGAGTTGCCAGATCCTGATGGAGACTTGCGGGCTTGTCCGTCGAGCAGCAAGACTCCGTCAAGCACCGGCAGGCCGTTCGACGTATCCATGGAAGGAGAGCAGCAGGCGGCCTGGTTTTCGACTTTGGCATAGGCATTGAGGTCAGCCCCGCTGTCAACGATCTCCACGTGTTCAAAACCGGCTGCGAGCAAGCCTTCGCGATAGGCGTCTATGTGGATCGCTCCCGCGATACACCCGACGTAGGCGGCCAAGCTTTGCGCGACCGCCGGAGGTAACTCGCCCTTGAGCGCGATGTCGCTCACCGCCAGGCGTCCGCCGGGTTTCAGAATCCGGGCAATCTCCCGGAAGACAGCGGGCTTGTCGGGAGCCAGATTGATAACACAATTGCTGATGACGCAATCAACCGATGCGTCGGCGAGAGGGATCTTGTCGATCGTGGCCAGATGGAACTCCACGTTCTGATAACCACCCGCCAGCGCATTTGCCTGTGCGCGTTCGATCATCGCGGGAGTCATGTCGATACCAATCGCGCGGCCTTTCGGACCCACCAGTTGAGACGCCAGGAATACATCCAGGCCCCCACCGGAGCCGAGATCGACGATCACTTCGCCGGGTCGGATGGAAGCAATCGCCGTAGGATTCCCACAGGAAAGCCCCATGTTCGCTTCGGCAGGAATGGAAGAGAGTTCTTCTGGGCTGTACCCAAAGGCCTCCGCTACCGCTTTGACGCCCGCGTCTTTGTTCGAGAGCGTGCTGTTGGCAACGGCTGCGTACTTTGACTGCACCGATTCAAGCAATTGTTCTGTCATCGTTCCCCCCTTGGAAACATATTCGCTAAAACGACTATATTGCCGCTGGACACATTCGTCAATACATATATAATTATTTTTATGAAGGCCAAGGACAAGAGCTTCAACATGGAGCGCTTCTTTCAGGCTCTCGGCGACAATACGCGGCTGCGGCTCCTGAATCTCATGGGAGATCAGGAAATCTGCGTCTGTTATTTCGTGGAGATTCTGGATCAACCTCAGCCCAAGATATCCCGGCATCTGGCCTACCTGCGTAGCGCCGGAATCGTAGCTGCTCGCCGGGAAGGAAAGTGGATGCACTATCGGATAGTCATGCCCCCAAATATAGGCGCGGCACAGGTTCTTCAGCAGACTCTTGCGTGGCTCAGAGAAGAACGCACCATGCAGGCTGATCGCGCCCGGCTGTCGAAGGCATGTTGTAGTCCGGGCGAAGTTTGCGACCCTGCAGGGCGCACCTCTGCCCACTTCAATCGACCCAATCACTGCTGCTGCATCGAGGTAATTATGTCCAGTGTCCCCTACACCCAGGGCCAGGTGTGCGCACCGTTGCCGCGCAAGAAGCTGTCCTTCCTGGATCGATTTCTCACCCTCTGGATCTTTCTGGCGATGGCCATTGGAGTGGCGATCGGGCATTTCGTTCCGTCGTCAGCGGCTTTTGTAAACAGCTTCCAGGTGGGCACAACCAATATCCCGATTGCGATCGGGCTCATCATCATGATGTATCCGCCCTTGGCCAAGGTGCGTTACGAAAAGCTGGGCGAGGTCTTCCGCAATCGGAGCGTTCTCGGCTTATCGTTAGCCCAGAATTGGTTGATCGGGCCGACGCTGATGTTTTTCCTTGCCATCATCTTCCTGCGTGGGGAGCCGGCCTACATGCGCGGCCTGATACTCATCGGCATCGCTCGCTGTATCGCGATGGTGCTGGTCTGGAATGAGCTTGCGGGCGGTGACACAGACTACGTTGCTGGATTGGTCGCGCTCAATAGCGTCTTCCAGGTCGTGTTCTACAGCCTTTACGCCTGGGTGTTCATTACCATTCTTCCCACCTGGTTCGGGTTGAAAGGGGCGGTAGTGAACGTCGGCATTGGTCAAATTGCCCAGAGCGTGTTCATCTACCTTGGTATTCCCTTCTCTTGCCGGAATGCTGACCCGGCTTTGCGCTTGTCCGGGCCAAAGGAGAAGAGTGGTATCGGACGCGATTTATCCCGCGCATCAGCCCGTTTACTCTTTTCGCCCTGCTGTTCACGATCCTGGTGATGTTCAGTCTCAAAGGCGACCTGATCGTGAAGACTTCCGCTCGATGTGCTGCGCATCGCAGTAGCCGCTGCTGATCTATTTTGTCATTATGTTCCTGGTCAGCTTCTGGATGGGCCGCAAGCTTGGCGCTGACTATTCACAGACGGCGACGCTCTCCTTCACGGCGGCAGGTAACAACTTTGAGTTGGCGATTGCCGTTTCGGTGGCCGTCTTTGGCCTGAATTCAGGCGAGGCGTTTGTCGGGGTGATTGGTCCCCTTATCGAGGTTCCGGCGCTCATCGGCCTGGTCAATGTAGCGTTCTGGCTTCGCCAGCGCTATTTCCTGCGGGGAACGAGCCTTGCTGACCAAACCCCTAACCAGGCGTGAAACGAAGTCTTTCGCCTGATCCGGAAGGGATCACACCACAGTAATAGCGAAACTGCTCTAAACCACATGCACGCGAACGTTTCTCGACGCAAAGGCTTTTGCCACGGGCCACGAGGCATTTACCATGAGATCTAGCAGATGACATCCGTCCGCACCGCCAGCCGCAGGTCTTTCGAACGCACGCTCGCCAGCGCCAAGCGAACCATGGTGCTGAGCGAGATTGTCAGTCTGGCCATCGACAGCTTTCGCGCCAACAAGGTGCGCGTGATGCTCACCTCGCTGGGGATGGTCATCGGCTCGGCCTCACTCATTCTGGTCTTTACCATTGGCCTGACCGGCAAGCAGTACATTCTCCGTTTGATCCAGGCCATCGGGACCAACATGGTGGAGGTGGAATACTCCGGCGGTGGCCCAGGATCCGACTGCGCAACACGACCTCCGTAACGACTACCTGACGCGCGAGGACGAGACGGCGGTCCTTGAGCAGGTGCCGTCGGTTGCCTACTCCTCACCCATGCTGCAGATGCATGACCGCCTCAGCTTCGGCAACGGCGTAGTGAAAGATATTCTCGTGCTTGGCGTCGCGCCCCAGTACAGGCAGGTACGCAACCTGATCCTGATCACACGGGCGCTTCTTCGACGACGAAGACGAGGCCAGTCACGCCAAGGTTGCAGTAGTAACCGAGCCTTTCGCGCGGCAGAGGTTCGGCACCTCCAACGTCGTCAACCGAACCTTTGAGATCAAAGGCATCCCGTTCACCGTCATCGGAACCTTCAAAGAGGCTGTGGATACTCTTGGACAAACCGAAGTAGCCGATCAAACCATCCTCATTCCTTACTCCGTCGCGCGCTACTTTACCGGGACCAATGACATCAAGAAGATTTTCTTTTCCATTCGCGACACCGGCGACGTAGAGCTGGCGACCAAACAGATCCTGAAGGTGATCCACTCCCGGCACCAGCCCAACTCGGTCTATGACGCACAGACTCTGACCGAATTGCTGAGTACGGCGGCGGCGATCGCCAACGCGCTGACCCTGGTCCTGCTGCTGGTGTCGTCGGTCACGCTTGCCGTAGGCGGCATCGGCATCATGAACATCATGCTGGCAAACGTGCGCTCACGGATCCGCGAGATCGGCATCCGCAAGGCGCTGGGGGCGACCTACCGCGAGATCAAGCTGCAGTTCCTGATCGAGGCAGTTTTCATTTCGTTAAGCGGCGGCGTCATCGGGACGATTCTGGGCCTGGCCGTTCCCTATTCTGTCAGGCTCTTTACCTCGTACCGTATCCCGATCTCAGGATTGTCCGCGATCATCGCCCTGGCGGCAGCGACGCTGGTGGGCGTGGTCTTTGGCACCCTCCCCGCAACCCGCGCGGCGCAATTGGATCCGGTCGAGTCCCTGAAATATGAGTAGACGCCTGCAAGACTATAACCACGCGCAGAGAAAGCGGGCGGCGGTGCCCCGCATCGCGAGTTGATCGGTGCGTCCGCTAAAGTAGCGCGCGTTTATTTCGGCGGGCGCCAAGATCCTCAATACTGTGGAAGCGGGAGAGTTCGGCCGCGATCTCGGCCGGGGTAAAGAAAAGTTGGAAGGGCTCGCCTGCTTTTTCAACCCGCGACGCCAGCGAGTCGTGCGCCAGCCGTTCGAGCGGCGGAAGAACAGAAGCGCGGTTGCCCGTAGTCCAAAGTGAGGCCGCTTCCGGCGGTCTGGGCGGAGATGAAGTTGAGGGTAGCGCGGAAGGCTTCCAGGGTAAGGTAGGGTACGACCCCGAGCCAGGCGAAAGAATGCCGGCGCCTGGCAGTTGAAACCGGCATCGCCAAGTTCCGCTGACAGCGACTGGCGTTCAAAATCCACCGGGGTGTAGGTGATGCTCTCTGGAATGGCGATCTGGTTGCGCTGCAGCAGCTCGCGCTTCCACTGTTGGGTAGCAGGGTGGTCTACCTCAAAGACGCGAAGCTGGGCATAAGGGTTTCTATAGGCGAAGGTATCGAGTCCGGCGCCAAGCACAACGTATTGATGGACGCCGCTCTCGACCGCCCGCCTCAGGTTATCTTCGGCATACCGGCTGCGGGCAACCAGAAACGCTCGCAGCGCGATCGAGAAGGGCCGGTCCGCCCGCAATGGCGTTCGCCGCAATTCCTCCGCGTAGGCAGCGCCGAGAATGCCCACCGCAAGCGGATCGTTGAATACGACCGGCGAGTCGTGAATCTGGTGAGCTGCACGGCGCAACGCCACGCTGAGTGCGGTTCTCGATGCAAGAGCCTGCATTGATTCACATTACCTCGGCTGACTAATCAGCCGCCAGAAAACATCTCCACGAGAGGTCCGCGGGACCGCAGATCCCTCCACTCCGGTCGGGATGACAAAGGGGAGGGGGGCGCTTCCTTTGAGCATCGGATAGTGGCAGAAGAAACAGCCGCGAATAGCTACTGCAGCAGCCGATAAGCCCGTGCCCTCATCGAGAAACACGCATGGTACGGACCGTATGGGCAGGGCCGACCAACGGCAACAATAGAAGTGACGTGGCAGCAGAATGCGGGCTTGACTCTTCGGCATAGTGTGCAATTCTAGCAGCGCCACAAGCACCACGGGCCTGCTCCGCATGGAGCAGGCCCGTGGTTTGCCTTAATGCCGTCTTCCGTTAAATTGCGTACGCAATTACACTTGTCGAACCCGGCCACGCGTGACGAGGCGAAGCAGCAGTGTGAGGATTACCGCCCCGATGACGGCGACAATGATGGTATAAATGAGGCCGCCAGACCCTGCAAAGCCAAGGTGCGACATGATGAATCCGCCCAACATCGCCCCCAGAATGCCGACGACGATATCCATGAGAGGGCCATATCCTCCGCCACTCATGATTTTACCTGTGAGCCAACCTGCAATGAGCCCTACGATAACCCACCAAATCAATCCGAACATAGTTTCCTTCCTTTATCCTGCTACTGGAATGTTGTTCCCCGGGGTAGGAGCAAGGCCGCGCAAATCAGTGCCTATCCTAGACCTATAAGAGGCACTCTGCACACTCAAAGTTGTAACTGCTTTCAACTTATTTCCAGGCGCCATCCCTGCCAGGAGAACCTGCGCGCCGAGTCGTACAATCTGGTCGGCTTCCAGAACCACCTGAAGTATGGCGAGCAGGCTCGCATCCTGCGGCTGATTCCCGGTCTGGAGAGCGCGAAATTTCTGCGCTACGGGCAAATTCATCGCAACACCTACATCGACGGCCCCACTCTGCTACGCGAGACCCTGCAGATGAAAGAGCATTCCAACGTGCTATTCGCGGGACAAATTTCCGGCGTCGAGGGATATGTCGAATCCATTGCGACCGGCCTGCTGGCGGGAATGTACGCCGCGGCATTGGCCACCAAGGCCAGGCCCATCGCGCCTCCGCGCGCCACCGCCTTCGGCGCTCTGGTGAATTACATCTGCCACGCTGACGCGAAGAATTTCCAACCGGCGAACATCACCTTCGATCTTCTATTACCGCTCGATGATGAAATGCGCCACCGCATTCGCGACAAGAAACAGCGACACACCCTGGTATGCCAGCGCGCATTGTCGGAGTTGCAGAGCTGGCTGGAGGCAAACCGAATGTCAGAATCGGATGCGAACCAGTCAGGCGGACGCAATCGTCCATATTCACGAATCGAGAGTACTGGATAAGTGGGAGAATCGGGTCAATCGGCTCGCCACTTAGACTCCATCGGGCACGGAAACTTATTATCACCTTGATGCAATAGATTGCACTGCATAGAGCTAACACTTTGATTTCACGGCTATTTTTTCGGCACTCCGCTTGCAAGGTTCATTCTGGTGACCACTGGGTCGAGGTCTCTATTGCGGTAGTAGCAAGATGGGGCTTGCTCAAACTCAGTCAATTGTGTATGTTCCACAGAGCACAGGGTCTTGACCCTGCAGGAACAGGGTGAAGAAGAAGTAGCGCCGGATCGGTTGGCGTGTGTGGTTTTGGCGGAAAGGCGAGTTTCGCTGGAAACCAGTAGCGGCTGCAAGTGCGTCATAGGAGAGGTGATGCGAAAGCTGGTGCTTTTATTCACGCTGTTGGCCGTCGCGATTTCCGTCCACGCCGACCCTGTCACCGTCCATTTCGCCAGTTTCGGCAATACCGGACAGTGGCAAAATGGGTATCCCTATTACGTCTTCATCCAAGGTATGGGCTTCACACCGGTCATGTGCGACGACTACGTGCATGCCGGAAGCACGGACTGGGCTTGGCAGGCCAACGAGACCAATCTGGGCAGCGAAAACCTTTCGCTGACTCGATTCGGGAACATGAGCGGTGCCCTCACCTTATACGATGAGGCAGGGTGGCTGCTGCTGCAGACGCAGAGTCAGGGCCTCAACCAGTTTAAGGACATGACGTACGCGGTGTGGAATATTTTTGACCCCGCCGCCCCGTGTGATTCCGGGTGTGCCTTCTGGCTGGCGGCAGCCGAGACTGAGGCCGGCAAAGGGTTTCAGGGTATCAACTTTAACCTGGTAGGGATCCTGACACCATCGTTCGACCAGCAAGGTACCAATCCCAACGGACCGCAAGAATTTCTGTATCTGACGAATGGCGTCCCGCCTAATGCGATCAGCCCAAGTGGTGGCACCGTTCCTGAACCCGGCAGCTTGCTGTTGTTCGCCACAGGACTGGCTGCGGTCTGGCAAGGCCGGCGGTTCCTATGAGCCTGGCCCTCAGGCAAACCGCCTGGGCGAATGGGTCATCTACCTCGTAATGGTTCTCGAATGGACTTTTTCCTTCTCTCGACAAGGGGTTGGGTGTAATTTCGTTGTTGTAACGAGAATTCTGGAGGATCGCGATGTCTTCTCGTGTTGCGCTGCTGGGAACTCGTAGTACGCTGACGGTGCTGACCTTGGGCTGTTTTCTGTTTCTACTGAGCACATTTTGCTCAGCGCAAGCGAATCAGCCAGTGGATGAGGTGTTTGCCGGCTACTCGTGGTTGCACCCGAACGGCTACGGCGACTTGGGCTACAAGGTCAATGACATCACGAGTGGATTTGATCTCTCCAATACCTACTACCTTCCGCAGATCCACAATCTCGGCATCCTGGTGGATGGCAGCTACCACTTCAACGGGAGCACCACTCCGATAAATCCTGTCAACAACGGGACCACGGGAAGCGCAGTGGGATATATTCTCGGCGGCTTGCAGTACAAGTATCACGGTGAAGTGTTTCAGCCCTTTGCCCGCGCTTTCGTAGGCGGAGCCGGCCTGTCGCCGGATTGCTGCAGCGGAACGAAGTGGAGTGCCGCGGAAGGCGCCGGTGGTGGCATCGATCTGAATCTCAGCAAAATGTTCTCCATTCGTCTGGCGCAGGTGGACTATATCCATTCCAGCTACAGCCAGTCATTCCCGAGCGCCTACGGAACCGGGTGGAACAGCATTCGTCTGGCGGCAGGGCTGGTCCTGAATCTGGGCAGCTATTACCAGCCGCCGCTTTCTTGCTCCGCTTCGGCGACGCCGGCTGAGGTTTGGTCGGGTGCCCCGGTGAACCTCACTACCACGGGAACCAATTTCAATCCCAAGCACACCCTGGCCTACCTCTGGACGGCCAACGGTGGCAAGCTTTCGAGCACCACCACCCAGGCTACAACGGTTGACACTGCGGGTATGGCGCCGGGGAACTACTCCGCTAGTTCGACCATCACCGATCCCAGGATGAGGAAGAACAACTCGGCAACCTGTCCAGCAAACTACGTCATCAAGCAGCCGCACGCACCTGAAGTAAGCTGCTCGGCGAATCCAACCACCATCGGCACCAATCAATCTTCCAGCATCACCATGATGGCGAGCGACCCCGACGGGCGTCCATTGACCTACAGTTGGTCCGCTTCAAGCGGTCAACTTAGCGGCAGCGGCACTAATGTCACGCTTACACCGGCCAATACGGATGCAGGTACGACGATCACGGTGACAGGCACCGCTAGTGACGACCGTACGCCACCTATGACGTCGATCTGCACGGTATCGATCACCATACCTCCAGTCCAGAAGTGCGGTGTCATCGAGGATTGGGGCGAGTGCACCTTCACCTTGAATCCCAAGAAGCCGTGGCGTGTGGACAACGAGTGCAAGGACACGCTCGACAAACTTGCCCTGCGCTTCCAGCAGATGCCCAATGGCAAGCTGGACGTTGTGGGCTACACCGACGAGAAGGAAGTGGTCACGGAGAAGACAATGGCGGCCCAGCGCTCGGTGAACGTCAAGTACTACCTGACCACCGAGGGGCAGACGAAGCTCGACGCCAGCCGTATCCAGCCGCGTGACGGGGGAACCAAGGGCAAGGCCACGCACTTCTACTATGTGCCCGAAGGATGTTTGCAACCGGGCCAAGCGGAAGAAGGCACGGTGGTTGACGAAAGCCAGTCGCAGCCGCAACCGCGTAATGCGCCTGCTCATAAGAAGCACAAAGCCAAGGCCAAGCCGGCGGCTCCTCCGGCGCAATAGTCGGGTGTCATAACTGGGCGGGCGAGAAGTAGACACTTCTTGCCCGCCTCTTTCATAACCAATGCAGATCGCCAGCTTGACCGGCGATATCATGAACTCGCCCCGATGCAGGGGTCGGCAATTTGATTTGGGATCGCACAGGAGATGTTAGTGGCCATTTCGGCTGCATTACTGCAGGAATCGGGATTGGTGACCAAGGACTGGACAGCCATCATCGAGGCCGCGTCCAAGAGTCCGCTTGGCATTCTGGCGCTAATGATTCTGGTGCTCGGCAGTCTGGGATATTTCTTCTTCAAAGATGCAGATGCCAAGATCAAAGCGGTCATGTTCCTGGCCATGCTGGGCGGCGTGATCGGCTATGGCGCGGCCATCTCGCGCGCCAACGGGGCCTCTGCCAAAGACGCTTCCTATCGGGTGCGCGTCATCGTGGTGGACAGTCACCAGACGCCGGTGAACGACGCCAAGGTCACGTCCTCCATCGGAGGTGAGCCCCAGCGGGTCGAGGGCGGATGGCAATTCGTTGTGCCCAAAGACACCAAACCGCTCGACGGCAAGGTGATCTTCTACGCCTCCAAGGACGCGGCCTTCCTGAAGGGCCAGACCGCGCTCCAGTTGGACGATGATCACAACCCCAGCGTCACGGTGCAGCTTGCCAGTGACCGCACCGCCAAAGTGCTCGGAATTGTGGAGGACGATAAGCAATCGGCCATTGCCGGCGCCACGGTCAGCGTCATCGGCTATGATTCGGAAGCTGTGGAAACCAAAAGTTCAGGCAGCTTCTCACTGCCGGCGCATGCGGCTGACGGGCAGCAGGTCCAGTTGCACGCCGAGAAGTCCGGTTATCGCGCCGCGAACCAATGGTGTCCCGCGGGAGATAGCCCTTGTTCCATTCTGTTGCAACGCAACTAATCCACACTCCTAAGTACAGTAAGGTCTAATTTCGTTGTTGTAGGAGGAGTTGCGGAGGCGCCACATGTCCACTCGTCTGGCAGTAGCGGTAACACACGGCACCTTGATACTATTTGCCTTGGGCTGCGCTCTGTGCCTGTTATCAGCGTATGCCTCGGCGCAAACCTGCTGTGCCGCACCGAAGGATGAAATCTTTGGCGGATACTCATGGTTGGATCCTAATGGATACGGCGACCTGGGCTACAAAGTCCTGAATATCGCCGAAGGTTTTGACATTTCCAACACTTATTATTTTCCCAGCGCCCACAATTTTGGTTTCATGGTGGATGGCAGCGGCCACTTCCATGGAGGCACGCAGCCGAGAAATCCTCTTACTCCTGGAAATGGGGAACGGGTGTCTGGGTATGCCCTCTTCGGACTGCAGTACAAGTTTCACACTGATCGACTGTCGCCCTTCGTCCGCGGTTTCGTGGGTACGGCCAACATTTCGCCCGATTGTTGCGGTGGGACGCAGGTGGAACGTCGCCGGCGGCGGCGGTGGCGGCGTGGATCTTTGCGTCACGCAAGGCTCTCCATTCGTCTGGCGCAGGTGGATTACATCTATTCAAAATACAACCAGACATTCCCGAGCGGCTACTCGAGCCAATGGAACAGTATCCGCCTGGCAGCGGGCGTTGTTCTGTGCCTGGGATGCTCCAACAATCCGCCGCTTTCCTGTGCCGCTTCGGCCACGCCGGCTGAGGTTTGGGCGGGCGAGCCGGTAACAGTCACCACTACGGGAACCAACTTTAATCCCAAGCACACCATCACCTATGGCTGGACTGCCAACGGCGGCAAGCTGTCGGCAGCCAATGCGCAGTCGGCGACCATCGACACCACGGGCATGGCGCCGGGAAGCTACTCCGCGAGTTCGACGATCACCGATCCCAAGATGAAGAAGATGAATTCGGCGACGTGCGCGGCGAACCTTCACCATCAAGCAGCCGCAACCGCCAGTGGTAAGCTGCTCGGCCAATCCGACGACGATCGCCGTCGGCGAACCTTCAACCATCACCATTGGCGGCCAGTGACCCGCAGGGATGGCCGTTGACCTATAGCTGGTCCGCCACCGGTGGCCAGTTGAGCGGCAACGGCACCTCCGCCACGCTGACAGCGACCAATGCTGATGTGGGCAACACCATCACGGTCACCGGGAACCGCGAGCGACGGTCGTACGCCCCCGGTGAGCAGCAGTTGCACGGTCATGGCCAAGCTGCCGGGGGCGGCGGTCGAGAAATGCGTCAGCATTAAGGATTGGGGTGAGTGTACGTTCGAGAAGAACCCCAGAAAGCCGTGGCGTGTCGACAACGAATGCAAGGACACCCTCGACAAACTTTCTCTGCGCCTGCAGCAGTCGCCCAATGGCAAGCTGGACGTCGTTGGCTACACCGACGCGAAGGAAGCCGTCGAAAGAGCCGACCTTAGGCGCCCAGCGTGCCGTGAACGTCAAGTACTACCTGACCACGGATGGACCGAACAAGGCCGACGCCGCTCGCATCCAACCTCGCCAGGGCGGCACCGAGGAGGGTAAGGCGGCCCACTTCTACTTCGTGCCCGAGAGCAACCTCTGTAGCGGGCAACGGGAAGAGGGTACCGTGGTTGAAGAAACCCAGATGCAGGGACAGTCGCGTATGACGCCTGCTCCGAAGAAGGACAAGGCCAAAGCCAAACCATCGGCTCCGCCAGCACAATAGCTGAAGTGCAGTAGGTGGACCCACGCCAATTAATGGCCTGCTCTTCGCGATAACTAACAACAGTCCGTTTTTTTCTGCCGTATTCCCGTCAATTCTTGGTGTCCCGCCGGCAACTCGCCGTGCATAATTGAGTTAGAAAGCGGCTAACCTCCAATACATCAAGAGTTGAAAGGGAATCGATGAAGGTTGGTCAATACTCTCGTCGTCGCCGGAGGGCTGTGCTGACCCTCACCTTTCTGCTGGTGACATGCGCTGTCGCCGAAGAGGGCAAGCTGGTGCTTCTCGTCAGGGACGTTGGAAAGCATCCCTTTCGCGATGTGAGAATGGGACTTGCGGGCGGTGGCGGTTCGCCGGTAACTACCGACGCGACCGGAAAAGCGCGCCTTACCCTTGCCCCGGGCACCAAGCCCGCCAGTTGGGTGGAACTCTACATTGACGAGGCACCCAATGGCCTCGACCTCGTGATTGAGTCGCCCGAGGACGGCCGGACCATGGTCCCACCGTGGGAAAACGAAAATGAAAACTACGTAAAAGTGAAAGTAACAACACGCGGCAGCAACGCCATGCTTGAACAAGCCGACGGAGCGCTAGCCTTACACGCCGCTAAAGCAAAATCGGCTGCGGCTGCTGTGCAGAAGAAACCTGCCAGCCCCAGTTCGCAAAACTATCGCCATCACCCCTCAACCGTCGCTTTCAATTCGCCTCACCTGCAGACTGTTTCTTTGCGAGAGATCGGTTCTCCACTTGACCACGCCGATCGAGCGTGTCTGGACGACGAGATTCAGCAGGCCGCCCTGGCAGCAGCCGCGCACAAATTCGGCTTGTCCGTCAAGGACGTTAAAGCATGCTTTAGCAGCTTGGGGAGGCGACGACGTGGTATGGGGAGAGATCATGCTCACCGCCTCGATCGAAGCCGGAGGAGCTGACCCGTTCCCATTCGTTCGCACCGTAAACCAGGACATACAGTTCGGTGCCGGGACCTGGAGCCTGCGGGAATGCGATCTTCAGCCCGTACTGTTGCGGTTTCAACAGCGAGATCGAAAGCGCTTCGCGGAGATCATCGGCGCTGACACGGAATGGCTTGGTAAAACCCTGACGAGCTCCTTGCGAAGCTTCGGCCAATGCTGTTCTGCCGCGGGTGCTCGACAAATCCGGGCATCTGTCCGCAGTGTGGAGATCCAAATTCCAAGACCTGGGTAACGAACCATTATTTCAGCATGTGCAAGTGGAGCAAATGCAGCTGGATGTGAACAAAGCTCGAACGCCGGCAGGGGCTCTTGGCCTTCAGTCGAATCAAGCCGTGGCATTTCTGGCCGCTCCTGCCATAAGAAGCCTTGTGAGCGCTGTGCCAAAACTGCGCGAACGCTATTTGCAGGATGTTGCGAGCTTCACCCGGCAATATGGACGCGCACCCAGCGAACAGGAAAAGCTACTGATCCTGAAGAACAAGACGATTGAGTCCTGGAAGGGACAGCCGGGAACCCCACCCGAGGCCGAGGCAAATTTCGTGTCTCTGGTTGATTTGCTTTCCAACGGAACCGGAATCGTCTCAGGCCGACGGTATGACCTGGACGAATTTCGGCATAGGACCGATAGGCACCGAAGCTTGCCCCGCATCGAAATCGACCGGGCCAACCCCACGGGGGCGCCTGCACCTATGATGCGTTCGACGCATCCGGTGAAAAGCAGCTCGTCGACTTGATCAACCAGGAGCGTACAAAGCAAGGCATCCCGCCTCTTCAGGTCGATCCTCGGCTAACCCAGGCCGCACAGAAGCACGCCGAAGTCATGGTGCAACACCATACGCTATCCCACCAGTTTGACGGCGAGCCCCCAATGGCGGTCCGCTTTCAGCAACGAAAATTTGCCTTCCGACCAGCAGGCAGAAAATGTCTCAGTCGCTCCAACTGTAGCGGAAAACCATGAGAGCATGATGCATTCGACCCTATCACCGCGACAACATTATGAATCCCGATTACAACGTGGTCGGCGTGGGCGCGGTACAATGCGGCGGCGGGTTGTGGGTCACGCAGGATTTTGCGCACCGCTTGCCCGAGTACTCTGAACCGCAGGCGGATGCAGCCCTGGAGGAGGCGATCAACCAGTACGCGAAAACGCAAGGCATGCCTCCCGCCCGTACGCAAGCTGCAGACACAGTTACGAACCATGGCTTGCGAGATGGCGAAGAATGGCACCGTGGACAGGGAGTCGCCAGCCCAGTTACCCGGGGTTCACGGACACCCGTGGTATGGAAGACGGACGATCCGGCGGAACTTCCAGCCCACGCGCAGGCCCGGCTTTCGCAACCGATGCCGTCCGGATATTCGATAGGAGCTTGTTTCGCCCCCGGCGAAGGCCATCCCCGAGGAATATATTGGGTAGTAATGGTCACGTACTAACATGAATGGGACGCCGGCTTCGGTCCAGTTCGCCGGCCAAACCGTAGTAGGTCCGCAGTCCGTTTTTGTTACCTTTACTCGGGAGGCAACTCCGCCTTGCCTCCCGGGAATTTTCCCGTCATAATTGGTCGTGCACCCCTATGCGCTCCACCCTGACCGCGCTCATACGCAGGCGGGAAGGGCTCCCCATAAAGCGGGACGGCGCGAGCGCGATTTCCGGCTGCACCAATCCCCAAAACAGAGGATGAGATGGCGGCAAAGTACATCTTTGTGACCGGCGGTGTAGTGTCTTCGCTTGGCAAGGGTCTGGCTGCGGCCTCCATTGGCTGCCTGATGGAAAGCCGTGGCCTGAAAGTCACGCTGCAGAAGTTTGATCCCTACCTCAACGTCGATCCCGGCACGATGTCGCCGTTCCAGCACGGCGAGGTCTTCGTCACCGATGACGGCGCTGAAACTGACCTCGACCTGGGGCATTACGAGCGCTTCACCCACGCCAAGCTGACCCGCGACAATAACTGGACCACTGGCCGGATCTACGAAACCATCATCGCCAAAGAGCGCCGCGGGGACTATCTCGGCAAAACCGTGCAGGTCATCCCGCACGTCACCAACGAAATCAAGGGCGCGATGAAGAAGGTGGCGCAGGATGTCGACCTGGCGATTGTCGAGATCGGCGGCACCGTCGGCGACATCGAATCGCTGCCCTTCATCGAGGCCATCCGCCAGATGCGCCAGGAACTGGGTCGCGAGAACACGCTCTTCGTTCACGTCACCCTGGTGCCTTACATCGCCGCCGCTGGGGAGCTGAAGACCAAACCGACGCAGCATTCCGTGAAAGAGCTGCTCAGCGTCGGCATTCAGCCCGACATCCTGCTCTGTCGCACCGACCGCTTCCTGTCGAAGGACATCAAGTCAAAAATTGCTCTCTTCTGCAACGTAGAAAACGAAGCCGTGATTACGGCCAAGGACGTGGCCTCGATCTACGAAGTTCCGCTGGTGTTCGCGCATGAAGGAGTGGACCGGCTGGCACTGCGTTATCTCCGGATGGAAGCGAAGGAGCCCGATCTCAGCCGCTGGGAAGAGCTGGTTCATCGTGTCTATAACCCGAAGGATGAAGTCTCCATCGGCATCGTGGGCAAGTATGTCGAGTACGAGGACTCGTACAAATCGCTGAAAGAGGCGCTGGTACACGGCGCCCTGGCCTACAACCTGAAGCTTGACGTGTACTGGATTGAAGCCGAGGGACTGGAAGCCAAAGACCAGACTGTGCAGGCGCAACTGGAGCACGCGGACGGAATCCTGGTGCCCGGCGGTTTCGGCAAACGCGGCATTGAAGGCATGCTAAAGGGCATCCAGTACGCGCGGGAAAACAACGTGCCGTTTTTTGGGATTTGTCTGGGAATGCAGACCGCCTGCATCGAATTTGCGCGCAATGTCTGCGGACTGGAGCAGGCGAACTCGAGCGAGTTCGATCCCGCAACGCCGCATCGCGTCATCTACAAGCTGCGCGAGTTGCGCGGCGTGGAAGAGTTGGGCGGCACCATGCGTTTGGGCGCGTGGACGTGCAAGCTCGAGCCGGACACATTGGCGCGCCAGGCGTATGGACAGAACGAAATCAGCGAGCGCCATCGCCATCGCTACGAGTTCAATCGCGAGTACGAAAGCACGCTTACCGCGGGCGGGCTGCGCATCAGCGGCGCAACGCCTGACGGCACCTACGTCGAGATCGTCGAGATTGCCGGCCATCCTTACTTCCTTGGCTGCCAGTTCCATCCCGAGTTCAAATCGAAGCCTCTGGAGCCGCATCCGCTGTTTTCGTCGTTCATCAAGGCATCGTACGAGAACCGCCTTCGCCGCCAGCATCAGCGTGAGGAAGTAGCGGTGGAAATGTTCCTTCGGCCAGAGAAAGTAAAACACTAGAACCGAGCGTGAGTCATCTCTTCCAAGTCGACGACGTCACCATCGGAGGGGGAGCACTGTTCCTCATCGCCGGACCATGCGTCATCGAGAGCGAAGCACACGCACTGAGGATGGCCGAAGCCGTCGCTGTTGTCGCACGGGAGAAGAAGCTCCCCTACATCTTCAAGGCTTCATACGATAAAGCGAACCGCACCTCCATCCGTAGCTTCCGTGGGCCGGGGCTGGAGGAGGGTCTGCGCATTTTGCGCAAGGTTCGCGAGATGCTCCAGGTCCCGGTGCTGACCGACGTCCACGAGGCCGGCGACCTTCCGCGCGTTGCCGAAGCTGTGGACGTGCTGCAGATCCCCGCCTTCCTCTGCCGCCAGACTGATCTGCTGGTGGCTGCAGGCAAGAGCGGCCGGGCGGTCAACATCAAAAAAGGACAGTTCGTTTCTCCTTGGGACATGCGGCACGCGGTGGAGAAAATCCGAGAGGCTGGTGGCGAGCGCGTCTTCCTCACCGAACGAGGCGCTTCATTTGGCTACAACAATCTTGTGGTCGACATGCGCTCGCTCGCAATTATGCGCCAATTCGCGCCCGTGGTTTTCGACGCGACTCACTCGGTGCAGCTTCCTTCGGCGGGTGACACAA
This sequence comes from uncultured Acidobacteriaceae bacterium, assembly GCA_963757515.1. GTDB lineage: Bacteria > Acidobacteriota > Terriglobia > Terriglobales > Acidobacteriaceae > PALSA-350. Next base: position 5,786 of record CAVWRV010000004.1, on the reverse strand, counting down.
ACGGCGACAGTACTGGAGTGCAGAGCGGCGGCCAGCCTGAGTTCATCCCCCTGCTGGCACGTGCCGCCGTAGCCGCCGGAGTGGATGGCGTCTTCCTCGAGGTGCACGACGACCCTGTGCATGCCAAGTCCGACGGCGCCAATGCGCTCGACCTTAAGCTCTTGCCGGACGTAGTCGACCAGCTCATCGCCGTGCACAGTGCGGTCCAGCAGACCCGCGCGACCGGATCGGGCGTCTAGCTCAATGCAGATTCGCGCCTTTAGCTGGCCGAAACCGGCCCTTTGGCCGTAAAATATTGGGAGTCTCACGGTTGGCCGTTATCCTCACTGGTAGGCCCCAACTGACCTCGAGCATCACCATGTCCAGCCGACGCGCACGCGTCTCCCGCCACGGCCGGCAATACTAAGGAGTTTGACTTTGCCCAAGAATCGCTATCTGTTCACCTCCGAATCCGTGACCGAAGGTCACCCGGACAAGATCGCTGACCAGATCTCTGATGCCATCCTCGATGCCTGCATCAAGGAAGACCCTTACAGCCGCGTAGCTTGCGAGACCCTGACGGCCACCGGCCTGGTCGTCATTGCCGGCGAAATCACCACCAAGGCTTACGTCGATTTCCAGTCGCTGGTGCGCGGCGTGGTCGCCTCCATCGGCTACGACAACGCCCTCTACGGCTTCGACTCCAACACCTGCGCCGTCATCTCCAGCATCAACAAGCAGTCGGGTGACATCGCCATGGGCGTTGACACCGGCGGCGCCGGCGACCAGGGCATGATGTTCGGCTATGCCACCAACGAAAATGCCGACTACATGCCGACGGCAATTTCGTTAGCGCACAAGCTGTGCCAGCAGCTGACCGAAGTCCGCAAGAACGGCACCCTTCCTTACCTCCGGCCCGACGGCAAATCCCAGGTCACAGTGGAATACGACGAGAACCACAAGCCCATGCGCATTGACGCGGTGGTGATCTCGAGCCAGCACTCGGAGACGGTCTCGAACGAAGACCTGCGCGCCGACATCCTGAAGCATGTCATCCAGGCGGCCCTGCCGGCGAAGATGCTGGACGAGGACACCAAGTACCACATCAATCCGACCGGACGTTTCGTCATCGGCGGACCGATGGGCGACACCGGCCTGACCGGCCGCAAGATCATCGTCGACACCTACGGCGGCATGGGACGTCATGGCGGCGGCGCATTCAGCGGCAAGGACCCGACCAAGGTCGACCGCTCGGCCTGCTACATGGCGCGCTACATCGCCAAGAACATCGTCGCCGCCGGACTGGCGGACCGCTGCGAAGTGCAGCTCGCCTACGCCATCGGCGTGGCCGAGCCGGTCAGCGTGCTGGTCGAAACCTTCGGCACCGCGAAGATTGACGAAGCCAAGATTGCCGAACTGGTGCGCGCGAACTTCAAGCTGACGCCGAAGGGCATCATCGAGTCGCTGAACCTGCGGCGTCCGATCTACCGCAAGACGGCAGCGTACGGGCACTTCGGCCGCAACGATGCCGACTTCACCTGGGAGCGCACCGACAAGGCCGCTGCTCTGCGCGAGCAGGCCGGCCTGGCGGAGCGCTGCGCAGAAGACGCGCAGCAGCGAAGTAGTTTTTTGGAAGTGGAACGGAGTGCCTGTCAGGCACGCTAGTCGTGCCGACAAGCGCACCAAGAATCCGTGGCTTTAGCCCTGCACTCCTAAGTGCTGACCAAGCTAACCCCCGTTCTAGTCGATCCGTGCGGCACGCTGAAGCCGCGCCCTTTCGGAAACCCAGCTATGCCATACTCTTGAAGCTGGCAACTTGAAACTCGAAACTGTTACTAGGAGCTTATGTCAACCACAACCACTCGCGTCGCCGGCGATGTCGCCAACCTTGCGCTTGCCGATCTCGGCAAGAAGCGCATTGACTGGGCCAACCAGTCCATGAAGGTCCTGCAGATCATTCGCAAGGACTTCATCAAGAGCCAGCCGCTGAAGGGCATTCGCATTTCGGCCTGCCTGCACGTCACCGCCGAAACCGCCAACCTGGCCATCACCCTGCGCGATGGCGGCGCCGAAGTCGTGCTGTGCGCCTCCAATCCGCTGTCCACGCAGGATGATGTTGCCGCCTGCCTGGTGCGCGACTACGGCATCCCGGTCTTCGCCATCAAGGGCGAGGACAACGACACCTACTACTCGCACATCATGTCGGCGCTCGACCACAAGCCCAACATCACCATGGATGATGGCGCTGACCTGGTGACCATCGCGCTTACCAAGCGCACCGACATCCTCGACGGCGTGATCGGCGGCACGGAAGAGACCACGACCGGCATCATCCGCCTGCGCGCGATGGCGAAGCAGGGCGTGCTGCGCTATCCCATCATCGCGGTGAACGATGCCGACACCAAGCACCTGTTCGACAACCGCTACGGCACCGGCCAGTCCACCATTGACGGCATCATTCGCGCCACCAACTTCCTGCTTGCGGGCTCGAAGTTCGTGGTCGCCGGCTACGGCTGGTGCGGCCGCGGATTGGCCAGCCGCGCGCGCGGTCTGGGCGCCGAAGTCATCGTCACCGAAATCGATCCGACGAAGGCGATCGAAGCCGTGATGGACGGCTTCCGCGTGATGAGCATGGACGAAGCCGCCCGCATCGGCGACGTCTTCTGCACCGTCACCGGCAACAAGAGCGTGCTGCGCAAGGAGCACTTCGAGGCGATGAAGGACGGAGCCATCGTCTCCAACTCCGGCCACTTCAACGTCGAGATCGACATCCCGGCGCTGGAGAAGATGTCGTCCTCGAAGCGCACCACCCGCAACTTCGTCGAGGAGTACTCGATGAAGGACGGCCGCAAGATCAACCTGCTGGGCGAAGGCCGCCTGATCAACCTCGCCTCGGCAGAAGGTCATCCGCCGTCGGTGATGGACATGAGCTTCGCCGACCAGGCGCTCTCGGTCGAGTACCTGGTGAAGAACCACGCCTCGCTGGAGAAGAAGGTCTACGCGGTTCCCGAAGAGCTCGACAAGCGGGTCGCCAAACTGAAGCTGGAGTCGATGGGCATCAAGATCGATCGCCTGACTCCGGAGCAGGAAGAGTACCTGGCGAGCTGGAACGAAGGAACGTAGGGCAGGGGCTAGGTTCTAGGGGCTAGGGAGGGCGGCAGCGATGCCGCCCTTGTTCCGTTCAGGCCGGATGGACTAGCAAATCGACCAGAATCAGCGCTGCTCCAATCGTCTGCACGATAAAACTGAAGACCAGCACGTATACGCCCGCCACGGTGCGATAGCGGTTTTCGGCATTGATGGTTGAGAACGTATCGGCATCACAGATCGCCTGCCGCATAGCGGCGGTATCTCCGACTAGAAGTCTGCCGCAGATCCACATCAGATGTCGCACCACCCCCCACGTGCCAAACGGATGATAAGGACGGCACATCAGCAGCGTGCCGTAAGCCCCCAGCACACCTCCGATGAGCGTGATGACCGGACCGGCAAAGTGCAGAAACATACCTCTAGTAAACTCCGATAAACCCTACCCGCACGTGCGTGTCGTCGATGCGAAAATGAATGCGGAAACGGCCCACGTCAATGCGGTAGGTCGGAGGATACACGAACAGGATACGGTAGGCACGCGAGAGGTCAGTGCTTAGCTCGGCCAAAACCTGGCGCAGGGCCTCCCGCTCAGCCTCGCTGGGACGGGCAGCCTCCATTTTCGCGAAGGCCTTGGGAGCGATGATAATTTCTCTGCGCGTTGCCGCCATCGTGCTGGCCGAAGGTCAGTCGCCTGTCTGCTGATGGCGCTGCGACTCGGCGCGCTTGGATCTGCCGTGCGCAGGACGTTTGCGATGTGAGACGGGCGCAGGAGGATTGGGCTGGGCAGAAGGTTTCGACGGCGGGAACGCCTCGTCCAGACTTATGCCCTCGCCGCGCTCAATCTGCTCAAATCCTTCTTCCGTTGCCTTTAGGATGTCCGGCCGCATGGCCAGTTCCGCCGCTGCTTTCAGCGAATTGTATTCCCCCACACTCATCAGGATGGCCTCGGCCTCGCCCTTGTTGGTCAGCACCACGCGGTCCATGCGGCGCCGCACATCCTTGGTGAGCTTGAGAAGCTGCTGCCGCGCCGAGGTCACGGAAAGCGTCCTGTCCATACTAAGACTCCTATGTACGTAAAAGCGTACACGTACATTAAACTGTACATAGCATAGCGCAGCGGGTTGAGCGTAGTCAACCTTCCCACAAAAAAAACGCCCCGGCTATGATGACCGAGGCGCTCGCTCATAACCCCGGACTGGCCGGAACGAAACTTGCCCGGCGTGATGGCTGAGGCCAGTGGGCGCGCAGGCTGGCTGCTCAGGTCGCAGCAGGGCGGAGGATCGAAAAAGTGCGCTATCGCCTCTGCCGGGCGCGATGGGCAGCATGGCATCGCGGCCAGCGCATGATGCGCATGCGACATCCATTGCGGAGTGTGGTTGGCGGCGGAGAGCATCGCCAATCCGGATTCTGCCCACACGCCGACGCTCAGCGCCAGAGCCAGCGACAGGATCCTCCGAACTGCAAGCCGCGAACTCATACTTGCCAATTGTCTCTTCCGGAATAAACGCCCGTCAGTGATGCGAATCACTCGCCCTGGCTTGACGGCTTAATGCGGCAATCGTTTACATTGATGAATGCCCTGAAAGTTGCAGGATTGCGGCTCGCGCCGCTCCCAATAACAACGGCAATTCCGCCCGAGAGGATTAACTTGAGGAATACGTTGCTCGGTATCGTGCTCATGATGGCAGGCTCGACAGTCGCTTACGTCCTCCCACAGAGTGGGACAACCGCCGCTCAGCCGGTTTCGCAGGCTGCGGGCAAAATCGGGCCTTCTGCGGTCTGGCAGCCGCCGCAGGCCTTCATCAACGAGGCTCACGCGGCCTGCGATAAAAGCAGCCCTCCGAACTACGCCGAGTGCTTCATCGACCAGATGTCCAAGCTCGGAGCACCCGCCGGTGCAGTGAGCTTCACGCGCATGCTCCACAAGCAGAGCGACGGAGACGTTGGGATCATGACAGACTTCCACCAGGTGGGGCCGGTGGACGTGGCGCGCGTCATGTACCCTCTGCGCGCCAACGACAATTATGGCCTGCTGCTGGTCAATGGCAACTCCGAGGTCCTGAATGTGGACGACCTCAAGAAGCTCGATCGCGCCGCCATGGAGGCGGATTCTCTCTACCAGGCAGTGAAGCAGAGGTATCCCAATACAGACTTGTGGCCTGGCGATCGCAGCGGCAGCAACTGGCCGCAGACCAAGCCGCTGCCGGATGGCGGGTTGCAGTTCATCGTGGGCTATCCGCTGCTGAATGGATGCCATGCCTGTGCGTCGACGGGGTTGGCGAGGTTCTCATGGAACTTCGACGGCAAGGGAAAGTTTCTCGGCACAAAGTACATACCTACGCCGCCCCCACCCAAGCTGATGCGTCCCGGCCGCCGACCCCAGCCGCCGCCAACCGGAGAGCAGCCGCCAGCTTCACCGTCCCAGCCCCAACCTCCACAGTAGTTGCGGCAACGAAGCGTGGGGTTTACCGGAGAGCCCTGTGGCGGCTAAACTCCATTTTGCCGTTACAAGGGAACACCAAGGGGAACCTGATGCGTAAGGTACTACCGTTCGTCACGATTCTTGTTTTCATGGGCAATTGTCTGGCGCAGGCAAACCCAGGCGCCTTTGGCATCGCCAACGTATGGCAACCGCCAGCCGGCCTGGTTTCCAACGCCAAGGCGTGCGGCAATCCTTCGGACGGCCGCAAGTATGCCGATTGCTTCATGACGCAGAT
>CAVWRV010000003.1:0-397591 GCA_963757515.1 uncultured Acidobacteriaceae bacterium | reverse complement strand
CGGAATACGCCCCCGGGTGCAGATCGCCGAGCTGGTTAGAACCGTCGCGATGACGAAAGGCGAGTACCGCAGCGCAAGCGACATTCCCAATCCCTGCCGGAGTGTCTGTATTGATCGTTAGATTGTGCGGGTCGTAGCCCAAACCAACCATGAGTGGATCAAAGACACTAGCTTTGTCGAGCGCAAAGAGATCGACTAGCGCGCGGTAGGCTGCAAAGCTCACAGCTTCATTCTTGTTGGCCAACGTACGTTCTCTCTCGGGTCGCCGCAGTTCACCCCCAAACTGTGTGCCGACAGCTCTCGCGTCGTACGCCGCCCACGCGTCGAAGATGCAAGTGTGCACAATCGCCAGGGCCCGGGCTACCATCGGCGGGCCAATGCTGGAATCGCGAACCCCTTGCAATGCCGCGGAGTCCCAAATCACCACGACCGTCGGTTCATAATGCTCTTCGCCACCGGCTGTTGCCGCCGCAAAAATCATTACTAGCATCAGTGCAGCCGCGCGAGTTGCGCGAAAAGGAATGCTTTGCTGCGGGATCAAGTTATGAATTGTGAGATCTCGATTCATGCGCCGCTCCCTGAGATTTGTCGTTGGTTGGCAGGGAAGAAGAGGGGACCACCAACTTGCAGAATCTTTGGCGATCCCCGAGGGGTCAGTCCGATTCGTTGCTCAGGTTGAACGTGAAATGAATGTCGAACAGGCCCTTTCCATTTAAGTTGAGTCCAATGGTTTCCTGGCGCTCCTGTCCAACCAAGTCCCGAAACTTGCCTGTGCCGCCAACCACGATCCGGTGAGTTGTTATCCCCACAGAGCCTTCTTGGCCTTCCGTGAACAGCTGATTCTGACCATCTGGAAACATAAAAATTTGGCTGGTGTGAAAAGCGATGTCTGCTTTTCCTCCGAATATGTCGGCGCCATCTGCAACAAAAACTCCGCTGCACACCCAGGTCCCGATGCTGCCAGGTTGGTTCGGGTTAAACGAAGTGATGCCCGCGGGAATGGTGCCTCCGGGAAGATCTTGCCGATCACCGTAAATGTGGTTCCTCGTATGGGGTTAGCCGGGTTTGCCGGATCGTTGTTGTTCAAAGAGAGGGTGGCGCCATCTATGGCGACGTCCACATCAAGAGTCTTCGCATCATCGCGGTCTTGAGCCCTGGCTGGCGTAGGTGTAATCTGCAGCGGCACGGCCCCTACAAGAGCCAAGGCCAAAATTGTAAGTAGCCACTTCTTGGTCATCGATTCCTCCTGGTTTTGGCGGATGGCCAAGGCGCCTAAGCGCCACTGGTGCATCTCGCGCGGTGCACCCACTCTCGTCAAATGCCTCCGCCGGAACAATGCACCGGCGGTCATAAAGGGTTAAGCGGTGGTGACACAGGAACTCTATGTGGTTCAAGGACTTCGGGGCGCAGATAACACGAAATATGGGTTTGCTGAGCCCTGAATAACTCAACGGCGGTGCTACACTCCCCTGGAGCAGGTTTCCGTGGAAGCCGAGAAAGAACCCCGACAGGTTGTCCGGTTCGGAATCTTCGATCTGGACCTGCGGGCTCGCTCGCTGCACAAGTCTGGTATCAGAGTCAAGCTTCAAGCGCAGCCTTTTGACATCCTAGCTTTGTTGATTTCCAGGCGCGGGGAGGTGGTCACCCGTGACGAGCTTCAGCGGAAACTGTGGCCGGCCGATACCTTTGTCGATTTTGAGCACAGCGTTAACACCGCCGTAATGCGACTACGCGACTCGCTCGGAGACTCCGCTGAGAGTCCCCGCTTCATCGAAACCGTACCGCGCCACGGCTATCGGTTCATCGCACCGGCGGAATGGCCGGCAGAGATCGACTCCGTGCAAGAGGCTCAGCAGAAGTCCCAAGCAGTAGGAGAGCCAAAGAGAAGAATTCGCCCTCTGCACTCCTGGACCGTCGGTTTGATCATCACGCTGCTCGTCTTGACCATCGTGCCGCTCGGCTTCCGTAGCTTGCGTAACCGCCTGTTTGCCCGATCCAGCACTCCTCCCATTCAGTCTGTGGTCGTGATGCCGTTTGTTAACCTCACCGGTGATGTGGAGCAAGACTACTTCGCGGACGGGATGACGGAGGCTTTGACGACGGAGTTGGGGAAGACCAATGTCGTTCGAGTGATCTCCCGGACCTCAGCGATGCAGTATAAGCAAACCAGGAAATCCGTCCCGCAGATCGCGCGCGAGCTGAATGTGGACGGTGTGGTGGAAGGTAGCGTACAGCGCGCAAGTGATCGCGTTTCCGTCACCGCCCAGCTGATTTATGCTCCTACAGACCGCCATGTCTGGGCACAGACTTATGAGCGGGATCTTCGTGACGCTCCCGCAATGCAGAGGGAAGTCGCGGAGACGATCGCCTACGCCGTGCAAGCGAAGTTCACACCGCAGGACGAATCTGGACCCGCTAACCTCCGGCAAGTAAATCCCGAAGCTTATCGAGAATATCTGCGAGGGCGGTTCTTCTGGGAACAGCGCAACGAAGAAGCTCTGGACCGTTCCATCTCTCATTTTGATCGCGCGCTTCAGATTGATCCCAACTTCGCTCTCGCATACGCGGCAGAGGCAGAGGCCTACGTACCGCTGGCGGTGATGGGGTATCGCGCGCCTAAGGAGCCTTTCGCAAAAGCCAAAGAGATGGCGACTAAGGCCCTGGCTCTCGATGACACACTTCCAGGGGCGCATAACGCCCTCGCCGCCGTTTGCTTTAACCAATACGATTGGGCGGGCGCGGAAAAAGAGTTCAAACGGGCCATCGAACTCAACCCCAGCTACGTGACTGCCCACCTCTGGCACGGGTATTTTCTCGAAGCGTTGGGTCAGCAATCTGCCAATCTCGCCGAAAGAAAACTTGCGCAGGAATTGGACCCGCTCAACCTTACGGCCGGCACCGACGTAGGGACTGCATACTTCTACCTTGGGCAGTACGACAAGGCGATCGAGGAGCAGCGCAAAACCCTGGAGCTCAACCCCGGCTTCTACAAGGCGCTGGTGAACCTGGGAGAGGTATACGAAGCCAAGGCGATGTATGCGGACGCGATCGCTGTATATGACAAGGCTGGGGCACTAGCCAGCGTCGGCCATGCCTATGCTGCGTCGGGGAGGAAAGCTGAAGCGCGCAAGATTCTCCGCGAACTGGACCAAGAATCTAAACATCGCTATGTCTCGCCTTATGACCGAGCGCTGATTTATATCGGACTCGGCGAGAATGATCAGGCCATTGCCTGGTTGGAGAGAGCAGAGGAACAAAATGTACCCCTCCACCACATAAATGTCGACCAGAGATTCAATTCCCTGCGCTCAGACAAGCGTTATCAGCAATTGCTGCGACGCATCGGCTTCCCAACATAGGGCGCCGCCACGGACCAACCTCCTTTCCCATTTGATGCCACACACTCATTCAATTGGGAGCACCTATCGGCGAGATTTTTAGACAGACGGCGTTGGAGGGGCGTTGGAGGGACAGACGGGAAATGACCCTAATGACAACATACGCGTCTCTGCCGGCCAAGGACAAGACCGCCCTACCTTGCTATCCTTCAGTTCGATTAATGCAGTTCCGTCTGAACACCCGTGTAGATGAGAATCACGCAATAGGTATGTTGTCGCGACAACCTCCAACGACTTTACGACTTTTGATCAGACGCGGCGGGGGTAGGGTTCCAGCGAATCTATCCCCTCTGCCTCAGGCGCTGTGTTGACGGCCGGCATCGGCGCCATTACCACGGACAGGGTGGTGATCAGTGCCAGCACGATCATCAGCACGGCGACCGGCCACCACGCCCCGCCCGCCGCGGCGACCGCGGCCGTGGAGACGAGCGGAAGCGGGCCGCCGACCAGCGCCCCCGTCGTCTCCCGCGCCAGCGCGATCCCTGAGAAGCGAAGCCGTGTCTCGAACAGCTCGGTGTAGAAAGCGGGCTGCACCCCGAACACAGAGCGCAGACCAATCGAGAACCCGACGACCATCGCGAAGATGATGAGCAGCGGCTGGCGCGTCTCCAGCAGCCAGAAGAACGGGAACGCATAGACGGCGGAGAACAGCGAACCCGACAACATGATGCGGCGTCGGCCGATGTGGTCCGACAGGTTTCCGAACAGGATGCTGGCGACGGCGCCGCACAAGGCAGCGATCACCAGGGCGAGCAAGGCCGTCCCTTGCGGGACGCCAAGCTGCTTGGTCATGTAGCCCAGCGCAAAGACGGTGAACACGTAGCCGACGCTCGGCCCGACATTGACGCCCATGGCGACCAGAACGCGGCGCGGATGTTTGGTTATCAGTTCGAGCGCGGGGACGCGGGTCTGGCGTGCTTCCTCCTTCACCGCGGTGAACTCGGGCGTCTCCAGAATGCGCCGCCGTACGAAATACCCGACCGCCACAGCAAGCAGGCTGAGCAGAAACGGAATGCGCCAGCCCCAGGCGAGGAACTGATCGTCGGGCATCAGCTTAAACAGCGCGAACACCCCGGCCGACACCGCGATCGAGAAATCCGCCGCGGCCGGCGGCCAGCTCGCGAAAAACCCGCGGCGGTCGCTGTTGTATTCGGCGGAGAACAGGATCGCCCCGCTGTATTCCGCCCCGGCGCCCAGGCCCTGCAGCATGCGCAGCAACAGCAGCAGGATCGGCGCGGCGATCCCGATGGAGTTGTAAGTCGGCAGCATCCCTATCCCGGCGGTCGCGAAGCCCATCAGCAGCAATGTCGCGATCAGTATCGGTTTGCGCCCGATATTTGTCGCCGAAATGGGCGAAGATCACGCCGCCGAATGGCCGGACCAGGAAGCCTACCGCGAAGGTCGCGTAGGACGCCAGGATGCCGGCGAGCGTATCGAGATTCGGGAAGAACAAACGGTTCAGCACGAGCGCGGCGGCGGTGCCGTAGAGATAGAAGTCATACCACTCGACAATCGTGCCGATCGTGCTGGCGCCGACTACCTGCCATCGCGTCGTACGCGTCACTCTCATGCCGGCCTGTTGCCCGCTCCGTCGTATTCCCGTCTTAAGTGCCGGTTTTGTCCGCTCCGTGTATCCGGCCTGCCTACTTGAGAGGCTTTAACGCCGGCTTGGCCGCGGCATTCTCGAAATAGCGCTGCTTCATGCCCTTCTGGTTCTCGTAGATGGAGCCCTGCGCATCGGCAGGCGGCAGCGGCAGGCGCACGGGCACCGGCTCCAGCCGCGGCTCGATTGTCCCGCAGCCAGACACCAACAGCTTCTCATATGCCTCCAGCGTGTCGGGGAAGCCGAGCAGCGGCCACGCATCGGCGGCGCGATACTGCAGCAGGAATAGCCGCCGTTCCTTGGGGGATGTGTTGGGCGCGGACCCGTGCACGACTCGCACATGATGGACGGTGATCGACCCAGCCCGGCCGGTCAGCGGCACGGCCTTGTTGAAGTCGACCTCGCCTCTCGATGGGTCCATGGCGCCGCAGAATCGTCCATCGGCGTGATGGTCGAACACGGGGCCGCGATGCGTGCCGGGGACGATCATCAGCGGCCCGTTCTCCAGCGCCATGTCGTCCATCATCACGCCGACCGCCGCCAAGGTCGTCATTGGTGTGCGGGTAGAACGCCCAATCCTGGTGCCACTCCACCGGCCGCGCCGAAGCCCGCCGATTTCATGTTCAGCTTGGCCGTGTCGAAGCGAATATCCCGCCCCCACAGGTCGCGCAGCACCGAGACGATTCCTCGGGTGCCTGACCAGGCGGCCGTAGGCGGGATGGTGCGCGTGCGGCGTCTTGATGCGCCGCACCCGCGGCTCGTTCGCCGAGTGGCTGTCCTCCAGATCGTAGATCTCGTCGTGGCGTGCTGAGCGTGCGTGACTTCTGCACGAACTCGTCGGTCACGCGGCGTAGCTCCTGCACCTCGTCCGCGGACAGTACATCCGGCACGACAATGGCACCGATGCGGTTGTATTCGTCGATCTGGGCTTGGGTGAGCATCGCTTCCTCCGTCGTTTGTCCCAGGCAAACCCCCGCTGTCTGGCAATCCTATTCTACTTCTACAAAGTTCGGTTCGGACTCCGAAGCACATTTCATCGTCCTCATCCATGTGGCCATTTATCTGGAGAGGTGATATCTCTGAACACGACGGAGGTTGCGCCCGGGGTAAAGCTCACTCTATCAAAGCAATTCCATAGTGCCTGCAAGCGTCTGTTGTCGAGTAACTATGAAGCCACAACCGTACCAACCGCTCGAGTCCAGGTCTGGCGTCCAAATTGGTTAGGAAGAGTTATCAGCAATCGTTTATCAAATTGACGAACCGACAAAGATGCGGCAGGGCTTTCCATTTGAGGCGTGCCAGCTTGTGCCGTCTGCATAGGTCACGGATTCTAGGTCGATAAATTTGACGGCAGTAAAGCCGCTTACCCATGCATACCATCGTGAGTCGGTCGAGCGGGGCGTAGAGTTTCGTGGAGTTTCGTCCACAAAACTTTGTGTGCCATCGCGTTCGATGGTTGCGTTCGGCGGGTCGGGTCCGGGGCGTCCGGGTATATTGCATCTCACCACCACAATCAAGAGCCGTTCGGAGAGACATGAAGATATTTGAGGCCCTTTCGTTCCGCATGGAACCGGGCTCTCGCAATGTCTTCGGGATCGAGCCGAATCGTTGTCGTGGGGGTGTTTCCCCTCCGCGCGACCGTTCCACGACCCAGTTTTCCTTCCGCTGCTGCCCGCTTAAACTGCTGAGCCAGCTGACGCTGATGGTCAGCCCACCAACGTGCTTCGTCGCCTTCGGTCTTGAACTCAGGGACCTTAAGGGTCTGTTCCATACAAATTCCCCTTCTGAGCGATGTAAATTCGTTTCATCGCCTTGTGTGCATCGAACGCGGTAATTACTCGGATCAAGGTTTTGCGCCATGTGGACACCGCCACCAGAATGCGACCTGCATCCGTTTCCCCGAGTTGCACAAACCGTTCTTCACCGTTCATGACCTGGAATTCAAGATCGAACGGCTCGTTTGTAATTACCTGTTCTGCTTCCACAGACGAAACCCTATGGATCGCAAGATGGGCACGATTCTCATGATGACTGAATCTTTTCTCCTTTTCTCATTTAGTGTAGCTACACTGTAGCTACACTGTAAAGGGAGGTCGCGGACCAGACGAGAATGGGAGAGGCGTGGACGGACGGGAAGTTCACCAGTCTGTGCAATCGCGCCCCTATAGGCCAACAGAAACTGTTAAGTGAACTTCCCGCCTGTCCACGCCTTTCGTTCCACGCCTTTCGTCCACGCCTTTCACGCCTTTTCGGCAACAAAAACCAGTCGTCATCTAGCTTTGTCCAATGTGTATCTGATGCCCGTCTTTCTGGGTGGAGCACCTCCTCATTCGGCGCTGCGATAAACCTGGTGGCGCTTCATTTTATGATGTGATTGATCTTCAATACTTCTCTCTCTTCAAGTTCACGACCGAATTGAATCTCCGTCACCCTCATCGCTTGTGATCTTCTCCACCGTGCTCCGACGACAAACCGGGAGTCTCTACACCGAGCCGCACCGCAAGCGGAACCTGGTGCAGGCGCTTGAGGCGGCCGGATTTCGCAACCACGAATCCAGCTACAACTCCGAAGAACACCTGCGAAGCCGCGAACGACCACCAGTCAATGTGTTCTGCGAAGTACGGATTTATAAGCCCGAGAATGCTGTACAGCAAGCCGGTCCATGCAATTGGCGCAACGATGCCGCCGAGCAGGATCGGTCTTCGAGGCCAAATAGGAAGCAGTGCGCCGTAAAGAATGCCGACGAGGAGAGTGGTCGCGCCCTGGATGATATTGGCGGTGATGAATGCGCTCAGACGAAAATGGCTCATCTGCTCTATGGTGGGATTGGTCCACGCCCCCACGCCTGCGCCGCCCAGCAGATTTACCACGTACCAAATGCTGTGGTGGCGGACGACGCCGTAGATCTCTGCCGGAATGACCATGGCCAGGCCGCCCGCGATTCCGCCCATAATGCCGCTGGATACAGGAAACGTTTCGAGCGGCAGCTGCGCGCGGTGTGTCTCGCCCACTTCGATACGCGCCACGTTTTCATACACGGGCACAAACGAGAACAACTCTTCAGCCACCGGAACATCTTCATGTGCCTCGTGCGGCAGCACATTGCGGAACCATCCCAGCGCAGAGATTACGAAAAGAAGAGCGCCGAGCCAGATGAGCCAAATAGTGGTGACCAGCGAAGCGCCGACCAGCGTCAACCCAAGCGCCATGAGAAAAGGCCATGGCGTGGGCGCAGGCAAATGGACCGTGCCCAGTTGTTTGTCGCCGTTTTGCGACTCAGCGGTTTTTCTATTGTGTGCTTCGTTCATCTGCCCACCACGTAAACAACGGTGAAGACGACGACCCAGACAGCGTCAACGAAATGCCAGTAGAGAGCCAGGGTCCTGACGCGATATGCATGCTGCGGGCCCACCGCGCCGGCGAACGCGAGCGCAAGTGTGAGGAGCATCATGATGAGGCCGATCACGACATGCGAAGCATGCAGACCCACAAGTGAGTAGTACGTCGTTCCAAACAAATTGGTACTGATCGTCAGCTGATCGCGCACAATGAGCTTGTGCCACTCTGTCGCTGTGCCGTAAAGGAAGGTTATGCCCAGCAGAATGGTGATCGACCACCAGAGCCGGAAGGCCGCCATCTTGCCATGATCGATGGCGCGCTCGGCGAGCCAGATGAAAAAGCTCGATGAGAGCAGGCACACGGTATAGAAAATGGGGACGTCAAGCACTTCTTTGGGCGTGGGCCCCTGCACGTCGCGACCAAGGTAATAGAGATACGCGACGACAAAGATTGTGAAGATGGAGGACTCCGCAATAATGAGGCCCGCCATGGCGACCGTGCCGCGCGTGGGCTGGGTCCACGTGTCCTGATGATTGCTGTGCTGCAGGGGAATGGTAGCCATGTTCTCCTCTTGGCGAATTACTCGAATGCGGAATCGGAATCTTCAGGATGTTTCAGGTCCCATAACGGCCGGCGGCTGGAAACTTCCGGGTCAATCGCGAAATTGTAAGCAGGCGGAGGCGAGGACGTGAGCCACTCCAGGGTCCACGCATCCCACGGGTCCCGGCCTGCTTCTTTGCCGCGGAAGTAAGAATGCACGAGGTTATAGACAAAGATCAGTACGGCTATGGCTTGAATAAATCCACCCACCGAAATGATCTGATTCATCAAGGTCCATCCCCGATCCGGCTCGTAGTTGTAGATCTGTCGCGGCATGCCAAGCAGGCCGGGAAAATGCATTACGTCAAAGGTCAAGTGAAAGCCGATAACCATCAACCAGAAATGCCATTTGCCCAGTCGATCATCGAGCATGCGTCCGGTCATCTTGGGGTACCAATAATAGAGCGCTGCAAAGATCATGAACACGATGGCGCCCACCAACACGTAATGAAAATGAGCGACGACAAAATAGGAATTGTGTAGCTGCCAGTCCCATACAGAAACGGAAAGCATGACTCCCGTAAGGCCCGCAATCAAAAATTGGAAGAGAAAAGCTATCGAGAATAGCATCGGTACTTCGAACCGGATCCTTCCGCCCCACATGGTGGCCAGCCAGTTGAATATCTTGATGCCGGTGGGAATCGCGACCAGCATAGTTGAAAGCGTGAAGAAGGCATTGCCGAACGACGTCATGCCGAGCGTGAACATGTGGTGGGCCCAGACGCCAAGACTAATGAAACCGATGCTAATCGATGCCGCCACCATGGCCGGATAGCCGAAGATGGCTTTGCGCGAGAAGACTGGAATGATTTCGTTGGCAACGGCGAAGGCGGGCAGAACAAGTACGTAAACCTCCGGGTGTCCGAAGATCCAGAAGAAGTGTGCCCAGAGGATCGCCGAACCTCCTGCCCGGGTATCGAAGAAATGTCCGCCCAGGTAACGGTCGATCATCAGCATTATCTGGCATGCGGTGAGTGGGCTGACTGCTACAAGAACGAGGAATGAGACGGTAACGTAGAGCCAGGGCAGCAATGGAATCCTCGAAAGGGTCATCCCTTTGCATCGCATGCAGAACACCGTAGCGAGGATGTTGATTGCCGTGCCGATGCTGCCTACGCCGCTCAGGAGCAACGATACTGTCCAATAGTCCATTGTGTGACCGGGCGAGAAGGCGCGTTCGGTCAGTGGGGCGTATGCGAACCAACCCACATCGGGCGCGGATCCGGTCCCTGCCGGACCGGTTCCAGCCATGAAGCTGTAATAGAGCAACGGACCCGCGAGAGCGCTAATCCAGAAGCTGAAGGCGTTCAGGCGCGGGAACGCCATGTCACGCGCTCCGATCATCAGCGGAACAAGATAGTTGGCGAACCCGAAGATCAGGGGCATGCCGACAAAAAAAACCATCGTCGTGCCGTGCATGGTAAACAGCCGGTTGTAAACAAATAGCGAAACAAATGTATTGTGCGGAAAGAAGAGCTGAATACGAATCATCAGCGCTTCAACGCCGGCGACCAGCAGGAACAGAAGGCCGTAAGAGATGTAGAGAATGCCCAGCTTCTTGTGATCGACAGTGAAGATCCAGCGGTAAAGGACTTCGAGATAGGTGGGGCGCGCCCGCGTGCTATCCAGGCCCCCGTCGAAGTTACGTCCAATTGGTATGCTCTCTCCGCCCATGGTTGCTTCTCACTCGCCTACTTGAGGGTTAAAAGGTACGCCGTGATCTCTGCATTCTCCCGGTCGCTAAGATGCAAGGCCGGCATTAATGAACCGGGTTTGAATGTGTCAGGGTTCGCGATCCACGCCTTCAGGTTTTGCGCATTGTTTGCGATTATGCCTGCAGCCAAAGTCTCGCGGCTCATGAGGTGCGTCAGATTAGGACCCATGCGGCCAAACGCAGCTGTGCCCGATACCGTGTGGCAAGCGAAGCACGCCTGGTGCTCAAAATCGGCTTGTCCAAGTTTCGCGTCCGGCTGATTTCCGCCGGTATCTGCATTGATCCCTTTCGCGCCTGATGGTGAGCCGGCGACTGCCATGACACCGCCGTTCGTGTTTCCTTGATCCGCGTGGCCGACATCGTTCGTGTTGAGTTCCGGCTGAGTTTTCTGCTGGCCGGCGATCCACTTCTGGAATTGCTCCGGTGTGTCGACATAGACCCGAAGCAGCATCTTTGCGTGCTCCGCGCCGCAGAACTGTGCACATTGCCCCACATAAAGGCCCGGCTTTTGCGGATCGATCCACATTTCGTTCACTTTGTTAGGCAGAAGATCCGTCTTGCCATTCAACTCGGGTACCCAGAAGCTATGAATGACATCAGTAGACGTCAGCTTCATGAACGCCGGCCTGGGCGCGGCTGGAGTGCTCAACGGCAGGTGCAATTCGTTCGCGGTTACGACCCCATACTGAGGGTACTGAAACTCCCACCAGAACTGATGACCGGTGACGACGACATCGAGCGCGGTGGCCGGTTTCGGAGCGTCTTGAATGGAAAATAGAACCCGCGCCGTGCTGAGAAACAGAACCACGATGATCAGAATCGGAATGATCGTCCATGACAGTTCAATCTGCAAGCTCCCGAATACCTGCGGTGGTTCTGAGTTCTCACCGGGGCGCGCTCGATATCGCGTTATTACATGGACGAGCAAGATGCTCACTACAAGAAAAATCCCTCCCGTGATGGCCAGGACAAAATGCGACAGCCCGTCTATCTCCCTGCCGGGCGTTGAGAACGGCGAGAAGATCGAGGTCGCATGCGGGTCGACATAAACCGCAGAAAGATTGAGTGGGAAAGACTCCATTGAAAGCTCCAATTTCTGGGGAACGAGTCCGCATCTTTCAGCGCGCCATCGCACGCATAGGACCTGCCGTCAAGAATTTTGATACCTGGAGCCCTGCGAAGCGGAACAATCAATTCAATTTGTACCCCGCCCGCGAATCGTAACGCTTTTCCTGTTCTCAATACAATGAATTTGCCACCTAGCGAAGGTTGTGGCGAGATCAGCCGGATTCCGACGGCTTTTGCGCCATGAGCGCCAACTTGACACGCACCAAAACTGAGGGGAATAGGTATCGTGGCGACGCATTCGTCCAGCAGCATTGAGGGCCCCCTTTCCGTCTCCCCATCAAACTTTCGGGATGGAAGGCGAGCAGTTGAATTTGCTGCAATAGATAAGCCGTCACCGCATTAGCCAGTCACCGCATTAGCCATCCGGGATATTTCATAAAATTCGATAAAATTTGGCTTTTTATAGACTTCAGCGGCGCCGCGCAGAGAAGCGTTTGTCTGGGGAAAAGGACCGCCTGAGGGAGCTGGCTTTGTCCAGAACGGCGTCGAAGGCGCAGCCGGTTGCGGCGGGAACCCGGTTCAGCCTTTCGGGGTTGATGAAGGGATTGGCAAGGCTGGGTTGGGGCCAGTCAAGGTTGGGAGACGACGTGTCGTTCGCCAGTGTGGGGGCTGGCTCGGGTGTAGGCTCCGGGTGGCGGACCTGGGACGCGGCGGGTGGGGTTTTCGTGCCGGCAACGGGGTCCCTTGGCTCCTCACCCACAGTTTGGTGCTGCTGTTCGCGGCGCCACTCAGACTTGTAGATTTGTGCCTTGACGGGCGGGACCGCGGGTTGCGTTTCGGGTGGGAAAAAGCGGCGGTCGGGAATCAGTCCTTCGATGGCTACGATCATGGAAAGAGCCTTGATCTGGCCGGCGATGATGCCTCTGGTCACTTCGTGGCTAAGATTGGCCAGTTCCCAGAGCCGGGCCAAGATCTGGTCGCGACCGAGGTTCAGCTGGCGCAGCCCTTCGGCTTCCTGGTCCACCAGCCTTTCCCTAACGGCGGCGCGGTGCTCGATCATGTAGGCGCGGACGCGGGGCTTGGCTTTGGTGTAGGCGGCGGTGTCGGGATTGAGGCCGACTGCTTCCGCAGCGCGGCGGTCATTCATGGTTCCGGACAGGATCAGGAGAGCAAAGGCGATTTCCTGATCGGTGATGGGATCGCTGACAGTATTTTTGGGCATAGGTCGTCTCGTTTCCTTGGTTTGCTGGAGATTGGGACGGATTTGTTTGCTGCTCTCTTAGGGACACAAAGGGGTGGAGAGCCGCGGCAGGCCACTCATGGCTGGTTTTGGTGATTTTGTGACAGGGATCGAGTGAGGGACCGGATAGCGGTGAAGCTATCCTTCGCTCACGCGGAAGGCCGAAACTACCGGCAACTGCCGGCCAGGGCGCGGTTGCGTGAGAAGCCGTCGCCTGCCGATATCGTCTGCTCTAAGAGATAGAGCCTTTCCAGGGTTGAATGTAAGTGGCGAGATGCTTTTTTCCGCACAGGAGTACCCAACCAAAGGTCACTCGGGTTTGAATTTGGCCATGCGGCTTATGGCCGCCAGCCCCCGGCGTGAGAACTCTGCGCTTAGTCCCGCGAGGGACGGCTGAAATGACTCGAGTGGCGCGCCGTCAGCCGGACGGAAGATGGCTCTACATCATCGACAATGCGACCAGGGCCAGTACTCCTTCGGCGCGGGAAAAACGACGCAAAGGAAGGGCATCACTTGCTTCAGCGCGGAATTTAATGAAGGCAGTCGTACCTGGCCAGACGGAAGAATTTGAAAGCTGTTACGAATTGGCCTGCCGATCATTCAGGCAGGTTCCCACGACAGGGCCGACTACCGTCGATCTCGGAGTGGCGGTGTCCCTCAGGGGTTAAGCTAACTGGAGTCGCTGTATTTATTGGCATTTTTTGTCAAGCTTCTTCGGCCTGTGTTACAGTTCACTCCGAATCGCCGAACTGACCTCCCTCGAGGCGATTGGACGGCGGCGTTGTCAGGTAAGGGCAGGTAGGTAGTGCTCTTACTCCCGGTTACCGTGCAGCTTACGGGTACTCACCCGTTTCTGGCGTGATCATCACCGTCTTCCCAAGAGCCATGCCCCCACATTGGGGAGCAAGTCAACATGGTCTTCTTGCCAAAGTTGTACCAGATCATCAGTTTTTCGGTGAGATCTGACCCGGGCCATCAGCACTGCTTCTTACCTAGGGAATCTTTCTGACTTGAGGAGGAAAGTCGAGCATGATTCAGAAGCACACGAAGCCCACGCATAAGCAACCGAAAATGATCAGCCCTCGAGCCGTCAGTTGCCTGCAGTTCAGCGTCCTGCTCCTCGGTCTCTGCGCCACCGGCTTCGGGGAGGGCGATGGCGGGTTCGAGCTACCCAAAGCAATCCGTACGATTATGGAAAAGCCTCGATATTCCGAGGCAACGTGGGCGCTTCGCGTGGTGGACGAGAAGTCCGGCAAACTGATCTACGATCTGAACTCACAGGAAAAGCTGCTGACCGGTTCTGTTCGCAAAGTGTACTCGGTCGGGAACGCCCTCAATACGCTGGGCGCCGATCACCGATTCGTAACCCCGGTATTTCGTAACGGGGAGTTGGATGCCTCAGGCAATTTGAAAGGCGACCTGATTCTCGTGGCCGCAGGTGACTTGACCATGGGAGGCCGGGACAATGGCAATGATACTGTCGCAGTTACCAACTATGACCACAACGATGCCAACAACCTGGGGAGCGCCATCCTCACCGCTCCGGATCCTCTCGCCGGCCTCGACAAGCTGGCCCAACAGGTCGTCGCCTCCGGCATTACGAAAGTGTCAGGCAACGTCATCATCGACGATCGCCTTTTCAAAGAATTCAGGGTTCCCAACCAGGATCTTCAGATCACGCCCATCATTATCAATGACAATCGCATCGATGTAACCATTCTGCCCACCCAGCCCGGAGAGCGGGCCAAGGTCGAATGGAGGCCCCACACTGCGGCCTTCAAGGTAACGAGAGATGTGATGACAGTCGCTGCGGGCGCCACGACCGACGTAACACTGACCCATTCGGGCCCACACCTGGGGATTGTGAGTGGACAGATTGCCGTCGACTATGTCCCGCCTCTGGCCGGCGTAAAAACCCTGGTGCAAACCTTCCGAACCGACGATCCTCAGGATCCTATGGAGCCGGCGGATTTCGCCCGCACCACCTTTATCGAGGCTTTAAGGAGAGCCGGAGTTACGGTGGAAGCTCCCCTGGTAGCTCCCAACCCCTCCAGCAAGCTGCCTCCCCCGGATTCGTATTGCGACAACACCAAGGTTGCCGAGTTGGTCTCGGCGCCGTACGCACAGTACACCAAACTCATCTTGAAGATAAGTCACAATCTCGGCGCCAATTTGAGCCTGATGCTCTTTGGACTGGCCAATGGCGTGAACACCATCGAGGAGGCTCTTGCCATCGAACGGGCCACCTTGATCAACCAGTACGGATTAAATGGAAACGGCTTTGACTTTCCTACCAACGGAAGCGGCAGCCCTGATAGCCGTGCCTCGGCGGCAACCACCGTGAAGTGGCTGAGGGTCATGCACCGCCAGACCACCTTTCCTGCCTTTTTCCCTTCTTTGCCAATCCTGGGAGTGGATGGCTCTCTGGCTGAGATAGGAGTCGGGAGCCCGGCGGCGGGAAAAGTCTTCTCCAAGACCGGAACCTATCTGAACCAGGGCATGATCGCGGCGCAGGTACTTGCCGGTTACATCGACGCTCGAAGCGGCCGCCACCTGGCGTTTGCGCTCTTCGTAAATAACGCTGGGCCAATTACCGGTATCTCCGATGTGATCGATGTGATTCAGGACGAAGGCGAGATATCGACGATCATTCAGCAATCGAATTAAGATCCTCTTCCGTTGAAAGGAGAAACGAACGAGATGCGGCATCGCCTTTCCGTTGTAGCCGTTTGCGTGCTGTTCGCCTGCTCCGCTACCGGTGGGGCCGGCGGACAATACATTGCCAACCCGGCAAATGTCCCGTCGGACATCCAAGCCATCTTCGACCAACCGTTTTACCAGGGCGCCATTTGGGGTCTGCGTGTCATTGACCTCGAGACGGGCCAAGCGCTCATCGATCTCCAATCGCACTACGAGTTCTTCATCGGATCCGTCCGGAAGGTTTTTACGGTGGGTGAGCTCTTGAACGAGATCGGCCCCGCCCACACCTTCGACACCCCCATCTATCGCCAGGGCCCCGTCAGCGATAGGGGCACCCTGCGTGGCGATCTGATCCTGGTCGCTTCGGGCGACCTCACCATGGGCGGCCGAACGAACCCGGATGGCAGCATCGCTGTGACCGACTTCGATCATAACGAAGCCAATTCGCTAGGCAATGCCCAGCTAACCAAGCCCGATCCCCTGGCCGGCTACACCATTCTTGCCAATCAAGTGGCCGCAGCCGGAATCAAGGAGATCGCCGGCGACGTCGTGATCGACGACCGCCTCTTTAAGCCTTTCAACTTTCGCGAGGAGTTTGACCTTAAGCCCATCTTTGTAAACGACGATGTAGTCGACGTCATCATCCGTCCCACGGAGGTTGGCGAACTCGCCTCGGTTAAACATCGTCCTCATTCGGCCGCCCTCGCCATCGATAACGATGTCCTCATGAGACCGGCCGGCGCCGCTACCAACATTGAGCCTGGCCTACCGCCATGCATCGGCGAGCCTGATTGCGAGGTAGAGCTTCGGGGCGACCTCGCCGTTGACTTTGTGCCTCCTTTGACCGGCCAATACCCCCTTATCCGTACCTTCCGTATTGTCGACCCCTCGAGCTACGCGCGCACGGTGCTGATCGAAAAGCTGCGCGCCGCCGGTGTCAAGGTGGATGCACCCTCGGTTGAACCGAATCCTATTGATCTGCTGCCGGCAAAGAACTGCTACGACCCCAACAGGCGTGTAGCAGAGCTGCGCGGTCTCCCTTACTCGGAAGACGCCAGGTTGATCAATAAGGTCAGCTACAACATCGGCGCCGACACCAGCATCCTGCTCTATGGGGTAACGCAAGGCGCGGACGACATGCAGTCAGCCCTTGCAGTGGAAAGGAGAAACCTGCAAACCAATTACGGCATCAGCCCAAGCCAATACGTCTTCTTCGACGGCAGCGGCGGCGGAGATACGACTGCAATCAACGGGGCGGTCACCCACATGCTCGCGGAGATGCATACCCGGCCCACGTTCCCCCAGTACTTCGCCTCCTCTCCGATCCTTGGAGTCGATGGCTCGCTCGCAACCGTCACTGATTTCGAGTCCGACAGTACGCTCGCACCCGCTAAAGGTCAGGTGCACGCCAAGACCGGCACCTTTATCGGAGAAACCCCGAACGGTTCGTTCATCAAGGGCCAAGCCTTTGCAGGCTACGTCAACGCCAAAAGCGGAAGAAAGCTTGTTTACGATTTGGTAGTCAACAATGTTCCATTCCGAGAGTTTAGCGACATCCTTCGGGTCTTTCAGGACAGGGCACCATCTCCGCTATCCTCTGGCGCGACAATTAACGGGCTCCAAAGTACCTGCAGCAAGATGGTCGAAGATGTATTGTTTTGCTTTACCCTGGTTACTTTTCAGCCTGATCTCACTGGGTGGTCAGGTCTTCCCGTGCGGGATTGTCCAGGTAGACGAGGTTAACGTTCAGCAGGTTTATCGGACGGGCTGTGGTCGACGGGTGCGCCTGAAATCGGCAAGTTATCTCCCTGGTAGGTTCTCCCTAATCCGTTTCGTTCAAGACATACTCGTGCTGTGCATCGCGCAACGTCAGAGTCCGCTTGCCTGCCTTTTCTCCGACGACGAACTCAAAGCCGCTGTTCGTGGGATCTATCGTAATCATTGAGATCGTGCCATCATCGTTCTTGCGTGATGCCACCGCACTGCTCCATTCACTAAAGTCAAACGTGGTCCCACCGTTGGCGCGAACCACATCCAATTGACCGAGTTCCCTACTCGTGTAGTGAGGGGCCAGTCGGGCCACTACAGCCGGGTCCGCAGGCACAACCAGTCGTGTCCGCTCCTTGGCAAGGTTGGCCTTGTAGGCGTTGGCCGCTGAAGCCAGGTCGCCAGCGGACTCGGGCTTGCCGTCGAACAGCACCTCCAGCAAACGGCGGCCAAAGGGCCCGTTCATGAATCCGCCGGTATCCGCGTTCGTAAGCAGTACTGCGCCTACTCCGTAATCGGGCAAGAACCAAAAGTCGCTCTTGTAGCCTGCCATGCTGCCGCCGTGACTCACAACCGGCACACCATACTTCTTGTCTACGATCAAGCCCATCCCATACCAGGAGTCTTCTCCCAGGATGATCTGAGGCTTGCGCCGCATCAGTAGGTTCTCCTGCGAGACGAGTTGCCGCCCATCCGGCAGCTTGCCCAGGTTGATTTCGTCCATCACATAGCGGGCCAGGTCGTGTGCCGAGGTCCACTCCCCTCCTGCCGGACGTATCGGGATAGCGGAATAGTCGAAGGCCAGCTTCGCCACCCGGGGGTTCCCGTCCACATCGTCTCCATGGGGGTCGGCGTGATTGCCCGCGAGCGCTCGCGCATAGTCGAAGGTGGTTGCGCTCATCCCAAGCGGATCGAATATCTTCGTCTGCATCGCCCTGTCGTACCCTGCACCCAGTTCCATGTCTGGAGAAGCGAGGTGGCCGCCGACGTACCCTGCCGCAGCGGCCATCAGGTTGCTGTATTGGAAGACTTCTCCGAACTTGCTGGTCGGCTGCATCGTTGACAGCAGACTGAAAACCGTCTTTGGGGTCGAATTCTTGAACTCGAATAGCCACTCCATGTCCTGTCGTGGCATGCCCGTGCATGCGCAAATCAGGTGCTTGACTAAGACCTGCTTTGTAGTTTCGGCACTGCCAAGCCGGAACGCGGGGTAAAGCTCAATTACCGGCTGGTCCCAGGCGAGCTTCTTTTCGTCGGCGAGTATCGCCAGCAGCAGTGTGGTCATCCCCTTGGTATTCGAAGCTGCCATGAACAGCGTGTTCTCATCTACCGGATCGGGCTTGCCCAACTCCCGGACTCCGAGCCCGCCCTCATATACAACCTTGCCGCCATCGATCAACGCGATCGCCGCGCCCGGGACCCCGAGCTGCTGCATCGCGGACTGCACGAAGCTCTTCATCTGTTCGATCCGCGCCGTGTCCAGCGGATTAGCCTTGCGCCCCGCGAAGGATTCGCGGGCATATCCCTTTGGCCTAAGGCTTTCGAAGATCAAATCGATCGGAGCGCCGCGCTTCTCCACTGTAGGTTCCGACCCGTCGAGGATCATCACTGTCCAGGAAGTGCCCGCACGTTCCGCGATCGCCACCACCACAACCCGCTCGTTCGGCGATGTTTCGTACTCGAATACCTGGCGCTCGTCCCAACCCTCGCGAGCTGGTCGCGGCGTTACGAGCTTGATGGGCCGTTTGGAGTCCGGTTTGTACGCGGCCCATGCTGCCGCCACCGCCGCCTTGGCGTCTGGAGCCTGGGTATCAACGATGGCTAGATGTGTGTCGGCTTCCGGCGGGGTTAACAACACCAGGTTCTTCTGCGTCGCCATCGACCAGCCTGCCGGAACAGTGAACTGAGCGCCACCCGGGGTGAAGCGCTGGGTGGCGCTGGCCACTCGCTCGGGTGCTGACGCTTGGACCGGCTGGCTCGTGGCGGCAGAGACAAACTGAGGGCTGGCGGCAGAGTAGAACACGCTGCACATCGCGATGACGATGACGCTGGCCATCCGCATATCGGCTTCCTCCGCTGGGGACTAGATAAGCTGGCAGCAAGTCTATGCGGGGTCGAGGAGGCTGTAAACTCCGCAAGGCGTGGACCTGTCCACGCCTTTTACAGTGAGTTCTCCGCCGCCGGCTAGGCCTTCGCGGAGCGAGACCCCACCCACCCAACACCCGTATTCGCCGTCTTTCTGATCCGCTCGATCAACTGCCCCGTATGGTGCTGTAAGTGGCGGATGTTATAAAACTGCAGTTCGAGTTTGTTGAACGGCAGCCAGCTAAATCCGGAACCGTCTTCCAATCGAACCAATGGCACCTGCTTTTCAACCTCGTCGCGGCACAGCTCCAGATATTCCTGCAGGTCCGGCTTGCTGTATGGGTCGGGAATCTGGAAAAGTTCGTTCGGCGCCCAAGGCCGCGGACCAAGATAGTTTGCATTGGGCACATGTTTGGCCCACGCGCGAAAATCACCTTCCGACGGCTGAACGTACAGGTGCGTGTAAAACAAAGAATGATAGGCAATGTGCCAGAAGCGGTTCTTATCCTCGTTGCTGAACCAAAGCTCCTCGGGACATCGCTCCATGGCTTCGCCCAGCATGGCCAGTCCTGCGCGATACTGACTCAAGGTCGTTTGCCTGATGCTTGCATCGTCCATTTCCGTAGGCCTCCATTTGCCAGCGGCGTGAATCCTGCCGGATAGCGGCTATCGTCATGCTGCCGCACCAGTCATCTGATGGTTTGTCATCGCGCCCATCACCTTGGCCAGTATGATTGTGCGAATGCTGCGAGGCAATGGAAGCAGAGAATAAGTCAATACCTTGGTGAGGCCCCCAGGCAGAACCGTACCTTTGCGTCCCAGTGCGAGGATAGATGCTTTCGCCACTGAGGCGGGTGAGGCCGCCGCACCCATGCGCATGTCGGCCCTCGCAGCGAAGCCGCTATTCACAGGACCGGGCGCTGACGCGAGGACATCGACACCTTGAGGCTTCAATTCAAACCGGAGCGCTTCCGCAAGCGACTGCACATAAGCTTTTGTTGCAGCATAGTGCGCCGACTGAGGCACGCCTTGCCAACCTAAGAGCGAGGACATCAGGATGATGCCACCCCGCTTGCGCCGCGTCAACCTGTTCCCAAATGCGACTACCTGCTGAAGCACTGCAAAGCAATTCACTTCCAGCATATTGTGCTCGCGTTCGAGATCAGCCCCGAGCAAGGGGCCCGAGGTTCCGAAGCCGGCCGCTGCGACCAAGAGACCAACGTCCAAATCAGCAGTTGCTTTGTCTACCTTGTTCAGGCCTTCCGGAGTGCCCAGATCCGCTGGAATGACTACGCACTCTGTCCCGTACTTTGACCTGAGATCGTCTCTGAGGGCATCCAACCGGTCAGCGCGTCGCGCGACCAAGACGAGGTTTAAGCCGATCGCGGCAAGCTCTTCTGAAAAAGCAAGTCCGATACCATCCGATGCGCCCGTAACCACAGCCCAAGGCCCGTATTTCTCAAGGAAACGTTTCTGATTCATTGCAGTGCCTCCAGAAATTCACTCGCGGATTCGGTGCAGAAAAGCCTGTGCGAAAAAGGCTCTCCCCCGGCTAAAACTTGGAGCTGGCACTCACGATCAGCGTGGGCGCGCGGGTCATGATGCAACCGGCCATCGAGGGGAAGAATGCACATCCAAAGGCGGGTGCATCATGTGGTCCTCACAAACACGAACGAATTCTGTCCCGGCGGGGCGAAAGCTCTTTGCCGCCGCACTCAGGATGCGATCCCGGCTCTCTACCTTGTGCTGGACCTTGTACCTCATGCTCAATAGGATTACCGTCATCATTCTAAAGATGCAACCAGTTTTGTGTGGATTCATTTCAGGTCTGGTCTCTCTTGAGAAGACCGATCTTAGCCGTACTGCCCGCTGGCTCACCGTGACTACGGCTGAGAAGGCTCCGGAGCGGGTTTAGCAAGATTCGTTAAACCAGAAGAACTGTACGGGTGCCCCACGTTCGCCTAAGCGTACGTGGGGCGCCCGTACTATGCATGCGCACCGGCGCTCTCTGTCCCTCCAATCAGGAATATGTTCGAACGACGACCGATCTCAGCGTGTCTCAGCTAAGGGATCCAATTCCGCCTTTGCCCATTCGGCGCGCTTTTTGGTGAACCAGGTAAGGGCCTCTTTGTATCGTCTCCTGACCTCGGGATCCGAAGAGGCGGAGTGTTGCACCTCTCGCCGCTGGTCCGGCGTGAGCGACCAGGAGAGCGGATCGGTGTGTACATCGGGAATCGCATGGCTGTCGGCGAAGACGACCCGATGGACCTCAAGTCTATCCGCGAGCGCGTGTTCCAGTTGCGCCAGGGCGATGCGGTTTCTGCCGGTTACGCTTTCGTGGCCGGCCCGCCATAGACCCAGAGGCGGAGCGAATAACTGGGTCAGGAGATTGGCGGGCGTCTTGCGCAGACGTATGGTTCGGCCATTGGTCGAATTCCCCGCCGAAGTCGTCACCGCTGTTACGAATCTCGATCAGCAGGATACGCAATTTGCGGCTGCTCGCCTTCGTCTCCTCCTCTTTGCTCCATGCTTCGCAAACGTCCTTGCCGGCGCTTGGCGTCCGGGCGAGGGCGTAGCGGAGAAACTCGACGACGGAGGCAGTTCCGTCGTTGTCGTAATACCCTCCGTCAACAAAATGGAGCGCATTCACCTGGCCGTCGATCGACATGGGCACCCGAGCCGCTGAGGAGATGTAGGGAAAGGCCGCCGACAACTGCGCGGCCGTGGCCAGTGGCAGGTCAGGTGTGAATTCGCCTGCCTTGCGTTGGCCGTGCTGTAGGTCGCCAGAAACGACCTGGCTTTGTAGTTAGGCCGGGTATCGGGCCAATCCCAGAGCGGTGTCCGGATCGGGAATCCTGTAGTTGGCCAGCAAGAATCGCAGCCCGTCCTCGTAGCTGGTGGTGTTCATGGTAAATGCGGGAAAGATATTGTTTTTGCTCGGCAGCAGGCTCCTTAGGGTGAGCTTTTTTTCCAGCTCTTCCGCATCCGACTGGTGCTTCAGGCTGGAAGCCAGGCGCCTGCGTAATCCGCCAGGCACGGGTTCCCCATGATCGCGATGCCAGGTGTCCACACAGAATTCGTTATCAGCGTTTCGCGCGAAGGCTTTGCGCAGCGACCAAGTCCGGTCCTTTAACAGAGGACTCTTGTCGAGGTCCCCGTCCCCGCTGCGAGGGAGGGATGAAGTAGGGAAATAAGGGGACAAAGGCCTTGGGAAGATCATAGTAGGCGAACCCCCAGCCGACCGCCTCCAGGCTGGAACACTGCGCCGCGATTTGCATTCGGGTGAAGTCCGGAACCCAGCCCGGCTGAATTTCTCGCAGATAAGAGAACAGGCCTACGCTGCCGCCGGAGACCGTGCTGGCAAGCAGGAGAGAACGGTGAAAGCTGCCGGGTGACGCCTGGTCAAAGGCCGCTTCCAACCTTGCCAGAACGGCGGCCGTCCATGCCGACGCGTGCAGCCCGCCGCCCGCCGCGGTAACAATGATCAAGGGATGGTCCTGCTCCGAGTCGTCGAGCTGATTGGCGCTTGCAGCGAGCCGGTCGAAGCAGGATGTCCTTGGGGGTAGGGACGCAGCTGCTTTGGGCTCTGCCTGGGTTATGGAAAGATAGTGCTCTTCCTGCCCATTTCCCCAGGCCGGTCCCTTATCCCAGCAGATGCTTCTGTCCCAATGCATGAGCCGGGGAGCGATGGTCAGTACCAGAACGACGGTGACCACGGGGAGCCGGTACCGGTCGAAGAAAAACGAGATGCCGCAAAGCGCCCAGCAGAGCGCCATGGCCATGATCAGGATGGTGGCGAGAATCGGAAAACGCTCGGCGTTGGTGAGGAGGTAGAGCAGGGCGATGGACGCCACAAAAGCGACCACGGCGCCGTGAGCCCAATCTTCCAGGAGCGGAGCGCTTGACGCGCGCGGCCGAGTCGTCCTTCCACAAGAGCCACACCAGCACGGCGGCCACAAAGCCAAAAGGCCAAATGCAAAAAGAGACCAGCGGAAGGCCGGAACGGGCGCGGCCATTGGCCACAAGAGCAGGTAGATCCCGAGGAAGACAAAACCAGCCAGGGCGGAGAAGACGTGCCCCTCGTAAATATGCCCTTCGGGGCCCACATAACCAGGAGTATTGAGCAGGCCGGCGAGCCACCGGAGCCAGCGCGGGAGCGGACCGGCTTTTAGCCAGGTCGATGCCGCCTCCAGAGTCTTTTGTTCGTGATCAAAGGGATCGCCAGGCTTTGCCAGCCCGAAGAGAGCGCGGGGGAAGAGCAACGTCCTGGCTGCGTTCTTTTGGAATTCGACTTTCTCGCTTGCTCTTAACGGGTTCATAGGTCAGGTAGTACCAGGCGTTGGCGACCCACCATAAGATGACGGCCACTGCGGAGCCGATAAGCAAGCCGAAGAAGACATCGCCGATGGGCACCCCCGAAGAGATCGCATTCCACGTGAGGTACAAGTAGACGAAGCCGTTTGGCAGCTGGGAAATCAGCAACGCCGCCCACTCCAGTTGTCCCTTGTCGTTGACCAGCAGAATCTTTAGCGAATGTGGCCGGCCGTCATCGAACTCGTCGTAGCACTTGTCCCATCTCTCGGGGCCGTTGATCAGCACCACCCGTGCCGTGATCAGGGCAACAAAACCAGCGGACACCAGAAAAAAACCGACACAGGCATATTGCTGGATGGTTTCCGGAGTCATGATTCCGCTGGTCAGCGTCCTGGCCGAGGAGGTGTTCAGCCAGCACAGAACCAGCGCAAAGAACCAAAGGCCCAGGCTGAAGCGCAGAAAGTAGGCGTAGCGCACCCAGCGCATCGCTTTATGAAGAAACGCCATGAGCCTGGTCGGCAATCGTCCCTCGGGCTTTTGGATCTTTCCAGGATCCTACCGGAATCCTCTGGGATTCCGCTGCCCTCTAGCTCGTCCCGAAACTCACCAAACTCTCCAGGCTTCCGTCACCAGATGACCGGAACCAAGCCCGACTTGGCGATCCCGCGGTCGTGCGTAACCAGGCCGGCTCCTTCGACCAGCGCGGTCGCCCCGATCAACCGATCCTGAGGATCCTTGGGATAGGATTTGGGAAAGCTCACCGCACGCACGGCGATTTCCGGCGTAACGGGCAGCACAGTCACTTTGGAAACACACTCCCGGAGGAACGATTCGATGCTCATCGCCGACTCGATGCGGCCGTTTTCGACAAGCCACGCCAGCTCCCAAAGAGTGATGGCCGCAACCGCCAAACCGCTATGAAGGCGAGCGGACCGGATAGCCTCTTTGGCCTTCCTGGATAACTTGTTTGGCTGCAGGGCCAGCCACACGAGCACGTGGGTATCCAGGAGGATCACCGAAGATTCCAATCGCTCAACGGAGCTGACGTCTCAATATCTCCGACGATCCTGGCCTTCCCGGCCATGAACCCGAAGATGTCCTTCCCGTCCATTTCAACTGGTACCAGCTTCACTACCGGTTTGCCATGTTTCGTAATGATGACGGGCTGGCCGCTTTGCGAGACCTGATCCATCACGGCGAGGCACTGCGCCTTGAATTGCGCAGCTGGAATCTTCTGCATAAGTCTCCCTTTTCATCAATGTGGTCATAATAATATGACCACCCTCAACGGGCAAGGCCCAATTTGGTCGCGGAACCCATGACCGCCCGGCCCGCGGGACATAAACCTGGGCGTTTAGTGGCGGGTGCAGTCCTTCGTGGGCTATTGCCCGCTCGCCGTCCTCTCTTTCTCTGTCGGTGGCGCGGGCGTCAGCGGTTTCGTGATCTCGTCCAGATAATCGGGCGTGCCGTCGATGCGCTCGAGATGCGGATAGCGCTCGCCGTCGTGGTAATCGATGGCGGCGGTGCGCACGTGGGTGTCGTTCTGCACGATCAGATTCATCGCACCGCCCGTTTTCGTGGCGTGCACCGCGTCCTTCATGGCATCGACTGAATAGACGTTCCCGTTGACGGCCAGAATCTTCTCGCCGGGCGCGAGCTTCGCCGCGTCCGCCGGGCTGCCGACGCGGACATCGCTGATCGCGCCCTGCCCGTCGACGTTCAGCCCCAGTGAGTACCAAACATTGGGGCTGGGCGGGTCGTGGCTCATGACGGAGGAGCGTGCCTGCTCGTACTCGTTCGGCTTGTCGGTATAGACCAGATTCCATCCGCTCTGCTCGATGCCCTCGACATTCACATGCGGCTGCACGGTGTAGACCCTCTCGTTAAGAAACTTCGCCCAGTCGTAGGAAACCACCTGCTTGAGATCGGCGACGACCTCGTCCAATTCGTAGGGGACGACCTGTGGCGTAGTGCTCCCCTTGCCGGCGACAAAGATAGCTAGGAAGTCGTGCAGATTCTTTTGGCCATGGGTGAGCTTGCGAATGGTGGTATCGACGTCAAGCCAGATGATGTCGCCCTCAGCGTAGTAATCCGCGCTCCGCCGCCAGTTGGCCCACGCCGATCCGCCCTGCAGGCCGGAGATGCCGACCGCGGTGTCCTCGGTGTTGCGCCAACGGCGGCCTGCAGTGTTGTCGAGTTCGGCGGCGGTTGAGGCGAGGTAGGCGCGGTAGTTTTCGGAGGTCATGAAGCCGCAGCGCGCGCCCAGCACATTGCCCAGGTAATCCGTCAGGCCTTCATAAACCCACAGCAGTTCGCCTCGCATCGGCTCAGCGTAGTTGGGCGTGGCCAGGCCCGCGGGACGGCGGTACTTCCCATTCCACGAGTGGGTGTACTCATGCGACAGCACCGGGCCGCCAATCTGGAGTGTGGCGTCAGTCTTCAGCGTGTTCTGGGGCAGCGAGTTATCCGACGACTCATGGTGCTCAAGACCACCGTAGGGCGGGAATTTCGTAAGCGTTAGCAAGAAGCGGTAGCTCTCGTAGTGCGTAGAGCTGTACATGGCTGCGGCTTCGGTCACCAGATGCTCGAGATCGGCAACAACGCTGGGGCGCAGCACGGCGTCCTCGGGCGCGTCACCGAAGACATCGATGTAGACAGGCTTCTGCTGGCCCAGGCCTTGGGGGTCAGCGACTCCTCGCGCGGCCGCATTCAACGGGTACTGCTTATAATTGATTCCCGTCATGATGGGCGAATCTTCCAGTATCTCGACGTTGGTCGCGGCGTAGTGGACCGTTCCGCCGGCCGGATGCTGCGGGTCGTAGGGCGAGATGGGTCGCAGCGAGGTGGCAACGCCCCAGTTCTGCGGCACAACGACGGTGGGCTGGATCGCGATCTGGCGGACCGGCACGTCCGCTGGGTAAAGCATAAGATCTTCCCACTCCAGGACGGCGAGTTCGGGGTCGCCTTCGCGTTGGCTATGTAATCGACATGGGCGTGCAGCGTCGTCGCGCCGGGCGGCACGGTTAGATGGAACTTGTACAGATCCACATCATCGCGCAGCCATGAAATCGTCTGGCCGTTGGCAGTGAAGACGATGCCGGTGATGTTGCTCTCGACGAACTTCTGGGCATGGTGGCCGGGGATCCAAGCGGCCTCCGTGAGCGCGAGAGGACCGGGCCGCACCGGCAGATCGATTTCGGCGTGAAACAGCTTGCGCGGCGCATCGGTGAGGTCGGCGGTAATTTGGATCGGCGTCGGTTGCGAATAGCCGAGAGCCGAGACAAACAGGAAAGAAAGCCACACCACACGGGAAGCGCAGGAACCGCTGGCCATGATGGCAGCCCTCGCAGAAAAAGTTGGGATCGTGTATCTCCGCAAGTGTACAGCAGGCGCCGAATCGCGACCCCCGTTTCGTCCACGAAAGTCTGCAAAGTGTCAGGACCGTTTGTCCACGAAACTATGATCTGGGATAGGTGTCGTGTCACACAACTGTCCGGTTAGATCTCGAAAAGAATCAGCTGGTTAGGGTGGCATGCTGGATCTGAGAGTACAAAGGGATGCTGCAACGCGCATGAAATCTCGGTTTTCTCGAAGATCGAGACCGACAGAATCTGTAGACAGGTATAGAGCGAAGCGTTGAGCTTGAGCTCTTTCTTGACGATGGCGATTAAGACATAGGTGGCAATAGCGCACCAGATTTGAGTCTTCACCGCGTTTTCGCTGGTGGCCAAGAATCGTTTGATTCGCAGATGCTGTTTGATCCATTTGAAGAACAATTCGACTTGCCAGCGGCTCTTGTAGAGCGCAGCGATCGTTAGCGCGGGCAAAGCGGTGTTATTAGTTAGAAACACCAGAGTCTTGCCGGAGTCGGGGTCCTTGAAGCGAATGCGGCGTATCTGCTCAGGATATTTTTTACTCGTTTTGCGGTCGTTAAGCATGACGCGCTGGTCGCAGATGACTCCGCTGTTGCGGTCTGCAACGGCGGAGTAGACACGTCTTGCATTCATCGCCGACCTGGCGCGTGTAACAAAGAAGGCCCCTGCTTGGTGCATCGC
Source organism: uncultured Acidobacteriaceae bacterium (assembly GCA_963757515.1). Classification (GTDB taxonomy): domain Bacteria; phylum Acidobacteriota; class Terriglobia; order Terriglobales; family Acidobacteriaceae; genus PALSA-350. The sequence continues at coordinate 369,708 of CAVWRV010000003.1, read as the reverse complement.
GAAGAGACGCCTGAAGTCAAGGTAGCCCCGATCCATCACATAAAAACTGCCAGCTTCTATCGGCAGACTATCCAGCACATTAACTTCATTCAGCTTGCCACCACTGATGTAAAGGAAAGCAGGAATAGCGCCGCGCAGATCCAGTAGGGCGTGCAGCTTGACGGCAGCGCGGTTAGCGCGAAACGGCGCCCATTCAAATAAGCTTAGGCATAAGTCGATTGTGGTTGCATCAAACGCGTAGATAGTAGCGTCGATATCGAGCAGCGGATCCTCGGCATACAGCTCGCGCGCGCGGCTAATTAAGCGCTGCGCCAATGCCTGATAAATGCGCCAATCACGAATGTTGAGCGCATCGGCTAGCGTGGAGCGAGCAGGCGGCTGCGCCAGCCCCATGTGAAATAGCTTCGTCTGATTAGCCGCCAGGCAAACCTCGATATCACGTAGTGACTCGCGCCATGTAAGTTGGGAAAACGCCAGTATTCGAAACAAGTCAGCACAGCTCAGCGTGCGTACACCGCAGTCGCCCTTATGCTTTGCAATGATGCGGCCGAACGTTTTCCACGGGACAAACTCCATTACCTGCGCAAATAGCGTCTTGCCTGCGTTCATGCCACCCTCCGGGTCGGTGAAACCCGGAAGCACCGCAAGACCGCATCGTCCGTTTCAAATCGTGGACACCACCGAATCCTCAGAAACCATACTCAATAATGGACTTGTCGGCCCTCAATAGCCAACGAACCGGACAGTTGTGATCGTGTCACCGTATCTCCCTAGCCCTAGCAGGCTGCGGAAAAAGGCAGTTTGCAGGATCCTGCGGTCCGACTAACCGAGGTCCAGGTACTCGCCGCCCTCCAATTTGTCATCCCGACCGAAGCGTAGCGTAGTGGAGGGATCTGCAGTATCCCTTTCCTTTTAGCAGCTCCGCAGACTGAGGAGGGACTGAGGAGGGACAGGACTGAGGAGGGACAGCAGAACGTTACCTTTTCATTGGTAAGCATGTTCGACCAGTAGACCCGTCCCTCCTCCGGCCCATAGGAGAGAAGCAAGTTATCAGTGAAGCAGGTTCAAGGTGTTCGAGGCGTCGTCCACGAAATAAACCCCATCGCGGACGGCAATCAGGCCAAAGAGCGCTCCGGCGCCCGGGGGTGGCCCGCCCGTGCTGTCCACCAGTTTGACCGCAATCTGTTTACCGCTAAAAGTATTCATCTCAACAAGGTTGCCGTCATCCCCGTTCGCCGCGATCAGATGGTGATCTGGCGTAAGCGTGAGACCGAGTGGATCATTGAGGGCGCCTCCTTGGGTCAGCGTAAAGCCGTGGCCCGCTGATTTCGTCAGAAAAAGCGCCCCGGGAATCGCCGCGATCCGATTTGTCAGGCTGTCTGCGACATACAGCGTTCCGGTAAGGTCATCAAAGGCGAGGCCCGTCGGGCCTATGACCAATGCGTTCGGGTCGGTGCGCTCCGGAAATCCAGAAGCAATCACCGTGCTATCGAGCAATTCAGGAGCTCCACTCTCCGGGATACTCAGGAGCAGGCGCACCACCGTTCCATCGTGCACTACGCTTCCTCCCGCGGCGACCGTGCCGTTGAGCACATTGGTCACAAACAGAGCGGCCCACCTGCCTCCGTCCACGGCAGTCATGTCCCACGGACCATTGATGTGATAGCCGGCGATGGTCTTGATCACATTGCCATTGCTGTCGAGAACGATCAGGCAACCCGCCTGAGAGGTCGTCGGGGCTCCGCCCGTCGTGGGCAGACTTCCAACGATCACCAAGCCGCTGCGGAGTGCTACTAACGCCGTCGTCAAGCCGACCCCTCCCGGACAGGACAACTTGCTTGGATCGATCTGGGCAAAGGGACTAAAGGTTCCGTTGGGAGCAATCTGCACGATGGTGGTGCCGGTTCCTTGTTGGTTTGCCCCGTTGTTGAAGTTACTGATCAGAAATCGACCTTCCACCAGGCTTCCCTTCGTCCGGGGTACCCGCGCAACCCCGTAGGGATTTACGTCTCCGTTTGCCGGTATCGTCGTGCTGATGGTGCTTATGTTGTTGAGCGTCGCGATGGAAGCTGCCTCAGCGGCCAAGGCGCCGCCATCAGCCACGGCCATGATCGAGAAGATCATGCCCAGCACACGGATGCGGCGGGAGACGATGCGGTTCAGGTTCATATTTGCCCTCCTCGGCTATGTGCACGCGATCTTGCGCCATCAGAACTCCGCGTTTTCATGCCGGGAGAAGGTTAGATTTTTTGGGGATGACAGTTGTCACCAGGTTGTCGTGATGTTGTCAATGTTTCGCCGCCGCACTGCGCCGGCCAAACAGCACGCGTCGGATACCGGGGAAACTACTGGAGACCCCTAGGCATAAAGTGGTCGTAGTCGTCTGCAGAAAGGCGTGGTAGTTTTGCCTGCATGACGCGCCTTGCCCGGATGATCGTTCCTGGTCTCCCTCACCATGTGACCCAGCGCGGCAATCGTCGCGCGGCGATTTTCTTCGCGGCTGGGGATCAGCAGATGGCCTCGGGGCGACGAGGAGATTCATGGGGCGTCAGGGCAGAGTGATTCCTGATATCGTCTTCGTATCCTGGGACGATTTACCCGGGAAGGAGACCTATGCAACGCCGTTCCTTTCTTAAGACGGTCGTTTCCGCCGTGCCTGGCGCCGGCATGGCAAATTCCCATGTGACGCAGGCGCTTGCTCAGGCTCCGTCCACGGCAACTGGAAGCGCTGTCCATATTGTTGGCGCAGGCGAGGACTATGCGAGCCAGCCGCACTCTCTAGGATTCAGCTCCATACTCTTTAAGGTTCCCACCCGCGATACGGGTGGCGGCCTCTTCGTCATGGAGCATACGCACCTTCTTCCCGGCGGCCCGGCTCTGCACCTGCACTACAACCAGGAGGAGTGGTTTTATGTGATGGAGGGCGAAGTGGTCTTCCAGGTGGGCGACCAACGGGTGCAGTTGCAGCCAGGGGAGTCCGTGCTGGCGCCTCGCCGCGTTCCGCACACCTTTTCCTCGATTGGCGAGAAGCCGAGCCGTCTGCTCATCGCGTTCTGCCCCGCTGGCAAGATGGAGCAGTACTTTCGCGATGCTGCGCTGGCCCCGGAACACGCAACCGATGCTGACTTCATGAGCCGCTATGAACTGCTGCGCGTGGGTCCTTCTCCGTTCTGGAAGCCGCACCCATCGTAAGCAAACCACTGGCTTTAAGCTGGATCCGGCTAGCTAGACCGTCACCGGCATTCGGGATTATTTCGGCCACTCGCGAAACGCCACGAAACTCAGTTCTACATCATCGACGACGCGACCGGGGCCAGTACTCCTTCGGCTCAGGAAGTCGACCTAAAGCGAGACGCTGACTGCGATGCTGACACCAGGGTATCTCCGGTCATACATGTAATACCCATTGTCAGCGTAGGCAACGTAAATGTCGTCGGTTTCGTACCAGTTGCTGGCCCAGGAGTTGGGCCAAGGATCAACAAGGCTGAACCAATAGCCGCCGTATTGAAAGCGCGGGAATCCGCCGACAACCATGTAGGGTTGACTGAAGATCACGAACTCATGGCTCGATCCGAAATGGCCGTTGTAATGATTGGCAGGAATACGGTAGCCGTTGTAGCCGCCGCGTTGCTGCCACGTGCGGTGGTCAGACTGCCAGTTCTGCGATCGATGTCCTTGCCATGCTGCCTGCTGGACATTCTGCTGTTCCTGGGTGTGCTGGGGCCGCTGCTGGGTTCCCTGTTGCTTAACCTGTTGTTCCCGCCGTTGTTGCTTGTTCTGCTGCATGGCCTGCTGCTGTTGTGACTGCTGAGCGTGCTGTTGCTGCGGCTGCTGAGCATGTTGCTGCTGTGACTGCTGAGCATGTTGCTGCTGTGACTGCTGAGTATGTTGCTGCTGTGACTGCTGAGCATGTTGCTGCTGTGACTGCTGAGCTTGTTGCTGCTGCGGCTGCTGAGCATGTTGCTGCTGCGGCTGCTGAGCTTGTTGCTGCTGTGACTGCTGAGCATGTTGCTGCTGCGGCTGCTGAGCATGTTGCTGCTGCGGCTGCTGAGCATGTTGCTGCTGCGGCTGCTGAGCATGTTGCTGCTGCGTGCGAGCATGTTGCTGCTGCGGCTGCTGAGCATGTTGCTGCTGCGGTTGCTGAGCATGTTGCTGCTGCTGAGCTTGCCCTTGTTGATGATTACCCTCTGGCTTAGCTTCCTCTTGTTCGTGCTGTGCGAAGGCAGGAGCAATGGTTCCGAGAGACAGAAACAGGGCTGCTATTCCGAGAGTTGTAAGGACTTTCATTAGAAATTACCCCAATTACAAGATTAGGCACCGGCATGACGGCTTGACTGTCTCCTATTGCACACACTCTTACGATTTCGAGTCTTCCTCCCGATGGGCCGGGACAGTCAGGCGGAGTTGGTTGAGATTCAGGGAGGCGAATATGACAAGCCATGCTTGACATAAACCAAAGACAAGCTATGCTTGTCACAGTAATCGAAAGCTTCAGACATAGAGGGTTAAAACGCCTTTACCAGCGCGGCGACAGGAGTGCGTTTGGCACCGATATGATCGACAAGATCGAGCGCATCCTGACCCTTCTCGACGCCGCCGACCGCGCAGAGGCTCTCGATCTGCCCGGAATGGCGTTTCACCCCCTCAAAGGTGATCTGAAAGGCTTCTATGCCGTGACCGTGCGAGCCAACTGGCGCCTCATATATCGCTTTGAAAACGGCAACGCGTACGACGTCTCGCTGATCGATTACCACTAAGGAAAGGAAACAGAACAATGCCCATGAAGAACCCGCTCCACCCCGGCCGCATCGTCAAGCACGAATGTCTCGAGCCGCTGAACCTGACAGTCAAGCGTGCGGCGGAAATCCTGGGCGTGACGCGCCAGGCGCTGAATAACATCGTCAACGAGAAGGCGGCCATCAGCGCCGCCATGGCGATCCGCTTGGAAAAGGCATTCGGCGGAACCGCGAACGCCTGGCTGCAAATGCAGAACAATTACGACCTCGCTCGTGCCCGCCGTAACGAGGATCAATTGAAGGTGCAGCGTAACGCCCCGGAACTTGCCCGCTCGGCATGAGCCCCCGCCATCGACCGAATCGACCTGAGTCTCCCTCGCACAACCAGCAGCGATTGTCGCGGCAGATAGAATTGAACAGTTAGGGAATAGTTTTGCCTGTTGTGGCTTTTACCGCGTCGCTCAGCTGGGCAAAGGAGTAGCTCCCCCAAGGACCCATGGTGTAGGTCTTCTTCAAATACGCCTGAGCGTTCGTACGGTTTTTGCGGTTGGGCTTAAAGCCGCCGTTGCGCAACCAGCGCAAGTAGCCGATACTGCGGATCTGAGTGTTGAGGCAGTTGTTCCAGTCCTGGTCGCCGTTGATCCCATAGAGCGTCTCGGAGAAGGGGTGGTCTTTCATGGTCTGGCAAACCTTGCCGGCAGTTGATTTAAGCGGCTTATTGCTCCATACATAGCCCTTGGAAATGAAATCATAGTCATACTGATTTGTTGTGTTCTCAAGCGCGTTGTGAACTGAGGTCGGAAGGGCTGAAGACCGGCTCAGTGCGGCGCCCTGTGTTTGACCAGTCGCAGATAGCGCACAGAGCAAGAAGAGCCCTACGATCATGCCCGGACCAAGTGTTGCTTTCAATGTTTTGTCCTCCCTCTACTTTGAAATTGAATCGAGCGGCGGAGATGACCTGTCTTTGCCAATCCGCTTGCCATTGATCAGTTGTCGCTGGTGAAGTCTTCGGGCGGGCTTGGTCTTCCTCACGAGGAAGGCGCCTGCCTCTCTCGCTCTCTGCACACAGAAAATGAACAGGAGCAAGATCTTTCTCAGGGATGATAGTGCATCTTTCGTGTTAGAGAACGAAAAACCACGCACATCTGGGGAACTAGAGCTCGCGGGAGTTGACTGCGGGAGACCGCGCAAAACATCCAGCCCGTGCGGCAAGTTATTTGTCTTCATGCACTTCTGCCATTGTCGGTTGGTTCCAATGGTGTGCTGCCCATTGCTTGACCAGGTTCCTGCGTAGTACACACCTCCTGCGACAGGACGAGCTCGCACTCTTCTTTAGCCAGTTTGCCGTCGATGTACCACTGTGAAGGCGAGATCGTGTCTACAGATAGAGGGCAGCCGAAACCGCGAAGATTACAAATAAAGGGGACAGGCACTGGCTCTTTTGGTGCAGGAGGGAGACCGACCCCCTCCTCTACGATCAAAGTACGGTCGTCAGTATTCTGTCCCGGGAGCCACTGTGAGAGCGATTGCTTTGCTGTTTGCAGTTCTGATGGTTGGCGCCGCGTCTGGCGAAGCGAAGGTTGCTTGTAAATTACCGATGTACATTCAAGCACCGCATGCCCCGGGTGATGGCACTACGGATACAGTGAACTTGTTTCTTTACGGCCTCAAATCAGCGGTGAGGCAACATCAGGGATGCGTCGTTGACAAGATGACCGATGCCCATCTGGGCCTATACGTCACAACCATAAATCTCGTTAATGCCGAGGGACACAGCGACGCTTCCGTGATAGCGGTGGCGCTGGCTGTTCCGCTGAATGGGGTCCCAGTCTATATGGATCACTACGTGCTCATTCTCCGGGAAACGGAAGCCGTCGACGGGCAAGTGAACGCGTTGCTCGAAAGCATCGGTGAGACCCTGGACAGGCATACCTTACCCGGTCAATGATCGGGGCTTGATCCGCACTCAGTCACCTTGCGAAGATGCTCTCGGCCTTGTTGTACGAAATGCGTCGACGCATTCGTCTCCCCGTCAGAACGATGGGGGTAATTTCGTCCGTCCCGAGACTCCCATCGACCGAGGCAAAGGTAACTCCCCGTCCGCTTCACACCGAAGCAAAGGCGAACTCATAGTCCGGAAAGCTATTCGGCGCGACCACCCGGATTCGACTCTCAGGACTCATCAAACCGGCATTTTCCGCTTACTGTATTCGCGGCCGACAATCGCCGCCGACTCAGGCGCCTCGAGCACCATCGCACCGTCCTGGATCTGTTTGACGACATAATCCGGGCTGTTCTGATCTGCAGTGCCGGCGTTGAGGAACATGACCTTGTTCTTCTTGCAAGCATCGAGAACGGCCTGCCTTACCTTGACCATTTCCGGCCGGGTTCCTACATCCACCGGTGTGCCGTCTTCAGGAAAGATGGAAAGGCCGTAGAGCCAGAAGCTATGGTCGCCCGGCCCCCATTCCGCCATCGAGATGCCAGGCAAGGCGAGTGTCTTGTCAACATCCACATCGGCAAAGGTGTCTTCGATCTTGACCCCGAAGATCATCTCGCCTTTAGGATTGAGCGGCCACAGATCGGCCACGTGCAGGTACTTATTGTGGTTGACACCCCAGACACCGGCGGCAAAGTTCGCACTGGAGCCGCGAAGACCCCGCATGGGCAGCTTAGGAACACCCGGATAATCAAACGGATAGCGCATCGCCATCTGGGTCGCGACCTGGACCGCCCCGGCATCGCGCGCGTGGCACATATGAATGCCATGGACGCCGCAATCCAGCAGCTGTTCCAGGACCCAGGTGTTCGCCCGCATATAGGCTGGGTCGAGACCGATAATGCCCGTCTCCACAAATACTGCCGGCGTACGGTGGCCACTGCGCGTCGGGCCGCCGTCCACAAGACCGCGCATGAACTCGCGCAACCCCGCAAAGTCGAGCGCCCCATGCTCCATCTCACAGTTGATAGCATCCATGTAGGTCCGGGCCATCTTGACACCCTGCGCGTAGCTGTCCACGCCCGGTCCCATGCCGGAGCCGGCGTAATAGATCGGTTGACCATCTTCCCACAGCTCAATCGCCTTGTTGATGCGGCGTGGCTTGTAGTTCAAGTCGACCGATGAGGGCTGAGTGCCGCTATTGACCGATACGCTGGCCCCCCGTCCGCCGCGACCACCGCCTGCCGGAGCCTCTTGCGCCATGACACCCGTGGCTGCCATCCCCACACCCATGGAGACGCCCGCCGTGAGTAGATCTCGCCTCTTGATTTTCATCTTTCCAACCTTCCGCTACGCCGGGGAATCTCTTTGGCACGTCACTCTTTAAGTGGCAACAACCTGACGTTCCTGAACTCAATTTTGTTTCCTTTCTGGCATTGAAATCCGATCACCCCTGCGGTGTGTTGGGCATCGTGAGCGTCGAGGATGGTCTTACCGTTGAGAACGATCACGTAATGGTCGCCCTCGGCAGTGATGTCGTAGTCGTTCCACTGCCCATCCAGGATCGTTGCGGGTTTTGCCTTGAGGGAGCCGACCAGACTGCCGGTGTTGTAACCGGCCGGTTGGTAGTCCCAGATTTGCAATTCGTAACCGGTCTTGTGCGGCGCGCCCTCTTTTTGCGAGCGAAGAAAGACGCCGCTATTTGTCTTCTCGCTACCACGAAACTGTAACTTCAGCTCGAAGTTGGTGAAGGTCTCGTTGCTGGCAAGCCAACCCGAGCTGGTGCCGGGACAAACGATGGCGCCATCGGCCACCACCCAATCCCCAGTCGCCGGCGCGGTAAAGGTGGTGTAGGGCTGCCAGCCGTCCAGGCTCTTGCCGTCGAACAATAGCTTCCAACCGTGACTGGCTTCGTTGGGAGTAAGCGCATTCGGCCGATCCTGGGCACCGGCAACGGCAGCCGCCACGCTGGCCAATGCCATGCCAAGAATGAAACGACAGCTCGCGATCGATCTCATAGTCCCTCACCAGAGCCCTAAGGAACGCCATCCTCGATGGCGTTCCTTAGAGGGGAATTGCGGACATGATGCCTGTTCACCGTCAACAGCAGTCGTCGCGGTAATAGGTATGCCGTCACTAGACTATCCGAAACTCGAACTTTATCGGATCAGTAAACGTTCCCGAAAAGAGCCAAGTGCTCGATGAACCGGCCCTTGTTTCATCCATTGGTTGACGACCGCGCCATCCCTGGCGTCGCGGCTGGAGCCTGGGAAATGCAAAGGGAGCATCTCCAAGTGAGCTGGGATATTTCATAAAATTCGATAAAATTTGGCTTTTTACAAGCTTCAGCGGCGCCGCGCAGAGGGGCCTCTTTGGGGGAAAAAGGGCAGCCTGGAGGAGCCGGCGGTATCGAGAACGGCATCGAAGACGCGGCCGGCCGCGGCGGGAACCCGGTTCAGCGGTTGCGGGGTTATGAAGGGGTTGGCAAGGCCAGGCTGGTTCGGGTCAAAATTCTGATAAAGGGGCGGAGGAGGCTCCGGGCCGGGGGCCTGGGGCGCGGCGGGTTGGGCTTCCGTGGCGGCAACGGAATCGCCTGGCTCCTCGGCCGCGGCTTGAGGCTGCTGGCGGCGCCACTGAGAGCTGTAAATTTGTGCCTTGACGGGCGGGGCCGCGGGCTGCGTCCCGGATGGAGAAAGGCGACGGTCCGGAATCAGTCCTTCGATGGCTACGATCATCGAAAGGGCCCTGATCTGACCGGCGATGATGCCTTTGGTCGTTTCGGGGCTGAGATTGGCCAGTTCCCAGAGCCGGGCCAGGATCTGGTCGCGACCGACGTTCATCTGGCGCAGCCCTTCGGCTTCCTGGTCCACCAACCTATCCCTGACGGCGGCGCGGTGCTCGACCATGTAGGCGCGGACGCGGGGCTTGGCTTTGGTATAGGCGGCGGTGTCGGGATTGAGACCGACGGCTTCCGCGGCGCGGCGGTCATTCATGGTTCCGGACATGATCAGGTGAGCAAAGGCCATTTCCTGATCGGTGATGGGATCGCTGACAGTATTTTTGGGCATAGGTCGTCTCGTTCCTCGGTTTGTTGGAGATTGGGTTCTTTGCTTGCTTCCTGGTGACGCAAAAGGGTTGCGAGCCGCGGTCGGCCCGTCATTGGTTCTGGGCGTGTTGGTGATTTTGTGACAGGGATAGAGTGTGGTACCGGACAGCGGTGAAGCTATCCTTCGCTCACGCGTAAGGCCGAAACTACCGGCGACTGCCGGCCAGAGCGCGGTTGCGTGAGAAGCCGTCGCCTGCCGATATCTTCTACTCTAAGAGATAGAGCTTTCCAAGTTTGCATGTAAGTGGCGAGATGCGTTTTTCGGCACAGGAGTACAGGCCCAAAGGTAACTCGCGTTCGGGCGGCCCTACTTCTATTGGTGGTTGGCCTGGTAGTGCTGCTGGAGCAGGTCCTGGCCGAAGTCGCCCGTGACGTCGCGCCATACAGAGTGGATATGATTCGCGTCGTCCTGTGTGTCATCCAATTCAATGAGAAATGAAGGCGACTGAACGCGATAGTAGTGCGGGTCACCGCGGTTAATTCCACCCGACCAGGCGAAGTCGATATTCCGACCAGCCTCGTTGATCTGGGCTATCCGGTTTTCGGCCAGCTCGGCCGGCACGTTGCGGGCGTATTCCTCCATGAGGGCCATGAGCGCATCGAATTGCATGGCGTTCATCTTGGAACCGGACAGGCCGGATGACTGGCCCTGAAGCGCTGCCTTCCGGCTGGCGGCGGTTAGGATGTCCTTGTAGGCGGTTGGGTCCACGATCGCGACCTTCTGTTGGTGTTCGTCGAGGAGATGGATCAGTTCGATTCCAAGGTCGTCCTCTCCAGCCAGGGTGCGCAGGCCCTTGCGCGGTCCTTGCCGAACTTCGGCGGGGTTGGAGCCGAAGAAGCTCGGGCCGTCAACAACTTTGCCATTCACGACTGTGTAGTTCTGGCTGAGATGGTGGCCCTCGACGCGGTAGCCCCAGGCGCCACTGTCGGAAGGAGTGCCGAACACCGAGAAATAGTATTTCTCCGGGTTGCGGTTCTCGCCGCTGTCGTTCTCCATGATCTTGAGCACGTCTTCCAGGCTCATGATGGTCACGGCCTTGATGTATCCCGTCTGGCTTAACCCAGCCGCCAGCAGCGCGCTGGCGAGGTGCTTCTGATAGGGTCTCATCTCGCGCAATGGCAGCCCCTTGCGCTCCTTAGGGATGAAGTGCCAGTTCATCCGCTCATCGGTATCGAACGGGAAAGTCGCTTTGCCGCGCTGACCGGCATCGAGCGCGGCGAGAAAGCGCTGGGCACACTCGGTCATGAGCGACGCCGCATGGACGCTGTGCGGATGGATATGGCCGGCGTGGCTATCGCCCGAGCCGAGCACACCGAGTCCCACGAGCGCGGCGGACGAATGGAGAAACGAGCGGCGTTTCATGCACATGAATTTCCTCCCGCTTGTCTGTTTTGTCAACCGAGTACAGACATGCGGGCGGGTTTCCGCCAAAACTCGGGGGATAGGTATCATGTCCCTTATCTTCCCCCCTTATCTTCCCTAGTGAGAGTCAAAGACATCGGCGAGGAAAACATTAAGCCTCATGGTTGCGACGGTTCCCACTCGCCCTTCACAATGATCCCTTCGCCTTCCCCGGGCCACGGTGGCATTGTCACTGCGATGGCAGCGAGCGGTTCGTAGTCAAATGACCGAAACTGGAATTGTGTGCCTAAAGGGATCGTGAGTGATACGCCCGGGTAGACGTCAACAACCGCGGCCTGCCCGTTCTGCTTTCGCCACACCTGACCCCGGCCTGCCACGAAGTACCAGATTTCGTCCACGGTGCGATGAGTGACGGCTTTCGATGTCCGATTGGGAGCAAGCTCGAAATGTATCATCGAACCTTTCTTCAAGCCTACAAGAAGCCTCACATCCGAGCCGTCGGGCGCGACTGTATCCCGCTGCGATGGTAGATTCTTTGTAGAAAAGTCTGTGAATTCTCGTACTCCGATGTTTGCGGTAACGTTCTCCAATTGCTTTGGTTTCTCGCGGCATCCAGCAAGGGCAAGTAAAGCTCCCGCCCCGAAGACCGCCAAAAGTTTTGAGACCCGGTTCGATAAAATAGTCATTTGAGAATCCTCGCGCCCAAGCGTATCAGTAACGCGCAATTTGCCGGCCCTTTCTATTTCCTCTGCGTTTGAGCCATAAACCTACGCTTCGAGCGACAGCTTGTGATGCCTCCTGCAAGACTGAGATCCAAGATGGAGTCGCTTTCTCCTGCTTCCCACAGTAACGAACTGTGACAAATTACAGTCTACGAGTTAGCCACATTTATAGTGGCGGCAGTCATCGTTCCTGGAATGACCAGTCATCTCGGCGGCGGTGTCGGCTACTTGTGATATTGGTTCGGCGCGCAATGACAACACTCGCGTTGATATGCCTGCCGGAGTCGTCAGAGCTTTCGATGTGCGCTCCGGCGCGTTGCAGCTCCCCTTATCTCTGTTCAGTCACCGAACAGCCTGAGAATGCTGTATTCGGCTGGTCGCCGGTTCCTGGAGCCAAAATATTTCGCGGGTCATTACAGTTTTTCTCCTTACTTTGCGCCTTAAGGGGTGAAGGCGGTTGCCGAAACGCCTTCCACAAGGAGAAACTACCATGCGCACGCTAACGATGTTGAAAGTTCCCGCAGGCTTCGTCGCCGCTGTTCTCGCTGTCGCTTCGCTGGCGCCAGCCGCCCAGGCACAGGGTCGGGATCCAGGATTTGCCGCCAAAATGAATGTGCCGTTCGCATTCCAAACCGCGACCGGACAACATTTCAATCCCGGCATCTACACCATCCGTATGAACGGTCCACAGACTCTGCTCATTCGGGGAACAGCAGGCGCCGGATTGGTGATGACCCAAATGGCGGGTGACGGCCTGCCGGCGGCCAACGGCAAAGCTGTGTTCACTCACTACGGCGACAAATACTTTTTGCGCGCCGTCTGGGTCGCCGGAAATAATAGGCACCTTCTCTGTGCCACATCGAAGGCGGAACATCAATTGCAGGTTGCCGCCGCCAAAACACCGGCAGCAGTAGAGCTTGCTCTGTTGAAGACAGGACGGTAACACGTATGCTCACTAGAATCCATCGCTGCTGCTCCCGCATGAGCAGTAGCGATGGTCACCTTTTTGCTTCGCTCCTGCTGAGTTCCGCCTGCAGCCTTCGTATCTGTCATTGTTGTGCCATGGGTTACGGCCCGTCTGTTCATCACCTGTCACCGGTTTTGTTACCTGGCTGTTCCGGCCGCCAGTTCAGAATCACGTTCAGAGATGAGGTCCCCGTGGAGTTCTCGCTGATGATCAGGAATCGCTTACCGTCGGGGGCAATGTCCCAACTCATGGGGCCGGTGCGAATTCCGGTATCCACCATTTCGGTGTCGAAAAGAGCGTGTGGAGTGCCGGATTGGAAAGTGGGATCGGTGCTCACGTCGGCCGCCATCATCTTCTGGTCGGGCGAAATGAAGAACAACTCTTTCCCATCACGCCGCCAGCGGGGCATTACGCCGCCACCCCTCGACACCACCCATCTTCCTCCGTTGGGAGCGGGCGGAAAGGGAATGACATAGATCTCGCTCTGACCAGATTCATTCGACGTGTACGCGACCCAATGTCCGTCGGGCGAGAACTGCCCCTGGTCTTCCGTGGCCGGCGTCTGCGCCAGAACCAGCGGATGTGGCTCAGGCTGTCCGATAGGCAACGCCAGCAGGTCCGCCCCTGTTCCCGGATTGATCTGCGCATAGATAAGGTAGCGCCCATCCGGCGACCAGCTCTTTGCAACCGCCAGTGTATGCGATGGAAGCAGGAGTTCTTCGGGTGCCGCTCCATTCGTGGCTTTTCGATAAATTCCCTGCGACCCGTTGTAGGCAACGTAGCGGCCATCGGGCGACCATGCAGGATTCATTCCTCCGGACGACCCGAAGGTCAATCGGGTGGCCACCCCTCGCCCGAACTGAAGGATCGTAATCGCCCCTCCCGGATCCCCCACAAGCCGCTTCCCATCGGGGGAGATCATGACGACCCCGCCCGCATCGCCGACAGCGCCCAGGTTCCTGCCCTGGCGGTCGCGCCAGACATACTGCCAATGACTGCGCTGGCCGGAGATATAGGCCACTACTCCGTTGTATGAGGATGCGGACAGCCAATTTGAGTTTGTGCCCACTGCAATTTCTCGTGCCACCGGGAACGGGTCGCCTGACGATTCGAGCCGCTTCATGTCAAACAGCAACGCCATAAGGGTACCGGCGCGGGTGAACAATATCGCTCCCACGCGGCCACCCGGTATCGGCGCGACAATCTCGGCCCTCGTGACATCGGGCAGAATTCGCCTGCCCTCCGGTCCATCCGTTGACTCGAGCCACAACCCAGACTCAGTTGTGTTTCCAAGGCGATCGCGCGTAGCTACGTAGTGACGGCCATCCGGCAGGAACGCGGGAAAGAGCTCGGTGATGTGGGCATGCCCGGGAAGTTTCGATATCGCCCCGCCTGCGCCGGAGACTCGCTCCACTTGCCCTAAGGCCCCGATCAGGATGTCGCCGTTGCGATTCCAGGTGCCACCCACGGCCGCGAGCGCGTCGCAGAGCGTTTGAACCGGCCCCCCGGAACGATCGACTTTCTTCAGCTTGGCATCGGCAAAGAAGGCGATGAATTGGCTGTCCGCCGACCAGAATGGATCGGCCGCATTATCGGTTCCAGCCAGCGGAGCCAGTTCCAGCGCATCGAGAGCGCGAATCCAGATCTGCTGTTTCCCGTCCTTGACCAGAACCACGGCAATCAAGCGCCCATCCGGAGAAACCGCAAGCGACCGGACCAGTGACTTTTCGGGAAGCAAAACGTTCACTCGCATGACCGGCTGGGACGCCGATTGTCCGCGAAAGTACAGGAAGGCGATCACGCTCAACAGAAGCACCGCCGCTCGCCAGCGCGCCGGCGAGCAGTGCGTTCCCAGGAGCGTGATGCAGAGGCAGCGGGAGCCTGCGCAATCGACTCCAGTTCCCATTGCAGGTCGCGCGCGGATTGCCAGCGTTCGTCCGGATCGGTTTCGAGGCATCTCCTTATTACACGATCCACGGCGGGCGGCAGATCTGCGGGGAATCGGGAGAAACGCCCGGTTGCCATCTCCGCCAGGATCAGCCCGAGCGCGTAGATATCCGCCCGCTGATCGGCTTCTTTTCCTTCGGCTCGCTCCGGCGCCATGTAGGCAGGGGTGCCGATGACGTGGCCGGGCTTGGTCACGGTCGGATCGCCCGGCGATCGGGCCAGGCCGAAGTCCAGCACTTTGACGCCGGTCTTCGTCATCATGATGTTCGCGGGCTTCAAGTCCCGGTGCACGATGCCCCGCGCGTGAGCCACGGCCAAGGCTTCGGCAATCTGGGCTCCGAATGCGAAGGGTCTGTGCCAGGGTCAGTCTGCCGCGCTTGAGGCGCGCGGCCATAGTTTCGCCTTCGACCAGCTCCATCACGAGGTAGTTGGGGCCGACGTCATGCAAGGTGCAGACGTTGGGGTGGCTGATGGCTGCAATCGAGCGCGACTCCTGTCTGAAGCGGTCGAGGAAGGCGCGCTTGCAGATCTTGATGGCGACCGGCCGTTCCAGCCGCGTATCCGTGGCGCGATACACCTGGCCCATGCCTCCCTGCCCCAGCAGCTGCTCAATCCTGTAGGGCCCCAGCTGGGTACCGGGAGTTAGCTGCGCATCGGCGGTATCGGCAATGAGGTCCGCGGCATCCTGATCGAGCAGCTTGCCGCCGGATTCCGAGTCCTGCGCCAACAGCCTTTCCACTTCCCTGCGAATCTCAGGATCAGCGCCGGCTAGAACATCCCCGCCCCTCTCACGGGCCGAGTGATAGAGCTCCTCGATCTGCCGCCAGCGCTCGGATGTCAAGCGTTACCTCAGGAAGTATATGAATGGTATTATTGCGCCGACAGCGTCGAATTGATACGATTTGCGGCACTCTCAGCGACGTATGCCGGAGGGTAAGGCCAGGAGGCGCGTGCCGTGACCCATCAGCCCCAGCCGAGTCCCAAAGAAGATAAGACATCGGAAACGACGCAGCTGCTTCGCGCCTGGGCCGAGGGAGACCGAGACGCGCTGGAGCGGCTGACGCCGCACGTGTATCGCACCCTGCGGCGCATCGCAGGACACCACCTGCAGCACGAGCGCCCCGGAAACTCGTTGCAGGCCACTGCTCTGGTGCACGAGGCGTACCTCGAACTTATCGACATCACGAATGTGGACTGGCAGCACCGGGCCCACTTCTTTGCCGTGTCGGCGCAGATCATGCGCCACATCCTGCTGGACCGGGCGCGGCGGCGGGTGGCAGCCAAGCGGGGCGGCCACGCCGAGCGCGTGGACCTGGACGAGTTGCCCGACCTGAGCGGAGACCGGGCGAAGGAGTTGATCGCTCTTGAAGACGCTCTCAACGCGCTGGCCGCGATTGACGCGCGCAAGGCCCGCGTGGTCGAGCTGCGCTTCTATGGCGGGCTCAGCGTGGAAGAATCTGCCGCCGTGCTCGAAATCTCGCCGGAAACCGTGATGCGGGACTGGAAGTTCGCGCGCTCCTGGCTGCAGGCCGAACTGAGCCGCCGGTAAGCCTTCCCCAAAAAAAATTCACCCTGGTGCCAGTTTTCTCCTTCGCTTTGCGCCTAAAGGGCAAAGCCGTTCAGAGACAGGTTCCCCCGCCTAACCGGACCTCTGCTCCGCTTCTCAGTTCACACCAAAAAGGAGATTGACATGACTCAGCGTATGTTCAGGATTTGCATCCTTCTGACTCTCGGCTTCGCGGCCTCGCAGACGATCCTCCCGGCGCAGGAGAGGAACGGGCTGGAGGGCATCTGGAGCGTGAGCGTCAACGTAACCAACTGCCAAACCGGCGCTCCCATCCGGACCGTCGCTTCTCTGCAGCAATTCCGGCCAGACGGTTCCATGATCGAGACGGCCAACACCGCCTCGCGCGGCATCAGCGAAGGAGTCTGGGGTTCCGCGGACGACAACAACGTCGCCGCGTTGTACTGGTTCTACCGCTATAACCCGGACGGGACCTTTGCTTCGCGGGCCAGCGTCACGGACAAAATCGTCCTCGGTTCGAACGGCCAGTTCACCTCATCTGGCATGGTCGTCGACTATGACGCGAACGGCAAGCTACTCACGACCGGCTGCTTCACGCACACGGCTACCCGCCTGACCGCCGGCTTTGAGCCTCATGGCGGCGAGTGGAACCACTGAGGCGCCGCGCCCGGTTGGGCCGGTCCGCGACCTCAAGTCCCTCGCCGGCCCACGGGCGAAATCTGCTCCTCGTTGCGGATATTCGGGGGCTTTAGGGGGACGTGATACCTATTTCCTCAGGTTTTTCCGTGTTACGTTACGTGCATGGCCCGCTTGGCTCGCATCGTCGTTCCGCATCTACCACATCACGTGACGCAACGCGGCAACAGGAGGGAGGCGGTCTTCTTTGAGGATGGCGATCACGAGGTATACCGCGACCTTCTGGGGGAGCAGTGCCGCAAGGCAGAAGTGGATGTATGGGCATACTGCTTGATGCCGACCCACGTCCACCTGATCCTTACGCCGACACATGCAGATCGGCTTGGCGATGCTGTCGGTGAAGCTCATAGACGCTACACCAATTTCATAAACGCTCGTGGTCGCTGGACAGGTCATTTGTTTCAGAATCGGTTTTCCTCCGTTGTCATGGACGAGGCCCACTTGAGGGCCGCAGTTTGTTACGTCAGCCTCAACCCTGTAAGAGCTGGCCTGGTTGCTCGGGCAGCAGACTGGCCTTGGTCGAGCGTGCGAGCACATCTTGCTGGGATGGATGACGCACTGGTGAAGGTACGCCCCGTCCTTGATCGGATGCCGTCTTTTGTCGAGCTTCTTAAAGAGGATTACGATGAGGATTTTACAAAGCTCAGGCGATCTGAGGGGACCGGGCGTCCAGTCGGTGCCGAAGATTTTGTGAACGGGCTGGAACGCGTACTTCGGAGGCCAATCGCCCGACGCGCCCCCGGCCGAAAGCCGGCGTCTGCTGCCACAGGAGAGCAGCTAAACTTGCTGCAATGATTCGAGGCGTCACAGATGTTGGGGAATAGGTATCATGTCCCCCTATTGTCCCTGTCCTACTTTCCCGTCCTACTTTCCCGTTTCGCGGAGGAAGGCCCGCATCGTTCATCTACTTCCAGTTCTAGCCATGATCAAGCCACGATTTTTACGCTTTATCGTCTGTTGTGTTCTGTTCTTCTCCGTGTGGGAAATTTGTGCCCGTGTGGACGATCACATGGAAGACGGTGCTCCTCTCTTTGGCAATTACGGCATGTGGGCGATGTTGACGTACGATGACTTCGGCGTCGTCGGCAGACCGTATGGTCATTTTGGAAATTGGAAGCTCAACGCCTTGGGCTATCGCGGTCCCGACGTCCATTCGGATACCCAGAAAATAATTTGTATCGGCTCGTCCGAAACCTTCGGTATGGGCGAGACGGCGGGCATGGAGTACCCCCGTCAGCTTGAGCGCGTAATTAACTCTCGCCAGCGTGATGTCCACTTCGAGGTCGTAAACGTTGCTTATGCAGGTCAGTCGTTGCGTACGTTTTCTCACCATATCGATAAGATCGTCGATACTCTTTCGCCGCGCATCGCGGTTCTCTATCCCACTTTCCTCGGTTACATCAGCGAGGCGCCAACTGGTCAGCCGGACCCAGTGGATTGGGTTCAGGAGCAGCCGGGGTTCCATTCGCGAATAGTAGACAAGATGCTCAAATCAATAGATCGAATGCCGCAATGGGCTGAAAACATGCGCTCCCGCTATCACCTCTGGCGCGCCGTTCGGAAGGTGAAAGTCATGAGGGACACTATTCCGGAATCTCACGTCGACCAATTTCGCTCAGACCTGCGTGCTGTTCTTGACCAATTGCAGCAACGCCACGTGCGTCCTGTTCTCGTCACACATGCCACATTCTTTGGTCAGAGTGTCAAACCGGAAGCACGCTACATGCTGACCGCGTGGCGGCGCTACGGGCCGTGGCTTGCCGATGACGGCTGGTTAGACGTCGAACGCCGTATGAACGCGGTGATCCGGCAGGAGGCGCGGGAACGCCATCTGACTCTGGTAGAGGCCTCCGATGTCTTGTCTGGACCCGAGAACTTCAGTGACTGGGTTCACTTCACGAACCAAGGCGCAAACAAGATGGCTAACTTAATCGCCGATAAGCTGATTGCTCAAGAATTGGACAACTCACACTAGCCCCAATCGTTGGACGACGCCGAATCTTTACCTTGCTCAGCAGCGGGGTCACCGGTCCGAGACACGTCCGCATACCCGGAAACGGCATCCGGAGTGACTCGCACCGGCAGGTAGAATCGGCCCGCAGCGGCTGCTTGCGTTCTAGGAGCCGCCATCAGTTGCCGCTGAGCTCCGGTAAGGACAGTGTCTGCATCCCGAATTTCAGCAGGTTCCGCGCTGCAAATGATATTTCTCAGTAAACACAAGGTAAGGCCCGTCGTAAGTGGGAATCTTCACCTGTGGTCCCAGAGCGTGGAACTGTCGAATAGGTTGCCCGCCTTCTCTCGACGCGGCCCAGAAACCGTACACTGTGGGAGTAAGTATTAACGTGTCAGAGCCGTCCTGCCACGACGGATCTGTTTGGCCTTGCAACGGCGCGCTCTGCCGGTGCATAGGCCGCCAGCCACCGGGAAAGCATCAGCGCTTGTCAAAATGATGACTCGGTGACCGCAAACAGCAATGACATCAAGCGACTGATTAAGTCTTTCCGCAGTAGGCCTGCGCCCCGCGAGGGCGCGTGCGGAGAGCGGAGATCACCGCACAAGCAGGGTCCGCTCAGTGCGTCCTCTTGATTGAGCAGTTTTGACAACTTGGAAAACACCACACCACCGGTCACTGGCACGAGTCCAGATGGCACGGTCGCCGAATGGCAAACGGGACCTCCAGCAACCCGCACCGCTGGACGAAGATATCGTCCCGTTTGTTACCAGGCCTATCAGATGAGAGCTTGTTCATCGTCAAAATTGAAAGTAGAGGAATGTCTTAGGCCGTTCGCCGAGGAAGAGGATGAAGTATGTGATAACTGCAAAAGTCGCCACCCACAACTCCGGACTCTGAAGTGGCCGCCATGATCGCGAGAATCCAAGGCTGAATGTTTGTTCCTGGTGTGCCGGCGCCTGTCCCAGCATCTCCTGCGTGTTCGGCAATCCCCACGCGATGAAGGCGCAGATCGCCAGCGCCACAACCGCCCCCTTGATCGACGTCAGGAAAACGGCACTTCCGGACATCTCGCCCAGCCACGGATTCGCGTGGAACCCTGGCCCCAGTCCGTGAATTCCGCACATCGTCGTTGCAATATGGACCGCGTCATTCACGCTGGCCGCGCGAAAGAAGATCAGCCCCAGCAGCACCGCTAGAAAATTGATCGCAACCATCACCGGCACGGGAACGACTCTGTGAAAGCGCGACCCAGGAGGCGTCAGGAACCGCCACCCGTGATTGATCGTCAGGTACACGCCATGCAGAAAGCCGAACACCAGGAACTGTGGGCCCGCTCCATGCCAGATGCCCGCGATGCCCATCGTATACATCGAGGGCAGAAATACCATGTCGATGAACCCGCTCAGCGTGTTTGCGGCCTTCATGTTCGACTTCAATCCTTTGGCACTGCGGCGGGCCCTAATCCAAAGCAGGAATGGCGTGTAGAGGTATTCGTTTAAATACCGCGACAGCGTCATGTGCCAGCGTGTCCAGAACTCGATGATGCCCTGCGCCTTGAAGGGTGAGTTGAAATTGATAGGGAAACGCAGATGGAACATTCGCGCCAGCCCCAGCGCCATGTCCGAGTAACCCGAAAAGTCGAAGTAAAGCTGCATGGCATAGGCCAGTGCGCCCAGCCAGGTCATACCCATCCCCGCATTCCACGGATGCGCAAACAGCAGGTCCGCGAGCGGAGAGATCCGGTCCGCGATAAGAACTTTCTTGGCCAGCCCCATCACGAACCACGTCGATCCCAACAGCATGTCCTCGGAATCGAGGCTACGAATGTTTTCCGCGTCCAATTGAGGCATCAGTTCTCGTGGATGGATAATCGGTCCCGCGATCAGGTGCGGAAAGAACGTCGCGAACACCGAATACGCCATCAGCCCCTGCTGTTTGGCAATTCCCTGCCGAAGGTCGATCAGGTAAGCGATTTGCGTGAACGTGAAAAATGAAATTCCCAGCGGAAGAATGACAGTCCCGAATCCGTGCTCAATCATCCCGTGAACATGAAGAAATCCCAGCACCGGGAACAGGTACTTGTAGTACACCAGCAGCAGCAGGTTGGCTAAGATGGCTAACTTAAGCCAGAGGCTTCGGCTCTTCTCGGATCTGCCTTCCACCAGCTTTAGCGAAAACAGAAAGTTCATTACTACGGACGCCACGAGCAGAATCAGGTAGCGAGGGCTCCAATAGCCGTAGAAGAAAAGGGACGACAACGAAAGCCACGCCAGCGCGGTCCGGCGTCCGAAACGGGTCGACACCTCATAGCCGAGCAGGGCTACGGGCATAAACAGGAAAAGGAACACTCCTGACGAAAAAAGCAAGCTGGCAATCCCCCAACATCACCCTGGATGCATCCAGTATCGATGAAAAAACCAGATAGTCAATTCCCTCTTAGTCGTAGTAACCGTTCGTGATGGAAAAGTGGAAAGAGGGAAAGAAACATGCGGCTACTCGCCGGGCTCAGTCTGGCGGAACACTCAGGCCTTATTCATCTTCGTCACGATCATGTCCACAAGGTCTCCCACGTCCTTGAGGTCCTGTAGCTCACCCAGCGCAAACTTCACCTTGAATCGCTGCTGCACCATCTCCATCAAGTCGATATGCGCCAGCGAATCCCAGTTCTCGGTGTTCGACGCGTTCGAATTCCGCGTCACTCTCAATTGAGGTTGGTCGAGGACTTCTTCAAAGATGGGTTGCAGTTGCTCCAGCACGTCATCGGGAGAGACATCAGGCATTGGTTGACTCCAGTATCTTGATATGTGAATTCTGTTGGGCATAGCCATTGAGCGACAGCTGCCACGCCGTACTTCCTTCGGGGCATCCCTGTGCGACTACGTCGGGCTCGAAGCCGAGCTTCTTGTAATGCTCCGCGACAAGCCCATTCTTGGCCGTCGGTAGATAAACGCCCTTCAGGGTTCGCAGTCCCGCTCGCAGCGCACGCTGCGCCAGCGCATCCAGCATCGCCACTTCCATATCGCGCTTCAGCACGCGGCAACTCATCAACCAAAGGTCGATGCGCAGGTCTTCCCGCTCGCGATGCCCCAGCACCACCGAGATCAACCCGTTGTCGCCGAAGCGGTCACTCAGCTTCCCGTAAATCCCTATGCAACCCTTGTCCTTCACCGCACTCTCAAGCTCAGCCAGCGTGTACCGTCGAGTGGTCAGGTTGAACTGGTTCGTCTTGTTGGTCAGCTGCGCGATCCGGTCCATATACACCGGCTTGAAGTCATCGATCTCCGCGACCATCTCCAGCGAATCGAGATACTCGCCGTAGTTCGCGAACTTCGAAAGCTGTGCCAGCCGCTGCGTGTTGTCGCGATACTGCGCCGTGCGCTCGAAGTCTTCCTTCGACAATCGCACAGGCTCAAAATACCGTCCAGCCTGGATAATCCCCGCGTACCTTGTGACCTCTTTCCCGATCTCAGGTACGGCGATACCCGCAATCTGTGCGCTCACAATGGCCCGTTCCGCAGGGTTGTCATCGGCGAAAACAAAACTATCGACGCCAAGGTTCAACTCCTTCGCAATCGCCGCTATATTCTCGTGCTTCGGTTCCCAGTTCGCCTTGAAGCAAGAGACGTGCTCCAGCTTCAGCACAGAATCTGGATGCTCGAAACCGGACTTGGCGATCTCCTCGTTGTTCTTCGAACACACCGCCAGCAAGATCCCCCGGCCGTGCAGCGCCAGGCAATACTCCTGGAAAGCGGTATACGCCTCCGCTTCCGGAGTTTCACGACCGATCTGGATCTTGTCCACGCCATCATCGCCGATCACGCCGCCCCATATCGTATTGTCCAGGTCCAGCACCAGCGCTTTCCGGCTCTTGCCATAGATCGCGCGAACCATGCTGTTCAGCGACCGCGCCAGCTCCAGGTTCGCCTGCGGCGTCAGCAGCACCTTGTAGCTGAAGTACCGTTCCCAGTCGAACCAGTGATCCAACCCCATCCGCGCCGACAACCCATGCACATCCTGGATCATCAACTTCGGCCGCCGCCCCGCCTCTCTCGCGAACGCGAGATTCAGTTCCATCAGGAAACGGCTCTCACCGCCCGCAACCACCGCGTCCAGGTTCCCCAGGATCGCAGCGGCAGGCATCTCAAAATTGTTCTGAATCACCTGGCACCCGAGTTCCCGGTCAAGCGACTCCCACATCTCTCGAAACCGTGAGAGTTCTGCCTCCACATACCCCGGCAACTCATCCTCTGTGCAGTTAATCGGCGGCTTGGACCGCACATTCAGACAGGACGTATGCACGTATACGATGTCCGGTTTGAACTCCACCAGCGCGTGACTGTCATGCACCGCATCTTCATAGAAGCGGCCATACTCGCTCTGGTAAATCGTCGGCCGAAACCCGCTCGACAACAGCAGCAGCTCCAGCACATTCACCATCTGTTGGGTGGTCGATCCTCCCAACACCGCAAGGCGAATGTCCTGCAACCCAGAATGGGCCAGAAGTTCGCGCTGAAGAGTTCGCCGCACCGGCAGAATCTCTTCGGCTGAGCAGAAGTCAAGGTTGATCATAACCAATATTCTACAAGTGAAGCAGTCATATCCATAGACCTTCGCGCTGCCGCACGCTCTCTTCGCGCGCAGCCTCATGCAGCGTGCTCATCCTCATGCCACGAAGTCTCGGCTCTTTCGAGGTGGCGGATGAAGAAATGCTGGAGGAGGCACCCGTAGCGAATAGCTGAGATCCGCTGCCTGTAAGAGCCCCGCCGCCGAGCTCAATCTCCGATGCTCCGGCAATGACTCCCAGCGCGATTGATGTACCAAAGATCTGGAGGTAGTGGTTGTTTACCTTGTCCTTCAGTCCCATCTCTCCGGTTTGGTCGAGGCCTTTGAATTGGGGAGATAAGGGGACATGATTATCATGTCCCCCTATCTCCCCCTATCTCCCCCCTATCTCTACCCATCACCGAGTGCTTCTATCTTCTGGCGTGTCACCCGCACATAGGACGACACCGCGATGAGGATTTGCGCCCAGGCCTGCGTAGTTTTCCCGTGGGCGAATATGTTATCGTCTAGCGCGTCGAAAAGCAGGACGTGCTGATTCTTCATGTTTTCCGGGGCAGCCGGAACATAGAGAGCCTGTTGCGGCAGTAGAATTCGTGGTCAAGACGGTAGAATTCGTGGTCCAGAATTCGTGGTCCAGGCGGGAATTCGTGGTCAGGTTCAGAAACTCCCTTCCCGAAACTCCCACGACCAGTCTGTGGAGACCACGGCATGAGTTTTCAACGCATGGGAAGATCTATCGGTCCGATGGACTCGGAGGGACAGACGGGAAGTACCCTAAAGAAATAACGACGGCTACAAAAGTGAGACTCTGAGGAAAACACACCGAACCTGGGCATTTAAGCGAGAGACGGTGAATCCACGCTGCTTCCGCGGCAGGCCCGGACAGGCGGAATGACAAAGAGAGAAAGGTGGCTGAGGGAGCACGATCAGAGCCTACTGTGTGCCCAGTGCGCCGATTGTTGCCGCCATAGTGGCCTTCGCCGTGGGGATCGCGCGGCGCTCCTCGCTCCAAGCAGGCTTGGACAGGATGTAACTTATAGGTTACACTAAGATCTGTGATTGAGATCCGCCGCTACACGACTGCGGAGGACAGAGATGTTTTCGGGGAGTGGCTGACCAATCTGGCCGATCTAAAGGCACGCGCACGCATAGCCGTGCGGATTGATCGGCTCGCCGGCGGGAACTTTGGAGATTCGAAGTCGATCGGCGAAGGCCTGCACGAACTGCGGATCGACTGGGGGCCTGGATATCGCGTGTATTACGGGAAAATCGAAACGGCTTGCGTGCTGCTGTTGTGCGGAGGAGACAAACGCAAACAGTCTACGGATATCAAGAAAGCGCGGGCGTACTGGAAGGACTACAAGAAAAGGACGGAGATGGAATGAAACGCAAACCAAGTATTTCTCATGATGAGGCTATGGCAAAAGAGCTGCGTGAGAATCCGGAGTTCGCCGTTGAGTATCTCCGCGCGGCGCTTGAGGAAGGAGATGATCCGCAGATTCTGTTGATTGCCCTGCGACGCATCGCTGAATCAAGAGGCGGAGTGGCCAAAGTTGCGAAAGAGGCCGGCATTGAGCGGGAGAGCCTTTACCGCGCGCTGTCGGCCAAAGGGAATCCACGGCTCTCGACGTTGGTCGCTGTAACCAAGGCGGTGGGGCTGCGGCTTACCGTGGAGGCGGCTCACTAGTGGACTGTAACAGCTGATTCGGTAGAGATGCAGGGGCTAAATAGACCCTGTTAACCTGTGCTTGGGTCAAAAAAAAACGCAGGGGCTAAAGAGGTTGCGGAAAAAGGCAGTTTAGAGAATCCCGCCATCCGGCTAACCAGGTCCAGGTACTCGCCGCCCTCCAATTTGTCATCCCGACCGTAGCGTAGCGAAGTGGAGGGATCTGCAGTATCCCTTTCCCCCTAGCAACTGAGAAGGGTCTAAACAGGCTGCGCAAAGACCAAATTCTTTGAAGGGGACGGCCTTCAGGCCGTCCGTAAGTGATTGTAGTTATGTCCGGCTTTAGCCACTGAGGGTATGGTCCTCGACCTTTTTCCGCAAAAGCCCGGACCTACCCGCCAGCGAGCTTTCACGAGCCATGTGAAGCCCGTACCCTGAGGAGCTGCTGAAGGGAAAGCGATACTGCAGATCCCTCCGCTTCGCTACGCTACGGTCGGGATGAACAACCGCTCACCGTCAAGTCTGCTGCACCCGGTGCGAACTACCCGGGGGTCTCAATTTTAACGGAACCCCGGGAAACAGAAATGCGCTAGGCACGCCTTCTCCGCACTCTTCTGTTGTGGTGAGAAGCCCCAGATCCACCCCATACCAGGATCGCCGTCACCAGGTGTATCCAGAACCAGAAGTCGAACCCCTGATGCGCGTGAATAAAGATCAGGACCAGCACTCTGGGAAGACAAGCCCACAACACAGCAGCCCAGGGCTGAGGGACAAAAAACCACCACATATGGATCCATCCGATAAATAGCGAAAGCCTGGGCAGAAACAAGCTCAAAACAAGGAACCAGATAGGGATCCCGTGCGTCAGCGTCAATACTGGCATTGGCATGTATTGGCTCCCCGGCCAGAGTGCATCTTCGCCACCATACGGCGGCAACCTACCCTCGGCGTCCACCGCAACAGCATACCCGTCGCTTGCCGCCTGGCCAATTGTAGTCAAAAACCCGGTGCCAGTATCGACTGGACCCGTCAAAGTGCCACCTCCGTCTGGTCCCCGAGTTCGTCCGACCGGGTCTTCTTATAGTCCGAAATGCGTTGACATGACTCGGGCCTCTACGTGATACCGGGGGATGCGCGCACGAGGTCTAGGCTGGAGATCTGAGAAGCAAACTTAAACTTGGTTAATGTCCCTCCCATGAGAACTTCATCAACATCGATGCATGATTGATGTGGGTGTGCTCTGCCCTGGCGATCAGAGTGGCCTCAGACGATTTTCGGTCTTCAACGTCCTCGCCAAAGGATCCAAGCGGAATGAGGCGGATGAATGGCGCGTCTCGCTCGTGTGATCGCCGTCGGGTTGCCCCATCACATAACGCAGCGGGGGAACGCACGGCGTTTTATCCTGGAAGGCGAAGCTGATCGCAAGGTATATCTCGACTTGCTGCGGCAAAGCATGGAACTGTACGAGATAGAACTGATTGGCTACTGCTTGATGTCCAACCATGTTCACCTGGTTGCTATCCCGCGGAAGCCAGATGTTCTGGCAGTAGCTCTGAAGGACACGCACGGCCGGTTTGCTTCCTACTGGAATGCGATCCATTACTCTTCAGGTCATGTTTGGCAGGGGCGGTACTATTCTTGTCCTCTGGATGAACCACACCTCTGGGAAGCCTTGCGCTATACGGAGTTGAATCCGGTGCGCGCCTCGCTAGTGGGCAGGCCGGAATGCTGGGAATGTTCCAGTGCAGCTGCTCATTGCGGCGCGGCGACGGCGGAAACATGGTTGGCGATGGACTTGTGGCGGACTCGATGGTCTCCTGGTAGCTGGCGCGCCTATCTCGATGCAGGCGAATCCGAATCCAAGCTGGCTGCTATTCGTCGTAGCACGCACACCGGCCGGCCCCTCGGATCAGCGGAGTTCACGCGCGGGCTGGAAAAGGAAATCAAGCGCCGCTTGGTTCCGCGAAAACCCGGGCCCAAAGGGAGGCCTGAGCCGGGCGAGAGCCAGGGAACATTGTCCTTCGGCACCTAGTCAACCATCTGCATGTTTTAGTCCGATATGGGTGTTTAGTGTTGCATGCGTAGAAGTTTTTCGATGGGGGTTGCTCCGTCTGTCCCCGCATCTTCCCCCCGCATCTTCCTCCTCCCGCATCTTCCTGGACCTAACGGTGAACGTCCCGTCTGTCGACCCTTTTGAACACGAATGACCGAGCCGGGGATAGGTATCATGTCCAATCATGTCCCCCTATCTCCCCCCCGAAGCGTTGGTGACGAGCCCGGTGGATAGTTGTTTTAAACTGCTCCGTCTGTTATCGAACATGGCCGACATGAATAAGTCGCTTCCAGAGGACCGCCAACGGGACTAGAATTGGAGCGGGGGTTACTGACGACATGGCAATGGACTGGTCAGGCTGTGACATTGTCGAGGTGGTTCCGGGCAAGGTAAGCGGCGTGCCGCTGATCAGAAACAGCCGTGTGCCGGCCGACACCATTCTTGAGTCCGCCGAGTTGGGCGAGACGCCGGAAGAGATTGCGTTCAACTACGATCTTCGGGTGGAAGACGTCCGGAAACTCCTCGCATATGCCGCGCGCCATCAAATTACTTCGCCTGCTCTTTGAAGATCCTGTTTGATCAGAACGTACCGCGTCCGCTGGTCCGGTTCCTCGTTGCTCATGATGTGAAGCGCGCAACCGAACTCGGTTGGGACGCACTCAAGAACGGGGCGCTGCTGGCGGCGGCCGAAAGCGCCGGATTCGACGTGCTTCTCTCAGGCGACAAAACGATCCGCTACGAGCAGAACATGGCCGCCCGCAAGATTGGCTTGGTCTATATGTCGGACAATCACTGGCCTATCGTGAAGGACTACGTCGATGCTATTGTCGGGGCGGTAGAGAGTGTTAAATCAGGCGAGATCAAAGCCGTGTTCTGTGGGCGATTCGTGCCCCAGCGCATGCGCAAGCCAATTCCGCCGTCGCCATAAAGAGCCAGTCCAGCTTACCTATTACAGCGATTCCGGGGGCTGTCCCTGTTTTACCCTGTTTTACCAGTTTTACGCCGGCGCATACATTAAGGAGGGTTAAAGTCACCGGGAAACCGCTTTCGTGAAAGTGCCAGCTCCGCGTCTGTCCCGCATCGTCGTCAATGGGGGTTATTTCGTCTGTCCCGCATCGTCATACCGCATCGTCATACCAACCATGCGTCCGTGCAGGCTGCTGCAGCAGCTGGTGTCGACTTCTTTGGTTCCTGGCAAGATACCTGGAGACCGGTGGAATATGACGCCCATGGCCGTAACGGAGTCTTTATCAGTAGTGCGTTTCCCTATGACGCTGAGCACGATGTCTATCTCTGTCCCGCTGGCAAACGACTCACTCTCCATGTCGTGAAAAACGGGGAGAACGGTGTGCGCACGCATGTATATAGAGCACCCAAAGCAGCATGCCGTACCTGTGCCTTGCGTGACCAGTGCGGGCCCAAGAAGAAGAAGCCTGATTGGGTGCGGTCCGTCACTCGCAACCTGGATCCTGTCCGCGCATCTCGTCCCCGCATCTCTGTCAGGTGAACTCACCTTCGATCCTTAGCAAACGCTGTTTTCCCAAATACCGGCCCCGTCTGACGACTAAATCTGACGACTAAATCTCCGTCTGACCAATAAATCTAGGGTGCAACCGGATCAAGCATGCATCCGTGTGGGTGAATTTCTCATGTGGGAAAGATTAAGGCGGCTTAACCTAGGACTATTTGAATCGGGGGGCGGGGCCTCTTAGGGCGGCCTTAGCCATGCAAATTCCATACGATGCTGCAGCTCAGAACGATGGGGGTTATTTCGTCCCGAAACTCCCTCGAAACTCCATTTTTTGACCCGGAGATATTTTCCTACCAAGAGTGATTGGGATTGTGGGAATATGATAGGCGTCATTTGGGAGGAACCAAGGCGTGTCGCAGGCCGTTTGGGACAGTTTTCTGGACGGAGTTCGCTTTCGCACTGTGCATTAGGAGGCGACAGCCCCAGGGCTCCGGTTCCAAAAAATCCGAGCGGAGGCCCCGAAGGTTCCCCCGATCGTCTACTCAGTGACTCCTAACCCTACAGGAGAGGTTGGTGCCGCAATGAATCAGCCGCTTTCCCAAACCTCACAACTTGACAGCACCGCTCAGGTTAAAAAGGCTACTGCGATCTCCTGGAAAAACGTTCGATCTTTCGTCAAAAATCACCTCTTGATTCCCTGTCTGGTATTTGTGTTCGGGATCGTGATCGCCGATCAAGTAAAAGACTGGTGGACTGGGCCCAAGACCTACAAGATATATTTTGTAGGTAACCTTCAAGATAGGGATGTAAAGAGAGTTCTTCTCGGGGTCAAGCAGGAGAACGATAGCGCGAAGCTTGAGGTTGATGGAATAGCCGTTGAATTTGAACGAGAGGACGACTCAGGCACTGAAGCGGGAGCACGAGCCGTGGCGGCGAACCTCGCCAAACGCGACGATACTCTTATTGTAATTGGGCACGTACTAGACCAGCAAACCGTAGAGGCGCTTCCCCTCTACATGACAGCCCGCCCAGCAGTCCCGGTCATAGCTACTGTGGAGACTGGGTCACGTTTTATGGAGAACGTCCCCGCGTGCATACCGAGAAACTCTGGCACCGATTATTGCCCCTTCATTCAAATGTCACCGTCCGAAGAAGAAGAAGCGATTCGAGCGGTCGACTTTGCGGTGCACAAAGGCAAAAAGCGATTTCTGATTGCGTCGGAGGTCGGAGACCCGCCGATTTCGAAGACGTCCTCCCTGAAAGACTATTACGAAAGGGTACTGAACGATCCTTCTTATGTCGCTTCGGGGGTTCAGCCGGCCGTAGCGCTTGATATTCCTAAGCAGGGTATCGCCGACATCGCAAAGATACAGTCCGAAGATCCAGACTGTATTCTGTATATCGGAAGCCTTGAGACTGCCCTCCCATTGATTAACCAGGTTCGACGCCTAACCGGCTTCACGAGCCCCCCGATCTTTGTGCTGTCGGAGGCGTCTCTGAAACGGTCCGCTTTGCTTGACACGTTCCCGCCCTTTGCGGATATATATTTCGCCTCCCAAGAGGACGGTAAGGAAATAAACCTTCTCTCAAGCGTATATGGGCGGGATGCATACAACATCGCTTCCGCGCTGCTTCAGGCAGCGAACGAACAGCTCAAAGAGTCACCGTCCTGGGCTTTCAAAATACGTCACTCCATTAATATGCACCGTTCCGCGGACGTAAGAGATGCGATTAAGGCTGCGATGCTAAGTGGCGAGTTATTGGCCAAGGACTTCCCTGGCGTGTCCGACAACGTTTACAGATTCTCAAATCATAGAAGAATCAACTCTCGATTTCATATGCTTCAAATATCTGCGGCAGGCCTCAAGGATGCTGATTGCTCTGCGATCCCGTGTTACAAGTGAAACTAATCCTCCACTGTTTATGTCGACTAGGAGTAGATATGAAGAACGCAAGGTCCAACTGTTGGGCATTCCTAGCGATCTGCTTTGTTCTAACGACCCTAGGCCGGGCTCAACAACCACAGTTCGTCGGAATAACCTCTAGTGCGTTCGTTTGGGTTCCGGCAATACAGAAGCAAAGTGAGTGGACTTGGGCAGCCGGAGTGCAAATGATTCTGACCTATTACGGGCTCGAGGTGAACCAAAGAGAAATAGTCCCGAGATTATTCTCGGGACCACCTGTTGAGTCTATTACGGAAGCTCTAACAGGGGAAGGTTTTGAAAAGCAAGGCAGAATCCGCACAATATATAGTCACCCTGTAGAAGGAATGCTTCCACCGGCAATGCTGCTCAGCGAGCTATCACAACAGCGGCCAGTTCTCGTGCTTAGCGGGCCACAGAGCGAGGCCTCTGTCATAACGGCGGCGAGTTACATTGGCTCGCCGGAAGTACCTACAATCGTAGGTCTTATCACGCGAGCCCCTGACAGCGACCTTTCTGCTGTGGAAGGCAGGGTTGAACTCAGCGGTCAGCAACTAGGGTACTGGATGTCGCAGGTCCGATGCTCGTGGATTACTTATGTCAAGTAAATGTGACATTGACGTATCCCCCCGATCCTGCAGCTCAGAACGATGGGGATCACTTTGCCGTCCTAGGACTGGCGGGAGTGGTGGCGACAGATGGAACAAACCTTACCGCCTCGCACCACCTTCAGATCGTCAAGTGGGAAGGTGATTGTCCCGTCACTGAAGGCTGGGGCGGGGGAAATGGAATCACGGCTTGCCGTAATTCGTCAACGCACGCATACAGGCCGAGGTTGCTCCGTCTGTCCCCGCATCTTCCCACTCCATTCTGTCCCCGCATCTCTCGCATCTCGATATCACTTACGAAATGACCAGTACGGCAACCCTTCATAAGATCGTAGATCTAATCGAAAACGACGCTGCGGTGGTAGCTGAGTCACTATCAGATCGAAAATATCTGCTAGAATCGAGGGGCTGTCGCTGATGTAAGAATGTCCGAGGATGCTGGTGTCGACAGCGGTGGCTTCGATACAGTCGTAATGTCTGAAGACGTTAACATTAGGCCTCGTGTCGCCTAGTCGAGGATAGTCATGAAATTCATGAGAAACAGTTAGAGCCAAATCAGTCGACGATTCATATATGGTCACGCGATCTGCGTGCTGCGATAGTGGGTCCGCAGTATGTTTAAAAACACCTAGATCAACATCGGGTGCGGCCAGGATCACATCTTTAAACTTCGAGTTCGATTGAGAGCTGTCCAAGGCCGCCAGAGCTGATGTAATAAGACGGCTTCCCATTGAATGACCAATAATGTAGATCGTTTCTATGTGTTTATCCTGTCGGAGCATCCGCAAAAACTCTAAAAAGTGCGGGCTACTCCACTCCACACTCGCCTCGTCTGCTCCATAGCCGAACAGGCTATCTTTGGAGGGCCAGCTATAAAGAATTGGCGGCCCACGGAACCCAAGGTCGTAGGTGATCTGCGCGAGTCTCCTTACAGCCTCGTTAAAGCTGACGTTAAATCCATGAACAAAAACAAGCGCTTGGCGTTTAGGATCTTGGTCCGCCCATTGATCTAAAGACCTATTTGCGGATTCCTGCTGAAGCCGATCATCATTCCTGGATGAAGCCGATCACGATTCCTGTCTGATTGCGATCAAGATTCCTGGCGAAAGCGATCAGCATTCCTGCGTGAAGCCGATCAGTGATCGAGGTGTGCAGGAACGGTGATCGGGATGGCAGGAATCAAGTGTGGAAAGAGGCGTGGCGACGCTGGACATCAAAATCGCGGGTACCGTGACCTCCGAGAGGGGAGACGGTGCCCGGAAAGCGAATGTCCATGCGCAAGACGCGAGAAGTCCTTCGGTTGTATTTCGAGTTGAAGCTGAGGCAACGCCAGATCGCCCGCAGCGCCAACGTCAGTCAGAGCACGGTGCACGAGTACGTGGAGCGTTTCCGTGCGGCGGGATTGAGCTGGCCACTGCCGGCTGAAATGTCGGAGTCGGAGCTGGAAGAGAAGTTATTTCCCGCCGACTCCGGCGTCTCCAGGCCGGGCGCCAAGACCCCACCTGATTTCGCCTACATTCATCAGCAACTGCAAGGGCACAAGCACACCACCCTGCAGTTGCTGTGGGAAGAGTACCGTGCCGGGCATGCGGACGGTTATGGGTACAGCCGTTTCTGCCATCACTATCAGCGCTTCAAGCAGGAGCGCGATCTGGTGCTGCGCCAGTGCCATCGGCCGGGCGAGAAGTTGTTTGTCGATTGGGCGGGAGCGACCATGCCCCTCTACGATCCAGCAACCGGCCAGGCACGCCCCGCGCAGTTGTTCGTGGCGGTGCTGGGAGCCAGCAACTACACCTATGCCGAGGCTACGCTGGATCAGCAGATGGCGCAGTTGGATCGGAGCCCACGTGCGGGCGTTCGAGTTTTTCGGCGGCTGCCCGGAGTTGGTCGTTCCCGATAACACGCGCACCGGCGTGTCGCGGGCTTGCCGCTATGAGCCCGATCTGAATCCGACTTACCAGGAGATGGCCATGCACTACGCCATCGGTGTGCTGCCCACGCGCCCGCGCAAGCCGCGCGACAAGGCCAAGGTCGAGGTCGGAGTGCAGATCGCCCAGCGCTGGATCGTGGCTGCTCTACGGCATCGCAAGTTCTTCTCTCTGGGCGAGATGAACCGCGCCATCGGCGAGCTGCTGGACAAGCTCAACCAGCGTCCGTTCAAGAAGCGCGAAGGCTCGCGCCGCAGCCTGTTCGAGCAGCTGGACCGGCCGGCGTTGCGCCCGCTTCCCGCCGAGCGCTTCGATCTGGCCGAGTGGTCACAAGCCACGGTCAACATCGACTATCACATCCAGTTCGATAAGAGCTTCTACAGCGTGCCCTATCAGCTGACGCGGCAGACGGTGGAGGTGCGGGCCACGCCCACGACCGTAGAGATCTTCCATCACGGCAAGCGTGTCGCCTCACACCTGCGCACGGCTAAACCGTACGTAGCGGTGACTGATCATCGAGCATCGGCCCGCTGCGCACCGTGCCCATCTGGACTGGCCACCATCGCGGCTGGTCCAGTGGGCGGCCACGGTGGGCACGCGGACGCAAGAGGTGGTGGAGAAAATCCTTGAAGCGCAGCCGCATCCGGAGATGGGTTATCGATCATGCCTGGGGATCATCCGCCTGGGGCAGCGTTATCCGGTAGCTCGCGTGGAAGCAGCCGCTGACCGCGCTTTGCTTACAGGCGCGGTCAGCTACAGGAGCATGGACTCGATCCTGCGCCACAACCTTGACCAGCAACCCATCAACCCACCGTCGGCGCCGCGTTCTGTTCCCGAACACGACAACATCCGCGGCGCGGCGTACTTCGAGTGAGAGGAGGCGAGCCATGTTACATCAACCCACCATCGAAAAACTCCTGGCCATGCATCTGGAACCCATGGTCGAAACCTGGCGCAACTTCGAACAGAACCAAGACGCCGCCCAGCTCAGCTTCGAGGAAAAACTCTCCCTCATGGTCGACCGGTTATGGACCTGGCGCCAGAACCTGGCGCTGGAACGGCGGCTGCGTTACGCCAAGCTAAAAGGCAACGCCTGCGTGGAAGACATCGACTACCGCGCCTCCCGCGGCCTCGATCGCACGCTGATCCGCTCGCTGGTCAACGACTCCGGCTGGGTCAGCCGGCACGAGAACATCTTCCTTGTCGGTCCAACCGGGGTAGGCAAGAGCTGGCTGGCCTGCGCTTTGGCTCAGAAGACCTGTCGCGACGGATATCTCGTGCTCTACACCCGCGCCGCAGCGCTGTTCCGCGATCTGGCCCTGGCACGGGCTGACGGCAGCCAGCGCAATCTGCTGGCCCGGCTCAGCCGTGTCGATGTCCTGGTGGTCGATGACTGGGCCATGGCGCCCATGCAGGAATCCGAGCGGCGCGACTTCTGGGAAATCTGTGAAGAGCGTTATCAAACACGATCCACGATCCTGACTTCACAAGTTCCCGTCGTGCAATGGCACGAGCAGATCGGCGACGCCACCATCGCTGACGGTATCCTCGACCGGCTCGTGCACAACGCTCATCGCATCGAGCTGCGCGGCGAGTCCATGCGCAAGACACGAGCCAAGAAAACGGAAAGCAAAGAGGAAAAGCGAAACCTGACAACCCGGCGTTGCTGGCAACCGAAGCCTCTGCTGCTTCTGAAGGCGCTGGTGTGGGGAAAGGGGCTTCAAACGCCAGCCCCTTCCCCCACGCCCCCATCCCCGCTCCACAACAAAATAGCCTCGCTACGCTCGGAAAATAACTCCTCCAGCTTGACGATCTCGATCACTTCTCGCGACAATCAATCTCGCCAGCGTCGCTGCGCTCCGACCTTGATCGGAATCGCAGGAACTCTGATCGCTTTCACCCTGAATCCCTGATCGACATCACTGGAATCCGCAACCTATTGAAATCCATCACCGAAACTGATTTGGCGCTTATGAGGACTACGTCTCTGTTCTTATCTGAGGTCACTCTCAGTTTAAAAAGTGACGGCTCCTCGAACTTACCCAACTCATGACCAGGGGGAACGCTCACCTCGGCTGATCCGAAACTCAGCCGTTCATCGCGTGCTCGGATATTGGTGAAACGCTGAGCACCGTCTACCACAGCCCCTCGAGCTCGGTCAGTCGCGAACAAGACGTGCACCACATGGTTGGGCTTCTCCGGCACCTCCGGTGCACCACGATCATTGTCGTTCCCACCTGACCCACCGATGTACTCGTGCGCCTCATAGCCAATCTGATGAAAGAGGTCTGGTATAACATTAAAAGCAATCTCTTCACGGGATGTTACGGTCGTGACCGCTGTTATTTGTTGCTCAACAACCTGATTGGTCCAAGCGTCAATGCGTAGCTTCCCAGCCCCAAGAGGACGGGCCGCAACAAAGTCCTGCGAGTTTGTGGCCGGTTGCAAACCCGAATCGGGAAGCGCATCCAGCCATGGTGCCCCAGTTGCACTCAAGAGTGAGTCGCCTATGAGCGGACTCGTTAGAGCGGGGAGGCTTTTCGAGCGGGCGTAAAGTTGTTGGAAGAAACGTTTAGGCTCTGACAGTTCCCTTGCATAGACTGACCCTTGTAAGAGATTAATAGCCTCCTGGGCTGCCGAAGAATTGTCTGCATCGGAGTGGTCCATCCTGATCATTTCTAGATTAGATCCGTGGGGATAGTGCAAAGCACTACCTACGACGTAGTGCCTGTAGAAGGGGTGATCGAGCACTATGTGTGCCAGTTGGAACGAGAGGACGGCCGCTATATCCGCTTCGGTTGGTAGCACGTCGATCAGACCCTTGCTCAGGACAATGGTATTCCCAATAGTAAGAGATTCTAACCGTCTGGTGAGCATAACGCGGCAATGGATAGGGTGATTGAGCTGCAAACGATTCCCCAGCAGAATGTTATTTCCTATTTGCTCTAGTTCTTTGTCAAAACGGCTTTGCTGGGCCAAAAGGCCCGTCTCCGTGAGGCGCTCGAGGTCACTTTGTTCCCGTTCGTCCGTTGCAATGTTCGGCCTAATCGAGTAACCCCACACATAGATCTGTCCTTTAAACGACGGCGACCGTTCATCGTCGTCGTTCCCACCTTCAACGTAGACTCCGACTGGCAACCAGTGGCCCGGTTGAAGATTTTCACGCCAGCTATCAAGGTGGACGTCGCCTAACCTGCCAGCAGCGTGACCGCCGAACCTACCATTGAATCGGACGATGTTGCCGCCGGCGTCTTCAACCCAGAGTCGACCGGTGAATCCTAGATCCTTGCTAACACCTTTCGGCCGTACATCAAATACAAGTGTCCTCACTGAACCTAGGAAATCACGACGGACATAGCTAAAATCGTAGTGTTGTTCATCGAAATTCTCTGAGTCCAAAAGGAGGACCCTCGACAGCGTTACGGCAGGGTTGCTGACCCGGAATCCACGGCTGTGCGCGTCGTAGAAAAAGGGTCCTTTGATCGCATTCGTTTGACCCGAGCTTTGGCTTAGTATGATGTGGCCTATCCAGTATTGATCCGACTTCTTCGCTGGGCGCAATGTTCCATGGCCACCTTGAGTTTGGATGTACGTTTCTAAAATAGGCGTCATTCCGACAAAATCCTTTGTGATGGCATGTTCACGGAGGATCATTCGCCTAACGATAGCTGCCTGCTCTGACGAAAGCAGAACAGATTTAGGCCTAGGTAAACCCTCAGGCGCCTGAGCCACAGCTACTGCAAACCAAAGGGCTACAGCCAGAAGTTGTAGTGCGCGAAGCATTCGACGCCTCCCAAGTGTCCCAGCCGAATGATACCTTCTCCCTGTCAGGCAGAACCTGACATGGGAGTTTTTGGGGCCAGGGTAACCCCATCGTCTTCGGTCGGCTGGGCCGACTGCGGACAGGAAGCTGTGAAAAAATCCAAGTTCTCGAGTGAAACTCCATTCGATCCTGGGGTGACCAGTTCTCTCCCGTGGGGATCAAAGGGACGGACGAACCTTCACCAAACGGTTCGGGATGTGTGGAGGTATCGTCCCGTCTTGTCCCTGGTATCCAGGGCGGAAGGCCGCAGCGACCCCGCAAGGCTATCAGGTGAATTCGGAGACTTCGATTCGAGAGCACGAACTCGGCTGCCTCATCTTAGTTGTTGCCCGGGCTTTCCAGATGTCGCTATCGACGGGCAGAAGCCGTCAGTCCAGCCAATGATCGGAAATGTTGCCCTTAGGAATAAAATCCCTTACATGAATGTAACGGCGCAGGAGAACGAGGCATATAGGCAATTTGTTAGTAAAGTGACACAAGAGCTCGGGGTCTTCGATTTCACTCCAAATCAGATTGTCTGGCATTACACGAACGGACCGGGGTTTCTGGGCATTCTTGAGTCGTCTTCAATTCATGCGACACAGGTTGCATCCCTGAATGATGCGAACGAAACCAAATATGCGACGGACCTCTATAAGGAAGTGATAAAGGAGCTTATCGACGAGCAAGGTTCGAACGCTGAGGCAGTCGCGTTTCTGACACAGGTGTTGGAATTTGTGAAAGAGGAACCCAGCTCCCCGACACACGGCAGCAGTAAATTCTTCGTCGCATGTTTCAGTGCCGACGAAAACGATCTGAACCAGTGGCGGCTCTATGGAGGCGACAACCCGTATGCGATTGGTTTCTATGCACGCGGTCTCTGCCGCGAGGCGACGAGCCAGCTTTATAAGGTCGTGTACGACCGCGCGAAACAGCTAAACGCGACCAAGGAAGTGGCGCGGGCAACGTTGAGGTTTTACCTCGAGGGATTGACCGGAGACCGGCTGGAAAACCCCGAGGAGTGGGCGCGTATCTTTTTTGAGGCTTGGGATGAGTGGGTCTATAGGCTTGCGCCCTTAGCGAAAGACGACAGCTGGCGGTCGGAGAATGAGTTCCGCTTGGTTCATGCATTGAAGTTGTCCGAGTTCCCTAAAGTCAGGTTTAGACAGAGAACGACGGTGCTTGCGCGCTACCTGGCCCTTGATACGCCCAATTGGGTGAGGAGTCGCGCGGGACTTCTGCCAATTGCAAAGATATGGATCGGCCCAGGAGAGCGACAGGCTTTCACGAAGGCAGGTGTGGAGCTATTACTCGAACAAATGGGCTACGCCAGCGTACCAGTTGAGCTGTCGAAGTTGTCTCTTGTGCGCCCGTAATCGCTTGATCGGTGTGCAAATAGTTTTGCACTAAAGCCGCTCTAACCGCGTCTGCGAATCGCCGAACTGCTCCAATTTCACGCCGAAGCGATCCATCAGCGACAGGTACAAACTGCACATCTTACGATTATCTTCGCTGTCCTTGAGATAATTCAGCGTTCGCCCCGTTTGTAACGTCCCGCCAAGCCCGCCGGCCAGCACGAGCGGCAGGCGGAAGTTGTCGTGTTTGCGGCCGATCCACATGTTGGATAGGAACATCAGGCAGGTGTTGTCGAGAACCGTGCCGTTCCCTTCCTTCATGCTGTCCAGCTTAGACGCCAGGTAGGCGTACTGCTCGACATGGAAACGAGAGATGCGCTCGTAATCATCGGAATTGTTGTTGTGCGAAGCGGAATGGTGGCCGTCCTTCACATTCAGGAAGGGATAATACATGGCCGACAGATCATGAGAGATGATCAACGAGGCGACGCGCGTCTTGTTGGTTTGGAACGCGATCGCAATGATGTCGCACATCAGGCGGGCGTGATCGCGTAGGTCTTCCGGCAGTCCATTCGCCGGCCGCTCCATGGTGGCGGCGACGGTGTTTTTGGCTTTCGCTGCGTCTTCGGCATCGTCCTTGTCTTTGCGCATTCCCTCGACGCGCTTTTCTACTTCGCGCACGCTGGTCAGGTATTCATCGAGCTTGCCTTTGTCGGTCGAACTTATGCACGTGGAAAGATCCTGGGCGCGATCTTTTACGCGGTCCAGAATGCTGATGTTCTGCAGGCTGCCACGGTTGTCAAACAGGTTGTCCCAGGCGAGCGATGGGTACACTTCTACCGGGACAGGCGAGTCAGGACTTTGCCAGGAGAGGTGGGAACTGTAGGCGAGCGAAAAGTTCGACTCGTGATAACCCGTCATGGGCTGCTCGCAGGCCAGCACGATGCTGGATTGGGGCGTGTCTTCGCCCACGCGGTTGGCAATCATCTGGTCGATGCTGATGCCGGAGTGGATGATGGCGCCTTTCGAAATGTGGGCGCCGGATAATAGACTGCCCGTCTGGGCGGGATGAATTCCCTGCCCCGTGAGCGCCTGGACGTAGAGACCGTCAATGACGTTGATCTTCTCTTTGAGCGGCTCCAAGGGCGAGAGGGTCTTCGAGAGTTTCATGTCGGCGCCCTGGCCCTCGGCGCTCCAGTGATCTTCGTTGACGCCACAGCCCAGGAAGACGATGCCAAAACGCGTGGGGAAGGCGGACGGCGGGGGGACATCCGCTAAGGCGTGCAGCGACTCAAGCCAGGGCAACGCCACGGTGCAACCGGCTCCGCGGAGTACGGCTCGGCGGGAAACGGGAAATGCGAATTTCCTGGTCAGTCGAGACATCTGGTTGCTCCCTCAGCGGCTAAAGCCGCAAGTCAATTTTCACGATCTATGTACGGGCTGGAGTATTGGGCTGAGAATAGCCCGGACTGCATCCCGGGTAGCCTTCAGCCGTCCCTGCGGGACTGGTTCGACTTTCGAACCTCTTCCCAGGACTGCGTCCTGGGCTATTCTCAGCCCGTCCCTACGGGACTCTATTTCGAAAACTTCAGTTCTCACGCACACTCTGAAGCCCGTACAGCACAGCCCTGGCATTGCCAGCGCTGAAGCGCAGGATCGAGTCGAGACCGTTTCCCGGAGCGCTGAAGCGCTCCTTCCCCCGCATAAATGCGGGGGCTTCCACAACGAATCCTGAAGTTTGCAGCTCTCTCGCATACTCTTCCTCTGCTTCAGCTTCCTAACTGCATCCCGGGAACCCTTGCAGCAGGCTCCTCCTCTCCCGCATAAATGCGGGGGCTTCCCTTCACGGATACCACTAGTTCACCTTTCTCGATGCTATCTGGGTCGGGGGCGCTGGTATTCGTTTATTCCGGAATTGTGGGCTCAGGACGATGGTTTCGACCAGCGAATCAAAACGATCGCCTTGCGCGGCAAGGTTGGTCTGCATGGTATCCACCAGCGCTTCGTCGGAGAGTTGCAGCGTCCGATTGAGCCCGTAACTGAGCAGCTTGCGGCAAAGGTTGTTGATGAATTGGTCCTGGCGATGATCGCGGATAAAATCGCGCAACCCTTGAAATCCAACGCCGTTGATCCCGCCGGGATAGGTGACGGCGGTATCGACGGGGCGGCCGGCCAGGTCTTTGGTGCGCACATCCCCGATGGGTCCGTAGCCTTCGTAGGCCAGGCCAAAGGAATCAAAGCGTTGGTGGCAGGCGGCGCAGAACGGGATGGAGCGATGCTTGGCCAGCATGTCGCGTATGGGAAGATCGGTCTTCGACTCGTCGCTCGGCAGCTCGGGAACCACTGGCGGTGGAGGAGGAACGCGGATGCCTAATACCTTTTGCACCACCCAATTGCCACGCTTCACCGGGCTGGTGCGCAGTCCGGGCGAGTTCTGGGTCATAAATACCGACATGGGCAGCAGTCCACCGCGTCCGTATTGCTGGGCATTGTCGACGCGGACCCAGTGGTTTGCGTCGCCCTCGACTCCTGGTATGCCGTAGTGTTTGGCCAGCACCGGATTTACGAATGTGTAATCGCCATAGAGAAGGTCCAGCACGGAACGATTGTTCTGAATGGTGTCTTCGACGTAGCGGATGGGTTCCTGGAACATCGCTTCCCGCAGATCGTTGTTGAACTGGGGAAACCGCGCGCGATCCACCGCATTGTTGGTTTCAAACAGACGGAAGGCGAGCCAGTTGCCGGTGAACTCCGTGGCCAGGCCGCGGACACGGGGATCTTTCATCATGCGGCGCGCCTGCGCCAGCAGAACTGCCGGTTTTTGCAGGTCGTTGGCGGCCGCGTGCCGCAACAGCTCCTCATCCGGCATGCTGGCCCAGAGGAAGTAGCTTAAGCGGCTCGCCAATGCGTAGCTGGATAATGGCCCGGAAGGGACTGCGGTCGAGGTCTTCAGGACGACGGCGTGGGATTTGACGGCTGCTGTTTGCGGCTCCGTCATATCCAGACGGTAGAGGAAATCCGGCTCCATGAGCACGCTGGTGATCGCATTGCGCAGGGCTGCTTCGTGGGATAACTGATATTGGGTTCGATCCTGGTGGTAATAGGCCAGCAAATCGGCGCGTTCCGCAGGGGTGAGGGGCCGCCGGTAGGCACGCGCGGCAAATTGGAGGAAAGTTTCCAGTTGCCTGGGTTCCGCCTCTGCCCGCTCCTTTTCAAGGCTGCGGAGAGTGGCGTTCATCTGGTCGAAATGATCGCGAATCGCCTCAGCAGCTACGGGGTCGTTGGTTGGATCCGCCGCAGCCTTGGCCAGGTAGGCGTCTCGCATCTTGAAAATGACTTCCGTATCGGTAACGGCGTGATCGGTGGGGCGCTCTGAGCCGGATTCGGCGCCTTTCCCAAACACTTCTCCGCTCTGATTGAAGTAGAACTGGGTCCAGGTACGCGCCGAGTAATCCGCAATGTAATCGAACTCGTTCCAAAGACGATCCAGCTCCTGGATCCCGTTGTCATCCAGGATGAGCTGCATCAGAGGAAGATCGTCGCGGTAATAGCCCATGATGTTGTGATACCCGGCGCTGAGCAGGCGGCCTTTGTCCTGCGAGTCGTCGGGGAAATACCGGCCTCGTTCTGAGACGTAAAAGGCATCCGGAAAGACCGAAGCGAAGCGCGCAAATGCGGCCTCATAGCGGGCGCGCTGGGCGGCGGGAACGATCAGATCGGCATCGTTGGCGCGAGCCTTTGCCGAGAGAGCGGCCCAACGGGGCGCGGCTTCCTCGTGAAGATCAGGATATTTAGGAATCTCCGGAACCACGGGCGGTGGATCGGTGTCATTCCGCAGATCCTTGGGATCGCTGTCGCGCCGGTGCTCGGCATACTGCTTCAGCTTCCAGTTCAGAAGAGGCTCGGATTGCGCGGGCAAACCCTTCACCACCGGCGCGGCAAACTGCATCGCGGTGTGGGCGCGGATTTTCACCACGAAATCACGCATTTCCGTGCATTTTGCACGCAGCCCCCCGGTCTGCGCCGCATCGGGAGGGGGCAGGGCCAGCCACATTTTCTGCAGCTTGAGGACCGGGCCGACCGCATTCTGATCGTGCAAGATCCCCCACACCAGGGGAAGGTATTTGGGGCTCAGCTTTAGATCTGCCGCGGTGGTGGCCAGGGTGGCGTGGGGTTTCTTGAGGGCGATTCGATACTTATAGCGCCAGGCGGCCTCGAAATAATCCGCGTAGTTGGTGGGCTGCGCGGCGTAAAAGCCCACAATGCGCTGGATGGCGTACTTTTCGCGATCGGTCTCCACCAACATGGGATAGGGCGCGAAGTCGATTCCATCGGGTTTGAGAACGGCATGATCCGCCACTTCGCGAGACGCCTTCAGGTACTTATTCAACAGCGCCGGGGACATGGTTAAGGATTCGCCCGAGTTGTCGAAACCGGCCTGGTTGGCAGGATCGACGGGAAACTCTTTGGCGACGTGCATGTCCTGGCCGGTGAGGTCGCGAACCGTGTAGTCGTACTCGGCATTGCTCAAGCGGCGCGCCAGCACTACGCCTGGGTCGCCGGCGGCCTTCTTGATTTCTTCGGCGCGGACGGCGGCTACCCAATCAATGATCTGCTGGGCTTCGTCCGCCGGCGGGGGCGGCATCGGCTTGGGCGGCATTTCCTTGGCTTTTAGCCTCTCCGCCAGCAGGGCCCAACGGGCAAAGTCGTCGGTCACCATATCCACGCTGGTATAGGATTTGAGATCGAACTGCGCCGGGGCCATCTTGCCGCTATGGCATGCCACGCAGTATTTGCCGACAAAGGGTTTGACGGTCTGTTCAAATTGCTGGTCGATGGGCGGGCGTGGCTGCCTCCGCCATGGAGGCTGCGGTGAGGGTGAGGGAGAGGAGAAGGGTCCGAAACTTCATTACAAAGCGCCTCTGGCCTCAAAGTGGGGGAGCGAAACGGGTCATAAACATGATACCTATTCCCCGTCAAGAATGCTCATTTTGGTGCAATTGGGGGTACGCCGAAGCAGATCAGAGCCCTCTCAAATGAGCGGATTGCATGGAACTGGGTTGGTTACGAAAGGAACTAGTTGAAAAGGTGAGTGAAACCCAAACAGACGCCAGGACCACGGTTCGGAGGGGTTTCCTCCGATCATTTGTTCCGTGGCTCGTCGCCGGTGTGGCGCTTCTCTGGTCGCTCGCCGCGCTGCTCCTTCTGGCTGCCCGGTGGGTCGATCCACCGACCACCGCTGTGCATATCGAGCGTCGCTTGCAGGCCTTGGTTCACCAGGCGCCGTATCGTAAGCGCTACAAATTTATTCCCCTCAGTCAAATCTCGCCCAACCTCCAGCACGCTGTCGTCGCCGCGGAAGACGGGCGCTTCTACCAGCACCATGGGTTCGATTGGCACCAGATCGAAATAGCCGCCGACGAAGATTGGGAAGGCAGCCGCACGCGCGGAGCCTCCACCATTACGCAGCAACTGGTAAAGAACCTGTTTTTTGGAACAGGCCGCTCGATCCTGCGCAAAGGCGCAGAGGCCACACTGGTGCCGGTGGCCGAATTCGTACTGGGCAAGCAGCGCATTCTGGAGATCTATCTCAATGTGGTCGAATGGGGACCCGGGATTTATGGGGCGGACGCGGCCTGTCGTTATCTACGACGGAACCGCGGCCCGCAATATCGACCGGGAGCAGGCGGCGCGGCTGGCCGCGATTCTACCGGCTCCCCTGAAGCGACGGCCCGCGCGCATGAATCAGTACAGCGCGACCATCCTGCTGCGGATGCGCCAAATGGGTTGGTAATCACTAAATGGCAACCTGATCGGCCCCCTTCAAGTGGAGTTTTTCTCTTACTTCGGCGGGGGTCGCAATGGTGAAGGAAAGTTCTTCGAGGATCCCGCGGAGCTTGCTCACCTGGCCGGCACTGGATTTGGCGAGTTCTCCCTTGCGCAGCCACAGGCTGTCTTCCAGGCCTACCCGAGCGTTCCCGCCGAGGATTGCTGCCAACGTCCCTATCCGCATCTGGTGACGCCCGGCGCCGATCACCGACCATACGTAGTTCTCCCGGCCAAACAAGCGGTCCGCGGTTGCCCGGACGTAGCTGAGCAACTCGACATCGGTTCCCATCCCGCCAAGAATGCCGAAGACGGTCTGCAGCAACAGCGGCGGCTCGACTAACTTCTCATCCAGCAGATAGGCCAGGTTGTAAAGATGGCCCAGATCGTAGCACTCGTATTCGAACCGGGTTCCGCAACCCTCCCCCAGTTCCTTCACCACTCGCTTCATATCCACGAACGAGTTGCGGAAAATGTTGGCCTCGGTTCCTTTCAGGTAAGGTTCTTCCCAGTCATATTTCCATTCGCTGTGGCGGCGCGCCGATCGATGGATGGAGAAATTCATCGAGCCCATGTTGAATGAGGCCACTTCAGGCTTGATGCGCAGCGCGGGCGCGAGCCGCT
This sequence comes from uncultured Acidobacteriaceae bacterium, assembly GCA_963757515.1. GTDB lineage: Bacteria > Acidobacteriota > Terriglobia > Terriglobales > Acidobacteriaceae > PALSA-350. The sequence continues at coordinate 324,935 of CAVWRV010000003.1, read as the reverse complement.
GATCCAGGTTCATACGCAAGCCACCGCCGGTGGTGATGTTGATGATCGCGTCGGATGCCGCCTTCACCGCGGGTAGAAATTGCATGTAGACCGCAGGGTCGCCGCTGGGTTCTCCAGTCTCAGGATCGCGGGCATGGAAGTGCAAAATGGCAGCGCCGGCTTCCGCCGCTTCGATCGCTTGACGCGCGATATCTTCGGGGGCGAACGGCAGGTAAGGAGACATGGTCGGGGTATGAATCGACCCGGTGACGGCGCAGCTGATAATTACTTTGTTTTCCATGGAATCGGAATCGACGGCAGGTGCCACCCCGTCTCCGGCTTGGTGGTGACGAAAACGATCCGGGTTCCGTCCGGATCCTGGATGGTCAGCGTAGAACTCTGTTTCTGAAAGGCGATATGCAATGCGTTCAGCTCGGCGGCCGCATGGCGCAGGCTGGCAACGGAGAAAAGGATCTGATCCGGATTGGGGGTTATCTCCACTACCTGACCGGAGGCGCCGGGCAGCAGCAGCGGAATCAGCCCCGGCTCGAGAGCATTGCGGGATTCGTGGAAGCCAAGCATCTGCTCATAGAATGCCCGCGCGGCGACTGGATCCTCCATGCGTAAACCGACGCCGAAGATGTCGGTGGAAATGCGGTTTGCGCCCAGGTGCTGGCCCTTGTCTTTGGAGTGCAGGGAGCCGGGCATGTACTGGGTGTATTCGATGTTCTGCTGCTCCGGCCCAACCAGGGTGAAGAGCAGGTTGCCTGCGCCGGCACGCTTCACCGCAGTGGGCGTGAGGCTGCGCGCCAAGTAAGCGCGATTGAGTGCCTCGAGGTCGGTGGACTCGAAGCAGAGGTGCATGAAGCCGATTTCCTGCCCAGGCTGCTGCTGCGGATACAGCTCAATAAACTGGCGGTCGTTTACTTTGAAGAACGCTTCCGTGATGGTTCCATCTTTGCTCGACAGGAAGGCCTGCTCAAAGCCAAGCTTCTGGTAGAAGTCGTGGGAACGCTTGAGATCGGAGACGCGGATGGCGACATGGGCGATCCCGGCAAGTGTGGTTGGGGGCGGTATCTGCGCCATCCCCAGCGCGGGAATGAGGAACAGGGCTATCGGCAGCAGGAAAGCACGAAGAAACCTCATAGCGTCGTAGGGTCGAAAATGCCTCCCGGCAGGAGAGATTGTAGCTCGAATTGTCAGGGAGAGGGCACAGCCATCGCCGTCTGAAGCGCTTGTTCTGCGTACGGTGTCATCACTGCGTAACCGGCTGCGCTGGGATGGACGCCATCGACGGTCAGCGCCGGAACATAGTTTTCTTGATTGGCGGCGGCGAGCAGCGAATGATAATCGACCACCTGAATGCCCTGCTCCGCGGCAAACTGGGTTATCCATTGATTGAGCTGGTCGATGCGCTCAAACCTCTGCGGACTGGGATCCGCCTTTTCCGGCAAGGCTCCCGGTCCCCAGGGCGGGATGGTTCCAATCACCACGGCGATATGGTGCTGTTGCGCTTTTCTCACCATGGTCTGGATGTTGTTCGCGGTCTCAGATAACTGCCATCCGGGATAAACGTCGTTGGTGCCGGCGAGGATGTGCACTGCTTTGGGCTGCAGGTCAATCACATAGGCATCAAATCCTGCGGCGATCTGGCTCGAGGTCAGCCCCACAACGCCCACGTCGAGCCAGTTGTTCTTGAGCGAAGGTTGTCTGCTGGCCGGCCCAGCTCTGAGACCAGTCGTAGGTGATGGAGTCCCCTATGAAGACCACGGTGGGCCGGGTACGAAAGCTCGCTCCGCACCCCGTGGCGCAGAGAAGCATCAGCAGAGTCAGGAATCTTTTGCCCACCATCCGTTGTCCATGATTGTTTCGTTCAAGGCTTGAGGACAGCGAAATGACCTTCGACACCGGTACCCTGGCTGGGCTGTCCTCCGCCCAGAAAGATAGTGTAGCTGCCCGCCTGCATGGCCCGGGTTCCCGTCCTGATCGACCTCGCTCAATCGCTCGGGATCGAGGGTAAAGAGCACATGCGTGGTCTCCCCGGCCTGAAGGGTGACCCGTTGAAACCCACGGAGCGAACGCAGCGGCGCGCCGCCGGTTTGCGGCCCGCGAAGATAGAGCTCGACCACTTCCTCTCCTTTCAGCTTCCCGGTATTGGTCACGTCGGCTTCCACGGTCAGCGGCTCCCCTGCCTTGAGGCTTGTCTGCGACAACTTGAGATGGCTGTAGGCGAAGGTGGTGTAGCTGAGGCCGTAGCCGAAACCATAGAGCGGCTGCCCGGCAAAATACCGGTAGGTGCGGCCGGCCATGGAATAGTTTTCGAACGGCGGAAGCTGATCGAGCGAATCATAGAAGGTTACAGGCAGGCGGCCGGACGGATTGTTGTCGCCGGCGAGGGTCTCGGCGATGGCGGCGCCTCCCTCTTCACCCGGATACCAGGCTTCCAGAATTGCGGCGGCATGCTCTTTCGCCCACGGTACGGCAAGGGCGCTGCCGTTCATCAGCACCACCACCAGCGGCTTTCCGGTTGCGGCCACCGCCTGCAGCAGGTCCTCTTGCAGCTGGGGCAAATTGATCCTGGTTCGGTCGCCGCCGCTGAAGCCCTCCAGGTGCACCGGCATTTCTTCCCCTTCCAGGCTCGGCGACAGGCCCACGAAGGCCACGACCACGTCTGCCTGTTTGGCAACCTGGACCGCCTGGTCGCGCAGAACGCCGGCCTCGGGCTGCCACTTGAGGTGCACGCCGGCGCCAAACATGGGAGCGATGTGGGCATACTCCACACGGATGGCATGCGGCGCGGAATCGTTGAAGTGCATGGTGAAGGAAGCCTGCCCGGTGGACTGCTTGCGATCGCGGGCCGCCTCCAATACCTGCTTGTCATCCAGCAAAAGCCGGTATTTATCGACCCCGTCGCAGGGGGAACAATGCTCCGGCGATATTTCAAAGACGTAATCGCCGGCGCCCGGCACAGCGATGGAGCCGCTCCAGCGGACACTGAATGCGTTGGCGGGTATGCCTTCGGCCGGGGAGGCAGCGTCCCAGTCAAAATCCACCTGCTTGTCGACCCGGGTCAGCACCGGTTGGCCTTGCCATTCTGCGTTGTTGAAGTACTCGCCCTTCAGCCCGATGTCGTTGCCGGTGCGCAAGACAGTGCGCGGCACCACCACGGGAAACCCTGCGACATACGATGAGCCTTGCGCATACAGCACCTTGCATCCGCGCCGAAGCGGCTCTCGATGCCATCGAGCGGCAACACCGGATGCGTGGGCTGGCCGTTGTAATTGCCTTCGAGCGACTCCAGCATGGTGGCATTGGGGCCGATGACCGCGATGGTCTTGCCCTTCGCTTGCAGCGGCAATATTCCGTCCGCGTTCTTGAGCAGCACGATCGATTCCCGCGCCACCTGGCGAGCCAGTTCCCGATGGGCCTGCGAATCAACCTCGCTCATGGGAATCTGCGCATAGGGAACATCCTGCGGCGGATCGAACATGCCCAGGCGGAAGCGCGCGGTGAACAGCCGCTTCACCGCCGTATCGATTTCGCTCTCGACTCACCAGCTTGTCTTTGAGCGCCTGGTTAAGAGCCGCGAACTCCGGACCGCAACTGGTGTCAGTGCCCGCGCGCAGCGACAGCGCCGCGGCATGTTCCTCGTCCGGGGCAAACTTGTGTCCCTTCCATATGTCGGTCAGCGCCCAGCAGTCGGAAGTGACAAAGCCGCCAAATTTCCAATCGCCGCGCAACGTTTTCTGGAGCAGCATATCGCTGGCGCACGCGGGCGCTCCATCGATGGCGTTGTAGGCGCACATGGTAGATGCCGCGTGGGCTTCCATGATGGTGGTGTGGAAGGCGGGAAGGTAGGTCGCCTGCAGGTCCTGGGGCGAGACGTTTACGTTGAACTCGTGACGCAACTGTTCCGGCCCGCTGTGTACGGCAAAGTGCTTGGGCGTGGCCACTACCTTCAGATACTTGGGATCATCCCCTTGCAGTCCGGTGACAAAGGCCAGGCCCATGCGTGAGGTCAGGTAGGGATCCTCACCGTAGGTCTCCTGCCCCCGGCCCCATCGGGGATCGCGAAAGATGTTGATGTTCGGAGACCATATGGTCAGACCGAAGTAGATGCGGTGGTTGTCGTGGGCGATGGCATCGGAGTATTTGGCTCGCGCTTCGGTGGAGATGGTGTCTCCTACGGAATGCATCAGGCGGGTGTCCCAGGTTGCGGCGAGGCCGATGGCCTGGGGAAAAACGGTGGCATAGCCGGAGCGCGCCACGCCATGCAGTCCCTCGTTCCACCAGGTGTATTCGGGAACACCCAGCCGCGGAATGGCGGCCGCGGTCATGGTCATCTGGGAGATTTTTTCCTCCGGCGTCATGCGCCCCACCAGGTCGGCGACGCGCTGATCGATCGGGAGCGACGGGTTCTGAAAAGGAAAATCCGCCCCGTAGGCATGGCTTCCGAAGCATCCCAGAAGCACAGTGGCTAGCCCCCATTTTCTCCCGAGTTTTCCCATCCTGAACCTCCCTGTGAAGTGAGAATGGTAACAGTCCATTGCGATTTGCGAGAAAATCGAGTGTTGTGACGAGCGTCCACCCCGAATCCTGGAGCGTTCTTGAATAAGTCCGATACGGACATCCTCATCATCGGCGCAGGACCGACCGGCCTGGTGTTGGCCCTTTGGCTGACCCGGCTTGGCGTGCGGGTGAAGATCGTCGACAAGACGGCAGAGCCAGGGACGACGTCGCGCGCGCTCGCTGTTCAGGCGCGGACGCTTGAGTTCTACAGCCAGATCGGCATCGCGGATGCAGCCGTAGAGCGCGGGCGGAAGACGATGGCCGCGAATCTCTGGGTTGCCGGCAAGCGGGCGGCCCATGTCGTCCTGGGCGAGATGGGCGTGGGCCTCAGCCCATTTCCTTACGCGCTCGTCTTTCCCCAGGACGAGCATGAGCGGCTGTTGGTTGAGCGCCTGGGCGAGGCCGGCGTTCAGGTCGAGCGCCGAACGGAGCTCAAGAAGTTCGAGCAAGCATCGGATTGCGTCCTTGCTCATCTGCAGCTGCCGGACGGAGAGCAGGAGACCTGCGAGGCCCTCTACATTGCCGGCTGTGACGGAGCACACTCCACCGTCCGCGAGGCAGTCAACATTGGCTTTCCGGGTGGAATATACAACCATCTCTTCTACGTCGCCGATGTGCAAGCCAGCGGAGCCACCATGAACGGCGAATTGCACATCGCGCTCGATCGCGCCGATTTTCTGGCCGTCTTTCCGTTAAAGGGCGAGGGACGAGCGCGGCTGGTCGGCACCTTGCGTCAGGAAGCGGAAGACCAGCAGCAGGATCTGTCGTGGAACGACGTGAGCCGGCACGTGCTCAAGTGGATCAGCATCGACGTCGAGCGGGTGAACTGGTTCTCGACCTATCGCGTACACCATCGGGTCGCTGCCCATTTTCGCCAGGGCCGGGCGTTCCTGCTTGGAGATGCCGCCCACATCCACAGTCCTGTAGGTGGGCAAGGAATGAATACCGGGATCGGCGATGCGGTGAACCTCGCCTGGAAGCTTGCCGCCGTCGTGCATGGGCAGGCCGGCGCTTCCCTTCTCGATAGCTACGAGCCGGAACGAATCGCCTTTGCCCGGCGCCTGGTGGCCACCACCGATCGGGCTTTCACCGCCGTAACCAGCACCGGGGCGATGGCGCGGCTCATCCGGCTGCACGTCGTACCGCTCCTGCTGGCGCCTATGTACGCGCTCAAGACCGCGCGCCGCCTCATGTTTCTTACCGTCTCGCAGACCGGCGTCCATTACCGTGGAAGCAGCTTGAGCGAAGGACATGCCGGAACCGTGTACGGTGGGGACCGCCTTCCCTGGGTGAAGGCCGTCGACAACTTCAGGGCTTTGACTTCGCTGGACTGGCAGGTCCATGTATACGGTGATGCTGCAGCCGAAATCGAAACCGTGTGCAAGGACCATCAATTGCCGCTGCACATCTTTCCCTGGGGTCCGGAGGTGCGCCGCACCGGGCTGCGGCGCAACGCCGTCTATCTCGTGCGCCCCGACGGGTACGTGGCCCTGGCGGATCCTGAGGCTCGGGCGACGGCGGTCTCTTCTTATCTCAACGCACGTCATCTCAAGCTGCTGCGGGACTTGCCCATGATTCATTGCGAGGAATGATTACCTGTTGGAAATCCCGGTCCTGAAGGGCTAATACCCGAGAAAAAAACGCAGAGCCAAGGGGACCGGGGATTGGGATGCAAGATTTTGCGCAACGAATTTCATTTTGTGGTGGACGTCGTTAGCAGTCCATCCCGTAGCCGACCGAGGTTTGCATGACGATTCGAGTACTGGCGGCCATGGCTCTCTTCGCGCTGACATTTAATTTTGGTTTCGCCCAATCGGCATTGTCCGAAGGTGCGGCAGGCCAGCCGTCCTTTGAGGTAGCCGATGTGCATTTAAGCCCGCATTCCGACCGTCCTCCCGGTGTGACCGACGGCTTCCAGGGCGATCGGTACGAGTTGCATCAAGCCACCATGTTGGACCTAATTTCAATTGCATACGGCTTGGAGTCAGACAGGGTGCGGGGTGGTCCGAGCTGGTTGGAATGGGATCGCTTTGATGTCTTCGCAAAGGCTCCGCCCGGAACACCGCCGGCTACGCTGCGGCGCATGCTAGAGTCTCTGCTCAGCGAGAGGTTCGGCCTCGTGGTGCACCAAAGCATAGCGCCGATATCGCTCTACGATCTGACCGTCGGAACGGGCAAGCCGAAGATGAAGACGTCAGAGCGTATGGGCACTGGGATATGCCAGTTCGTGTCCGCAAAGGAAAAGCCAGCTCCCGATTCCGTACCCCAGACTCATGTCTCCTGCCAGGACGTCACAATGGAGAGGTTTGCACAAGACCTAGACAGGGTGGCGCGTGGGTACTTTGACAGACCGGTCGTAGATTCGACAGGCCTCAAAGGAGCCTACGATTTCGACCTCTGGTGGACTGCTCCTGATTTGCTGGCAAGAGCGGGAGCCGATGGCCTGTCGATCTTCGATGCCGTGGACGGGGAACTGGGACTGAAGTTGGCATTGAAAATGGTGCCTAGACCCTTGCTTATTGTGGACAGTGTGCGCGAGTCGCCGACACCCAATCCTCCCGGGTTGGTGAAGAGTCTACCGCCACTGCCTCCACTTGAGTTTGAGGTAGCCACGATCAAGCCGTCCAAGCCTCGCCCCGGAGGATTCGTCGCTTACCTCAGTGGCGATGGGCTGAACATCTTCAATGCTCCGCTGAATGTCCTAATTAAGCTTGCCTGGAATGTGCCACTCGATGATGAGGGAGCGGTGGTGGGCGGGCCGTCTTGGCTGGATACAGACCGCTTCGATATTTCCGCGAAGTTTCCAGCCAGCGACGCGGCGAGCGGCCCGAAAACTCTACTGGTTGGCAAGAGTCAGCCGGTGAGCCGGGATCAGTTGCAGGCGATGGAGCGCACACTACTGGAAGACCGATTCAAGTTACAGATTCACAGGGAAGATCGCCCCATGACCGCGTATACGCTGGTAGTCGATAGCCCCAAGCTCGCCAGAGCCGACCCGAAGAACCGGACGCACTGCGCCGAGGTCAAAGCGCCGATTGAGAACGGGTTGGCCGATGCGTCGTTGGATCGTGTGGTCTCATGTCAGAACGTGACTATGGCGCAGTTTGGAGAAGAGCTTCGGAGGCTTGCTCCCGACTCCATGTACTACCCGGTGCTAGACGCGACGAGGTTGAAAGGCACATGGGACCTTACGTTGAGATTCACCTCGGCGGAGCGCATGATGGCATTAGAGAGGGCAGCTTCACCCAGCAACGGTGTGGCGACAGAGCCTAGTGGCGCACTGTCGCTGTTCGACGCCCTGAGGCACCAGTTAGGACTAAAGTTGGTGAAGGAGATCCGCCCCGAGCCGGTCTTCGTGATCGACCACGTCGAACAGCAGCCGACGCCAAATTGACAACTCGGCGCTGCGCATGGCCAGCGTTGCAGGTTACTCTGCAAGTGAAAACAGGGTCAGAATTGCCAATTCGTTGTCGAAACTGCGATCCGAGAACCCAATTTCGCTCTCAACTGGCCGATCAGTCAAAAAAGCCCCCTTTTCGTCCTTGACGATGAAGCTGATTAGCGTAATAAACTCCGACCGGAGCGCAGCGTAGTAGTAGTAATGGAGGGATCTGCAGTTTCTTTGCTAGGGCTCTCACGCAAGGCTCCTGTGTTTCAAACGACCCGCCTTCCCTGCGCAAAGACCATTACCGGCCGCTGCGTGGCCAGGAAATAAGGTATTTCTCTGTAGTCGCTCGCTTCGTGAACTACAAAGTCGGCGATCTTGCCAGGTTCGAGCGAGCCAATTTCACCGCCGAGGTTGAGGCTCCACGCGGCGTTGATCGTCGCCGCGGTGAGGCCTTCCGCCGGGGTCATCTTCATCTGGGTGCAGGCGAGCGATAGCACGACGGGCATGGATGCTACGGGTGAGGAACCGGGATTGAAGTCAGTTGCCAACACCACGGCCAGCCCTGCATCCACCATGGCGCGGGCGGGTGCGTAATGCCTGGAGCCGATGGAATACACGGAGCCGGGCAGCAGAACAGGCTGCGTCTTTGATTGGGCGAGGGCGGCGATCGAGGCGGTATCCGTGTGCTCCAGATGATCGGCTGTGGCAGCGCCCAGACGCGCCGCCAGCATGGCGCCGCCGGAGCAGCTGAACTGGTCAGCATGGACGCGCAAGCCGAATCCCAGACCTCGGGCCGCTTGCAGAATGCGGCCCGCGGCTTGCTGATCGAAGATGTGCGGCTCGCAGAAGACATCGCAAAAGCTGGCTAGCTTATGCGCAGCGACAAGCGGAAGCATCTCCCCGATCACCAGCTCGACGTAGGCATCGGTGCGGCCGAGAAACTCTTCCGGCACCTCGTGGGCGCCGAGAAAGGTCGGTACGCAGCGCAACGGCGTCGTCTTCTCGGTCTGCTGCACCACGCGCAGGATTTTCATCTCCGCGTCGACAGTCAACCCGTACCCGGATTTGGCTTCGATGGTAGTTGTGCCGCCGCGCAGAAACCAGGATGCATGCTTTTGCGCGATGGCGAGAAGCTCGCTTTCTGTCGCAGCTCGGGTGCGGCGAACGGTGGAGAGAATACCTCCTCCCTGCCTGGCAATCTCCTGATAGGTGATGCCGGAGCAGCGCATTTCAAATTCATCGGCGCGGTTTCCGGCGAAGACCAGGTGAGTATGCGCGTCCACGAAGCCGGGAGTCACGACTCGTCCTCCGGCGTCGATGATCTGAGCATCGCTGCTGAGGAGAGCTTCGATCTGACGGCGCGATCCCACCGCTTCAATTTTGCGGCCGCGTACCAGCATGGCTCCGTCGTGAAGGATACGCCAGGTCGCGCATTTCCGGGCCCAGGCGCGGGCGGTTTGGCCCAGCCAGGGTAATCAGTTGCGAGCAGTTCACCACCGCGGTCATCATTCAGCCATGAGAGTACCTCAGAGAGTTGCCCGAATGACACCTTGAATGCCATGCTCGAGACATGAAGAGAAATAAACTACTCTGCGCGATGGTGGGATCGGCGCTTGCATGCGGTATGACGGCAGCGGCACAGGAAAGAGGAACTTGGCGAGCTGCGAGCTCCACGGCCCAGTCCATCACCGGCGACGTGGCGATCTCGGATGACAAGCTATTTATCAACTTTTCCGGCTTCGCTATCGCCCAGATACACGGTCTCGCGCCAGGCGAGGTGACCGCAGTTTTTGAGGATAGCGGCGCCGGCGGAAGCGGCAGCCTCTACAGGCTGAACATACCGGCCGATAAGAAGTTTCTACACCACAATAGCCTGTGTGGGGGCGAGGATACCGAATGGATGGCCACTTACGTCGCAGGGCACACCTTGCATCTGGCGTTCTTCTCCGGACAAAAGGCCCCGGTGCTTACGCCGGAAGCGATCGCGAATTCAACGGATCTATGCGGCACGTTCTCTTATGTACGGTGAAACAGCAGGACCGGGAATTCGGGTACCTGCCAGGCCGCCCGTTGGCAAGACTATACTTGCGCTGTATTGAATTCGCTTCGGAGTGCGACCATGAAATTGACAGGACAATCCATAATTGGTTTCCGCGCAGGCTCAGCCACCAAAGAAGTCTTCCATGCTACGAACGCCCGCACCGGGGAGCGCCTGGAGACTGACTTTTTCTCTGCGACAGCAGAAGAAGTAGACGCGGCCGCGGTTCTGGCGGACGAAGCTTTTGCGGTTTACAGTCGAGCGACCGGCCGCGAGAAAGCGGTATTCTTACGCGCCATCGCCGCCAATATCGAATCGATTGCTCCGGAATTGATCGAACGTGCGGAACAGGAAACGGCCCTCCCCAAAGCCCGCTTGCAGGGTGAAACTGCGCGTACCTGTGGCCAGCTTCGCTTGTTTGCCCAGGTCGCTGAGGAAGGCTCCTGGGTCATGGCTCGCGTCGACCGCCCCGATGCAGAGCGTAAACCTGCTCCCAAGCCGGACCTGCGCTCCATGCTGCGTCCCTTGGGCCCGGTGGTGGTCTTCGGCGCGAGTAACTTTCCCCTGGCGTTTTCCGTGGCCGGCGGGGATACCGCGTCCGCCTTAGCGGCGGGTTGTCCGGTCATCGTCAAAGCCCATTCGGCTCATCCCGGCACCAGCGAACTGGTAGGCCAAGCCGTGCAGCAAGCCGTCCGGCAATGCAATTTGCCGGAAGGTGTTTTTTCCCTTCTGTTTGGCCGCGGTGCGCAAATCGGTGTCGCCTTGATGAAACATCCTCTGGTGAAAGCCGGCGGGTTTACCGGATCACGGGGGGCCGGCAGGCAATTAATGGATACGGCGGCCGCCCGGCCGGAACCAATCCCGTTTTATGCCGAGATGAGCAGCACCAACCCGGTGTTCATTCTTCCGGGTGCGTTGCGGGAACGTGCTGCCGGCATCGCCAGCGGATTGCATGCTTCGTTCACGCTCGGAGCGGGTCAGTTTTGCACCAAGCCCGGAATGGTATTTTTGCCCGAAGGCGACGACGCTCCGAAGTTCGTCGACCAACTGCGGCAATCGGTGGATGAGTCGGCGCCCTTCTACTTGCTCACCGGGGGCATACGTTCGGCTTATCAAACCAGCGTTGCCGATCGCAAGAGCCGGCATGGTGTGAGCGTGGTTGCTGAGAAGTCCATCGCCAGTAATGGCCGGGAACTCGGTGTCGGCGCAGCCCTGTTCGAAACCGATAGCCAGACTTTCCTGAAGGACGGGGAACTCGAGGAGGAGATTTTCGGCCCGGCAACCTTGTTAGTCCGCCACGCCAACCGCGAGCAAATGCTGGAGGCCGCACGTAATTTTGAAGGCCACCTCACCGCAACCATCCACGGTACGGAGGAGGACCTGCGCAGTTTTGGCGATTTAATCGCGATCCTTGAGAACAAAGCCGGCAGACTTTTGATCAATGGTTTTCCAACCGGAGTAGAGGTTTCCCATGCCATGGTGCATGGCGGACCCTACCCATCGACTTCCGATGGGCGCTCAACCTCGGTGGGCAGCCAGGCGATCTTCCGTTTCACGCGGCTCATCTGTTACCAGAATTTCCCTGACGCTGCGCTACCCTCGGAGTTGAGGAATGAAAACCCTCTTCATATCTGGCGCATGGTAGATGGCGAAATGACCAGAGAGGCCGTCATGCAACCCCACGAAGTTCCGCGGTGAAAACAGCCTGGGGAAAGACCGTGGCGGGTCCGTTAGGTGCGGGCTTCGGTGGTTGAAAAGGTCCGAGCGGCATGGGCAGGATAAGCACCCTCGGGGTCCTTCGACTCCACGCTATCAAGCGCTGTGTCACGCGATAAATCTGTGACGCGCTCCGCTCAGGATGACGATTTTGTGGTGAGTTGGAGATGCAAAAAACCAGCGTCTTCTCGGATTTCTATCACCTGCCAGACAAGTTAGCGCTGATGGGACTGCGTCCTGGGCTTCCCTCAGCTACCCTCAGCCGTCCCTCCGGGACTAAATCGGTGAATGGTGACTTTCATGCGCCTTTGGTTACGGAAAGGCGCAAGCTTCGCGGGAAATCGGGGGTTCCCTCGCCCTAAAGTTACTCTTCTTCCATGGGAAGACGCAGACCAGAGGCGTGGGCGAAGGTTCGGGCTTCAGGATAGCCTGCATCCGCATGGCGGAGCACCCCCATGCCGGGATCGGTCGTCAATACACGCTCCAGGCGGAGAGCGGCTTCGCTGGTGCCATCTGCCACTACCACCATGCCGGCATGCTGCGAATAGCCGATGCCCACGCCTCCGCCATTGTGGATGCTGACCCAGGACGCGCCCGCCGCCGTGTTCACCAGCGCGTTCAGCAGCGGCCAATCGGCGACCGCATCGGAGCCGTCCAACATGCCCTCGGTCTCGCGATAAGGAGAGGCCACCGATCCGGTGTCAAGATGGTCGCGGCCGATCACGATCGGCGCCGAAATTTCGCCCGAACGCACCAGCTCATTCATCGCCAGCCCCAGCTTCGCCCGTTGCCCGTAGCCCAGCCAGCAGATGCGAGCGGGCAAACCCTGAAAGTGAATGCGCTCGCCGGCCAGCTTGATCCAGCGTTTGAGCGCTTCGTCTTCAGGAAAGAGCGACAGCACCAGCTGGTCGGTCTTGCGGATGTCTTCCGGATCGCCAGAGAGCGCCACCCAGCGGAAAGGCCCCTTGCCTTCGCAAAATAACGGCCGGATGTACTCCGGCACAAAGCCGGGAATGTCAAAGGCATCCTCCACCCCCGCCAACTTGGCGTTGGTTCTGAGATTGTTGCCGTAGTCGAAAACCACCGAACCGCGGCGCTTCAACTCCAGCATTGCCTCCACATGCTTGCCCATGGCGGCCATCGAGAGGGCAACATATTGGTCGCTGTCCTGCTGCCGCAGCGCCAGCGCAGCCTCAAGACTCATGCCGTTGGGAACGTATCCGTTCAAAGGATCGTGCGCGCTGGTCTGATCGGTAACGATCTCGGGGATAATATTGCGGCGCAGCAGCTCAGGCAGAACGTCGGCGGCATTCCCAACCAGGCCGACGGAGAGAGCAGTTCCCTTCTTTCCGGCCTCTGCCAGCAGTCTGCAGAGCCTCATCGACTGAGGTCGCCATGGAGTCGCAGTAGCCGCTATCGACCCGCTTCTGAATGCGCTTCGGATCCACGTCGATGCCGAGAAAGCGCGCGCCGGTCATGGTGGCGGCCAAAGGCTGCGCGCCACCCATGCCACCCATGCCGCCGGAGACGATCAGCTTGCCCTCCAGGCTGCCGCCGAAATGCTTGCGGCCGGCGGCGGCAAAGGTTTCGTACGTGCCCTGCACGATGCCCTGGCTTCCAATGTAGATCCAGGACCCCGCCGTCATCTGGCCGTACATCATCAATCCTTTTTGCTCCAGCTCGCGAAAGACTTCCCAGCTCGACCATTTGCCGACCAGGTTGGCGTTGGCGATCAGCACCCGGGGCGCCATGGCGTGGGTGCGCAGAATGCCGACCGGCTTGCCCGATTGGATCAGCAGCGTCTCATCGTTTTCCAGGCTCTCGAGCGCACGCACAATGGCATAGAAGGACGGCCAGTCGCGAGCGGCCTTACCCGTTCCGCCGTAGACCACCAGCTCTTCCGGGGCCTCGGCTACTTCCGGATCGAGGTTGTTCATCAGCATGCGCAGGGCAGCTTCCTGCTGCCAGCCTTTGGTGTTCAGCCGTGTTCCTCTGGGCGCGCGAATCGCGCCTTTATGCGGACCAGCTATCAAAGTCTCCATCGCGAATCCCCTTTGCCATGCGTTCAATATCTCCGGCAATGACCCGGTCTTCCTCCAGGCGCGGAACCATGCGTGCGCACGAATTGCCGCGCTCGCTCGATCTCGGTCGCGGCCTTGAGCGGCAGGCGGTACTCGAGTCCTTGGGCCGCGGTCATCAACTCGATGGCCAACACCTTCTCCGCATTGTCGACAATCCGCTTCAGCTTGAGCGCAGCCGTCATGCCCATGGAGACATGATCTTCCTTGCCTCCCGAAGTGGGCAAACTGTCGACGCTCGCGGGATGCGCCAGCACCTTGGCTTCGTTCAACAACGCAGCCGCGGTGACATGAGCAATCATAAGTCCGGAGGAGAGGCCGGCGCCGTTCGGCGAGAGAAAGGGAGGCAGGCCCTCATTGCCGTCGGGGTTGATGAGCCGGTCGATCCTGCGTTCGCTGATGCTCATCAGGTCGGTCACGGCGATGGCAGCATAGTCCAGCGCCAGGCCCAGGGGCGCGCCGTGGAAATTGCCCCCGGAGAGCACCTCGTCTGCGAAAATCAGCGGGTTGTCGGTGGCCGATCCGGTTTCGATCTCGATCACCTCGCGCACGTGCTGCAGGGCGCCCCGCGCGGCTCCGTGTACCTGCGGCATGCAGCGGAGGCAATAGGCGTCCTGCACGCGGGGATCGTTGTGCACGGTGAGACTCGCGAATTTCGCTGTCGCGCAAGCAGCGCACGCAGGTGTTCGGCAGCCTGCATCTGGCCCGGGTGCGGCCGCGCCTGGTGAATGCGTTCGTCGAAGGCCACCGGGGTGCCGCGCAAGGCCTCGAGCGCCATGGCGCCGGCCAGATCGAAGAGGCGGTTCACGCGCACCGCGCGCAGCACTGCCAGACCGCCCACCGCGGCCATGGCCTGGGTTCCGTTGAGCAGCGCCAGGCCCTCCTTGGCTTCGAGCACCAGCGGAGCGAGCCCGGCTTTGGCAAGCGCCGCAGCGGCAGGCATCCTCGCGCCCTCGAAAAACACCTCGCCCTCTCCGATGAGCACCAGGGCAAGATGCGCCAGGGGAGCCAGATCCCCACTCGCTCCCACCGATCCCCTGGCCGGGATGACCGGATGCACCCGGCGGTTGAGCAAGCGCGGTGAGCAACTCAATCAGCTGGTAGCGGACGCCGCTCAATCCTTTGGCGAGGACGTTGGCGCGCAGCAACAGCATGGCCCGGACCTCCGGCTCTTCCAGCGGCTCGCCCAGCCCGCAGGCGTGGCTGCGCACCAGGTTGCGCTGCAACTGCTGCAGGTCTCCCGGTGCCGATGCGCACATCGGATAATTTGCCGAAGCCGGTGTTGATGCCGTAGGCGGTTTCGTTGCTGGTGACGATGCGCTCCACCACGGCTTGCGACGCCGCAATTCGCTGCCGCGCCGCCGGCGCAATGGCTGCGTCCATCGAGCCGCTGGCTACCTGGTGGATCTGCTCGAGCGAAAGTGGCTGGCCGTTCAGTTCCAGGACGGAACCCGTTGTCATGCTGACCATCGTAAGAGGTTAGGCAGAACTAGGCCAGTGGGCTACGAGCGTGAGTGCTCGCCTCAACTACGCTAGTCTCCGGGCGTATTGGGTCAGATTCGGCGTAGACCCTCCACGTTCTGCTGGACGCAGCGTCTGCACATGAAGCGACCTTTGAACCTTATCGGCGGATGAGTTTCGAAATGGCGGCACCCGTCCATTGGTCAGCTCGTTAACCAGCGTACCCACTCACTCGTGGCTCCTCGTAACCCCGAATTTCTCGCCATCGGCGTTTTCCCTGTTGCGTTTCCTGTGTTTCCGTCGGAAACTGCGAGGAAGAGCTCAAACGGGGATTTGGTGACGTATGCATCCAACGGCTTTGGAGAAGAGTGGGTTCACGACAACTCTGAACATGGCCCTAAGCTCGACCGCGCCCGAGCGGTCGGCCGAGACGATGCACCGCAAGCAGCTCGCCCGCTTCGGTAAGTGGCTGTATCGATTGGGTTTCGTGCCCGGCACGGCGGGGAACCTCTCGGTTCGCCTGAGCCACGACCGCATCCTGGCCACGCCCACCGCGATGAGCAAAGTGCCTGCTCAAGGCTTCGGATATGGTGGTGGTCGATATGGAGGGCCGCCGGGTCGGCGAAAGCCGCAACGTGACCAGCGAAATCGGCATGCACCTGGCGATTTACCGCCAACGGCCAGATGTGCAGGCCGTGGTCCATGCCCATCCGCCCATCGCGACCGGATTCGCCTCCTGCGGCCTGGCGCTCGAGGAACCCCTGTGCTCGGAGATCGTCATGGCGCTCGGCTCCATTCCCCTGGCGCCCTACGCGACCACCGGAACGGCGGACGTTGCCTCCAGCATCCAGCCCCTGATCGTCGATCATGACGCGGTGCTGCTCGCCAACCATGGTGTGGTCACCGCCGGCGACACGCTGCAAGACGCCTTCATGCGCATGGAAACGGTGGAGCATTTTGCCCACATCTGCCTGGTGGCACGCCAACTCGGCTGCCCCCAGCCCCTCTCCTGCGATCATCTGCAACAGCTGGCCGAAGCTCGCTCCCGTTACCAGAGGAACGCCGCTCCCGGTTGCTGACCAGAGGCTCCCTATTCTCTTGCAACAAATCATCTTCCGGCCGAGGTGGTCCCCGTGGACATCGAGCTACGCCCTCTGAGGCTGGCTGAGATCCTGGACCGGATCTTTCAGCTCTATCGCGCGCGCTTCGCCCTGTTTCTGGGGATTTCCGCTGTGACCACCATCGTCGAGCTGCTGTGGAATCTGATCGGCATGGGGGAGGTCGCTGGATGACCAGCCACCACCTCTCCGTGACTCGCGGCAGTGGGTCACCAGCGTATCCACCATCCCCGCCTGGGCAATTTATCTTCGCCGCCGCGGCTCTTTGCCTGGCAGCCAGCAACCGGGCAGTGGCCGCGATCTACGATGGCGAGCCCACCAGCATCGTCAAGGCGTTCGCCGGGTTGCGCCCAGCTGGCTACGGTCCATCTGGGTGAATACGCTCGCATTTCTCATTGCCTGGGGCTCCATCATCGTGGTCCTGCTGGGAGGTTTCACGGCAACGCTGCTCGCGACGCGCGCCAAGACGCTGGGGCAGGCCAATGCCGTCACCCTGGTGTATGGCGCAATGGGTTTCCTGGTCCTGTTGGCGTTGCCCCTGTGCCTGTGGCTGACGCTCAGGTATTCGCTCGCGGTTCCGGCGTGCGTTGAGGAAGGATTGGGGACGCTGCGGTCGCTCAAGAGGAGCGTCTTTCTGACCCAGGAAACGAAAGGCCGCATCCTGATACTGCTGCTGATTGTGATGGCTGCACAGGGCACATTGGTGACCGCGTTCATGACGCCGGTGTTTGCGTTCATGGTGAGAGCGCGAGGGCAAACTTCGCCGGGGCTGATCGCCTACACCCTGGCCATGACCGCGCTGAGCAGCGCGTTGATCAAGCCCATCTACTCCATCGGGCTGACCCTCTTTTACTACGATGCGCGGGTGCGGAAAGAAGGCTTCGATGTGGAGAGGATGCTGGAGCGGTCAGCTGTGGAAGCCTCCAGCGAAGGCCTGGCATCGACAGGATCCGCGCTGTGATCAAACGCATCTTGGCATCGGGCTTTGCATGATTGGCGTCCTGTGCCCCTGGACAGCAGCCGGCAGCCGCCCTCTGCGGCCAGATCAGCCGGAAAGAATACACAACAAGAGCTCGAGCGCCTGCACACGGTGGCGGAGGGCTGCGCGCAGGATCTGGCGCACAAGACGACGCCGGCGAAAGCGTGTGATCCCGCCCTGGTCGGCCCCGATGAGATGGTCTCCATCGCCAGCGGCAAGCGAACCGTGGAGTATGACTGGCTGCGGGATAGCCTGCGGTCAAGCTCGGGCAGAGACCGCGAAGAGCCTCGAAACAACTCAGCGATGCACGGCGCCAGGCTGGCGGAGATGAGCCAGGAGATAGCGTCGCCGCCGGCGAGCGCGTTATGTGCCTGGCAATGTTGCGAATATCCGCCGCAAGCTGGATGCCATTCTCGAGAGCGGAGACTATCCGCAAGCCAAACCACCTTCCTATCTGGAAAAACTCTGGCTGACTTCGCGCGCTGGCTGCTGAAGTCCATTTTCAGGGTGTTGCCCAGCGGCTCCTCGCCCTCGGCAATCTATCTTCTGGAACTTACGGTGATCGCGATTCCCTGCGGGCTGCTGATCTGGTGGTTTATCCGCAGGCTGCAGGTGCAGAGACTCGGCCTGTCGCGGGACAACGTCCCTCATCCTTCAGCCCCATCAGCGCAGGCCTGGGAGGAGTGGCTGGAGCAGGGCCAAAAGCTGGGCCGCGAAGGACGCTGGCGCGAGGCCATCCACCATGTGTATTGGGCCGCGATTTCCTGTCTTGAATCGCGCCGTTTGTGGCCGGCAGATCAGAACTCGCACTCCGCGTGAGTACCTGGGCCTGTTGAGGGAAACCCGGAGACGCGCGCCGACCTCTCCTCCCTGACGAGATCGTTTGAGCACACCTGGTACGGCGGACGGCAGGCGGGCGAGAAAGACTTCGACCAGGCCTGCGGTCTGCTGGAAAGGATTGCCGCACGATGAGATTGCTGGCCTCGATCGACCATCGAGGACAAGATGCTGCTGCTGGGCTGTGGCGCATTGGTGACGATCTTCATTGCCGTGCTCGCGCTGTTCTCCCCGGCCAACGACAACGACGACCCCACGCCCTCCAGCTATTCCACCGCGCCTCACGGGGCAAAAGCTGCGTTTGAGCTGTTGCGGCAGGCAGGCTACCAGGTGGAGCGACAGAGCGAACTCCCTGACTCAGATCGAAGATCGTGTCGATGAACATGCCACCGTGGTCTTCGCGGAGCCATTCCTGCAAAACGTGATATGCTTCGCGAGAGGCGGTGAAGGCCTTGCTGGACAAGGGAGCCCGCATTGTGGTGACCGGCTATGCCGGCGGTCTGCTGGTGCCGGGCAATGCGGTGCGAGGCCAACCGCTTTCCACCATCTGCATGTGACGCCGATGCGAATGGTTTTGGCCAACTCGCCGGCTCCGGCACGATCCGCATGACGCCGGAGGCGCGTTGGAAACAGTCGAATCCCCTGCACCAGGTTGCCTACACCTGCCAGGGTGACGCCGTCGCGGTGACGTATAAGGCCGGCAAAGGCACGGTGATCTGGTGGGCCGGTTCGCTACCGCTCGAAAACTCGGGCTACAGCAGGCGGACAACCTGGTCTTTTTCCTGAATAGCATCGGTCCGCCGGCGACCACCCATGTCTTCTGGGACGAGTCGCTGCACGGCGATTCCCCTTCGCTGTTGTCTTACACGCGAGGCACGCCGCTGCAGCTGATCGGTTGGCAACTGGTGCTGGTGGTTGCGCTTTTGTTGTGGAGTTATGGACGCAGAAGCGGACCGCTTCGGCCGGATCCAGTCGTGCCGTGGACAACTCAGATCGAGTTCGTGCATTCGCTGGGCTCTTTGTATCAGGCGGCGGGCGCGACGCCAAATTGCGGTCAGCGGTGCCTACCAGCACTTCCGCCAACAGCTGGAACGATTGTTTGGCATCCCTCAAATCGCTGCGGCCGAAGCGCCCGGAATGTCGGTGCTCTGGCGCAACATTTCGGCGCTGGCGCGTGAGCGGCTGCAACAGACCCTTGTCGCCTGCGAACAGGCCAGGGGAACGGAGAATCTGTCCCCGAAGACTGCGCTCGAGACGGGTGCAGGCGCTGCACGACTGCGATGATTGTCATCGACAATGCGACACATCTAGCCATACCGGGAACCCAACAGTGGAAGAAAACTACTCCGTAGAATTGAAGGCAACCTCGCAATTGCTGCAACACGGCAGGCGGAGCTGAGCAAGATCATTGCCGGCCAAAACACCTTCATCGATCAAACGTTGGTCGTGGCCCTCTGCCGGGGGCATGCCTTGATCGAAGGCGTCCCCGGTATCGCCAAAACGCTGGTGGTCAAATTGCTGGCGCAAGTGCTGGGGCTGGAATTTCATCGAGTGCAGTCGACGCCCGACCTTATGCCCGCTGACATTTTGGGCACCAATGTGTTTCGCAGCGCGAGCGAGGAGTTCGTGCTGCACCAGGGGCCGGTCTTTACCAGCTTCCTGCTGGTCGACGAGATCAACCGCATGCCGCCGCGAACGCAGTCGGCGCTGCTGGAGTGCATGGAGGAACGGCAGGTAACGATCGACCGAACGGGTTATCCTCTTCCGCCGGCATTTACCGTCTTCGCCACCCAGAATCCGATCGATTTCGAAGGTACTTATCCGTTGCCGGAAGCGCAGTTGGATCGCTTCCTGATGAAGCTTCGCATCACCTATCCGTCCGCGGAAGAAGAAAAAGTTGTGCTGCAACGCCATCATGCCAGTACCGGGCCGAAGGGGTTGGAATCCGATTTCGCTGCTTCCGGTGGAGGCAGGTCTGCTGGCCGCGGCGCAAGCGGAAGTACGCCGGGTGCGGATCGAGGCCAGTCTCTATGACTACATTGTGGCGGTCGTCCGCCGCACCCGTGAGTGGCCATCGCTCGCGCTGGGAGCCAGCCCCCGAGCGGCTGTCAGCCTGATGCTGGTGGCGCAGGGCTTTGCTGCGCTCGAAGGGAGAAACTATCTCATCCCCGATGATGTGAAGCAGGCCGCGCTGCCGGTGTTACGCCATCGCTTGATTCTGAAACCCGAGGCGGAACTGGAAGGTTACGATACCGACCGGGTGATCACCGAGATACTTGCGGCAGTCGCGGTGCCCAAGGAGTGATCTCTCCCACCATTGTCGCGGAACCAAGACGTCTCCCCGGCGGCGCCGCTTGGCCGCTTCTCGTTCGGGCTCACCCGGCGGGCGCTGCTTCTTGCTGCTGCTCGGGTACGCTTGTGGCTGGTGCCCGCTTTCTTTGTCCGCCGCTTTGTGTGGGGCGTGGTTGTCTGGGACGCAACGGTTCTGCTGTTTGCCCTGATCGATGGCTTGCAATTGCCGGCTCCCTCGCTGATCGAGGCTAAGCGGAGGTGGATCTCGGCCGCGTCTTTGGGAAGCGAGACGGAAGTAGAATTGTCCATTTTGCAGCGGGGCCGGCGGTTGCTCTTGTGCCGGATGATGGACGATTTGCCGGGCGCTTTTCTTGAGGCGCCGCAGTGGCTGGAAGTGACATGCTATCCGAATGTACCGGCGACGTTGCGCTATGCCTTTACGCCCCGTGCCCGTGGGGACCATGCAGCAGGAAAGCTTTATCTGCGTTATCGCAGTCCGATGGGAATGTTGGAGCGCTGGTCGGCTGCCGATCTTACGCAGACGGTGCGCATCTATCCGGCAACGGGCGCCGGGCAGGACCAGAGCTTGTTTCTCGCCCGGTCACGGCAAATGGAATTGCAACTCCGCAAGCAGCGGCAACGGGGCCTGGGGAGGGAGTTCGAGGCTTTACGCGATTACCTGGAGGGCGATGATCTCCGCGATGTGTGCTGGAAGGCCTCTGCCCGCCGGGGCGGCTTGATCACCCGGCAGTACCAGATGGAACGCAGCCAGGCGGTGTGGTTGCTGCTGGACGCAGGACGTCTGCTGCAGGGACGGGTGGGCCCATACACCAAGCTGGATTACGCAACCGCCACTGCGCTCGCCATGAGCCGGCTTGCCCTTGCCTCAGGCGACCGTGTCGGATTGCTGGCCTATGGCCGGGAGACGCAGCAGTTGATTGCACCCGCGCGCGGCGGGGCGCATCTTCGCCAGATCATGGAATCCCTTGCCCTGGTGCGAGGAGAGGCGGCGGAGGCCGACCATTTGCGAGCCACCGTGACGTTGAACCGGTTGCAGCCCCGGCGAAGCCTGGTGCTTTGGCTTACCGATCCGGCGGAGACCTCCATGCAGCCGGAAGTCGCAGAGGGCGCAGCCCAATTGATGCGGCGGCATCTGGTGTTGTTTGTCGCCATGGAACAACGGGATTTGAGGCAAATTGCCGCGATGCGGCCGGAGAATCAACAACAGATGTTCGCCGGGGCAGCGGCGCAGGAGATGGTGCGATGGCGGGAGCTTTTGCTCGCCAGATTGCGTCAACGTGGAGCGTTGACGCTGGAGACTTATCCGGAAGAGATGACTTCTTTCGTGCTCAATCGCTATCTGGAAATAAAGGAAAAAGCACTTTTGTAGCATGGGATGCTGATCGAGAGAACCGCAGATCCCTCCACTCCGGTGCGCTTCGTATCAGGGCACGACTAAACAGGCTGCGGAAAAAGTCGCGCTCGGGTAGGTCCGGGCTTTAGCCCGGACAATCAAGCTCAAAATCGATGGGCCTTCAGGCCCTGAGGTAGGGCCAGGATGGACGGGTGCCCCACGTTCGCCGTGGCGTACGTGGGCCATTACAGATCCTTTTCCGATGCTCTTCATCAATGACTGAGCGAAAGCAATGGTGGGCTTCGCCCGTCTTGTTGGGGTCACCACACCAAACGTCAAAAATCGTACGCTAACGCTGTCTACGTTAAGTTCACCGTGCCATTTGTCCGAGATGCGACGAGACGGTAACTTGGATGAGTTCCGGTTTGCCGACCATTCAACGAGAACAAAGTGTTGACGGGTGCGACATCCACTATCGTGGGAGAGCATCTGGTGTTCCATCGACCCGTCTTATTGCTGTTGCCAGGCTCACATCCATCGTCACGAGAGGGTAGAACTAGACATAAGCCTCAAGGCCGATTTCATAGGCTTCTTCCCTGGTTACGAGTTCCGTTTGGATTGCCACTGCTGTCGCATTAATAGTCTCTCCTCGACAAGCGAAGTCTCAGACAGAATCAGCCTATTAGGACTTTGGGACTTTCCCATTCCGGCGGTATGAGCAGTGTTGCGACTCTCATGCCGATGAGCCCGTCGTCACGTACTCCACGTGCACCTGCTCGATGGTCCCGTTGAACTTGAACGGCACCTTGTCGTAGTAGTCAAGCGACACCGGCGAACCGTGGGCAATGCCGATGTCGAGGCAGTCGTTGGCGGTGAAGAGCAGCGGCGCGGATATCGGCACCTGACCGGTGGCAACCACTTGGCCATTGACCTTCATGGTGATGTTCAGCGGTCCACCAGGCCTGGGCACTACGTACGTCGTCTCTACCTCGATCTTTACCTTGCCGACGGGAAGCTTCTGCTGGGCGCGGATCTTGGTGCGCTGAATGATGAAAAGGTTGTATTCGTAGCAGAGGATGCCGTCCTCCACGAAACAGGTGAGGCCCCCGGAGTTCGCGCCCAGCTTGTAGAGCACGCCGTTGGCGTTGGCCGGGATCTCGGCGTCGATGGTGACGACGTTGGGCTTGTTGCCCAGGGCCGGCGCGCAGAACTCCGGGATGCGGACGGCATTTCCGGAGAACGTCCACTCCGTATACGGGGGCGCGATACGCAACTCGGGGTGCAGCAGCGGCAACCCAAAGGCCACCGCCGATGGGAAGCACCTTGTTCTTGGTAGCTTCGATGAGAAAGAGATCCTTCAATTGGGCCAGTTTCTCCGGCATTTTTGCGGCGAGGTCGTTCGCCTGGCTCCAGTCTTCCTCCAGGTTGTAGAGTTCCCAAACATCATTGTCCGGTGTCCATTCGCGAATACCCGGAGGCACACCGGGAACCCACGGAGCGCGCGGTCCAAAAGCGGAGGCCATCCAGCCATCGTGATAGATGGCGCGGCTGCCCATGATCTCGAAGTACTGGGTGAGCATTTGGCCCTTGGCCTTTGGGTCGCCAAAGGTGTAGGCGAAACTCACGCCGTCGATCGGATCCTGAGGAACGCCGTTGACCTCGAGCGGTGGTGTGATGCCGACAACTTCGTAAATTGTGGGGACGATGTCGTTGCAGTGATGGAACTGTGGGCGCGGTGTGGCATCGGGTTTGATCTTTGCCGGCCACTGGATGACCATCGGGTTGCGCGTGCCGCCGAAGTGCGAGGCTAGAAGTTTGGTTCCCTTGTAGGGGGTGCTGCCGGCCCAGGCCCACCCTGCGTGGTATTGGTTGTCGGTCTTGGGCGAGCCGAGCACGTCGAGTCCGCCAAGTTCGTCCAGCGCCTTGATGTGCTGCTTGACGGTAGTGGGGATGCCGTTTTGCGCCAGCAACTCGCTGATGGTGCCGTTCTGTCCCTCTGACGAGGAACCGTTGTCGCCCCAGATGTAGAAGATGAGCGTGTTGTCGCCATAGCCGAGCTTGTCGATTTCGTCGATGACCCGGCCGGCCTGAACGTCCACGTGTTCGGCGAACCCGGCGGCCACTTCCATCAGGCGGCGCTGGAAGGGCTTCTCGTCTTCGGGGATGCTCTCCCATGACGGCATAGATTCGTGCCGGGGCGTGAGTATCGCATTGTCGGGGATCCAGCCCTTCTCTTTGGCGCGCTTGAAGACGCGCTCACGGTAGGCGTCCCAGCCGTCATCGAACTTACCTTTATATTTGTCGGCCCACTCCTTCATGATGTGGTGCGGCCCGTGGATGGCGCCGCTCGCCCAGTACATAAAGAACGGCTTGTCCGGCTGTAAGGCCTTGTGCGTCTGCAGCCAGCCGATGGCGTCGTCCGCCAGATCCTCGCTGAGGTGGTAGCCCTCCTCCGGGCTCTTGGGCGGCAGGACGACCGTGGTGTTCCGCACCAGATTGGGCTCATACTGCGAGGCCTCGCCTGCCAGGAATCCGTAGAAATATTCGAAACCCAACTCGGTCGGCCAGTTCTCGAACGGGCCGGCGGCGGTCGTTTCCTCGGCAGGTGTGTTGTGCCACTTTCCAAAGGCGGCCGTGCTGTAGCCGTAGTCCTTCAGCACTTCGGCAGCCAGCGCGCTGCTCTTGGGGATGTGGCCCGAGTATCCGTCCCAGTCGTTCGCCAGCTCCGCGATCTGGCCGGAACCGACGCGGTGATGATTCCGGCCGGTCAGTATAGACGCTCGCGTGGGCGAGCACATGGCCGTAGTGTGGAAGCGGTTGAGCGAGATCCCTCCCATGGCGACGCGGTCCATTGTTCGGGTTTGGACTTCGCCGCCGAAGGTGGACGGCAGGCCGGGACCTGCGTCGTCGATCAGCACGATGAGGATGTTGGGCGAATCAGGGGGAAGCCGGCGCGGTTCAACGCGCTGCTTGTAGATCGATTCCTGCATCGTGCGGCCAGCGATGCTCGCCGACGGTGTGGGTGGGAAAGGTAGGTGAATCCTGCTTGATTGGTTTGTCATCCGCGCTCATCGTTTTCCCCTCTTGAACTCTGCGCTTACCACTTTAAGAGCACCGTGCCGCTCCGTGTACCTGTCTCAAGTGACAGGTCCGCACGGAAGCTATCTGAACTCCTGGGATTGTGTCTGGATTACGCAAGCGTGTCCAGGTCGGACTCAATAAGGGCGAGGCCAGAAACGCCCTCGCTCGCGCCGTCTTCTTCAACCGGCAGGGTGACCTGCGTGACCGCAGCTTCGAGAACCAACGCTACCGGGCGAGTGGTCTCAACCTGATTGTCGCTGCCATCATCCTGTGGAACACCGTCTATCTCGAACGCGCCATCGCCGCGTTGCGCGGGCATGGCATCGCAATCGACGACGAAGCTCTTACCCACCTCTCACCCATCGGATGGGAGCACGTCAACTTGACCGGCGACTACACCTGGCAGGCTTCAGGGCGCCTTCGGAAAGGCTCATTCAGGCCCTTACGGCCCTTTACAGCCTCAAACGAGTGATCTAATTTCCTTAGCGTACGTTTTTTGACGTTTGGTGTAGTGACCCCTTGTTCGTCCCACGTACGCCATGGCGAACGTGGGGCACCCGTCCATCCTGGTTATCTACCTCAGGGCCTGAAGGCCCATCGATTTTGAGGTTGATTGTCCGGGCTAAAGCCCGGACCTACCCGAGAGCGACTTTTTCCGCAGCCTGTTTAGTCGGGCACTGATACAAAGCGTAGCGCAGTGGAGGGATCTGCAGTGGCGTTTCCCCGGTTCTCACGCAGACTCCCCGACCAAAGCCAGAGCAGAAGCAAGGTGAAGAGCAACGAGGCGGTAACAAACTTCAGCCCCACTGGAGCGGCTGAGGGAGAAAAGAAGCCTTCGAGAATGCCGGCGACAATAAGCATGGGAACAACCCCACTGACCAGGCGGACCGCCTCGGACCCAGCCACGGAGAGCGAATGCCGGCGGCTGTAAATGCCGGGAAAAAGCCAGCCGTAGGCGAGGCGCAGGCCGGCGCCCCCGGCGATGATGATTGCCGGAAGCTCCAGCGATCCGTGGGGAGCGACGAAACTCCATAGCTTGATACTCATTTGCGCCTGATGACAGGCAGTCGCGATCACCCCCAGCAGCACGCCGTTCCAGACAATCATGTATACGGTGCCGAGACCCGCGGTGATTCCCGCGGCGAAGACAGTAAAGGTAACCGCCAGATTGTTGGTCATGATCGCACTGGAGGCCTGGGGCGCCATCGAATTGACCGACTGGGTCCACATCTCGCGGCGCTCGATGGTCTGCGTCATCACCGGACCGAGAAAGTGTCGCTTGAACTCAGGACGCACCAAAGTGAGCAGGCTGCCTACAACCGCGCCCGCCAGAAACAGCATGAGGGAGGCAAGCGTAAACGGAAGCAGCTTGCGAAAGAGGCGCGGATACTCGCTGGAGAAGAATCGCCACAGATCAGAGAAATTGGTTTTGCGCCTGGAATAAATGATCGCGTGCGCCTGGCCGAGCAGCTGGTTCAGTTCCGCCTCGAGGGAGCGAGCGCTGCGCTCCTGGCGCAACGCGGAAAGATCGCTGGCTACCTGACGGTAGAGCAAAGCCATCTCCCGCAACTCGGCGGGAGGCAAGCTGCGAACTCCCCGCGACTCGAGCGCGCCAAGCAGCGAGCGCAGACGGTCCCAGGAGCTTCTACGCTTTTCGATCCAGCGATTCGATATCATGATTGATGGCGATGAGCGACAAGAGTATCGATCTTCGGGATCAGCTTAGCATCGAGACCCCGGAACTGGTAGGGATTGAACTGCCGCTCGCCGGCATCGGCAGCAGGTGCGTGGCGTTGCTGGTCGATTCCGTGGTGCAGGGATTTACGCTGGGCGCATTCGTGGTCCTGATCCTCCTGCTGGTCGCCGCGCTGCCGCACCTATCGTCCGCTAACCACTCCACGCCATCCGCCGATCCGGCGAAATGGGCGATCGCGGTGGTCATCCTCATTCCGTTCCTTCTTCAGTGGGGGTATTTCACTCTCTTCGAGGCGTTCTGGCATGGGCAAACGCCGGGTAAGCGGCTGCTGCATCTGCGTGTGATCCAGCAAAGCGGCAGGCCGATCGGCTTGTTCGAATCGATGGGCCGAAACCTGATTCGGATTATCGATATGGTGCCGGGCTTTTACCTGGTGGGCGCCCTGTGCATCTTCACCACCCGCCGCCAGCAACGATTGGGCGACATGGTTGCGGGCACCCTGGTAGTGCACAGCGTACCGGCGGAAACACCCATGGTGCCCGCAGGCACGCGAACCTTCACCGCCGCCGCCCTCGAACGGCCACTCCAGCCAACCGCAGCCAAGACCCTCGACCTGCCCGCGGATGCGGTCGCGCGGCTGTCGCGCATGGACCTGCAGTTGATTGAGAACTTCCTGCTGCGACGGCTCGATCTGCCGCTCGATGTGGGAGCAAGCCTGGCAGAGAAACTGGCGCACAGCATGGCAGAAAAAATGCGGGTGAAGATCCCGTCGGGAGCAAGCAATGAAACATTCCTGGAAGCACTTGTTTTAGGCCTAAGGGAGGTGGGCCCGGGCAACTCACGCTAGCATAGAAGGAGAGGACGCGCAGGAATCAAGCATGACTACGCAAATCGTCGAGAAGAGTGAGGTCCAGGGCCCCGGGCTAGGGAACGAGGGGACAATTTTTCGGGTGCTGATCGCAGTGAGCTTTGGCCACTTGCTGAATGACACCATGCAGTCTCTCCTGCCCTCCATCTATCCCATTTTGAAGAGCTCATTCCATCTGAACTTCGGTCAGATTGGTTTGCTGACACTGATGTTCCAGATGACGGCCTCCATCCTGCAGCCTTTCATCGGACACTTTACCGACCACAAGCCCATGCCCTACTCGCTACCGATGGGCATGGTGTTCACCCTGACAGGTCTACTCCTGCTGGCGTTCGCTCCCAGCTTCCCTTTGCTGTTGCTGGCTGCTTCTTTGATTGGCATGGGTTCGGCGGTCTTCCATCCGGAGGCTTCGCGGGTGGCGCGGCTGGCTTCCGGTGGCCGGCTCGGCATGGCGCAATCGGTCTTTCAGGTTGGCGGGAACACTGGATCCGCATTGGGGCCGCTGCTGGCTGCTTTTGTCGTGCTGCCGCACGGGCAGCGCGGAGTGGCATGGTTTTCGCTCGTGGCCTTGACCGCCATCGTGGTGCTGTCGCGGGTGAGCGGCTGGTACAAGGCCCGTTTGTCGCTTCTGCAAATCCGGCGCGCGAAGCATGGGGATCAGGCGACGGGCCTATCGCGTGGGCGTGTGGCCTCGGCGATCGCGGTTCTGATCGCGCTCGTCTTTTCCAAATATTTTTACCTGGCAAGCTTCACCAGTTACTACACCTTCTACCTGATGAGCCGCTTCCATGTCGGGGTGCGGAGTTCGCAGATTCACCTCTTTGCTTTCCTGGGAGCTGTGGCTGCCGGAACCTTAATTGGAGGGCCGATTGGCGACCGCATTGGCCGCAAGACGGTGATCTGGTGCTCCATTCTCGGAGTCTTGCCGCTTACTTTACTGTTGCCTTACGCAAACCTCTTCTGGACGGGCGTGTTGAGCGTGGTCGTCGGCTTGGTGCTGGCCTCGGCCTTCCCCGCGATTCTGGTCTACGCGCAGGAACTGGTTCCGGGAAGAGTGGGCATGATTTCCGGTCTGTTCTTCGGCTTTGCCTTTGGTATGGGCGGCATCGGAGCGGCGATACTGGGCCGCATCGCAGACGCTACCAGCATTTTCTTTGTCTACAAGGTATGCGCTTATCTTCCGGCGATTGGTTTACTTGCAGGGTTTCTTCCCCGTATGTCCCGCGGGCCTGTGGAAAGGAGCTAATTTACCACTTCGGAGTTAGACGGAAAGCGTGCATTTCCGAAGCAAAACCGTTTGCACGCCGGCATCGACTTGATTCCCATTCTTAATCGACGGAAAGGTCTTCAAACTTCACATTCTGAATTGGGTACTGTTTCCAATCCTTATAGTCGAAGTGCCACCACTCGTCAGGATTGACCGTGAAACCCTGCTTTTCCATGGCTTGGCGCAGAAGAGCGCGGCGGGCGCGCTCTTCCGGCGTGCCGCCGGCGTAATTGGCAAAGGCGCGATCGGTCATCTCGTCATATCCGCTGGGCATCTTCACTTCTTTGCCCGTTTGCAGATCATATAAGGATAGGTCCACGGCACATCCGCGGTTATGCCTGGAGCCTTGCGCGGGATTGGCGACGAAAATCTTCTTGTCGTCCGGTGTGGCCTTCCAGAAAATTTCCGTTACGTACCACGGGCGGTAGCCGTCATGGATGATCAGCCCGTATCCCTGTGCCTTGAGCTCGCGATGGGCACGGAGCAGCGCTTCCGCCGCCGGCCGCTGCAGAAACGCCCGCGCCTGGGTGTACAAGGGCGTACCTAGAAAATTGTTGGTGGTGGCGTAGCGGATGTCGAGCTTGATGGTGGGATCGAGTTTCACCAACTCCACCAGGTCAGGGTTGCGGAAAGTTCCCTGCTCCCGTGGCGGCGACGCTTTGAGCGCCTGAGCACGCAGCTCCTGCACCGGGTGGAGAGGCGTGATACGAAAACTGACCTCTTGCGCGCGGCCGATCGGCAGCAAAAGCAGAAGGCACCAAAGACCCGCGTCCCATCCTTGGCAAACAGCGCGAAGGATGGGGCCGGGTGTCCGGTGGTAGGGAAAGTAATCCAGGTTAGTCGTAGTACTCCAGCTTAGTCGTAGTACTCGAGGCCGAGGTGGGTAATCAGAGACTCGCCTTGAATATGGCGCAGCGTGTTCTTCAGCTTCATCAGCTGAATGAAGAGATCGTGCTCGGGATAAAGCCCGGGAGCCGTCATGGGCGACTTCCAGTAAAAGCTCAGCCACTCCTGAATGCCTATATCCTTCAGCTCCGGAGTGCGTGCGGCCAAGTCCAGGAAGAGGACAAGATCGAGCGCGATGGGCGCGGCCAGGATCGAATCCCGGCACAGGAAGTCAACCTTGATCTGCATCGGGTAACCGAGCCAGCCAAAGATGTCAATGTTGTCCCAACCTTCTTTGTTATCACCGCGCGGCGGATAATAGTTAATCCTCACCTTGTGATAAATATCCTTATAGAGATCGGGATAGAGATCGGGTTGCAGAATGAAGTCAAGCACGCTCAGCTTGGACTCTTCCTTGGTCTTGAAGGACTGCGGATCGTCCAGCACTTCGCCATCGCGATTGCCCAGAATATTGGTGGAGTACCAGCCGCTTACTCCCAGCATGCGCGCCTTGAACGCCGGCGCCAGAACCGTCTTCATGAAGGTTTGCCCGGTCTTGAAGTCTTTGCCGGTGATGGGTGCGCTGTTCTGACGCGAAAGCTCCTGCATGACCGGCAGATCGACGGTCAAATTCGGCGCTCCCATGGCAAACGGGACTCCTTCCTGCAGCGAGGCGTAAGCGTAAATCATCGAAGGCGCGATGTTGATGTCGTCCTCTTCCAGTCCCTTTTCAAACGCGGCCAAGGACTGGTGGACCGCCGTAGGGGTGAGAAAGATCTCGGTCGAACCGCACCAGATCATCACCTGGCGCTGGGTCACTTTTTTGTAGGCCTGGATATCCGCTCGCAGCTGCTCGGCCAGGTCGCGCTTGTTCTTGCCCTTCTTTACGTTGCTGCCGGTCAGACGCTTGACGTAATACTGATCGAAAACCGCCGGCATAGGCCGGATGCCTTCCAGAAAGGGGCGAACCGTTTCGAGCTGCTCCCGATCGAGCACCCGCGCCGTCTTGGCAGCCTCGAACATGTTGTCGGCGAAAATATCCCAGCCCGTGAAGCAGAGATTATCCAGCTTCGCCAGGGGGACGAAATCCTTAATGAGCGGGGTGCGTGCCTCGGTGCGCTTGCCCAGGCGAACGGTTCCCATCTGGGTAAGGGAGCCGATGGGCTTGGCGATCCCCTTGCGCACGGCTTCCACGCCGGCCACCAGGGTGGTGGCAACCGACCCCATTCCGGGGATCATGATTCCTAGCTTTCCATTGGCTGGCTGAATGGGTGAACTGCCAGCAGACTCCTGGCTGCTGCTTGTGGGGGTAGACATTTTCTTGCGGATCCGTCCTCTCGCGTCTTTTGCTTTCAAGTCTCGCCCTTCGCTTCTGACTTTGGCAAATCGGAGCCGCTCAAAGGAGAGAAAGCAAGCCTTAACGGTAGCCACGGCTGCCCAGGAGCGAACCAAGTGAGAGTCTCCACCAGCCACAAATCCCAGAACCCCTAGGGCTCGAAAGCTGCCTGTCGAGAGCAGTGGAATCCCACCCCTTTTCGGGGGTAGGGCGAGAATTCCCGGTTAAATTTCTCGTGCGGGGGCAAGAGTTTAGATCGCGGCGGCTTGGTTGCGATGCTTCCAGTGCGACCATACAAACCACAGGATGGCCGCCAGCAACACCACCTCCACGCCCAGGTGAAAGCGGTGAAAAACTGCTTTGAAGCGGGGATCGGTTTCCCAGGACTGGCCCAGCTTCATGCCCACGTACGCCAGCGCAAAACACCACGGCCAGGATCCCAGAAAGGTGTAGATGTGGAAGCGCCACAACGGCATCCGGGCAATGCCGCCGGGCAACGCAATAAAAGTCCGCACCACCGGAAGCAGGCGGGCCAAAAACACGGTAATGGATCCGTATTTCAGGAAGAAATGCGTGGTGCGGTCCAGGTCTTGTCGGCTGAGCAGGACATATTTCCCGAAGCGCTCCACCAGCGGGCGGCCGCCATGCGCTCCCACCCAATAGGCTACCGCCGAACCCAGATTGCAGCCGATCGCGCCCGCCGTGGCCACCCATACCAGCTGGAACCTGCCGCTGTAAACCAGGTAGCCGGAAAACGGCATGATGATTTCCGAGGGCAGCGGAACGCAGGCCGACTCAATCGCCATCAGCAGCGCAATCCCGAGATAACCCGTAGCCGAAATGACGGCAATGATGAAGTGCGCGAGGACCCCTAAAATTTTCTCAGTCATCCGGAAGAAGTATAGCCGCTGGACGCTTTGCTACCATGGAACTTGCGAGGAGTACCCCATGGCAGAAACCCTCATCCCGGAAGTTTCCGGACAGACCGAGCCCGCGGCTGAGCCGCAGCGTGCCCCAGCCAAGGAAGTGAAGCGGCAGACGATTGGTTTCACGTTTTTCAAGGTTCTTCCCGAATGGCGCCGGCTGCCCGGGGCGGAAAAAGATGCCCACCGCGCCGCCTTTGCCGAGGTGATCAAACGCTGGAATCAACCCGGACGCCTGCTCACGCTTACCTATTCCACGGTCGGCCTGCGCGGCGATTGCGACATGGTGCTGTGGCGCATCTGCTATACCGCGGAAGATCTGAACCAGATGACGGCCGAGCTGATGGCGACCCCGATGGGTGGTTATCTGCAGACAGCCTACAGCTACCTGTCCATGACCAAGCGGTCGCAATACTTAATCGGACACGAACACGAGGGCCAGCACGATTCGCGGGGCAGCATCCGGCCCGGCGGGCAGAAGTATATTTTCATCTATCCCTTCTGGAAAACCCGCGCCTGGTATCTGTTGCCGGCGGAAGAGCGCCAGCGCCTGATGAACGAACACATCCGGGTCGGCCATCTTTATCCTCGAGTCAAACTCAACACTACCTACTCCTTCGGCATCGACGACCAGGAGTTTGTAGTGGCATTTGAAACCAACTATCCCGAGGATTTCCTCGACCTGGTGCAGCAGTTGCGGGAAACCGAGATCAGCCCCTACACCCTGAGAGACACACCCATCTTCACCTGCATTCGCATGACGCCGGAAGACATGCTGGCGCGGCTCGGCTAAGGGTTCGATGAAGGCTCCAGCCAGGAAGCCGAAAAAGGCCGCGGCGAAGAAGCCGCGGCGCAATCCCCTGGCTCCGGAGCGAATTGCCGCGCTGCTGGAGCTCCTGGCCAAAGCCTACCCGGGGGCGGAGTGCGCCTTGCACCACAGCAATGCGTGGGAACTGCTGGTGGCCACCATCCTCTCCGCGCAATGTACCGACGCGCGGGTAAATATGGTCACCCCAGCACTGTTCAAGCAATTTCCTACACCCACTGACTTCGCCCATGCGCCGCTGGTCGAGATAGAAGAGCTGATTCGCTCCACCGGCTTTTATCACAATAAAGCCAAGTCCCTGAACGGCGCGGCCCGCAAACTCACCCAGAATACGCGGGTAAGGTTCCCGAGACCATGGATGAGCTGCTGACCCTGCCGGGCGTGGCGCGCAAGACGGCCAACGTGGTGCTGGGTGTGGCCTTCGGCAAATCAGTGGGCGTAGTGGTGGATACGCATGTGCTTCGACTCTCACGACGTCTCGAACTCACCAAGGCTACCCAGCCGATCCTGGTGGAGAAAGATCTCATGAAGATCATTCCTCAGGATCACTGGATCGCCTTTTCCCATGAGATGATCCACCACGGGCGCCAAGTCTGCATTGCCCGCAAACCGCGCTGTGTCGATTGCACCTTGGAGCCGTTGTGCAACTCGGGTGATAAGACATGGAGTAGTCACGACTAAGTGGAGCAATCGCGCTGGTGGCATGAAATGGCGCGCAACCTGTCCAACCGATAAGCTAGATATGGCCATTAGATAGCTTTTGGAACAATTTCGTGGCCAACCTCGTCTGTATACTGGGAAACCAGTATCTTCATGTACCAGTAACAATCGCTGGATCCAGTTGGCACTAGATGATCGAACAGACTCTTGGGAACTCTCTGCGTTATTTAAGAGAGCAACAGGGAATTTCACTGCGAGCTCTTGCCGAACGGACGGACTTTTCTGCCAGCTTTTTGTCACAGATTGAGAACGGACAGTGCTCCCCCTCCATCTCTTCGATGGAGAAAATAGCGAATGCGCTGGGGGTGACGCTGGGCCAGTTCTTCCTTTCGGCAAATCAGCAGGTAGCGACGATCGTGCGCGCAAGCGACCGCGCCCACATGGCGCTTGATTGGTCGCGGGCGGAAATTGCTTCCCTGGGCTCGCTTTCCAACCCGTCGCAGTTCCGGGCTTCGATGCTGATCATCAAGCCGGGCGGCCTCACGGGAAAACATGCCACGCCATCCATCTCCGACGAGTTCGCGATGGTCTTTGAAGGCAAAGTGATCCTGAAGCTGCAAGAAGGCGAGCATACCCTCGAACGCGGCGATTCGGTGACAGTGGTGGCGGGAACGGCCCGCCAATGGCGCAATGAATCCGACGCGTTAGGTGAGATTCTGGTCATTTCCCTGGGGCCCTATCGTTGATCCGCTCGACATGAAACTACGAAAGTTAGACGCCCTGGCTCTCGTCCTGCTACTGGGCTTGAGTCTCAGCGCTGGCTCGCAGTCGTTGGCGCCGGTCTCAAAAGCAATCTCTGCGTGACAGAAGGCGCGATTGAAGAACTCCCCGGGGGCCGGTTGGCGGTCAACGTTTCGAAAATGCGAGCGTACGTCAACTGGTATTCACGACCGGCAGCTGAGGCGCGGTTCACTTTTCTGGGCTCCACCCCCAACGAGGCCCCACTCGCCTCCGGCGAAATGCGCCGCCAGTTTGGCCTCAAGTTACGGGCTCAGGATGCTTGCAATCTGGTTTATGCGATGTGGCGGATCGAACCTGAAGCGAAACTCGTCGTGTCGGTAAAAAGTAACCCTGGCGAGCACACAAGCGCGCAATGCAGCAATCGCGGATACCAAAACATCAAGCCGCACCGCAGCTCACCCGTCCCCGCGCTAAGACCTGGAGACACGCATACTCTTCGCGCCGAAATGAATGGAGCAGAGATGAAGGTCTTTGCCGATAACTCGCTGGTGTGGGAGGGCTCCGTTGGGCCGGATGCGCTGAGCTTCGATGGACCGGTCGGCATTCGTTCCGATAACGCCCGGCTAGAGATCGATCTTGAGACGGGTCAGCGCCTCAAGCAGCAGGCCTCACCCGGATGCCGAGGCGAAGAATCCGAGTAACTGCCTCATAACAAAGCATTAGCCGAACTTAAGTTTGATCTCGACAACACCCGATGCTGCCTCCGCATCTATCTTGCATAGATAGTAAGAGCACGAAAGGGGTCAAGCAGATGAATGCTTTCCGTCGTTTGGCAACATCGAGCACGATAGTTCTCATGCTGGGTTCCACGGCCGCAGTTTACGCGCAATATGCGCCGCCACAGGGCCCTCCTCCTGGATATGGTGAGCACGGTGGATGGGACTATATGCCCTCCGAATACACCGACATACAAAAGCGTGGGTTTCACGATGGCATGGAAGGGGCGCGCAAGGATTACGAAAACCATCGGCGGCCGGATGTAAATAACCGCGATGAATATCGCCACCCGAATGTTCCCCGTGAGCTTCGCCACGAGTATCGCGAAGGCTTCGAACGCGGCTACGATGCCGGAGTTCGTCATATGATGGGCGTCGGAGAGGATCGACACTAAGCCGCTGAGCACCGGGCTTTGGCGTGTGGAAACCTCTAGTGACGCGTGTTCAGCTTGTCGATGGCACGCTTCAGCTCTTCCAGCTTCTGCCCCGCCTCGCCGAGCTTGCCTTCGGCCGTCAACCGCTGGTAGTCGGCCAGGTCTTTGGCGGCTTCAGCGATGGTGGGTTAAGGTCGGTTGCGGGCTGGGCCGCGGCGGCCGGTCGATGGCGCCGCGGTGCGCTGCGGCTCCGCTGCGGTAAGGACGAGCCCGCTCCTCCAAACAGCGCTGCCAGCGCCGCCTCGAAGGTCGATCCGTACGCCAGCCGGTCTTGCAGCGCAAGCACCACCAGGCGCAGCTCCGGCATCGGGCTTCGCTCCGCCTGCAGGTAGATGGGCTCGGCGTACAGCAGCGCGCGCCCGGTAGGAATCACCAGCAAGGTCCCGCGCCGCACGTGCGAGCCCTGCTGATTCCACAGCGTCAATTGCCCGGAAAGTTGCGCGTTTTGATCGATGCGCGCTTCGAT
This sequence comes from uncultured Acidobacteriaceae bacterium, assembly GCA_963757515.1. Classification (GTDB taxonomy): domain Bacteria; phylum Acidobacteriota; class Terriglobia; order Terriglobales; family Acidobacteriaceae; genus PALSA-350. Next base: position 289,167 of record CAVWRV010000003.1, on the reverse strand, counting down.
CTGCAGCGGTCCGTCCACCAGCTTGTTCTTGGGGAAGTTGTAGACCACCGACGTGCCGTAGTGCGCGCCATCGCTGCGGCCGCCGATCCAGCCAATCAGATTGTTACGATTGGCGGGCGTGAAGGGCAGAATCTCGACGAACTCCATGCCGGTTTCGTCCGGCAGCTTCATCAACACGAAATTCGGCTGCATCGGCTGGGTGGTCTGTCCACCGCCCTCGCTCATGCCGACTTCGGTGGCGACTGTCCACAAATCCTCGCGGTTGTAGAACACCTCGGGATTGGTCATGTGATACAGGCCGTAGACTTCTCGCCTGCAACTTGAGCAATAACTCGGGGTAGCGCATATGCTTGCGCAGCCCCGGCGGCATCGCTGCCGCATCTTTGAACAGGCCGGGAAAAATACGCCGCTAGGCCGCGAGAATCGGATCCTGGTTGTCAAAGACATAAAACGTAGTCGAGCCATCGTAGGCGTCGATGACTACCTTGACGCTGTTGCGCATGTAGTTGATGGAATCGTCACCCAGACGGTAATGGCTGGAGTACGGATACTGGTCCGAGGTGGTGAACGCGTCCATCACCCACGACAGCCTGCCATCCTCGCCGACCACGATGTAAGGATCCGGATCGTAGGTGAGGAACGGCGCCAGGGCGTTTACGCGATCGCGCACGTTGCGCCGCATCAGCAGGCGGCTCTGCGCGTTCACATCGTCGCTGAAGGGTAACTTTGCCCACATCGCCGCGGTCCAGCGCGAGCACCACGCGGCGCAGGAAGCCGCCCAGCACAATGCCGCCGTCGCCTTGATATGAGGTAAGGTTGTTGCTCTGCCCTTGGGGATAATTGAATTCCTGTTGCCGCGTCTTGACGTACACGTCGGTGTTCGTCAGCTCGCCAAAATAGATCTCCGGCCGGGTTACAGTTAGGCCGGGAACGGTGCTCTGCACCGGCATGTTGCTCAGGTAGAGAGTTGGCAGCCCTTCGGTGGTGAACCCATTGACGGGGTTCATCGTAATGCCGTAGCCGTGGGTGTAAATCAGCTTTTCATTGATCCAGTTCCGGCTGCTCTCGGGAAGCTTCTCGACATTCAGTTCGCGGGCGGCGAGCATCACCTGGCGCAGGTTGCCATCGATTTGCATAGCGATCGATGTCGATATCGGGAAAGTCATAGTAGGTGCGAATTTCCTGAATCTGACGCAGAGTGTCCTGCAGCGCCTGCCAATCCCACAGGCGGATGTTCTGCAAGGTAGGTTGATTATTGGCCGGATCCGCCGCGCCGACGGTCGTCTCCGCGGGAAACTCGCGCTGGGAGAAGCGATCCAGTCCGTACGCCTGGCGGGTCATGAGGATGTTGTGGGCAATGTAGGGCTGCTCGCGCACCAGTTCGTTGGGTTTGACGATAAAGCTGCTCATCCACCAGCCGGCCACGCGAACGCCGGCAAAGCAGAGAGCGGCGGGAAGAATCGCCGCCACCAGCCAGCGTCCCCGGGCCACCGTCATGGCGTTTACGGCTGAGGCCACCGCGCCACGCAACCAGCGCCACGCATACCAGAAGCAAGCCGGTGAGCGTGATGTGCGCGTCGGTGTAGGTGACGCCTCCGAAGACCGTATGGTCGTCGAACAAAAGATCGAAGCGGCCGAGATAGACGCGCATCGCCAGAATCAGCAGAAGGAAGGCAAAGGTGATGGAGAGCCCACGCCAGGGAATGGTGAGGTAACTGCGGCGGCCGGTGAACGCACCCGCACCGCCGGTGATGAGGATGAAGAAAACGGCCAGTACGCAGGTAATGATGGCCAGCGTAAGCAGCCAGCCGGAGATGAGCTGCCATGCCGGCAGGGTAAAGAGAAAAAAGTTCAGCGGCCGGCCAAAGATCGGGTCGAACGACCGTCACACCGCCCATGGCGGCCGGCGCGTACCAAAAGAGAGCCAGGGTTGGCCATTCCGCCATCATGCCGGCGCCCGTCACCAGGGCAATGGCGATCGATCCGCCGAAAGCGATGAGGCGCATGACAGGTTCAACCGGGAGCCTTACGGGCTGCCCGCCGAAGAAAATAGTGTGACTGCTGGGCAGATCGGGCAGATGCGTGCGCTTGAGAGCGGCAAACGATCCGTAGAGAATGAAAAAGGTGGCTGCCGCAAAGAGGGCGAAGATGCTCCACTCAAGCGCCAGCGTTTTGGTGAAGACGCTGCCGTAACCGAGCGACCGGAACCACAGCAAGTCGACGAAATACGAGAGCGCGGTGCGACCGCCGAAGACGATGACGGCGATGGCCGCGAGGAGGAAAAGGAAGCGGCGGCGGCGCCGCGGCGGGTGCTTCAGTGGCCAGTCTATCGATGTGGGCATTGCTAGCCTTCATTCTACAGCGGCTTCGCCTGAGTGTATTCTCCAGCAAGTTCTGTCAGCGGGTTGGAAGGCCGGCTCCGTCTTTTCGTAATGTACCTGTGCGAACGCGAGTACCGGCAGTAGTATGGGGGTGTCATTCAAATGTCTGCGTAGGTCGGTGGTAGGCGAAACTTCCTGGAACGTAGACCGGAATATATGGGCGTCGTACTCATCGGAGAGTTCCCCCATGGCTTCTAAAAATCCGCCTCCCGCTTTTCTTCCCAGCAGCGCGTTGTGCTGCCGGGGAGTGAGAAAGCACCCCTGTCCGCGGCAACCGGCGAAAAACCGGCGCGCGCCGCCAGCGTCCTCACTGTTTCTGTCATCGTCAGGCGCAAGAGTCCGCTGAATACCAAGCGCCTGGGCAAAGACCGGCTCACCCGCGCCCAGTATCGCCAACAGCATGCGGCTGATCCTGCCGCCATCAAGCTGGTGCGCGCCTTTGCGAAAGAATTCGGGCTGAATGTCGAGAAAGACACGCCCAAGCCCGAGCGGCGCACGATCAAGCTCACCGGGACGGTCGCTGCGATGCAGAAGGCGTTTGGTGTCACCCTCACGCAGAAAGATGCTTGACGGCAACATCTATCGCGTCCGTGAAGGCAGTATCCGTTTGCCCGCCGAACTAGCCGATGCGGTGGAGGCGGTTCTGGGGCTCGATAATCGCCCTCAGGCCCAACCTCACTTCCGCGCCCATGCCGGCGCAGCCAACACCTCCTACACTCCGGTTCAGGTTGCGCAGCTTTATCAATTTCCCCAGGGCGCGACTGCTGCTGGGCAGACCATCGGCATCATCGAGCTGGGCGGGGGCTATCGTACCGCGGATCTGACCGCCTACTTCAAAGGACTGGGCCTAAAGGCGCCCAAGGTGACCGCTGTATCGGTGGACGACGGCAAGAACACTCCGGGCAACGCCGAACGGTGCGGATGGCGAGGTCATGCTCGATATCGAAGTGTCGGCGGCGGTCGCGCCAGGGGCAAAGATCGTCGTCTACTTCGCGCCCAATACCGACCAGGGGTTCATCGATGCCATCAGCAGCGCGGTGCACGATACGACCAACAAACCGAGCGTGATTTCGATCAGCTGGGGCGGGCCGGAGTCCAGTTGGACCGCGCAGGCGATGAATGCGCTCGACGCTGCATGCCAGTCCGCTGCCGCGCTCGGGCATCACCGTGACCGTCGCCGCGGGCGACAACGGCTCGACCGACGGAGGTACCGGCAATAACGTCGACTTCCCTGCCTCCAGCCCGCATGTGCTGGCCTGTGGTGGAACCAAGCTGGTTGGCAATGGCAGCACTATTACCTCGGAGGTGGTGTGGAACGAGCAGGCCAGCGGTGAGGGCGCGACCGGAGGCGGAGTGAGCAACGTGTTCGCGCTGCCTTCCTGGCAGGCGAATGCGAATGTGCCGGCGCCTTCGTCAAGTACCGGCGGCCGAGGCGTTCCCGATGTCTGCGGCGATGCCGACCCGGTGACCGGCTACCAGGTCCGCGTCGACGGCAAAAATCTGGTCATCGGCGGCACCAGCGCGGTGGCGCCGCTTTGGGCTGGGCTGATCGCGCTGAACAATCAGCAGAACGGAAAGAGCGCCGGGTTTATCCAGCCGCAGATTTATGCCGCGAAAGCTGCGTCTGCGTTCAACGACATCGTGTCGGGAAACAACGGCGCGTTTTCCGCTGGTCCGGGTTGGGATGCCTGCACCGGCCTCGGGTCTCCCATCGGCGCCAAACTCATTACGCTTCTGGGTGGTTCTACTGCGGCCAAGAAAAAGGGCGGGGGGAAGAAGCCGGTCCGCATGCGGCCGGCTAAGAAAAAGGTGGCTCGGCGAGGAAAGGCCAGATAGCGCGTTCGCAGTAAAGAAACAGCAGGTCCCTCCACTGCTACGCTCCGCGAATATTCCTGCGAGAGCTCCGTGGCGTTGACGCTTCATGCTGCGTTCGGGATGACAAAGCAGACAGGCGGCGCTTCCAGTGAGAGCAGTTGCAGGAAGATACAGAAGCGGTTTCATCCGGTGGGATGAACACCCAGTCACTACTTTCAGTGGACAGCGCCATCCTCCCCTTTGTCATCCGATCGCAGTTGAGGGACCGCAGTTCAGCGGAACCTATCGTGAGAACCTTTATTCCCAGTTACTTAAGTTGTAACTACAACTTTGGCGTGGCGTTCGGTATCGATACAGTCTTCACTTGTTGCGACTACTGAGTTAGCATCAGGAGCATAGAAGAATATGTTAGTTGCTGCATAACTGAACACTTTCCCCATCTGCGGTGCCCAATCAAGAGGAATTACGGCCATGCGGAAATTGGGAATGAGTCTGATCGTTGGGGCAACAGCGCTTCTTGCTGGATGTAGCGGTCAGGTAACAGCAGCAGTTCGGGTAGCGGCAACAACGGCGCCGGAAGTCCGACCCAGTCAAGCAGTAACCTGACCGTCACGACCACCTCCCTTCCCGGCGGAACCGTCGGCGCGGCATATAGCGGCGCAGTGGCAGCATCCGGTGGCACAACCCCATACACCTACAGCGCCAGCGGCCTCCCCGGCGGCCTGCTATCAGTAGTGCTACAGGGGCGATCACAGGTACACCGGCGCAAAGCTCCGATCGGCACATCCTCAGCAACTATCAAAGTGACGGATTCGACACAACCCACTTCGCAGTCAGCCACCTCCAGTCTGAGCATCAAGATCAGCCCGGCCCTGCTAGCGGTAACCACCACCTCTCTTCCCGGCGGCACGGCTGCATCGCCTTATCCATCCACCACGCTCCAGGCCTCTGGCGGCGTGCCACCTTATATGCTGGGCACTGGCCTCCGGTAGCAACTTGCCTGCCGGGCTGAGTCTATCGACAAGTGGAGCCATCTCAGGAACGCCGGCTGCGGCTGGGTCCTATCCGTTGACCTTTGTGGTGACGGACTCTTTTACTGCTCCAGAGACCGCCAAGGCAGCGCTTACGCTTACGATTTCGGGCGGCACGGCCACGACTGACCCTGACCACAACTACGCTGGCAGCGGCCACCTTGAACACAGCCTACTCGGCGACGTTGACGGCGGCGGGTGGAGTGGGACCTTATATGTTCAGCCTGGCGAACGGTACGACCCTGCCGGCGGGATTGGCGCTTTCCTCCGCCGGCGTGATCAGCGGCACGCCCACCGTAGCGGGAAGCACGACCTTCTCAGTGGATGTGGTGGATTCAACCGCACCCACGCCCCTTTCCCATACAGGCAGCCTGAGCATTACCGTAAACTCGACCGCCGGGCCATCCTGCGGCAACATGAGCACCGGCAATGGAGCCAGTCTCAACGGCTACGTTCCGTTCCCCTCTTCAAACCTCTGGAACACGAACATTGCCTCCGCGGCGGTCGATCCCAATTCGGCAGCGATCATCGGTGTGCTTACCGGGAGCCATCTGCATCCGGACTTCTCCAACGTGGTCGACGGCAACTACGGGATACCCTACGTGGTCGTGGACTCGAGTGTCACTCCAGGCAGTGCCGGTGACGATGACTACCTATCAAAGCGAAAGCGACATCACCCTGTATCCGATCCCGATCACCGCTCCCATCGAAGGCTTTCCCGCGAACTGCACCACGACGGGAGACAATCACCTGATCGTGATCGACAAGAACAAATGCTGGATCTATGAAACCTGGCAAACGCAGCTCTGCAGCGGCGCCTGGAGCGCGGCCAATGGGGCTATCTGGGACCTGACGAACACGGAGCACCGTCCTTATGGATGGACCTCAGCGGATGCCGCGGGCCTGCCCATCTTTCCCGGGCTGGTGCGCTACGACGAGGTGGCGGCAGGAGCGATCAATCATGCCTTTCGCATGACCCTGGCTCAAACCAAAAGCGATGCGAATGGCGGATATTTTGTCGCTCCGGCAACCCACGCAGCGGGGAATAATTCGGGCACAGACAACATCATGGGCATGCGGCTGCGGCTGAAGGCGAGCTTCGACATCTCCGGCTTCAGCGCCGCCAACCAGGTGATCCTCACCGCCATGAAGAATTACGGCATGATCGTCGCCGATAACGGCAGCAACATGTACTTCCAGGGAGCGCCGGATGCCCGTTGGGACGACAACGACCTGAACGCATTGAAAGCGATTGATGCGTCGAACTTCGACGTGGTGCAAATGGGAACGGTCTACGACGGGGCCTCTGCACCCACCGGCGCCGTGCCCACCATCAGCAGCTTCACCGCCTCCCAGACTACGGTCGCGGCCGGCACCCCGGTGACTTTGAGCTGGACCGTCAGCAACGACTCCTACGATTACATCGACGTGGTAGGCCCGGTGCGCGGAGGCATGCAAACGGTGACCCCGGCTGTCACCACCATCTACACCTTGAATTCGACCAACCAGTTTGGGCGTTCGACCAAGTCGGTAACGGTAAACGTTCAGTAGTCGCTTTACGCCACATTGCGGGACCAGCGTAATCTGTGTGTTCCGATGCAGACCACGCCTAAAGTTGCGCGAGAAAAATCGAAAGTTGCCTGAACGGATTTCGCGACTGTGCCGATAGGGTTTCATCTTTTTCTGTCCCAAAGATAGTTCGCTTTCTGAAAGAGGCCACCTTGTCCATATCTACACTTTCCTCCGCCTCGCTTTTAGATGATTCCCTCACCACCGCACTGACGAAGAATGCAAACCAAACCACTCCCAAGAGCGCGAGCACGTTCAGTGACGCAAATTCTCGCAAGAGCATCCATTCCAGCAGTTCATCCGGCAGCTCGCCGGATATCCTTACGCAGGACATGATCAACTTACTCAAGGCGCTGGCCTACGGAGATATCTCTGGAGCGAAGAACGGCCTGGTTAAGTTCAAAACAGATTTGAAGGCTCAGGCGCCCTCGATTGGGTCTTCTGAAAATAGCGCCGCAGCCAAGGCGGATGTCCTTCGGCTTAGGGCGGATTTGCAGGCGCAGGACACTTCGACCGCTGCCAGCACCCCGACCGTCAGCCCGCTCGAGAGCCTGGTTGCCAAAATCTCAGACGCGCTGAGCTCGGGCGCCGTCCAAGGCGCCGTGCAGGATCTAGCCGGCTACCTGGTGCAAAACGGACAGGCTACCGGAAGTCTGCTCAATACGTCTGCCTAGAGAACTGCCCGGCCGCGGACCACAAAAAGCGCGGAAGAAAGGGTATATTGGAGCCGAGGTGGCAACAACTGAGGTCTTGAGCATGTGCCGGAATATCAAGATGCTATTCAACTTCGATCCCCCTGTGACGGCTGAGGAGGTTCACGCCGCCTCGCTCCAGTACGTAAGGAAGATCAGCGGCTTTAACAAGCCGTCGAAGGCCAATGAACGCGCTTTCCTGGCAGCTGTTGACGAGGTAGCCGCCATTTCGACCCGTCTTCTTTGCTCGCTCGAAACCAACGCGGCCCCAAGGAGCCGGGAAGAAGAGGCAGCTAAAGCGAAGGCTCGCTCCGCAGAGAGATTCCGCGCTTAATCCCGTTTGAAGGACCTCGCGAACGTCTCGTATTCTTGCCTTGCATGACTGACCGCATTCGCAACAGCAAGTCCCACCTGGCCACGCGAGGGCTGGCCGCGGTTGGGGCAGGCGCGCTGGTGTTCTTTGGCGCACGTTTCCTGATAGGTTTCTTTGGTTCGGCCGTGCCCTATTCCATGCCGGACAAGAATGATGCCGCTTTGGATTCGGAGGAATTCATCCAATTCCTCAGCCTGGTAACGGACGGCACCAGGCGGCATTCCCGGATCACGCGGCTTAAGAATGGAGTCGAGTTTTACCCGGCGTACCTGGAGGCCATCCGGCGGGCGAAATACGCCGTCAACCTCGAGTTCTACGAATTTTTAGAGGGACAGGTCGGCGATGAGATATTGGCTGCGTTGACGGAACGCGCCGCTGCAGGAGTCGAGGTACGCATCATCGTCGATGCGCTCGGCAGCTTCGGTACCCGTTCCGCCTACTTCGACGGCCTGCGCGCGGCAGGCGGCCAGATGCGCTGGTATCACCCGTTGCGCTGGAATACCTGGCCGAAAGCCAACAATCGCACCCATCGCAAGCTGCTGATCGTGGATGGGGAGACGGGATTTATCGGCGGTGCGGGCATCGCCGATCACTGGTTGCACGCAACCTCGGTACCGGTGTGGCGGGATACCGTGTTTTGCGTGGAAGGCGAAGCGGTCGCCGGCTTGATCTCCGCCTTTTGCGAAAATTGGCTGGAATCGTCCGGGGAAATTCTTTCCAGCCCCAAACAATTTGGGTTTCGCCCGACACCTGAGGGCGCGGAAAGCTTTGTCGTCTCCAGCACCCCCCACGGCGGAGGCACCCAGGCGCGCATTCTCTTTCAGGCCTTGATCAACAGCGCGCGCCATACCATACGCATTACCACCCCTTATTTCCTGCCTGATCGAAGCGCGCGGCAGGCGTTGATCGCGGCCATTCAGGATCGTGGCGTGGCGGTGCAGATTTTGACCGCCGGCCCGCATATCGATCATCCGATCATCCGCAAGCTGAGTCATCGCAGCGTAAGCCGCCTGCTGCAGGCGGGCGCGGAGATATTCGAGTATCGGCCATCGATGATCCATGCGAAATTGATGACCGTGGACGGCATGTGGAATGTGGTTGGGTCCACCAACTTTGACCACCGCTCCTTTGCCCTGAACGATGAAGTAAATCTTGCCGTGCTCGACCGTCAGCTTGCGGCGACCATCGAAGGTGATTTTTTTGCGGATCTGGAGCAGAGCTGCAAGCTTAGTTTGTCTGACATCGGGCCAGAACGCGCTGCTGGCGGAAGACGAATCCGTCGTCGACCATATTCTGAACCAGGAGAGCTGAGCAGCAGGAGAATGAATCCATGGGTCAAACGACACTCTGGTTCGAACGTAAGTTCGAGTTTTCATTTCCTGTGGAACTGTATCCGAATCTGTGCGCACGGCTGCGCGGCACTCCGGCGAGACTGGAAGAAGTGCTGGCTGGCCGCTCTCATCAGACCCTGACCCGGAAAGCGCAGGAAAAGTGGTCGGCTCAGGAACAGGCCGGCCACTTGCTTGACCTCGAACCGCTCTGGCTGGCGCGCGTGGGCGATTATGTGGCAGCCAGCGAACAACTGACTCCGACGGACCTGAGCAATCGAAAAACCGACGACGCTAACCACAATGCGCGCCTATTGAAACAGATTCTGGCTGAGTTCCGTGCTGCAAGAGGCATTCTGCTGCGACGCGTAGAGGAGCTGGACCCATCGCTCTTTGCGCGAGCGATTCCCCACCCCCGTTTAAAGACACCCATGCGCCTGGTTGACCATTTGTATTTTGTCGCCGAACACGACGATCATCACCTCGCGCGCATATGGGAGCTGGTCAACTCTGCTGGGTAGGAGGGCATTAGACCCCAGGTTTCCCCATCGGCGTTGCCAATATGATGACCATCGGACATTCGACCCTTCCGATTGAGTCATTCCTGCGTGCTCTCAAAGAGAACGGATGCCGCCTTCTGGTTGATGTGCGCCGTTACCCTGGTTCACGGAGATACCCGCAGTATGGTCAGGCGCAGTTTTTCTCTTCTCTCGAGGAGCAAGGCATAAGTGCGGTGTGGCGCGAGGGACTCGGCGGCAGGCGCGCCGCACACAAGAATTCCATCAACACGGGCTGGCAGAACGAAGGCTTTCGAGGGTATGCGGATTATATGCAGACACGGGAATTCGCAGATCAGATTGACTGGCTGATGGGTCAGCAGGAGTTGAGTAACGTGGTGGTCATGTGCGCCGAGGCTCTTCCCTGGCGTTGTCACCGTTCTCTGATTGGCGACGCCGTCCTGGCCCGCGGAGGTGTTGTTGAAGATATCTTCGTTCTGCCCGACGGCAGGTCATCCCGCAAACCGCATATCATGACTGGTTTCGCCCAAGTCAAAGATGGCCGCGTCTTCTATCCGCCCGATCAAGCGACCCTTTTCTCAGGGTAGCGAACTCTGGTCGAATACGGGATTCTTAGGTTCCCGTCCCGATTACGAGCCTCTTTGGCACCTTGCCAACCTTCACAGTGGCAAGTGCCCGGCGTTGCTTCACGTCGAAGATGGAAACATCGTCACTATCCGTATTGCTCACGCAACCGTATTTTCCATCGGGAGAAAAGACGATCCAGTTCGGTCCATCCCCGGTGGCCAGGCGGCCGGTAAATTTCCTGGCTTGTAAGTCATAAATGTAAATGCAGTCATCCAGCAGACTCGTGACCCACAATTCTTTACCGTCGGGAGTAAGCGCAAGACCATGAGTCAAGCGTGTCTGGCGTTTCGAACTTACGCGGCCGAGGAGGGCCGGGGTGCTGGGCCGGCATCTCAACCCGCTCCAGAACTTTTTTCTCCGGGATATTGACGATGTCGAACCCATGCAAATAGGACACTGCCACATACATCGTCTTCCCGTCGGACGAAATCACGTACGGCCTGGGCCTGCCGCCCGCAGGCACAACCGCGGAAAAGGACAGGGTCTCGAGGTCAATGATGTTGACCGCGTTGGACCCCATGGAACTCACAAAGATGTAGCGATTGCTGGCGGTGCTGACGGCATTGTGCGGCTCCTTGATGGGCAACGTCTTTACCACCTTCTGCTGCATCACGTCGACGATGTCGACGCTATCTCCGTCGCGAATGGGCACAGCCACGTAGCGGCCGTCCGGGGTTACCGCGCACTCATTGGGCCGCCCGCTGAGCTTGATCGTGGCCTTGGTCTGCCCTGTCGTGGTATCGACAAACCGCAGAGTGTGATCCGACTCAACGGTGACAAATAGCATTTTGCCATCGGACCGTAAGGCCAGGCCGTGAATCTGGAAAGCACCGATATTGAGGTTGTCCACCACCTTCAACGAGTCCAGGTCGATGACCGAAACATCGTTGCCGTTGCTGTTATCGACATACAGCCGATAACTCTCCGCCCACAGAGAGAGGGGCAAAGCCAGCGTCCATACGAGTACCGCGAACTTAACTTTCATGGAGACGCTCCCGGGTTCAGAAGAGCGGCATAAGTCTACTTATGTGCCTGATGCGGCGTCAACAGCCTGACACAAGCATCCACCACTCCCGGGATGTCGTATTGAGTAGCCTCAGAGGCCGGCTCCCAGTGATGTTGGCGCAGGGTGCGCGTGGTGACCGGGCCTATCGAGACGGCGCGCAGACCGTTGGGTGGCTCCATCCCGGCTGCCCCGAGCAAGGCGAAGAAATTATTCACCGTCGAGGAACTGGTGAAGGTCACCGCGTCGGGCAGCGGCTTCCCTTCCCCAAACAATTCACGGACTTGCACGATCGAATCGGCGGGAATGACGGTACGGTAGGCCTCGACCACGTGAATATCCGCTCCGCATTTCCGCAGGTGTTCGGGGATAACGTCGCGGGCCACCGCTGCTCGCGCCAGCAGAACGCGCCGCCCGGCGACCTTTTCTTTGAGGATGGCAACCACCGCCTCCGCCACATACTCTTCTGGCATCGCAGAGACCTTCAGACCCATGCGGCCGACCGCCGCCGCCGTGGCGGGACCAATTGCGGCAATCTGTAAATGCTGCAACCGCTCCGGCGGAATGCTCAGAAACTGCATCCGGTCGGCGAACGCCGCCGCGCCATTGGCGCTGGTCACGATCAGCCAATCGAAGCCGGTGATCTCTTCGAGGACCGCGTCCAGGTGGGCATAGGTTTCAGGGGGAACGATCTCGATCGTCGGCAGCCTCAGCACGGTCTGCGCCCAGCGCCTCGAGCGCTTCCGCCAACCGGCCCGCCTGGTGACGCGCACGGGTGATCAGGATGCGCTTGCCGGCCAGAGGTTGTGCGGCGCTCACGCCCGCTTTTCCTCGAGACCAAGGATGGCGCCCGCGCCCTGGTCTAACAACTGCCGCGCCAGTTGCTCGCCCAGTATCTCCGGATCGGTGTGCCGCCGCTCGGCGGAGATCATCTCGCGGCCATCCGCGGAGGCGACGACGGCGCGCAACGATAATTCGTCGCCAACACGGTGGCAATAGGCGCCGATGGGCACCAGGCATCCACCGCCCAGGGCGGCCAGGCACCTGCGCTCGGCGGTGATGGCCAGGCGCGTGCCGGGGTCCTCCAGCGGCTGCAAAGCAGCATGCATCAGCCGCGTCCCCCGCCCTGCACTCGATGGCCAGCGCTCCCTGGCCGGGCGCCGGGCAGAGCACTTCGGGCGCAAATCGTTCGCGGATCGCAGCCACCTTCTGCAAACGGTCGAGGCCGGCGGCGGCAAGAATTATCGCGTCCGCCTTGCCTTGCTCCAGCTTGGCCAGCCGGGTGTCGACATTGCCGCGAAACTCAATGTATTCGAGGTCGGGCCGCCGCGCCCGCAGCTGGGCCTGGCGGCGCAGGCTGCTGGTGCCCACCACCGCTCCCGCAGGCAGCGCATCGAATCCACCATAGCGCTCCGAGACCAGCACGTCGCGCGGATCGGCTCGCTGAGGAATGGCCGCCAGCGTGAACTGGCTGGCTAATTCCGTGGGCAAATCCTTCAGGCTATGTACCGCCAGGTCGATGGTCTCCGCCAGCAGCGCGTCTTCAATTTCGCGGGTGAACATGCCCTTGGCGCCGACCGAGGCGAAGGCGACGTTCTGCATGCGATCGCCAGTGGTGCGGATGATTTCGATCGAGACTTCGTGCCCCAGGCTGCGCAGCAGTTCGGCAATGTGATTGGCTTGCCACAAGGCGAGTTGCGATCCCCGGGAGCCGATGCGGATCAATTATTCTCGATCCTCGTCGTCCTCGGTCAGGCCCTCCGAAGCGCTGGCTCCGAAGGCTTCGCGCAGAGCCTCCACTGCCGCGGCGTTGCCCTGGCTGGCGGCTGCCTTGATCGCCTGCACCGGCTGATGGAGAAATTTGTTGACCAGCCCGCGGGTCAGGGCTTCGACAGCAGCCTGCTGTTCCGGGGAGAGACCCTGCAGGCGGCTCGCCAGGCGGCGCAATTCCCCACGGCGCATCTGCTCGGCGGATTGCTGGAACTGCACAATCTCCGGCGCCACGTTCAGGGCGTGCAGCCGGCGCTGATACTTATCTACTTCGGCCAGGATCATCGCCTCGGCCAACTCCGCCTCTTTGCTGCGCTCTTTCAGGTGCGACCCGGCGACCGATTGCAGGTCGTCGATGTCGTAGAGGAAGATGCCGTCGAGCTTGTTGACTTCAGGGTCGACGTCGCGCGGCACCGCGATATCGATGAAGAACATGGGCCGGCCACGCCGCTGCTGCAGAAAGTGGTGGGCGTGCTCGCGGCGGAAGATGGGCCGTGCGGAGCCGGTGGAGGTGATGATGATGTCGGCCTGATCTGCGTTGGCGTAGAGGTCGTCAAACGGGATGGCCTTCCCCCCGAAGCGCTGGGCCATCTGCGACGCGCGCTCGTGGGTGCGGTTGGCTACCAGGACGGTTCCTGCGCCCTGATCGATCAGATGTCGAGCCGCCTGCTCGCTCATCTTGCCCGCGCCTACCAGCAGAACCTTCTTATCCTGCAGGGAGCCGAAAATCTTTTTCGCCAGCTCCACTGCGACCGAGGCAATGGATACCGGGGAGCTGCCGATCTGGGTCTCACTGCGCACGCGTTTCGCGACGACAAAGGCGCGCTGCAGCACTTTATCAAGGTGGCCGCGGATGGCCCCCGCGGAGCGCGCCGCCAGGTAACTGCTCTTTACCTGGCCCAGGATTTGCGGCTCGCCTATGACCATGGAGTCGAGACTGCAGGCAACGCGGAAGAGATGGCGTACTGCGTTCTCTTGCCGGTACTCATACATGTGCGGCGCCAGCACCTGGGGCTCGATGCCGAAGTAAGTCCCGATAAACTCCAGCAGGTGGGGTGCGTCTGGCTGCTGGCTGGTGAGCAGCTCGACCCGGTTGCAGGTGGAGAGGATCATTCCCTCCAGCACCCCCGGCGCTTGCATCAGAGAGCGCGTCGCCTCCTCCAGCTGCTGCGGTGCAATGGCCAGCCGCTCGCGCAACTCAATGGGCGCGGTTTTATGGTTCAGCCCCAGCAGGACGATGTTCATGGGGCGGTGAACCTATGTACGGAGCTAAGCTGGTTGGCCGCCCAGACGCTGATCACCACCAGAAAGGTGAGGCTGGAGAGGTAAACGGCTCGCCTGCCTCGCAGGCCGGCCTGCCGGCGGACGAAAAGCATGACCAGGTAGAGGGCCCACATGGCAAAGGAGAGCAGCACTTTGGGGTCTTTGAAATAGGCCGGCCCGACGCTTTCCTGGGCGATCAGGGATCCGGCCAAAAGCCCCAGCGTCATGAACGGAAAGCCGATGAGCAGCATGCCCGAGGCGATGCGCTCCATGGTCTCGAGCGGGGGCAGCCAGGCCAGGAAATCTACATTGCTCTTATTCTTGAGCCGCCGCTCCTGTACCAGGTAGAGGAAATTGGCGATGAGGCTGAAGATAAGGGCGGCATAGGCCGCCAACAGGGCGATGATGTGCAGCGAGAGCCATCCGCTGCGGATCTCAGGCGAGTGAAAGGTCCAGTGGTCCGGACCCATGGCCGGACTCAGCACCAGCAGCAGGGAGAGGGGCAGCGCAAAGATGCCAAAGGATACGGTGCGGTAGAGCACGGCGACCAGCAGAAAGGCGGCGCAGATCAGAAGCGCCAGCAAGGACTGCACCTCGTGCATGCCGACCGGCAGCGAATGGTGAGCGGCGGAAAGCATTTCGATCAAAGAGACAAAATGGAAGAAGAAGGCAGAGACGGCCGCCGGGACGCAGACCTTCTTCCACCCCGGCCGGTCATAAAGCACCGCAGGCAGCGCCGAAACACTGGCCACCGCGTAGAGGGCCGCCGCAACTCTTAACCACAGTAGAAACATGCCGATTCCCGCAACCTTTCAGTATAACCGCCGGGCTCGCCTGGTCTTTCGATGACGGGGACCAGGCATTGGAGTCTGGTCATGAAAGGGAGACCCATGGCCGCGCCATTGCCGTCTCCATCTGCGCCAGCACCTGGTCGCGCAGACTTGCCGGAGCCAGCACCTGAACGCGCGCTCCTAAACCTAACGCTATGAATCGTGCTTCTTCACTGTTCTCGAACGAGACGTGAAGAATGGTCCAGCCGTCGGGAAGAGCCGGGGTACATTGCGCATTTGGGGCTGGGGCAACCCGGCACCAGCGGCTGACCGAAGTTGCTGCGTCCGGGGCAAGAGCCAGCGTGGTCTGATATTGGGTCCGCTTCTGCTCCAGCTGCGCGGTCGCGCTCTTCCAATGAGCCGCCAGATCGAAGTTGCCCGGCCTTTGAAACGGGACCGCCAGCACCACCGCGTTCTTCATACGGGAGATGCGATAGGTGCGCATCCCCGCCGGCGCCCGGGCCACCAGGTACCAGATCGCCTGTTTGTTCACGATGCCGAAGGGGTCTACCGTGCGCACTCCGGTTTCGCCATCGGCGCGGGAATAGAGAAAGGTAAGCTTGCAATCGCGTGCGATGGCGTCCTGAACGACAGGCAGCAGAGACAGGTCCTTGGACCCAGGGTGCCAGCCTTCGGGATCGATGTGCAGGCGGGCGCGGATGGAGGCCGCCTGGGTCTGCATTTTGTGCGGCATGGCGGCCAGCAGCTTGCCGAAGGCGCGCTCCGATGCCGCCGCCAGGCTGGGATCACCGAGCGCGCTGGGCTGCGACATGAGCAGCGCGCGCAGCTCCGCCTCGTCGAGGCCGGGTACCCGGGTGCGCCAGCCCTTGGCCAGTTCCCATCCGCCCTGGGAGCCGCGCAGCGCGAGGATAGGAACGCCAGCCGCGCTCAGGGCCTCCATATCGCGATGCGCGGTGCGCTGCGAGACCTCAAGCCGCTCCGCCAGCTCGCGGGTGGAGAGCCGCCCATGCGCTTGCAGCAACATCAGGGTGGAAAGCAGCCGGCCGGATTTCATATTTCCAGTTTCTTTCAGCATATATGACAGTCGGTGTCATATATGGTTCTTTAGCTTGAAATAGTGAGGCCGACGCCTCCTTGAGGGAGAGGACGTATGGGACTGAGAGAGTTTTTCCTATGGCAGTTGGAGCACGAGGTGGAGACTTCGCGCAAGGTGATCGAGCGTGTGCCCGAGGGACAGAACCGCTGGAAGCCGCACCAGCGCTCGATGGAGCTGGGATATCTTTCCGCCCTGGTGGCGTCGATGCCGGGATGGATCGAGTTCATGGTGAATCGCCGGGAGTTGGATCTCTCTGAGCCGGGCAACGAGGTGCTGCGCACCAAGCCGGTGAAGACCCGCGCCGAGCTGTGCCACATGCTTGCCGATGGGCTGGCGCGGTCACGCAAGGCGCTTGAGGATACAACCGAAGAACACCTGACCAAGATGTGGCGTTTTCGCATGAACGGCCAGGTGGTGAGTGAAGGGCCGCGGTACGCGATGATCTCGGACGGGGCGATGAGCCACCTGGCGCATCATCGGGGTCAGCTGACGGTGTATCTGCGGATGCTGGAAACGAAGGTGCCGGCGATCTATGGCCCGTCGGCGGATGAGGTGCACTAGGGGTCGTGCGTCACACAGATGCACGTTTATCCCGCGATGTAACACAGCATCCTGCGATTGAGCGAACCCGGGTGCCCCATATCTCGCTCGTTTTTCGCGAGATGTGGGGGGCGACCGTTGGTCGCCCCTTTACCCCCTGGACGGATTCCAGTCGCAGTGCAGTGGAATCCCACATCTCGCGAAAAACGAGCGAGATATGGGGCACCCATTGATTTGTGGCTGGGAGAGATCCCAAAACTGGAATCGGCGTAAGTCCTTTGTTTCGTCAAGGTGCTCAAATTTTTTAATTTAGCCGCCCCCGCCGGCTGTCCCCTTTATCTTATTGACCACTGCTTTAGATCCAGATTGACCATGCTTTGATTGATCCCAAATGGGAACTTTTCTGCTGGCTTGCACTTCGCGAAAAGCACTATTTCGGCTGCTTCAATAGGTATATAGTTTGTGGCGGTTGTAGGCTGAGGGGAAAGTCCTGCCGAAACGGGGAGGTTCGCAGTATGGGGATGATGTCGCGCTATTGGACAAGACTACGTTGGGGATTGATTCCCGTCTCGGCGGCTGCACTTACCATCGGCTTGCTGCTGCACGTTGGCCGCTCTGTCCAGGCCGATCAGACCCCACCACCCACGGTCAAAGACATCAAGCTGGGCGACGCGCGCCCGGGAACCCTCTATGCCCTGACGCTCGCGGTCAAAGATCCTGCGAAACTGCAGGGCAGTGACGCGGTCCTGGCCACCGTCAAAGACTCACAGGGCGTGATCGACTCCAAGTGGCTGCACACGGCGGACCTCGATTTCTACCTGACCCTGCGCCCCCGGGCTGCGGGGCCGGTTACTGTAAGCCTGTCTTCCCCATCGCCCACCGTTCCCGAGATCAGCACCGCGTTGAAGAAGATCCTCGAGGCCCCAGTTTTGAAGACGGCCGACGCCATCCCCCCCGGTGTGATCGCCGCGGCGCCCAACGGCACCTGGCAAACCGCCCAGCCCTTCGAGTTTGGACAGACCATCTATGGCAGCGACGACGAACGTCCCTACGCTCCCTCGATGCGCGAAGATGGCTACGCGGCCATGGTCAAAGGATTCCAATGGTTCAAGTTCACCTTTAAGGGTGAAAAGCCGCGCCTGGTTTATTTCACGCTGAACGTTACCGATCGCGACGTGCCCCTCGACGTGGATATTTTTCAATTGGCCCAGGATAAGACGGACGTCGTCCCTCTACAACACCGGAGAGTTTGTCTACCAGGTGGAGGCGACCCAGAATTATCCCGGCCTCTACAAATTCCGCACCCGCATCCTGCAGCCGGGCCAGGAGTACTACGTCCGCGTGGCCGGCAACCACCCCGCCTACCAGCTGCATACTTCGGACTTCCCTGTTCCGCCTTATACCGATCCGCACCAGGCGGTGCGCGCGGGCATGGACTTCCTGGTCAACATGGGCGACTCCTGGCTGTCGAACACGCCGCGGCGTGGAGCCGTCGCCCTGCGCACCACCATGCAGCATTCTGAAACGCAGCTCTGCATTGCCTGCCATCCGGCGCAGTTCACCACCCGCGGATACCTGACCGCGGTGCATAACGGATACGCCCCAACCCAACGCGCCCAACTCGAGTTCCTGGCCGACCGCCTCTACAACAACGCACGCCCTCTCTACGGAGAAACCCACACCAACTGGGTGCGCGTGATCTACACGGCGCGCACCGTTTCGAGCCGCCTGCCGCTGATCGTTGACCAGTTCGAGCAGAACGTAACCCACGACAAGCCAAGGCCCAATTTCAGCGTGCCTTACGCCGAATACCTCAAGATCCACTACAAAAACCTCAAAGAAATGCCTGGCGACGAAGCCGATGGCTGCGAACCCGACGTGAGCCCGTTTGAGATCGCCACCCAGAGCTGGCAAACGTTCGACATGGTGTACAAGCAGACCAAAGACCAGCAGTGGCTCGCCGAGCGCGACCACGTGGAGCGCCTGGCCCTGCCCTACGAACCCAAGAACATGATCGACCTCAACTGGAAGATCATGCTTCTTGTCGACCATCAACCGGGCCAAATATCAGGCCGCAGATCGACCAGCTCATTACTCAGCTCTACGAGTACGAGACCCCGCAGGGCGGCTGGCCGTATCCCTTCGACAAGAAAGCCAAGACCGCGGACTTCGTCTCCTATAACGCCGTGCTGGCCGTGGCCATGGCAGGCCGCCGTCCGGAGAGCGACGAGCATCTTGCGCTCGCCGTGAAAGCTATGCTCGCGGCCCAACGGCAGGAAGGCAGTTGGGAAGGCGACCCTGTCTACCAGGGCTTCAACACTCCGTTCCGCGCTACGCAATTCGCGGTGATGGCGCTGTCGACGCTCTACCCGGGAACCACCCAAGCCAAGAATTGGGACGCCGGCTTCCCCGCCCCGCCCACCAAGCTGGCGAAGAATAATCTGCCGTTGCTTCTCTCGCAATTAGACCAGTATTGGGACCTGGCCCCGGAGCCGGTGCTGAAGCAAATCCGCGAAGTGCTGCTGAAAAGCGATCAGCCACTGGCACGTGAAGCGGCCGCCCGCGCGCATTGGCCACATGGCCGACCCCGGTTCGCTCCCGGCGCTGATGCAGGCCCTGGGCGACCAGACCAAGATGGTCCAAACCAGCGCTGCTTACGCCGTGCGCATGATCCTCTCCCGCCGGCAGGACGCCGCCCCGGAAGGACGCAAGCTGCTCATCGCCGCGTTGGGTTCGCCGAATCCGCGCACCCGCTGGGGAGCCGCCCGCGTCTTCAACCAGCACTTCCGCGACCTCACCGGAGATCCAGAATTGCTGGCCGCCCTGGAGCGCGACGTCAACGACCCCGTCCCCTTCGTCCGCTTCGAAGCCGCCTCCGGATTATGGCGCTGGTACTACTGGCAAGTGGACCAGCCGGAGATGCGCCGCAGCACCCTCGAAACCCTGGCCACGCGCATGAACGTAGAGACCGACGCCATGGTCCGCCGCGGGCTCGAGGAGAGTATCTACGACCTGCTCGACGAGAACACCGGCTACCTCACCGCCTGGGTCCGCGCCAGCGCCGAAGACGAAGACAAGAAACGTATCGGTGACGGATACGAAGCCGTGGTGCACGACCAGGCCCAGGTCCTGGCCAAGGTGCTGCGCGAGGGCACGCCCTTGGGCCGCGAAGGCATCCTCAACGCCCTGTGGGATTTTCACATCCGCCACTACGCTCTGCCCCCGCTCAAGGAGAACACCGTATCGATCGGCCTGCCCGCGGTGCTGACCAAGTACGTCAGCGGAGTCCCCGACCTGCATCGCCCCGGCTATGAGTATCCGCCCTATCGGGAGGCGGTCGACTTCAAGTACGACGTGCACAACGGATTCTTCCAGACCCGCATCGGCAACGACAGCGACCTTATCCATTTCTTCAAGTCGAGTGGGCCGGAGCTGGAAGAGGCTCTGCTTGCCTGCCTCAAAGACGCCAACGACACCATGAAGATCGAGGTCCTGAAGGCGGGCAGCACGCTCAGCGGAGCCGGCGACGAGCGCTTCACCCTGGCGGCGCTCACCTTATCCGAAGACCCGAGCCTCGAGGTGCGGCAGACCGTCCGCTACGTCTATGAGGATGGCCAAAGGGGCGCCCTCAACTTAGATCCGCCGCCCGCAAGCGACACGCATGCGCCGCCGGGCGTCCCCAGTGCGGCTCAGCCGGACCCGCACTTAGTCAGCAAAGTCGTCGAGATCCTCAAGCACGGCAATCCGGATAGCCAGGCCGTCGTGCTCCCTATGCTGGCCGCGCTCCCCAGCGACTCCCCGTGGGCCACGCAGCCGGAGGTGTTAGGCGGGTTGCGTGCCCTGCTCGAGCAACAACCGCGGCCGGCAAATTATGCGCAGGTGCTGAACGCGGCTTCGTCGTTCAAGACCCTGATGCGGGAGACGGATCTGCAGCAGCAGGTGCTGGCCGGGCTGAATGATCCCAATCCTGAGGTACAGCGCGCGGCGATTCGGGTTTCGTTGGAGCACTTCCTGGCCGACCCGCAAACCGAGCCGCTGGTCAAGACGGCCTTCGCCCATCTGGACTCCTCCGCGGTTGGCGTCTTCTTGGAGGAAGTGGGTGACCCGAAGTTCATGAACCGGCATGCGGGCGTCTCGGGAGGCGCCATCTCGCAGGATCAGGCCTACTTCCTGAACAAGAACCTGGTAGCCATCAAGCGTCCCACGGACCTGCTCGACAACCCCCTGGTGCTGAGCACGGTGCTGGCCAGCCTGCACAACCCAGACAACAATGTGCGCGCGGCGGGGCTGGACACGCTGCGCAAGGTCAAAGGCGTGGAGCAGCGGCCGGAGTTCCGCGCCGCCATGGAGCAGCTGCAGAACGACAACAATCCACGACTGAAGCTGATCGCCGCCAGCGTCCTGCAAGGCAAGAAGCTCAGCGAAGCGTTGAAGGACGTGCAGCCCGGCTCGGTGCTCGACTTTAACTACTTCGTGGCCAAGATCGAACCCATTCTGGCGACCCAAGGCGCGGACGGCAAGGCTTGCGTCTTCTGCCATGCCAGCCATGTGATCTTCAAGTTGCGGCCACCCAATGATCAAGGCGTCTTCTCCGACCAGGACAGCGAAGACAACTATAAGTACGCCATGCACGTGGTGGACATCAACGACCCGACCAAGAGCCTGATGCTGATCAAGCCGACGAGGCCGACGGACAGCGCGGGCAACGTCGGCGATTACCTGGCCACGCATAATGGCGGGCAACGGTGGCATGGCAATGAGGATAGCTGGCAGTATCGGACGATATTGGAATGGATTCGCGGGGGCGGTTGGAGACGGCGGCAGTGGCGAAATAGGGTTCGGTGTGGCGGGCGACCTTAGCAAGTAGGCCGTCATGAGTCGCCTACGGCCACTGAGCCGTGATCGCCGCTAGCGTGAGTGATTCAACTTTCCTGCCGCTGCTGTTTTGCTATCGAGAGTGATCGGCCAGCTATCCCACTCGGACCTATAAACGCAAGCAGAGGCGGTTTGCCACCTGCTGCGTTGACGGGGTGAGATGCGCGTTCCTACCTTAGTTGTTACGCCAGCGGCTGAAAAGGCCTTCGCCAAACCGTCGGTCAGTTGCCCTCCAAACTTTTCATCGTAGAATATGACCACGCCGTCGGAAGCAGGCGACTTCGCAGAAACATGCCGTTTCCTAGATGCCACTTTAGTAATAAGCAACGCGGCGCGAATTTCTTGCATGTACCGCACGGCGTCAAAGTCCAATTCGTAGACGTTATAGTTAGGGGATAGCGTGCCCCAGACCATCCTTGGGCAGCGATGTGTAACCCCGATTAATCGCCTTGCGGCGTGTCTCGCCTTAGGGTGCAGTCCAGGAACCGGTTTGTTTCCGAAACTCCTAAGGCGCCTCGCAAGCTTCGGCTAGCAAACCGGCCATCTTGTTCTGCATGCGTAGCGACCGCTGGACGACCAGGTTACGGAAATGTACATCCAGAGTTTACCCAATTGAACTGGACAGAGCTTCCCGTTATAGTCAATTCACTGTTCGAGGTCTAACTAGCGTATGAAGCTACTCGAATCGTGGATTGCCACCGTAGGGTTTTTAGGGATTTGGTTCCTTGTTGCGTCGGGGCAAGAAGCCGAATCGCGGATCGAGACTCCAAGCGTGGCCTCAGTCAAAGCGGGCGAATCTCTACGGCTGGTTGCCGGTCAGGTGTTCACCTTCCAACTTCAATTCGATCGGGCACCAGACGGTTACGGCGGGGCCAAATCAGCTACACATTTCAAAATGGCCAAGTCTCTTTACCGGCCGGTGGCCGAATGATTACCCATCCCTCGGTCACCGGACAAACGGATCTACACGATGGTCAGGCAATCTACACATTCTCGTTGCCCATAACTGAGTCGATGAGGCCCGGTACATGGAAACTTACAGCAGTCAGCCTCGGAAGGACGGTGTCTAAATCTGTGGTGATACCGGATAACGTCACATTCGCAGATCCCCCGACTTCCTCCCGTGTTGATTCACATCCAGGCCCCTAAAACCGTAACGGCGGGACAGCGATTCATCTTCAAAATCGATCTTGAGGAATTCCCGAAAGCTCTTAAACCGGAATGTGTGCTAACACTTCGAGGATCTCTTCATCAAGCGCGGCCCAGCGGGCTAGCCCAGGCCCCTATTTCGTTTCCGTCGACGAGGTAGAACTGAAACCGGACCGGCAATCGTACGAAATGTCAGGCTCGTTCGCGCCTGATCTCCCGAGCGGTGCATGGCAGGGAGAAGTAAATATCTCCTCAAACCCAAGGCAGCCCAAAAACGTCGCAAATTCCGAACGTCGAATACAAAACAACCCCGGCCAGATTTGCCGCACCCCTCCACTTGAAGGAAATACACAATTTCTCTTTGTCGTGGAGCCACCCGGGAATCTCGTGACACCGACTTCGGTGGCAGTGACGGTCAACCCCTCCCAAATTCAACTGCTGCTTGGGGAGGCTGATCGCCTGAAGGCTAAGGTCCAGCACATCGAGGAGCAGCTGGCCTCAAAGGACCCAGCGGCTGATCAGACGCTTCTTCGAACTAGTGTGCAGGACGCCATCGCCGACGTCGATAGGACTGAAGATGCCTACAAGCAAAAGGGTGTGGATCAAGATTCTGCGCGAGCCGTAAACCTATTCTTCGATGACATAAGGCTAAACTATGGCGACGCACTCATAGTCCTCGCGAATGAGGCGGCACACGCACGCCAATTCGGTGCTCGATTGGAATTCGTTAACGCAATCCCAGGTGGACCGTCCCCTCGCCTGGCTCCTGCATCCAAAGCCGTTCTCGCGAGCATATTGCACAATGCCAAGGCTTATGACGTCGTCGCTTCGACCAAAGCGGTAACGTTCAATCTCGACGTATTTAGCGAACCGAAGGGTGCAGCGATCTCCTATCGGCAAAGGGGGAGGAAGATATCAGCCTCTCGACCATGAGACAGATTGGCGAATCGAGAACTTGGTAAGAGCGGTTTATTTGATCCTTCTCCACAAGGAGGGTTACCAGGACAAAGAGGTCACCTTCGACGCGATTTCTAGCACGGGCACGAGCATTCAGGTTCAACTTGAGCGCAAGCGCGGTATGCGATGACGGTCACGCTGGAGCGGTACTACAAGAGCTTCGCAAGCTTGCGAGGCCTATTCGCGGCAGTACCCTTTGTGCCCTTGGCATTTCATGAAATTGCGCCCTCAAGCACGGTTGCCAAGTGTATGTACCCACCGGTTGGCGACTTTCAACCCCTCGCTGTCGCTGCCACCGTAGGTTTCCTGTTGCTCATCACGTTTGTCGTGTTCATTTCCGCCCAATTGGCGCGCAGACTTAGCCCCTGTCCCCATATTCTAATGGTCGGATTTCTGATTACCTCCACAGCCTTGATTCCGCTCTATGTGTGGTATGTGAGGTTAATCCCGGTACCCAGCATAAGCGCGGAGGTGCTGGTATCAGTCGGCTATCAGCGAACGGAGTTTGCACTTCAAACCTACCCCGACCTCGAGCGATTGGGAGATGCTACATGATCGCGGGCCATGGGAAGAGCAAATTCAGAAGCTCTGGACCCAGCGTTCGGTTTCTGTCGTGAGAGCCTGCCTTTGGGCTTTCTACACCCTGAGTCTAGCTTGCTTCCTCTCCGCCGTGGGCCTCGCCGCTTATCGGCACGCGGGTGAATCAACTTAAGGAAAAACCGGGAGTCTGGACTGGTTTTCACTGGTTTTCCTTCATAATCAGTGCGGAAGGATCCCGGCAGTCGCCGCTGAAACCTCACTGGATGCCATTGGCATTCTAAAGGTTTGCGTCACTCCGAGTCACTTTTTACGCTGTCCTCTTTCGAAAACGATACAATGAACAAAACTTGGAGTAACGAGCGTGGATTCGTCTCTAACTGTGCCGCTGATTCTCCCGAACAAGGCGCGCGTGCGTGTCGAAGCAACCCCCGTCACACTTCCGGGCGATAAGGATGTGTCATTCCAATCCGTCAAGGAGGCCATGGCCATCGACACCATCCAAGAGGCGATCGCAGGTATTGCGGAAATGGTCATGCAAAGTCTGGAGAAAGTAGCTCCGAATAAAGCTTCGGTTGAGTTCGGTATAGAACTAGGTATCGAGAGCGGGAACCTTACTGCTCTCTGGGTCAAAGGAACTGGAAAAGCGAACCTCAAGATCACACTTGAATGGACTCGTCGTGAGCCCGCACACTGAGCCGAAGAGTCATCCCGATCTTCTCGCAAACCTTCTGTTACGCTGCACAGTCCGCATTTCGAGCAATGGCAGGCTCGGGACCGGCTTCTTCGTAGCGCCCGGATACATCCTCACCTGCGCCCACGTGGTCGGTCAATCACATGCGGCACACCAGAAAATCCCATTCAGTTGGGACGGAAGAGATTATTCTGCATTCCTGGAGCGATTAGACCCCGATCCTTGCCCTGTGGACGATATTTTTCCAGACATCGCCATCTTGTCAACTGCACTTCACGATACTCCTTATGTGCATCTAGTAGCAGGCTACAAGGACAGCGATCCGTTTTACTCGTTCGGTTACTCTGGTCTGCGACCTGGCGGAGAATCTCTCAGCGCGGATTGTGAGGGCGTGGCACGTTATGACCCAATGTTGCCGGACACGCACTTGATCAAATTTAAAGGCACACAGGTCCTTCCGGGAATTAGCGGCTCACCGGTTTTAAATCGTAACACTAACGGCGTGTGCGGAA
Source organism: uncultured Acidobacteriaceae bacterium (assembly GCA_963757515.1). Taxonomy (GTDB): domain Bacteria; phylum Acidobacteriota; class Terriglobia; order Terriglobales; family Acidobacteriaceae; genus PALSA-350. The sequence continues at coordinate 263,646 of CAVWRV010000003.1, read as the reverse complement.
TAATAAAACGCACTCGCGGTGACGGAGGCGATTTAGGGGGTCTCGCGGTACGGATCGAGCTTGCGATCCCACATCTGAAAGAAGTAATTGAATCCGGCCTACCGGATATACATTCGCAGTGGCTTTACGCGATCCGATCGAAAACCGGTGCCACTGGAGACAAACGACCGGCTTTTCCATCGTGGCTGCGTAGCGCTGTGGGATGCTATCTGGTTGTCGATATACTGGGGATCTGGACCCCTGATCCTTTCCGAGGCATGGCATTCAATGCCGGAATTGGCATCGCATCTGCCGCAGTGACGACGTGGGCAGCTTCACGAATGTTCAAGAGTCGTCCTCTCGTAGATCGTAGACTCATACTGGTCCTGTCCAGTGGGAGCCTCGTTATCCCTTACCTAGTGCCTCTGCTAGTTTGGTCCCCTGTCTCGCCTTGGCCGCTTGTCGGCTACACCCTGCGTATACCATATACGGCTGGCCATTGGCTTTCTGGCGGCATAGAGTGCCTAACCTTCATGGTACTAAGCTTGTCACTGCTACGTTTAGCGAGCAGGCAGAGGTGTATCCCCTATCCTGACGATGAGAAGCAGTCTCACGGTCTGGGATGATGGGCGAGAAATCACGACGGCGGAGGGCAAGTCCCTGGGCCAACACACCAAAACGGTATTGTTTTCCGTCCCCCTTCCGGAATCTTCAAGTACTCCTTTACAATCTCCCACAGGGTTTTTCCGCGGAGTTCGATCCTCACCTGAAATAGATTTTGGATCTTTTCGAGATCATTATCTGAAGGATCTTCTTGGCGGCGCGGTCTCCATATCAAAACGTCAAGCGCCTGCGCTGGTTGGTTCTGATAGAGCAATGGTCCTGTAATCTTCCAGTTAGCCTCATCGCAGGGTGCAGAAATCTCAATCGTAGGCCGTACGACCACGTTTTCCGTACCTTTGTTCTTGGGACCGCAGATAGGCCGATACTTGGCCGTTGGTTGCGGCGGTTGCGGATGGTCCTGCGACGTTCCGAGAGGAGTGACCGTCACATTAATTTCTACATATGCCGATCCTGCTGCTCGCGGTATAGTCAAATACGATTCGAACTGGCATCCGATTATGTTCTGCCTATCAAGGGTGGGGAAGTCGTCGTCTGTCGGGAACTTCGAAACCGGATGACAAGGTGACGTCTTAACAGTGATCACTTCGGATTTGGTATCGGGAACCAAAATTGAGGCTATAACATCGCCATCTGATCTATCTATAGATACACTGGCGGATGACGAAGGCTGGGCGTATCGAACATAAAATTACTCGCGCCGCCCAAACTGATCGGGTTAGAGTGGGGCATCCCTTGTGCGGTATACTTACTCTTCGCTGTCTTGCAGCCTTTGTTTTTAATCGCCTCAGCGAGACACTCCCGCACAAAAGACCCCATTCTGCGATCGAGCTGGATGTCGGGAACCAGTACTCCCTCGTCCCTCTTCCACTCGACCCGCATGTGGTATGGAAAGAGCTTAGTACTCACCAAGGCCCTAATTTGGTCCGCATCGTAGATGCGCGGACCAATTCCGGGTATATTCTCCACGATCAACGCTGGTGACGGCCACGAGCTCGCCATTAGGTCGCTCATGCCGACCTTAGCCTTTGCAAGAACTGTCTCTAATCGCGGGATCATCGTTCGTTGCAACCTGTAGCTGTAGTAATGAGGCGTCACCATTTCGAAGGGGGATAGCGCCGCGGCGTCCAAAAGACCACCTAAAGAGAACTTTCGGTTGTCCTCCCCAAGTCCGAATGCCGCTGCAACAAGATCTGCGGGTATGCCCATACCTGCTTGCCCAAACCCTTTTGGGAGGTCTTTTATGCTTAGAAGCAACGATCCCATGAGTACCAGCTGGTCCTCTCCAGGAAGCCCACAGTCGCTCTTATTCGTGCAATCCGTTGTGTCTGTCGCCACCTCATTGGCGCGGATCTGCCATGGAACAAGCAGAGTCAGAAACAGAATAAGCCACTGTAATTTAGCGAGACGCATTGGGTCGTCCGATCTCGTGTAAGTATATTACTTCCCAATCGTATCTGAGGATCAGATTGTCGGCCAAATGGACTGTGCTGGAAGCGCGCGACGGTGCGCACGGAGCCGAAGTTCAAGGGGCAGAGAGCGCCGGGATAAACCGGCACATTGTAGGGGATGAAAGAGCCCTACGGAAAAGGAGAAGCGACTCCATTCTGGCCTCGAGTCCTGCCTGTGATCTCGCGAGGGATCATAGCGAAGCGTAGACAGAGGAACTGGCGGGCTGAACGATTGAGCTCCGAAAACATGCAACCGAGTACCGACCCTTTTCTGTCAGTGGGAAGGCAACATCAGCGAGCCGCGTTAAGTCCCGAGTGGCCGCTGGGCTCGTGACCGGAGTAATCACCACGCCACATTCGGTATCTCAATGTACCCCGACGCATGGTGCTTGTTCCGTCTGGAGGATGTGAACAAATCGACAAACAAATGTGGAGTGAGTTCAGTCTCTAAAAAGATCGCACCAGGATGGCCTATAAGCGATCGCCGGGCTGTGGCCATACATTTGGTATCAAAACAAAAGTCTCGAAATTCCGGCCAAATCGATTTTGGCACATCTTCCTGTCCCTCGAACTCGTCCCTCCATCTACGGTATTGGAATTGTGATCGTTAGTGCCAATCCGAAATGCACAGTCCAAGCGTTCTGAGTTAGGAGCGCGCTCGGCGGGTTGCTTCCGAGGATTTCGTTGGGATATAGACCATTGGTCAGCAGGGTTTCCCGTCCGATGTGAGCTGCAGGTGTCAGCAAAACGCTCCCGATTTGAAATGACAGGCCCCCGGCGAAATCGGCAGTCTTCTGGACAATGTTATAACCCATACCTGCAGTCGCCAAGAACGCACAGTGGTTCGGACACTTGTCCTCCCACCTGAACCGGCTCAAACTACCGAATCTGTAGTTCCCAAATACCATCGGAAATGAAATCGATGGGTGTGTGACCGTTTGATTGATGTAGGTCAAGTACTTCCCCGGATTCGTTGGATCTGGGACAGGAGCTCCATTGACTATTAGCTGAGAAATCGCGAACGAACGATAGGGCAACATCGAAAGCATTATTCCGGAAGACAGTACAAAGGGCTGAGTTTGCCAATTTATTGTTAGCGTTCCCAGATTGGATGTCGCGCCCGATACAACCTCTGTCGCCGCAATGGTGATCGTCGAAGTGCGATGCCTTGATTGTGTAAATTGCGAGGCGATAGTCGTCGTGGGTTTTCCAGCTGCGTCCACAACCCCACTCCAATTGTTCAGGATATCAATATCTCCCAAGAGTGTTTGCTGAACCTTTTCAAGTGCCGTGACCGTGCTATTGAAGCCATCCAGCCTTACCTTGTAACCGTCAAATGCACTAGCCGAGCAGAGATTGGAACTGAGAGCCGGACTGATTGTCAGTATGCCTGTTGTCGAGGCGGCGGGGGGACCGTTCATTGAGGCACTCACCGTATAGCTGCCGACGTTCGAGGGTGGGATTGGAGTCGGGCCATAACGCGTGCCACCCGCGCCGGTATAGTTGAATGTTACGGGCTGGCCCGTTGGGTTCGTGGTGGCCGAGGCCGCGATCGGTGACCCGGTGTAGGTTTGCGTCAGACTCAGCGGAGTCAGCGTCACCGACCCCGGAGCAGGAGCGGGAGCCGGAGAACAACCGGAGGCAGGACCAGGAGGAGCTACAGTTACACCAGGATTGCAAAGTTGTTGCCTCGTCGCCACTAAATTTGGAATATTACAAATCTTAGTGAAAGGGAGACCAACTGTGATCGCACTTTGTAGATCACTAAGTAAGTTGGCCTTCGCAGCTGAAAAAGTATCTTGGGTCGAAGTCCCATCGGTCGGACCAACGAGGATTGTAGAACCGCATTGAGCTATATTTGAGCCCGTTTTGATTACGGCCTTGTAGCCCTCGAAGCAAGTTAGCTCGTTAGCCGCATTCGTAATTGTTGTCGCTGCATTCTCCAGATCCGTCTGAATGCTATTCTCTGCGTCATCAATGGGGTCAGGACTAGCTGCGGCAATACGCACATTACCACTACGGACGGATGCTGCCAGTGCTTGAAGATTTTGAAGGAGGAGTTGCTTGAGCACTGCGGCCGCAACATCTTGATCAGCGATGGTCGTTGTAGTCCGGTTGAATTGAATAGTTTCATTCCAGTGCGCATTGTCCAGTTGGATTAAGACAACGGTACCTTTCGGGACTGTGATTGGTGGCGGAGTCGCAAGATTGTTACGATCCAGATGAATCGTACATACGTTTCGCCCACTACCGGGCGTGGTATAGCCAGACAGCGCGTTGGGGATACACTCGGGCGCGCTTTGGACAGCGAGCAAGTTGCTTTGTGTCGTCACCACATCTCCGCCAGCAGCTATAACCTGGCTGGCGTAAACAAATTGGCCAGGAGCAAGAGGAACCGCGAGAGTCGCCGTGAACTTCCCGCCGCTAGCCGGAGTGACGTACGCTGAACCCGGAATCGTTGTTGGCAGCAGCTTAACTCTTTGCGCCACTGAACTTGAGCAGTCGGGTGTATTTGACTGATTAGCAGCTATGCAAATATAAATCTGAACGGAGTGAGCGGTATCGGGGGGCTGCGCTGTGCCAGACACTGCAGTCGCACCGGGAAACAGTGGGCTTGTGATCACAATGGGTGTCGGTGTATCTCCATGCGCATTGAGGAATCCAGCCATCATCAAGGACAGAAGGAAAAACGAGCGGCCTATCATTTGTCACACTCCTATGCTTTTCGTGTCTTTGTCGAAATCATCGAGCCTGTTCCCCCGGTCGGACGATTCGCTCTCCTCATTTCGTTGTAGCATCGATCAGTGCAATCTAAAGCATCCTACTGCAGCGACTGCAGCGTCAAGGAGATTGGTGTGCTGTGAATTAGCTGGTTTGATGTCCCGGTTACTGTGATGGTGTAGGTTGTAGGCGTGGGTGTTGACTGGTTTGAAGAGCAACCATTGAACATCAAGATGGCAAGTGCTGGCAAAATTGCCAATATTGCTCGAACTACCGTTTTCGACGGCCCTTTCGTACGGCGCCTGAACGAAAGGAATGGAACGAAAATGACCCACGCAAACACAATCCCTTCCAAGGGAAGACTAGTTCTTGGCTCCGGGGAATCCACATTCCTAAGAGCCAAACCGGCTGAATAGACAGTCAAGACAGACGTGGCAATGGATGAGCCAGGAGTAACCGCTGCGGGGGAAAAAGAGCAAGTGGCACCCGTTGGCAGGCCAGCGGAACACGACAGGGAAACCGGATTTGAAAACGCACCGTATGAAGTGGATGAAACTGCAACGGAAAACACAGTTGGAACCCCCGCATAGGCTGTTTGAGACAACTGAGAGGCCGATACGGTAAAGTCGGTAACGATGACTGTGGCTGGAACAGCATTTGGGGTCGAAAAGCTCTTTCCATTATTGGAGACCTGCATGGATACAGTGTTTGTCCCAATCGGGCATGACACAGTTGCATGAAGCGCAGCTCCCACGGCGGCGCCGGACCCGCAACTACCGCTCCATTGGACAGCCACTAGGGGGCAACCATTCGGATCCTTGCCAGAAGCAGTTAAGTAGAGCGAGACTCCAGAAGAACTGGTGGCACTGATCGTTTGAGTGGATCCGGCGGCAGCCGTCGGAAGACTACTCATCTCTGACCCCAATGCATCCACCAGGCCGTTTCCTTCCGTGTCATTGGGAATGGTTCCCAGTACTCCTGGCAAGGGTATGGAATTATCGACCAGTATGTTCCACAAGTTAGCCCGAGCCATCGCCGCCGCAATGGGGTTTGTTGCGCCGGCCAAAAGGCACGGTGCAGATTGAAGTGCGAGAGCTGCAATGGCTGCCACGTGTGGAGACGCTGCGGACGTACCACCGAAGACTTGCGGTGTGTAAGACGTCGGCATTGAAGGTGGGCAATTCACTGCCGGGCCGTTGCCAAAGCCGCCAGCTCCCGTAATGCACACCTGGTCGACAGCAACAACATCTGGCTTGGTTCGCGAGGGTGCTTGCGGAGTAGCCTCGGTAGGTCCGAGATCGCTGAATGCTTCCAGGGAGCCGGTGCAGTTGGCGGGTGCCGCGCATTGGGCTTGATTGATTGCGCCAACTGAGATTACACCCACGGGCGTTCCCCCCGCATCACTCACAGCAGGAACACTCCCCGAGGGGGTGACAAAATTGTGCTCTGGCGAACTCTTCTTGTCTCCGTACCCATGAATGAAAAGATCGAGGATGCGAGGAGCAGCGGCATTCGATACGTTTTGGATAATGATGCCTAGTGTGGCCGCGGAATTCGTTTTGTTAGTCCATGAAAGAGCTTCACTGGGGTCTTGGCTGCCGGTTTGAGGATTAGTGCTGCTTGCTAATGGTGAACCGGCAATCGAACACGGTGGAAGTGGCAAGGAATCCTTCGTCCCCGTGCAACTGAGGGGCAACAAGAAGAGATCGTAGTCGTTGGTTGAAGCACCGGTGGGATCATTCCATGCGAGGTAAGCCTCGATTTCCTGTCCAGGAGGAACAATTATGAGTGGATCAAAAATTGAATTACCAAAGCCTTCGGTATCTGCCGTTGCACCTGGGGTCGTTTGAATGTTTCCCATTCCAGCAAAGAGGTGGAGTTTTCCAGCCAGACCTGTGATTGAGGTTCCATCCGTCCCAGACGGAGTGTACTCTCCCTGATAGTGGTCCAGTGCGTAATTCCCGACGGACGCGAAAATCCCACGCACAGGGTTTCCGTTATCATTTAATGCGTCGCTTAAACCCTGCGAAACGGCGCTCGTGCCGTCAAACGGGGGACTAAGATAAGAAATATCGGTGACGACGATATCGGTGTTCGCGGCAAGGTAATCGACCGCGGCTTCAAAGTACATTGACGGGTCGCCATTTGAAAAGTAGAGTTGCGCGCCGGGAGCGAGGTCATGCACAATCTCCAGCATTGCTGTTCCCTCGGCACCAGTGTTTGAGGTCGCGTCACACGTCCCAAAACACTCCTCTAGATTGCCATTAGGATAAAAGGATTTGGCGATGATACCGCCGCTTGTTGCTGTTAAGATACCTGCCGAGTTTCTTGTGCCTACGGCCGGCGGCAAGTCCATCAAAGAGATTGGGCTAGGGTTGCTTGTTGTCGCTTGACAAGTCGTGCATCCGGTAGCGAAAATCCCTCCGATTCCGTCTGATATCACGCCTACCCTTACCCCAGTTCCGTCTAAACCAGTCGATGACCGAACGACATCGGCCTGCAATATGCTGTCTCCTTGGCTGTCGACTGACCCCATATTGCGTATCGCGTAATCGGGCAGTCTGATATAGCGGACGAAGTCGAGGCTCTTTACCGCGGAAATCACCCAAAGCGGTAACAATGCCTGAAGCGTAGGGACTGTAGTACGGACCTCTCCGATCTTCTTGTTCGGTTGCGGTTGACCAACGACCTGAATCTTAACCCCCAATGCAGTGAGAGACTTAAGGTCCTCAATTGTGATCCGGTTGAGCTCGATGTAGACCTGAGCTTCACCGTCATCATCCACGCGGAGACGTCCGATGCTGATCATGTCAGTCAACTGCTTAGGCCAGTCTTCGATTGAAAGGGCCTGCCGCGCACTTGCTATTGACTCAGTTGGAGGAGCCTGGAACTGTGGCACAGTCTGCAAGAGACTCTGCAGGGGCGAACTAAGCTTCGGATCTTTGATGCTAGTTTGACGAGTAGTATGGGGAGTTTGTTGAAGTTGAAGGGCAAACACCGAAAGTGGACTCGCCATTAGAATGAACATGGCACACAGGGCGAAATGAAGCCGCAGAGCTTTAGTGCAGCGTAATGCCAGGACTCGTTCACCCTCCGATGGATCCTCTGCCTCTACGAATCCGAGTTCGCCTTCTACCGAGGCGCGGGAGCAATCAGCCAAAATAAACAGCATTGGGGATGGCTGCGTTATCGCACTTGTCGAAACCTGACCGATTGAAACCGCCGATTTTGGCATATACCCTCCAAAGTATCGCTACTCGGTATGCGAAGTCATTTGAACGAATTTCTACAAAAGACCTGCTTCTCGGGCAAGCTAAGTTCAACCGCTCGACGAGAAATGTTACGGAGAGGTTACTTGAATCAGTTTGGCAATGTCGAGCCTCCCGGTCGTAACGATACCGCTCATTGAAGGGGTTGGTGTACTGGCAGCATCCCTCTTTATTTGTGCGCAGATGTCTTGAGCTGCAAGGGTGGTATGTCCGTTGGAACTGAGGTGGGCCGATGCGAGGAGTACTATTGCACCAGTCACGTACGGAGCAGCCATCGATGTCCCATCGAGCGAAGCATATGTTCCGCCATTGGACTCTGTCACGATTGCAGACTTGTCGCTGATCAGACTTTGATCTGGATTAGCAATCATCGTTGATACGATACCGACGCCTGGGGCACCCAGCTCCACCGTGCCGCCATAATTTGAGAATGAAGCTCTCTGACCGCTCAAATTGATGGCAGCCACCGTGATATTGCTGTTAAAGGGCAGTGTACCCGATTGATCTGTATTGTCCGATGACGTATCGAAACTCGCTGGATACACCCTGTTCGCCCCTATATCCTGGTGACTATTGGCTGCTGCTGATACTGTTACGATGCCCGCTCTTGCCGCGCTCTTAATGGCAGCCAACAGCAGAGGATCTGCATCGTCTGAATAAAACGACGCATTAATAGCAACAATATTCATGCCTCTCTGGCGAAGTCCGACGAGATAGTTGAAAGCTTGCACCGCGTTAGCGGTGTCCCCAGAACCGTCTGGCCCAATAAACTTCACTGGAATCATAGTTACCTGCCAGGCGACTCCCACAACGCCAAAGCCATTTTCCCCCGCACCAATGATCCCTGCAACGTGCGTACCATGGCCATTCTCATCCACGTTGTAATTCGAGTCTCCGCTGACTCGATAAAAGTCCCGCGCATCATTGATATCAATATTTGCGGCTAGATCCGGATGGGTCATATCTACACCTGAATCGACAATCCCAATACAAACACTTCGGGACCCCGTCTGATTTACTTGCCAAAGCTTCTCAGCTTCGGTGCCATAGAGATTTGAAATGGGCCCAATTGGTGCTGGGCTCCCTGAACTCGCGACGCCCCAAAGGATCCCTTTGGTGTAGAGCGAATCGTTAGCCGGGTATTGAGCGGTGATGTGATACTTGTAGTTTCGCTGCGCGTGGTACACTGCTGGGTCACGTTGCACTTTTATTAAGAGATCTTCAAACGAAGGCCCCGGTTGCACCTGCATGCTCTTGGGACCGTCATTCGCAAGCATAATCTTGCTGTTTGGATAGAGCTCTCGCTGTCTGCCGGTGGTCCTTGATCCCGTCAGAGCGGCAACATGAAAATGCGGATAGGGGATTGCAGTCGAGGCGGAGCCGTCGGTGCGATTCAGAGATATCCTGACTAAATTAACATCTCCTGAACCGATTGTCTGTCTGATTGCTGCACGTGCCGCAATCGATGAAGGACGAGGTTTTATCGAATGCACATCTGAGTTTGTGGTTCCCAGAAAGCGAAAGACTCTCTCTCGGTCAGTGCGCGTTGCTGTAGCCTTAAACTGGATAATAATCTGGTCTGGAGAGAATTGAGCTCCGCTCTGAGGCGGCTTAACCAAGAAGCTTCTCTTGATGAAGCTTCTTTTGATGGGGCTCTCCTTGTTGCTCTGGCGAGGAGCCTTGAGCCAAATGTAGGAAACACCACCAGTCAGGAGCCCTGCGCAAAGGCCAAGAAACCACGCTTTCTCCATGAGCTTCGATTTCATATGCTTGAACCTCGGATGACTTTGCCGCAGAATTGCAGCGTATACTATCACAGATCGGTCAATGCCTGAGAACGTCATGCAATTAGTTCATTTTGTCGTGTTCGTCGCCCTCTTGGCCCCCTCGAGTTGTACTGGTCAAGAAATCAATTCGGCGTGCCCTGCGTCGAATGGCACAACTGGAAATGGGATTAGCTCGGTGGAGCGAAGCATTGAGATCATGTATCGTGGCGGGACAACAGCCAACGAAAAGCGCAAGATAAGATCTGCACTGTGCACGATTTCCGTAAAGAATCTAGGCTCGCCAGATCAGGAACAAGTTGTAGTTAAGGTCACAAGCGACGCTGCCCTTGCGAGAGCCCTGAAATTGGTTCAAGAGAATCACGCAGTGATCACGGCGAGGTTGTCGTCTAAGAGCTATACCAATTAATAGGGATTCAGGGGGACAGTCCGGAAATGACCCTAATGCAAATCCCGCGTGATCTATGTTCCTCCAATCTCGTACTACTGGGTATTAAAGCTAAGCAGCTCCACGGTTGTGGGCTTGCTGCCGCTAATGTTTCCGTCCGTAAAATGCAGAGTTGCGACCGCCGCAACCTTATCTAGGTTCCAACGCGAAAAGTCCAGAAAAAACACGCCGTTCGTCTCCCCGCGGGGCGCTGAATGATACTTGATAGCAATGACAACCCCGGATGGGATCGTCGCATCCATTTCACTCTACCCTTACGAGATATTTGGCCTAGATGACCCAGGGATAACCCAGGGACAGACGGACGATAACCCAGGGCAGACGGAAAGTATTCTTTACAAACTTCAGTGTTGTCACGTTTGGCCCGCGCGCTCTTTCTGTCGGTGTTCTGCGCAGCCGAATGAAGGAAGTCTGCAATCACCGGCAAGTCATCCTTGACTCCAACGCCGATCGCTCCGTCTATTTAGGATAGCGACACAAAGATAACCGACCCAATCCCGGGGCCACTTTACAACATTTAGGACCTACCTTACGGGGGGATGGGCCAGTATGCTCACACTCACAAAGCAAAACCAATTAGCAGGCCAGACTACACAGATGCACACAGCACGACTAACTAACCGTGGCACCCAGGGCTTTACTAATCACTCGGCAATATTCGAGTGCTCGTTTGGGCGATTCCAAAGGGCGAAGCTGAGTCTCGATCATGTCGTGCCAACTGTCAAGCAATATTTGGTCGTGCTGTGGAATATTTAGGCCAGTAATCGGCTCGTGTACCAAGAAGTAAATGTCATCGGCTCCCTCCGAGACGCCTGCAAACTAGAGTGGACCTACAAACGCGAGATTGGTGATGGCATGGCTGCAATCGAAGGACATGGTTCGTTTCACTCTCAGAATAGTGTTGTGCACCTTCACTTCGTTTCACCGTTGATAGTATTTTCTGGACCTAACGCAGCAGCAGACTAACCTGTCGCCATTCCATAACCAACACTCAGAACTCAGAAGGCACCAGTAGATATTGTTGCTTATGCGCGATCCACGAGGGGCTGAATAACGTCATTCATTTTGATTTTCTGCCGACGTTAGACGAGCGCCTGATCTGCCAGCGATCTCTGGTGCACGTTTCGGATCCGCAACAGCCATGATATTCGCGGAATGTAATCGGCTAGCTACCCCGAGTATTCGGATGTCCGCTCTGCGCCTCACTGTCTCCGTAAGCGCGGGTCGACCGGAATTCCGGCATAGAACAACTCCTTTCGATGAAACCTAGGCTTCTGTTTGCCGCCGCAAACCGCGGGGTATTGTCAGAGCCGGTGGCACTCGGACGGCAGCTGCTGATCAAAGAGCGTTGTCGCTCTACTGTTGAGATTTTCTTGCTTCGCTATTTAGCTGATAAATGGAGAGGCCGCTGTCCCAGGAACATCACGTGCGGACTGCGTATCGAAAGATAGCCTTGGATATCGAACGATCCCGTATAACAACGTCCTGTTCATTCAAACGGACGGAAAATACCCTGAAGCTCAAGACACGGAAAATCCCACTCCCGCCTGAAAAAGTGCTTTGGGTACCTTCCGCCTCTCTGCTACACCGAACACACGACGAGAGCCCAACAACAGCAGACGAAAACCCAAGCGACCGTATCCGTTGCTTTTTACTTTCCATCCTTCAACTACGGTTGCGTCAGTCGAGACCCAGACCAGCTGCGCAAGCCGGGGCCGGCTGGTCGATTCTCGTGGCGTGACCTTGGGCGATGATGAACGTCGCCATCAGGTGAATACCGGTCGTACCCGTCACCCGGAAATAATGCACCTGGCTGCCCTCCGTCCAGGAATCCCCCGCTTTGTAGGTCGTCATGTGGCAGTCTGCGTCGTACCACTGGATCGTTCCCGTAATCATTGTCACTGCGACGAGACCTGGATGGGAATGCCACCCATTGGCACCACCCGCCGCATACGCCCCATCCTGAATCAAAATAGTCGACGGCCCCTCTGTCTTCAGGGAGGCTTTAAACTCACCACCCTTGGTTTGGAAACTTCCTTCCGTTTCGATGTCCGCGTTCTGATTTCCCGTCGCCAGGACAGGGGATACCAGGTTGATAATCGGAGTACCCCAAGCCAACCCTCCGATAACGCCTCCGACCGCCATAACACCAATCATTACTTTGCTCCTGACCTTCATCTTCATCTTCCTTTCATTTTCCGGTGGAAGTACCTATACGTACCTAGCCATGGCCTGGAAGCGCCATGTCCGACAAAGGCCCGTAGAGCCGAGGGACACTGCGATCACGGCAGAGCCGGCGTAAAGCTGCTCTTGATTTGCGTTCGTTCCTTCTGGACGATACTTCCTGGCACTAACTACCCCTAAATCCGTCCTGGCTGAACCTTGTCCACAGCTGCGCACTCCCAGTCGCATCAGCTAACTCGCCAATCTACGAACAACTCCCTGGCCTTGCATCCCCCATCTGGGTGAAAATTCATCTTTATTTTCGCTTGCCAGTGGTACCCTCTCGTCACTTCCGAAAGCGCCCTATCTACGGTGAGGAAAATACTGTGGCCCATGCGCATACGTTCGATAGGCTACTCACCACCCTCTACGCCGCGCCGACGCAGCCGGAAATGTGGAATACCTTCCTGCAAGAGTTCGGCGAGATAAGTTCTGTCAACAAGGCCGCCCTCATCTCGCATCGTTTTGATGTGAACGAGCACAGAATCCTTGCCGCTCTGGGCGACGGCATCCAAGATAGGGAGAACATCCGTCTCTATGAAGAGTTTTACTGCCAGGTCGACCAATGGACGAGGCGTTTCCCCAAAGGAGACACCCTGAGGGTTGTCCAAGGCGAGGAGATATGGGCCACGGATGCGATCCTTCAGTCCGCCTTCTACAATGAGTTCCTGAAGAAAATCGACGTGCTCCGCTTGGCCTGCGTTGCTTTCTGTGGGTCGCCTTGCATCTTTGAGGGCTTCAGCCTATATAGGGGTCCGCATGAGGATGAGTTCGACCGCGAGGAGCTTGGCAAGCTAACGCAGATAGTGCCTCATCTGCAAACTGCCCTTTATACCCGCAGAAAATTGATCGACCTGGAGTCGAGAGTCTCTGATATGGAGACCGCTCTGGATGCCCTCAGTACAGCTTTGGTCGTGATCGATGCGGCGGATAAGATTCTCTTCGCCACCGGAACGCCCGCGCGCTCCTTGCTTGCCGCGACGGCTTAACCTCCGATGGCGGCAGGCTCATGGCCCGGGATATGAGAGAGTGTGCTGCGCTCCGAGCGGTCGTGGCCGGCGCAATCAGCTTCGGCACAGGCAAGACACCCCCGAAGCCACGGGCGACGCTCATCTCTCGCGCCAGGAAGAGACCCTTGCAACTGGTAGCGGTGCCTTGCCGGCCAGAGACATTAGCTACACCTAAGAAGGCGGCCGCTCTTGTGTTTATCACCGATCCCGACCAGAAGGCGCCGGCACGGGCCGACACGCTGCGGACCCTTTTCCGCCTCACTCCCGCAGAGGTCAAACTCGCCACCGTTCTGCTCGAAGGTAAATCTCTGTCGGAAGCAGCAAACCTGAACCAGGTTGGAAGGGAAACCGTGCGCTCGCAACTCAAGAGCATCTTTATCAAGACCGGTACTCGCCGGCAGAGCGAATTGATCGGACTTCTGCTCAAGGTACCGGGAGACACTGCCTGAACCGCAAAAGTGCCCCATCGAATTTCGGCATCCCCCGTTGTTGGTTATTCCTGTTAGATCTGACGCCGGCCCTGCAAAAAAATCCTCAAAGTCTATCGACGCATCCGGGAAACCGTACTAATGTGAAAGTAAGGATTCATATGCCAGCGCCGTCTCACCGCGACGGCCCTGTACGGCTTTGCACCGAACCGCTCTTTTTCCGTGCCGCCGCAACCAGCTTACAGAAAGCACGAGTGCCAGGCGCTGATAGCTGCCATCGTAAGCTGTTCATAGTTAAACAAAGCTGATTCACTACGCTTTCCGCTCTGTACTCCTTCGCCCACCGAGGGGCCTGCAGGATGTACAGATGATTTCGTAATGAGCAGGGGTGCGCTCAGTGCGTCCTCTCGAGATTGGCAGGTCTTTGACAACTTGGCACTACGACATCACCGGACACCGGCCCGGCCGCGGAGAAAAAGTCTTATTGATTGCAGAAAAGTATGTCGTCCCATTCCCTTCCAGCTCGATACGGCAACTTAGGGCGCATAGGGCGCTTATGGCGCACACTTTTTCCCGCGCCGGATCCCACGTGTGAGGGGGACCACACGAGCCGCGCTGACCGGGGGCGGGAATGTACAAAATTTGATCATCTTCGTCAAACAAAGGACTTAGCTCCCGCTCGGGAACTATTTAGGGGGAAATCCCTTGAACATCCTGGCGATATCGCTGTCCAGGGACTTTGTATTTTTATTTGCGTTGGTCGACAGATCTTCCGTAGCCAGGCCTCTCCATAGCAGATTCTTGGAATTGCCATCGAATAAGTCGATCACCAGGTTGGCCACGGGTTGATTGGTCGTGGTGGTTGTGGCATCGCCAAATCCACCAGGATTCCCCATGCCGCCCCAGCCCCACCCACCCCAGCCCCAGCCGCCACCCCAACCGCCGCCGAAGCCGTCGTACATGGTCTGGACCTCTTTCTGGTTGTGTATATTGTCACTGGCGAAGATGGTGACCGAAGCGCCGGACGGCGCCAATTGCCATCCCTTTGCCTGCAACTGCTTGTCGACAGCCTGTTTAATGCGATCTACGTAAAAGGGATCAGAGGTTTTTACGTTCCCCCACGTGTAGGTATGGTATTGCGCAAAATTGGCTTGATGGTTGTAGTCGGTCCGGACGTTGCCGCCAAACACGGGAACGGCGAAGCCTCCTAATAACATCGCGCAAACCATGACAGCACTCACTCGAAATCTCATTCGGTTCCTCCTCCGCTTTGCGCAAGTCGCGATTCTTTCTGCCGCGACCCTGGCTTGACATCCTATAGTAGTTCCGGAGACGAAGGTGTGAAGATTCGACAGAAATCCGGGGAGAGAAAGAGGGATGGTGGCTGACATTCATAGGATTCCGGTGGTGAGGATGATCGGGTTGGCAACCTTAACCATGGCTCTGACCTCCCCATGCTGGAGCCAAACAGGAGCCGTGCGCACCATCCCGGCGCGTACGCTGCCGACTCCCTCGACCGTCAGCCCGGAGATGCAAAAGGCCATCGCCCCGGCATGGGGCGGCAGCACCACTTCCCGGGTGATGACCAACCAGCAGTGGAAGGCCATGATCCAAAGGGAGAATGAGCCGGAAGCGAAGTCGGTCGATCCCCTGCTCAAGCAGTTCCACGTGACCCTGGAGGCGAAGACCCTCGGCGGTGTCCCTGTCTACGTCGTGAAGCCGGAGACGGTTGCAGAAGAGAATCGTGGCCGGCTGCTGGTCCACGTACACGGCGGAGGCTACGTGGTCTTTGGTGGTAAGGCCGCGACGCCCGAGGCCATTCTGATGGCGCACTACGGCCAAATCGAAGTCATCTCCGTCGACTATCGCATGCCTCCGGACTTTCCCTTTCCCGCAGCCGTAGACGATGCGGTTTCGGTGTGGAAACAGGTCATCCAGTCCCACGCGCCGGGCAACGTTGGGCTGTTTGGCACCTCCGCCGGGGGCGGCTTGACCCTGGCCACCGTGCTCAAGTTGAAAGAGCTGCGGCTTCCCTTGCCCGGAGCGTTAATGGCGGGCACCCCATGGTCTGATCTGACCAAGAGCGGCGATACCTACTTTACCAATGAGTTCGTCGATAACGTGCTCGGCTCCTATGATGGTCAGCTTGCGGCCGCTGCCCAGGTGTATGCCGGCACCCACGACCTGAAGGAGCCGCTGCTGTCGCCGATCTATGGCGACTTATCGGGGTTTCCCCCGACGATTCTTCTCTCCGGCACGCGCGATCTATTTCTCAGCAACACCGTACGTCTGCATCAGAAGATGTTGCAATCGGGGGTGCGGGCGAACCTGCTGGTCTTCGAAGGCCAATCGCACGCGCAGTATCTCATCGTGCACGATGCGCCGGAATCCGCGGCCGCATTTCAAGAGGTCGCTTCCTTCTTCGACCAGAATCTGGGTAAATGATCGCTGCGGTGAACCAGGCAAAAACGGGACCCTTCAGCGGAAAGCCATTCCCCTCGTTTAGAAGGCCGCGCCCGCTGCAGAACGCTTTCGGGAAAAAAAGCCTGCTGTTGTTCTCGGTAATCGAAGCAACTATGGGATTGCCAAGCTCGGGCTTACGATCGCAAAGCCCGCTTGGGCGGCGGCTTCGCACAAGCGGCGATCGCTCGAGACAAACCTGCGCCGGGTGGGCCGTTGTTGACACCAAATCATGGCAGAGGCGAGTTGCAAACTGTCTCCAGCGCGTAAGGAATACGTATCAAGTAAAACCCCTGCCTGGTCGCGCAGCTTATCACTGGGAAGGACTTCGCGCCAGCCTCGGCTCAAGACGGAAAGCCGGTTGCGTGCGGCTTGCCGGCCAGCATCGTCCAACTCACCGGAACGATGCAGTCGCGCGATCGCGCTGTGTATCTCAACCGTCGTCGCCCACCAAACTACCGGTGCAAACTGTGTTGCCAGCTTCTTAAGCTTATTACTTGTCCGCTCCTGAACGCAGAGTGGGATCAGAGCGCTGGAATCCCAGAAAGCGGTGCTGCGGCTCACCGGCCTTCGTCCCTCTCATCTCTTTCGTCCAGGACTGCTTGCGTCGCAGCGTTTCCGCTGACGGTCGCCTTAGGCATCTTCCACAGTTGGTCAAGGTCCAACGGTTTTTCCGGCAGGCGCATGGCTCCGGCGGCAACCAGGGCCAACTCTTCTTCGCTCGCATCATCGGCGGCGAAAGGGATCAACTTGGCGACGGGCAGATTTCGATCCCGGATGATGACGACCTCCCCGCTTTTCGCATAGGTCAGGTAGGTGCTGAGGCGATTCTTAAGTTCCGCTACATTGACGCTGCGCATGGCAAACCTCGTCATGGCTATTATAGCCACGAATCCCCATCTCGTTCTCGCTCATCCGACTAAAGTTGGGTGCGTGCCCCCAGGTCTCGCCCTTGAGACGCGAAGCGCTCGCCTTTGAGTTCGCCCGGACAATTCGGGAAAACGTAAGGAACCATGCCGTCTTTACAAATCCCTAACGAACCCTCGCCGACTTCCTTACGCCGAAAGCGCTCTACTAGAGCTGTTGATCGCCAACGGAGGAAGCTTCTATGCAACATCCGTCGCTCGCAGGTCACGAGCTGCTTTGCCTGTACCTGAAATCCTTCTATGGCCTCGAACCCTGCTCCCCGTCGACCAAGGTTCCTGCCCCCGTCGCCCGCACCCGGAAAGGCGTGACCCAAGCGCGCCCGGGGCGCCGCAGAAGAGGACGTCTCCCCATTTGATCGCTGCCAGCAAAAGCGCGAAGCAGGGCTGAATCCATGGGAAAGCACAATCCTTCCTCGCCCTTTCGGTTCGGCTCCGGGACCACGGCTGCGAAGGCCGAATGCTCGGTGCGCCCGGCCACGTCTGAGGATATGGCAGCGGTGACCGCGATCTACGCCCACTTTGTCGAAAACACAACCGCCACCTTTGACCTGGTCGCGCCGGGCGAAGCCACGATGCGCCGCCGACTCCAGACGGCGGTGGAGTGCGGGTTGCCTTACTTAGTCGCTGAGCTTGACGGCTACATCGTCGGCTACTGCTACGCTGCACCCTTTCGCCCACGCGCAGGCTATCGCTTCACGGTGGAAGACTCCATTTACGTGCGCGCCGACTGCCGCGGGTATGGAGTCGGCAAGGCCCTTCTGGCCCAGCTCATCTCCCGCTGCCAGGCCAGAGGCTGTCACAGCATGGTCGCCTGCATTTGCGGCGTCAATGTGCCGTCGGTCGCCCTGCATGCATCGCTCGGTTTTTTGCCTATCGGAACCTTGCCCGAGGCAGGCAGAAAGTTCGGGAAATGGTTGAGCCTCTCGATCATGCAGCGCCTCTTGGAACCAGCCGCCGCCGATGCCAGCGCGACGACTTAATCCCTTCACCGACTCTGAGCCGTACTAACACGGGTACAGCCAGCAAGACCGGCGTCCTAGGGTCGTGCGTCACTCATGGCATCGTGTGTGTGATGTGGCGGATCCAGCCTGGATCGCGCAATGGAGGTAAGGGATTCCACTGCACTGCGGCCGGTATCCGTCCAGGGTGTAAAAGGGCGACCAACGGTCGCCCCCCACATCTCGCGAAAAACGAGATATGGGGCACCCGGGTTCGTGGCAGGTCAATCGCAGGATCCCTTCGGGTTACTCGGCCGACGATGACGCCTCCCCCTCCCAGAGGGAGGAGTCATCGCGGGTTTGCGGCTGGCTCGCATAACCGTCGCGGTCGCGCGCTTCGCTGACACCTACTTCCAGCCTCTTGAGATGCTCACGCAGCGCTTCACGCACCAATGCGGAACGATTCTGTTTCATCCGGCGCGCGGCCCGATCCGTGGCTTGCAGAAGACTCTTATCGAGAACAATGTGGACAGTTTCCATATGTCGACTTTGTTTCACAATATACTCCACATGCGACGGGGGCCATTTGGTGCTGATGACTGCACCACCCCGGGAGCGAAGACGGAGCATCCCTTTAATTCCCTCGTCGCGTGAAGAATGAATACAATTGCGGATGCGCTCGAGGCGGCGTGTGGGCCGCCATCTTCCAGGAAGAGGAACTCATGGCTCATTGGACGCGAAGAGGATTTATCGGATCGCTCTCGGCGGCAGCGGCCGCAAGGCGTTGCGCCCAGCAGAAGGAACCGGATGGCACGGCGCCGATCAAGATCACCGACCTCCGGTGCGCCATCATCGGCCAGCAGCCCGACGGTGCGCATCGTCACCGATCAGGGCGTCTCCGGGTATGGCCAAGCCGAGTCCTACAAGCCGTATCTCAAGCCGATGGTGCTTTTCTACAAGGACTATCTTCTGGGCGAAGACCCGACCGACGTGCAGCGCGTGATGCTGAAGATCCGCCGGCTGGGCGCGTTCAAGCCCTGGGGCGCGGCGGTGAGCGCGATCGAGATCGCGCTCTGGGATATCGCCGGGCAGGTGGCCGGAGTGCCGGTATATAAGCTGCTCGGCGGCAAGATCCGCGACCGCGTCCGCATCTACAACGGAGGCGGTCCGCTTCCCCATGACCGGCCATACGCCGCAGGACTACGCCGAGACCATGGCCAAGATGAAGGACGCCAAAGAGGGCTTCACCCTGATCAAACAGGCCGTCGGCTTTCACGATCCGGCGATGATGCCCGCCGTGCCCAATGCGTGGTACGACGAACCACCGCGGAAAGGAGCCTCGCATGCCGATCGCGGCATGATGACCGAACGCGGCCTCGACAACGTGATCGCCTGCGTCGAAGCCATGAAGAAGGTCCTCGGCAATGAGATCGGGCTCGCCCTGGACTGCGGACCAGGCTGGACCGTCAAGGATGCGATCACCTTTGCGCGGGCGATGGAACCGCTCCACATCGCATGGCTCGAAGACCTGATCACCGGCGACTACATGCCTTATCCCAACGCCGATCTTTTTCGCGAAGTCACGGTGAGCACTACGGTCCCGATTCATACCGGAGAAGAGATCTACCTCCGGGAGAACTTCAAAGACCTGATCGAGAAGCAGGCGGTCAATATTGTAGGCCCCGACCCGGAAGATGTGGGTGGGATCGCGGAAATGAAGTGGATCGCGGAATACGCCGATCTTCACGGCATCCAGATTGCTCCCCACGGCATTTTCGACGGGCTTATCGGACTGGCCGCGCATGTTCAGGTGGCGGCCGCCTTGCCGCAAAACTACATCGCCTTCGAGTATCCGCTGGGCCAGCCCGAGTGGTGGTATGACATTGTCGAAGGGCTGCCGAACCCGATCGTCGAACATGGTTTTATCAAGGTTTGGGACCGGCCGGGTATCGGTGTCACCTTCAATGTGCAGGCAGCAAAATCGCACCTGGCGGATGAGGATCGTCACTTCTTCGACTAAGACGCCCTCACTCGCAGCGCAGGGCGATCGTCGGTTCTACACGCGTCGCCCGCCGCGCTGGAAGATAACAAGCCAGCAGCGCCACCGCGCACAGCAAGAATGCCACGCCCGTAAACGTCACCATGTCGGTACTCGTAACCCCGAACAGTTGGCTACTCAAAAATCGCGTCAGCGCAAACGAGACCACCAGTCCCAGCCCTACGCCAATCAGCGTCAACCGCAGCCCTTGCCCGATCACCAGCTTCAAAATATCTTCTCGCGCCGCGCCCAGCGCCATGCGAATCCCAATCTCGTGGGTGCGCTGCCGCGTGGTGTACGCGGTCACGCCATAGATTCCCACCGCCGCCAATACCAGCGCCAGCAGTCCGAACGCGCCCACGAAGGTTCCCGCCAATCTCTGCACGAAGCTCGCCAGTTGTTGGCGTGTTTCGAGCGTGGTCACGTCATATACCACCAGGTCGCCGTTTAATTCCTGAATGGTTTTTTTCACGCTCGCTGCGTATGCCAGCGGATCGCCCACCACCCGCGCCGTGATCATCATGGTCGGCCGGTATACCTGGTACAGCGGCAAATAAATAATCGGCGTCGGCGCCTCATTCAACGTGTTCACCTTGCTGTTCTGCGCCACTCCCACCACGGTAAAAAACTCGTTGGTCAAATCGGAGTGCACTTGCTTCCCGATGGCCTGCTGATGGGGCCAATACCGGTCGACAAAATTTTGATTCACCACCGCCACGCGCTGGGTTTTCAGCGTATCCCCGGCGGTGAACTCACGCCCGCTCAGCAGCGGAATCTGCATGGTCTTCAGAAAGTTCGCAGTCACAATGCCATCCTGCACTTCCATGGATTCGTTCGGCTGCTCCACGTACCCCTCGGGCTTCACGCTGGTTGAACTGCCTGCCATCGCCAGCGGCACCCGGCTGGAGAGCGCCACCGCCTGCACCCCAGGCAATGCCTCCAGCCTGGCGGTGAGTTGGCGGTCGAACTCGGCCCCATTGGCCTCCGTATACCCCGCCGGAAATAGATCATAGGAGGCCAGCAACACACCCCGCGCATTGAAGCCGGCATCGATCTGCTGCGCGCTCAGGAAGCTGCGAATAAACAGCCCAGCGCAAACCAGCAGCAGCAACGACAACGAAATCTGCGCCACAACCAGCCCACTTGCCAGCTGCCCCTTTCTGCGCGCCCCCGACGAGCTTCCGCCTTCCTCCTTCAACACCGCCACCGGCGCCTCGGCCGACGCCCGCAGCGCCGGCAGGATGCCGAAAATCACCCCCGTCAGCAGCGAAATCGCCGCCGTCGCCATCAGCACCGCGCGGTCCGCCTGGAAATTCAGCAGGAACGGAAAGTCCATGGGCGGCACGAACTTCATCATGGAGCCGGCGGTCCAGAAAGTGATCACCATCGCGATCGCCCCGCCCGCAAACGCCAGCACCAGGCTCTCCACCAGAAGCTGTCGCACCAGTCTCCATCGCGTGGCCCCCAGAGACATGCGAATCGCAAGCTCCCTCCGCCGCGCCATGGAGCGCACCAGCATCAGGTTGGCCACGTTCGCGCAGGCCAGCAGCAGCACCACGCCCGAAATGGCCATCAACATCGGCAGCAGCAGATAAAAAAGCGCATTCGCTGAAAACGGCGCCCGCCACAGCGGATACACCATCACCCGGTCGTGCCCTTTGTGTTCCTGAGGATATTTCTTCGCCTCCCCCTGGATGCGCAGCGTCATTTCCTCTTGCGCCTGTGCGAGCGACACGCCCGGCTTCAACCGTCCCATGGCGAAAAGCCAGAAGTAGTGGTGGTCATGCCGCAAGTCCCCCTGGGGGACGATTTGCTGTTCCATCGCGATCGGCACCCACAGGTCCGACCGTATGCCCGTCTGGCTTCCCTGGAACACGGCCGGGGTCACGCCCACGATGGTGTAGCGATGCTGGTTGATGTCCATGGTTCGCCCAACCACCTGCGGATCCCCGCCGAAATGTGTCTGCCACAACTGGTAGCTGATCACCACCACCGGCGCGTTATTCTGCTTATCATCTTCTGCCGGCACAAAGGTGCGCCCGAGGATCGGCCGCACGCCCAGCACATCAAAATAATTCACCGACGCCACTACGCCCCAGGCGCGTTCCGGCTTTCCCTTACCCGTCAAACTGACGGCGGAGGGAACGTTGTAAACAGTGATTCCGGAAAGGCTCTGTTGCCCCTCGCGCATCGCCTCGTAATCGGGGTAGGTAAAGGGGAATGCATTTTCACTCGACTTGCCCAGCGACAGCGCAACCACCTCGCCCGGACTCGCCAGTCCCGGCACAGGATTCAGCAGCGTCGAATGGATCCAGCTGAATATGGTGGTATTGGCGCCGATCCCCAGCGCGAGGGTCAGAATGGCAATCGCCGCAAACCCCGGCGCCTTCACGATCATCCGTAGCCCGTAGCGAACATCCTGCCAAAAGGAATTCATCGCGCACCCCGCAAGGAGATCTCATCCCGCATGGAAGGCAATTGCAAGGCCAATTCTGCCGCCGAGGTAACTCCATGCAAGACAATGGGCTCGGGCCCTTTGAGAAAGTGGCCAGTGTCCGTTCCTATTTCGTGGTGTCCGGTGATGAACAGTCCGCCTTACCGGGTGCCGAACTTATTTCTTAGATAGGCTTCGACCGAGGCCGGGGGAACCAAATGGTTTGTACCGCGAACGCGTTTCCGCTTGTGGTCGAGCCACCAAATGTGGAAGATCCTGCCCTACACCCCATGGAAAAACATGATGATCGAAGTGCCCCTGAAGATTGGAAACTCGATCAGTCTCAAGGACTACGGCTGATCTGTAATGTGAGTGATAGGCCCTGCCGTCGGATGGGTCGATCATCGCTGGTACCAACGGAGCACCCGCAGCGCCCGGAGCGTGTTCCACCGACTCGGCTCACCCACCGATTCGCCGAACGGTAAGGCGAGCGCCTCGTCGTACGCGCGATCAAGAAGCCATCGACCGTCGGCCTGCCGCCTGCTTTCGATGATATGCATGGCATCGCGGATGCGCGCGTCGGGCTGGTCATCGAATGGGCGTTCCTGAAGTAGTCGAGCGCACGGAGAATGTCGTAATGGTAGCGGGGCGGGAACGCGAGCTCCAGGAACGCCGGATTGGCGACCTCGCCGGTGGAGCGCCGCCGGAAGAGGCCACGCTCGAGCAGGTACTCCTCGCCGCGCCGTCTGGCGGCCGCGATCTCCGGCGCGGAGCCGACGGCACGCTCGTACTCGAGCAGCCCCTCCAGCACGCAGATCGTGGTGTGGAAAGACGAGCGCGCACTCTTCGGCGCTTCGCAGTTCCAACCGCCGTCATCGAGCTGCTCGCCGACGAGACGGCGCGCGAGGCTCTCCGCCGGGCGCCCGAAGTAGGCGCCAAGCGCGAGCGTGCCCCCGTTGATGCACGGCTCCTCTTCGCCCTCGAAGAACGGATTCCCGCCGAATTCCGCCGGACGCAACTCCCAGAAGCCGTCCTTATCGTTCCACCGCAAGCCCGCCTCGAGGCGCGCCACCGCCGACTCCACGGCAGGTTCGGCGCGGTCGACGCCGGTCGCGCGCAAGAGGAGAAACGTAAACAGGGTAGACAACCAGACGGGGGCGTCGGCCCGGCGCCACGAGCCGTCCGAGCCCTGGCGGGCGAGAATTTCGGCGCCGAGCCCTTCGCGCGGGACGCGGGCGCGCTCCGCGGCGACCGCCGCCGGGGAGGCATCCGTTAGATCGCGCATCGCCTGCCAGCGGATGGCGGGGTCCGAATCGAGTAGCCAATCGACGGTGTCCACGCCGCTATATTACCTTTTCAACCGCCACCGCTCCACCCGCCCGCTGAGTTGGATGCTACCTGGAACTCGTGGTCACACCGGGACTGACGATGGCGCTCAGAGGAACGTCCAGTGTTCCCGCGAGATTGGCATTCAGGTCGTAGACGCCGCCGCGCAGGGAAACACCCTCGCCAGGGGCATCAATCTCGAAATAAAGGTTGACCCCGTTGGCCTGCACGATCGCGTAACGCGTGTCATCCAGATTCAGGTTGACCTGCCTCAGCATCCAGTTGAGCAGCTTGCCCTCGCGATTGTAGACCAGCAGCCCGGCTTCCATCCTGACATGGCGGTGGCCGTCGGGAGCCATGTCGAACTGCAAGCCGCGCGCGGGCATCATCAAGTCCACTGCATAGCGGGTGAGCGCGCCCTTCAGGCCGGGATTGTCTCCGCCTTGAGCCGAATGGGTGGCCGAGGCAGGGTCCGTCCTGGGCGCGGCAGTCTTGCGGACCACCCGCAGGGTGAGAGGAATCTGTGTCGAGTCCGGCACCCCGGGGCGCAGGAGTGGAGACAGCAGGTCATAGTTAGGCGTGGGGCTAGGCGTGGCACTCGACGTGGGGACCGCTGCCGGGGCGATCTTCGGGTCGTCGGCATAGTAGCCGCGGCGGTAGTCGAGTTGGTAGCCGGCGCGAACCAGCGCCACCTGAATTTTCCGGAATTTTCCGTCGCTGGCCGGGTTGGAGGTGGTGTAGGTGAGGGTATAGAAATTCGATCCATGGGCGGCGACACGGTCCAGCGCATCGGTCAAACTATTGGTGCCGTAGAAAGCCGCGCCCCCGGTGTCTTTCGCGATCACTTCCATGGCCGCATGGTTGGCGTTTCGTTCCTGCGCCAGCCCCTGAGGCCTGGACAGCTGGGATCGCGTCACCAGCCGGGCATCGGCGCCGGCATCATAAGGCGAGTCCGTCGCTACGCCCTCTGCGCCCGATGGGATAGATGGCCACCTGGGCCGAGGTAAGCAGAGCATCCGTCTTGCGCACTTCTTCCTGGTCGTCGCGTTGCGCGCCGAAGGCGTCGTGCGCGTCAGGGTCGGGAAAGATAACGACCGGAAACGCGCCCGAGAACCAGACGACGTTTTTCCGGCCGGGAAATCCGGCGAGATAGTGCGCGAGCTCCTGTAAGGCTTCCAGCGTTAGCTTGAGGCGCGATTCGCTCCGGAGTCGAGCTCTGGTTCGACCATAAACTGCTCCAGGGCTTCGGCCGTATCCTCGCCATGTGCTTCCCTCATGGCGGCGGCGGTTTCCTGGGCGGCGGCGGTTTCTGCATTCGACTGCAGCAGCGGCGAGACCTGCTTCCCCACCCCATTCTTCTTGTTGTTGATGGCCGCCGCCATCAGCCCCGGATCGTCGGTAAAGCTCTGGATCAAACGCAGCTGTGCTCCCAGGGTGAAGATGGCTATCCTTTGGCCTGGTTGAGGCTTCTTGAGGTACTTGAGCACTTGCGCATGGACCCGGCGCTGGTCATCCAGCGGCGTGTTCAGGGAATCGAGTACAAGCACGGTTACAGAGTCACTCGGCTTGACCCGGGGGATATTGGTGAAGACGTTGGGCGGCAGATCGGGCAGGTTCACCTGGAGGGGGTGGGCTCCTCCGGTGTGCTCCTCGAAAAAGTTGATGGTCTGCGGATGTCCATCTTCCGACACCAGGAAGTCTTGCTGGTGTAGCCCGGTGAGTGGGCGGCGATTCTTACCGGTAACCACCACGTCGAGAATGACGATCCGCGCATTCGCCTTGAAGACGCGGCCTCCATTATCGCTGGCCGGGGCGGTCTGGCTGCGGACAGGCGCGCTGAACAGCATTGCCAACTCGCCCAGCAGAAGCACCGATGCTAAGGACGAGCAGGAGCGCTGAAGCACTGGAATTCCCCTTAGATTGTGACCTTCGCAGGCTACCGAAGTCTGGTTGGCCTGACAAGTCCTGGGAATGTAGATGCCCGGCTTGATGCTGTCCGGTGGGATACGACGTTGCTACCTAAGGGTCGATTGCGGCGCGATCCACTTGATCGGGACGGCGCACAACCCGCGCCGCCCCGATGAAGGGGGAAATGCTCTGGTTATCATTGCCCTCAACGGTCATCGCGACCGTCCGTCGGGATGAAGGCCATCCCGTGCGGGCTCTGAAAACCGGTCACGACCGGAGTAATGTAGCCAGAGTCGAGATCGAGTTTGCCTACAAAGCCTTCGGAAACGCCGCCGAGTCTGGAGCCCCAACGCCGGCCGAGTAAGCCACTCCCGAAGCAAAAGCCGTTTTGCTGATCATGTAAACAGTGTTGGCA
Organism: uncultured Acidobacteriaceae bacterium; assembly: GCA_963757515.1. Lineage (GTDB taxonomy): Bacteria > Acidobacteriota > Terriglobia > Terriglobales > Acidobacteriaceae > PALSA-350. The sequence continues at coordinate 237,267 of CAVWRV010000003.1, read as the reverse complement.
GGAGTGTCGGCCACCAAGTAAAATCCCTTCTCGACGGCGTGAAAATCGTGTCATCGATCTGTGGGGTTCCATAAGGAGAGCTTAGCGGAATCTGCAGAACGGCCTGATCATCGCTATCAGGATGGCGGACAAGAATAACTTCCGAGTCGCCCTGACTATCCAGGAAAAGGTCCCCTTCCGGAGTTGAGGTCATGGAATCGGGGTCCTGAAGATTCAGGGTAGTTTTGACGCCGGTTGGAACTGTGATCGCAGAAGCGTTTGCGGCCAGAACCGGCTCAACCTCAATAAGGCCGTCTACTTTTGCCTTGACGATCGCAGGCTCGGCGTTTGGATTATTGGCAGGATTGGAGCAGCTGAGATACAGCTTATGCTTGAGAAAGACCATGTCGTCATATCCGCCGCCGCAGGGTGGCGCGGACGCAAAATTATGGACGGTCTGCGTTTTCGTGCCTGGGTCGATGATGACCAGGTTGGGATTCGCGTCCTCATTCTGCATGGCATAGAGTTTGCCGTCTTCGGGGTTCAACTTGAGGCCGTCGTTGTGGCCGAGAACCGAATAAACATGCACCTGAGTGCCGTCCAATGGTGTACTCGATAATGTAGCTGCTCTTGCCGTCGCTGCCATCCGGCAGGCCGGGACCGCCGTAACCAATAAAGATATGCCCATCAGCCAAAGCGATCGAATCTGGCTTGGTGTATTTGTCGTTGCCTACGGCGAAGACGCTTACTTTATAGCCCTGGGAAGCCTTAGGCTGGGCTGGCGCCGCTAAAGCGCTGGCGGACAGAAGAAGTAATGGGGAAAGTGCAAGCACATGTTTGCGGGTTGCTTGTTTCATGATGCCTCCAAAATGCGTCTGCGGTGGGACCGCTCGCCTAAACTTTAGTCTTAAAAACCGAAGACATCGTTAAGGGGTGAAGGAGTGGCGGAAACTTAACGAACAATTCACATGGAATACACATTCCCTCCCACATCTCGCAAAAGGCGCGAGATACCCCGACTTTCCTGCACGCAGCACTGGACAGGAAAGCGAGTGCGCTGAGAGACAGGCCCGATGACGCAGGGTGGAGATGAGGGCTTTGGTGGGTTCTCACACACGCACTAAAGCCCGGACCTACTCGAGAATTGGAGCCGCAAGTCACACAAGGGAGCCGCACAACACCTATGACGTTTACGGCACGGCTGAAGGCCGTGCCCTTCTTCAGAGAGTCTTTCCGCAGCCACGATCTGCAGCTACCTGGCGCGCATGGCGGCTTCGACCTCTTCTGACGTGTGGGGCAGTTTTTCGGCGAAGTCAATCAGTTTTCCTTGGGTATCGACGTAGAACGTGTCTTCGATGCGGACGCCGATCTTCTCTTCGGGAATGTAGATGCCCGGCTCGATGGTGAATACGGAACCGATCACGAAGGGCTTGTCGTAGTCGTATGGATCATGCACGTCGATGCCCACCGAATGCCCCAAAGTATGGATGAAGTATTTTCCCAAAGGGCCTCCGTTGAGGTCTTTGCCATGAGTATTGATGTAGTCGAAGGCGACCTTGTCGAGCAGCGTGCTGTCGGCGTCTGCTCCGCGATGCAGGACGGAACCCATCTTCGATTTGCCGGCGACGAAGGCGGCGCGCGCTGCCTGCTGCGCGCCGAGCACGATGTTATAAATCTCTCTCTGACGGTCGGTGAAGCGGCCGTCGACTGGCATGGTCCTGGTCAGGTCACTGGCGTACATCGAGTACTCTCCGGCGGCGTCGATCACCACCACGTCGCCTTTGCTCATGGCGTTCCCGTTTTCAGAATAGTGGAGGGTGGTCGAATGGATGCCGGAGCCAACAATGGCCGGGTAACTGACGCGCTCGCAGCCTTCGGCCAACATGGTACCGACTTCAACGCCGGCGACAGTCCTTTCGCGCACCCCCGGCTTGATGGCCCGCATGCCGGCAAGCTGGGAGGCTATCGAGGCATCCGTTGCCTTCTGAATGAGGGCGATTTCGGCAGGGCTCTTTACCATGCGCAGCTGCATGGTCAGATCGCGAACATCGTGGGTGGGAGGAGTGACGTCCGTGCCTAGCACCGTGGAAGTGAAGCTGAGCGCCGCGCTGGCGACGTCCATGTCCTGCTGAGCCCAGATCTCTTTCGGCCGCTGAGGGTCCTGGGCCAGGAAGGCGCCGAAGACGGCCGGCAGGGTGGAGAGAGGCATCACCTCATCAACACCGAGTAACTCGGGCGCAGCCGGCGTAGACGCGTCGGTCTTGGCCCCGGTGTACTTCTCACGGATGGAATTGCGCATGGGAAGGAAGAGTATTTCCCGGTAGGCGTGTGCGGCGAGGGGTCCAAGGCGAGTCGTTGTTGGCGGCCCGTCGCCGATGACCAGCAGCGCGCCACCGGGCTCGTTTGAGCCCGTCAGGTAGAAGAAGTCTTCATCCTGGCGGTAGTCCTGGTACTCCAGCGGCGGCTCGTGCGCGGCAAAGATCACGGCTGAACCACCGTGCAGCTCGGCTGCGAGTTTTACGCGCCGCTGGCGGTACTCGGCCTTGGGCACAGAATCAAGGGTGTGGGCCACTTGTGCAGCCATCAAAAGCAGGAACAGGGTCAGTTTGCTGCGCATCCATCTATCTCCGTCAGTCAGTTTACGTTAGAAAGCAACTGCAGACCGGTGGGGACGCTGGTCTTGCGTTATATTGCAATTTGCGATATCGTTATTGCAATCGGCGATAGACATGAAACTCTCCGACAAACTGAAGTACCTGCGGGAAGTCGAGGGCAGCCTTCGCGGCTTGGGGCGGGCAATGACGCAGCAGGAACTGGTTCGCGCCATCGCGGCTGAGATGGATTCGCCGATCAGCCAGAGCTACTTATCACAGATCGAGTCCGGCGCCCGGCCGCACCTCACCAACACCACCCGCCTGCTGCTGGCCAAGTTTTTCAAGGTACACCCCGGCTACCTGGTAGAAGACCCGGAGGGCTACCATGCCGAGCTTCTCTCCGACATTCGAACCCAGGAGGAGAAGCTTGATCTGTGGCTGATCGCAGGCTCCGATCGCTTTCGTAAGGATCCTGAACTCTGCCGCGCACTGCGGGCAGTCGCGCGGTACCCGGACTCGCGCCGCAGTCTGCTTCTGCTCGAGTCCGTGCTCGAAACGCCGGTGCTGATGGACCGGCTGCTCGAGATTCTTCGTCCCTCGGAGCACTCTGCAGCGCACATGCCACAGCCGAATCCGGAGGCGCATGCCAAGCCGGGCAAAGGGAAACGTCGCACAACGCGAAATTCGGTGAAATAAAATGACGTGGGAAATTTTCTATCTCGCCTGCTTCATCCTGGGCCTGCTGCTGTGTGTACTCTCGCTCTTCACCGGCGGCCACACCCACGGCAGCCACTTTCACTTCGGCGGCCACAGCCACCTTCACGTGCCGCACGGCGCCGCGAAGATCGGGCACAGTCATGCTTCCACCGACGTGTCCCCTTTCAATGGATTCACCCTGACCGCGTTTCTCTGTTGGTTTGGCGGAGTAGGGTACCTGCTGCGCACGCACAGCGGTCTGTTCGCTCCCGTGGTGCTGCTGATCTCCACCCTGAGCGGGCTTGCGGGCGGTGCGCTTATCTTCTGGTTTCTCGCCTCCGTGCTGCTGCCGCGCGAACGCGCTCTCACCGCTGAGGAAACGGAGATCACAGGCGTTGTCGGCCGGGTCACCGGTCCCCTGCATCCCGATGGCACGGGCGAAATCATCTACACCCAGCTTGGCGCACGCAGGTCTGTGCCTGCGCGCTCAGAAGATGGCGCGACCATCGAGCGCGGCTCGGAAGTAGTGGTGTTGCGCTATGAACGAGGCATCGCGTATGTACGCGCGTGGCACGATATGGACCCTTAACGCACTTGCAGTAAGCAGGCGCGACTACTGTATTTTGAGTGGCCGCCGGCAGTCCCACTCGTCGGCTAACCATGAAGGAAGGCTTTATGCCGAACACGATCTTTATTGTCATTGGTCTCTGTATCCTCGCCACCATTGTTCTGCTCTCTTTGCTGGCCCACATGTTCCGCAAGGCAGGCCCCAACGAAGCGCTCATCGTCTACGGTTTTCGCGGTCCGCGGGTGATCAAGGGACATGGAACCGTCATCTTCCCGGTGGTGGAACATTGCCGCGAACTTTCGCTCGAGCTGATGAGCTTTGATGTTGCGCCGCAGCAGGATCTCTACACCCGCCAGGGCGTCGCCGTCACGGTCGAAGCGGTGGCTCAGATCAAGGTACGTTCCGACCAGGAGTCGATCCTCACCGCGGCGGAACAGTTCCTGACCAAGACCCCGGACCAGCGCGAGGGCCTCATTCGCCTGGTGATGGAAGGGCACCTCCGCGGCATCATCGGCCAGCTTACCGTGGAGCAGATTGTGAAGGAGCCGGAGATGGTCGCCGAGCGCATGCGGTCTACCTGTGCGGACGATATGAGCAAGATGGGGCTTGAGGTGGTGAGCTTCACCATCCGCGAAGTTCGCGACAAGAACGAATACATCACCAATATGGGCCGGCCGGATATCGCCCGCATCAAGCGCGATGCAGAGATTGCCAGCGCCGAAGCGGAACGCGATACCGCCATCCGCCGCGCCAACGCGCTCCGCGAAGCAGCGATTGCCAAGGCCGCGTCCGATCAGGACCGGGTCATCGCCGAGACAGCATCGCTGGCAAAACAGGCAGAAGCGCAGCGTGACCTGGATATTCAGAAGGCGCAATTCACCGAGCAGTCGCGGCGCCAGGAGGCCCAGGCTGATAAGGCGTACGAACTGCAGACCAACGTCATGCAGCAGAAGGTCATTGCCGAGCAGGTGAAGGTGCAGCAGATCGAGAAGGAAGGCCAGGTAAAGGTGCAGGAGGCAGAGATTCTGCGCAATGAGAAGGAGCTGATCGCGACCGTGCTGAAGCGTTCCGAGATCGAAAAGCAACGGATCGAGAACATGGCGAATGCGGAGCGTGCTCGTCTGACGGCGGAAGCCGAAGGCCGCGCTTCCGCCATCCGGGCGCAGGGTGAAGCGGAAGCTGCCATCATCCTGCAGAAAGGCGAGGCAGAGGCGAAGGCCATGAACGTGAAGGCCGAGGCCTATCAGGAGTGGTCGCAGGCGGCCGTGGTCGACAAACTTATCACCAACCTGGCCGATGTTGTGCGCGCCATGTCGGAGCCGCTTTCCAAGGTCGATAAGATCACCATCGTCTCCACCGGCAAGGATGGAAATGTCGGCGCCCACAAGCTGACGGGTGAGATGACCGAGATCGCCGCACAGGTGCCTGCCCTGTTTGAGGCGCTCAGCGGGATGAAGATGTCTGACCTGATGGCAAACGTGAAGCAAATGAAACCTCACGCAAACGGCGACGCGAACAACACGCCGCTACGTTGATCCACAACCGCCTGGTGCCGAAGAGGCACCAGGCAACGAAAGGATACGAAGTCATGGCACTCATGGAACGCGTCACCACTCTTCTCCGCGCCAACCTCAACGATCTGATCGACAAGGCGGAAGACCCGGAGAAGATGCTCAAACAACTCGTCCTCGATATGGAGAACCAGCTGCTGCAAGTAAAGACTCAGGTCGCCATTGCGATTGCCGATCAGCACCTGCTGGAAAAGAAGACCGCCGAGCACGAAACGGCGGCCGCGAGCTGGAAGAACAAAGCCGCGCTTGCCGTTGCCAAGGGCCGCGACGACATGGCGCGGGAAGCGCTGGAGAGATCGCTGTCTCATGTGCAGATGGGCAGGAGTTTTCGTGAGCAGCTGGAAGATCAACGGGGCGAAGCCGAAGCTCTGCGCAGCGCCTTTCTCAAGCTGCAGCAGAAGCTCGCCGAAACCCGTGCGCACTGTGATCTGCTGATGGCGGAGCACAGACGGGCTCGCACAGTCGGCAGATCGCAGCAGGCCCACGCGGCGGCGCGCACAGACAAGGGCGCCGCTTCGATAGACCGGTACAAGTCGCGCATCAGCGTCCAGCAGGCCGCGAACCACGCAACCAAAGAACTCACGGCCGGCGATTCGCTGGAAGACCGCTTTGCCATGCTCGAACGCGATCAACAGGTGGAGGCTCTTCTGGAAGAGCTGAAGAAAAAGAAAGAACTAACTGCTTGAAACAAAGCGTGCCCCAGTGGCCCCTGATGCAGCTGACGCGGGCTAACAAGCCCCATCGCTACCTTCTCGGCTCATACCGCATCGCCACCGCCTTCGAGCCGAACTCCAGCCGGCTCACGAGCCTCAAGTCGACACGCTTCGATAGCCCCGCGAACAACGTCGGCCCGTGGCCCGCTAGCCTGGGCTGCACCACGAACTCGTACTCATCGATCAATCCCAGCTCCGCCAACGCCAGCGGGAGTTTCACGCCTCCTACGAACAGTCCCTTCCCCGACTCCCGCTTGAGCTGCTGAACGGCCTTCTCCAGATCCCCGTGCACGAGCTCCGCGTTCCAATCGACCCGGTCCAGGCTGCTCGACACGACGTACTTCTTTGCCGCGTCGATCGTCCGGGCGAAGGGTTCCATCCAATCAGGCCTCGCGCCCGTCCGCGCCGGCGGCCGCCACGCTGCCTCCATCATTTCGTAAGTCACCCGGCCAAAGAGGAGGGCATCTGCCTCGTCGAGGTTCTCGACCGCGTGACGATGCAAGTCTTCGTCCGCGGAGATTGCACGATGATCGCAGCACCCGTCCAATGTGACGTTGATGGAATACCGAAGCGGTCGCATTACCCAAGTGTACCGCCGATGACTCTCGAGTTCCGTTCGTTGCGAACCCGGGTCCGTGGCAACGCAACTGCACCACGCTTTGTTGCATCACGGGATAAACGTCGATCTGTGTGACGCACGACACGCTGAAGTTCTGATCAGGATATAAGCCGAACGACGCCCCTCATTCGCAGCGCAGCGCCACATTTCGATCGACATTCATCGCGCTGAAGGCCGGCACCAGCATCGCAAGCAGCGCAACTGCGATCAATCCGAGAGCCACTCCAACAAGCGAGAACGGATCGTGCGGCCCCACGCTGAAAAGCAGGCTGCTGAGCAACCGCGACAGAAATGAGGCTACAACCAGACCCGCTACTCCGCCAATCGCGACCAGGACCATCCCTCTGGCGACCACCAAGCCGCAGAATATCGACACGGCTTGCGCCCAGGGCTATCCGCAAACCGATCTCCCGCCTGCGCTGGGCCACAAGGAAAGCGATCACTCCGTACAGTCCAACCACAGCCAGCAAGAGCCCGACGATGGCGAAGGAGCTGACCAGCATGGTTTGAAAACGCGGGCGATCCGCGATTCGTTGCACCGTGTGGTGGAGTGTGTCGATCTGGACCGGAAGCGTCGGGTCCAAATCCGCGATTTCTGAACGAACCCATTGCTCGACCGCGTCTGTAGGAAGCGTGGTTTCAAGGATGACCGAAGCTGATTGACTCCAGTCTTCCGCCCGGTTGCGCCGCAGGCGGTAGAGTTCAGGAAGCTGCTCGCCAGATAGTCCACCGTTCTTGACATTGGCTGCTACGCCCACGACCGTATACCACGGCCCCTGCAATCCCGGCTGCACATGCTGTCCAAGGGGGTCTTCACCAGGAAACATCCGCTCTGCCAGCATTTTGCTCAAGACAATGAAATGACCGTTCGAGTTCTCTTCCTCCGCGGTGAATCCATCACCCTGCACAAGCGGAATGCGCAAAGCAGAGAAGTACTCGGGTGTGACCCAGCGCCACCACACCGTTCCTCCTGTTCCCCCTTCCGGCTTCGGTTTCCCCTCGATACCAATCACTCCGTAGAGCATGCTGTGCTGATAACCCGCAGGAGGTAAGGCGTCGCTCAGAGCGAGTACCTTAACCCCCGGGAGACGCCGTAGGCGCGCCTGGACCTGTTGAAAAAACACCATCTGGCTCTGTTGAGTCGGGTAGCTTTGCTGGCCCAGCGACATACTCGCGGTAACAATGCTCGCTGTCTGCATTCCTAGATGCTGATTTTCAAGCTTCCAGAAGCTGCGAAACAGCAGCATTCCACCTACCAGGAGGATCATACTTCCGGCAATCTCCGCGGAAACCAGGCACTGCCGCAACACCGCGCGCGCATGAGAACCCAGGGAGCGGCCTCCCAGCGCCTCGGCGCGCGGCTTCTGTAACGCGGGCACGAGCCCAAAAAGCACCGCGCAAAGCATCGACACGACGATGGTGAACAGAAAGACGCGAAGATCGATGTGAGCCTGGTTCAGAAAAGGAATGCCATCAGGAGCAAAAGCGATAAAGATATGCAGTAATATCTCCGCCACAACACATCCCGCAAAGGCCGCGGTCAAAAAGAGCAGCAGTGCTTCTGTCAGCGTCTGACGAACCAGCCGGGTGCGGCTGGCCCCCAGGGCTGCCCGTACAGCCAGCTCGTGTTCTCTGGCTGCGCCACGAGCCATCATCAGGCTGGCAACATTGGCGCACGCAATCAGTAAGACGATCATCACTGTTCCGAAGAGCAGCCACGCCGTCAGGTTCACATCCTGCATCTGCCGGTCGCGAACCGAGCGCACTTTCAGATGCACTTCGTTGCGGAATCGCTGTGGCGCTTTGCTGAGCGAATAGTCGAACATCGGCTTGAGGGCGGCCTCAGCTTGCTCGATGCTGACTCTGGGCTTGAGCCGGGCAAATACATAGAGGATTGTCACAGCATTGGAATCAGGAATGCTGACCGCAGCCTGGTCAATCGCCTGCGGCATGAGGATGTCAGAGGCTTCGAGCATGGGCATCTCAAAGTCTTTGGGCAGCACGCCGATGACCCGCGTCTTGCGCCCATCGATGCTGATGGTCCGGTTGAGGATCGCGGGATCCAGACCAAAAGAGCGCTTCCAAAGTCCGTAGGAGATGAGCGCAACCTTGGGAGCGGTGGGCTGGTCTTCATCCGGGCCGAAGTTACGCCCGAAAAGCGGAGTTACGCCCAGTGTGGGCAGGAAACTCGATTCGACACGCGAGCAACTGAGCCGGGCGGGTCTCTCTTCCGTCAGGTCGCAGGGCTCAGTTCCCTGTTCGGAAGTAATCGCAGTAAAGGGGATCTGATGGTCACGCCATTCGTAGTAAGAGTCGGTCAGGAGGAATTCATTGGGACTGATCGGAGCTGTGAGCCCTGCAGACACGAGACGTCCCGCATCTGTATAAGGCAAGCTCCGAAACAGAATCCGATCGACCACACTGAAGACTGCTGTGGTAGTCCCGATGCCCAGCGCTAAGGTGAGGATTGCGGTGATCGAATATGCCGGATTGCGCCGCAAGCCGCGAAACCCATACCGTAGATCCTGCAGCAGCGTCTCGAGGAACCATGTCGGTCGCTGCTGCGCGCATGCTTCGCGCGAGTTTTCGACCCCTCCGAAGGCAATCAGCGCCCGCCGGCGAGCTTCTGCCTCGTCCATGCCCGCGGCGCAGTTTGCTTGTATCTGCTGCTCGATATGGAACTGCAATTCCTCGTCGACCTCGCGCTGCTCTCTGCGGCGAAGAAAGAAGCGGAGCCGCGTGGCCCATTCACGTAGCCTCTTCCAATGTCATGGCGCCTCGCTTCCTGCCTGGTTGAGCACCAGCGCAATGGCTGTCGTCATCCGGTCCCAGCTGTCGCGTTCCGCCTCCAACCGCCTTTTCCCTTTGTGGTGAGGGAGTAGTACTTGGCACGCCGATTGCTTTGTGACGGACCCCACTCCGCCCGGATCCAGCCTTTGTATTCCAACCTATGCAGGGCCGGATACAACGACCCCTGCCCAACCTGAAGCACATCGTTCGAGACTTGTTGGATGCGTTGCGCAATCCCCCAGCCATGCATCGCCCCAACAGCCAGGGTTCTCAGAATCAAGAGATCCAGAGTGCCCTGTAAGAGATCGGTAGTGGATCCCATTCCTTTACCTCTCGGTATTCGACAAGACGTTAAACTTTCTACTTGTCGAATGTCAAGGGGAGAGGCTGGCTAGAGAGCCGGCGTTTGCGGCAAGCAAATGCTGAGCCTTTATTGACTGGCAATGTAGCAGGCAGCATTCATGCCGGAGCCGGTGCAGGAGAAGCCGACTACATTCGCACCGCGAATAGGGTTATCCATGCCGACGGGCACCTGCTGAACGTACACATTGCCGGCGGCTTTGGCTGGATGTGGGCGATAGAGCGAAGCACCTAAGAGGAACCCTAGCAGAACCGCTAGAAAGGTTTTTAAGAAGTTCATGTGGTTAGCCTCCACGATGGAGTGATTTAACCACACTTACTTTTCCGGACTTTGTCCAATCACAATCTGGGCCATCAATAAGAGCCGCGACCCGATTTTGAGCCGGGCCGATTGGGCGGCATCCAGATTGATGTCGAAACGAACCTGGTTCTTGACTATGCGGAAGCAGATCATTCCGCCGGCACCCAGAAATCCTGGCGTTTCTCCTACGGTCAAGACCGGGGCGTTTCGCAGTTCCGCCAGTACCGCCGGGAGCCGCCCGCTCTGAGCCTTGCCTAGAAAAAGGAGGTGGCATCCGCGGGTGTCTTCTGCCTGTTTAAGGTGACGAATGTGGATGACTCGAGCCCCGATTCCTTTGCCCTCTACCGTGCTTTCCAGCGCGCCGCGGAAAGGGTCTTCGCCAAGGGTGCACAGAAAGAGCGAGTTGTTCGCGTCCGCCGGCGTGTCCGCAGGCCAGTCTACAAGTTGAACAAAATGGAATAGGAAGGCTGCCTTTACCTGATACTCGTCGTCCGTCGACTGGGCCCTGACGACTCCCACCACAACGGCCAACAAAATTGCGAGAAGACAGAGGAACAATGGAGTCCTGGTCGATGCCTGCGATGACGAATCCGCTCCCCCAGCCGGCAGAACCAGTTCCGCACCATCCGCATTGCCAAAAGGATCTATTCTCATTCAGTCTTGTCCAAATCAAGTTTCTGAAACTCTCCTTGTGGTCTGTGAAGGGGCGGGGCTTTAGCCCCGCCATAAACTTTGGCTCGGTGAGCGGCTTTAGCAGCTGGGGGAGTGTTCTTCAGGGCCGGCCAGCCAGCCTATTTTTGATGAGCTAGTTGATTCCCTGTGGTTCGCAGCCCTCAGGGGCTAGAAGCCCATCGGCGTCCGATGAGGATGTACGGGCTAAAGCCCGTACCCTTCAAGCAGTCAGTTCCACTCTCGTCCCACCGGCAGCGATCGCCTTCGTCACCGTCATGCAAGTCAGAACTGGTGCACGCTCCGCCTCGAAACAAGTCTCCGGTGCTCCCTCCTTTACCTTGAGTCTCAAAACAGAAACTTTACCGATAGCTGGCCGATACGTGGATCTTGTGCAGCCGTTACCTGGCCAAAATTGCTGGCAATTGAGTTGCCGACCGGGTTCAGAAATTGCGCGTGATTGAACACGTTGAAAAATTCGGCCCGTAACTCGAAGGAAGTTCCTTCGCTGATCCGTGTGGTTTTTTGTACCCCGAAGTCGGTGTTGTCTATTCCCGGGCCATGGAAGAAACGTCGATTGGCATTGCCCGGTACTCCCAGGACCATGGAGGAGAAAACCGAAATGTCGATGTATTGGTTGGCAGCGGTCGCCCGCGGGTTGAACCTGCGGATGGCTGCGCCGTTGTAGTCCGGCAGATCCAAGGAGTGGAGACCCTGTCCATCGCAACCGCAGAGGGAGCGATCGTCTGTCTCTTGTAGGGTAACCGGTAACCCGGTAGAGAGACGGGTGATGCCGTTCAGCTGCCAGCCGCTCAGGGCTCTATGAGCGAAGCCGGATTTCGCAAAATGCCAGTGGTCAAAAGGAAAGCTGTAGAAATAGCTGACCACGAAATTATGAGTGACGTCGAAAACCGAAAGTCCTCGGCTAAGGCCCGGATTGTAAGGATTTACCGATTCGGTGAAACCTGACGCGTTATCCAGGGACTTGGACCACGTGTACGCCGCCAGGAAGCGCAACTGCCCTACCCGCTTGTCCATCGATACCTGCAGCGAGTTGTAACTGGAGGTGCCGAGGGTTTGCGAATACGGATTATCTCCGAAATCCAATTCACCGCTGCTGAGATAGCGTCCGGAGGTCACGGAATAGGGACGGGTGCCGTTGAATGTCTGACCGTTGATGGAGTAGATCGTATCTTCGCCCGATGGGCCACAGCCTGCCGAGGCCTGACCCGCATTGGCATAGATCCGGGCAATCTGTAAACACTTCTGGGGATCGCCGGAATTGAATTCTATGATCGAGAATAGATGGCGGCCTACGGTGCCGACGTAGCCGACCGAGAGGATGGTGGACTTTCCCAACTGGCGCTGGATGGTCATGTTGAAATCGATTGCATAAGGGAGCACGTTGGACGCCTTAAAGGCCGGAGACAGCGCGATGGGTAAGAAGGGCTTGAAGCTGTAAGTAGCGCTGCCGGCTAAAGGCGGAGCCACAAAGGGAAAGCGTTGCCCGGGGTCCAGGCCGCTTGCCCGGCCCTTGAACGGGGTATCCATGTATACCAAGGATGGGCTGACGTAGTAGAACCCGAAAGGGGCATCCCCGGTTTCGAAGTTGGCTCCGGTGGTGTCGAGGGTGGTATAGAACATCCCGGTAGCGGCACGGATACTGGTCTGGCCGGCGCCTCCCAAAATCTTCTTCAGGAAATCGCCGTCCGGAGCCGGAGAGAAAGCGAGTCCAAGCCTGGGAGCGAGGTTATTCCAACGCGTGGGGGCCAGTGTTCTGGGTACACCGGCATCGTGGGGAAAAAGCCAGCCGGTTGGCGAATCGGCGAAGACCGTAGATTGCTGTCCAGGGACAAAGCCCTGAATCTTATTCTGTGCATCGTACCAGGGCTCGCTAAACTCCCAGCGTAGTCCGAAATTAATGGTCAGGTTGGAGAGCGCGCGGAGATTGTCCTGGGTATAGACCGCTCCACCCTTGCTGCGGGCATCGAGTTGCTGCGCGCTGCTTTGATTGAAGGTATCTGGAGTTCCAAGCAGGAAATCGGCAAAATCACTCCCTGTTTCGTTGCCGTTATAGACAAAGAGGCCGTTGGGCGCGGGGCCTCCGCGCCGGTTCCACTGATGATACGAATAGGATCCGCCCAGCTTCAGTGTGTGCCTGCCCAGAACCCAGGAGAATCCTTCCAGTGCCTGGTAGTTGTTCTGATAGGACCCGTCGGTAATGGCGGAGCCGACAGTGAGGCCTAATTGATTAAGGATGACACTGGGTAGACCTTCGATCTGAGGTCTGGACGGAAGAAGACCCAGGCCGCCTTCTATGAACCCGAAGCTGCTGACTTTGCCTAGACCTTGGGTAGGTTTGGGGCCCGGAAAGGCGATGCGATGCCAGCTGAGATGGGCTTCATTTACCTTGGTGGAACTTAACAATTTGGTGTCGCTGAGGACCAACAACTGTGCGAGGGACGGTTCGATGTAGGCAAAACCGGGCACATTATCCGCCGTGCCAAACACATTCGGGGCGCCGAGCGGGGACTTGATCAGCGCGCCATCATAGTGGTAGTAGAACGACAGATTGTGGTTTGCCTTGAGCGCAGTGTCGATTCTCAGCGCCCATTTGTCGTCGCTGATGTTTTGCACCAGAGAGCTGCTGGCATAGGAGGGGAATTCCCCGTTGCCGGTGTTATTCGTCGGCGCGGGGAAGAAATCAAGCACGCCGATGGCGGCGCTTGACCAGGCGGTTTGAGGAATTTGCGCATTTGGAAAGACGCACGTATTGGCGCCGGCGCCAGACCCGCAGCCCGGGGCGTAGTAAGGCTCGCCGGCGGTCACCGGGTACCCCAGCTTGTTGGAAAGGTAGTCGGCGAAATGGCCCGGAGCGTTGTCTCCTCGTACGCTGCCGCTGAGCAGATTCTCGAGCGACGACAAGTCGCCGGCTCTTTGTGCCGCGGACGGAACGAGGACGGTGCCGGTCGACAAGCCGCGTTTTTGCCGTGTGCCCTGGTAGTCTGCGAAGAGAAAGAGATGATCTTTTACCACTGGCGCGCCAAGCGCTCCGCCAAACTGGTTGCGCTGAAATTGCCCCCGAGTCAAATCAAAGTAATTCTTTGCGTCCAGATTTTCGTTGCGCAGGAACGCAAACGCCGAGCCATGAAATTGGTTCGCGCCCGATTTGGTGATCAAGCTTACGATGGCTCCGGAGAAGCCGCCAAACTCGGCATCGAAACTATTGGTCAGCAGGCGGAATTCCTGGATCGAATCAAGCACCGGTACAAGGCCTGCGCCGTTGGTTCCCGTGTCCTCCACTGGGGCGCCGTTGACCAAAAAGCCGTTGGCATTCTCACGCTGGCCATTGATGGAAAGTTTGCCTTCTCTGAGAAATCCGGAGGCCGGCTGCGCCGGTTGAAACGGACTGGGATTCGAAGTTGGAATTACGCCCGTCTGCAATCCGAGCAGATCGAGATAGCTGCGGCCGTTGAGAGGCAACGCTTCGATGGTCTTGGCTTCGATCACCTGGCCTAACTGGGTGCTGTCGGTTTCCAACTGAAGCGGAGAACCGGAGACCTCTACCGCGGCAGCCACCACGCCGATCTCCAGCTTGAAATTGATGCGAAATTGCTGGTTCAGCAACAGTGTCAGACCTGTTTCTTCAATTTTCTCGAAGGCAGGAGCTTCCGCCGTGATGGCGTAACCTTCCGCCGCCGGAACAGCCAGGATTTCAAAATATCCAGATTGATCGGTCTTGATTTCACGGAGCAATCCTGTATTGGCGTTGCGGAGGGTTACCGTAGCGTTCGCCAGGGTGGCCGCGCCGGCATCGGTAACCGTGCCCAAAAACCGGCCGCTGACTTGTCCCCACCCGGGTTGAATCATCCCACAGGCAATCGCTAAAACCACCACCTTGATCGAGTGGCGGGGCAGATTTCGGGTCGGGTCTTGCCGCAGACGGGATCCTTGGTCGTTCGACACGTCGCGCCCCCTGTCTGCGGCTCATTTTGAAACGAGGTGCCCCAAAAGGAGATGCCATCCCCTATGCTCTGGTCAGCTTTGCTTTAGCTTTTATCGGCCCCGCAGGCTTCCCCATTAAGTTGATCGATCACGGGCCTGTTGTTCGAATCGCAGAACCGTGAGGGCAGGAACCGCCGCGTTTTATGGGGAACATGAGCCTGGATATGGTGCCGGGATGGTCGAAGCTGGGAGCCTGTGGCGCTGACTTTCCGTATTAAGCGGAAGCTGGTGACCCTCGTCACAGCAATTTCGGCGTGCGCAATTGAAACTGTGGTCTAAAGGGAAAACCTATGGAAATGGCCAGGCTGCGTCGATGGGGAAAGCAGATCCGGGAGGGCACCAAGCGGACGTGCAATGTCGCCTCTTGCTAGAGATCGGCGGCTCGGGAAAGACGCAGAAGGAAGCGGCGCCCATCACCCAATTTCGACTCTTCTCTTATCGTTTGTAAGCCCTGAGGGACGAGAGCCGATGAGGCTGGCACTCATGGCGCTGCTTGCGGGAGCGGCCCTCATAGCCTTCTTCGCGGTGCTTGAAGACGTTGTCAACCGTGACCCCCTGGTTCGCATCGACGATGCCATATTTCACCTCCTTCAGTCTCTGCGGACCGCCCCGCTTGATCGTGTCATGGTAGCCATCACTGAGCTTGGGGACTGGGTCGTTGCAACCGCAGTGACTATAGTCGCTCTTCTCTGGCTCATCTGGCACCGAGAGCGTCGCACCGCGCTCTACTTATGTGCTGTAGTGCTGGCGCCAAGTATCTTTTCACTCCTAATGAAGATCACCTTACGCATAAGCCGGCCGCTCGATCTCTATTCTGGATGGGATTCCTACTCTTTTCCTAGTGGTCACGTGGCGGTGAATGCAGCGCTGTATGGTTTTCTGACCGTTCTCATCGCACGTAACGAGCCGCGTTGGAGACGCTTGGGTGCCATCGCATTCGCAGCAACCGTCGTCCTCTCCATTGCATTATCCCGTCTGTACCTCGGGGCGCACTTCTTGTCGGATGTCCTAGCCGGGGTATCCTTTAGCACAGCATGGGTAGTCCTACTAAGTGCTTGCTACCTACACCGCAAGCCGCACGGTGTAGGCACAACTGGACTGGCCAGAGCGATTGCCCTCACCATCTTCCTGGTCGGCGGCGCGTATGTGTATCACCGTTATCCTATGGACATGCAACGCTATGCAGCCCACCACTGATAGCGCCTCTGCATGGAGCCGCGGCGCGGATAGCACCACTTCAGCGATCGAGGGAAACCGGCGGTTAAGTCCCAGACTCCTGGAGGCTCCCTTCGATGTCATTGAGTTTTTTCACGACCGCGAGTCTGGTTGCAAAACGGATCGCAGCGGCGGAAGAAGTTCCTCAAGTAGGCAATCTTGAAGAAGGTGGCAGGTTGTCGTCTGGCAAGAGCACTTGGAACGTGCCTAATGCCACGGCAGTCAAGGGCGCGGCGAGTGCCAGGGCAAGAGGGCCAGCAACAACGGCAAGTAAGAGCTGAGCTGTCAAAGTCAGTGCCGGCGGCAAACGAACGATCTGGCGTTGGAGCAGTGGCGTGATGATGTTCCCTTCAAGGAAATGCACCAGGAGGAATAGAAGTATGACCAAAAAACCCTTGATCGGACTGATCACCACCGCAAGCAGAAACGCAGGCACAACCGAGAGAATCGGCCCCACATTTGGAATGAAGGTCAACAACGCTGCAATGATACCGAGCGTTCCAGCGAGTGGCACTCCAAGAGCCCATAATCCGGCTGTAACCATCATTCCAACAGCAATCATGGAGAACATTTGGGAGATGAGCCACCAGCGGAGAACCCTGGCGGCACTGACCGTGCACGCATCGAAGATTGCCCGATCGGCCTTTGGGACAAACCGCTGAATTCCAGAGAGATACACATGCGGCTCGGCCGCCAGATAGAGTCCCAGAAAGAAAACCAGCCCAAGGCCACCGATAAGACTTGCGGTGGAGAGAACAAACCCTCCGATTCGGCTCAGCGCGGAGTTGATATTTCCAGACGTCTGAGTGTAGTCAGACCACTGAGCGAGGAGCCATCGCCCCCATTCATAACCGTTCAGACTTTCCACAAACTTGTGGGCCGCCTGAGGTAGATCAGCCTGTAGGTCGGAGAATTGCTCGATGATGCTTGGACCTCTGATCCAAAGCGTAAGAACCACGACCATGAAACCTGCGCCCAGCAACAGGGCGAAGGCGAATCCGCGACGGATTTTCAATTTCGGTGTCACCCAGTCCACGACCGCGGACAAAAGAACGGCGAGGACCCCGGACGCAAAAAGCAGCATCACGATGACACGAGCGAGCCAGGCAATTATCAGAAATATGATGATGCCGACTGTCAGCAGGACGAGGCGGACCGCCGACCGGCTGCCTATACTGTTCGCCGAGCTAGGTCCGGTCCGGTCCATGGGTCTTGAGTGTACTATTCGTCAATTTTGTCCCGTGTGACATGAAGCACAGCTCCCAGGAGGAAGAGTTATCTATACTCTTCCCAGGAACACCATCTGACACCAATGAACTCAGTGACGAAATGGCTGGGCACGCCAGTTGCGCACATCGCGACGGCTAGTGTGATAGCCTCCGGAATGCTGGTAGCCATAGGCATCAAACTGCTCTTGCACGATCAGCACGCGGTTAGCATCGTCCTCGGTGGGGCGATTGCAGGTGCAAGTATTCCGCTTTTAATTTCGCTCGCACAACAAGTACTCAAAGGCAACTTCAGCGTCGATATACTTGCGTTGCTGTCGATCGTGACCTCCATTATCCTCGGTCAGTATTGGGTCGCCGCGATTGTTGTGCTCATGTTGTCGGGGGGGCAGGCGCTCGAAGCTTACGCAACCGGGCGCGCGTCGTCGGTTCTGAGTGCGCTGGCGAAGAGGATGCCGCAGACCGCCCATCGGGCTGGAGAACTAAATTCGAATGTTGCAATCGATGAGATCGCCATCGGCGATCAGCTCCTGATCTATCCCCATGAAATTTGTCCCGTTGACGGCCTGGTGAGTGCGGGTCGAGGCAGCATGGATGAGTCTTACCTCACGGGAGAACCATTTCTCATTGCCAAAGCTCCTGGTGCCACGGTCTTATCCGGATCGATCAATGGCAACGCCGCGTTGACGATTCGAGCGACAAAGAAGGCAAGTGATTCGCGCTACGCCAAGATCGTCGAAGTACTGCACGCATCGGAAGAAAATCGCCCCCGGATGCAAAGACTGGGAGACCGGCTGGGATCCTGGTATACACCGATCGCTGTTTTGATCGCACTGGCCAGTTGGCTCTTCAGTGGTCAATCGGAGCGCTTCCTGGCGGTATTGGTGATCGCAACTCCGTGTCCACTATTGATTTCGATTCCGGTTGCGATCATTGGGGCGATTTCGGTTGGCGCACGCCGCGGAATCATCATTAAGGATCCATCGATTCTCGAAAAGATGGAGACCTGTCATGTGTTGATTGTGGACAAGACCGGAACCCTAACCTGTGGGAAGCCGAGTCTTACGAAGGTCGACCATTTTGGAAACATTACCCGGGAGCTGGCTCTGCAATATGTCGCCAGCCTGGAACGTTACTCCAAGCACCCATTGGCGAACGCTGTGCTCGCCGCAGCCGACGCGGAAGGGTTATCGCTTCTGGAGGTTGCGGATGTCTCTGAGGCGTCTGGCGCAGGCTTGAGTGGGCATATCCAAGGCCACCTGGTGGCAGTTACAGGGCGCGGGAAGTTGCCGCAGGCGCTGGCGACGATGATGCCGCCGGTAGCGCCCGGGCTCGAATGTGTGCTGCTTGTGGACGGCAAGCTCATGGGAGTCCTTCATTTTCAGGATGAACCACGAAGAGAGAGCAAGTCGTTTCTGAGGCATCTGGGGACTAAACATTCAATTGGAGAGGTCATCCTGCTTTCTGGCGATCGTCCCGCCGAAGTGGCTTTATTCGCGGCAGGGATGGGCATTACTGAGGCGTACGGGGGTAAGAGCCCCGAGGAGAAGGTGATGTTTGTCCGGGAGAAGACACTGAGGTCACGGACCTTATACCTGGGAGATGGGATTAATGATGCCCCCGCAATGATGGCCGCTACCGCTGGTATTGCCCTTGGCGTGAATAGCGACATTACTTCAGAAGCGGCCGGAGCGGTGATCCTGCAATCGTCACTGACCAGCGTCGATGAACTGATGCACATCGGGCGAAGAATGAGGGGTATTGCGCTCACAAGTGCGGTCGGGGGAATGGGATTGAGCCTGATCGGAATGGCCGCTGCCGCTCTCGGTCTAATCAGCCCAATTCAAGGAGCGATTGCACAGGAGTTGATCGATCTCCTATCAATTCTCAATTCGCTTCGGATGATCCTGCCCGCTGGCTCGCTGACCGATTTTCAAATTCCTACAGCATTGCAGCCTTCGCGGATACAGACGTCAGTTCCTGCTGAGACCCATGGACATTCGTGATTTCATTACCGCGAAAACAACAGGCGAGGCTCTGCAAGCCCTAGTGTAGTGCTTGCCGATCCGCTACCCAGGCATTGTCCGCCGCGTCAGCGGCCTCGATCAAGCCGACGTTTCTGCCCCAGCGAGAGCGCAAATTGCACATGCGGCCACAGTTCGAGCATGCCGTGATGGGGGTGAATCAATGCCCCGTGAAAAACTGTTGGACATCTTTGCCCAGAACAGCAGGAGCCAATAGGAGAGCTCCATGGTTGAGTCCATTGATGGACTCATAGCGCGCGGAAGGAAGCATCTGAACCAGGCCTTCGGCGCCCTTCTGAAAAAAGGGTTCGCTTCTTGCCCCGACTGTCACCATGACCGGTATCGTGACTCTTCTCCACCGTTCTGCAGGAAGGGGTTGCCCAGTCTGAGTCCCGTCCAGAATTGCAAGGTCGTATGGAATGGTTTGCGCCATACCGCACATTTTCGACCAGCCAGGCATCAGAAAACGCATTAACCCGACTGCAAAGCGCGGAATACCCATACCCCTGGTAAAGAAGAGCGTCACCGCATCACTGCGATCGCCCTTCGCGACCCGCACCGAAATATCGTTCGCGAGGGTTTCAGCCATTGCCGGGTGACTCGAATCCACGATGAATGGAGGCTCGTACATGTACAATCGTTTCACCTTCGGACCCAGGTGAGTTGCGACATCCAGCGCCAGCACGGAACCAGAAGAGCTGCCGAAGACGTAGGCCGAGCCGCCATTTGCCTCGATCAGAGCCGCGACGTCTTCAACCTCACGTTCAACCGCGTAGGGTTGGGTGTCGCTGCTGCTTCCGCGCCCGCGGCGGTCGTAGTTGATTACCGTGAAGTGATCCGAGAGCACCCGCGCGAGGCGCCGGTTTCCCGATCGGTCCGCCAAGGCCGCCGACACCAGGATCACCACCGGACCCCTTCCGGCCTGTTCGTAGGCAATGACGGTTCCGTCTTTGGAGATTGCGGTCTTCTGCACTGCTCCCATCGTGTCTCCCTCTGTATTGAATCCGACCCGGATGGCGATAACGATTGCCAAAACTGCGAGAACAGCGACTGCTCCGGTCGCAAAGACGATCGTCCGCGCGATTCGGAACTTTCGGCTGATGCGACTCATATGGCTCTGGCTCGTTCGGCTTGCGTCGCGGCAGCTGAGGATGCCAGCAATTCAGCTAGCTTGTCATAGCTTTCGGCAGCACCGTGTTCCATACCCGACCTGAGCACAGCATCGCGCACTTCCTGCGATGCATACACGATGGTTGCTGTGAGTGTCGTTTTGCCGTCTCGTTCGACAAGCAGGGTGGTGATCTCCGATGTCCCCGGGAGGTCATCGAATGCTTCGGTATGTACAGAACGATAGGGTGCATCGATTTCGCGATACGTCCCCCGCATTCCCATCTGGTGGCCATCAGGGCTGCGCAGCACAAACCGGAATCCACCACCGACTCTGAAATCGACTTCACAGACAACAAGTGACCAGCCGCGCGGACCGAACCAACGCTTCAGTAACTCGGGTTTTGTGAATGCATCGAAAACGAATTTTCGAGGAGCGTTGAAGACTCGCGTAAGGACAATCTCGCACTGGCCTGGAGTAGCAACTGCCAATGTTCCGGTGTTTTTCATCGGCGCACTCTCTTTCTCGCTTTGGTTCGAATGGGCTTCTTCTGGACGCTAGCCTCGTGAGCCTTTAGCTCATCGAGCAAGACGTCCAGCCGTTCAAAGCTTCCTTCCCAGATCTGGCGATAACGCTCAAGCCACCCCGCGGCCTCTGCGAGTGGGCGGCCCTCAAATCTGCGTGGCCTCCGCTGCGCGTCGCGCCCACGCGAAATCAGTCCAGCATGCTCCAAGACCTTCAGGTGCCGGGAGATCGCGGGCTGACTGATGGCGAAGGGCTGCATGAGCTCGGAGACGGTTGCCTCTCCGGATGCGAGACGAGCCAGGATTGCTCTTCGAGTGGGGTCCGCCAATGCCGCAAACGTTCTGTCCAGCTGATCGGAATAGTTCATACATTACACGAGTGTTATATAACTGAATGAATATATACCTGTCAACAGCTTTTTTGTTTCATCCTCAGAATTCATCGCGGCGCAAATGAACTGTTCATCAAGGCAAATCAAGTTTTCTGTAGCGTTCGCGCTTCTCGCGACACTATGCCACTGAGTACTTCTTGATCTCAGGCCACGGCGATTGTTTACAGTGCCGGCGTCGCTGAGGGAGACTGCGAGCCTGGCTTGAAACGAGAAAGGCCCGAGGTATGTAGATCATGAATGCGCAGACGCTCCCAAGAGGGGCCATGCCGACTGGACTACGGCAATCGGCGGTGGCATTACCAGCTACTTCGATTCGGGCTGGCCTTACGTCTTTTACGTTGCCGCCGACTCCCAGATTCACGAGCTCTATGTCGAGCTGATTCCATGCCCACCGTTCCAACCTTGCCGGTAGAGTAAACGGTGGCGCGTCGGACCCAGTTGCGATGTGCGGTTCCGATACTATAATTGCGAATACGATGACTCTAGCCTCGGGCCTCAAACTCGGGCCTTATGAGATCGTTGAGCCTCTTGGCGCGGGCGGGATGGGCGAGGTATATCGCGCGCGCGATTCCCGGCTCGAACGCATCGTCGCGATCAAGATCCTGCCTGCCCACCTCTCCCATGATCTTGAGGCCAAAGAACGTTTCGACCGCGAAGCACGCGCCATCTCTTCTTTGAGTCACCCCAATATCTGTCATCTTTACGACGTCGGCGTACAGGACGGAACCAGCTACCTTGTTTTGGAGTACCTGGAAGGTGAAACACTGGCGGAGCGATTGCGCAAGGGTCCGCTGCCACTTGATCAGTTTCTAAAGATCGGAATCGAGGTGTGCGAAGGCCTGGAGAAGGCCCACCGCAGCGGAGTAATTCACCGCGATCTCAAACCAGGCAACATCATGCTAACCAAGAACGGGACCAAGCTGATGGACTTCGGCCTTGCCAAGGCAATTCCCACGGCCACGGCGAGCCCTGGTCCTACCGGCAGTTTTGACACCCCTGCCACCAGTCAGCCCTTGACCGCGCACGGAACCGTGGTGGGCACCTTCCAGTACATGGCGCCGGAGCAATGGGAGGGGCGAGAGACCGATGCGCGCTCAGACATATTCTCACTAGGCGCGGTGCTCTATGAAATGGTCACTGGCAGGCGCGCCTTTGACGGCAAGAGTCCGTTCAGCGTGGCTTCCGCAATCCTCGCGAAGGAACCCCCGCCGATCAACTCCATTAAGCCCCTGACTCCGCCCGCCCTGGATCACGCCATCAGCCGATGCCTCGCCAAAGATCGGGAAGATCGCTGGCAGACCGTGCGTGACCTTGGGTTCGAGCTGAATTGGATTGCAGAAACTGACTCGGCAGAAGAAGGAACCGTTCCGGTCGTCGCACAGCACAGATTTCGCAATCGGCTCGCTTGGGCAATCGCAGGTGTTCTCATGCTGGCCACGATTGGTTTGGCCATCGCGCTCCTCCTGCGAACTCCGAGACCGCCCCAATCCGTGCGGCTCAGCGCAGAAATCGGCGCCGACGCCAGGATCGATATCGGCCATGGACCTTCTTTGGTCCTCTCGCCTGATGGCGCAAAGCTGGCCTTTGTCGCCTCTGGCTCCGATCAGACGCGGCACATCTATGTCCGCTCGCTCGACCAGTTGCGAGCCACAGCCCTTTCCGGCACCGAGGACGCTGAGGAGCCATTTTTCTCGCCCGATGGCCAATGGCTCGGTTTCTTCGCCGACCGCAAATTGAAAAAGATATCCGTCGCAGGCGGCGCCGCGGTGACCATCTGCGATGTTCCCTACCCCCGCGGCGCAAGCTGGAGCGAAAATGGAACCATTGTTTTCGCGCCCAGTGGCCGCGCCGCGATGTCAGAGGTGTCCTCTGGCGGAGGAGCGCCCCGGCCGCTGACGACTCTTGATCAACCGGCGGCCGAAGTCAGCCAGCTCTGGCCCCAATGGCTGCCCGGGAGCAAAGCCGTCCTGTTTACATCCTCGGGACAAGGGAGCCAATTCGAAGACGCAGATATCGTTGTCTATACCATCTCCTCAGGGCAACGGAAGACGTTGTTACACGGTGGGTATTTTGCTCGCTACGTACGCAGCGGACACATCCTCTATATGCACGAGGGCACGTTGTTCCTGGTGCCTTTCGATCCTCGAAGTCTGGAAGTGACAGGCACGCCAGTGCCGGTACACGATGGCATTTCCGCAAATCCCGGTGACGGCAGCGCACAGTTCTCCCTTTCTGAGAGCGGAACTATGGCCTATGTCGCGGGCCACAGCCGGCGTCAACTCGCCTCGATTGAATGGATGGACCGTCAGGGCAACTTCACGCCTCTTCGGGAAACAACCGGCGACTACTACGCTCCAGCGCTTTCGCCCGACGGTAAGCGTCTCGCCTTGGCAATCAGCGACGGGAAACGAATCGACATCTGGGTATATGAGCTAGCCCGCGACACATTGACTCGCTTGACCTTTGCCGGGAACAATCTCACTCCGATCTGGACTCCCGACGGCCAGAGGATCACTTACAAATTGCTACAGAAGGGCGGTGGGAGTGACCTCTACTGGACACGTGCAGACGGCACGGGCGGCGCCCTTCAATTAACTCATACTAAAGCTCGAAGATTCCTCGGTTCCTGGCATCCGGACGGAAGGCAGCTGGCATTCGACCAAGGCACTTCGGCCAATTCGAGTATCTTCATCCTGCCAATCGGTGGCTCCGAAAGGGAGGGCTGGAAGCCCGGAGGGCCCGAGCCGCTGCCGGGCGCCTCTTCGTCGGAGGATTCACCCTCGTTCTCACCCGATGGCCGCTGGCTCGCTTACCGGTCCGACGAATCGGGCGATTTTGAAATCTATGTGCGATCGTATCCCGGGCCGGGCGGCAAGTGGCAAATTTCGACTGCAGGCGGAGCTGTACCCAAGTGGTCCAATGATGGCAAGCAACTCCTCTATCGCACCGAAGACAACCAAATCATGTTCGTTACCTATACCACCTCTGGCGACTCATTCCATGCTGACAAGCCGCAACTCTGGTCGCCCGGGCAGTTCTCTGATCGCTTGGGCGCCACGAATTTTGACCTGAGCCCAGACGGCAAGCGCGTTGTCGTGCTCAGGGTTCCCCCCGACGAAAACCCGCCCATCACCAAAGTCACGTTCGTCTTCAACTTCTTCGACGAGCTGCAACGCAAATCCCAGCCTCAAAAATAGCCGAAGAATGGACGATACGTGATTATCCTGACCGGCGATCGCGAGGAAACGTGACTGGCTGGGGTCGGAAGCGGATGTGAGACCATCCTCAGGCCTTCTTGGGATCGCAGCTTAAAGAAGGAATCACGCCTTCTGCCGCACTTTGTACATTCCTCCCTGTCAGCGCCACGGTTGCAGCACGTGGGCTTCGAATTCGCGTGGCAGCTCGAGAAGGCGGCCGGCCTCCATCGAGCGGGTAGCCCAATCGACCAGTGCCATGTATTGATTGAACTCGGTAATATTGCCCAGCCATTGAGAGCCCGCGTCGGAGTTTACCACCACCACATTGGGGATATCACAGGGACCCACACACCCGCTCACCGAAAGCTGAACACGCTTCAGTAAGCCGCGCCTGCGCCACTGGTCTTTTAGCCAGACAACCGGCACATCTGGACGATCCTTGTGCGTCGCCCCGCAGCAGCATCCCTGGCAGACGATGATCTGTCCAATCACTCGGCGCTTGGTGTCCAGCATTTTCCGTGTCTCCCTTGTAGTTGAAAATATAGTATAGGGGACTATATTATGCTAGCCGGAGGCAATCTTGGCCCACACCACGAAGGATAAGAAAAAACTGCTGTCGCGCACTCGTCGCATCAAGGGTCAGGTCGAGGCGGTGGAACGCGCTCTTGAAGGAGATGCGGAATGCGAAGACATCCTGCAGCTCGTGGCGTCCTGCCGAGGCGCACTCAATGGCCTGATGGCGGAACTGATCGAGGGGCACGTGCGGTTTCACGTTCTTTCCCCCAACCAGAAGTCCCTTCCCTCGCAACTTGAGGCGGCGGACGAACTCATTTCGGTGGTCAAAAGATATTTCAACTAGAAGTTCGGAGGGCGCTATGACCGTTGTGAACCAGAAGGAAACACGGGCCGATCTGGGCGAATTAGCCGAAGCCGGAACTCACCTTCCTGAACCTACGCATGCTCTCTCCCACGTCTCGCCGGAAGAAGACCACGAACATGAACATGGCTTTGAACTGGTCGAGGTGCTGCGCGTTGTCTTTGTCGCGCTCGCCGCCGCGGCGGTCTGGTTTCATCTCTGGGAGCCCTTCCACAGGGTAAGTGTTATTGGCCTGGTGGCCACCTTAATCGGGGGCTACCCCATTTTCAAAGAGGCGCTCGAAAACGTTTTAGAGCGCCGCATGACGATGGAACTCTCCATGACCATCGCCCTTGTTTCTGCGCTGGCGATCGGCGAGTTCTTCACCGCGCTTGTCATCACCGCTTTCGTGCTCGCAGCCGAGATCCTCGAAGGGCTTACTGTCGGCCGCGGGCGCCGCGCCATCCAGGACATGCTGGATTTTCTACCCCAGACCGCGAGCGTGCTCAGAGAAGGTCGAATCCTCGAAGTGGATACAAAAACAATTCTGCCCAAGGAAGTGGTTGTCATACGGCCCGGCGGCAGAATCCCCGTCGACGGCCGGGTCCTCAGTGGTCATTCGTTTGTGGAGCAGGCGGCAATCACTGGCGAACCGATGCCCAGTGAAAAGCAGGCGGGAAGCGATGTCTACGCGGGAACCATCAACCAGGCCGGAACACTCCAGGTCCGCGCAGAGCGTCTGGGAAAAGAAACGACTTTCGGCAAGATCATCGAGGCAGTCGAGAATGCAGAGCGCTCCCGGGCCCCGATACAAAAGACAGCAGACCGTCTTGCCGGCTACCTGGTCTACTTCGCCCTGGGCGCCGCCGTGCTTACCTTCCTGATCACACACAACCTCCGGTCCACGATCTCGGTCATCATCGTTGCCGGCGCGTGCGGGATTGCCGCGGGCACGCCACTGGCCATCCTGGGCGCCATCGGGCGCGCGGCTCGAAAGGGCGCAGTCATCAAAGGCGGAATCTACCTCGAAGCGCTGGGACAGTTGAATATAGTCTTCCTCGACAAGACGGGAACATTGACCTACGGAACTCCCCTGGTGTCGGCAGTCCGCACCGCGCCGGGCATTTCCGAGCGCACCCTCCTCGAAGCCGCTGCCGCGGCGGAACGAAATTCAGAACATCCGCTGGGCCGCGCCATCGTCCGCTTTGCGGAGCGAAAAAACATGCAGGGCGCTGATCCCGAATTCTTTGAGTACCGCGTTGGCCGGGGAGTTCTTGCCTCCTTGCGCGGCACAGCCATCGTGGTTGGGAATCGCGCTCTCTTTGAAGAACTGGGAATCGCTCATCCAGAAAAGGAGACCGACCGCAAAGAGGCAGGAACCGAGGTCCTGGTCGCGCGGGGCGGGCGCTACTGCGGCTCCATTGTAGTCACCGACCAGTTACGTCCGAGCGCTGCGCCCGCGGTCAAGGCTCTTGGTGAGATGAACATCAAAGTCGTCCTACTCACAGGGGATACCAAGGCAGCTGCGGAAGCGGTAGCAGACCAACTCGGCATCATCGAAGTTTATTCCGAACTTCTGCCGGAACAAAAGACAGCTTTCATCGCGGAACAAGTGAAAAAAGGTCGAACCGTGGCCATGTTGGGCGACGGCATCAATGACGCGCCCGCACTGAGCGAGGCGACCGTTGGTGTCGCCATGGGCGCCGGAACGGATGTTGCCCGGGAAAGTGCGGATGTGGTTTTAATCGGCAATGATCTGGCAAAGTTTGTGGATACGGTCCGCATCGCGCGCAACTGCCGCCGCATCATCCTGCAAAATTTCTACGGCACGCTGATCGTCGATACCATTGGGATCGGCCTGGCGGCGGCTGGCTTTCTCAACCCGCTCATTGCAACGTTGATTCACGTCGTCTCGGAGCTTGCCTTCATCCTCAACTCAACCCGCCTGCTTCCTCCTCGCGAGAAGGCGAAACCCGTCAGCGTAGAGCCGGTTGTGGCCGGCGCTCAAGGAGCCCGGTGAGTTGCGTCACCGTTCACAACATCCTCGGCACCCTGCTTGCGGTGGTGTCCTGGATCTTGATTGCGCTCATAGCCTGGGCAATCTTGTCCATCAACTCATCCGCCGCTGCTCGAGGGTCGTCCCCACCCCGGGGCTCTAGCACGTGATCGCGCAGATGCCCTTCCTTCAGGTCTGCCATCAAGCCGTCCATGACTCGATGAGCGGCAGGGCTCAATTGCATTCGCAGATACCTCAAATAGCCAAACCGGGGATGACCTCCTTGAGACAATGTGCTCACGTATTGCTATGTACCCTTGTGCTCTGCTCTGCCAAAGGCCTCGCGCAGACCCCATTGAGCCTGGCCGACGCAGTCAGCTTTGCACTGTCGCATCGCCCGGAGATTCGGGCGGCAGTTGATCGCACCACCGCTGCAGAGCACCTGCGGAAGCAGGCCGGCCTCATTCCCAACCCCCGTATTTTCCTGCAATCAGAAGATTTGCGCAGTTCGCACTTCAATTTTTGGCAAGATTCCGAGACCTTCGCCTATGCTGGGCGAGACCCTGGAAACTTCCGGACGACGGGCTGGACGAATCGCCACTGCAACCCAGGGGCTCGAGGGTAGCCGCCTGCAAGCCGAGCAAGTGCGTCTTCAGATCGCCCTGAGTGTGCGTCAAACCTACTGGATGAGCGCTAGGGGCTCAGTTTCTCGCCAAGCTCTATCGGGAAGACAGCAGCTACTTCCGCCAAATCATCTCGTACCACGAAGCCCGGTTCCACGAGGGGAGACTTGCCGAAGTGGATTTGCTGCGCGTGCGGCTCGAGGGAGAGCGCGTGCATGCGGCGGAAGCTCGCGCGGAATTGGAATCCGAACGGGCCCTGCTCGATTTGGAGCGGGAGATGGCATCGCCGGATCGCACGGACTGGAAACTTACCGAACCCTTCGAGGCGCTTGATCCTCCAACTCCTCCACAGCCGGGGGCAGATCCCGTTCTATTGCGGGTAGAGGGACAAGCGGCGCACCAGGCGATTGCCGCCGCACGCGCCAGTCTGCAACTGCAGAAAGCCAGCGGGCGTCCGGACCTGGAGGCGCTTGCTGGTTATAAGCGCAACCTGGGGGATGACACGGCGATTGTGGGCCTGCAATGGAATCTGCCCATCTTCGACCGGAACCAAGGCGCCGTGGCCGCCGCGGCCGCCAATACTCAAGCAGCAGAAGAGGACTATTTAGCAGTCCGCCAACGGCTGTCCGCGCAGCTCTCGATTGCGCAGCGCGAGTACGACTTCGATCGCGAGCAATACCTCCAGACATTCAAGCCGCTGCGGGATCAGGCGGTCGAAATCTCCGATATCAGTCGGGCTGCTTACAACGAAGGCGGTCTCGATCTTGTACGGCTGCTGGATGCTGAACGAGTGCGGATCGAAGCGGAGGTCTCTTGGGTACAAGCGCTCGAGAGCTATCACCAAAGCGTTGTCTCGCTCGAATATGCCGAGGGGGTGCAGCCGTGAGGTTCAACAGAAGTTACTTTATTATTGCTGCCCTATGCATAGAACTCACCTGTTTTGGTTGCAGTAGCCGGCAGCCGGCAAACGAACTCAGCGCGAAGGACTCGGTGCCCAGAAATCCGGGAGAGGTTGTGATCTCTCCGGCTGAGCAGTTAGCACAAAAGATTGAGGTCCAGGCTGTTCAAATGCGCGATCTACCCGCTGTGCTGAGTCTTGCCTGGACACATCGCACTTCCAGACAATGCGACATGGCGAGTGGGCGTGCTGACGGATGGACGTGTGGAAAAGGTGTATGCCAACCTTGGGGATTACGTGCATAAGGGGCAGATCCTGGCAAGAATGCATAGCCACGATGTGCATGATGCCCGCGCGGCCTACCAGACTGCGCTTGCCGATCGCGCAAAGTTCGATTCCGCCCAGGCCCTCGCACAAACCGAGTACGACCGCACGCAGCGCCTGTATGCCCTGAAGGCAGCCTCTCTTGAACAGACGCAAATCGCTCATCAGGAACTCGTCAACGCGCAAACGGAGGCGAAGAACGCCAGCATTGCCGTGACCCGGGAACGAACTCACCTGGAAGACACTCTGGGTGTTCCCGCGGATATTCCTGAGAATTCACACAACGAAAATGACGAGTTAATCCCGATCGCCGCTCCCGCAAGCGGGTATGTCCTGGAGAAGAACGTCACCCCGGGTGTGACCATTCAACCATCGACCGATGCCTTTGTGATTGGAGATCTGAGCCGCCTCTGGATGCTGGCTTCTGTCAGAGCGGACCAACTCGCCCGACTTCACGTTGGACAATCCGCAGTTATTTCTCTTCCGGATGCGCCAGGTGAATCCTTCTCCGGCAAGGTTGCCAATCTCGGCCAGCGCTTCGACCCCACGACGCGGCAGATGCAGATTCGCATTGAGTTCACGAATGCCGGTGGGCGCTTGCGTCCTGAGATGTTGGCCCGAGCCGAACTGCCGGTAGGCGAGAAGAAAGCGTCACTGCTGGTCCCGCAAGATGCCGTGCAGCAAGTGAATGGGCAGGACGCAGTCTTTGTGCGTTTGACCGCGGACCATTTCGTCGATCCGCCCGATTCAGGCCGGCGACTCTGCGCAGCGGCATGGTCCAGGTCCTCTCCGGGATTCAACCCGGGGACCAGGTCGTGACCCTGGGAAGCTTTCTGGTGAAATCTCAACTCCTCCGCTCTTCGATTGGTGACTGACATGTTGAAAAGGATCATTGACGTCACCCTCGCCTATCGCTGGTTTGTCGTCCTCGGCATCTTTGTGCTGCTCGCCGTCGGGGGATATGCGCTCTACACGCTTCCCGTCGAAGCCTTTCCCGACCTCACGAACAATCAGGTTACCGTTGTCACGGAAGCGCCTTCCATGCCTCCTACCGAAGTAGAACAACTCGTAACCTACCCCATCGAGCAGGCCATGATGGGCATGCCCAAGCAACAGGAAGTGCGTTCGCTCTCGGAGCTAGGGCTCTCGATGATCACGATCGTCTTCGACGATTCCGTGCCCATGTACTTTGCGCGCCAGCTGGTCAATGAGCGGCTGCAGCAGATTACCAGCCAACTACCCGATGGAATTCAGCCCGTGCTGGGACTTCCGGCGACGGCCTTCGGCGAACTCTATCAATACACGCTGAGCGGTCCCATGAGCCCCATGGCGCTTAAGGACCTGCAGGAGTGGCAGATCAAGCGGCAACTCAGGATGGTGCCCGGGGTGAGCGAAGTGAACACCTGGGGCGGCGAGATCAAGCAATATCAGATCACCGTCGATCCGGCCTTACTTGCTCAATACGGCCTGACCCTTAATGATGTGGCCCAGCGGGTAGAAGAGAACAACCAGAATTTCGGCGGCGGCTTTGTCGAGCATAACGACGAACAGTACACCATGCGCGGCGCGGGCCGGGCGGAGAGCACCGAGGATTTGGGCAACATTGTTCTGCTGTCACACAGCGGAACTCCCGTTCTGCTGCGCGATGTGGCCCAGGTGGCGATCGGCGCGGCGCCTCGTCACGGAGCCGTACTGCGCAACGGCGAAACCGTTTCGGGTATGGTCATCATGCTCAAGGGTGAAAATGGAAAGCGGGTCATTCAGGCGATCAAGCAGCGGATCGCGGAGATGCATCTACCGCCCGGCGTGAAGATCAGCCCCTTCTACGATCAGTCCTCGGTGATCGACGGAACCATTCAGACGGTCAAGAAGAACCTCTTCGAGGGCTTCCTTCTCGTAACTGTTGTCCTCTTTCTCTTTCTCGGCAATGTCCGTGCGGCCCTGATTACCGCATCCGTGATACCGCTTGCGATGTTGGTGAGCTTCATCAACATGCGAGTCTTCGGGGTAAGCGCCAACCTTATGAGCCTGGGAGCGATCGATTTCGGCATGATCGTCGATGGCGCGGTCGTCATGATGGAAAATGCAATTCATCGTCTCGAAGAGCAGCCTCCAGGAGAGTCTTCGGTCGAAACGATTCGCTCCGCGGCGCTTGAAGTTGCCAGGCCAATGGTTTTCGGCATTGTGATTATCATCGCGGTTTATATCCCCATCTTTTTCCTCGAGGGGCTCGAGGGGCGCATGTTCCGGCCCGATGGCGTTTACTGTCTGTTCCGCCCTATTCGGATCATTGTTCCTGGCACTCATCGCCATCCCGAGCCTTGCGTCCCTGGCTTTTCCCAAGGGCTTGCCGGCGAACTATCGATCCTCCGGAGGAAGGTGGATGGAGAAGATTACCCGGCGTTATGTCGCTATGCTGGAGGCCGTTCTTCGCCATCGAAGGTTTGCTCTGTTCTCGGCCCTTGCCGTGCTCGCGGTAGCGCTCGTCTCGCTGGCGTTCATCGGTACCGAGTTCATGCCTCGCCTGGACGAAGGGCAGTATCCTCATCGAGACGCGCAAGCTACCTGGAATTTCTTTGACTGACTCGGTCGAGATCAGCCGGCGCATTGAGAAGACGTTGCGTACATTCCCCGAAATCGCCGACGTGACCATCAAGATAGGGCGCCCGGACTTCGCGACAGAGGCCATGGGGATCAATGAAGGCGATACCTATCTTTCGCTGCGGCCGACGCAGGAGTGGACTCGTTTTCATTCCAAGGGTGAATTGATCGATGCTCTAGACAATGAATTGGCGAAGATCCCGGGCCTTAACTATGACTTCACACAACCGATGGCGATGCGCGTGGATGAGACGGTCTCCGGTGTCAAGGCGGATTTGGCCATCAAGATATTCGGCGATGACTTCGCAGCCCTCAACAACCTGGCGGAACAGGTTGTGCGTGTTGTGGGGTCTGTCCGGGGAGCGGCAGACCCCCAGATCGAGTTGACATCGGGAGTCGCCGAGTTGGCCATTCACGTCCGGCGAGATCAATTGGCCCGCTACGGGCTCAACGTCAGAGATGTCCGGCAGGCGGTAGAAGCGGGAGCGTCAGGAGCCAACATTTCGGAAATCATTGAGGGGCAAAAACGTTATTCCGTGGCGTTAAAGCTTCCTGCCAGCTACCGTCGGGATCCCGAGGCGATGCGCGACATCCTGCTCCATGCTCCGGGAGGAGAACGGGTGACCCTCGGCCAGGTCGCTAACATAACCGTGACCCGCGCCGCCCAGGTCATCAATCGCGAAGAAGGCCAGCGGCGTATGGTGGTCATGTCGAACGTACGTGGGCGTGATCTCGGCAGCTTTGTGGGTGAGGTTCAAGATCGAATTCGCCGGAAAGTCAGTCTGCCTCCGGGATATTCGATCACCTATGGCGGCCAGTTCGAGAATCAGCAGCGGGCCACGCGCAGGCTGATGCTGATCGTTCCGGTTGTCGTCGGCATCATCTTTCTCCTTCTCTATCTCACCTTCCATTCGTTCAAGCAATCGTTGCTGGTGGTCGGCAACATACCCTTTGCGCTTGTGGGCGGCATCGCTGCGCTATGGGTGCGAGGGATGAACCTCAATCTTTCCGCTTCCATAGGCTTCATCGCGTTGTTTGGCGTTGCCATGCTCAACGGCGTCGTGCTGGTGAGCGCAATCAATCATTTGCGAACGGCCGGTGAATCGACTTACAGTGCTGTCATCGAGGGTTCGCGTAAACGGCTGCGGCCAGTTTTGATGACGGCATGCGTTGCCAGCTTTGGATTTATTCCTATGGCCATCTCGACCTCCACCGGAGCGGAAGTGCAACGTCCTTTGGCCTCGGTCGTGATCGGCGGGTTACTGAGTTCCACGCTCCTCACCCTGTTTCTTCTTCCGACGATGTATGAGTGGATTTTTCAGAAGGAGTCTTCGCGGAAACCGGCTCTTGTCCGCCAGTGAAAGTCTCCGGCCGAATCCGCAAACTCGCAAAACAGGGACTGTTGGGGCCTGTAATACCGTAACAGGGGCGTTTGGTTCACGTCGTCTCGGAGCTTACCTTCATCCTCAACTCAACGCGCCTGCTTCCCCCTCGTGACAAGACGAAATCCACCAGCGCAGAGCCGGT
Source organism: uncultured Acidobacteriaceae bacterium (assembly GCA_963757515.1). Classification (GTDB taxonomy): domain Bacteria; phylum Acidobacteriota; class Terriglobia; order Terriglobales; family Acidobacteriaceae; genus PALSA-350. The sequence goes on along the minus strand of CAVWRV010000003.1, from coordinate 203,891 downwards.
TGCGGCCACCGCCTAAGGAGCCGGACCAGTGCTTGCGCTTGCTCCAGTCCTGGGGAGAAACTGGTTGGCTTGCACCAATGAAAGAGTTGAGTGCGCCCAAGTTCAAAACGGGGTACGATAGAAATCATGCGATGGAAGAGCGCATTTTCGGTGTTGTTGGCAGTTTCTCTGCTCGGCGCATCTTCCTGGGCTGCGATTTGCGATGTCGCGTGCATGGTACAGAGAGGTCAACCGGGGTGCCATGTCTCTCAAGCTTCTTCCCACGGAGACTATCTGGGCTCCATGTCGCACTCTCACTGTGCGCACATAAGGAAACCCGGAATCTCAAAGGCCAGCTCTTCGTCATTCGTTGTGGCTACTTCGAGTTGCGCACATTCGCTTTGCCGCCAACTGGATAGTGTGGCAGATCCTGGCAAGAGTGTTCAGTTTGATCGGGTGCAGTGGGCAATCGTCCAGCAGGTGTTAATTCCTGATCAGAGCCTCCTTCCCAGTCGCTATGTTAGTGAGGCGCCTCCACCGGTCCTTGTGCCGCTTCTTGATCCCCTCTCTGTAGCCCTTAGAATCTAGCCCCAAACACACGACCGCCACTGATCAGGCCATTGGCTGGGTTGTGTCGTCTTGTTTCCACCCCAGGACTCAGGCATCAATCCCCGCCCATGGCGCCAGATTCATGCCTTCCGCTTTTGCATGCGGAAGGGCGCATTGCTACGACCCTGAGGATATATGAGCAATCGACGTTCTTTTCTCCAAAGCACTCTCGGTTTGGGTGCTGCATTGCTAAGCACTTCGGAGCTGTTTGGGGAGACTGGGCAGAACACGAAGACTTACAGATCGGCTATCTGATGGCTTTGCATGACGTTTGGCGGAATGCGATCGCCTTGCAGAACTACACACTGAGCGGCGGGCTCCACACGCCGATGCCCAGCGGGTCCTCGACTACAACGATCAATCTGTCTAACGCTGGTGGCGGCGCTCAGGAGTAAATCAGATGAAAAGACTACTTCTGGTTCTTCTCGCCGGCATTTTGATCATCGCAATTGGCTGTGCATCGTATGCGATCAGGATGGTGCATGGAGGTTTCAGCACGCGGGTAGCACCTGGCGCAGTCGAATCCTCTCTCGCGATGACCATGCGGGATATGGCCATTCCATCTCGCTATAAGACAATGAAGAACCCCGTCACCGCGACTCCTGAAGTAATCCACGAAGGCCTGGCACACTGGGCGGACCATTGCGCCACCTGCCATGCCAATAATGCCAGCGGTGACACCATGTACGGCAAGATGATGTACCCACGTCCGCCAGATATGCGCCAGAAGGACACGCAGGACATGTCCGATGGCGAACTGTACTACACCATCAAGAACGGTGTCCGCCTGAGTGGGATGCCGGCGTTTGGGGATCCCGGCGACGACGATATGGATAGTTGGAGGCTCGTGGCCTTCATTCGGCATCTCCCTCAACTCTCTTCTACCGAAGAGGCGGAGATGCAGCGGCTGAATCCAAAATCGCCCGACGAAATTCAGGAAGAGAGGGAAGAAGAAGAGTTTCTAAACGGCAGCGCGCGATCAGCGACGCCGGCAACCACAGCGCACCATCACTAATACCTGGAGGAGACTATGAAAAAGATACTCGCAACTCTCTTCGTGCTCGTGATCATAGTGAGCAGCGCCTACGCGCACAATGGTATGGAACACGTCATGGGAACCGTTGCCGGCATTACGGACGACTCCATCACCGTAACCACGAAAGACGGAAAAACGCAGACCGTAGCGGCGACGGCCGAAACGAAGTACAGCAAGATGGATGCACCGATTGCCTTGAAAGACATCAAGGTTGGCGACCATGTCGTTATCCATGCGACGAAGAAGGATAACAAGCTGATTGCTGCAACGGTGCAGGTAGGGATGGGAAGGATGGCAGGCATGAAAATGGATGCCAAGAGCAGTAGCGCCTCTGCGCAACCACAGTGACCCCAATCATGGGAATGGGAGGCAGCGCTGCGAAAAAAGCACTTTCACGCACAGAATATCATCCACCAAACCAAGTCCATTGCAACCTGCAAAGGAGAACTCCAATGCGTCCACGAACCTCAGTCTTATCCCTTTTCGTTGTTCTCACCGCTCTTGCCGTCCCTGCTCAAACCAGTCAGACCCTCACGGGGACGGTGAGCGATGAGATGTGTGGCGCACATCACATGATGCAAGGAGCGACCGATGCACAGTGCACCCGTGCATGTGTCAAGCAAGGATCGGCTTTCGCCCTTGTCAGCGGAGACAAGGTATATACATTGAAAGGGGACAAAAGCCAGTTCGATAAGTTTGCCGGACAGAATGTGACTGTCAAAGGGAAAGTAGACGGAAAGACATTTACGGTGGACTCGATTGCGGTGGCCAAGCCTTAGAGAGCCTGTACGTCGGCTGTCGCCTCGTAAAAGCACGCCGCCCTTCAACTGCCAGGATGGGGGAACGTGTGCTGGTGTGAGATATCATGGTTCGGCACTATTACGGTTCCGAATCGCTGTCGAAAAGTGAACGTCAGAATAAAACGTGTACCGTTGGTTGAAATAGCCGTTCATGAACGGCTGTTGGCCCCAGTTGTCGTTTCCAATCTGTTCCCAAATCTCGCGAGCTTCGCCGCCCATAGATAGGAACCAGCCATTCCGGCCTGATCGCAGAGGAATGTATTTGATGGGATCCCACAAATGCACTGTCTTGAGTGTGACTTCCCCGCGAATCGGAACAAACCCTCTATCTCCCGTACTGCAACTCGTTCTCCAGCCCTGGGCCTCGGATGGGTCGGTAAGGCTCCACTACAAGGATGTCGCCAAGAATCCTACGCTCCTGCGGCGTAAACCGAGCCTGGAACTGGCTGGAGTCCATCATTGCCTGACGCTGTTCAGGCGGGTATTCCCGCAGATCGCGAAAGGCCTTCTTGACCATTCGCCGCCGCTCCTCGGCCAGAGTATGGAACTCCTGGAAGGAAGCGAATACTTGCTGGCGCCTTTGCGCGCTGAGGTGCTCCAGAGCCTCGATGCGATCCACCGTTCGCTGGCGCTGTGCCGGGGACATTCCATTGATCTGTCGCAGGCGATTGAGCAGCTTTCGTTGAGTTTCCTGAGGAAGCCGGCTAAAGCCTGGTTCGGTCGCGAAAGCCTTTTCCTGATCCTCGGGAGATAGCTTTTCATGCCGTTGCAACCACTCGCCGAGATGTGGCCGATTATTTTCAAACTGGGGACGCGCAGTTTGCGGAGCGGGCCGAGCAAAGGAGACGGCTGGAGCTGCTGCGAAAAGGGAGACGAGCAGCAGCGCATAGATACTACGAACAAGTTTCCCGCTATGGGATACACAAGAGCTTGTGTAACGAAGAGAATCTCTTCGACCGCGCGAGCTACAAGCTTTCCGACAATGACACATTCTGTTGAACCTGGGATTTTATACGTTCCTGGTTCCGAAACCCGAACACTTGGGACCAACTTCAAACCTGTTCAGTTCTGTCGGCACTGTGCGACACGACAGGCGCCACCGTTCTCTACCCCATCGAACCTACGATTCACTCAGCCGCGACGGACTTAGAACTCGATCCGCGCTTGAAACGCGATCATGCGCGGGGAGCTATCTCCGCCGAGGCCCACACCCAACAAACCCGTGGGTGGAGAAATCGTGCTTTGCAGGGTACCGAACTTCGCCGGGATGGAGACGCCCGGAACTCCAGCTTCCACGGAACTAGGCAGATGCGAAGTTCGGATGGTTGAAGGCATTGAAGAACTGACCATCCAGTCGCAGCGACACCCCTTCCCTAATCGGAACGCGCTTTGTCAGGTAGATATCCGAATCGGTGAAATGCGGACCCGCGCACGGTGTTGCGTCCCGAGTTTCCGAATTGGCAGTTGCAATCGAGTCGCCTCCAGTGCAGGCCCCAGTGGTGGGATCCACTACGGAGCTAAAGGCGTTGGGATTCAGCCATTGCCTGGTGCCCGCTATGGTCACACCAGGATAAGGAGTCTTGCTGTAGAGGGGAACGCCGGGAACCCTTACGGGCAAACTGCGGCCCGCTGGCTTGAAAGATACCGTGACCGTTCGCAGTGTAGGGCTGGCTGAGGACGCTGAACGGAAGACCGCTATGGAGAATTGCTGTTTCTGAAAAGGACCATCCGCCGAACACGTGCCGCAGCGCTGCATGATGAGAGTGGAACGGTATCTGGTATAGGCCGAAGGCGGAGATGTTATGGCGCACATCGTAATCACAGTCGCCATACTGCCGGCTTAATTCGCCCGGCAACGGCGACAGAATGCCTTGCGAGGAGAAGGGCAGCAAACCGCCATTCGACACCTCATCGAGGCAATGACTGAAGGTGTAGTTGCCGCGCAGCGTCAAGCCGGCGAACTGCTCGGTGAGACTTGTCTGCAGGCCGGCGTAAGCGCTATTAGCGTCGGTGCGGAACTCGTTGACGCTGCCGAACCTTTGATCGAGAGGCTGCTGGTAGGAATAAGGCGCGAAACATCCCTGGCAAACGTTTTGATAGCCGTTCAGCTGCACCTGATAGGGCTCGTGCAGGCCGCGTGTGCCGACATAATCAACACGCAGCGCGCCGCGCGGGCCGATCTGCTGCTCCACGCCCAGGCTGTACTGATAGTAGTAAGGAACCTTCAGCGTGCCGGTAGGAAAAGTATTAAGGCTGACCGCAAGGGGACAGGTTGGCGCGCCCGCAGCGATGCCTGCGCAGGGCGCCGCCCCGGAACGGAAGTGCGCTCTGAAAGGATCGGTTGGCCGCGGAAGCGGCATCGACAGCGCTGCCGCCCACCCCGGGGGCGATGGCTATGCCGCCCACTTGTCCCCCCAGGCCACCGACAAAAACCGGCGAGTAGGGCGGATTGATCGAGGCCAAGTCGGCGATCTGCGCGGGAATAATGTCATCGAACACGCCGAACCCAAGATGCACTGCAGTCCTCCGCGCAAGCTGATAAGCAGCCGAGACTCGAGGCTGGTACACGAATAGCGGAGTCGCCGGGAAGTTGCTGCGCACCCCGGTCAGAATCACCTGGTTTAGAGGCTGATCGATGCCGGTGGGACATATCGAGAAAGGACCCGGCCGGACGGGCAAACAGCCCTTGCTGATTAACAGGATTCGTGTTCCAGGTAACGCGCACGCCGGCGGTGAAAGTCAGTTTAGCAACTGGTTTATAAGTATCCATCGCATAGAGGTCCAAGTTGCCGGCGCCGACTCGCTCTTTGAGCGAGATGGGATAGCTCTGGGTGGCGGTGTAAGCCGCGCCATAAGTGAACTGCGCGAGATCGTTGTAGATGACGCCAGGGCACTGTACCCTGGCCCAGATCGTAGTTGCTGACGTCGATGCGGCGGGTGTTGATGCCGAACTTAAGCGTATGCCGGGTGCGCGTCCAAATCAGATTGTCGTTGACCTGCCATTGCGTCACCTTTCGGCCCTGGGGATAGGTATTGTTATTGCCGCCGATGGTGGTGAATGGGGCGTTGGCAGTGCCTCCTGCCAACACGATGGGAAAGGTCTGCAAGCACCTGGGCGTAGTTGTTCGGCTCGAAAATGCTCGAGTACCAGCTTGCGCCGGGGTTGAACTGATTGACGAGAGCGGGACTGAAGACATGCGTGTAACCCACAACCAGCGTTCGCTGCGGTTGGGGTGAGTACGAATTGAAGATCGGGTTGATGGGATCGGTAAAGGCGGCCTGGAGGCCGGTATCCTGCTGGAAGCGGTACCAGATGCTGTTGTTGGCGATTGATGGTGTGGTCGATCTTGACCACGATCAGATTTTCGGAGTCGCTGTTATTCAGCGATTCCTGGCGCTGATTTGCGCACCCGCTGCCATCCAAGAGGCCGCCGCCTGCAGGTGCGGGTAGCAGCGCTCCCGCTCGCATCGAGTGGGCAGGTGCTGATGGGAAGCGGGCGTTCCACTGGTATTGCGGTACAGCGCGAACATGGAGCGATAGAACGGAACCTCGCCGGGCTGGGGTGGCAAGACGGTGCCAGTAATCGGGTCTGTGCCGCCGGTGGGCAATTGGCCCAGCACGTATTGCTGATATGCGGGCGAGGGCACGACTGCCTGCGAGACCATAGGCAGTGCGATGCGGATGCCCTCGTAGTGTGCGAAAAAGAATAGCTTGTTGGTTCGAATCGGGCCGCCGACGCTCACACCGAATTCATTTACCGTGGAGCGCGGCTTTTTCGCGATATTGCCGGGCGTGTCGTTCGCATGAAGAAAGTAATTCTTCGCGATTCAGCAGAGATCCGTTCCAGACCTCGTATAGGTCGCCATGAAACTTGTTGGTGCCCGACTTGGTGAAGTAGTTCACCTGAGAGGCGCCATATCGTCCTTGATCGACGGCGAACGAATTGGTATTGACGGTTGCTTCCTGTACTGCATCGAGGCCAATGACGAGATTGGTGGAGAGGCCGATGTTGAGTCCCAGCCAGGGATCGTTGGTGTCGAAGCCGTCGAGGATGTAGCCGTTTGAGGTAGCCGGCAGCCCATTGAACTCGACGTTTCCGTAACCACCGGCGGCCTTGGCATCGTTGGATGACCCGGCGGTGTTCATCAGGGCGCCTTGGGCGAACTGTGCGATGTAGGTCAGGTCCTGGCCTGGGTTGGGAAGACTCTTGATGGTTTTCTCTTCCAGGGTGGTGGTGGTGTTGGGATTATCGAGGCTGAGTAAACCCTGTTCCGCCCGTACCTCCACGTTCTGCGAGGCCGAGGAGATCTGCAGAGAAAAGTTCAAGGTCCCGGTACGGCCCACAGCCACGGGCGTAGGCTGGGAAGTTTGCGCGGCAAACCCCGGGCCTTCCACGGTTACCTGGTAGGTTCCGGGATTGACCTGCGAGAAGAGGAACCGTCCTTCAGAGTTGGTCTGGCCGTTCGGGTCGCCTTGGTGTCAACCTCGACAGCGGTGACGGTTGCATTGGCCATCACCGCACCGCTGGTGTCGGTTATGGTTCCAGCTAACGCGCTGGAGGTTCCGCTTTGTCCTAGAAGGAACACCGCATGCATCAAAACAGCGGCTATCCAAAAAGTGAGGTCAAGCCGGACTGGACTGCACCCCTAAGCTGAGACACGCTGCAAGGCGATTAATTGGGTGACACATCGGCCCGCTTTGGTGTCGATTATCAATAAGCAGTAGCCGGGCCGCGGGAGTGTGGGAATCCCGGAGGGATTTCCAAGGCCTGTGGGAGCGGTGGTAAACCTGCCTTTGGTTTTCCATCGCTTCCATCAGCGCCGTCACTTCCGCGAGCCTCGCTGGCCCGCTCGAACTCTTCCGGTGTTAGATATCGTAACGCGGAATGCAGCCTTTGCCGGTTGTAAACTTGGTCCAGGAACTCACCGATTCGACTGCGCGCGTCTTCTAGATCCCGATAGTCGGCTCCGTGTACTTCCTCCTCTTTGAGCGTTCGCATGAACCGCTCTGCGCGTGTGTTGTCGTATGGGTTGCCGCGCCGGCTCATGCTGATTTGAATCTCGTTCTGCTCCAGCAGGTCGGTGTAATCAGTCGATGCATACTGTACGCCGCGATCGGAGTGATGGATCAGGCCCTCGGCTTTCCAGCTACGCTGGCTGAGTGCCATCTGCAGGGCGCGAGTTGCTAGTTCCGCCTGCAACGTACGCCCCAGGTCCCAGCCGATAACGCGGCGCGAGTAAGCATCCAGAACCACCGCCAGGTAGATGAACTCATTGCGCAGGCGGATGAAGGTAATGTCGGCCACCCATAGCTGGTTCAGCCCCGTCAATTTCGCATGCCGCGCCAGGTTCGGATAGATCGGCAAAGTATGCGCCGAATCCGTCGTAAACACATATTTTTTCCGGCGTAAGCTAAGCAGGTTGTCTTCTCGCATCAAGCGCAGGACACGTTTGTGGTTGACTACTTGCCCTTCACGTCGCAGCAAAGCAGTCAACATCCGGTAGCCCCGAAGACGATGATGCGCGACTGCTAACTCCTGCAAGCGAGCGCGCAGCAACAAATCGGCCTGTTCTGGCGCAGTCTGCTGCAAATAGCGATAGAAGCCCGCTCGGCTTACCTCGGCTACCTGGCACTGCTGTTCCACGGTCAGTCCTACTCCTTCGAACGAGAGCGAGACTTCGATGCCGCGATAGACTCCTTGCCGCCATCGCTGGTACGACTCGACGCTGCTCCCCTGACTTGCTCGAAGGCTCGTTTTAAAAAATCCACCTCCAGCTGCTTACGGCCTAACAGCCGTTCCAGTTCAGCAATCCGTAACTCGGCTGCACTGGGTGCTGGCGGCGAAACGGTCTGTGACTTGCTCCCCGGCGGTCGGCCCCTGGGTCGCTCCAGCCCTGCCCTACCTCCTGCCCGAAACTGGTCACGCCACTCGTAGAGGAGCTTCCGCCGAACGCCCAAATCCTTGGCCAGACCGATAATGGTCTCAGCCTGTGCCATTCGACGCACCGCTTCCTGCTTGAAATCTATGCTGTAGCTTCTTGCCTTCTTCTTCATCGGCCTGCTCCATTATGGCCGATAAATGTCACCCATTTTTTCGCTCTAACCGTGTCTCACTTTTGGGGTGCACTACAGACAGTTCGAAACTGTGTCACTTATTTGTCTCCGCTAGATACATCGTGCGCTGGATGCGCGGTGGAGTGTCTCATAGTCCTAATCGAAGGTGTGTCCCATGAGCCACAATGCGATAATGATGGTCTCGCCCGTCAACACCAGCAGCAGCAGAACCGCGCTTACTATCTCGGCGCGCGTCCAACGCACCTGCCGCACCTTTCGCTTGCTGCCTTTTCCTGGATCGATCGTCCTCGACACAACCGCCTCCCTTGCACGAGCCTGTTTTCATGACGGCGTTGGAGCACCGTCATGAAGTTTTGGGAAAGACGAGTTAGTTCCGGCTAAGGGTTAAAAATGGAAACCGATCTCCGCGTTCAACGCTCGAGGTGTCACGTAGTGGGTTCCGCTGAAGGTCGAGAGGAAGTTATAAAGAGCGACCTTGTTGGCGACGTTCACACCGGTCAATCGCAGACTCCACCTGTACCGGTCTCCGCCTAACAGATTCTCCTCACCGATGGAAGCATCGAAGAGGCTACGCGGCTTCACACGCGAGGGGTTTCGGTCGTCGTTCTCTGTTCCGGGTGCCGGGATAGACAGCAAACTGGAGGTGAGCTGATTTGCCAGGCAAGGGGTGGGCAAAGGAGTCGTCAGGCTGGCCTTGACGCCATTGCAGGCAAGCCCGGCCTCGAACTGCTGATCGGCGGTAAACCCGCTGAGATCTATCGCGGGTTGGCCATTGAGCGTGGTCGAGACACCTGCGCAATGACTGTTCGGGTCAGTGACGTTATAGCAAGGGGTAGACGCAGCGTTGAGACCACTATCGTACCGCCAGTTAAAGGCCAACCATGGTCCACGCTTTCCCGGCACCTGGTACTGAATATGCGTTGTCTGATTGAATTTCTCGTCATGATCGATTCTGAACGGATAGCCGCTTTGGCCCACGGTGGCGCCGGCGCCGGCACTTTGGGGCGGGAAGAAGCGGGCGGCAACTGAGGACATGGTCACAAAAGCCGAGAAGTTATGATACCGGGGTAAGTCCGCACGCAGCACGAACCCAGGAATCTTGGAGTTATGCCAATCGATAGGGAAAAAGATGGGCGTGTTGCCAAAGATGGAGAAGTCGAAAGCGCTGTGAGTGTACTTCCAGATGTAATCGCCGCTCACGACAAAATTGGATCCGAAGGCTTGCTGGAAACCGGCGTGAAATTCGTTGCGAAACCCTGGCTGCACAATGGTGGATACCCCGGGCGTGCAGTTGAGGAGTGGCGAAAGGATGGCGTTCCCGCAACCTTGACTGGATAGCACCAGGTTTTCGTTGAATGGGGTTTCGAGAGTTCGGGCATACGACACCCGGAGAACGGTATTGGTTGGCTTGACGCTATAAGCCACGGCCACACGCGGTTCCGGCTGACGGGAAATCGCAAGGCCGTTGTACAGATCACCACGGATACCAACGTTGAAGATCCAATTGCCGGCTTTGATCTGGTCCTGGACATACAACGCCAGTTCCTTGATATCGGTATGGCCGAAGTAGGGGTAGTTGGCACCGCCGCGGGTCAAATCATACGGCAGCAACATAGGATCGAATGGGGTGGCACTCACATTGGGGTTTGAACCGTCATTAGGCTGCAAACCTGCTGCCGCACACTGAGACGGGTCGGTGAATCCAGCGACAGGATTCCCGTTTCCATCGACGCAAGGCGAGTTAAAGGTGGCATTGATCACGCTGATCGGATCGTGCTCCCGCAGGAAGGTCTGCTGGTAGACCGCTCCGGCCTTGATGTTGTGAATTCCCATCTGTAGCGTGTAGTCCGTGCGCAGGCCGGCATTCGTCAGCGTACGGTACTGGCTGACCGTCTCGTTTTGTAATGGTCCCAGATCCGCAAAGGGATTCGAGCTGGGGTAGTAATTGAAAGCGTCTCTGCGTATAAAACCGCCGAAATTGAACACCGCTTTCGCGCCGACCAGTCGTGTGTACAAAGGTGCGATGTCATAGGTTTCGATCTTGGCACGCTGATCAGTGTTGCCGACGTTACCGATGACCGGGTTCGCCGTCGCGCCTCCACTGATCACATTTTGCACATTCAGGTTGTCGTAAGTATTCGGTGTCTGGAACCACGAGCGGGTGTAATTCAGATTCAGGTGGATCGAATCAGCGGGAGTGAAGTTGTAATCGACCCGGTCGAAGACATTCTGCTCATTTCCTTTGTCATGAAATACCGCGTATTCCGGTGGATCGAGGAATCGTCCGGAATTCAAGCCATCAATCTCAAAGAAATTGCCCCAGTTCGCGCCGCCATACCCGAGATCAAATCCTGCCGTGGCGGAGCCGAAGCTTCCATACGAACCGGTCATGCTGCCGTGAGGCGTGGTTTCGCCCTGTCCGGAACGGGTAGTCACGTTGATGATGAGGCTGGTTTTGCCGCCGTATTCAGCGGGTGGCGCACCGGGAATCGCTTCGATCGACTGAATGGCGTTGGAAGGAATCTGGTTGGAGAAAACCTTGCTCTGCTGATCGGTAATCGGCTGCCCGTCGATTGAGAATGAGTTGGACGCATGGTCGCCCAGGCCGTGGAAGAGCCCGTTTGAATCCGCTGCGACGCCAGGCGATGCCAAGGTGACCAGGGAGCTGAGCGAAGAAGACTGGCTCTCAAGGGGAAGCTTATCGAACAATCCGCGATCCACCGGGGTGGTGAAAATCGGGTTCTTCTGCATCAGGTCGTTTGAATCAACGTTCACGGTCGTAGCCTCTCCCGCCACCTTGAGGGCGAGGTTCAGGTTCACCGGGATTCCAGAGTTGACGTCGGCATCCGCGGCAACCGAACTGAACCCGGTAGCAGCAGCCGTCACGTGATAGGTGTTATGAGGCAGGTTGTTGAACTCAAAGTGACCTGAACCATCCGTGGTGACGGTTCGCTCAAGTCCGCTTACCGGATTCTGGATCACTACCGTCGCTCCAGGAATGACTGCTTTGGACGGATCAGTTATGGTGCCGTTGACGCTGCCGGAGTTGGACTGGCCATAGAGGGTTAGAACTGCAGCTGGAAACAAAGCCACCAGTAAGAAAAGAAAAATGCCGCGCGTAGGTATGCGCATGTCGAGCCTCCTGAGATTCTTTGATTTTTGAGACAGCACTGCTTAGGTATTGTCAGTGTGGTCAGGCGGAGGCCGAGTAAAGAGGCAGAACACAAAAAAGAGCTGCGTGCGTATCGGCTGCTGGACAGTCGATACCCTTGCCACAACGCGGACGGTCCGCGGCAGCGATTGAGGAGCGGCTGGTTGAACGACCAGGTGGGCGGTGTGGCAAAGCGCACAATCGGACTGAACCGCTTGGCCATCGGGGTGCGTGTGCACGACCTGCACAATCCCGCCGAGAGTAATAAGTGCACAGCAGAAAAAGGCGAGCACTACCCACAGCAGGTGGCGTGTTCTTAGATTACGGCTGCGCCCTGGCATAAGGGCCTCCATAGATCCTGTGTTGTTGCGTTCGACGTTGCTTTATGCGAAAGCAATGTCCACAGGCGGAGGCCGGGTGAAGAGAGAAAAGATAGAGAAGTGTCTAGGACGAATCGGCTGAAGTGCCGTTGCCACTGCCGCAACGACCGATGAGATATGCGGCAAAGTCTGCGGAATGGCCGGTTGAACGACTGCGTGACCAGTATCGCAAAGTGCGCAGTCGGTCTGAACTGCTTGACCGTCACAGTGGATATGCCCAACCTGCACGGTCCCCGCATAAGCGAGGAGTGCACAGCAAAAGAAGCCGAGTGCCACCCAAAGAGAATGACGTACTCCCGGATTGAGGCTACGCCCTAGCATTGTTGCAGATTATAACGCAAGACGCTCATTAGACGGGAAATTTGACTAAGGCGATAGCTTTTCACCCGCAGCGGCACTGGAGCCTCCGCAGTGGCAGGGATCTCAACGACGGAAGCTTCCCCGTTGCTGGAACGCACGGTCTCGGGGACCCAAATTGCAGCCGATCGCGGTTTTCCGGCGTATTGGGCTCACCCGTTTTCTTCAGATCATTTCCAGGACAAGAAGATTCCAGTCTATGAATCCCTTGTGACTCAGTGCTGCCCCGGTATCGGGATGGTAATACTCATTCAGTGAGCCGTTTGTCTCCAGGTCCCTCGACAGCAGAAGAAGAGTCTTGTCGGCCAGTGCGTCTGCTTCTTTCTTGTATCCGTATCGCTGCAAACCTTTCCATACGAAGTAGTTCACGATGATCCAGACCGGCCCAAGCCAGTTGCTCGGGTTGGAACTAAACTCCAGAGAGTACATGGTCTCGCGGGCCGAAAGCGACCTGGCGCCCCATCGAGCGCAGAGCCGGTCGTCCGCGAGATAGTTTGTGCTAACCAGTTTCTGTGCACTCTGTTGAGGCGCGATGCCGTACGAGAGCGGCAGGAAGCCGGTAAACATCTGGATCCTCATCGGGAGGCATCTCCACGACATGTCCATTCCTCGCGGCACGGTGGTGATGAGCTCAGCCCGCCGATCGACACATTGAACATCGACGGTATAGTAGTAACTATCTCTGGGATCCCAGCAGAACGTCTGGATCCGTTGCGCCAACTCTTCCGCCTGGCTTCGAAGCCGATCATGATCCGCCGAGCGTCCGAGCCGTCGGGCGAGTTCTGCCGACGCTAAAAGATCCTGATAGAACAGGCAATTGAGAAGCAAGTTTGCCGAGGAAAAGAAAGGCCGGCCGAATGTGCTTGGGTCATTGTCATCCCCGATCGCGACATCATCGCCCCACACCAGCAGGCCAATCGGGGAGGAGTTGTGCCTTATCCAGGAATCGTAGAAACGCAGAATCGAATCGAAATGCGGCTCCAACCAGTTTGCGTCTCCGCGTTGATCGCAGGCGAGCAGCCCGAGTTGACCGAAAACAGGCTTGGCCTGGTTTCTCGACGTCGGGTTCTTGCCCGTGGCTCCAAGGGGATCCGGGTTGTCTGCGGTCATCATGATTGGAATCTGCCCACCCGGTGAAGCATGCTCGAGAAAGTTCAAGAGACTTCCGGAGACGTGTTCGCACAACTTCTGTCTAAGCTGATCGTCATGAAGCAACGCCGCGAGTCGAAAAAGCCCCTGGCTGGTCCAAAGCGTGTCCCAATCCCAAAGGTTCGTTGAATACGTTTTGCCCGGCAGAGCGGGCGCAACGCTGGGGTGCTTCAGGATTCCCTGCGGATCGCGAAGGAGTTGTGGCGCAATCTCCGCAAAATAGTGCAGCAATGCATCCGCGGATAGCCTCCGCGCTTCCTGGGAAAGAATCGGTGAGCCTGATTCACTTTGCGAATCACCCGCCAAGCCATTCGATGGCGAAACTGAAAGTGCTCCGGAGGCCGCCAATCCAGCCAACACGTTTCGTCTTGAGATGTGGTTCAGATCCCTCATTCCCGCTGCTCCTTAGCCTCTGCGTTTACCGTCTGTTGCCGAATTGCAGCGACCCAAATATATTGCGCTTGTGCATCTCCGCCACGGATGGCGCACGATCCTCGATCTCTTTGACCGCAGCGGTTGAACGGTGCATCTATCCTGGTTGACTCTGGAACCATTTTGCCTCGGCGGAGGCTTTCTGCATGTCCCCGCTAAGACGGTAGAGATGAAGGAGGCGCCAATGAACGGCTTTACTCGAAGGATAACTCGCTAAAGCGGTGGCGAGAACATGGATTGCCTCTCTGTTCTCCCCGAGATGCTCAAGCGCCTGGGCAAAGTCGAGACAGGCCCAGAGCGGAGGAGACTTCTGTTGCATGCGCGGCGCAAGGAAATCGCGCAATTCCTGCCACCTTGTCATCTGATCGAGAGCCTCGCTGACCCTTGCAGCCGCTCGCTCGTCCTTCGGATTAGCGGAGAGCTCATCGCGAAAGACAGCGAGCGCCTTGTCCCACTGACGCTGTTTTCTGTAGAGCATGCCAAGGTTGTAGCGCAAGTCCGGCAGTTCCGGATGCGAATGGAGTAACCCTTCGAATCCGCTGACCGCCTCATCTTCCCTTCCCTGGTCAGCGAGCATCTCAAACTGGAGCTGAGCAAGATAGGGAGAGTCCGGATACTGCTGACTGCAAAGTTCGATTTGCCGCATGCTCTGCTCCCCGCTAATGACAGCTAATTGGTAGAGCAGAGCTGGATCGTCCTGGTGCTGATGCCAGATTGTAAGAACCGCGTCGAACCCCAGATCGGCGTGAAAATTCTCGGACGCGCGTTGCGCCGCGGGGAAGGCGCCGCGCGGATCGCCCGCAGTGCTCGCCTGGCCAAGCGCCGCGAGATATGCATTACTGTCGGGGTGTTCCCGCAGCCTGGTGACGAAGTACTGCGCCGCAGCCAGGTACGACTTGGCCAGTTGGATCAACGCGAGGTCATGTGGATAACCCTCGTCCCGCAGGAGAACTGTGTAGGCCCTCACCGAATCGACAGACTCATCGAGATCGAGATAGCACGGAGCAACGATAGCGATGGTTTTGGCGTCTCCGGCGTACTCGCTAATAATCCTCTTCAGCATGGGCCGTGCGCCATCCAAATCTCGGATCTTGCATTTCTCTTCGCCCAGCAGTGCATAGGTGCGCGGCAAGTTCTTCAGCCTCAAAGCCTGTTCGAAGGCATGGATGGCGTCGGTGGATCGGCCTTGCAATTGAAGGGCAATACCAAGATCGGTGAGTAATTCCGCAGAGCCCGGGTTTTGACGCAGGGCTTGGCGGTATAGCATCTCCGCGGACAAATAGTCTCCACGCTGAAGTGCTGTCCGGCCTGGGTCCGCCTGTTCTTTCGACTGACCATTGGCGTAGCCGGCAAGCGAAGAAAGAATGGCCGGAAGGCACAGGATAATGCAGCGGCTCAATTGTCTTGGCGAAGTCATTGAGAGCCTCTTCATGCCCGAGGTGGAGCTTGATTGCGAGACCGCTTTAGAGATGCTTGCATGTTCAGTACAAGCAAAGGGGCGCACGCAGCGCCCCTTTGTGCCTGACTTGCGGCATGGTTTCACGCGTCAAAAGGTGAAGCGCCCTGACAGCTGAAGAATGCGTGCGCTGCCTTGTGTGTTGTTGGGTAATATATTCGCCACAGTTGGATACCCGTTGGGCTGGAGGACTGTATCGGTCATCGTGTCGTCGGGTTGTCCTGGATTCCAATGGTTGAAGGCATTGAATGCGTCGAACCGCAGCTCAAGGCCCGCCTTCTCCACGATGGCAAAGCGCTTGGACAGCGATAGATCGGCATTGATCAACCCAGGCCCGCGGAGCGCGTTGCGCGACGAGTTGCCATAGTCACCCCACGCCGGCTGCGTGAAAGTCTTATCGGTTGAACCTGCAACATCGTCGGAGCAGAACCATTGCTGGTGCGATTTTGGGCACTTCGGCGCGCCGGGATTGAAGTTGGCCCTCTCCGAATAGGTATTGTTATTGCCACCATCTTGTCCAACGATGGTGAAGGGAATTCCTCCCTGGAAGGACGAGAGGACGCCGAACTTCCAACCCCCGACCGCCTCATCGACCAACTTCGAGGAGTTACCAAGGATCGGTTTCCCCTGGCCGAAGGGCAGGGCGTAGACGACCGTGACCGCCAAGCGGTTTCCCACATCGTAGCCGCCCCGAGCATAGTCCGAGGCTATGTTGTGTCCATCCTGAGGTCCAGCCCATCCTGCATTGTCCGTAACGCCGCCGCCGGCGAGGCCGGCAACACTGGATTTGGTGTCGAGCGCCTTGGACCATGTATAAGCCACGACCATGTCGAGATCGCGCGCCCGATGCTCGAGTTTGACGTCCAGCGCGTTGTAGTTGGCATAGTCGTCAAAAATGGCGTTGACCAAAGTTCCCATGTTTTGGTAGGGCACGCGTGCAGCTACCGGCACGGAGGGGCCGGTCGACGATGCAATGCAACCGTTGATCGCGATGCACTGACTGGGCGCGTTGGGGTTGGAACGCCCAAACAGGTTGGTGCCATTGTTGCCGATGTAATCGATTTCGAGCTTGTTTGCCCCAGGCAGTTCCCGCTCAACGCCAAGGTTCCATGCCAGGTAGTACGGGTTTTTGTAATGGTCGCCCTGGATCACCAAGAAACCCAAATTGGCCGTGGTTAATTGTCCGTTCGGGGAAGCAGAGGGCAAGTTGTTGGTGTTGCGCAAGGCAGGATAGGAGAGTCCCGCATCCGGACCATCGGCAAAGCCAGATGCAGCCGGATAAGGGTTGACGTTACCCTGATCTAGTTCGTTGTCTTCAATCGAGTCGTAGTACTTGCCGAAGCCACCGCGAACCACGGTCTTGCCGTCTTCAAACAGTCGATAGGCGAAGCCGAGACGCGGCAGCCAGTTATTCTTCGGAGCTGGCCCGGGGCCGCGTTCTCCACCCGGAGAGGGAACGTAGAGTCCGGTCGATGGGCTGAGAGGATTCACCCCGCCGTATTCCTTGGCAGTCTGTGCATTCGCGATGTATAAGGCGCCGCCAGGCGCGCTGAAGTCGGGCCAGATGAAGCCATTCTGCTCTTCGTAAGGAGTGGCGATGAACTCATAGCGCAGGCCGAGATTCAAGGTCAGCCTGTCGTTGACCTTCCAATTGTCCTGCACGTAGGGCGCGTAGCCGTGGAAAACCAAGTGGGATTGCGTTCCCAGGTTTGCATTGGACGTAGGGCCCAGCTCAGTGATATCGATGCCGGGAGACGCGCCAAGCAAGGAATCGACGAAGACATCGCCGGAGTACTGTCCGTTGTAGTTGATACGGCCCAGCGAGCCGCCCGCCGTGACGCCGTAGATTCTGCGATAGCCGCCGAAGCCCAAGCTGAGGGTGTGCCGCTTAATGGTCCATATAACCGATTCGCTGTAATCCCAGTTGGAGGGAATTTCTGTGGTTGTTGAGCCAACGAAGGCGCCGCCGCCGCCGTAGTTCTGGCCATTGTTCAAGGTGCTGCGATCGTACTCGATGCGCGGATATCCCTGGCCGGGCGAATGGAAGGGATTGGGCCAATTGAGCGTAGCCACGGTTGCCGGTGAAATGGTTGCGGCTGGGCCTTGCGACCATTTTTGTTGCGAATAGCCCACACGGACCTGATTGGTTATATTGGATGAGAACTCGTGCGTTTCCGTGAGGGTGTAGAGTCGAGCCGGTTGAGTCTCAACAGTGGCGTTTACGGGAGTGTCCGCCCCTGTGTCCTCGCTCTCATTGTGCCAGGTCATATGGAAGAATATCTGGTCTTTTGAGCCGATGTTCTGGTCGATGCGATAGTTCTGTTGGTCGAAATTTAAGCTGGTGGCGGAGCTGTAAGCGTAGTTCTGTGTACCGAGCGCGGCATTCGGCACGTTCGGCCCGGGGGGAAAATAGAGGCCGGGCGTCATCACCAGTTTGCCGAGGTACGAAACGATACTGGTGGGAATGGTGTAGCTTGAGCTCGTTGAAAAATCGGTCAAAGGGCAGCCGGCGACAATACCTAGGCTGGGGTAATTAAACGGGGCGAAGAGAGGATGCTGGTCGCCGGCCTGATAGGTGTGTCCGCACTGCGTATACCCCACACCCGCAGGGGCTTGCGCCGCTGTGAAATTTCCCAGCACGCTGGCGTCAATTGTGCCCTTCATCTCATTGGCGCTGGGAACCGAAGCTAAACTGCCGCCGCCTATGTTTTTCCGGAATCCCTCGTAGCTGGCAAAAAAGAATGTCTTGTTTTTGCCGTTGTAGAGCCAGGGTATGCGAACCGGGCCGCCAAATGAGCCCCCGAACTGATTTTGCTGCAGCAGATTCACGAGCGGGCTTGTCCCGGCGGGCAATTGGTAATTGGCCCCGTGAGGGTACGCGTCGACATAGTTGTTGCGCAAAAACTCGAAGACCGATCCATGGTAGCTGTTGGTCCCGGATTTGCTTGTGATATTGATCTGATTCATGCTGTAGCCATAAGCGGCCGAGTAGCTCTTGGTGAGCAAATCGAACTCGGCAATGTCGTCCAGGGATGGAGAAAACATTGGATCGTCGTAACCGAAATCGAGGATGGATGTGCCGTCCACCGTGTAGCCCTCGGAGGAGCCGCGGGACCCGCCGAGACTGACTGAACTGAGGTTGGTGCCGCTGATGCTAATGCGATACTGCGTTTGTTCACCGCCGGGGTTGTTGACCGCCCCAGGCGCCAGGAGCATCAGATCCAGGAAGTTGCGGCCATTGAGAGGCAGTTCCGCAATTTGTTCGCTTCCGATCAACTGTCCAACAGCTGCGGAATCCGTATCCAATGCGAGAGCCGCGGAGCCGACTGAAATCGTCTCGGTGGTCGACCCGACGGCCAAGGTAGCGTCGGCGCGAAAGGTCTGATCGACGTCAAGGACGATGCCTGAGCGCTTCTCGTTCTTGAACCCCTGGCCTGCGACCTCTAACTCATAATGCCCCGGCTGCAAGACAGGGACCGTGTAATCTCCCGACTCGGTCGTCGTCACCGTTCTGACATCGTGCGTGTCTACATTTGTGACCGATTACCTGGGCCCCGGCTACCGAGGCACCGACTTGGTCTTTGACGTGTCCAACTATTGAGCCCGTCGCGTTTTGTGCCGGCAGCAGACTTGCGCTGAACAAGCCGACCAGCAGGACCAATAAGCATTCCCTCATGCGTTTCCCTGACATTTCTCCTCCAAAGGTGCAGTTTCCAAGAGCGAATGAATTGCCTAATGGAACCTGTTGAGCGAGTGCTATCTAATTTGCGGAGGCCGTTTCCTAGCCACGCTCCGGTCGCAAACAAACTCAAGCCACCTTGCCTCGTCCGAATTTAGGTGGCGTGAGAATACGGTTTTCCAGATCAGCCTCGCATTCATACGGTTGACCCCCAAACTAGTCAAGATTGCTACGGTAGCCAGGCGGCCAATACGTGCGGGCGGTTTGCTCCGTACTGCAAGTCATTGCTAGCACGGAAGTTATCTAAACAAGTAGCAAGCCGTATCAAGGCGGTGCTACATTGAGACGCTCGAATTTGTCGGGCCGTGAGATGAGACCTTGGCGTCCACTGGGTTAGTGACGAGCGCTTGGCACCCCAAAACAGAGAGGGACAGACAGCTCGTGCGCTCGCAACTGGAAAAGATTGTGAGCGACGGGAGGTTCGCTGCCAGTAAACGCTATCCGTACCTGCTCCGGTACATCGTGGAACAGACTCTTGCGGGAAACGAAGACGACTTGAAGGAGCGCACCCTCGGGGTAGAGGTATTTCATCGGCCGCCGGATTACGATACCAATGCCGATCCTGTCGTGCGTCTCTGTGCCGCGGAAGTGAGGAAGCGACTGGCTCAGTATTACCAGTCTCCGGCGCATGGGGGCGAACTAAGAATTGATTTGAATCCGGGATCCTATGTTCCCGTCTTCTCGCAGCCCGCACCGGACGCGCCTATCGTTGAGGCGATTCCACCGGAGGCCATTCCACCGGATGCTCCCTCTAAGGCGGAGCAGGTCAGCCAGCCCAGGAGGAACGAGAAAAATCTATTGGCCGGCGGGTTTGATAGCTTCTGGCGTGATCATCGCCGTGATATTGGTCCTGGGCGCTCGGTCTTGGAGACACTTAGGGAAACAAAAGTCCGCTCTCGAAGAAGTCTGGTCTCCGTTGCTCACCAGCAACAAGCCGATCTTGTTCTGTGTGGGCGAAACCGAAACCAGTTGTTTGCCCCTCATGATTCCCCGCTGACTCAGCTCCAGAGCGGGGCCGATGACGACTCGTTTCTTCAGGCGTTCGCGGACAAGAACGACTTTGTTCCTTTTTCTGACGTGCAGGTTCTTAGCAGATTCGTGTCTCTGATCGGAGCTCACGGACATGATTTCAGGCTTCAGAATTCTCGGACGACAATTTCCTCTCAGCTTCGGGAAGGGCCGGTTGTTCTGATTGGAGCGCTGAACAATGAGTGGACGCTGAACAGAACGTCCTCACTCAGGTTTCATCTGGAAGGGCCTGAAGGCCCAGATCAGGTTTACTGGATCGCGGACACACAGCACCCCGAGTCACGCGCCTGGCAAGTCAGAGCACAGGCTCCGAGGAGTCGTGTAGTCAAAGACTATGCAATAGCCGCCCGCTTCACTGACGAGAGCACCGGCCAAGTAGTTCTGGTCGCGGCAGGAATCGCAGGCAGCGGAACCAGGGCTGCCGGTGAATTCCTGACCGATGAAGCCAGCTTGAAACAGTTGGTAGATGGTGCCAGCGTCGACTGGGGTCGAACCAATTTCGAAGTCGTCCTTAGCTCGCAGGTAGTCAACGGGATGCAAGGAAAACCCAAGGTGGAAGCTAAAGCATTCTGGTGAGTCATTCATCGCGCGGGCACATCGCTAAAATTCTTTGAGGCTCCGCTCAAACCCGGGGTGCCACTCGCTGGTTTTTCGCGAGATGAGGGATTCTACTCCGCTGCGACTGGTATCCCCGAATTTCCTGCACGCGGCGATAGCAAGGGCCTGCGTATGCGCCGTCCTTTAAGGAAAGGCGCTGAAGTCCGCGCAACCCAACAAGCTCTACAGGAAGTCGGGGATATGGGGCACCCGGGTTCGTGGCAGGTCAATCGCAGCACACTTTATGTGTGACGCACTACACTACGCTCCCCCACCTGTCCCGGAGAGATCTGCGGTTCTACTGAATCAGTCGTTCCAATCCACTCGCTCGCTACGAATCAACGCAGTCTGACAACAAACTTCTCCACTATGTCGCACGCTGCGGTTTGCCTTGCACGGTCTCCGGGCTTCGTCTTAGCCGCCCTGATCTGCTCCTTGGCCAAAGCGAGGACGGTCTTGAAAGCTTCTACTATATCCAACTCCGTTGCTCTGGCTTTCCGTATCTCTGCGTCTGTAACCACTCTGTGGGTCGCAATATCTTCCACCCTACTAAACCGCCCAATGATGTAACGAGTGCCTTTGGGGCCGCTTGCGAGTCTATCCTTGCACTCTGCTGCGCTCCTTATTGTCAGGTGCTGGTGTCCGCATCGCATCCGGAGCAGACAAAACAGAGACCCATCTTTGCGCAGTATGTAGTCGGCCGGGTATCTAAATACTACTGAATACAGCACTGCTACTCTCCAGTCTCTGGCCCGCTGCAACGCAGAGCTGGAGCCGCGCGGAAACCTAGCATGGCCGTTGGAACGAGCAGCGGAGCGGCCAGGCTGCCGTGGCCGTGAAGCCGTCTTGCACAACAAACTTCATGACTTGAAGAGGACTACAGAGAGACGGCGGTGTAGTCGTTGCTCACGAGCAACTATTCTGCGCTACCGCGGTGCGTTCCGTGCTTGAAGCGTGACTTGCACCAGCCGCACTTCGCTGGTGAAGAGCTGGGCCGTGGCGCGCGAATAGGTCACGTAGATGGTCTGACCGCCGTTCCGGTCGTATTCGGGGTGAGCGTGCGCATCGTACACATTTCCCGACGCTGGCTGTTCGGCGGTGAACAGCTTCCTCTCGTCCGACCAGGGGCCTTCCGGCCTAAGCGCGGTCCGAAGCATCACGTCTTGAGAAAACGGGGTGCTGTAGATGGCGACGTACTTTTTCAAGTAGCCGTTCCATGCGACGCTCAGGATGTCGTCGCCGCTAAAAACGGAGATTGCGTCGTCCATGCGCGAAGACCAAAGACCATCACCGGCATAGTAGGTCCAAGCGGCGATATCCTGCACCTTGCCCGGATCGACTCTTCCCAGCCTGCAACCCTTGTCGAGGCCGAAGGTGTGAAGGCCGCAGCCATACGCATAGACAGTTCCATCGGCAATGAGCGCAGTCGCGCCGAAGCTCGGTTGATTCTGGTTGAACATCAGGTCGGGATGGCCGTCGACAATGGGCGGATTGAACGTTGGCCGCTGCGGCTGGTTTTGAAAACTGGACCAGATCGCGACAGAATTGCCGATTCCCTGAAAGTTGAAGTTGCCGGGCACAGCATAAACCAGTTGATAGAAGATCATCGCGTTGCCGGATACGGGATCGGTGACGATGGACGCAGGCCAGAGCGCCCAACGCGCGCCACAGGGCTGTTGCAGGCAGTGGTTGACGTTGTGGGCGGCGTTGAATGCCTGCTCATACGCCGTCTCGGGGAGAATCATCGTCGGCGCACCGGCTGAATCGAGGCGCTCTCGAAAGCCTGCGATGCCGTTCTGCGCGTCGAGGTCCTTGGTATAGGACCACGAGTCGCTCAGAAGTCCAAAACCCTGTGCATCCGGGTTGGCGATAAAAGTATCTCCATAGATCCAGACCGAGTAACCCTGGAATAGCGCGCTGTAGGCGACATCTCTGCCCAGAATGTCGGGATTGGTTGGAATGGTTCCGAGATCCGTGACGCTCGCTACTGTGACATCGGGCGCACCCGAACCGCCGGAACTCCGGAAGCCGCATCCGGAGAGTTCAATAGCGACGGACAAAGAGAGCAGAACAGCTGCGGGGGAGCAGGTTCCCGCAAGTAACCAAGCCGATGCTCGAATGCGTAGGGACTTAGCCATCGGATTACACCTCCTGGCGCGCCAGCGCTAACGAGCACATCGTAAGATGAGAACGGGACCGCGAACGTAAGGAAGTGTCGAAGCTCCGTAAAGCGCGATACGGCGCACGAGTGCCTCTGACACTTCCTTACAATCGTTCATTCTGGTTGTGCTAGAAGGAATCCAGGCCACGCATGGGCGCAATTGCCCCGTTGCTTTCGGAAAGACGCGTCGGATGCAGCGGCAACTCGCGGGAGGCGCAACTTCTCATCAGCGATCAGGGACAAGGCGTGCCGCACGACGCGCTGCCGCGTTTGTTCGAGCCTTTCTATCGCGTTTCCGCGTCACGCGAACGTAGGACCGGCGGCAGCGGCCTCGGCCTTTCCATTGCACACAGAATCGTAGCTCTCCATGGAGGAAGCATTGGCGCTCGCAATCGCGAGATAGGCGGTCTGGAGATGGAGATTCGGTTGTTGTCCTGCAGCGCCGTTGCTCCGGCGTGACGCCTCGCATATGGATCACCTCGGGATTGACGAGCCCGTGAACGGTGACAAAATCTACAACGGATCTCGGACAACGCTTCCGTTTTCTACATAGCGGCGACGGCGTCCGTATTTATTTTTCGCGTCAAGGAACCGAATGCCTCACGCCCGTACCGCACCTGGGGATACCCGGTGGTACCCGTCCTGTTCTTCGCTGCTTCGGTGATACTGCTGTATTACTCATTCCGCGCGGACGTAAAGTACTCGCTGGCGGAGATTGGCATGATTGTAGCTGGCGTACCCTTCTACCTTTACTTCGCAGCCAAGCGTTCGGCCGAAGCGAACTGTTTGCCCGTTGACAATGAGACCTTGAAAACGCCAAGGCCGCGGTTGAACGGGAGCGTAAGTCGGTGCGAAATGCGATCCGGGAGCTGGAAATGTCGCTTTCCCTTTCTAAGATCGGGGCTGGGTAGGCGAACTTCCCATTTCCTGCTGCCCTAAACTTGCAGCCCACCCCAACCTGTGTCTTAACGCGACGCCGGGTCCTTCCT
Organism: uncultured Acidobacteriaceae bacterium; assembly: GCA_963757515.1. Taxonomy (GTDB): domain Bacteria; phylum Acidobacteriota; class Terriglobia; order Terriglobales; family Acidobacteriaceae; genus PALSA-350. The sequence continues at coordinate 179,951 of CAVWRV010000003.1, read as the reverse complement.
CGTACACCAGAGTGAAAACATGTGAGCAACGCTCGCAGAGCCAATAATGCCTCACGCCGTGGGTTCCGCAAGCCGAAATTGGATCCGGCCGAAATCGGAAGAACCTTCCACCGCCCGTCCAGTGAAAGGCTGTTGGACATGCCGGGTTTGCACACTTGGGCTCCTGGTTCTGATAGAGAGGGATTCCTCTTAAACCTACTCCGCCGGGGACGGGCTGTTGGTTGTGAGCCTGTAGACCAGCTGTCCGTTCTTCTTTCAGACGCTGAATAGTGGTTCTTAGCCAGCCTCCAACTTTTCCTTCGATCTCGGATTGATCGCTGTACCGGTATAGAGAATCCAGCGTTTCACCGGATACGTTGAACGGAATGTGACGGCAAGGAATCATTTCGGAGCGGCGCTCGGGTGGCACGAGGTGCATCAGAACACAATCACTACACGGACCGGGATTCTCCTTGGAATCGTAGTTCCTGCAAGAGGGAGAATCTGCGAAAATATATAATTGCGGCTTCCGCGGCGTACCCGGCGTACCCCGATAGCCTCCATCTTCGAGGAATTTAAGTTCAGATTCCAGAACTTCCAAGAGGTCGCGCTCATCCTTTTGCATTTTGCACTTCCCACTCAAGTCCCAATACGGACTCAACCCAAGGTGGTGTCCAGAACCTTTCGCACGCTCCATCTTCAAATTCTCTGCTGTCGTTGTCGGTGACGTTCGTCACACGCCGAGGGTAGGGTATGAGTGCTCACCCTCTGTTCGTGGCAAATAAGAACTCCCAGAGGGAATCGCATCTTCTTATGGGTTTCCCGCAGCTTGCGGAACTCAAAAGCGGGGAACGTCGGCCAGGCGGTTTATGTTTTGGAAAGGAATCATCCAGCCGGGGACGCAGACTGACGATTCCTTCGTTTTCTCGTGCACCCAGGTGGTCATGCATCGATAATCCTGAACGATCGTGGTCTTCAAAGGGTCCACCAGCACTCCGTTCATCTCCTCGGTTAACCCCAGAAGCATCTCCTCATCCACCAGGAACCACTCCGAACCGTCGCCTACGATAAATATGTTGCCGCGCACTGGTTCGAAGTCCATTCCGATCCTTGAACCCAGACGGCAGAACAACATCCCGCCCGGCCTCAACACTCGCCAAAGCTCCGCTAACATGGCCCGGAAATGCCGATCGTCGCGGGCAAAGTGGAGCACTGAATTGCAGATCACTACATCGGCAAACCCGTCCGGAAACGGCATCCGCTCAATGGACCCCACCTGGAAGTTCTCCGCCGGCAATCCAGTCCTGAGCGAGGCCGATAATTGCCGGACATGTTCAACGCCGTCGGCATCCGCATCGAGGGCGAATATCTCGCACCCTTCGCGCAGCAGGTGCACCAGATTACGCCCGTACCCGCATCCGGCATCGAGCACACGCATACCCGGCGCGATGTTCCCGCGCAGGATTTGATCGAACACGTAGATATCAATCTGCCCGAACTGCTCCTGGATACTTAGCATCAGCGCGCAGTCCAGCCGCCGTCGATCACCAGCGTGTGGCCGGTGATGAGGGAGGCCGCCGGCGAAGCGAGAAAGACCACAGCGCCGGCCACTTCGATCGGTTCTCCGATGCGATGCAAGGCGGCGATGCGGTCAATCACGTCCTGACGAAACTCGGGGTCGGCAAGTGCGGGTTCGGTGCCCGGGGTATGGATGAACGTAGGCGCCACGGCGTTCACGTTGATGTTGTACTTACCCCACTCCACTGCCAGGCACTTGGTCAGATGGCTGATGGCCGCCTTGGTCATGCAGTAGACAGACTCGGTCGGCAATGCCGCGAACGCCGCCTGCGAGCTCATGTTGATGATGCATCCACTCTTCTGCCGGATCATGATCTCGCGCGGCAGCCTGGCAGGCGAAAAATGTGCCCTTCAAGTTAATGGCGATGGTCTGGTCGAAATCTTCTTCGGTGACTTTCTCCGCCAGGTTGTCGGGCGCGATCCCGGCGTTGTTGACCAGAATGTCCAACCGGCCAAACTTCTGAACCGTGTGATCGACCGCCTGGCGGATCTGCTCGGGACTGGTCATGTCCATCTGCAGGGGCAAAGGCCGCCGCCCGCGAGCAGCGATCTCGGCAGTTACCCCGTTGTCGCTGGTTGCGTCACGTAAACCCAAGCGCGACCTCCGCTCCGGCTTCGGCGAGAGCCAGCGCAATGGCCCGGCCCAATCCTCTTGCCGCCGCGGTAACCAGCGCGATCTTGCCCTGCACATCAAATCTGGGTAGAGCTTCCATTCGTCTCCCCGGTAAAGCTAAAGAATCTTCTGCTTAGCCGATCGATTTAGGGGCCGGCATCGTAGCTGTGAAGATTAAAGCACGCCACCGCATTGAGATTAAACTGAGTTTAACGTCAGAGTACGCGCCACCTCCGGAGGTAGAATGACCTCAAGCGTCACTCAAGTACGTCTTTGTCCGACGAAATTTGCTCTTGCCACTTGGCTCTGCATCTTGCGAGGAGTGGTTTGCGTTCCAGGATAGGGGTGCCATGCGATCTATCAGCTGCTTGCTTTTCAGGGTTTCGGTTTGCGGGGCCTTGTTGCTGTCTCCGGTGGCCGCATTTTGTGGCAACGCCAACACCCATTCCAAATTTGCCGGGGTTTATGTGTCCCATCCGCGCGACGGCGCGAAATCGGGTGCGTTCATGAATCTGAGCCTGGGTCGGGATGGCACGGCAACAGTCACGGAAGATCCGGGTGACGGCACCAAAACTCTCTTTGGTCATTGGGTCGACTCCGGCAGCCAGGTCACGGTGACTTTCGACGCCGAGGAGGGTAAGCCGGCGGAACCTGCGATGGCTTTTCAACCCGGCCACGATGGACTGCAGGCGGTTACCTGGAATCGCGCCACCTGGGGCAAAGAGAATCCTCCGCCAATGAAAAAGGGCGGGGCCAAGGTGAAAGACCTGTACTGGTTCACCACCAATCCATAGGTGCGCACGGGATTTCCCGTACCAGTGCCCTGCCAGTCTTGTCCAAATTAGGTTTCTGAAACTCCCCCTTGTGGTCTTTGAAGGGGCGGGGCTTTAGCCCCGCCATAAACTTTGGCTCGGTGAGCGGCTTTAGCCGCTGAGGGAGTGTTCTTAAAGGCCAGCCAGTCTATTTTCGTTGCGCTAGCTGATTCCCTGTGGTTCCCAGCCCTCAGGGGCTAAAAGCCCATCGACGTTCGGTGAGGATGTACGGGCTGAAGCCCGTACCCTTCAGGCACTAAGTTCCACTCTCTTCCCAGCTCTGCCGCACTACCTTTCCTACCGTTGGCACTTTTCAGTCATTGTTTATTGGCAAATTTTGAGTCATTGTGGATTGCAGAGATCTGAAAGCAGATGCGTTTGTTTTTTCCAGCCTTGGTATTCGCAGTAGCAGTCTCCGCTTCCGCGCAAATCGTGCCGCCGGCGGCCGGCGAACTCTCGCTTCCAGTGGAGTCGTTGGCGTCGCCCTCTGCTTCAATTCTTCCGCAGGGTCTCTTGCAGCCGGGAGACGGGTCGCAAGCACTGCTCGATTTCCAGGACTCCGACATCAAGTTCAGTCTGCGCAGCTTGATGGATATCCTGCGCGACCATCAGCACGAAGGCTGGGTGCTGGCAGCCTACCCCGACCCGAACACGCGCCGGCCGCTGATTGGCGCAGGGTTCAGTCTGGATGTCCAGGCAACAGACCATCCCCAGCGCGATCCTCTCAATCCGCATCCTTTCGTTGAACCTTCGTCGGCTCAGCTCTGGCAAGCTGCCGGGCTGGCTCCGGAGCGGTTGCAGCAAATCCTGGATGCAGTTCGACCATGATTCGAGTCGATGGACGGCGAAACAGTATCGCCGAAAGGTCATCAGGCACACCCTGACGCCACAGCTAACAGAAGAGGAGGCCACGCGGCTGCTGCGTATCTCTGCCATACAAGCGGTCTACAATGCGCAGGCTTATTGCCGCGGTTTCGATCAGCTGACAGCGTCGCAGCAGATGGCGCTGAGCCAGTTGGTTTTCCAGATGGGCACAAATCTGGAGGAGTTTGTTGAGTTTCTGGGCGCGTTAAATGATGAAAACGGGGCCCGCGAACTGCCGCGACTCGACGGCTATCTCGAAACGGAAGCGGAGCATTGGCGGACCGTGCAGGGCACGCTGATCGACAGCCAGTGGGCCAGACGATACACCATCCGCGCCGCAACCGTCATCGCCATGTTCGATCCGGACTACAACCAGGCGCCCAGCGCAGCGGAACAGCGAGTGGAGGCGGTGCTTCGTCCCCCGGTAGTGTATCGGCCCAAAAACCGGCCCGCTGCCACGCTTCGGGTCGCGAGCTACAGCAAACGTTCCGGCGAAGTCGCACGGCAAAAAAGCGGTCCACTCCCAGGCAAAACGAAAGCTGACTTAAATCCTCACCACGGCCGTGGTTGCGTGTTTGCCGCAAAACATCGGACACTGAACCGGGAGGTTGGATATGCAGCGCGTCAAGCTAGGTAAGTCTGATTTGGAAGTTCCGGTGCTTTGTCTCGGAGGGAATGTCTACGGGTGGACGCTGTCGGAAGCGGATTCGTTCCGGCAACTGGATGCGGCCCTGGAGGCAGGGCTGAACTTTATCGATACCGCGGATGTGTACTCTCGCTGGGTGCCGGGCCATAAGGGCGGCGAGTCAGAGACCATTCTCGGCAAATGGCTGGCCAAGGGCAGCAAGCGCAGCAACGTGATCGTGGCCACCAAGTCGGCATCGATATGGGCGACGGCAAGAAAGGGCTGAAGCCGGCCTACATCGAGCAGGCGGTCGAGGACTCACTGCGGCGCTTGCAGACCGACTATATCGACCTCTACCAGGCGCACAAGGACGACGAGGAGACGCCCGCTCGAAGAAACGCTGTCTGCCTTCGATAAGCTGGTGAGACAAGGCAAAGTGCGGCATATTGGCGCTTCGAACTACAGCGGCGCGCGGCTGGCAGAAAGCGCTGGCAGACCAGCAAGGATAATGGGCTGGTGAGTTACATCTCCCTGCAGCCAAAGTACAACCTGGTGGCGCGAGAGGAATTCGAGACCGACCTGCTGCCTGTGGTGCAGGAGCATACGCTGGGCGTAATTCCCTACTACTCGCTGGCGGCGGGCTTTCTCACCGGCAAGTATCGCTCGAAAAAGGATGCCGATGGAAAAGCGCGAGGCGGCACCGTCGCGAAATATTTGAATGACTGGGGATTCCAGGTGCTTCACGTCCTGGACGAGGTTGCCAGCGCGCACCAGTCGACTCCGGCGCGGGTCGCGCTCGCGTGGTTGATGGTGCAACCCGGCGTGACCGCTCCCATTGCCAGCGCGACCAGCGACAAGCACCTGACCGATCTGATCGAGGCGACCAGGTTGAAGCTGGATCATGCCTCGATTGAAAAGCTGAACACGGTGAGTGCTCCCGCGGCTGCTGTCAAAGCATAGTCCCCCTCAGCGGCATTACAGGCTGCGGAAAGAGTCGCTCTCGGAGGAATTGTGGGTGCCCCATATCTCGCGCTTGGCGCGAGATGTGGGAAAAGCGGCTCGTTACCGACGGGTTCTGTCTTTAGTTGAGTTTCTTTCCCACATCTCGCGCCAAGCGCGAGATATGGGGCACCCACAATTCCTCCGAGAGTGGACTCTTTGGGTTCTCACGCAGACTCGGCTCGCCGCTGTGGGAAATGCCTTGCCCCCATATTTCCCCTCATGTACCCTCCAGCTACCTCTTTCCTGTGCCAGCACTACCACGCTCGATCCGCTGGTTCCTCCGGCTCCCAAGCTCCGCCAGTGGGGCTCTGCAGATCGCAGCCGCCACCATCGGCAATGCGCTGGAGTGGTTCGACATTCTGGTCTACGGTTACTTGGCGACCACCATCGCCGGCGTCTTTTTTCCTAACTCGAACCCGGTGGTTTCCCTGCTGCTCACCTTCGGGTCGTTTGGCTTGTCCTATCTGGCCCGGCCCGTCGGAGCGGTTGTTCTCGGCGCCTACGCCGACCGCGCCGGCCGCAAAGCCGCGCTCACGCTCTCCATCCGGCTGATGGTCATCGGCACCGCCGTTTTGGCCTTTATGCCGTCCTATGCCTCCATCGGATTGATTGCTCCGATTGCCGTGTTCGCCGCGCGCCTGCTGCAGGGCTTCGCCGTGGCGGGAGAGTTCGGCAGCTCCACGGCCTTTATGATCGAGCATTCAGCCCACCGCAAAGCCTTCTTCTCCAGCTGGCAGTTTGCCGGCCAGCAGATGGCGAAACTGCTGGCGGCGCTCTTCGGCGTTGGGCTCATGACCACGCTGAATGCCCATCAGCTGCACACCTGGGGCTGGCGGATACCGTTTCTCTTCGGCTTGTTGGTGGGACCGGTCGGTCTCTATATCCGGCGCAAAGTGGATGAAACGCCGGAGTTCATGCAAAGCACCCACACCCGAACCCCGGTTCGCGAAGTGTTTGCAACCGAAAAGACGGGGCTGCTGCTGGGCGCCGGCCTGGTGGCCGTAGGCACCGCCAGCACCTATTTCGCTCTCTACATGCCCACCTTCGCCACCACGCGCTTACATCTGCCGCCCGCCGTCGGATATATCGTGACCATCGTTCTTGCATTGATGTGGATGGTGCTATGCCCGGTGGCCGGAAACCTGGCGGACAAAATCGGCTATACGCGCATGATGCTGCCGGCGGCGATCCTGATGTTGCTGTCCTTCTACCCTCTGTTTCTTCTCATCACGGTCCACCCCGGCCTGCCCACGCTGCTGGGTGGACTCATATGGGAAGCGCTGCTGCAAGTCGCCTACCTCGCGGCTCTACCGGCGGTGATGGCGAGTCTCTTTCCCGCCCGCACCCGGGTCACCGGGCTTTCGCTTAGCTATAACCTTGGCGTCACTCTCTTCGGCGGCTTTGCCCCGGCAATCTTCACCTGGCTGACCGACAGGACGCACAACAACGCGTCGCCCAGCTTCTACCTGATGGCGACGGCGGTGGTCAGCATTGCATGGCGGTGAGTCGCCGTCAAGCGTCGCGATCGAACTAGGGCAGGGCGAAGGCCAGAACATAGTCCCCTTGTTTGGTGCCCAGCTTGCCATGCCCGCCGGCAGCGATCACGATGTACTGCTTGCCCTTCAAGGTGTAACGTCATCGGCGTGGCCTGCCCGCCCGCGGGGAGCTGATACTTCCAAAGCTCTTTGCCGGTTTCGATATCGAAGGCGTGCAGGTAAAGATCCATCGCCGCCGAGGTGAACACCAGGCCGCCGGCGGTGATCATCGGTCCTCCGAGGTTGATCGACCCGGTCTGCTGGCCTGGAACCATGGTGCCGAGCGGAACATCCCACACCTGTTTCCCGGTAAAAAGATCCACTGCCTTCGGTGGTACCCCACGGCGGTGCGTTGCAAGGCGCCTTACTCGGAGAAAACAGGAAGGTGCGATAGAGCCCGTAGGGCGCGCCTTTCTGGTCTCCGAATTCTCCGTAGATACGGTTGTCCTGCTGCTTCTGGTGCTCCGCTCCGAACTGGTCGCGGGGAATCATCTTTACCCAGGCGATGAGGCGATTGGTGTTCGCGACCATGATGTGGTGCGACGGATCGTAGGCTGCACTGCCCCAGTTCACCCCGCCCACGTTGCCGGGAAACACCAGGGTCCCCTGCAAACTCGGGGGCGTGAACATGCCCTCCCAACGCGACGCCGCGATCTTGGCCCGGCACCACGCAACATCCTCCGGAGTTGGCCCCCACGCATCGCTCGGGAGAAATCTTTTCCGGTACCAGAGAGATGGTCGAAAACGGCTGCGTCGGCCAACTCTGCTCGCCGGCTATGTCAGACTGCGGCACCGGCCGCTCCTCCACCGGCAGCAACGGAACACCGGTAAGCCGGTTGAGCACGAACACGTGGCCCATTTTTGTATTGATGACGATTGCCGGGGTTCCGTCTTTCCAGGTGAACAGCGTGGGCTGTGAGGCCACGTCGTAGTCCCATAGGTCATGGTGAACCACCTGGAAACCCCACACGAACTTGCCCGAGGATGCGCGTAAGGCAACGACGGAGTTGGCCCACTTGTCGTCGCCTTTGCGGATGCCGCCGTAGTAATCCGGGGCGGCGCTGCCGGTGGGAATGAAGACCAAATCCTCTTTTGGGTCGACGGAGAGTGTCGACCACGCGTTACCGGCCCCGGTACGAGGTTGGGTGTTCTCTGCCCAAGGGATGGGATCCCAACGTCCAACGCAGTTGGCCGGTCCGGGCGTCGAAGGCGCGCACGATACCACGCCCGGTATCCACCTTCCAGTTGTCTGCAATCGAAGAGCCGGTGATCACCAGATCGTTGGCAATCGCGGGAGCGGACGTAACCTGGTAGCCGCCCGTCCACTCGGTTGCCGTCGCTGCGTCATGGGCAAGGTTCACTTCTCCCTTGACGCCGAAATCGAGGCAAGGCTTCCCTGTCTCGCCGTCGAGGGCGATGAGCCGCCCATCCAGCGTGCCCATGAAAATGCGCAAGCCGGCAAGGCTGCGCCAGGCTTTGCTTTGGGATCGTGCCAGGCAGAGACTCCTCGAGAGGAGACTTCGGAGTAGTTTTGGGAGAGATCGACGTGGGGGTCGTACTCCCACAGCTTCTGACCATCTTGCGGATTGAGCGCAATGACGTGGTTGTATGGGGTGCTGAGGAATAGCTTGTTCTCCACCAGGATCGGCGTGGCTTCGAAAGCCGCTTTTCGGATTATCTCTGTCTGCTGCTGCATCGCACCCGTGCGATAAGTCCAGGCCACTTGCAGTTGAGCGACGTTGCTGCGATCGATTTGCCGCGCTGCGGAGTAGCGCGTGCCGCCTGCATCATTGCCGTAGTTCGGCCATCCGGCATCAGGTGCAGATTGCGCCAGCGCGATGCCCGCCCAGCAAAGCATAGCCATTGCCGTCAGCCACAAGCCAGGACTTAGCCATTCTGGCCGTCCGGTCGAATGGCTCGATACTCACTGTCCAACAACGACATCAGGACAAGGGAGTGGTAGGCTCCATCCCGATAGATCGCGTCACGCATGATGCCCTCTCTTTGGAAAACCGAAAGTCTCATATACGTGCCGGGCCCGGTCATTGTTCACGAATACGTCCAAAAATAACCGGTGCGCGCGATACTCGCCAAACGCCCGCTCAGCTACCTCGGCCAGTAGCCTTCTCCCGATACGTTGATTGGGAGACGCCAACCACAATCCGCTTGAGCTCCATCGATCGATGTTCGGAAAGCAATCCCCGCAGGATGGCGAAGGCATCGATCTGTCCTTGCTGATCTTCTGCAACGATGTAGGCGGCGTCGGGGTTCGGCTAAGCGTTCTTAGGTGCTCATCCTCCGGCCACGAACCAACCAGGGTGCGGAACTGGGGCAGTCTCTCCAGCGCACAAATCTGGGGGATATCCGAGACTGTTGCGCTTCTGAACCTCATGGAAAAAGATTACCCTGTTTGCTATGTTGGGAGCATGAACGCCGGCCGCAACCCGTTTCTCGCGGATCTTGGGAACATCGTCATCGCAGCCCGAGATCGCCAGGCTGCACTTCAGCAAGCCGCGGCCCTCATACGGAGTTCTGCCAACTACCGTTGGGTGGGCCTGTATGACATGGATCATGCCGCTGGACTGGTGAGGAACGTAACCTGGAGCGGACCCGGCGCGCCTGAACATCCCACGTTCCCGCTTACCAAAGGACTCACGAGCGCAGCCGTTGCGCAAAAGCAAATCGTCAATGTCGGAGACGTCTGGCCGATGCCCGGTACCTGACCGCGTTCGGCTCGACGCGCTCGGAAATTATTGTTCCGGTATTTGATGAAGAGGGTAAGAGCGTGGTGGGGACCATTGATGTCGAAAGTGAAGAACCAAACGCATTCAACCAGGACGTCCAGGATCTTCTCGAAGCTTGTTCGGCTGTGATTCGGCCCCTTTGGAAGTTTTGACGGAGGCACTCTCTTTGCAAGCTGTTGAGCCAAGGTTCTCTCCTTCCCTGATTCGCGAATTGGCCAATGCGGCCATGGGCCGGGAAGATGTTTTGCCTTTCTGGTTTGGGGAATCCGACCAGCCGACACCATCTTTTATCAGCGAGGCGGCCATCGCTTCCTTGCGCGACGGGGAAACTTTCTACTCAGAGAACCTGGGCAGGCTGTACCTGCGGCAGGCTATCTCTACTTATCTGACCGGCCTTCATCAACGCCCCGTCGGCACCGCATCGGATCGCGGTGACAGCTTCCGGTAACTCTGCGCTGATGCTGGCCAGCCAACTGCTGGTCGAGCCAGGCGACCGCGTGGTGACGGTCACACCGCTATGGCCAAACGCGGTGGAAATACCGAAGGTGGTGAGCGGCCAGGTCACACCGCGTCTCGCTCGAAGTACAGGACGGCCGCTGGACGCTACCCCTGGAAAAACTGCTGCAGGCCCTTACTGCCGGGGACGCGGATGCTGGTGCTCAATTCGCCCAACAACCCCACCGGCTGGACCATCCAGCGCCCGGAGCAGCTTGCCATTCTCGAACATTGCCGGCGGCATGGCATATGGATTCTGGCCGACGATGTTTACGAGCGCCTGGTCTACGCAGAGGGCATGAGATCGGCTCCGTCGTTTCTCACCCTTGCCGAGGATCACGATCGATTGATCGTGATCAACAGCTTCTCCAAGGCCTGGAGCATGACCGGTTGGCGTTTGGGCTGGATGGTGGTGCCGCGAAGCGATCCTGGACGATCTCGCGGCGCTGCTCGAATACAACGTCTCCTGCGTCTCTGAGTTTTCCCAGCGAGCGGGCGCCATCGCCCTGCAGCAAGGGGAACCCTGTGTGCTTAAATTGCGAGCCGAACTCGCCCAGACAAAGGCAAAGCTGTCTGCCGCGTTGCGTCAGCTTTCCGGGCTGGAAGTGCCCGAATCGGACGGCGCGATGTACCTCTTTCTCCGTGTTACCGGCGAAGAAGATTCGCTGCGCCTGGCGAAGCGACTGATCGATGAGGTGGGCCTGGGCCTCGCGCCTGGCAGGGCCTTCGGGCCAGAAGGAGAGGGCTGGTTGCGTTGGTGTTATGCGGCGGAGTGGAAAAAGATCGAGTCAGGAATAGAACGCCTGGCGCGATTCCTCTCACGTCTCTGAACGAAGGGCACGGCTTCAGCCGTGCCGTAAACGTCATAGGCGCTACGCGGCTTTAGCCGCTGAGGTACGCTTTCGTCACTTGCGGTCCGACATCTCCCCTTGTTGCAGCCTGCAACGAAACTGAAATACGGTTATTGAAAATAGCTCGACACGAACCTTGGGGAAAACCGTACCTCAGGGGCTAAAGCCCTCATCTCCACAAGCCCGGTGCGGCACGGCTGAAAGCCGTGCCCTTCGTTCACAGAGTTTTCCGCGACCCAGCCCTAAACCCGTACCTTCTCTTTGAGCGCCAGGTATTGGTGAATAAAGGCGATCGCCATGCTGCCCTCGCCGACGCCGCTGGATACGCGCTTAATTGAATTGTGGCGCACGTCGCCGGCGCAGAAAACTCCCGGCAGGCTTGTCTCCAGGGGAAAGGGCGCGCGCTCGAGCTTCCAGGTGGTGAGATCGCGCCCGGTGCAGATGTAGCCCTTAGGATCCCGCTCCAGCTCGCTGGGCAACCACGAGGTGCTGGCATCGGCGCCGATCATCACAAACAGGGCATCGGCTTCATAGGTGAGAGAGGTCTCCTCGCCCTCGGGCGGCCGGCTGCGGGTCACAATTCGCTGCAGATGATCTTCGCCCTCCAGCGCAACGATCTGCGTAAACGGAATCACCTGGATGTTCGCCTTGGATGCGATCTCGCCAATCAGATATTGCGACATGCTTAGCTTCAACCCTTCGCCCCGCACCAACACCTTTACCTCGGCAGCATAGTTGGAAAAGAACATAGCCGCCTGCCCGGCAGAGTTGCCGCCACCCACGATGAAGACTTTCTTGCCGTTCACATTGCTGGCCTCGGGACGAGAGGCTCCGTACAGCACTCCGCGCCCCAACAAACGATCCGCGCCCTCCACTTCCAGCCGGCGCCATTCCACGCCCGTTGCCAGCAACACAGCGCGCGCAGACACCAGCTGCCCGCCATCGAGTTGCAGACGAATAGCCGCCGTCGATCGGCGCCAGCTTTTCAATGCAGCGAGTCATCGCAATCTCCGCCCCAAAGCGGACCGCCTGCCTTAAAGCCCGCCCGGTCAAATCCTCACCCGAGATGCCCTCCGGGAAAGCCAAGATAATTTTCGATGCGCGACGATGTGCCCGCCTGACCGCCTGCCGCCGAGCGCTCCACCATCAGTACGTTCAAGACCCTCGGAGGCGCCATACACCCCGGCGGCCATGCCGGCCGGGCCTGCTCCGGCGATGACCACGTCGTAACTGTCGCTGTTCGGTTTTGTCTGCAGCTGTAAGGCCTCTGCCACTTCGCGCACACGTCGGCGCATGGTCAAAGAGCTTGCCATCGATGGTCACCGCCGGGCAACCCAGATCCTTAGGCAGGAACGCCGGCACTCGCTCCGGCTCCTGTTCGCGATCGACAAACTCGTACGGGATTCGATTGGCGGCGAGAAAGCCCCGGATATCGCGGCAATCGGTGTCGTACTTCGTGCCCAGGATGAGCACCCGGGAGGACGGAGCCGCCGCCGTATATTTCTGCACCCGCATGAGCCGGTCATTCATGGTTTGCAGAATCATGGCGCTGGCTTCTTTCGAGTCTCTGATCAGATTCTGGAACTGCTGCCGATCCAGGCGCGCCAGGCGGCAAGGTGTTTCTGCCCGCAGTGAGACCAGCGCCTGCGTGCCAAGCAAAATGCGGCGTTTCGCCAAAGAAGTCACCCACCTGATACTCGTATTCGTAGAGTTCCTCCTGGCGGCCGAGCAGCTCTTTCACCATCCGCAGCCGGCCCTCGAAAAGAGCGAAGAACCACGGCGGCTCGCCCTCGCGAATGAGCCATTCGCCAGGCGCAAGCCGAACATCTGCGGCCGTCTGCGCCAATCTAAGGAGTTCGGCCTCTTCAAGGCAGCAGAATAATTTGACTTGTTGAGCTCTTCGGGGGTGAACATCCAACAATTCTGCCACCTCGAGCGGTTGCGGCCTAATTTCGCCCGAGTTCCTTGGCAGGGTTTAGACAGGATTTACTTCCAGCTCCGGCTGACGATGGCCGCTGGTGGTGGCGCCCGCGTCCGGCGGAAGGCCGAGGCTGTCGAAGACGGGGCCGAGCGCCACCACAGCCATGAAAAGCATAGCCAGTTGGAAGTCGCGCAGTTGGGGGCGGCCGCTGAGTGGCCGCGCGCGTGGGCAACCAGGCGCAGGGTGATGGCGCCGATGGCCACACCCATACCCATGCTGAGCTGCATCACGGCGCTGAGGAAGCCATTGGCCCGGCTCATCCTGCCGGGCGGAATCTCCGCGTAGGCAAGCGTAGTCATGCAGGTGAACTGCATCGATCGCGACGCTCCGTGGAAAAAAAGAATGGCGATGACCACAATGATCGCGGTGGCCGGGCTGAGCAGCGCGCAAAGAGCCATGGATCCCGCGGTAATGGTTCCGTTCACGATCAGCAGGCGGCGAAAACCGAAGCGGCGAAGAGCCTGGATCACGAATGCCTTCATGGTCAGGTCTCCGGCAAAGAGCGCGAGCAGGTAAAGGCCCGATTGGAAGGCATTCAACCCGAAGGCGATCTGGAACATGAGCGGTAGAAGAAACGGCAGCACCGAGACGGCGATGCGAAAGGCGCTCGCTCCGTAGACGGAAAGCGAATAGGTCTTGAGCTTCATCGACTCCAGATCGATGAGCGACGTGGCCGGATTGCGGTGGGCAGCAACGATCGCGGCCACCCCGCTGAGCACGCTGAGCGCGAGCACCAGGCCCGGGAGCTGCCACGGCACACCTTCGCTTCCCAGCTTCTCCATGCCATACACCGCCCCGGCGGAGGCGAAGCCTGCGAGCAAAAAAGTGAGCCAGTCGAAGGCATGCTTTTCTCCGCTGCGCACGTTCTCCACCCACAGCAGTGTCAGGATCAGGGCGACGATGCCGATCGGGAGATTGAGGAAGAAGATCCAGTGCCAGCTGGCATAGGTGGTGATAAAGCCGCCCAGCGGCGGACCCACGACCAGGGCGGTGAGGCCGGGCCAGGTGATGTAAGCGATGGCCTCGGTCAGCTTATCCTTGGGCGTTGTGCGCAGCACGATGAGGCGGCCGACAGGCACCATCATGGCTCCGCCGATGCCTTGCAGGATGCGCATGAGCGTGAACTGGGTGAGCGTGTGGGCCGCGCCGCAGAGCAGAGAAGCGACGGTAAACGTGGCAATGGCCGCGGCGAAAATCGAACGCGAGCCGAAGCGGTCTGCGACCCAGCCGCTGATGGGGATAAAGACGGCCAGGGTAAGCAGGTAGGCCGTCATGCCGATGTTGAGGCTGACCGCGCTGGTGTGGAAGCTGTGCGCCATCTGCGGGAGCGCAGTGGCAATGATGGTGCCGTCCAGCATTTCCATGAAGAAGGCGCCCGCGATGAGGGTGGTGACGTAAAGCGGCGAGCGGCTCTTCTTCATCGTTCTAGTCTACGAAAGGGCTGCACACTTCCGCATCTTGGCGGATCGTTGATTATGGAGTTTCTAATCCGCTCAGACCGGCTCTACGCTCGAATGCCTGGATCAGAGAACCGAGGCTGCGTTCGGCGCCGATCTCCGAGCGGAGCTCAGCTACGACAGGGGGCGGGGGCGGCGGCACGGCCCGTTCCTGCACCTTGCGCGCCTCGTCCGCGGAAACTGCGACTGGGCCACGTGGGCACTGACCCGCTCAACGCGGCGCCAGACTTGCCAGGCTTTTCCTCTGCAGGTGCCGCCGTTCCATCCGGCGCTTGCGGGGAACACGCTGTACCTGCGGCTCCTCTCTCGGCGGCGGAGGAGGGGGAGCAACCATCACTCGACTCGCATCCATTTGCAGCCGGAGCCGCGGTTATGGCCGGTCTGCTTGCGCTTCTGGGCCGGGACTGTTGTCTTTGCCTTCGGCCGAAGCAATCGCCGAAGCAGTCTTCGAATCATTGTGGGAGCCTTGCGAGCGCAGCCGCGAGAAAGTCTCGCGCGCGCTCGAGGCGGGCTTATTTCATCATCAATTTGAGCGATTATTTCGTTCCGTGTGGTCATGCACAATCATTCTATCGCCCTCTGGACTCTTCTGCCGATTCTCTGCCCTGTGGGAATTGATGCAGACGTTACTATTCGCATCGGATCGCGGCCATGGGCTCAATTCGAGCCGCTCGCAGCGCCGGCAAAAGAGAAGCCGCGCTGGCGATGAAGGTCAGCGCCGCTACCGACCCTACCAGCACCCAGGGATCGCGCGGCGACGTTCCGTACAGAAAGCTCGCCAGGGCCCGGGAGGCCAAAAGCGCTGCGCCCAGCCCCGCTCCTGTCCCGAAGGTCGCAACCAGGGCGTTTTCTCCAAAGACCATCGCCATCACGCGCGTGCGCTGCGCCCCTAGCGCCATGCGGATGCCAATCTCGCTGGTTCGCCGCGCGGTGGAGTAGGCCAGCGTCCCATAGAGCCCGATCCCTGTCACCAGCAAGGCGCAGGCGGCGAAGAACAAGGCCAGCAGCGCCATCATCCGTTCTGTGCTCATGGAGTCATTTAACACTTCATCCATGGGTGTAAGCATCGGTGCGGGGATAGCCGGGGCCAGCCGCGCCGCCAGGGAACGCGCAGCCAAAGCCAGCGCGACCTTGCGGCCCATCGATCCGCACGACGGCATTGAAAGAAGGCTTCTTCTGCTCATCCTGCATGATCGGTACGTATCCGCAAGGTGGCGCAGGTTCACGCATGTCGCGATACTTGGTGTCGCCCACCACGGCAACTACCTGGTACGTCGCGTTTTCTCTCGTCGATCACCTGATGACCGAGCGCTTCCTGGCCGGGAAAGAGCAGCTTCGCCGCGGATTGGTTAAGCGTCATCTTGAGTCCCGAGGCGTTGGTATCGGTCCAGGTGAATTCCCTTCCCTGATAAAGCGGAATACGCATGGTCGCGAAGTAATCCGGACCCACGCTATTCATATAGATAAGTTGGGGCGGTGCGCCCGGCGCTCCGTATCCTCCGTTCCATCCCAGATGGGATAGCGGCACGATGAACTGGAAGCTCACACTCTTTACCCCTGGCTGGCGACGCAGTCCCTCCCCCAATTCCTGGTACTGCCGCATCAGCGCGTCGCCCTCGAGTTGCTGCTTGTCCATACTGAAAGCGATGTTCACCACGCCATTGGGATCGAACCCCAGGCCCGACTTATAGAGCCGGACCAGGCTGGTGGCTAAAAGCCCCGCTCCCACCACCAGCACCAGAGCCAGCGACACCTCCGAGGCCAGCAGCATGCGCGGCAAAATCTTGCGCCGCTGCTGTGGCCGCGTCGCATGTTGGCCCTCCTTGATGTGGTCACTGACGTTGCCGGCGGTAGCCTGGAGCGCGGGCACCAGCCCGATCAGCACTGCCGAGGTAACGGTGATCAATGCGGCAAAAGCAAACACACGGACGTCGAGCGATGTGTCGAGCGATGTGTCACGTAGCCATCCCCTGTTGCCGCTAAGAAGGAGCGCGGCCAACGAACGACTGACTAATGGCGCCACCGCGAGCCCGGCGGCTGTCCCCAGGAGCGCAATCAACAGGCTCTCCACCAGCAGTTGCTGGACCAGGCGCCGCCGGCGTGGCGCCAATCGCCAGCCGCGTCGCCAACTCGCGTTCCCTCGCCGCACCACGCGCCATCAACAGGCTCGCCAGATTCAGGCACGCCAGCAATAGAATTCCTCCGCACATCGAGAACATGGCCAGCAATGGCCTGCGAAACAGAAGGCGGGCATAAGCAAACCCTCGAGAGCCTGGTTCGGCGACGAAATGGAAATGCCCTTTCTCTTCCTCGCTGATAAAGTCGGCATCGTCGGACGCCTGGTGCAGAATCGGGCCGGAGATTGTTGCCAGCGACGCGTTTGCCTGGGCCAGCGTGACGCCCGGTTGCAGTCGCGCACCCACGGTCAGCCACCAGGCGTGGATCCCATCATCAATATGGTTCCTCGGCGCATCGATGATGGGGTCGGCGGAAAGCGGTGCAAAGATCTGCGGACTGCGCGTAGGGTCTGCTCCTATAAACCGCTTAGGCATCACGCCTACCACGGTGAACGGCACGTTGGCGATGATCAGCTTGCGCCCGACCACGTCGGGAGCGCGATCGAACCAGGTCTCCCAGAACTGGCTCGGCAATGACCACCGCAAGGCCTGCCGGGTTTCCGCCTATGCGATCATCTTCCGGCGTGAGATATCTTCCCATCAAAGGCGCCGTCTGCATCGCCGCGAAAGAATTGCCCGCTCACCAGCATCCCTGGATGTTCTCGTTGGCCGATCGCCCCTGTACCTGCAGCGTGTCCGGGTTGTAAGCGAAGACATCCGCGAAGACCTCGTGGCTGCGCTCCAGGCTGCGGAAGAACGGGGTGCAGAAAGAGTAGTTAGGCTGCGGTCCGCCCTCCTCCATGCGTAGCACCGCTAACTGTTCAGCGTGCGGCACCGGAAGCGGTCGCAGCAGCAAGCCATTGATCAACGAAAAGACCGCAGTATTCGCTCCCACGCCCAGCGCCAGAGTCAACAGCGCAACCGCCGTGAACCCTGGCGACTTTCGCAGCAGCCGTGCAGAGAAGCTTAGGTCGCGCAGAAGATTCTCAAGCGTCCGAAACTGCCACAATTCGGTGAGGCGCTCGCGCCAGCGGGAGCTATTTCCAAAGGCCCGCTTTGCCGCCATGTCTAACTCCGCAGGAGGGATACCCTGTCGAGAAAGCCTCTCCCGCAACAGCGCCTGGTGAAACTCCAACTCTTCGGCGATCTCGCGGCGCATGCTCCGCCGGCGAAACAGCGACCGGATTCTTAAGCAGGAATTGGTGCAATACCATATGCGTTTCCTCAAGGAGGCTTGCATGACAAACGCCACCGCTGCCGACAGCCGTGCCCAGCGCTGCGATTCGGCGTTCAGCCGCTTTCTTCCTTCGGCCGTGAGCTGGTAAAACTTGGCGCGGCGATTGTTTTCAGAAGCTCCCCATTCGGCGCTTAGCAGCCCACGCAACTGCAGCCTATGGAGCGCCGGGTAGAGCGCGCCCTCCTCCACTTTGAGCACCTGCTGCGAAGTCTGCTCGACCCACTCAGCCACGGCATAACCATGCATAGGCCCACGCGCCAGCGCTTTCAGAATCAGCATCTCCAGCGTGCCCTGTATCAGCTCTCCGCTCTCTTCCCTAACCATGTTATGGGAAGACTATGGGTGACGACCGCCGATTGTCAAATGTGTTCTGCTTGTGGCGAAAGAAAACCGCAGATCTCTTACAGAATCTTTACCACTACCACCGTCAGATCATCCGCTTGTCGCTTTTGTCCTGCAAAGACGGAGACGGCGTCCGTGATAGAGGCGACCAGGGCGGCCGCCGGCTCTGTTTCTTTGTTCCGAACCACTTCTTCTAATCGGCTGACCGAAAACTCATCGCCGGCCTCATTCTCCTGCTCGGTCACGCCATCGGTGAACAGGGTAAGGATGTCACCCTGATCGAGCGCAACCACGGTATTCGAATACTCCGCGTCTTTCAAAATACCCAGGATGGGTCCCCCCTCCTCTAACTGCAGCGCCTGCCCCGTTTTCGGGCGAATCAGGAGGGGCGGGTTATGACCTCCATTGGCATAGTGCAGGATCTCTGCCGGTCTGATCGAAGCGGGCATAGAACATGGTCACAAAGGTCGCGGAATTCGTAATCTGCCGCAATACCTGGTCGAGATCCTTGATGATCTCCGCCGGCCCGCTCAATTCGCGGGCACGCAGGCGCAGGGCTACTGCGAGCGAGGGCATCAGAAGCGATGCCGCAGCGCCGTGACCGGAGACGTCGGCGATCACCACGTCCACGACATCGTCGGAGATCTGAAAAAAATCATAATAATCGCCGCCCAGCAGCGTTGCGGTCTGCATAGCCGCCGCCAGCTCAAGCGAGGCACACACAGGAGGTTTGGGCAAGACACGCCGCTGCACCTGGGAGGCCAGGAGCAGGTCGTGCTCGTACTCATCACGCTGCCGGCGTACCTCTGCTACCAGCCGGTTGCGCTGCTTTGCGACCTGCGTCACCAGAAATCCCACCACCAGAAAACCGGCCAGGGTAATTACGTCCCGGGCCACCCTCACGTGAAGCGTTCCTGGAATCGTCCGAGAGAAGAGGTCCGAGAGAACCGCGCAGACGAAGGCCAGAAGACTGGTGAGCGCCAGCGGGTTTACCAGCGCGCTCAGGGCAATGGGTAATACGTACAGATAGCCCAGCGAAATCTCGGGTACAACTTTCCAGTCGGTATAACCAATCGCGACGATGGACAGAAAGATGAGAAAGTTTAACAGACCCGTGATGCGGTTCTCTTCTACCTGCACACGCTGCTTGTCGTCTTCTTTTTTCTTTCTGCCTGGGATCAGCGCCACTCGCAGAACCTCGCCGTAACTTAAGACTTAGCCATACTATAAGAAACGAAGAGCCGGAGATCGAAAGCATCAGCTTAGGGCTGAGGATCCCTGGCATGGGGCGTCAATCTGCGAATGAGGAATTCCTGGAAGAGATTGCCGATCCCCGAGCCGCCAATGCCAATCAATGTATTTTCGAAAGTCAACACCGGCTCCACTTCGGTTGCCCGCCGGATAGTAGAGATTCGAGATTCCGCCCGCGGCCACGCTTCCCAGTATGCCGGAATAATCCGGTTGCCAGCGGCCGTTGTCACCTTTGCAAATCACTGCATTCGCCAGCGCATACAGAATTCGCGATCCCGTGCTGCCAGTGCCTTTGTAGAAATAGCGCGGATCTTGTTTGAGAAGCGAGGGCAGGATGGCGCCTCCAATCATGTTGCCGATAAAACTATCGCCATAAGACGCGGCAAACCGCTTGGCATATCCTTGGGTGCCTTGCCCATAGCCGCTGAACCCGTTACCCGCCTGCTCCAGGCCCGCGGCCACACCGCTCGCCGCAAAGGTGACCGGATCCACACTGCTTTTCCATGCAAGTTCGAACTTCTGCTTTGGCTTAAGAGGCAGTGCGTCGGGATTGTAGGTTACATAGAAATTGGGAATGACGCCGAGCACGCGCTGCGTTTCCTCGACCTTGATCTGCTCTTCCGCCAGCTGATAATTATCTGCGCCGCTGACCTGCACCTCGGTGGTAGCCGCCGCAATGGATAACGGAATCTGCAGCAGCTCGAGCGCTTCCCCCGGATGAAGAACTCCCTCTACCTGCCGAGGCGCAAAACCGGTTGCCGTAATGGTGAGCTCAAAGGGGCCGGCCGGCACATCCGTAAACACAAAACGTCCTTCCCCGTTCGAAGAGACTTTCTGCTCTCCAGTCTGCCTTTGACGCGCAAGCCTCACCCCGGCGGAGACAACGAAGTTTTCCTTCGGGTCGACCACTGTGCCGCTGATGGTGCCCAGAGATTCATGTTGGTCTTGAACGGAGACGTCCTGGCCCATGCCGGAGAGACAGCAGCACAAAAGACAAAGCGCAGGCCAGCGAAGCAGTCTCAGTTTGCGGAGGCTCTGGATCATCTCTCTGCAGCATAGAATGCTGGCGGCTCATTCCCGAATACCTGTTACTGGGGATAAGTTGGCGGATAAGGTGCCTGGAGTGCGGCTTCCGCCCGCCCAGTGACTTTAGAATAGTCACAGGCCCTCTCGAAAGGATGTTCACAACCAGAATGACAAACCTCGCGCAGCTTAGCCCAGACGAAGTCGCCACAGCCAGGCAACGGCTGCAGGAAAACTACGATGCCTTCAAGGCCCGGGGCCTCAAGCTCGACCTGACCAGAGGAAAGCCTTCTCCGGCCCAGCTGGATCTGAGCGCTGGGTTGCTGTCGCTTCCCGGAGCCGGCGATTACCTTGCCGAGGGTGCGGTGGATTGCCGCAATTACGGCGGCCTGCAGGGGCTGGTAGAAGCACGCCGGCTCTTCTCCGCCATGATGGGAGCAGCGGCAGAGCAGGTCGTTGCCGCCAATAACTCCAGTCTGGCGTTGATGCACGACACCATTGTTTATGCGCTGCTTAAAGGAGACCTGCGATAGCGTCACACCCTGGTCGAAGCAGGGGGAAATCGCATTCCTGTGCCCGGTTCCGGGCTACGACCGGCACTTCAAGATCTGCGAGGATTACGGCATCCGGATGATCCCGGTGGCGCTGAGGGAAGATGGTCCGGACATGGAGGAGGTGGAGCGGCTGGTAGCCCAGGACGCCTCCATCAAGGGTATCTGGTGCATTCCCAAGTACAGCAATCCGACGGGAACCGTCTATTCCGATGCGATCATCGAGCGCCTGGCGGCCATGAAGACCGCGGCGCCGGACTTCCGGCTGTTTTGGGACAACGCCTACGCCGTCCATCACCTGACCAGCGAACGGATCGAGATCGCCAACATCCTGGAACTGTGCGCGCGGCATGGGCATCCGAACCGCGCCTTTGTCTTCGCCTCCACCTCCAAGATCACGCTGCCCGGAGCCGGGTTGGCCCTGTTTGCCGGGTCGAAAGATAATGTGCAGTGGCTTCTGGCAAGACTCACGCCCGCGGACCATTGGTCCGGACAAGCTTAACCAGCTGCGTCATGTTCGTTTTCTAAAGGACAACGCCGCGATTTTGCAGTTGATGGACAGGCACCAAGGCTGTGATCGCGCCAAAATTCCAGAAGGTGCTCGACATCTTCGGCGAGAAGCTTGCTCTGGTTCCGGAGGTGACCTGGACCCGGCCCAAAGGCGGTTACTTCATCAGCCTTGACGTAGGCGAAGGCTGCGCCAAGCGAGTGGTCGCCCTGGCCAAAGAAGCAGGGGTGGTGCTCACCCCGGCTGGAGCAACCCATCCGTACGGGAAGGATCCCGAGGACCGCACCATCCGCATCGCCCCCACCTTCCCTGAGTTAGCGGAAGTCACCCAGGCCGCCGAGGGCGTCGCTATTTGCGTTCTGCTCGCCGCAGCTGAGAAGGGGCTGCACGTTTCTCCCGCGATGTAACCAAGCATCCCGCGATTGACCTGCCACGACCCGGGTGCTCTTTTTTCGGGTTCTCACGCAGACTCTTCAGCCCCGCCATAGACTTTGGCTCGGTGAGTGGTTTTAGCCGCTGAGGGAGTGTCTTTAGGGCAACCAGCTATTTTCGGTGAGTTCGCTGTTAGCTGTGGTTCGCAGTCCTCAGGGGCTAAAGCCCACTGACGTTCGGTCGGATGCCAGGCTGAAGCCCGTACCCTTCAAGCAGATCTGACTCTTAGACGCCACTCCGAGCCCCTCACGTGCCCAGCTCCAGGTCGTCAAACCGCCGCCACTTGTAAAACGCCACCGACACCAACCAGCTGAAGACAAACAGCCCCACGATGAAATACCCCAGGGTGCCGAAGTTTGCGTTGAGCCGGACGACTGCATCCCAGAAGGTGCCCCGCAGGTGGAATCGGTCCGACCAGCAGCCCCAGCGCTTCGATACCCCCGACGGCCAGCGCGACGACCACCGAAACGCTGGTGATGGTCAGGTTGTAGTAGAGCTTGCGAATCGGCTTAACGAAAGCCCATCCGTAGGCGCCCAGCATCAGGATGTTGTCGGTGGTGTCGATCAACGACATGCCCGCTGCAAACAGCGCAGGAAATATCAGGATCGACCAGAACGAGAGCCCCTTGGACGCTTCGGCAGCGGAAATTCCCAGGACGCCAATCTCGGTAGCCGTATCGAACCCCAGGCCAAACAGCACTCCCAGGGGATACATGTGCCAACTGCGCGTGATCATCCGGAACATAGGGCGAAAAAGACGCGCTAACAGACCGCGATTGCCAAGCAGCAGATCGAAGTCTTCCTCGACGTAGGGTTCGCCCTCGCGAACCTTGACGAACGTGCGCCAGATGCTATGCAAAACCACCAGGTTAACCGCCGCAATCCCAAATAAAAACAGCGTGGAAAGCAGCGTGCCGACGATTCCTCCGATTTCCCTGACCGCATCCATGCGGTGCTGCAACTCCAGCGTTGTCCAGGCGATCGCCACCGATCCCAGCAGGACAATGGTCGAATGCCCCAGGGAAAACATGAGTCCAACGGCGACCGGTCTCTTGCCTTCGTGCATGAACTTGCGGGTCACGTTGTCGATTGCCGCAATGTGGTCAGCATCCACCGCATGCCGAAGGCCTAAGCTGTAGGCAAGAAACGCCGTGCCCAACAACACCGGGAAATGCCGTAAAGCCAGGATTGCCCACAGCCAGGCGGCTCCGTTAAATATCAGCAGGACGCTGTAAATCCCCAGCACCTTGCCTCGGGTGTTGCCGGCTGTGTCGTTGAAGAGCGTCCGCAGAACAGGTCGCATCAGGTGCCTGGTTTACCTCGGTAGCACGATTATCGCAATTGTATTATTTTTTACAGGGCCCTGAAATTTCGCAATCTGTTGGCTCGGATGTCTTCGTACTTCAGATAGCACGATTCTCAAAGGCATATTACTACCCCTCACCCGATGAAGAATATTAGGTCTCTGTGGGCCCTGAAGTTGGTGCTCGTCTGCCTGTCGGCCACGGCAGAGGATTTCCCCGTTTCCGGACGCGTGGTCGAGGTGCAGGGAAACCCCATCTCCGGAGCGACCGTTCACCTGGTCCAGGGTAAAACGGACCTCCAGACCCTGACCGGCGCCCAAGGGCAATTTCAGATCAATTTGAACGTTGGGGGAAGCTATGACCTTTACGTCAACGCGGTAGCATTTCAGCCGCTCTCAAAATCGCTCATCCTTCTTACCGGGGGGACCAGTCTCGAACTCCAACTCATACCACTGATAACCCGAACTGATTCCGTGACCGTCACCGCCGATGTGAACGCCACCGATGTACTTTCGCCCGACCCCGCGGAGAAGGTGTTTGTCCGCCAGGATCTTTTAGACGCCAACCCCGGCCGTCCGGGCGCCCCGGTTTCCATTCCGGGATATCCCATCGAAACCGCTTCCAGCGGGATCAAGGCCCCGCAATATTTTGCTCCTGGCGTGGCCGGCGATCATGGGGAACCCATCGCTCAGTTCATCGCGGTTGGTACCTCCCTGGTGCCCAACAACCTGTCCGCGAATGCGCACGGCAACGGCTACGCAGACCCCAATATTTTTATTCCGGAGATCCTGGAGAGCGTGCAGGTTGACGGCGGAGCCTACAACGTTCGCCAGGGCAATCATGCGGTCAATCTGGCAGCCGTCTACGGATTGCGCTCAGGACTGGATCCGTTCATCACCCTCACGGGCGACTACCGGGATATCGACGTTGTCACCGGCTTCAGCCCGGCGCCTGCGTCGTTCGTGGCCATCGAAGCCTCCTATGGCAACGGATTTCTCAAGCGGCTCGAACATCGCCAGCAATACAAATTGAACGGACAACGCATTTTCCGCCTGGGCAATCACCAACTCACATTGTTGGGAATGGGATATTACGGCTTCTCCTACGTGCCTGGCCTGGTGCCCATCTTCCCACCAAACGTGGGCGACACGATCGACCCCAGGCAAAAAGACCAGACGCATACTGCGCTCGCCGCTTTGAACGACGTTTGGCAGCTTACCGCCAGCCAGCAGCTTCAACTCTCGGGCTTCTTCCGTACTTACGATCTTTCTCTGTACTCCGATTTTGGCCAGGGCCTCATTCGCCAGAGCGAGTTTCGCACCGTCACCGGACAGAGTACAAACTATGTGAACAAACTTGCCGAGACTCTGTCGCTGTTAGCGGGGCTCGACTACGAACGTGAGGCTCCGCGGCGGGACAATCTTGACCACTACAATTCTACACGCCCGGGAGATTTCACCTACGGCCCTTTTACCAAAGTGGACTCCAACAACGTCACCATCAGTTCGGTGACTCCCTATCGTTGCCGGGGCCGGTGCGTTCACGCATTTTTTCCGCTATTACGCCGGCTGGCGACGCGATCAAATCGATATCAACAATGAAGACTTGATCAACACCGGAAACTCTTTTCAGAAGTGGGTGGGCGTGAACTCACCCAAGGCTACGGTCTCCTTCATTCCCAAGGAGTCCTGGCTTGTTCCCGTGATTTCCGCCAGCTTCGGTCAGGCCTTCTTTACCGAGGATCCGCGCATCGGAACCGGAACCGTCGCCGGCAGTCCGGTCGCCACCGCGCACTCGTACCAATTAGTCGCGAGCAAGACCATTGCCAGGACCGATGTGAAGATCATTCTTGGCCACGTCACCACCAGCGAGGAACTGGGAAAAATCGACCCCGACACCGGCCTTACAGGAAGACCAGGGCCCAGGACGCCTGCGATTTTTAACCGCCGCAGTGCGGCGTAGTTTCAGTCAAGGATCGATTCTGGCAACCTTCTCCAAAGCCGACGCGCGAGACATCGATTCCGGACAGCCCACGCCAGAAGCCCCGAGAACCATCTTCGATCTGTTGGCAAATACGCAGAAGTTGCCGTTCCGGCTGGAAGCGCGAGGCGAATTTGAGTACGTTGGGAGAAAACCTCTGGGGACCGGTTGCGCGCCCGACCTGAACGCCCAATGCTTGGGCACGTCGGTCAGAGAGTTTCGCGCCGCCGTGGTACGTCCCTTCCTCAACCGGCGACTGGATGTCGGGGTGAATATGCTGCTTGCAGGCGGTTACACCGGTCAAACGATTGAGAATTTTTACCCGTCACCGGTACAGACAGTGGTGGGAGTCCGCATTCCCTCGTACGCGAGCGTCAACCTTACTTATAATTTCGGCCACTAAGGGTGGGCGTGCTTAAGATCTTTGCCGGAGTTGGTCAGCACCAGCTTCCCCAACTCGACCCCACGCAAGGCCAACATACGATCCGCGATCTCTTGCAACTCCTTGCTCTTGCCCTTCATGATGATCACCTCCAGGCAGTAGTGATGATCGAGATGGACATGCGTGGCGGCAAGAACCATTGCGCCGGCTGAGTGTTGGGTATCGGTCAGCTTCTCGGAGAGATTCGGAACGTGGTGGTCGTACACCAGCGTCAACGTGCCGACGACCGGTTTGTTAGAGTCAACCGTCTCCGTCAGAAGCGCCTCGCGGATAAGATCGCGGAACGCCTCCGAGCGGTTCTTGTAACCGCGCTTGGTAATCAATCGGTCGA
Organism: uncultured Acidobacteriaceae bacterium; assembly: GCA_963757515.1. GTDB lineage: Bacteria > Acidobacteriota > Terriglobia > Terriglobales > Acidobacteriaceae > PALSA-350. The sequence continues at coordinate 153,897 of CAVWRV010000003.1, read as the reverse complement.
ACTCGCTCAAAAGCTCTTCTTCGAGCGAAACCCCGGTCCGGGCTAATTCTGTCATCGTTGCCCTCCTGTTAATGAGACGCAGCCAGATCATCGTCTTTCGTTTCCCGGATAGAAAGCAACCCCAGGAGGGTCAGGACTGCCGCAGCGGAGAGGTAGTAGCCCACGTATTGGAGGCCATAGGTCCTGGCCAGCCAGGTGGCAATGTACGGCGCCAGCGAGGCGCCCAGGATACCGGCCAGGCTGAAAGCCAGCGAACTGCCCGTGTAACGCACCGTGGTTGGAAAGAGTTCAGAAATAACTGTGCCCAGGGGCCCGTAGGTGATCCCCATCAACGTTAGACCCACCGCCATCATCAGCAGCGCACCGGTGGTTCCGGCAACGAACATAGGCGCCAGCACCAGGCCGAAGAGGAAGATTCGCTATCGTTACCAGGATCATCACCCGGCGGCGCCCTCGCTCCGCCAGAATCGCAGAAATAGGAATGGTCACGGCAAAGAAACAAAATATCGAACAACTGCATGAGCAGAAATTTTTGCCGGCTATAGTGGAGCGCGCTGGTGCCCCAGGAGAGCGCGAACACCGTCATCAGGTAGAAGAGAACGAACGTCGCCAGGCTCACCGATATGCCTGCAATCAGCGCCCGGGTGTAGTCACGAAAAACCGCCAGCATCGGCACTTTCACCTGCTGGCCGCGATTGAGGGCCTCGCGAAACACAGGCGTCTCGGTAATGGTCAGCCGCACATAAAGGCCAAGGAACACCAGCACCGCACTCGATAGGAAAGGAAGGCGCCAACCGAAATGAGAAGAACTGCTGTTCGGTGAGCCAATGGGAGAGCAGCAGGAAGGTGCCGCCGGAGAGGAAGAAACCGATCGGCGCGCCGAGTTGAGGAAACATGCCGTACCAGGCGCGCTTGTTGGGAGGCGCGTTCTCGATAGCCAGCAGCACCGCCCCGCCCCACTCGCCTCCAAGACCCAGGCCCTGGCCGAAGCGGCACAGCGCCAGCAGCAGCGGCGCAGCAAAGCCAATCGTCCGGTAAGTCGGAAGCGCCCCGATCGCGACGGTGGATAGACCCATAGTCGACAGCGCGATGACCAGCGTCGTCTTGCGCCCGATACGATCGCCAAAGTGACCGAACAGCGCGGAGCCAATCGGCCGCGCCAGAAACGCAATGCCAAAGGTCGCCAGCGATTCGAGTGTGGCCGAGGCCGGGTCGGTGGCGGGAAAGAACAGCTTGGGAAAAACGAGCACTGCCGCGGTGGCATAAATGTAGAAGTCGAAGAACTCGATCGTAGTCCCGATCAGGCTGGCGAACAAGACCTGGCGGGGCGTATTGATGGACGTACCGGCGTGTGTCGCGCTCATCGTTCTTATATGATTCCCCTGGGCAGCATTTACAGTTGAATACTATCGCGAAGGAGCACTTCGATGAGCCAAACCCAAGCCGTCTCTGCCGCAGCTGCCGGAACCATCACCCTGGGTGGCGACCTCACTGTCAACCGCCTGGGCTATGGAGCCATGCGCATCACCGGCAAAGGAATCTGGGGTCCTCCCGCCGACAAGGCCGCGGCGCTGGCTACTCTGCGCCGGGCAGTCGAATTGGGCGTCAACTTCATCGATACCGCGGACTCCTATGGCCCTAATGTCTCCGAGGAGCTGATCGCCGAGGCCCTCTACCCGTATCCCAGCGGTTTGGTGGTCGCGACCAAAGGCGGATGGGAGCGCGGTCGGCCCCGGGCAGTGGATCCACAATGCCAGCCCCAGGCACCTTACCGAAGCAGTGGAAGGCAGTCTCAAGCGCCTGCGCCTGGATCGCATCGATGTCTACCAACTGCACGTTCCCGACCCGGCGGTCTCCTACGACGCTTCCATGGAAACCCTGGCTAAGCTGCGCGAGCAGGGTAAGATTCGCCACGTCGCGCTCTCCAATGTGACCCAGGAGCACATCGAGCGCGGACGCAAAATCGTCCCCATCGTCTCGGTGCAAAACCGCTACAGCTTTGCCGACCGGGAGTGGGATTACGTGGTCAACTATTGCGAGCAGCATGGCATCGCCTTCCTGCCCTGGGCTCCGCTGGGCCAGAACAGGAAAGCGCTCGAGATCCTGGAGAAGATTGCCCAGGAACTTGGCGCAACCACCCTGCAGACGGGGCTTGCCTGGTTGCTCAAGCGGTCCAAAATCATGCTGCCGATTCCGGGAACTTCTTCCCCGGCCCATGTGGAGGAGAATATTGCGGCCGCTGGATTGGAGCTCCCCGACGCTGCCTTCAAGGAGCTGTCAAGCGTCAATCCCCCGCCCGTCAGCTATCGCGGCTAATGAGGACCGGCCCCATGAAGACCTATCGCATTGCCACCGTGCCGGGAGATGGAATAGGTAAAGAGGTTGTGCCCGCTGGACGGCAGGTTATGGAAGCGCTGGGCGGCGGTTCGTTTACCTTCCAATTCGAGAATTTCGACTGGGGTGGAGATTATTTCCGCCAGCATGGCGTAATGATGCCGCAGAGCGGGCTCGATACTCTGCGCGGCAAAGACGCCATCCTGTTCGGGTCTGCCGGCGACCCGCATATTCCCGACCACATCACGCTGTGGGGTCTGCGGCTCAAGATTTGCCAGGGGCTCGATCAATACGCCAATGTGCGTCCGACCCGCATTCTTCCAGGTATCGACGCGCCGCTCAAGCGCTGCCGGCCGGAAGATCTGAACTGGGTCATTGTGCGCGAGAATACCGAGGGCGAGTATTCGGGCGTGGGTGGCCGAATGCATCAAGGCCACCCAATCGAGGTGGCGACGGACTTGTCTTTGATGACCCGCGCAGGGGTCGAGCGCATACAGCGCTTCGCCTTCCGGCTGGCCCAATCCCGTCCCCGCAAGCTGCTAACGGTAATTACAAAAAGCAATGCGCAGCGCCACGCCATGGTGATGTGGGATGAGATCGCGGCCCAAATTGCCGAGGAATTTCCCGATGTCACCTGGGACAAAGAGCTGGTCGACGCGGCTACTGCGCGCATGGTCAATCGTCCGGCATCCCTCGATACGCATCGTTGCCACGAATCTGCACGCCGACATACTGAGCGATCTGGCGGCCGCGCTGGCCGGCAGCCTGGGCATCGCACCCACGGCCAACATCAACCCTGAACGCCTTTACCCATCCATGTTCGAGCCGATTCATGGATCTGCCTTCGACATCATGGGCAAGGGCTGGGCCAATCCGGTGGGCACTTTCTGGTCGGTGGTGATGCTGCTCGAGCACCTGGGCGAAATGGAAGCTGCGGCTCGGGTGATGAAAGCGATCGAACATGTGACGGCGAACCCTTCCCTGCACACCCGTGATCTTGGCGGCACCGCGACCACGGCCCAGGTAACCGAAGCCGTCTGCGCCCAGATCGCCGCCACCGCCAATAGCAGCCTGACGATTGCCTGATCCCTCTTTCCCCGACAGGCGAAGCGTGTAGTTCGTGGCAGGTCAAGAAGACAGCAGGTCCCTCCACTACGCTACGCTCCGGTCGGGATGACAATTCATTGGGAGCACGGGAAATGGGTCCCAGAATAAATTGTCATCCCGACCGGAGCGTAGCGTAGTGGAGGGACCTGCTGTCTTCTTGACCTGCCACGAACTACACTAGTGCGTCAACGTAACCGGGATGGTCAGCGTTTGCACACTGGCCGGCGATGTCGCGGTAATAAGAGCGTTATAACTGCCTACCGAACTCGAGCCGCCCCCCGGAGAGGTTGAGGCGGGGGCTGAAGAACCAGCGCCGCAGCCGATGCCCACACTGACCAGAAACACCGTCGCCAGAATCCACATTCCCAAGGTGCGTTGCAGCCGCCGCCGCTGCCGCAAGAGGCAGAGGCCCAACAAGCCGCCCGGTAGCACCAGGAAGCCCGCCAGGTAGCGCCCATCTCCTGCCCCCCGCACAGCAGAACTGGTCGCGGGCAGTCCAATTGTAAGCGTCGTCGATTGCGCCGTGCTGGTAGCATTTCCGGTGATGCTGGCCGGCGCAAAGCTGCACGTGGACCCGTTGGGAAGGCCGGTGCACTTGAACGTAACCACTCCCGTAAACCCGTCTGACGAGAAGACAGAGACGGTTACCGGCATGCTCTGGCCGGGGCTTAGAGACAACATCTTGGGGTTCGCTGAGAGGGAGAAGTCCAGACCTCCGCTGACGCTCTCCAACAACGCGGTCGAAGTACTTCCCAGATTGTTGACGTCCCCTGAGTAGACAGCCGTGAGGGTGTGCGGCCCATTGGACAACTGGACCGAATAGGTCGCGAGGCCGGTCGAGTTCACCGTGACCGAGGCCAACGACGTGGAACCATCCAGAAATTGGACGCTGCCGGTGACCGTGCCGCCGTCGATGGAGGTCACCACCGCCGACAAGGTAATCGAACCCGCGACCGTGGCATTGATGGCCGTCAAGGCGGTGGTGGTAGTGGCCTGGTTGACCACCAGCGTCGTCTGCGCGGTCTGCGCGGCTGACCCGGTGGGCGTGAAGGTCACCGTGAGCGTCTGCGTGCCCGCCCCCAGCACAACTCCGGCGGCAGGTTTGTAGGTAAAGGTTCCAGGGATGGTCGAAGTTGCATCCAGCTGTGCCGCACTCAGCGGAGTTCCATAGACGATCGGACCGGGCACGGGCCAGGTGATATCTGGATTCGTTCCCCCAATCGTCAGCGCGCCGTCGTTCAACGTGCTGGTGTAGTTACTGAGCCGGTTGTTTGGGTCCGCCAGAACCGGCGTAATGGCATCCGGGCCCGTGGCGTACGTGCCGGCGGCGGTGGTTGCATTGGCCTGCGACACATAGGTTGCGGTAATGCCGTCGGCGTTGACTACGCCCGTCAAGGTCCCGGTGAACATCGGGTTCGGCGCCCCAAAGGGCCGGGTGGCGGGTGATGCGGTGGCCACTAGCTGCCCTTTATTCACTTGCAGCGTTGCGGCCAGGGTTTGCGCCGCGTAAACGCTGTCGCCCGGGTAGCTGAAGGTCAGGGCGTGGGTATTGGCAGAAAGGCCGGCGGGAGCAGTGAAGCTGGCCGTCCCGCCGCTCAGCGGCGAGGTGGTGGCTGCCAGATTGTCGATCACCAGGCTCACGGTTCCGCTCGGCGCAGCGAAACCGGTGCCGCTCAGCCCGGTGAGGTTAAGGGTTATAGGAATGGGCGCTCCGTAGTTCCCTGCGAGCGGTGCACCAGCCACCGAGGCGGTTACATAAGCTTTTTGTACAGCCAGCGCCACCGTCGCGGACGCCGCGGCATAACTGGAACTGGCGGCCAGGTGGATGGCGATGTTATGCGAACCTGGGCTCAACAGGCCGACAGGAATCTGGTACTGGTTGCTTCCCAGCGAGGTGATGGTCAGACTCTGTGTTCCGTCCAACTGCGCGCTGAACGATGCCAGGGGAATCGGACTGGTGGGGGTAGGCGACAGAGTAAAGTCGACCGTTGCCTGCTGCCCGTAATTAAAGGAATAACCCGGCATGGGCGTGGCAACAACGGATTCTGCTGCATTTTGCTGCTGGCCCTGCTGGTCGACGGTCGTGCTCACGGAGGCGGCCGGCAACGCCTGTGAGCCTACTTGCGAACTCGCATTCACGGCCTCTAAAGCCTGGCCGCTGCCATTGAACGTCAGGTTGGCGGCCGGATAAATCACTGTCGCAGTCACTCCCCCACTGCCCGACGCGGCAATGCTGGCGAAGCTGCAGGTGTAACCCGCGGCTCCGGTGCTGCACGTACCCGCTGAGCCAGTGCTCGCTTCGCTGATGACCACGGCAGCCGCTGGGAGAGCGAGCGTGATGGATGCATTGGACTCGCTGTTGCTGGTGCGGTTGTTGACCAGCGCGGTATAGGTCACCTCGGTGGTGTTGCCGGAGCTGCCGAGATCCGTGTTGCTGGAGGCGGCAATGACCGTGGACGGATTTTGCGTCAGGGTAAACGAGGGGGTGGTGATCGGCGTTCCCCCGCTCAGCGGGAACTGGAGTTGCGCCAGCAGTTGCTGCTTCAATGCGCTTACCGGGGTCGCATCGTACGTGGAATCAAGCAGCCCGTAACGATCTTCACCATTCAAGGCCCAGTAGGTCCAATGCAGGGAGGGGTTGGCGACCAGGAATTGCACCAGGCTCGAGAACCACTGCCCCTGGGAACCAGGCGTCGTATCTTGAATGTCCGCAGCATTGTTGGGGGTGCCGAACTCGCCCACCCAAACCGGCGCGATCCCGTTCAAGCTGATGTAAGCCCAATACGACGTCCAGGTACTTACCAGGCTACTGTAGCTGGTGCTGCCGTTAAACCAGGCCTGGGACGATTCGAGCGGTCCGTAGTCGTGTGCGGAATAAACCAGCTGATTGGCAACGGTCAACGTCACCGGGTTGTTCTGCACCCCCTGCAGGTTACCGCCCCAGAAGTAATAGTTGTTGTTGTACTCGTCCGTGCCTTCGACAAAAATCAGCAGGTGGGGATTGATGGTGAGAGCGGCGTTGCCCGCACGCTCCGCCGCCAGGTGCCAGTCGTTGGCCGTGCCACAATCCCAGCAGGCGCCGCCGCTGTTGGCGTTATGCGGCTCATTGCGCAGATCCAAGCCGATCACGGCCGGGTTGTTCAGATAGCGGGTTGCCAGCGCCTGCCAGTCACTGATCCAGGAGCTTTCAGGATACGCGCCGGTATACCACAATCCGCTGGCCTCGGCGCCGTTGCCCGCCTCCGAACGATGGTCATCCAGGATGACCCGCAACCCGATGGTCCCGGCATAGTCGATGATTGCGTCCATGATCTGCAGTGAATTCAACCCTTTGAGGTCGGTGTTGATCGGTCCGCCGGCATTGGAGTAGTTGATGGTGGAAGGAACGATCGGCGTCTCGACCATCTGATTCGAGAACGGCAGCCGGATGGTGTTGTATCCGTTCGCCTGGATGGTCTGAAGTATGGTCTTGTAGTCCTGGCTGTTGAGGCCATGGGCTACCTCGTCGGTAGTTTCGAAGCCATACCAGTTGATGCCTCCGATACGGACTGCCTGGTTATTGGAATCGAGAATCTTGCTTCCGCTGGTATGCCAATAACCCGCCCCGGGCGCTGCCATGCCGGCCCCGCTTGACATGATCCCCAGCGCCAACACCGCCAAAACCTTTGCCGTTTTTGTCAACATCGAGTAAGTCTCCCGGCGCTGGGGATGCGCCTGCATTCTCTCGTGTAGCCGTTGAGGGAGGGAATATTCAACGGCTACACGAGAGGTTAGATACAGATACAGTTACCTAAGGCACGATCAACGGCCGGATGGCATGCTCGTCGAACAGCCCGGTAGCGCCGCCGTCGACCTCCACCTGCGGCCGCTGCATATACTTCACCGCAATGCCCGCTGACCGGTCCTGGTAATCATGCGCATTGTTGATCCCGACAAAACCGCCTACGTACCAGTGCTCGTCGAAGCGGTAGGCCACATTTGCATCCAAGTTGTAATTGGCGCCCAGGTTCGACTGAGCCGTGGGGGTGGTGTCGGTGGCAATGGTCGATCCGGGGAACGCCGTGCTTTCGTAAAAGCTCTGCACGCCTAGACTGCCGTTGATGCGGTAGGTCACGTGATTCATCGAATGGGATTCCCAGGTGAACGGCGCGTTCAACAGCACGTACGAATCGGGACTGAAATAACCACCCTGCCCAAAGGTGAAGTAGCGCTGGTTCTGGGCGTAATGCAGGCCGGTCAGGTTGGCTCCCATCTTGAGCGTTCCGTAGGGGTTGCCGTAAACCGTCCAGTAGGCTCCGGTCGATCCGTATATACGGCTGTTACGATTCACATTGACGCCGGTCAGGGAGGCATGCGCCGCCGTCCAGGTAAAATCCCTGATTTTGCGGAGCCCAGCGAGAGCCCGCCCTCGGCGCCGCTGGCCACCACTCCACCCCAGATCTGTCCCGGTGATCGGGTCCTTCTCGCCGGCGTAGGAAAGCATGGTCTCCTTCACCTGGCTCACGATAGACCCTGAAGTTCAAGGGAAAGTTCGTCGGATGTACGCTGACGCTACCGAGAAGGTGAGAAACGTGGAAGGTAGCGGGGGTAAAGCCCAGGCTGCCGTCGACGATCCTGGTGGCCAATTGGACCTCCCCGCCGACGCCTGATTGGAAATGGGTCTGACCAATGAGCGGAGCGCCAGAGGTGCCGAAGTTATAGTTGGAAGTGCCGTCCGGAGCTCCCGAGGAGAGCAGAACGGGAAGCGCGCGAACGGTGAGCCGCGCGCGTTCTCCCAAAACAGCGCTCGATTCGAAGTCGGCTTCCAGCCGGGTCATCTGGTCGAATCCCGGCTGGCCGCTGCGGCTGCCCAGTAGGGTACCGCCGCCCAGCCACGCACTATAACGGCTGGCCAGCCCATCCAACTCAGCCTGCGCCTGCTGTCCCGGCCCCAGCATGACGGCACGGGATGTTGGCGCGGTGGAAGAGGGAGAAGTGAGAGCTGAGCCCGGCGCCAACTCGGCGCTACCACCGGCCGGCGAGTAAACCGTAAAGCTCGCATTGGTCATCGCCGGGGTCGAACTTCCGCCCGGTTGCTGGAACTCCGCCGGTATGGGCGGCGGCGCCGCCTCACTCACCGGTACTGTCCATCTGCTGACCTGATAGGCAATGGGCTCGGTACGCAGAGCCGGGGGCGGCGACTTGCGCACTAACCATGGGCTGGCTTGCTGGTTGGAGTCCGTTCCGGAGCCGCTCCTCGAACCAGTGTTGGAGTCGCTGTGTCCTCGCTGATTGGGTGCTGGATGATGGGCAGGGCCGTAATCGCATCTTGCAGCGGCTCGGCCTGACTTGAGGGCGCAGGCGCCACCGTCTCCGCCGCTTCCTGAGGCGCAAGCATACGAGCCAGCGCGTCGCCGGCCGTGACCGCCGCCGGGGCGGCGGCTCCACCGGGGCCAGTGAGCTGCTGGGTCAGTTGAATCTGCGAGCTGTTGGCCACCACCTGGCGCCAGTAGACCGCGGCTTTATGGGTGTCGCCCATGCCCTTTTCAAATTGCGCCGCCGCGGTCAGCAGTTCGGTGTCATTGGGGTACTGCTCCAGTCCGTCCGCCAGCCACTGCCGCCCCGTCTCCTTTTGGTGCGCCGCGCCGGCGGCCGCCACTGCGCCGGCATAGTCCGTCACCGTGGCCCGCGACCAGTCGATCTGCTGATACAAGGCAAAGGCGAGCTTACCTTCATTGTTACGAATATAAGTCCCCGCCATGGCCCGGCGAATCTCTCCATTGGAGGGAAACGCCTGAGACGCCGTTTCCAGGATGGCAAGGGCCTGTTTGGTGTTGCCGGATTTCTCCTCGTGGGCGGCCTTGCGAATGCTCCATGCGGCCCACAGATTGCGGGTCTGCTGCTGTTGGCCGGGGGTCAAATCTGTGCGCCGCCCCATTTGCGCCAGTGTGGGCGCCAGCCGGGTTTCGTCTCCCGCATTCAGCAGCAGCCAGGCATATTGCGCTTCCACGGAATAAGGAGCATCGTTTCTTCCCGGTTGATAATGAGCCAGGACGCGGCCCATCATCTCCACCGCTGTTTGATTATGTCCCGTAGCCCCATAAACGGCAGCCAGGGTCTGCAGGAATCCGGGATCCTGCTCCAGCTTCTCTGCTACCTCCGGCGGCAACTGCTGAATCTGGGTCAACGCGTCCTGATCCTGCTTGGCCTGGTGCAGGGCGGAGATAATTCCGTTCCATGCATCGCTGTCGCTGGGGGACCGCCTGAGAATTTTCACATAGATCTTGTAGGCGCTCTGGGCGTTTCCCTCGGCCAGCAACAGTGAGGCCGTCTGGGCCTCGATGGCATTGGATTTACGGGTATCGTCGCGGGCCTCACTGCGCGCTTCCGCCAGCAGGTTCGACGCGGTGCTGTATTGCCCCATCGCCTGGTGGGTAGCGGCCAGCATGGTCACAAAGTCGACGTCGCGGAGTGGCCTGCTTGTAGACTCCCGCCGGCATGCGATCGGCGGCAGTCAACGCCATCTGGTCGCGGCCGGCGGCGTGTTCATCGCTCACCAGCAGCTTCCACGCATCCAGGTTGTCCGGCTGCACGCGAATCACATCGAAAGCCAACCGCGCGGAAGACCGGGGATCGTTCACCGCCAGCAGTTCGGCGCAGCGCAGTTGCGCCGAACTGCGCTGGTCGATATCCGGAACCTGGGCCAGTTGAGCCATCAGGCGATGCCCTTCGGCCTCGCTGCCGCCGTTCATCTGTGCTGCGGCCAGCACCGCCATATAGTCCGGATCAGACTCCAGCTTGGTGAGCGTCTGGACCCCGATGTAGGGCTGGTCAGCGATCACCTCTCTGCTCCTTGAGGCGCGTACCATAGCGTCAAACCACGCCGTCCAGGCCTGCGGCCGGTCCTGCTGCATCTTGACCGCCTGCTCGAAGAGAGGTAATGCCTTCTCCGGTTGCTTCTGCTGCATCCATACCCCGGCTTGACCCTGGATCGCCTCGGGCGCGGTGGGCTTGATGGCATGGGCTTCATCGAAGGCGCTCAGGGCGTGTGCGAATTCGTCGTTGTTGAGCGCCCGGTTACCGTCCTGCATGGCTTTCCAGTAACGTGCATCGACCAGGGCGGCGCTTAGCTCAGGGGCGTGGAAGCCGTTGCTCTCCGCCTGTTCAAAGTGCTCTTGCGCGGCGGCAAAGTTCTTTTGCTGCATATCGATATAGCCGAGCCCGGCGAGGGCCTTGCCGCGCTGGGCTGGAATCGAAACCAGCGGCTCGAAAAGATGCTGTGCCTGTTGCAAATCGCCTTTGCTGAGCGCCTCGTAGGCTGCTCCCTGCTCCGTCTGGCCGGGGATGACCGGGTGGCTCACGTGCTCCGCCTGGCTGCTTTGCAGGCGGGCCGCTAATTGCTCATCGGGATAGCGCGCCAGGTAATCCGGCGCCGTCTCCACGGCCGGCCCATTGAGGCCCCACACGATCGCCTGCCGCCAGGCGACCCTTGCCTGCTCCATTTGCTCCGCCGTGCCGTGCAGCTCGGCCAGCAGGTGTATTCCTTCCACGCGGGTCTTGGCGTCGTAGGTCAGTACCCGGCCGAGCGCCAATTGATAACTGGGGTTGGCGGGATATTGTGTGACCAGCCCGCGCAGCCCGGCGATGGCTTGCGGCAATTCAGCGGGAACGGCGGCCTCCGTCTCGTAGTAGGAAACGGCCCATATTCCGGAAGGCTCACCCCCGTGAAACGCTTTGCGGTAGAGCGTCAGCGCTTCCTGATAGTGATGCTGCGCTGCCAATTTGGCCGCGGCTTCAAACTCTGCGTTGCCGCCCGTTGGGGTTGGCGTGGCCGGAATTTGCGCCGGCCTTGCCATCGCCGGGCGACGCCTTGCGCAGCAGGGCCAGATAGTGGTCCGCGGTGGCCGTATCTCCCGTGCTCCGGTAATAGCTCGCCAACGCCGCAAGCGCATCGGGCTGGGTGGGGTTCAGCAGCAGCACCTGCTTCCATGCAGCGGCGGCGAGATCATGTCTGCCCTGGCCGTCGAGGGTGCGCGCACGTTGGATGAGAACATCGGCGGCGCTCTGTTGCGCTTTCGCCGGCTGCACGAACGCGGTCAGCAAGAGAAGGCCCAGGGCTATTTCCGATTTTGCAAACATATCTGCCTCCATTGGCCCGCACCGCGGGCAGAACTGATGGCAACCTCAGGTTGCCGTGGTAAAAGATCCAGCATTGCTGCCTTCCTGCCCCGGGTTGTACTGCGCCAAACTCAGCCGCGTCCGCACGCGGGCCGCTAAGAAGCGCTGTGTGCACCAGCCCAGCAACGCCAGGATCAGCAACAGCAATAGCAGCAAAATGAACGGATGGTTCGGCAGCCAATAAGCGAAAGCACGGTACCATGGCAGAACTTCCGACCCATAGACCGCGGTCGAAAGCGGATAACTCACAAAGTTGTTCCCGGTCCACAAACTGACGGTGTTATCGATGCCGTCCAGTGGCATGGTCGTCAGCAGCGCGGAAGCGAGGCCAGGCAGCGCCGCACGATTGCGGCCGGCGATGACGACTACGCTTCGACCGCGAGTGTAGGGAGAGGCGATACCCTCCACGATGCCCTGGGGCGAGAGGTTGTCAGAGCCGTTCAGTGTCTGCCAGGCGCCGGAATTGCGCCGCATGATCCAATCCGATGCCAGGCCCAGCCGCGCCCGCGGGCTTAAGGAAAAAGACCGGTCGACATAGGTCAGCGGCAGTCTGCCCGTGATCTGGGGAATGGCCGCCAGGTCGGCAAAGCTGCCTAACACCAGCAAATCCTTGCCCGTCATTTGCGCCGCGTCCGCCGGAGACACTACCTGCAGGCGAAGAGTGGGGTAGCCTGTCTGCGCCCCGAAATACCCCATGAGATCGAGGTACAGTCCCATCACCTCAGGTGCAGGGTTGGAGGGAAGGAGCACAGCGGTCTCGCTCAGGTCGGCCATCCTGGTAAAAGGAAAGCCTGCCTTGGCGAAGAGGCTCAGATTCGGCAATTCTGTGAAATGCACGGCGCCCCCCAGATCAAGGTAGGAGGAATCCATGATTTGTCCGCTGGATCCTCCGGCGCCGGGAGCGCATGGATCTGCGCCCGCGGGCACGAAATAAAACTGTATCTGTAGCGTATTGGCATAGACCGCCGCGGGCACGTCCAGCAGCGGAATATCCACGTCGTGTTGCTCCCCGGTAGCGAGCAGAGGCACGCTGCCCAGCGGAACTGCATTCAGCCTGGAGGCGATATTGGAGGACTTGGCCAGATCCGCGGGGTCGGCGGCATAAGCCAGGTGGAGATACATGTTTTGCTGCACCCCGAAGTTGTAGTCCGGCGACAGATGCATGTAGATCGTCAGGGGACTCTGTCCCGTGATGCGGCGCTCGGCGGGTCCGGCGAGGTCGGCGAGACTGACTCGATCGCTATGGATCCAGCGCGGGGCATCGTTGGGAGCTCGGGTGGGCGATGAGACGGGTCCGCTCAAATAAGCTGAGCTACCCGCCATCTTCAGTTGCCCGGTGGCGAGCGCCTGGACCACCGCCAACAAATCCCCGCTGCTCTGGCCATGAATCAGCAGCAGCTTGCCGTAAGGGTCCTTGGGATTGGCCTGGAGCGACACCGCGGTCTGGGCGGGCACCGCGGCCCCTGGCATCTGCTCGGTTCCCACCAGCAACACCACCGCATTTCCCGTGGGCAGGTCGCCGAGCTGGGTGTAATAGCGGACGCCGCTGTCATCGGCCAGGGAGCCCAACCAGGAAGCTAATACGCCGGCGGTCTGCAGCATTTCCGTATCCGGCGGATGAGCGAAGACAAATGGGACCACCACCGGCGAATTGGCCAAATGCTCCAGGAATGGCTGCGGTAACGCAGACAGTTCAGAAGCCAAGGCCAGAGGCTGGGCATCGAGTGTAACCTGGCTGCCGGGGTCGATACGGAACCATGGCGGATTCTTTTCCGCCGGCGCGGCGCACGCGCTATTTCCCTGCCCGGTGAGCTGAATGGTCAGTTCGTTGCGCGCCAGCAGCAGGTCTGCCGGGAGAGGCAGCAAAAGCTCACCGGCGCCTGCATCCCGCTCCTCCACGGTGGGGGTGATGGAGGCTATCAGTGCGTCGTTCAGGCGTATATCGGCATAGGTGTACTGCTCCCGCGCGTTCCGCGGAATCTGGTATTTCAGCTGTAACTTGCCGCCGCGGATAAGCCAGCTTTGCGGGGTAGCGAACTTGAGCACTTGCCGGCTGCCAGGCTCCTTCAACAGAAAGGCGTCGTTGGGCCGCGCCAGTGAGCCCAGGGTGAAGGACCGCTCGATAAGCTCGGGAGGCGCCTCTTTGGGGGCTCGAGGCGTGCTGGCATGGGCGCGCCAAAAGGCGAATCCGAGCACTGCCAATACCAGGCCTGTAATCACCGCGGTGCGCACCGGCTTGAGTGGCTTGGCCGAAACGCCGGACAACCTGCCCGGAACCATGAACAGCACCTTCCACAAGCCCGCCACCGAGGATTGCAGCAAGCTGAAAAAGCTGCGCAACGGACGGTCCGAGGCAAAACCCTCGTCCCAGTCGAGCCAACGATCGGCGCGGGAATACAGGACCCGGGTCAGCAGTTGCTGCTCCGAAAGCGACAGCCGGGCAAACTGGATGCGCAGCCGGCCCCCGTCGCCACCGATCACCCGGCCGCGCAATCGCCCCGTTTCGTCGTCCTCGGGGAATCCGATCTCCACCGGCTCACCCAGCGGCCACGATGCTCCAACCTGGGCCGCCAGGCCGCTGGTGGATAGGTCGGCCGTCGTCCCCTCGTAGGTTTCTCCACCTGCGTGCAGCACAACCGGCATCGCGCAGGGAATACGCACCGCGTGTCTCCGTTGCCGCTGCTCGGCGCAAACCGACAAAGCCACTCCCAGGATCACTACATTGAGAAAGGCCCAAAACACGTTGATCCATATGGTGCCGGAGTGCCCACGATCCCAGTAGAGATAGCGCGGCACCGCGAATGCCAGGCCAACCAGGTTCAGCGCCAACAGAATGAAGAAGGGCAACGACAGTCTGAAGCTGAAGTACCCTTGCTCCTGCGCCCCTCCCTTGTCGGTGACATTGAAAGCTCCGCTCTTGGGATTGACCATCGCGAAAACGGTAGGCAGCAGGATGTAGGGCGATAGAACGGTCTCGTAGATCTCATTCCAGAAGGAGAAGCGCTTGCTGCCCTGAATGCGCGAATTGGTAATCGTCGAAATCACAAGATGCGGGGCGGCAAACGCCACGATCGCGAGCCAATATCCGGGAACGTTAGAGAGGCCGAAGATCAGATACAACAACGGCGCGGTGAGAAAAACCAGGCGCGGCAGAGCGTACAGAAAATGCAGCGTGGCGTTGAAGTAGCAGAGCCGCTGGGGCAGTGTGAGCCCCGGTGTCCACAGCGGGTTGTCGAGGCGCAGGATCTGGATCATCCCTCGAGCCCAGCGGATGCGCTGCTTGATGTGCCGGGCGAGGGTTTCGGTGGCCAGGCCGGCGGCCTGGGGAATGTTGATATAGGCGGTGTTCCATCCCGCCTTCTGCAAGCGGAGTGAGGTGTGGGCGTCTTCTGTAACCGTCTCCTGAGCAATTCCCCCAATCTGGTCCAGGGCCGTCCGGCGCAGCGTGGCGCAGGATCCGCAGAAATACGCGGCATTCCAAAGATCATTGGCATCCTGCACAATCCCATAGAACAGACTGCCCTCATTGGGAATCCGGCGAAACTTTCCCAGGTTCCGTTCAAACGGATCGGGAGAATAAAAGTGGTGTGGAGTCTGCAACATCGCCAACCGCCGGTCGCGCAGAAACCAGCCGATGGAGATCTGCAGAAAAGAGCGCGTCGGGATGTGGTCGCAATCAAAGACGGTGACAAACTCGCCCTTGGTCAGGCGCAGTGCGTGATTCAGGTTGCCGGCTTTGGCGGCGGAGTGCTCAGGGCGCGCGATATAGCGCACGCCGGCCTCGGCGGCGAATTGCCGGAATTCGCTGCGTGCCCCATCGTCCAGCAGGACCACGTTGAGCTTCTCCGGCGGCCAATCCATCTGCTGCGCTGCCAGTACGGTGTAGCGCACCACTTCGAGCGATTCGTTGTAGGTCGGGATCAGCACGTCGACCACCGGCCATGCCTCGGGACTTTCCGGCATAGTCAGGGGAAGTCGCTTGAGCGGGGCGATGCTCTGGAAGAAGCCCAGCATCAGGATGAGGAAGGTGTAGAACTCGGCTGCGAACAGGGTCAGCATCAGGGTTGCGGCTACCGGGCTGACGTGACCCCAGGGGCTGTGCAGATATCTCCACAGGGTTGCCGAACGCCAATAGGCGTAGCGGCTGGTGACGCTAAGGCACAGCAGCACCAGCAGGATCGTCGCGGCCTGTCCCCGCTTGATGCGGTCGATCAGCAGGGCAGCCACCACCACCAGTACACCGAAGAAGGCCTGCTGCTGCCAGGTCATCGGAATGAGCGCGACCAACGCCAGCACAGCGAGGATGAGCGGAAGAACAAGCCAGGGGTAAATCCGGCTTAGCCACATAGCTGCGGCGCCTTGCTGGGGATCGCTGCTCATGCGATCTCCACCTTCTCCGAGGTCTCCGACAAACGCGCTTCCAGCCACGCGACAAGCTGCTCGAAATCTTTGGCCACCGGCGACTGCGGCACATGATCGATGACGGTCATGCCCAGGGACAAGGCCTCGGCCACAGACTCCGACTCGCGCACGGCCACCGGGGCGAGCCGGTCTTCAAGAATTTTTTCCAGGTGAGTCCGAATCTCGCGATGCAGCGTCCGCGCCTCGTCGAAGCGGTTGAGCACGAACAGGCTTCGTCCCTTTTGCCCTTCCGCCAACATGCCCGAGAGCTCTTCCACCCGCGCGATGCTGGCGATGGACTGGACATCGGGGACCAGAGGAACCACGACCTGGCCTTCGCGAACAAGTTGGGTTTGCGAGGAGTGGCCGTTGAGGGTAGGAAGGTCCATCAACGTGAGCGACGACTCGGCCTGCAGTTGCTCGAGCCAGGCGGCAGTCGGCGTGTTCGGCTGCTCGTCGCAGGGCGCGTTGACCATGGTCAACTGGTAGCCCGCGCGGCGAGCGTTGGGATAAACCGTCTGCAAACCGCCTGCTCTCAGCCGCTCCAGGCTGAAGTAGTAGGGAATAATGCCCTCGCCGCATCGGTCCGCGACCAGCACATTGCTCAAGCGAGAAGACAGGACCCTGCCGGCGGTTGCGCAGAGTGTCGTTTTGCCCACACCTCCTACGGCTGAAGCAAAAATGAGCGCAGCGCCCGAGCCTGCAGCCAGGTGTGGCCGGGAGGAAGCGATGCGAAGCCTCGCGTTGCCCTCAAACACAGCGTTGAGCGCGCGCCGCAGGTGGCTGTTGTTCGCCGCAGGCACGGCCGGCGCTGGTTCCGCGGCAATTGGCGGTGTGCGTTCTGCTTCACTCTTCGCTGGTACTTTTTGCGCTGCAAAGGTGCGGTAATGCAAGGCCCCTATATTTGCCTTATCAAAAAGCGCGCGCACATCTTTGCCTGGGGGAATAGGACCCCGGGAATCACTCAACACACACCTCCAGTATCCCTGCCGTTTAAGCAAAGGCGGCGTAGTCAGATCGACAGCGTCTGAACAACTACCGAGTGATCAGGGGGAGGGCCGAATGAAGATTCACCGGGAACAAGAACGATCCATATCCACGCGATACAGCGAGGGAGTGATTGAAAATTTCTGAATTAACTGAGCGGGGCCTAACGACAGAGCCTGATAAAGAAGCCTGGTAATTACTGTTTGATCTGTTGCTACAGAACCAGTGCACCAGTCAAGAGCAGCTTAGCATGCAGCTCTGAATCGAAACAAGGAAATTTGTTTCGTATTGATATCAACACCAAGCTTCCCTTTTGCCCTTTGTAAGTTCCAGGTTACCTTTGCGAGGCTGAAGATACTCTTTGGGATAACTTAAGGGATCGCGCATAGTTACCCCTTTTCAGCCAGACTCAAACCCTTGTCGTAAGATGGGAAAATGGAGCGCCGTGCGGTCCTGAAATATGTCAGCGCCTGGGGCGCGAGTGTCGCGTTCTCCGCGCGGAGCTCGCTGCTGCGCGCCGCTGCCTCCAATGCGAACCCGGTGGTCTTCAACCAAACCGGCTATCTGCAGCAAGGAGAAAAAATAGCCAGCGTGCAGGTAGACGATGAGCGAGCCGGGTCTTTTCAGATCTTCTCGGAATCGACCGGACATTCGGTTTTTGATGGCCGGCTGACAGCCTCTTCGATCGATGCCGCTTCCGGGGATTCGGTGGCTCTGGCCGACTTCTCTCGCTTGACCCTGCCCGGTAAATACCGGTTTGTGGCGCAGGGTGTACGTAGCCAGCCAATCGTAGTCGGTAACGATGTCTATGCCAATCCGTTGCTGCTGTGCATGCGCGCCTTCTACGGCCAACGCTGCGGATGTGCCGTCGACCTGGGTGACGGCTATCGCCATACCATCTGCCATCAGGCAGACGCTTTCCATCCCAGTTCAGGACGAACGGGAGTGCTGCCGAGCCGCGGAGGGTGGCATGACGCCGGCGATTACGGCCGCTACGTGGTCAGCAGCAGCATCACCACCGCTACCCTGCTGTGGGCCTGGGAGCTTTACCCTCGTACTCTGCGTACACTTTCCCTGCGCATCCCTGAATCGGGCGGTAAGCTCCCTGACTACCTCGCAGAAATCCGCTGGAATCTGGAATGGATGCTCTCCTTGCAGGACTTGGATGGTGGGGTGTGGCACAAGCAGACCAGCGAGCAGTTCTGCGGCTTCGTTATGCCGCAGAACGATAAGCTCGCCAGCTATATCATCGGCACCGGCGCCTCTCCTTACAAAAGCACCTGCGCCACCGCCGGCCTGGCTGCGGTGATGGCCATCGCCGCCCGCTGCTACGGCGAATACGATGCCACCTTTGCCGCCGGCTGCCTGGCCGCAGCCAAGCGCGGCTGGACCTGGGCGGCTGCTCACCCTGACGTGAGTTTTGCCAATCCTCCGGGTATCGAGACCGGCGCTTACGGCGACGCGCATTGTAACGACAATCTTCTCTGGGCTGCCGCTGAGCTTTGGCGTACCACGGGCGACCGGCAATACGAGCAGGCTTTCCTGCACCAGCAGCAGGCACTGCCCCCTGAGACGGCGATTGCGGCGCCCTCGTGGTCGAATGTCGCCCCCTTGGCGTATTGGACCTACGTCCTGGCGGAACGCAAGGGAGATGATGCCATTGAAAGCCGAGTGATGGCGCAGACTCGGGCCATCGCGCAAACGCTTCTGACTCGGCGTCGCTCCAGCGGCTATGGCAACACGCTGGATACCACAGATTACTTCTGGGGCTCCAACTCGGTAGCTGCCAATCAATCGCTGTTACTGCTCATCGCCAACCACCTGCAACCGAACGCGCAGTTAGTGGAGGCGGCGCTGGGTAATCTGCATTACCTGCTGGGGCGCAATTGTTTCGGAGTCTCCTGGGTTACCCATGTGGGGACCAACCCGTTTCTCCGTCCTCACCACCGGCCCAGCATCGCCGATCAGATTGCGGCTCCGTGGCCTGGCCTTCTTTCCGGCGGCCCCAACGCCAAGCCGGCGGACAAGGTAGCGCGAACCTTGCCCCAGCTACCCCCGATGCGCATGTGGCTCGATGACCCGATGGCGCCGTCTCTGAACGAGGTGGCCATCAACTGGAACGCGCCGCTGGTGTTTCTGCTCGCCGCCGCAAACGCCCTGGCACGGTAAGTGAGTGGGATTCTTCTCTTTCCCCGACAGACGAACCCTGGGTGCCCCACATCTCTGGACCGCAAGATGTGGGATCATCATCGACGGCTTTGGAAGAAACGGAACGTCGCTATCGTGGTATCCCACATCTCGCGAAAAACGAGCGAGATGTGGGGCACCCAGGGTTCGTCTGCAGAACCAGCCTCCGGACGGACTCTTCCGTGCCTAAGGCAGCAAACGCATAAGTCCCGTGGCGGCCAGGTCAGCTTGCAAAAAATTGCCCACCCTTCCGGTGGCGCGGCATACGGCTTCGGCAGCCATATAGCCGCTGCGGACCGCGCCCTCCATCGTGGCCGGCCATCCGGTCGCGATCCAATCGCCCGCCAGAAAAACCCCCGGCCATGGACTCGCTGTCGACGGTCGAAGCAAGTCCAGTTGCGGACGAATGGAGTAGGTGGCACGAACCTCCTTGACCACGGCAGCTTTGAGCAGCTTCGCCTGCGCCACCACCGGAAAAAAATCCGCCAGTTCCCGAAGCGCCAGATCGATGATCTCCTGCCGCTGCATCCCGACCATGGACTTGGACGCGCTGACCACCAGCTCGACATAGCTGCCCTGCTCCCCACGCGCTTCTCCGCTTGCAGCCGCGACTTGTGAAACATCCACTGAATGGTTTTGTCCAGCAGAATCGCATGCTCCAGATCGGTGATCTCGCGATCGAACCAAAGGTGAATGCCGGTGATGGGCGAGTGCTCAAAGCGTCCCAGGTTCATCGCCAATTGATCGGCCTCGGGGTTTCGCGGCAAAGCAGGCAGCAGCTTGCTCAACCCTTCAAACGCCAGCGCCAGAACGATCGCATCGCTCGATGAAACTTCGGTCCTGTGTCGTCACTGTCCATTGTTGCGTTTCCTCAGACCACTGAAACGACTCCGGAGCAGAGTTCAGATCCACCTGCCCGCCGCGGCTCTGCATGTATTCGATCGCGCGGCCATACAGATCGCTCAGAGGAATGGTGGGGACACCCATACGCCCCGCTCCCGGCGAAAGCAGCAGCGACTTGCGAATCACCTGCCCGGCGTAGTGCACCGACATGCGATCCGGATCCTCATTCAGCGCGCTCACCAGCACCGGTTTCCAGAAGCGCTCGATTGCCCCGCGAGTCTGCCCATGCCGCGCCAGCCACTGGGCAAAGTTCTCTTCAGAATCCTTGGGAATACCGGCGATAAACGCGCTCAGCCCGCGGCCGATGGCCAGCTTGTCCGAAAAAGAAAAGGCCTGCGCTCGCAGAAACGCCGGCATGTCATGGAAGGGCGCCGGCAGGAACGAAGGCTCGAGGATGCTTCTCCGTCCGCCCGGCTCGAGAAAGGTAAGGCGATCGAACCAGCGGATCGCATCGCTGACGCCCAGGCGGCGATAAAGATCGATGAGGTTGACGCAGTTGCCCAGCAACACGTGCTGGCAGTTGTCGATCACCTCGCCGGTTCCCGGGTGTTCGTAAGAAGAAGCACGCCCGCCAAGGTAGCGCCTCTTCTCCAGCAGCCGCACCTGGTAGCCCGCTTCCGCCAGGGCACACGCGGCCGAAAGCCCTGCCAATCCACCGCCGACCACGATGACCGAGGAACCCGTCAGGCCCACACACCCTGCGCCAGCGTCTTGAAAAGGCCGCATCCCAATATGCTCAGCTTCTCATACGCCGGAACGCCAATCCGCGCCGAAAAGACATCAAAGTTGCGCTGTTCGATATGCCGCAACAAACGGTGGTAAATGGTGACCAGAACCCACATCGCGGCCCGGCTGTCGGGCGAAATCAAGGGCAACAACGCTTCCGCGGATTTGTAAAATTGCCCCGCACGCTCCGCCTGAATGGCCAGCACCTGCCGCTGCTGCGGCGTCAATTGGCGCCCACTGGAAATTCCGCGTCATGGAGCTGGCAGCCACACCGCAGCGTTCCAGATCTTCGAGCGGCAGATAGAGCCGGCCACGCTGCGCATCTTCCCGCACATCGCGCAGAATGTTGGTCAACTGGAAGGCGATGCCGGTTTCTTCCGCCAGCTTCTCTGCCCGCGGATCGAGGTATCCGAAAATCCGAATACAAACCAGGCCGACGACCGAAGCAACCAGGTAGCAGTAGCGGTAGAGATCCGCGAACGTGGCATACGCGGCGGGCCTTGGTTCGAGATCCGTGGCTGTGCCTTGTACCAGCTGATCCAGCAGCTGCGAGGGAATAGCAAAGCTGCGTTGCGCATCCAGCAGCGCGACGAAGACGGGATCGCTGGTGCCCGCGCCGGCTTGCGCCTGATGCCAGTCCCCAAGCCAGCGCATCCAACGCGACCCGGCGGTCAGCGATGGGCAGGGATTCATCATCGGAGAGATCGTCGGCCTGGCGCATGAAGGCGTACACGGCGCAAATCGCGTCCCGCTTGCTGGCCGGCAGGGCGACAAATGCGTAGTAGAAATTCTTCGCTTTCTTGCGCGCAATGGCCCGGCAGGCCGCGTAGGCCGCTTGAACCTCCGCGGTCACGGCCGTTCCCCTTGCGAACCCGGGCATAAGCTTGCCGCACAGAGCGCGCGCCACCAGCCCCAGCTTCCTGCTCTTTGAGATCACCGGACGCGCGGTGAGCACGTCGTATTGCCGGCGCTCGATGGCGTCAAGAATCTCCAGACCCCCGCGGCTGAACAGATCGAGATCGAGCGCCAGCTCCCGATCCACCATCGCGATCAGAGGCAAGCCCTGGTGGAACAGTTGGCGGGCATAGTCGACTTCATACCGCAGCAGCTCACGAAAGGCCGGGGTCGGCTCGCGCCGCGCGATCGTCGCCTCGTCCACGCCATAACGCTCCATATCCTGGAGTGGCAGGTAGATCCTGCCCCGCGCATAATCGGAGCTTACGTCTTGCCAGAAGTTGGCCAATTGCAAAGCGGTGCAGGTGAAGTCGGAGAGCAGAAACATTTCCTGGGCGCGATAGCCGCAGGCATAAAGAACCAGCCGCCCAACCGGGTTGGCGGAATATCTGCAGTAATCCAGTACATCGTCCATGGTCTGGTAACGCATCACGTTCTGGTCCTGGCGAAAAGCCACCAGCAAGTCGGCAAAGGGCTGCTGAGGGATGTCGCAAGCGCGTATGGTTTCGGCGAGCGCGACAAAGACCGGATGGCGCGCCTCACCCCGGTAGCAGGCGTCGAGTTCCCTTCCCCACAAATCCAGCAGCGCGAGCGATTGCTCTCGATTCCCTACCTCGTCGCCCAGGTCATCCGCGATGCGGCAGTAGGCATAGATGCTGTAGAAATGAGGGCGCAGCCGGGCAGGCAGAAACCACGAGGCCACATGAAAGTTCTCGTAGTGGGTGGTGGCCAGCCGCTGGCAGTAGGCGCGCGCCTCCTCCAGGGTCGGGCGCTGTTCGGGGATGCGGTATTCCGCCGGCAGCGCGGACCAGCCGCGCTCTACCAGTTCCCGATCCTCCTGTGCACTCTCGACTGTCATGTTGCCTCGTTTCCCTCAGGGGCTAAAGCCCAGTTGGTTTTGTAGGAGATATGTACGGGCTGAAGCCCGTACCCTTCACAAAACTCATGCTTTTGAAGGGTACGACCTTTAGGTCGTACATTAGCCTTTACCTACAGGTGCGGCTTTAGCCACTTGAGGGGGCGAATCACCCCTATGGAATGATAGCCGTCTTGATGTCGTTGGAGCGATCCTTCAGCCGCCGCAGCACGGTTTCCAGATCCGAAAGCTGCGCCCTGCCGGTGATGTATTCGCTGCACTTGAATCGCCCGCTGGCCAGCAGGTCAAACGCTTTGCGGCACGCCGCCGGCGTATGGTGAAAGCTCGCCTTGAGCGTGATGTCGTTGTAGTGCAGCCGATTGGTATCGATCTCCACCTTGGTTCCGGCGGCGCAGCCGCCAAAAAAATTAACCGTGCCCGCCGCGGCGAACCATGTCCACCGCCCATTGCCAGGTAAGCGGCGTCGCCACCGCTTCGATGGCCACATCCACGCCCCGGTGATCGGGGGTCAGGCCGCGCACGGCGGCTACGGCATCGATGACGGAGCTTGTCTGCACCACATGACGTAGCGCCGAAGGTGGTTGCCGAAGCAATCTGCTCATCGCGTTTGACCACCGCGATCACCTTCATGCCGGAAAGCTGCGCCACGTGCATGAACATGAGGCCGATCGGCCCTGCGCCGATCACCACGACGCTGTCTCCTCGCTTGGCCCCCGTCTCCTCCAGGCCGCGCACTACGCAGGCCAGCGGTTCGGTCAACGCCGCATGCTCCAGGGGCAAACTC
Source organism: uncultured Acidobacteriaceae bacterium (assembly GCA_963757515.1). Classification (GTDB taxonomy): domain Bacteria; phylum Acidobacteriota; class Terriglobia; order Terriglobales; family Acidobacteriaceae; genus PALSA-350. The sequence continues at coordinate 130,480 of CAVWRV010000003.1, read as the reverse complement.
TCCGGGACAATGAGCGTGTTCTTGGACACGATGCGGGCCGGGATGCGGATGTACTCGGCGTAAGCGCCGTTGTTGAAGAGCAGGTCCTCGCACAGGTTTTCCTGTTTGCGGACGCACCAGAAGCAGGCTCCGCAAGGCGCCGAATTCAACGCCACCACCCGCATCCCTGGTTTGAAGCCGCGCACGCCGGCGCCGGTCTCATGGACCACTCCCGCCAGCTCATGCCCGAAGAGCGCCGGCGGCGCGATCATCCTGGCATGGTACCCGCGGCGGAAGACTTTCAGGTCGGTACCGCAAGTGAGAGCGGCGTGAACGCGGATGACAATCTCCCCCTTACCTGCGGCGGGAATCGGAACCCGTTCAATCCTGACGTCTTCTTTGCCGTAGAGCACGGCAGCGTTCATCTCACTTAGCATGCTCTTCTATTCTCGCCCAATCCGGGCCTGCGTGCCTTCAATCATGATCTTCATCGAAGTCGCCTTGGGCTCGGAGGCGACGGCCAGAGCCTCAACCGCCTCTGACAAAGGAAACCGATGCGAGACCAGCCGGGTCAGGTCATACCCCTTGCCATAACCCTCGAAGACAATACCGCACCGCCTCCTCCTGAATGTCAACCGAGGCGCTATAGGATCCCATCAGCGTTTTCTCATCCACGCAAACCGCGGCGGGATCGATGATCGCCTCGCCATGCTGGGTCTGCGCGAACAGCAGCACCCGGCCACCGGGACGGGTGGCGTCCATCGCAGTGGAGATCAGCGCATTTCCCGCCCACGGCCAGAATGACAGCATCGGCCCCCCGGCCCTCGGTGGCCGCGCGAACGACCGCAACCACGTCTTCCTGCGAAGCATCGATGGGCGAATCGAGCCCGAAGCCGGCCGCTACGGCGTGCCGCTCCGGGTACAGATCCGCCGTGAACACCTTCGCCGCCGATCGCTTGGCCAGGGAGGCGAGCATGATTCCGATTGGGCCCTGGCCGATCACCAGCACCGTCTCATCCGGCGGCGAGATTGAGGCTGCGCACGCCTTTGAGGCAGGTATTCAGCGGCTCGACGAAAACCGCCTGGGCAAAAGGGATGCCATCGGGAATCTTCACCATTCCGCGTTTCACGATCCAGTCCATCACCCGCACATAGCCGGCGAAGCCCCCGCCGGAAGGCTCAAAACCCGCGGTGCAGCCGACTCGCTTATAAACCGGACACTGGGCAAAGGTCTTCTTGCGGCAGTAGTAGCAAGTGCCGCACGGTATGTGGTGGAAGACAGCCACCCGGTCGCCCGACGGCAAACGATTCTGCCCCGGCTCCTACCGCCGCGATCGTCCCCACGGTCTCATGGCCGAAGATGCGCGGGCGCGGAGTGCGACCCGGTGTGGATCTTCTTCAGGTCGGTGCCGCAGATGCCGCAGCTATGAACCTGGATCAGCACTTCACCCGGGCCGATCGCAGGCACGGGAACGGTCTCGATACGCACATCGTTCACGCCGCGATAGACGGCAGCCTGCATGTTCACCGGCAGGGCGAACAATTGTTTCTTCTGGTTTCCGCTGCGATCTGCATACTTGGAAATTCTCACCAGCCAACGGACGCCGGGTGCCCCACATCTCGCTCGTTTTTCGCGAGATGTGGGATACCACGGCTCTGACCCGGCAAGTCCTTGGCCCCTCGAGCAAAAGCCTCAGGATCCGCGGGTCCGTGAACCGGCCCCTGCAACATGTTACCCGCCACCCATCAGCGGACCCAGCGCCGCGGCCATCGCTACCGCGCCCGTTCTGCCATTCCTGCCGACCCGGGCCAAGCCCGGCCAGTAGCGGGGCCGTATGGCCACATGCGCCAACAGGGCAGCCAACTGCAGCTGGCCCTGGCTGTCCGTGTACCGGCTGAAGTCCGGCAACCTCTCTCCCGCCGCATCCGAAACCGCCTTGAGGCAATAGAATGCGATCCCCTGGCGGCGAGCAACCCGGGCCACTGTGGCCGCCTCCATATCCACCAGAACGGCCTGGTATTTCTCCCCCAACTCGCGCTTTTCTGCAGCAAGGGCCACATGGTCAATGGTGACCAACCTGAGCGCCCCCGCGTTTCCCGCGCGTGCTGGAGAATTGGTGGCAAACCTCTCCCCGGTGGCGGCATCCACCACTTCGTTCAACACATAAGCGCTGCCAGGCTGCATGCCGCAGGAGAGGGCTCCGGCCCAGCCCATGGAGACCAGGGCATTCAGCGGAGCATCCTGAGCGGCGATGGCGCAAGCCCGCTCCGCAGCCTCCTTACCCATCCCGGCACAGACCGCGATGCACGTAGCCCCGTCGATGACGCCCTGCCACGCGGCCTCTCCGTGACGTCCGCGCAGCGGCTTCCATCCCTGCACCAGCGGCTTCAATTCGCCGGGCATCGCCGCAATGATGCCAATGCGTTTCATGCCGCAGGCGCGTACCCATGCGCCCGAAACCAATCAATCGCCGACCGCAGCGCCGCATAAACCGGCACCACGCGGAATCCCAGCTCGCGCTCCGCTTTGGCGGAGGAGACAAACATCATTTTCTTGCCCATGCGCACGGCCTCCACGGTAGCACGCGGCTCTCGCCCGCGCAGCTTCCCGGTGACGGTTTGATCCCACAGGGCGAAGATCATGGCCACGCTATGCGGAACCCGCATCGTAGGAGAAGGCAGGCCCGTGATCGCGGACATCTTGTCCAGCAGCTGCTTCAGGGTCAGGTTCTCGCCGCCCAGAATATAGCGTTCGCCGGGCCGGCCGGCCTCCAGGGCATTGGCGTGCGTCCTCGCTACTTCATTGACATCCACCAGGTTGAGTCCGGTATCCATATACGCCGGAAATTTCCGCTTGAGAAAATCAACCACGATGCGGCCGGTCGGCGTGGGCTTGATGTCGCCGGAACCAATGGGCGTAGTGGGATTGAGAATCATCACCTGCTGGCCATCCCGCGCCGCGGCGACCGCCTCCTGCTCCGCCAGGTACTTGGACCGCTTATAGTGGCCGATCATGTCGGCCAAGCGAGACCGGGGTCGCCTCATCCGCCAGCCTTCCATCGGAGAAAAAACCCATGGTGGCTACGCTCGAAGTGTAGACCACGCGAGGTAACGCCTTCCTCGCGAGCGAGGCGCAGCAACTCACGCGTGCCCGTCACGTTGGTGGCGAGCATCTTCTCCGGATCGGTCACCCACAGCCGGTAATCGGCCGCCACATGCATGACCGCATCGCAGCCGGAAACGGCGCTGCGCAGCGCTTCCACCTGCAACAAGTCGCCGGTCACGGTTTCGGCGGGGAGTCCGGCGAGATTCTCAAGTTTGCTGGTGGAGCGGATGAGGATACGTAAATCAGCGCCGCGACGGGACAGCTCTTGCGCTACGTGGCTCCCGACGAACCCCGTAGCTCCTGTGACAAAAACTTTCACTCGCTATTCAAGTACTTCGGGATGCAGGCCAAAACCCTTTTCGCCGGCCGCTTTCTTTTCATTCCACTTCTTCACCCAGGCTTCCCAGCTTGCGCCGGCGGCGCGATCCTTGCCAGTGAAGGTCAGTCCTGCAATCTCGCTGTAAGCGATGGAACGCTTCTCCGGCGAATCCTTGGGGAAAAGCCGGACCCAGGACTGGGCCAGCGATGCGCCCGTCTTGCGATCGAAGATATAGCCTTCGATCACCGAGCCATCCTTGCAGGTGATGGTGACGTCGCCGCGGTAGTCGAAAGCCTTCTCCAGCGCGTCGAGCACTTCTGCATCGCTGCCCAAAACCGGCGCCCAGCCTTCCAGATTCTCGTGCTTGGTTCCCGGCGCCAGCTCCAGCGAATCGGGGTCGATCTGCGGATTGCGTACCTGCGGCCTTTTGCCCGGTCATACCCGTGTCTCTTCCATCTGACGCTTGGCGTCTCCGGCAATCTGCACCAGCGATGGCGACGAATGCCCGGCAAACTGCGGGGAGCTCAGCAGATCACGCGCTCCGCGGTCCGCATACGTATTGAAAAATGTAGCCTTCACCGCTGCCATGAATCCGCGGAAGGAGCCGAACATATCGTTGACCGCCGACGGCTCATATCCGCAGCTGACCATGCAGTTGGCGCATTTCGGATTGCCCGAAGCGGTGCCGTACTTCTCCCACTCCGTCTCCTCGATCAATTCCTTGAAAGTAGAAGCGTATCCGTCCTGCAGCAGGTAGCAGGGCTTCTGCCAGCCGAAAATGTTATACGCAGGAGTTGCCCCACGGCGTGCACTGGTAGTTGCGCTTGCCCATGAGGAACTCCAGAAACAAGCGGAGACATATTGAACTTCCAGTGCTTCTCCGCGGTTGGACAGAATCGCGCGGAACAGTCTGCGGGTGCGCGCGCGGCCCAGGAAATGCTTCTGGTCCGGCGCCTTCTCGTAGGAATAGCCCGGGAGAGGACGATGCCCTCCACCCCCATGCGCCATCACCTCGTCGAAGAAGGCGCGCACGCTGTTAGGATCGGCGCCATCGAACAGCGTGGTGTTGGTGGTCACGCGGAATCCGCGCTTGACCGCCTCGCGTATGCCCTCCACTGCCTTGTCATAACCGCCTTCGCGGCAGACGGAGAAATCGTGGTGCTCGCGCTGGCCGTCAAGATGGACGGAGAAGGTCAGATACTTGCTGGGCTTGAAGAGACCGATCTTTTCCTTGAGCAGCAAGGCGTTGGTGCACAGATAGATGTACTTCTTCCGCGCCACCAGCCCTTCCACGATCTCGGCAATCTGCGGATGCATCAGCGGTTCGCCGCCGGGAATCGAGACCATGGGTGCGCCGCACTCTTCGACCGCGCGGAAGCACTCTTCGGGCGACAGATCCTTCTTGAGAATGTGCGCGGGATACTGAATTTTGCCGCAGCCGGCGCAAGCCAGGTTGCAGCGGAACAGCGGCTCCAGCATGAGGACCAGTGGATAGCGCTTTTGCCCGCTCAAGCGCTTCTTGAGCACATAGCTGGCCACGGTCCACATTTGTGAGATCGGCACTGCCATCGTTTCAAATCTCCTTTTAAGCTCGTTCCATTGCCCGGCGGTAATCGGTCAGCGCCAGCAAGGGAAAGTAGTTCCGGTAAAGATGGTAGGCCAGGTAAAAGACGCGGGGAAAGCCGGTGCCGGTAATCACCGCCTGCCGCGCCGCGCCTTCTCCCATGCTTTCATCCCACGAACCATCGGGCCGTTGCCGCTCGATCAACCAGCGAACTCCCTTGGCCACCGAGTCGCTGCGCGTATCCCCGGCCGATAGCAGGCCCAAAATCGCCCACGCTGTTTGCGAGGGCGTGCTGAGCCCGACACCCCGGGTCGTAGGATCGTCGTAGCTGGCGCAGCTTTCACCCCAACCGCCGTCGGCGTTCTGCACCATGCGTATCCACTCCGCTGCCTGCTGGATCTGCGGCTCGTGGTTCCACACCCCGATGGCCTCCAGACCGCGCAGCACCAGGAAGGTGCCGTAAAGATAATTCACACCCCAGCGGCCAAACCAGCTTCCATCCGGCTCCTGCTCGCTATAGATGAAGCGAATGGCCTTTTCGACCCGCCGGTCTTTCTGCGTGTAGCCGTACGTGGCCAGCATCTCCAGGATGCGGCCCGTAATGTCGACCGTCGGCGGATCGAGCATGGCGTTATGGTCGGCGAACGGAATGTTCTCAAACACCATCTTGGTGTTGTCTTTGTCGAAGCTGGCCCAGCCGCCGTTCTTGCATTGCATGGCGAAGATCCAGGCAATCGCGCGCTGGCAAACATCGTATTGATAGCGTTCCCGGGCGTGGTTGTCGACCTTGTTCAAGGCCAGAAGCACCTGCGCGGAATCGTCCGTATCGGGATAAAACTCGTTATTGAACTCGAAATACCAGCCGCCCGGCTGCGCATTCCTTACCTTCACCGCCCAGTCGCCCTTGTGCCGCACTTCCTTCGACAGCATCCAGTCGGCCGCCTTGAGCAGCCGCGGATCGGTGCGCGGAACGCCGGACTGGCCCAGTGCATACACGGCGTAAGCGGTATCCCACACCGGAGACATGCAGGGCTGCATGCGGAAGGTGGGCTCCAGGAAGTCGGGAATGCCCTCATCTTCAATGCCCAGCTTCTCGAACTCATCCATCGCCCGAATGGTTTGCGGATCGTCGATCGAGTAGCCCAGACAGCGCAGAGCAAGAATGGCGTTGAGCATGGCGGGATAAATGGCGCCCAGTCCGTCGCTCATCTCCAGGCGTTCCAGGATCCACTTCTCCGCTTTCCTGATGAGCCATCTTGCGCAGCGGGCCGAATATGCACCCGCTCGGCCGCAGTGAAAGAGGCGGTCCACCACCAGAAAGAAGTTGCGCCAGCCTAATACCTTGTTGCGGTCCCAGCGCAGGCGAAGCTTGGCATTGGCTCTTCCGCCAACGAAGAGCTCGTCGATCCCATTTTCCGGAGCCAGCTTCTTGAAGGGCTTCTTGGCGTAAGCGATGGAAAGCGGTACCAGGATCGCCCGCGACCAGGAAGATATCTCGTAAATGTTGAAGTAGACACCAATTGGGAAAGAGGACCAATTCAGGCGGAATGGCCGGCACCGCGTTGTATTCGTATTGGCCGAAAAAACACAGGTAGATCTTGGTGAAGGTATTACATTCCACCACGCCGCCATGCTCGAGAATCCACTGGCGGGCATGGACCATCACCGGGTGCTCAGGCAAGCCAGCCCATCAGCTTGAAGGCGAAATAGGCCTTGACCGAAGCGCTGATATTGGAGGGGCCGCCGGCGTAGATACTCCAGCCGCCATCTTCATTTTGCTTGCGCAGGATCTCCGAGCACAGCGCGCTTCATCTTGCGCTCGTCGCCGGTACCCAGCAACGTATGCACCATGATGTAGTCGGATTCGAGGGTGGTGTCCGCTTCCAGCTCGCCGCACCAGTAGCCATCCGGGTGCTGCTGGGAAAACAGATAATCCCGGGCCCGTGCGACGGAGGATTCTACCTGGTCTAACCCCGCATCGATACGGCCAAAACGGGGACTCGCGGGCTGTCCACTTTCAAACGGTCTACTCATTCTGGACTGACGCTCTCTCTCGAAAAACAGCTATCGTACTGCTGTATCTAGTGGCTGCTAAACCGGCACAGGCCGGATGGCCTGTACGATCTCCGGAGGCAGCCCAAAGCGAACATTTTCCGGCATGACTTCTACTTCTTCGACGTCTGAAAACCCGCGGCCGCGCAGGTAAGCGACTACTTCGGCGACCAGAACTTCGGGAGCGGATGCCCCCGCCGTGACCGCAACCGTGGTTGCGTCTTCCAGCCACGCGGGATCGATCGCTCCCGAATCTTCAATCAGGAATGCATTGGTGCTCAGATTGCGCGAGACCTCCACCAGGCGGTTGGAATTTGAGCTGTTGTTCGATCCCACCACCAGCACCAGATCTGCCTGGTGGGCGACGTTTTTCACCGCCACCTGGCGATTCTCCGTGGCGTAGCAGATGTCCTGGGTGTGCGGTCCGACAATGTTGGGGAACTTCGCCTTGAGGGCGTGGATAATGTCCCGCGCTTCATCCAGGCTCAGGGTGGTCTGCGTAAGGTACGCAACCCGTTCAGGATCCGACACTTCGAGGGCGGCCACTTCTTCCACGGTCGAGACCACCTGGGTCACTTCCGGAGCCTCGCCGAGAGTGCCTTCGATCTCGTCATGATCGCGATGCCCGATCAGCACCAGCGAATAGCCCTGGCGGGCGAATTTGACCGCCTCCACATGGACCTTGGTGACCAGCGGGCAGGTGGCGTCGATCACCTTTAGTTTGCGCGACTTGCTGCGTGCGCGGACCGCCGGGGAGACCCCGTGGGCGCTGTAAATGACCCGCATTCCCTCGGGAACGTCGTCGATGTCATCGACGAAGATCGCGCCTTTTTCCGCCAGCTCATTGACTACAAAACGGTTGTGCACAATCTCTTTGCGGACGTAGATGGGAGCGCCAAAGGTGTCGAGCGCAATGTTCACGACGTCGATGGCGCGCACCACGCCGGCACAGAAGCCGCGCGGCTTGAGAAGGAGAACCCTCTTGGCTGCGCCTTCAGCGCGGGGACCGCTGACCGGTGAGGATAATAGGGGACTTGTCACAAGAACCAGTATACCGCGCCGGCCCTTATCTGTCTGAGAGATAGAGGCTAGACCCTCATCGACGGCACCCCGGTGGCGACAGGGCACACCCGGCAGCCATATTGCGCCAAGTGCGGTAACTTCACAGGGTCCCAGTCGAGTCGACCATTTCGGCCACTTCAATGAACCGCCGCGTGACGACTAACAGATCTGTCGAGATCGCCGAGGGACGTACTGACAGCAGTCCCTACGGGACGTAGTCCTAGGATACGCGACGAGGACTGGAACAGACCCTTCAGGGACTGGTCTCGACATCCTCTGCCACAAGCTCAGTGCAGTCTCTGCGGGACTGTCCGATAGAGCCGATTCGTGCACGGCTGAAGACAGCCAGCTGGTGGCTCTAGCGCTTTTGGCTTGCCCGCCTTGCGGCTGGTCTTCAACATCTGCTCCGCGTGGCGCAGCGAGGTCTCGGTCAATTTGGCTCCGCTGAGCATGCGCGCCACCTCCTCGGTTCGCTCCTCATCGTTGAGCAGCCGGACTGAGGTCTTGGTCGTTCCCTGCCGCTCCTGCTTCTCTACCAGGAAATGCTGATCGGCAAAGGCCGCAATCTGCGGCAAATGGGTTACGCAAAGCACCTGCTGCGCGCGAGAGAGCTCCTTCAGCTTCTGCCCCACTGCCTCCGCCGCCCGGCCGCCAATCCCGATGTCGATTTCATCGAAGACCAAGGTGCGGGGAACAGGCGTTTTGCGCCGCGTGCTTCCCTGCCCTCGAGCCGCCCCCTCCTCGACGCTCACCTTAAGCGCCAGCATCACCCGCGATAACTCGCCCCCGGAAGCGATTTGCTCCAACGGCTTCAAGCGGTTCCCCCGCATTGGTTGCGATCCGGCAATCGACCGCATCCCACCCCTGCCGGGTCCAGTGCTGTTCCCCTTCCTGCGCCGTGACGTGCACCGCAAACCTCGCCTTCATCGCCAGATCATTGATGTGCGCTTCGGCAAGTTTTTCGAGCTTACGCGGCCGCGGCCGTGCGCTCCGCGGTGAGTTCCGAAGCCGCCGCGCGGTAAGCATCCGCGGCCTTGTCTACGGGCCGCCCGCAGCTCAAGCAGCAACTGGTCGCGGTTCTCCACCTCCGCCAGCTTAGCCGCCACCTCCTGGCCATGAGCCAGCACCTGCGCCAGAGTCGGCCCGTATTTCCGCTTCAGGCGATTGAGTGCTTCCAGGCGATCTTCCAGTTCCTCCAGCCGGTCGGGGGAGGCCTGGATCCTGGACGCATAGTCCCGCACTGTGTGTGCTGACATCGTCCACCACCGCGCGGGCCGACTTCACTTGCTGCACCGCCTCGGCAAACTGCGGATCGTAGCGCGCCAGCTCTTCCAGATTTTTCTGCGCGGCGCGCAAGGCAGCCTCGGCCGACCGGTCGCTCTCGTAGAGCAACTCATGCGCGCTCATGGCCGCGGCCAGCAGCTTCTCCGCGTTGGCTAACACCCGCCGCTCGATCTCCAGCTCTTCGTCTTCTTGCTCCTTGATGGCCGCGCTCTCGATCTCGTTCTTCTGAAAGCTCCATAGGTCGGCTTCACGCAAGCGCGCCTGTTCGTCGCCTTCCAGACGACTCAGCCGGCGCACATGTGTCCGACCACTCCTGAAACGCCGCCGCCACCCGCTCGGTGGTGATGCCGGCACTACGGTCCAGCAGTTGCCGCTGCTGGGCCTGGTCAAAGCTGCCCATCGTCTCGCTCTGCGCATGCACCAGGGCCAGCTCCGGAGCGAGTTGGCGCAGCACATTGACCGTGGCTGGTTGATTGTTCACGTAGACCCGGCCCTTGCCGCCAGCCTGTATCTCGCGGCGCAGAATAATCTCCGCGCCTTCGGCATCGATGCCGTTCGTTTCCAGCGTGTTCTCCGCTCCCGGCGTGCTCTCAAACACGCAGGCCACCACCGCTCGTTCGGCCCCATGGCGCACCACATCGGAAGACGCCTTATCGCCCATCAACAGCGCCAGCGCATCCACCAGGATGGACTTGCCCGCACCCGTCTCTCCGGTCAGCAGATTGAGGCCGGGACCAAAGACAGCGATGGCGTGATCAATGACAGCATAGTTTTCAGCGCGGAGTTCGAGCAGCATGGCGAGGTTCCGAGCGCAGCATAGCATGAAGCTTGAGCTACCCGCGGTAATTGGCCGGGTTACCCTGCGCCGGCATCTTACGGCTGCAACTTGGTTTCACCGTGCGCATGTCTGCTACCGTGAAAGAGGAAGTGATGATGTCCCCCGTTCATATCGCGGCTTTTCTTATTCTCCAGGCAGACGACGGAGCGGCACCCGTAGCGCATTCCCCAACCTACGGATTCAGCGCCGTCTTTGACATGGTGCGCAACAGCGGTCCTGTCGCCATCGCCGTGCTGGTTCTGCTGCTCATCGCCAGCCTCTACTCCTGGGCAGTGATTCTGGGCAAATCTTCCACTGTTCCGCCGGGCTCGCAACGCAAAGCCGCCGCTTTATGCGCGCTTTTCGCAAGGCCGACCGCCTGCAGGAAATTTCCGCGGTCAGCGACCAATTCAAACCCAGTCCCCTGGTGACGGTCTTCGATGAGGTATATGACACCTATCGCCGCCAGACCGGCGGTTTCGGACCGCCCAAGAACATCGTCACCCTGGAGCGCGCGGCCCAGGCAGCGGCCAGCGAATCGCTCACCGTTCTGGAGCGCCGCCTGACCTGGCTGGCCACCATCGGCGCAGTCGCCCCGTTCGTCGGTCTCTTCGGCACCGTGATGGGCATCGTGGATGCCTTTCACGGCCTGGGCACGGAAGGCGCGGCCACTCTGCGCGCGGTAGCCCCCGGAGTCTCAGAAGCCCTGATCACCACCGCCGCCGGTCTGCTGGTGGCCATTCCCGCCGTGATCGCCTACAACCAGTTCACCGCTTCGCTGCGCGAGTTTGCCTCCCGCATGGACGACTTCTCCCGCGAATTGCTCAATAGCCTGGAAGAAATCAGCCCCAAACAGGAAGCGATGGAGAGGGAGGCCGCGAGTGGCCTTCACCGCTAGTACCGGCCATACCCGCACCTCGCTTGCGGAAATCAACATCACCCCGCTGGTCGACGTGGTCCTGGTCCTGCTCATCATCTTCATGGTCACGGCGCCGGTGCTGCAGTCGGGCATCGATGTCTCCGTGCCAAAAACGCGCAGCGTGAAAGAGATCACCCAGCAGCGGCTGGTGCTGACCATCGACCGCGATCAAAATGTCTTTCTGGGAGACAAGCCGGTCAACCTGGCCCAACTGCCCACGCTGCTTGCACCAACCCAAGACCGATCCAGCCAACCAGGTCATCTATCTCCGGGCCGACGAGCGGGTTCCCTTTGGCGCCTTCGCTTCGGTCATGGACGCGGTCAAACAAGCCGGGATCACCAACATCAGCATTGTGACCCAGCCGCTGCAGAAGACGGCGAAGTAGCAGGCCATGGCAGGGTTCTCATTCCAGCGAAATCCTTGACCAGCCGGATGGCATCGGCTCGCCCTTCGTCCAGTCCACCCTCATGCATGGGCTGGTCGTCGGGCTGCTGATCGGCTACGGCTACGTGCACAATCTGTTCCACGGAAGCGAGTGGGGCGCGAACGCTTTCCAGCAGGGCGCGATCCAGGCCACCCTGGTTTCGACCGCCGCTTTGCCTCTGCCTCAGGATCACCCGCCGACGGACAACGTGCTGGCCACCGAAACTCCGAGCGTAGCGCCGGCGTTGGAGGAGCAGAAGACAGGAGCCTCTCCCTCTGCCCGAAGCCGTGCCCATTCCGGAAAAGCAGCCCCCGGCCGAAGCCCCAGGCCAAGCCGCTTCCCAAAAGCTCCGCCGCAGCACCAGCCGCCGCCCAAACCGCAGAACAAAGCAAACTACGGAGAAGCGGCGCCGGCCAATGTTCCCCGCGCAACGGCAGCAACAACAACGCCAATAGCCCCATCGCACAAACAGGAGGAGATTTCGGCTCGCGCTTTGGCTGGTACGTGGATGTGATCAAGCGCAAAGTGGCGCAGGATTGGTATCTGCAGGAAGTAGAGCCCAGTACTCCGGCGGGAGCTACCGTCTTTGTTCAGTTCACGGTCGCCCGCGACGGCTCTCCGGGCAGCATTACCCTGGCCACGCCGAGCAGTTCCCCGTCGCTCAACTCGTCATGCCTGCATGCGGTGCAGCGAGTAGATACCTTCGGTCCCTTGCCCGCCGGTTACAACGAGAGCAGCTTGAATGTGCTCTATCACTGCACCTATCCGGGAGCGCGATAAAGGGGTGGCATGAAGGTACACGATGAGGTTACCACTGTAACTAAGTTGGGTTTTTATCATATAAACTCAAGACTGCGTAGGGCATGAGAGCTATCAAAAGAATTTCCTCCCCCCACTCCCGAGTTTTGTTTCTTATCCTCCTGTTCCTTCCCTTCGGTGGCAGGCAGGTGCACAGGACTGGGTTCGCACGGGAACCAATCTGGGCGCGGCACGCATTCGCCTGGCCGCTGCCGACTTCAATCCCGCTTCCGCTGACCCACAAACTCCGGCGCTGAAAACCACCTTCGACACCACGCTCTATAGCGACCTGAATAATGCCGGCATTTTCGACATGGTTTCGAAGAGCATGGCTCCGCCGCTCATGCCGGCCTCTCCGCAACAGATGAACCTGGCCGCCATGGGCCGCGGCGCCGGCGAACGCTGCCTTTGTAGCCTTCGGATCTCTTTCCGTGACCGGCGGTCGTGTGGCGGTTTACGGTTGGCTGTTCGACGCCAAGAATCCCGACTCACCGCAGATCCTGGGCAAGCAGTACAACGAAGCTGCCAGCCAGGATAATGCGCGCCTGATCGCCCATCGCTTTGCCGACGAGATCATCACCCGCCTGGGCGGCGGCATTCCCGGCATCGCCGAGACCCACATCTACTACGTCGCTTCCCGCGGCGGGAACAAAGAAGTCTGGCAGATGGATTACGACGGGCAAGGCGCGCACCAGGTCACCCATCTGGGCACCATCTCGCTTTCCCCGCGCGTCTCTCCCGACAACGACCGCATCGCCTTCGCGTCCTTGGGAGCGTCAGGGCTGGTCCATCCGCATGTTTTCGCTGGTGCTGGGCCGCGTCGTCAGCTTTCCTTCCATGGTGGGCACCACGCTCTCCCCGGCATGGTCGAGCGACGGCGCCAAGATTGCGTTCTCCGGTTCACGCTCCGGCGATCCTGAGATTTACACCGCCGATGCCAACGGCGGCAACGTGAAGCAAATCACCACGTTCAAGGGACCCGATGTTTCGCCCACCTGGAACCCCAAGACCAATTCGCAGATCGCCTGGTGCAGCGGGCGCACCGGCCTGCCCCAGATCTACATCATGGACTCGGATGGAACCAGCGTACAGCGCATGACCGACGGTGGCTATGCCACCTCGCCGTCCTGGTCGCCGAACGGGCAATTCCTCGCCTTTGCCTGGAATCGCAAGTACGGTCCTGGCGCGCCCGGCGGGCAGGACATCTACATCATGGACATTGCCAGCAAGCGCTGGACCCAGCTCACCCATGACGAGGGCCGGCAGGATTTCCCTTCCTGGTCCCCGGATGGACGGCACATCGTATTCCAACGCGAAAAGGGTGGCGGATCCGAGATATGGACCATGCTTGCTGATGGCACCGAGCAGCATCGTCTCACCCAGAGCAGCGGAAATTCGATGCCCAACTGGAGTTGGAAATAGCCGTACTGGCGTACTCGGCTGATACAGCATTAGCCCCGGAAAACGAACGAAATCAGGAGAATATCGTGAAGACTCCGCACCACAGGCATTTTGCTTCGCTCATCGCCGTCGCCACCCTAACCCTCGCGGCCGGCTGCCACAAGAAAGCGGTGCCACCCCCACCGCCGCCTCCGCCTGCGGCTACCTCGCCTGCGCCGACGGCCTCGATCACGGTGACACCCGACACCATCAATCCGGGTGGAGGCGCCGTGCTCGCGTGGAAGACCACCGATGCCACGGAGATCTCGATTGACGGCATCGGCACGGTGAATGCCTACGGTACGCAGAACGTCACCCCTACCGAGTCGACGACCTATCATCTGGTCGCTCGCGGCCCCGGTGGTTCCACGGATGCGACCGCGCGTCTGACGGTCAACGCTGCCGGCTGCGCCGCCCCAGGCTGCCGGCGAAACCATGGACGAGCAGATGTTCGAGCAGAACGTCAAACCGGCCTTCTTCGACTACGACAGCTATGAGATCCGTCCCGATGCCCAGACCATTTTGGCTCAGGACGCCAGCTTCCTGGCCGCGCATCCCACGCTGAAGGTGGTCGTCGGCGGGTATTGCGACGACCGCGGCTCGGCGGAATACAACCTGGCCTTGGGCGAAAACCGCGCCAACGCGGCCAAGCAGGCTCTGGTCAACGGGGGCATCGCCCCGGATCGCGTCCGCACCGTGAGCTACGGCAAGGAGAAACAGTTCTGCACCACCAACGACGAGGCTTGCTGGCAGCTGAACCGCCGTGCCGGTTTCTCGCTCGATCGCTAGCGGCGGACTAGACTAAGAAGGAGCGGTTGTCGCCGCTCCTTCCATGGGGGAGCATCATGCGTAAACACATCGTCCAATTCACAGCCGTTGCCCTCTTTGCTTTGCCGTCATGCGCTTCGCCGTCTCCAAGGAAATGGTTCAGCTGCAAACCCAGGTACAGCAACTGCAGGACATGGTGCAGCACCTGCAGACATCGAATGACGAACGCATGGGCGTGATCGTCAACCTGGTGCAGCAAAACACTGACAACGTGAACCGGATGATGGCTTCGGTCAATGCTTTGCAAACATACATTTGAAAGTGGAGAATGAGCAGCGGGGTTCCAGCAATACCCAGCTCTCCACCCAGATCCAGTCGCTGAACGACTCGGTCGATGAGCTGAAGACGCGCATCGCCAACCTGACCACGCAGATGCAATCCATCCAGAGCCAGCTGCAGAACGTGAATGGTATGCCGGCGCAGCCTGGGGGCGCCCCGCCTCCGGCCGGAGGCATGCCGGCAAACCAGGGTCCGGGAGGCCAGGCTGCGGCGCCGCTGCGCACAGCGACGCCCCAGGCGCCTCCCGTCGACCAGCTTTACCAGAGTGCTCTGCGCGATTACAACTCGGCCAAGTACAACATTGCGGTCTCTGAATTCGGCGATGTGATCCGCTACTACCCACAGGATCCGCTGGCGGGAAACGCCCAGTTTTATCTGGGTGAGATCAATTACCGGCAAGGCAAGTACGCCGGCCGCGGTCAAGGCCTACGACGCGGTTCTGGAGCAGTATTCGGGCAACTCCAAGGCGCCCGCCGCCGAATTGCGCAAGGGCCAGTCGCTGATTGAAATGGGCCAGAAGGACGCCGGTGTCCGTGAATTGCGGACCCTGGTGCAGCGCTATCCGCAGACCCCCGAAGCCCAGGAAGGCCGAAGCAAGTTAAACGGAATGGGCGTGCGGATCTATGCTGCCAAACCGAGTGCGTATCCTCCCCCCGCGCAATAATCAGGCGCTATGTTTTTGAAGGATACGACCTTTAGGTCGTACGTAAACTATTAGAAACGCGCTAACTTGTTTGGCATGTTTTTCTTCAAAACTCCCACAAAACCGTCATCCTGAGCGGAGCGCGTCACAGATTTATCGCGTGGCACAGCGCTGATGGCGCGGAGTCGAAGGACCCCGAGGGCGCCTATCTTTCCTATGCCGTTCGGAGCTTTTCACCACCGAAGCCCGAGAACATGTAGCCGCCGGACATGGCAAAGATGCCAGCAGTTCTTGTTCTCGTGGCAGGGCCTCCAGGTGCGGGCTTCGGTGGTCGAAAAGGTTCGAACGGCATGGGAAAGATAGGCGCCCTCGGGGTCCTTCGACTCCGCGCCATCAGCGCTGTGTCACGCGATAAATCTGTGACGCGCTTCGCTCAGGATGACGGTTTTGTGGGAGTTTTGAAGAAAAACATACCAAGCAAGTTAGCGCGTAAGTCAACGGGAAACCTAACCCCTCCAGATGGGTAGAAGTTCTGCTTCCTGCGTGCGCAGGGTTTTGAGCAGCGAATGGTGAGGGCTATAGCTACAGACCGGATCCATCGCATCGGCGTCGCCGGTCAGCAGGAATGCCTGGCAACGGCAGCCGCCGAAATCGACTTCTTTCCGGGGACAGGCAAGACACGTCGCAGGCATCCACCCATCTCCGCGAAAGCGTTGAAATGCCGGCGATTCCCGCCAGATCCACGCCAAGTCATGGTCGCGGACATTGTCGAAAGTCAGGTTTGGAATGACAGCTGCCGCATGGCATGGAAGCGCCTGTCCAACCGGGTCGATCACCATCGTCTGCCGTCCCCACCCCCCGACACAGGCTTTGGGAAAACTCCCAAAGTAGTCAGGAACCACGCTTTCCAAATGGATCTTGCCTTGCAAGCGCTGCTTCGCCCTCTCCACCACCTCGATCGAGCGATATACCTGCGCCTCGCTCGGCATCAGCAGTGAGCGATTTTTTAATGCCCAGCCGTAGTACTGCACGTGAGCAATCTCCAGCCGATCCGGACCAAGATCCTCAGCCATGCTGATGAACTCTTCCAGTCGATCCAGGTTCATTCGATGGACAACCAGATTCACAGTGAACGCAATCGGAAACTTCCTGATCATGGGAACCAGCGCCAGCTTGAGGGCGTGCGCCCGGGCGCCGGCGACATAATTGGCGCCCGCTTCCTGCTGATCCTGAAAACTAAGCTGGAGATGTTCCAGGCCTGCGTCGGCGAGGGCGGCGAGACGAGCCTCTCTCAGCCCAACGCCCGAGGTAATCATGTTGACGTAGAGTCCCGCGTCGCGAGCCGCGGAAATCAGCTCTACCAGATCACCGCGAACCAGCGGCTCGCCTCCTGTGAGATGAAGATGCAGCACACCCAATTGCCCCGCTTGCTGGAACACCCGCTTCCAGTCTTCCGTCGATAGTTCGTTCTCCGTGCCCTGCAACGCTAGCGGATTGGAACAGTACAGACAGTGCAACGGGCAGCGGTGCGTGAGCTCGGCAATGACTGAGAATGGGTGGGCGGGTGTCATCGCAGGTCCCGCACCGCGCCGCGCTTTTCCATGGTTGCCAGCAACTCGAGAACATCTCTCCCCACCTCGGTTGCATCGACTCCTTCGTACTCCAGCAGTAACTCGTCGACAATCACCACAATGGTCTTCCTGCCATCGACCCGGGTGAGAACATCTCGCGCGGGGCCCCCGAGCTCCAGGGTTCCCTCGGGAACCAGCAGCACATCCTGCGTCGGATGCAGCCGGCAGCCTCGAGCCAGTGCCGGGATGGAGTTCATTTCCATAGACGTCGCTCAAAAACAGCTACGAGCCAACAGGAACAAAACATCCCGGTGGTATGTTACCGGGAATAACGTACGCATAATCGATGGCGTCCAACTGCGCCCACAGTATCGCGCATTTTTGTTCCAGCGCGTGGATCACCTGTTCCTGCTCCGCACGCGTGCCCGCGTGGGTGGAGACAAAGTCGAGCGCGAAGTCCGCGTCCTCCGCGGCCTGCGTGAGCCGCCCGACGAAGTAGTCCAGCCCTGGCGTCAGGTAGGGATAATGCAGCTTCATCTTATCCATGCGCAGAGAGATCAGGTTGCGGGAAAACAATTCCGTGAGGGACGACGCCACGGCGACCAGCAGCGAGCTCTCCCGTACCAGCGCGAGGTAGGCATCCACGGCGTAGCGAACACCGGGCAGAACTCCGGTACAGGGTAAGACCTGCTCTCGCGACAGACCAGTAAGCCTCCGCCAGCCGAATCCATTTCTCGATGCCGCCATAGCCGTCTTGATCGCCATCGTGATCGAGGATTCGTTTTCTCCATGCGCGCCGGAATGCCGGATCGTCGCTCTTCGCCAGCAGCAAGGCATCCTTGATCGGGATGCGGCTTTGGTAATAGTAGCGATTGAGAGCCCACGCCTGAAGCTGGCCTCGGGTTAACTGCCCTTCGTGCATGCGCAGATGAAATGGGTGGCGGTGATGGTAGCGGCTCTCACCCACGGCAAGAAGCCGCTGGTGTAGTTCCTTCCGGGATAAAGGTTCCGCTGCCTGAGCTGTTTTCGTCACTGCGCCAGTTGCCATCCGTCCTGCCCTATCTGCCAACCCGCGTCGATGACTGCCTGGTACTCTTTGCTGCGCGGATCGAGCACCGGATTGGTGTTGTTCAAATGCACGAAAATTTTGTGCGGAACATCCAGCTCCGAAAGAAGCGTGAGCGTGCTCCCTTCTCCGCTCATCGGAATGTGACCAATCGAGCGGGCCAGCGGTGTTCCTGTATGTGTCTCCTGCAGCTCCGCATCGCTCCAGAACGTACCGTCCACCAGGATTGCGTCGCAAATGCGGTAAACCGATCGCAGGTCTTCGGTGATCTCGGGAACGGACGGCGTATAGGCTATGCGTTGGCCATCCGCCTCGATCAGCAATCCCATGCTGGCCTCCCCCGGTTCACAGGGCCCCAGTTCCCGAGCATAAAAGGGCAGTTCACCGGCCAGCGGGATTGGGGTGCAAACAATACCGCTGCGGCCCAGGCAAAATGGGACACGCGCCTGGATCTCGACCCACGTAAGCTGATGGGGAACCCGCTCCAGCATCTTCAAGAAAGTGTTCGATTCGAGTACCTGGCGCACCTTGGCCGTAGCGTAAACGACCAGCGGTTGAAACTCCCTAAGCAGGAGAAGCCCTATCGTCTGATCGAGATCAGCGGTGGTGAGAACGATGCCTTGGATGGGAGTATTGCGCCTGCCCAGCCGGCTGTTGGGATGAAGCTCCGGGGTGGCTTCAATTTGGAATCTCAGATCGGGGGAAGCGTTGAGCAGAAACCACTCGCCCTGTTCGCTCCAGACCGCGGCTTGAAGCTGGAAGCGCGGCCGCACAACTTCCGGTTCCCGTCGGCAAAGATCACAGGTTTGGCAGGAGCAGTTCCACTGGGGAATGCCACCACCGGCGGCGGTCCCCAGCAGCCTGAAATTCAACATCAGCTAAATTTTCGCAGGGGCGTAGCAGTTAATCTCGCATCCGAGGCTAACTTCTTTCACTTCCGGGCGGGTCCAGACCTTTTTCATGGCACTCTCCTGTCTTCGAGATGAAAATTTCAGCGGGCCAAAGCGGCTTGCTTTTTGCTTGAGAGGATTATACGGGCTTGCCTCGGGAACCTCTTCAGCTTTTCGGGATGAGTTACCGCGATCATTCCGGCGTTGTGCCGGTACGGTTGAACTGAACGAAGGGCACGGCTTCAGCCGTGCCGCAAACGTCATAGGCGCTACGCGGCTTTAGCCGCTGAGGTACGCTTTTCGTCACTTGCGGTCCGAAATCTCCCTTGTTGCAGCCTCCAAATAGCTCGACACGACCCTTAGGGGAAAACCGTACCTCAGGGGCTGAAGCCCTCATCTCCACCAGCCGGGGCGGCACGGCTGAAGCCGTGCCCTTCGTTCAGAGACTTTTTCCCAGCCTGCTGGGCTACATTCATGCCGTCCCTTTCGGGACGGCATGAATGCGGCCCGCCATAAAAGTCAGCGGGGCTGTGGGGGTCCCTTTTCGTTGGGTTTGGGCTGTGGTTTGTTCGCGGGTGGTGGGGCTACCGGGCGAGGCACAGGTTGCGCGTGGGGGGGTTCGGGTTGCTGAGCTGGGCCAGCGGGGCGGCCGTTGCGCAGGTTGTCGACCTGCTGCGGGCCCAGGGGCCGGCCGGGGTCGACGGATTGGATGGCGCGCTTCTGCTGCTCGAAGGGCGGCTGAACCGGCGCGGGTGGGGTTTTGTTGATGAGCGGGCGCGGCTGGTCGGGCGGGCGCGGCGCCGGGCGATCGAACTGCGGCGCAACCGGTTGCGGGCGTGCCGGCATCGCTTGCGGGACATTGGCGTGCACCGGTTCAGGCTGTTGTACAGGCCGGGCCATGGGCTGAGGAACCGGGGCCGGGCGCTCCATCGCGGACGGCGCGGGTGCGGATGGATGTGGCGGGTTTACCTCCGGGGACAGCCGGTTATTGACAGGAACCTGCGCCGGGGGGGCTGGGTGGGCGATGGGCGCCGGAGCGATGACCTGCGGCTGGCGCTGTTGCGGGAAGGCCGGCGCGGTTGATCGGCTGGGTCGCCGTGGGCTGGGTCTGGCCGCCGGGCCGGTTGACTGCGGCGGGAGGCTGAGGAGCGCGCACCGGCGTTCCCGGGGATCCGGCACGCTCGAAGCCCTGTCGGGTTTCCACCACCGGGCGGGCCTGAACAGGAGGAACTGCGCGGGCGGCGGCCTTGGCGACGATCGCGGTTGACGGAGTGACCAGCGGGTGAGGGACGATGGGAGCGGCGTTGAACTGGGCACGAACCTGCGGAGTCAGCTGGACCCGCTGCGCCTGGGCAATCGACTGGCCGGAGGCGAAAGCGTGCTGCGGCACCACGACCGTCGCAACGTTGCGGTTGACATACGTGACATTTGTAACATTGGTGGTGTTGTAAACGTTGACCGTCCGGTTGATATAGGTGTTGTGGACCTCAGTCACGTTGGTGTTGTAAATGTTGGTCACGTTGACGCGGTTACAGTAGGCCGGGCTGGCGTGGTACCAGGGATGATAAGACCTCGCGCGGGCCGAGCGGGAACCATGCGGCGACGGCCCCGATGGAGATGGAAATGCCCGCCGCCTCCCCCGCCCACAAAGGCTACCAGGGCGGGCGAGTAGATCGGCCGGACTTCGCCGCCGAAGGCTGAGGCTGGCGGTCCGGGGACCCAGCCCCAGCGTCCCCCGAAGTTGGCCCAGCGGCCATAGTGGAAGGGCGCAAAACCCCACGGCTCGGCCTCCACCCAGGTCCAGCCCCAGGGAGCAACCCAGGCCCAGTGGCCGTTCGAGTAGGGGGTCCAACCAGCGGGAACGCCTGCGCGGGTACCAGACGGCTCCGTAGCCTTGGTTGTCCTGATTGGGCGGCTGCCAGTCGCCGTAGTCGTCCAGGTCGCCGGCGCCGATCATGTCTGGCGAAACGTATTGGTAGGCGTAGGCGCGTTGGCGGCGATGCTCGCGTTCCTGGTCGAACTGGTCCAGGCCGTCGGGCGGGAAGAGCTGAACCTGCTCGGCGTAGACGGGGTTCGAACCGGAGAGGCGCAGGGACTGGTTGGGGCCGAGTTGCTGGTCCAGATTCTGGCCGGTCACTTCGACCGCGCCGAGGAGACAGTGACCACCGTGGTGTCGTCCTGGGGGTAGGAGTCAACCCGGATGTCGCCCGGCTGATCGACCAGAATCGCGCCGTTGGGGGTGTCGACCTCGACCGTTCCGGGTTGGCCTTGAAGCCGGCGAGGGAGCGGGTGCGAACGCGGATCGAGCCCTGGGCCAAGCCGAACTGGGCAATGTTGTCGGTGAGCGAAGAGAGCGTGACATCGGCGCCGTTGCCCAGACGGACGGCGAGGCCGGAGGTCTGGAACTCAGCTAAGGAGGAATTGTCGACGTAAATGCGGTCGCCGCCGGTGAGGGGATAGTTCATCTCGGCCTGGGAGAAGGCGTTCGACGCCGTTAGGCTCGAGCGAGACATTGCCCTGGATGACGGATACCCGGGCGACGCGGTTGGGTGGGTCTTCCGCGGAGTCGTTCTGGGCTCGGAGGAAAGGGACGGCAGCCAGGAGAAGTATCCCCAGCAGGCCGGAAAGCCGGGCGGATGATGCGAATTCCGGGTATTGGTCGAGCGGGTCATGACGTTCTCCTCAGTTTCTCGGCTTCCGTGGCTTGGATGGGGCGGGAGGGGAAGCACCTTGTTCGATAGAACCCTGTTTAGGGACAGAAGGGTGTGGTCTGCGCTGATTTGCTTCAGCGGATACGGCGCGACACGGCGCGATCATCTATCGTCAGCATAGCCGGGCTGGCACGCCCACGGCGCCCGCGAACTGTTTTGCGACGGCAATCAGTACCTATATACGCACTTCTGATCCGCCTTGGTATCAAACGTAAGTGTCAGAGCCGGACTTAGGGCGCTTAGGGCGCTTAGTGCGCACCTTTTTTCGTCACCCGCCCTCCACTAGACTGCTATTCCGGTCCGGTGCTATCGTTCCTTCGGCGTTAGAAGTCGGCAGATGCCGACCGCGCCGGAGGTATTTGATGGCAACCATCCCCGTTGATTCACGTATCAATTCCAAAACCGCGGAATTCTTCTCGCGGCAACACCGCATGCTGATCGATGGACGCTTTGTCCTGGCCGCATCCGGCAAAACCTTCCCCGTCTACAATCCGGCCACCGGCGAAGTGGTGGCACAAGTACCGGAAGCAGAAGCAGAGGACGTAAACCGTGCCGTGATCGCCGCGCGCCGGGCCTTTGACGAAGGTCCCTGGAGCAAGATGTCCACCTCGCAACGTGGACAGCTGATCTGGAAAGTGGCCGACCTGCTCGAGGCCAACCTGGAAGAATTCGCGGAGATTGAATCGCTCGACAATGGCAAGCCGTTTTCCGTCGCCAGAGTAGCGGATCTTCCCTTAGCCATTGATATGTTCCGCTACATGGCCGGCTGGTCAACCAAGATTTCCGGCTCCACTCTTAACTTCTCCACCCCGGGCGCCTTCCACTCCTACACCATGCGCGAGCCCATCGGCGTCGTGGGGCAGATCATTCCCTGGAACTTCCCGCTGTTGATGGCGGCGTGGAAACTTGCCCCGGCCCTTGCGGCTGGCTGTTGCGTCGTGCTCAAGGTCGCCGAGCAAACGCCCATGTCCGCTCTACGGCTGGCCGAGCTGTTCGATCAGGCAGGATTTCCCCCGGGCGTGGTCAACATTCTCACCGGCTTCGGAGAAGGCGCAGGCGCACCGCTGGCCGCGCATCCCATGGTCGACAAAGTGGCCTTCACCGGCTCGACGGAAGTGGGCAAGCTGATCGTGAAGGCTTCGGCCGGCAACCTGAAGAGGGTAAGCCTGGAATTGGGTGGTAAGAGCCCGGCCATTATCTTCCCCGATGCCGACCTCGAACGCGCCATCCCGGGCACGGCGAGCGCCATCTTCTTCAACCAGGGACAATGCTGCTGCGCCGGCTCACGGCTCTTCGCTCATGAAAGCGTGTACGAGAAGGTTCTGCAGGGAGTGAGCGATATCGCCGGCGGAATTAACATGGGTCCCGGCATCGACCCCAAGACCGAAATGGGACCGCTGGTCAGCGAGGAACAGTTCGACAAGAGTCACCGGCTATATCGACTCCGGCATCAAGGAGGGAGCCAAGGTAGCTGCCGGCGGCAAACGGCATGGGGACCGCGGGTATTTCGTTCAGCCCACCGTGCTGACCAATACCAAACCGGGCATGAAGGTGGTGCAGGAAGAGATCTTCGGACCGGTGGTATGCGCCGAATCATTCTCCGACGCCGATCTGGATCGCGTGGCACGCGAGGCGAACGACAGCATCTATGGACTCGCCGCCAGTGTGTGGACGCGGGATCTGAGCACCGCGCACAAGATGGCGCGGCGCCTCCAGGCCGGTACGGTCTGGATCAATTGCCACAACGTCTTCGACGCTTCCCTTCCCTTTGGCGGATATAAGCAATCCGGCTGGGGCCGCGAGATGGGCGAGGAAGTGCTCCAAAACTACACCCAAGTGAAGGCCGTAACTGCGGCTTTATAGAACGACAAAACCTCAGGGCCGGAGTATCTCCGGCCCTGAGGACAACACCGCAGCCGAAACCCTCATCCCTCAAGCACGATGCCAAAACAAGATCATCCGGACAGTGATATCCACAAGGGAGCGGTTGAAGAAGAAACCAGCGTACCCTCCACCAGCGGCGAGCCCAACTTGCATGGCCAGTTGGGCCACCGCGATGAGGACGAAATGCTCAAGGACGCAGACACGGATTTTCCTGAGCCGGGGTCAAGTCCGGAGCACAGCGGAGAGCACCGCTAGCATTCTGCTCGGGGCGTGTTTTCTCGGCGTGCTGCTCGGCGCCGCGGCGCCCCCCACCACCTTCCAATTCCGTCTTTCTCCAGGGCCGCGCCTGGTCGGAACGCGCGCCGATAGCTCTGGCAGCGGTTCTGTCACCGCTAGGCTTGAGGACAATGTGCTCACGCTCAAAGGTTCGTTCAGCGGACTGCTCGCTGTTCCTACGGCTGCGCACCTGTGCATGGGTTCGCTGCCCGGCGTGCGCGGACCCGTCATCGCCGATCTCACCGTCTCTCCGGCGACCAGTGGCACCTGAGCGGCAGCGTGCAGCTCGACCCGAGCCAGCTCGCAGCCTTTCACAAGGGCGGCCTTTATGTGGAGATCGACAGTGACAAAGCACCCGAGGGCGATCTTTGGGGCTGGATCATTCCCCAATGACCGATCGTACGTCTGTCTGCGCGGAAAAACATGACAGAAGGATTGCGTTGGCGGCGAGCGCTTTTGCCTTGTGGGCTTGCGAGTGCAGTCGCGCAGCAGGATACCGGCCCTTTACCGCAGACACAGGCCGCCCAAGGCCACACCGACTACTCCTCCGCTTGCGCCTCCTGTCATCAGGAAAACCTATCCGGCGGCGGCGAGGCGCCGTCCCTTGCCGGGGGAAATTTCATCAAGTCCTGGGGTAACCGTTCGACCCGGGAACTCTACGACTATCTCCATTCGGCCATGCCTCTGGGCAAGGGCGGAAGCCTGAGTGACCAAACCTATCAGAACATCGTGGCCTTCCTTCTCGAGGCGAATGGCGCAACTGCCGGCGGCAAACCGTTCTCGTCTGATACCGAGGTGAAGATCGGCAATGTCGCCAACGGTCAGCCGCCGGGCGGGCTCGCCCTTCGCGCGAGAGCCATCACCACCCGCTTCGCACCGGCCTCACTGTCGCGGGGCAGATACCGGCGTACACGCCGGTCACCGACGCGATGCTCAATCATCCCCCGGATGGCGACTGGCTTATGTTCCGGCGCAATTACCAGGGTTGGAGCTTCAGCCCGCTCAAGCAGATCGATGCAGGTAATGTCAAAAATCTGCAGCTCAAATGGGCCTGGGCGATGAACGAGGGCGGCGCCAATGAAGTGACGCCGATCGTGCACGACGGCATCATGTTCCTTTCCAACACCGACAATATCGTGCAGGCGCTCGATGCCAGAACCGGCAAGTTAATTTGGGAAAACCGCATCGGCCCGCGATCGCCGTATCTCTATGGCGGCAATCGCAGCCTGGCGCTTTACCAGGACAAGGTATTTGTAGCTACCACGGATGCTCATCTGGTCGCGCTCGACGCGCGCAGCGGTCAAATCGCCTGGAAGGTTGCGATCGGGGGCAAGGGCCACAACCAGACCGGCGGCGTGATGGTCATTCACGGCAAGGTACTGCCGGCCTCACCGGTTGCAGCGCCTTCGGGAGCGAAAAATGCGCCATCAGCGCTTACGACGCTGCCACCGGCGCCCAGGATTGGCGCTTCTCCACCATCGCCCTCAAATCCACTCCCGGGGGCGATACCTGGAACGGACTGGACGATCTCTATCGCGTGGGCGGCGAGACCTGGATCGCGGGCACGTATGATCCTGACCTCAATCTCACCTATTGGGGCGTGGCTCAGGCCAAGCCCTGGATGCGGGCGAGCCGCGGCACCGCCAACGGCGCCGCGCTCTATACCAGCAACACCGTCGCGCTTGATCCCGACACCGGCAAGCTCAAGTGGAATTTCAGCCACGCGCCGGGTGAGTCGCTGGATCTCGACGAAGTCTTCGAGCGTGTCCTGATCGATCACGGCGCGCAGAAGACCGTCATGACGATTGGCAAGGCCGGCATTCTGTGGAAGCTGGACCGGACCAGCGGCAAGTTTCTCGATTACAAGGAAACTGTGCTGCAGAACGTATTCTCGAGCATTGATCCCAAGACCGGAGTGCCAACCTACCGCGACGACATCGTCAACAGCAAGACCAATGAGTGGATTCAATCCTGCCCCAGCGCGGAGGGCGGCCACAACTGGCAGGCGATGAGCTACTACGCGCCCAGCGACCTGCTCATCATCCCGCTCTCCCAGAGCTGCGACGAGATGAACGGACATGATGTCGAGCAGAAGGCGGGTTCGGGTGGCGTTGCCGCCGCGGTGCGGGTTTACGAGATGCCGGGCACCAACGGCAACATGGGCAAGCTCGCGGCCTATGACACCAGGACGATGAAAGAGGTTTGGTCCTTCCAGCAGCGGGCGCCGTTTCTGACCGCGGTGCTTTCGACCGCCGGCGGCATCGCCTTTGTCGGAGATTACGACCGGTCGTTCAAGGCAGTGGATGTCAAGAGCGGCAAGATTTTGTGGGAGACCCAGCTCGGCACTACGGTGCAGGGCTATCCTGTCTCCTTCAGCATCGATGGCAAGCAATATATTGCGGTGACCACCGGCTTGGGCGGCGGCAGTCCGGAAAACATGCCCAACGTGATTCTGACCGAGGTGCATCGCCCGGACAGCGGCCAGCAGCTCTATGTCTTCGCTCTCCCTGATGGGTACGGCAGGTAGCGCGCTTTAGGCCGAGAGTGAGACCTGTCCAAATCAGGTTTCTGAAACTCTCATTGTGGTCTTTGAAGGGGCGGGGCTTCAGCCCCGCCATAAACTTTGGCTCGGTGAGCGGCTTTAGCCGCAGAGGGAGTGTTCTTTAGGGTCAGCCAGCGTAGTTTCGATGAGCCAGCTGTTACCTGTGGTTCGCAGTCCTCAGGGGCTAAAGCCCATCGACGTTCGGTGAGGAT
The DNA here is from genome assembly GCA_963757515.1 of uncultured Acidobacteriaceae bacterium. Taxonomy (GTDB): domain Bacteria; phylum Acidobacteriota; class Terriglobia; order Terriglobales; family Acidobacteriaceae; genus PALSA-350. The sequence goes on along the minus strand of CAVWRV010000003.1, from coordinate 103,813 downwards.
GTACGGGCTGAAGCCCGTACCCTTCCAAGAGTCCACCCAGGACTGACGTCCTGGGCTAAGATCATGCCGTCCCTTGCGGGACTGCCGAATGCGGCCGTTTCACCCACAGTTGTTAGGAGGACTGAGATGGGTCTAAGGAGAAGAGAATTTCTGGGATTGGGTATGGGCCTGGTGGCGAACCTGGCGTTGGCCCAGGTGCCGCCGCCTCCCCCGAAGCGCGAGCTGCCACATCGCAAGGTGAAGACCAAGCCCTTATTCAAGGCTCCGCCAGGCTATCCCAACGCGGTAGCCATTGCGCCGGAGGGGCTGTGGGTCGCGGAGCAGAAGGCGCAGAATTTCGGCCAAGACGCCAAGCGCTCCCCGGAAGCCTGCTGGCTGCTGGACTGGAACGGCAAGCTGCTTAAGACGGTGCTCACTGAGTCCTGCAACACCAGCGGCATGGCCTATGGCGATGGCTGTATCTGGATGGGCGCCAACGGCGGCCCGGAAGGTATCTATCAAACCGACATGAACTCGAAAACCGTGTCCCACCGCCAGATCCCGTTGGGCCCGCCCGACAATGGAGGCGGCTGTCACGGCCTGATGTGGCATGAGGCCAAACTGTGGATTGTGGCCAACCGCCTGCGCGCTATTCTGCGCGTCGATCCGAAGTCCTGGGAGCCGGAATTCATCATTCCCATCACCACTGCGCGCTGGCACGGCATTGCCTGGGACAATGGCTCAATCTGGATGGTGACCGGCAGCTCCGACGTCGATCGCTTTCTCCAGCAGGACGGCAAGCTGGTTCACACCACGACCCCCGGGCTGGTCAAGTACGATGCCATGACCGGGCAGGCGCTCGAAACGGCGGAATTTGTCGACGGATCGGCCGACCCCCACGGCCTGGCGATGCGCAACGGCACGCTGATCAGTTGCGACGCCGGCGTGGGGCCGCCGGGCTTCGAACCCACCCACAGCCCGAACAGCGGCTATATCTTCGAGATCGAGTTTATCTAGCCAATCTTGGTGAGTTGTCCCTGATTCAGTTCTTTCCAGTTCCGTCCGTTGTCATCGCTGAACTCGGTACGGAAGTGCATCACCTTGTCGGAAAGAAACTCATCATTGGTCAGGAACATGATGGTCTTGTCCTGGTTCTGCACCTCGGTACCGAAGCTCCAGACGTTGCCCTTGACCTGCATCGGAACTTCCCGGGGAGATGCGTCCTTGTCGACGCCGAAGAACTTGTAGGTCTTGGCCGCTTCGTCGTAGGTGTACACAGACAGGCTGTTGCTGACGCCGGTAGGGCCGTTCATCAGGTGGTCACACAGGATAAACCCATGGTGGGGCGACCAGGCGCAGGTCATCTCAGAGGTTACCGAGGCGGCCTCGCTGTAGGGCGTGGTCATCACCTGAGTCTGGGACTCCCAGGTTCCTACCCAGACATCCATCTTTGTTATTTCAGGAGCAATCTTGGGGACTTCCAAATGATCGCTGGCAAGCGCCAAAGTGCTTAGGGCAACGACCGCCAAATAGATCCCTCGCAGGAAATTCTTACGCATGCCATCCTCTTGCTCTGTCTGGAGAAACGAGCTGATGATACAACTTTTAGGGGATGGATGAACAATATTTGCTGCATATTATTAGTACCCACAAGGCCGAAGATGGCCCGCTCCCCAGGTAACTTCGTGTCAAATTTACCTGGCTGCGGGCCGCTTCTCCGGATGGTGGCTACTGGTGCCTCTGCATAATCTGCTCCAGAACCTGGCGCGAGGGGCGAACGCGGGACTCCGGGAGGGTGGCCAGGGGTTCATCTACCAGGTTCAGCATGTCGGTGAAGCTGGGTTTGGTGGTATCGACGTAAAAGACGCCGGTCAGAACCTCACCCTGCTCATGGGCTTGCATCAGGGCCGTCACCGCGCCAATCCGGCTGGTCGGATCGTAGTCCGGGTGAAGCTTGCGCAACCGCATGTGGGATCCGTCGTGCATTTCCACGTCGTAGGTGGTTCCGGGATCGTAGTCGACGGAGATCTCTTCGAAAGAAGGAACAAAACCTACCTCGTTCACCGCCTCTTCGTGCTCCTGCACGTACTTGTAGCTCTTGGTCGAGCCCTCATGGTCGTTGAAGGTGACGCAGGGCGAGATGACGTCGAGCATCACCGTGCCACGGTGGGCATATCGCCGCCTTGAGCATGGCCAGCAGCTGCTTCTTGTCTCCGGAGAAAGACCGGCCCACGAAGGTCGCGCCCAGTTCCACCGCCATCACGCAGGTGTCGATGGGCGGCAGGTCGTTGATGACTCCGGTTTTCAGGGTGGAACCCAGGTCGGCGGTGGCCGAGAACTGACCCTTGGTCAGCCCGTAAACACCATTGTCCTCAATGATGTAGATCAGAGGGAGATTGCGCCGCATGAGATGGGCGAATTGCCCGAAGCCGATGGAAGCCGTATCCCCGTCGCCGCTGACTCCCAAACCCATCATGGTGTGGTTGGCCATCAGCGCGCCCGTGGCCACCGAAGGCATGCGCCCGTGGACGCTATTGAAGCTGTGCGCCCGGCTCATGAAATAGGCTGGCGTTTTCGAGGAGCACCCTATACCCGAGAGCTTCATCACCCGCTCGGGGGCGACTCCCATCTCGTACATGGCATCGACAATGCGCTCGGAGATCGCATTATGTCCGCAACCGGCGCAGAGCGTGGTCTTACCTCCGCGGTAGTCCAACACCTGCAGCCCCAGGCGGTTCTTCTTGGGACCGGGCGCCACCGGCGGGTTTAACGTCGTTGCCATTTAGATTTCCTCCTGAAGGACCAGCTTGTCGGTCACGGTGCGCGCGTCGAGGGGCAGGCCGTCGAAGTGGCGAATGCTTCTCAACCTGGTGATGTCGTCGGCGGGCAGGTCGAGCTTCAGCAGGCTCAGCATTTGCCCATCGCGGTTCTGCTCAATCACGTAAACCCGGGAGTGAGCGGCTACAAAAGCGTGCACTTCGGGAGAAAAGGGAAAGGCGCGCAAGCGCAGGTAGTCGGTTTCGAGCCCGTATTCCTTTTTCAGCTGATCGCGGCTCTCGCGCACCGCGAAATCAGAGCTGCCGAAAGCGATGAGTCCGATTTTGGACTTACCTGTCTGCACCACTTCAGGCGTGGGCACCAGGGTACGCGCAGTGTCGAATTTTCGGCCCAGACGCTCCATCAGGTTCTGATATTCGTCCGGCCGCTCGGTATAAAGCGCCTTCTCGTTGTGGCCGCTGCCGCGGGTAAAGTAGGCCGCCTTGGGATGATCGGTTCCGGGCAGGGTCCGGTAGGGAATAGCGTCGCCATCCACGTCTTTATACCGTTCGAATCCGCCCAGCCGCTCGAGATCCTCGCGGGAGAGAATCTTGCCCCGGTTCAAAGGCTTTTCAGGATAGACAAACGGGTCTGACATCCAGTTGTTCATTCCGATATCGAGGTCGGAGAGAACAAAGACGGGAGTTTGCAATTGCTCGGCGAGGTCGAAGGCCTCCATCGCGAATTGGTAGCATTCGCTGACCGAGGCGGGCAGCAGCATGACGTGCTTGGTGTCGCCGTGCGAAAGATAGGCAATCGCCAGCAGGTCTCCCTGCATGGTGCGCGTGGGCATACCGGTCGAAGGACCGACCCGCTGAATATCGAAAATGACCCCGGGTATTTCAGCAAAATAGCCCAGGCCGGCAAACTCGGTCATCAGAGAAATGCCAGGACCGGAAGTTGAGGTCATGGAACGCGCGCCTGCCCAGCCGGCGCCCAGCACCATGCCGATGGCGGCGAGTTCGTCTTCTGCCTGGACGATGGCGAAGCTCGCTTTGCCATCTTCTTCGACGCGGTACTTCTTCATGTAGTCGATGAGGCTTTCGACCACCGAGGAGGAGGGTGTGATGGGATACCAGGTGACCACCGTGACCCCGGCGAACATCGCGCCCAGAGCGGCCGCTGAGTTTCCGTCGATGATGATCTTGCCCGTCGGTCGCGTGCATGGGCTCGAGCATCAGCGGATCCTGCTTGGTCAAGGACTTGGCAGCGAAGTCGTATCCGGCCTTTGACCGCCGTCCAGTTCAGGTCGGCAGCCTTCTGCTTCTTGGCAAACTGGCGGCGCACGGCCTTCTCGACCACGGTGAGATCCATGGCCAGCAACTGCGCCACCACGCCCACATAGACCATGTTCCGCACCAGTTTGCGCAGCTTGGCTTCAGGACAAACCGCAGCTGTCAGCTTGTCGAAGGGAACCGGGTAGCAGATGACGTCGTCGCGATACTGCTTGAGGTTCAAGGCTTCGTCGTAGATGGCGGCGCCGCCTGCGGGCAGCGAAAGGATGTCTTCGCGCGCCGTCTCGGCATTCATCGCCACCAGCAGTTCGATTTCTCGCCTGCGGGCGACGTAGCCCTGTTTGCTGGCGCGGATGGTGTACCAGGTCGGCAACCCGGCGATATTAGAGGGGAAAAGGTTTTTTCCGCTTACCGGAATACCCATCCCGAAGATGCTTTTGAGCAGGACCAGGTTGGCGGACTGCGAGCCGGACCCGTTTACGGTGGCTACCTGGATGCTGAAGTCATTGATGATCCGCTTGGATGTTGGCGTCTGTAGTGCCGCTGAGCTACCCGCTCCGGGTGCTCCTACGGCAACGTCTCCTGTCGCCATTTTGGCCGGATTCCTTCCCCGATGAATTGAGCGGCACCATCGCCGGCCAGACCTCTTGTTGCCGTCTGGATCAAGAAGGACCCTGATCTCCGCTCCAATCATTATAGTTCAGTGACTTGCCCCGCTCCTGTCTGGCCCGTCCAATGGCTCTAATTTGCCACTGGACGGAGAAATCCGATTTGAGACGCCGCTTGCGGGCCGGGAATACAATCATGACATGCTGCTGGAAGGCATCTTCGCTGCCGTAACGACCTGTTTCTACCCCGACGGACGCCCCTACTGGCGCAAGCTGGAAGCAAACATGGATCGCTACTCGCGCACGCCGATGAGTGGGATGGTGTTGCTGGGCTCGACCGGCGAGGCCGTGATGCTGAGCGACGAGGAGTCGCGGGAAGTACTGCGCGTGGCCCGGTATGCGACCGCGCCGGAAAAGGTTCTGCTGGCGGGAGTGGGCCGCGAAAGCGTGATTGAGACCTTGCGCCTGGCGGATTATGCCGCGGAGCTCGAGTACGATGCCATCCTGGTGCGCACCCCTCATTTCTACCGCAAACAGATGCGGAACCGGGAGATGCTGACCTATTACCAGGCGGTCGCGGACCGTTCTCCGTTGCCGGTGCTGCTTTACAGCGTGCCCAGCTGCACTGCGTATGACTTGCCGATCGAGGTGGTCGCCGAGCTGGCGATGCATCCGAATATTGTGGGCATGAAGGACTCGAGCGGGAACGTGGAGCGGATCGCGGAGCTGGTGCAAGGCCACGCGCTCGGCCAGAAAGCGGACGGTTCCGGTCACCACTGTTTTGCCGCAGTCACGGCGAGGATGCTCTCCTCGCAGACGGGCAGCCGGAAAGCAGTGCGACGTTTGTAGCCGCGGAGCGAGCTGGCTTCCGGGGCACGGCGATTGCCGTGGCGCCACCTCGGCCACCGCTGAAGACACGTACCCGGGAAGTCGGGTTCCAGTTGCTTTGCGGTTCTGCCCAGACGCTCTACCCCTCGCTGGAAGCCGGAGCCACGGGTGGGGTGCTGGCGCTCGCCACCTTTGCTCCCCAGGCGTGCTGTGAGGTATACACGGCGTGGGCGGAGAAGGATCCTGTGCTGGCAGCGGAAAAGCAGCAGCGGATTGCCCGGGCGGGAATCGAGATTGCCGGCAAGATGGGGATTCCCGGCGTGAAGTATGCGCTCGATGTAAACGGATACTACGGCGGCCGGCCGAGGATGCCGTTGCTGCCCTTGACCGGGGACGAGCAGCGGGTGGTCGATGAGTTGATGGTGGATATTCGTAACTAGGACGGTTTCGCGAGTGAGACGAAAGAAACTACAATCTCTCGGGCCGGGAACTCGTACCTGCGACGACTCGACGGGTGCCCCATATCTCGCTCGTTTTTCGCGAGATATGGGGCACCCGCGAGTTCGTTACCGGGACAAAGCCCCAACGAGCGCAGTGGAGAGATCTGCGGTTTCTAATGTGCGGCAACCGGTTCCCGGCGCAATTCCTGCAGCGCGTTGACGGTGATCTGGCGCCGCTGAGTCGCGGCAATTCCCTCCGCCGCCGCTCTTGCCGCCGCGATGGTCGTGATGGTCGGGATCCTCTGGGTCACCGCTGCTCGACGAATCGCTTTTTCGTCGAAGAATGTGTCCTGGCCGTGCGGGGTGTTCACGATGAGCTGAATACGCTCGCCCTTGATCAGGTCCACCACGTTGGGCCGGCCCTCCTTCACCTTGTAGACGCGCTCCACAACCATGCCGGCGCGCTCCAACACGTCTGCAGTACCCTGAGTGGCCACCAGGTGAAAACCCAACTCCACATACTGCCGGGCAAGGTCCACCACCACGGCTTTGTCGCGATCATTCACGCTGAAGAAGACCGTGCCCTTTACCGGCAGCACCTGTCCGGCCGAGAGTTGCGCCTTGGCGAAGGCTTCGCCGAAATTATCGGCCACTCCCATCACTTCGCCGGTCGACTTCATCTCCGGCCCCAGCACCGTATCGACGCCGGGGAACTTGTTCCAGGGAAAGACCGGCGATTTGACGAAAAAGTGACTGCCGGTGGCGAGATCGGTGCGCTCGGCCACCTGCTCCGGCATCAACTCGCGCAAGGTACGGCCGGTCATCAGCCGCGCAGCCATCTTCGCCAGCGGCACCCCGGTCGCCTTGGAGACGTAAGGAACGGTGCGGGAAGCACGTGGATTTACTTCGATGACAAACACCTTGTCCTGCTCGCCCGAGCGGCGCTGAATGGCGAACTGCAGGTTCACCAGGCCGACCACGTTCAAGGCCAGCGCGAGCTCGCGGGTGTAGGTACGAATGGTGTCGAGGGTCGAGGGCGCCAGATCGGCCGCCGGCAGAACGCAGGAAGAGTCGCCGGAGTGAATGCCGGCTTCTTCGATATGCTGCATGATCCCGGCAATCACGACGTCTCTGCCGTCGCACAGCGCGTCCACGTCGACTTCGACCGCATCCTCGAGAAAGTGATCGACCAGAACAGGGCGCTCCTGGGAGTACTCCACCGCTTCGCCCATATAGCGGCGCACCGCATCGGCGTCGTAGGCAATGACCATCGCCCGGCCGCCCAGCACGTAGGACGGCCGCACCAGCACCGGGTAACCTACGCGCTCGGCGCCTTCCAAGGCCTGCTCGACGGTGGTCACCATGGCGCCCGGCGGCTGGGGAATATTCAGATCCTCCAGCAACTTGCCGAAGCGTTTGCGGTCCTCGGCCAGATCGATGGATTCAGGAGAAGTGCCGAGGATCTTGATGCCCGCTGCCTTCAACGGGAGGGCGAGGTTCAGCGGAGTCTGCCCGCCGAACTGGACGATCATCCCAATCTCGGCGCCGGAGGAGGCCTCGTGTTCATAGACGGCCATCACATCTTCCAGGGTCAGTGGTTCGAAGTACAACCGGTCGCTGGTGTCGTAATCGGTCGACACCGTCTCCGGATTGCAGTTGACCATGATGGTTTCGTAGTCGTCTTCGCTGCAGCGCAAACGCCGCATGGCAGCAGCAGTAATCGAACTCGATTCCCTGCCCGATGCGGTTGGGCCCGCTGCCCAGAATGATTACTTTCCGTCGGGACGTGGGCGGCGCTTCATCTTCCTCGTCGTAGGTTGAATAGAGATAGGGCGTATCGCTGTCGAACTCCGCGGCGCAGGTATCCACCTTCTTGAACACCGGGGTGACGCCGTGGCGGCGCCGCAGTTCCCTTACCGCGACCGCTCCATCCACGCTATCCATGCCCCATACTTCGGCGATCCTGGCGTCGGAGATGCCCATGCGCTTGGCCTTGCGCAGCACATCCGCCGGCATGGTCTCAAGCGAATAGTCGGCGAGTTTCTGAATGGCGTCGGTGACTTCTTTGATTTGATAAAGAAACCACGGATCCATCGAGGTCATCCGGGCTACTTCCCGCACCGAAAGCCCGCTGCGCAGGGCATAGCGGATGTAGTTCAGCCGCTCCGGCTGCGGGGTCACCAGGCGCTGCGTCAGCCGCTTGGGCTCGATCACCTCCGCACTGATGCGTTTGCCGGTATCGAGCGAGCGCAGCGCCTTCATCAACGCTTCCTTGAAGGTGCGGCCCAGCGCCATCACTTCGCCGACCGACTTCATCTGCGGTCCGAGGTTCTCATCCGCTCCGGGAAACTTCTCGAACTGCCACTTGGGAATCTTCACCACCACGTAGTCGATGCTGGGCTCAAAGCATGCCGGGGTTTTGCGGGTGATGTCGTTGGGAATCTCATCGAGCGTATAGCCGATGGCCAGCTTGGCGGCGATCTTGGCGATGGGAAAACCAGTGGCCTTCGAAGCCAGAGCCGAAGACCGCGATACCCGCGGATTCATCTCGATCACCGTCATTCGGCCGGTGGCCGGGTTGACCGCGAACTGCACGTTGGATCCACCGGTTTCGACGCCGATCTCGCGCATGATGCGGATGGCCGCGTCGCGCATGGATTGGTACTCGCGATCGGTCAGGGTTTGGGCCGGCGCGACCGTGATCGAATCGCCGGTGTGCACACCCATCGGGTCCATGTTCTCGATGGAACAGATGATGATCACGTTGTCGGCGAGATCGCGGACTACCTCGAGCTCGTATTCCTTCCAGCCCAGCACCGACTCTTCGATCAGACACTCGTGGACGGGAGAGAGATCGAGACCGCGGCCCAGGATATCCATCAGTTCTTCGCGGTTGTAGGCCAGGCCGCCGCCTGAGCCGCCCAGGGTAAAGGATGGCCGGATGATGACCGGGAAGCCGATCTTGGCCGCGAATTCCGCGCCGTCGCGAATATTGTTCACCAGTGCGGAGCGCGGGACATCGAGTCCGATGCGCGCCATGGCGTCTTTGAACAGCAGCCGGTCTTCCGCTTTCTTGATGGCTTCGAGGCGGGCGCCGATCATTTCTACGTCGTATTTCTCGAGAATGCCGGCATCGGCAAGATCGACGGCAAGATTCAGAGCCGTCTGCCCTCCTACGGTAGGCAGCAGGGCGAATTTGCCGGTGCGATGGCCGTTGGCATCGGTCATCCGCTCGCACTCCCGGCGGATGATCTCCTCGACGTACTCCGGGGTCAACGGCTCGATATAGGTGCGGTCAGCAAGCTCCGGATCGGTCATGATGGTGGCCGGGTTGGAATTCACCAGCACCACCTCATAGCCTTCGGCCTTGAGCGCCTTGCAGGCCTGCGTACCCGAGTAATCGAATTCCGCCGATTGGCCGATCACGATCGGCCCGGAGCCGATCACGAGAATTTTGGTTATATCGTTCCTGCGTGGCATTTTTTATCTTCCGTTCGAAGTGTCGGGCTTGCGTTGTAGTTGAAAGACGGATTCTCCAGGAGAGGCTCCGCGGAACAAACTTGCTTTACGAGGTCGCACTCGACTTCAGCTGCGTGTGAGACACTCGGTCCTGGAGAGGGCAAAGCTTCACCTTGCCGTTATTGAGGCACTGCGTACTCCTCGGACTCTGAAGCCAGACTGGGCGCACGTTCTCGTCTCTCGTCGTAACATATCTCTCAGCGCTGATCGAAGAGCTGCCCTCACTGCCTGAGGCCCGAGAACTCTTCGACCGAATTGCGGCACGAGCTGAAGTCGGGACAATCGGGACCGGCAGTTCTCACACAGACCTCTAACGCTGGATACGTCTTCAAGGCCATTCCGTTCACTTCTTCCACTCTTCCATCATTTTTCGGAAGTCGTGGAAGAGGTAATTGGAGTCGTGGGGCCCAGGGCTTGCCTCCGGGTGGTACTGGACGCTGAAGAGCGGCAGTGTGCGATGGCGCAGGCCCTCGAGCGTGTTGTCGTTCAGGTCGACATGGGTGAGCTCGACTTCGCTCTGGTTGATGGAGTCGGGATCGACCGCATAATTATGGTTGTGGGCAGTGATCTCCACTTTGCCGGTCTGCGTTTGCTGGACCGGGTGATTCCCACCGTGGTGCCCGAACTTGAGCTTGTAGGTCTTGCCGCCGAGGGCCAAGTCCAATCAACTGGTGCCCCAGACAGATGCCAAACATCGGCCTTCGCCCAACCAGCTTGCGGATGTTTTCCTGGGCGTAGGTCACCGGCTCCGGATCACCCGGACCGTTGGACAGAAAAATGCCGTCAGGATTCAGCGCCAGCACATCCTCGGCGGAGGTTTCCGCCGGCACCACGGTGACGCGGCAGGCTTCGCGCGCCAGCATGCGCAGAATGTTGTGCTTGATGCCGAAATCGTAAGCCACTACATGCAGATCCGGCGGCGGCAACTTCAGGCTCTCATCGCCCTGTTGCAAAGGATCGCCGTTGAAGTTTCGCCGGTCGTTGCAGTCCCATTCGTATAAAGCCTTGGTGCTCACCACCTTCGCCAGATCGGTGCCATCCATCTTGCGAATGCCGCGAGCCTTGAGGATGAGTTTTTCCGGATCCGTCTCCAGCGATGAAATGACCCCGCGCAGCGCACCATAAGTGCGCAAATGGCGAACCACAGCGCGGGTGTCGATCTCAGCGATCACGGGAACGTTGAAGCGTTCGAGGTATTCTTCCGTCACCTGCTGGGAGCGCCAGTTGGAGCTTATGGGGGAAAACTCGCGCGTCACCAACCCCTCGATGTAAGGCCGGCTGGCCTCGTTGTCGGCGGCGTTGGTGCCGTAGTTTCCGATTTGGGGATTGGTCAGGACAACAATCTGTCCAGCGTAGGAAGGATCGGTAAAGATTTCCTGGTAGCCTGTCAGGGCGGTATTGAAAACCACTTCGCCAAAACATTCGCGTTTGGCGCCATAGCTCTCACCGCGGAAGATGCGCCCGTCTTCGAGCGCGAGGATTGCCTGCATGGCTTCTCCGTCGAGTGGATTCAGTCAAGTTTAACAGGTATCAGAGCATTTTCACTTCTACTCTGCACAGGCAAGTGCAGCGAGGTGCGGCTTTTCTTGGGGAAAAGCCGCGTCGGGAGCGGTTGCTCTGTATGCACCAGAAGTGAAAATGCTGTAGCGGCGAATCAGTGGATGATTCCCATGTCTTCGGCAGGCCAATAGACAAACGCGGCCTTGCCGTAGATCAGGTCCTGCGGCACGGGTCCAAAATCGCGGCTGTCACTGGAAATGGAGCGATGATCGCCCATGACGAAATACTCGCCGGGCGGAATGACCATCGCGTCCTGCGATCGGCTGTCGTGAAACCTTCTGGGCACGTAAGGCTCAGGCAGCAGCCGGCCGTTGATATAAGTGCGACCGTCATCGATGCGCAGCTCGTCGCCAGGCTCCGCGATCACGCGCTTGATGTAGCTCTTCTGAGGATCGCGCGGGTAATGAAAAACCACTACGTCGCCGCGATGGATACTCTCAAAGTGATACACGAACTTGTTGATGAACAGCCGGTCCTGATCTCCCAGACGAGGCAACATACTGGTGCCCTCGACCCTTACCGGCTGATAAAGAAAAGTGATGATGAAAAAAGAGACGGCAAGGGAAAACAGCATGTCGCGGCCCCACAGCCAGAAACTGCGTCCCGGGACCTCTGCCGGCCCGCGCTCTTGTTCTTCCGGATTCATCAGTTGCAGCCCGGGCTTCCGAACGGGCACAGAATTCTCTGCTTCGGTTTCTGCATTGGCTGTTGTTGGCTGGCAGGAACCATCTGCGCCTGCCCGCGCGCTTCATCCATTCCGCCAAGTTGCGATTCCTGCAAAATGAGCGGCCTTTGCAAGACCATCTCCACCGAAGTACCCGAAGGAATCACAATGTCGTTGCCGCGGGTGAACAGAGTGTAAATGGTGCCCGCCGCCGCTCCGGCAAGCGACCCATAGCCGACTCCTTTGGCCACGTCTCCGGTTGCGGCGCCACCGATCACGCCGCCCTCGGCGCCGATGGCCGCCCCTTTGAGTACGTTACCCACGTCGCGACCCTTGTTCCCTGCCTGCTCTACCGTGCCTTCACTCCCCTTCACTTTGGGCCCGTCCGAACCGGGCAAACTGTTGAGGACGCCCGGCACTTCCACCACACTGCCGTTGGGGAAGATCATGGTGGTGAAGTGCAAGTCGAGTTGCGCCCGTCCCTTTACCCGGCCTGGCCGCACTACCCGATCGACAACACCCTGGACGTAGACTCCGACCGGAATCATGATTCGCGAATTGCCCACCACCGGGAAAGAAGAAACCAGGTAAACGCCATCTCCCTGCTGTGCGGTTTTGGTGTTGATCGCGCTCTTGAGCGATAGCAGTACCTTGGTTCCGGCGGGAACCGTGAAGGTCTGGGGAGCGTGGCGCAAGTGGCTGGACGGTAGCGGACGGGGCGGTTGCGGTCTGCGCCAGTCCCTGGGTGGCCGCGATGCCGGCTAACAGCCCCACTGCGACGAACTGGCCTCGAACGCTCATCCCACCAACCTCAGTTCACAAGTATAGACGGGTCCGGAGAGCGATCGGCGAGCACATTAGCGTGATTTGTCCCGAAATGAGACCAACGGTCGGGTAACATCGCTGGTGGTAACCATGGCTCCGCCGCAAGTCACAATTCCAGGCTCCGCATCTGCGCAGCGTCTTCAGTTTGCCGGAGCGTACTCCATTCTCGAGCGAGCGATTGCGGAGCAGGCTTTTCCGGGCGCAGCCTTCGGTGTGCTCGGCGGAAGGCCAGGTGCTCGCGCTCGACGGCGTCGGCGGCTTCACCTACGATCAGCCGGCAGATGCCGGTTACCGCATCCACTGTCTTTGACCTGGCCAGCATCACCAAGGTAATCGCGACCACTTCCATGGCTATGCTCCTGTACCAGAGTGGGCAGCTCTCACTCGACCAGCCGCTGGCGCAGATTCTTCCCGCCTTTGCCGAGGGCGAAGCCGCGGGCAGCGCGCGGCACCAGGTGACGCTGCGCATGCTGCTCGCCCACGCATCGGGCCTGCCCGGCTACGTCGCGCCTCTTCGAGGGATGCGGAGGCGCGCGAGGAGCTGCTCCATGCCTGCCTCCGCCTTCCGCTCGAATCCCCGCCCGGAAGCCGGGCCGAGTACTCCGATCCGGGATTCATTCTGTTGGGCGAGGCGCTCGAAGTCCTTGCCGGAGAGGGGCTGGAACGCTTCTGCGCACGCGAGGTATTCACTCCCCTGTCTATGACCAGCACTTGCTTTCGACCGCCCGCTGACTGGCGATCGGCTATCCCGCCGACCGAAGAAGACCTGACCTTCCGCCACCGCATCATCCAGGGAGAGGTCCAGGACGAGAATTGCTTTGTACTTGGCGGAGTTGCCGGCCACGCCGGGCCTTTTCTCCAACGCCCTCGATCCGCTTCTTTATGCGGAATGCCTGCTGGGCGAAGCACAACTTTTCAGGACGGAAACCATTCAACTCTTCACCACCCGTACTGCCCTGCCGCGCGGACAGTTCCCGGGCGCTGGGATGGGATACGCCCTCCCAGCCTTCATCGTCGGGCAGTTTTTTCAGCCGGCATTCGGCCGGTCATCTCGGTTATGCGGGAACTTCCCTGTGGATCGATTTCGAACGCCAAGTGGCCATTGTGTTGCTAACCAATCGCACCTGGCCTCACCGCCAGAGCCAAGCCATTCGCACGGTGCGGCCTGCCTTTCACGATGCGGTCATGGAATCACTGAGATCCCACCGGGTAAATTGCCATAACCCAAAAGTGTTTGCGTGGATGGCACGCGACGCCCTAATTTCAGAGCAAAGTATTCGTCACTTAGAGATAAAATCATTTAGTTGAGTGGGAGCTGAGTAAACCAACATGGCCACAACCAGTACTATTCACACGGAGACAGGCACCGGCCAGGAGGCGAATAACGATCAGCCGCAAGACCTGCACGATCTAACGACGGAAAGTTCCAACGAAGCCTCGATGGGCTTCGACACCAAATCCGCCCTTGAAATCGCCCGCATCATCAACCACGAAGATTCGAAGATTGCCGCCGCAGTTAAGAAGTCGCTGCCCGAGATTGCTTTGGTCATCGACATGGTGGCACGCAGCCTGCGCGACGGAGGGCGCCTGATCTACGTTGGCGCCGGATCCAGCGGACGCATCGCCGGCCTCGATTCCTCCGAGTGCCCGCCCACCTTTTCCACCCCTCCGCAAAGCGTTCAGTACATCATGGCCGGAGGCCCGAAGGCTCTGGCATCGGCGGTCGAAGTGAACGAGGATTCGACCGAGCTGGGGCAGCGCGATATTGCCCGCCGCCGCCCGACCCGCAAAGACGTGGTCATCGGTCTCTCTTCCAGTGGCCGCACGCCCTACGTGGTCGCAGCGGTTGAATATGCTCGCGCCCGCGGCGCCAAGACGGCCGCCGTTACCTGCAATCACAACACCCCGCTCTCTGGCGCGGCAGACATCTGCATCGTGGCTGAAGTTGGACCGGAAGTGGTCTCCGGATCGACGCGCATGAAGGCCGCCACGGCGCAGAAGATGGTGCTCAACATGATCACCACCGGCGCCATGACCCGGCTTGGCTACGTCTACGACAACCTGATGGTCAATGTGCACATGCAGAACACCAAGCTGGTGGAGCGTGGCATCAGCATTCTGATGCGTGCCTGCAATATCGACCGCGAGCAGGCCGTGCTCACCATCAAGTCTGCCGGACGCAGCGTGCCGGTCGCCCTGGTGATGCTCAAGGCCGGAGTGGACAAACCCGAGGCGGTGCGCCGCCTGGCTAAGTCCGACGGCAATGTTCGGCTGGCAATCGAAGATACAACGCTTGAGTTATAGAACCAAGTTACAAGTAAGGAGCACCCCCGGGCCCTCATGGATAAGTTTGTGATTCGCGGCGGTAACCCGCTGCTAGGAACGATTCGGGTAAGCGGAGCCAAAAATTCCGCGCTGCCCTGCATGGCCGCCGCAATTCTCACCGAAGATGAAGTGGTGCTGGAGAATATCCCCCAGGTCCGCGACATCGAGACCCAGCGAAAACTGCTGACTTCGATGGGCGCCGAGGTCGAACTCGGCTATGGGCGGGCGCAGCACCGCACCACCATCAGTTGCCGCGTGCTCTCCGACCCTACCGCCAAGTACGAAATCGTCAAGACCATGCGCGCTTCTTCGCTGGTGCTGGGTCCTCTGGTCGCGCGCTGTGGGCTGGCCCGTGTGGCCCAGCCTGGCGGTTGCGCCATTGGCGACCGGCCTATCGATCTGCACCTCAAGGGGCTGGAGGCCATGGGCGCGACCATCGTGCAGGAGCACGGCTATCTGGAAGCGCGGGCCCAACGGCTGCATGGCGCGCACATTGTTTTCGACAAGATCACCGTGACGGGCACGGAAGACCTGCTGATGGCGGCGGTTCTGGCTGAGGGCGATACGCTGATGGAAAATTGCGCCCGGGAGCCGGAGGTGGTCGACCTGGCCGCTCTGCTGGTAGCCATGGGCGCGAATATCCAGGGCGCGGGCACGGCGACCATCCGGGTTAAGGGCGTGGACAAGCTGCACGGCGCCAAACATCGCATCAATCCCGACCGCATCGAAGCCGGAACCTTTCTGGTGGCGGGTGCTATCAGTGGAGGCGACTTGGTGGTGGCCAACTGCCAACCGGCGCATCTCTCCGCCATCATTACCAAGCTCGAAGCCTGCGGGGTTCGCATCACGCCCATGGGTGGCGATTCGCTTGCGCGTGCGCAGCGAAGGCAATCTTTCAGGCCAACGATATCTCCACCGAAGAATACCCTGGTTTCGCCACCGACATGCAGGCGCAATACATGGCTCTGGCCACTCAGGCCGAAGGCACCACCACGGTGGTGGAAAACATTTTCGAGAATCGCTTCATGCACGTGGGCGAGTTGGTCCGCATGGGCGCGAATATCAAAGTGGACGGCCGAACCGCGACGGTGCGCGGAAAGACACCGCTCTCTTCGGCTGTGGTCATGTGCTCCGACCTGCGCGCATCGGCATCGCTGGTGCTAGCCGCTCTGGTCGCCGACGGCGAGTCCATCCTCGATCGCGTTTACCATATCGACCGGGGTTACGAGCGCATCGAAGAGAAGCTCCGCGGGGTTGGCGCGCAGATTCGCCGCATCGGTGACCTGTTCACCAGTGGCAAGCGCGAGGTCGCGGTGGAAGCCGAAGGTCTCCTAGCTGGCTTTTTTTGCATCCGAGCAGGAGTATGCCGGACAACGACGCTTCCCTTCGAGATCAACTGGTTCAGCTGCTCCGCGGCGGCGATGCGCACGTTGACGTGCTTACGGCGCTGAAGGATTTTCCCCCGAAACTGTATGGCGCTAAGCCGGAGAACGCGCCCCACTCCGCCTGGGAGCTTCTCGAGCACATGCGCATGGCGCTGCGTGATTTGTGGGATTTTTCCACGAATCCGGAGTATGTGGAGAAGAAGTGGCCGGATGACTATTGGCCTGCGTCCGCCGCGCCGCCCTCGAAGGAAGCATGGCACAGCTCGGTGAGAGCGCTTAAGGAAGATCTGGAGGCGTTTGAAGAGCTGGTCAAGAACCCGGAGAGCAACCTTTATGCGCAGATTCCGTGGGGCAAGAAAGACCAGACCTTATTGCGCGAAGTGCTGCTGGCCGCTGATCACAACAGCTATCACACGGGCGCAGTTGGTCTTCTCCGCCGCTTGCTGGGTGCGCTGGAAGGGTTGAAGCTGGTACGTCTGAAGGATCATCGTGAACAAATGGCCTGCTGCCCCACGAGCTGCGCTCGAATTTTCGACAGCCATGGTGGAGACCCGTGCAGTCTGTTGGAAGCGGGGAATTTATTTCCAGCTTACGGCCAGTTGCCAGCGCATCTGGCGCTGGGCTGTCTTGCGCAGCACGCGCTCGAACTCTTCCATCTCGCGCAGGACTGCCGGGGTCTCGGTTCCCAGCGCGGTCGGCGAGCTTTGAGGTGGTCGAGCAGAGTGCAGACGGTAATCAGGCCGTCTTCGGGGGAAAACCACTGGGGCGGAGGCAAGGTCTTGGCCCATTCCGGATCACCCGCACCTTCTTCCAGCAATAGAGCCATGGAATTCTCATCGGCGGAAAAGAATTCCAGCAGCGGTTTGACCCCAATGCGTTGCGCCATCTTCTCCAGAGCGTCCTCGTTGCGAGCCAGCGCCCTGCCATTCACGAAGATGTCGAAGCCTGGGTCCTCGCCCTCGACGACAATGTATAAAGTGGCGCCCATCGCCTGCAGTTTATCGCATCCCTCGACCCTTGCCCTTACTGAATTGCCCAGGAGGGAAACGGTATTGTCATCCTCTGCCCGGGCGCGCATTACCAGTAACAAACTCGCCAACGTAACCAGGGATCCGGCGATCATGCTGAACGACAAGCCCAGGCGGAGAAAAAAAGCAGCCTCGATCATGGCTACCAGGGGCTCGATCCATTGCACCGTCGCCACCTTGTACGCCTCGAGCTGCTGCAGCAGCCAGAAGTAAAGAGCATAGGCGGGAGCGCCTGCCACCAGGGCAAGAAAGATGAGGGAGCCGATCGCACTGCGGTTCCATTGCACCGGCTGTCCCCGCTCGAACACCACGCTGGCAAGAAAAAGCAGCAATGCCGCAGCACCCAGCAGCAACGAAGTCACCACCAAAGGGCTCACACTCCGGAGTTCGCGGCGGGCAAGAAGCGCAGAGGCGCCGGTGGATGCCACAGCCAGCAGCGCTACCGCGGCGCCCCCAGCCTGAGCCGCGGAGAAAGAAGCGCCCACCGCCAGGACAATCGCTCCCAGCCCTACAATGGCCGCCTGCATCGCACGGCGCGGCACGGCCTTGCCCTCAGGACAGGCGTCAGCAGCACCACCAGGAGCGGCATGGCTGCAAATAAAACAGTGACGGTTGCCGATGAAACGTGTTGCTGCGCCCAAAGGAGCAGCACGGACGGCAACACGATCATGGTGACCGAGAGCAGAAGCACGACAGCCCAGAGCACGACCGCGAGGAAGCTTGAGCCGCTTCCATAGGATCACTGGAATCCAGAGCAGTGCAGCCAGCAGAAAGCGGGCCGCCGCTCCACGCAAGGGCGGAACGTACTCGGCCAAAGTGTCGGCAGCCACCCAGGTCGTGCCCCAAACGACGCCCAGCGATGCGAAGGCCACCCAGTGCTTGAAGGGGATGGGCGTCAAGGCCCTGGCATTGCCGGCGCTAAAGGCAGGTTTCAGCAATTGCGTACGCCCAGACCGAAGCTGATAGGCCTTTAGCCCGTGGTATGTCTTCGCAATGGTAAATCACGACCTCGAACGATCGTCCTTCAGTCCTCAGTAATTGCGAAACTGCTATAAAGCGCATGATCAAAGTTGTGAACTCTGTCCCGGAGCGCTGAAGCCGTTCCTTCGTTGCATGAATGCGGGTTCCACCTTTAGCCCAATAACGAAGGGGTTGCGCACATCGCGCAACCCCTTCGTCTACTTGCCATCCGCTTACTGGGGACCACGGCCCCCGCCGCCGCCACCACCTGGACCGCGTCCCCGGCTGCGATGCCGCCGGCGGCGCTGACCTGCGGGACCACCCGGCGCTGCCGGCCTGCGAACCTCGGCCGGTGCCGCATCGGAGGTACCATCGGCACGATTGAAGTTTGGCTCTTCCCCGCCCTCGACAAATGGCTCATCGTCATCGAACTCTTCCCCGCCTTCGATGGTGATGGTGCTGGCATTCGACGCCGGCTGCCGCTCCACCGGGGATTGCGCTTGCGGCCGCGGAGCGCGCGGAGCCGAGACTTCGCCGCCACCATTGTCTCCGCCCGAGCCGCCTCGCGATGGCTCAGGAAGCCCGAGCTTCTCGCGCTGCTCTTTCAACAGCGCCTTGCGCGAAAGCTTGATGCGGTTGCCCTCGATGCCCAGAACCTTGACCAGTACCTGATCCCCTTCGCGCAACTCGTCCTTCACGTCCTTCACGCGATGCTCGGCAATCTCGCTGATGTGCAGCAATCCGTCGGTGCCGGGGAAGATCTCGACAAACGCGCCGAACTCGGCCAAGCGAACCACCTTGCCCAGGTAGGTCTTGCCTACTTCAGGAACGGCGGTGAGGTCGCTGATCATGGCCAGCGCTTTCTTCAGACCTTCTTCGTCGGTCGATGCGACATTCACGCGCCCGGTATCGTCGACATCGATCTTGACGCCGGTGGCCTCGATGATGCCGCGGATCGTCTTGCCGCCCGGTCCGATCAGATCGCGAATCTTGTCGGTCGGTATTTGCAGGGTGTGGATTTGCGGGGCGAACTTGGAACGCTCGGTGCGCGGAGTCGCCAGCACCGCATCCATCTGGTCCAGCAGGAACAACCGTCCGCGGCGGGCCTGTTCGAGGGCCTCGCGCATGATCTGTCCGGTCACGCCGCTGATCTTGATGTCCATCTGCAGCGCGGTGATACCCTCGCGGGTGCCGGCCACCTTGAAGTCCATGTCGCCGTAGTGGTCTTCCGCACCGGCAATGTCGGTCAGGATGGCGTAGTCGTCGCCTTCCTTGACCAGTCCCATGGCTACACCGGCAACGGCTCCCTTGAGAGGAATGCCTGCCTCCATGAGGGCCAGGCTGGCGCCGCAGACGCTGGCCATCGACGAGGAGCCATTCGATTCCAGAATGTCGGAGACCACGCGCAAGGTGTAGGGAGACTCGTCTTCCCCGGGCAGCACCGCTGCGATCGCACGCTCGGCCAAAGCGCCGTGGCCGATCTCACGCCGGCCTACGCCGGTCATGCGGCCCACTTCGCCCACGGAAAACGGAGGGAAGTTGTAGTGCAGCATGAAACGCTTGCGCTGTTCACCCTGGAAGGTCTCCAGACGTTGCACGTCGTCCGAGGTTCCCAGGGTTACGGTAACCAGTGCCTGGGTTTCGCCGCGGGTAAACAGCGCGGAGCCGTGGACGCGGGGCAACACGCCGACTTCGATGCGTGATCTCCCGGATCTGATCGAAGCTGCGGCGGTCGGGCCGTATGCGCTCCTTGGTCACCTGCTCGCGGAAAATTCTCTCCCGCACCACTTCGTAATACTTGGACAGCTTCTTCTTGGCGTCCGCATCCCCTTCGGGAAGCTCCTTGGCCAGCTCGTCCTTGATCTGCTTGACCAGCGCGTAGCTTTCCGCCTTGGGATGGGTCTTGGTGTCGAGCGCGTCCTTCAACCGGTCGCCGGCCTTGGCCTGAAGCGCCGCGAAGTACTCCTGGTCGAACTCGAGCGGAGGCACGACGCGCTTCGGTCTTGCCGGCCTTGGCAACCAACTCGTCGATCGACGGCACAAATCTTCTTGGCCTCGTTGTGGCCGAATTCGATGGCATCGACCACCGTATCCTCGCTGACGCCGGTGGCGCCGCTCTCGATCATCACCACGCCGTCTTTTGTAGCCACGACGGTGATATTCAGCTTGCTCTCGAGCCGCTCGGCGTAGGAAGGATTGACGATGAACTGGCCATTCACCTGGCCTACGCGCACCGCGCCGATGGGGCCGCCGAAGGGAATATCGGAAAGCGCCAGGGCCGCTCCGGCGGCGTTGATGCCGACGACGTCGGGATCGTTGTCTTTATCCGCGGACAGGACCAGGGCGATCACCTGGGTCTCATTGCGGAAATTCTTGGGGAACATGGGACGAATGGGGCGGTCGATCTGGCGGCAGGTAAGAACCTCACGCTCGCTGGGACGGCCCTCGCGCTTGATAAAGCCGCCGGGAATACGGCCACCGGCATAGGTGTACTCGCGATAATCCACCGTCAAGGGGAAAAAATCGAGTCCTTCTTTGGGATCCGGCGCGGCCACTGCGGTGGCCAGAACTACGTTGTCGCCTTGGGTCACGACCACAGCACCAGAGGCCTGCTTGGCCAGGCGGCCTGTTTCAAAAGTCAATCGCTTGCCACCGGCAAGCTCGACTGTCACTTCCTGTTTCATAAAATCCTCATTTCGTATGTGCACAAAGGGCGGGGCGCGTGCAGAGGGCGGGAATGGTTCCGGCGCGAGAGGCAACGTGCGGAGACGGAATGAGCCGATGAACCGGCGTGCGCTCGCCAGCCGGTGCGAACCCGTGTGCACCAGCCGTCTCAGCGTACCGCTTGATCCAGTCTCTTCGCCTGATTGTGGGGTACAAGTTGCTCGCTTGTTTACTTGCGGATGCCCAGCTTACCGATCACATCCCGGTAGCGGTCAGAATTGTTCGTCTTGAGATAGTCCAGCAGACGGCGGCGCTTACTCACCAGCATCAACAGACCGCGCCTGGAGGCGTGATCTTTTTTGTGAAGCTTGAAGTGCTCAGTCAGCTCGCCAATACGTTCACTGAGAATCGCAATCTGCACTTCCGGGCTACCCGTGTCACTGTCATGGGTGCGAAAGCGCGTAATAACTTCGGTCTTCTTTGCAGTTGCCAGCACGGCAGCGCGTTACTCCTCTACGTTAAATCGAGTCCACTCTCTAAGTGTCTGACTAAGAATAACATGGCTTCGGTTGGTGCGTCCATGCAAGGGCGCTGCGGGGCCGAAACGCCCGATTTGATAACGCGTTGCAGACGAGCACGGGTAGAGCTGCGAGCCACTGGGGCTTGATAGCGTGCGTGAGAACTCAGTTCGACTGTCGCGAGGGACGGCTGATAGTCCGGACGCTATCCTGAATGAACGGCTTTAGCCGCTACAGGACGTCAACTCGCCTCAGGGCAGCTCCAGAGCTCTCAAGCCCTGAAGTTGACGTTCAGGCCTACGACTACTCAGGGCTGAAGCCCGCACTCATTTCAGATGCGTACGTACGGCCTGAAGGCCGTACCTTCACTGGGAACGCTATTCCATCATGACGGTTCCGCCGCCGCCTGGCCGATTGCGATCGAGCAGGAATGCCAGGGGCACCATCAGGACGGCGGCAAAGGCGAGCACGTAATAGACATCGACATAAGCCAGGGCTTGCGTCTGCGCCTGAAGCTGTTGATACAGCTGCCCCTGCGCCAGATGTAATCCATTTGCTTTTCCGGCCGTCACGTCCAGGGTGTTGCGCAATGCGTCAACTCTGCTGCTGATAGACACTGCCGGCCAAGGTGGTGTTCTTCGAAAGCGTGCTCTGATGCCACTGCGCCCGCTCCGTCACCAGGGCGTTGGTGAGCGAGATGAGAATGCTGCCTCCGATATTGCGGACGAAATTGATGAGTCCCGACACCTGGTTGTTCTTCTCCGGAGGAATTCCGAAATAGGCGGCCGTGGTCACGGAAATAAAGACAAACGGGATAGCGATGATCTGCACCACGCGCAACTTGGAGGCGAAACCGAAACTGATGAGCAGGCTGATGTGCTTGGCGGTGTAGAAATAGCCGACAGCGAAGATCACGAAGCCCATCGCGATCAGGTTCCGCGCCGGGAATCGGCTCACCGCCTGGCCCGCCATGGGCATGGCGACGAGCAGCGCCAGTCCCCCGCCCGAAAGGGACAGCCCGGCGATGGTTGCGGTATAGCCGAGTTGCTGCTGCAGGAACTGCGGCTGCAGGACCGTGGTCGCATTGAGCAGTCCGCCGGTCAGCAACATGAGGAAGGCACACACGGCGAAATTCTTGAACTTGAACAGCCGCAGGTCAATCAGCGGCCTCTCGGCGTGGAATTCCCAAATGATCAACGCAATGAACGAGATGATGAAAGTAGTGGCAAAGGCCACGATGAAATTCGATCCAAACCAGTTCTTTTCCTCGCCCTTATCGAGCGTGATCTGCAACGCGCCCATGGCGATGACCAGCAGACTGACGCCGATGTAGTCGATGCGGTAAAGATTGTTCCGGTCCGACTTCTGGTACGGAGGATCTTCCACCAGCCGGTTGGTGAGGAACAGGGTCAGGATGCCTACGGGGATGTTGATGTAGAAAATCCAATGCCAGGAGTAGTTGTCGGTGATCCACCCGCCGAGGGTTGGTCCGATCGAAGGCGCCAGCACGGCGACCAACCCGTAGAGCGAAAATGCGAGACCGCGCTTGGAGGGCTCGAAGGAGTCAGCCATGATGGCCTGCGCCATCGGCTGCAAACCTCCGCCTCCCACCCCTTGAAATACCCGGAAGAGCAGCAACAGACCCAGGGTGGGGGCGATGCCGCACAAAAATGAGCTGACGGTGAAGATGACGATGCAGAGCATGAAGAAATTCTTCCGCCCAACCACGCTGGCGGCCCAGGCGCCCATGGGCAAAACGATCGCATTGGCTACCAGGTAAGAAGTGAGCACCCAGGTGCTCTGATCGGCACTCGCGCCCAGACTGCCTGCTATATGGGGAAGCGCCACATTGGCGATGGAGGTGTCCAGTACCTCCATAAAAGCCGCGAGCGCCACCGTAGCAGCGATCAGCCAGGGATTTGTCTTTGGCTTCCATGCGTACATCGCCGCGTTTGCGGCATTGGCAGTCGTGGTCGCTGCGGCCATCCTTCTCCTCAAACCGAAGTCAGACTGATAGATGCACGTCTTAACCCCAGGGACGCCATTTCTGGGACGGGTTACGGAACCGGCTGCTTATCCAATGCCCAGTAGCTGGCGCGGGCCACCACCCGGGCGCCCAGATTGCGGGTGAGTCGAACATCCAACACGTGCAATCCCGGAGTATTGTCGGTGGGACGAAAGCTCAGCAGATAGCGATTGCGAGCATGTTTGGCAACCTCTTGCACGCGGGCTTCAAAGCCGCGCTCGGTGGTAAAAGGAGCGTATTCCCCGCCGCTCATCAGGGCAATCTGCCGCGCCGCATTCTTGCGCATCGACTGCACGGCCATCATCAAGGGAGCTAGAAAATCCGGACCCGCGCCCTCGTCGCTATGCTTGAGATCATGCAACAACAGAGCCTTGGAGGGAGAAAAGGTGACGCTTAGAACCAGCGTGTTGCTGGTGCCGATTTCTTCCACCAGCCGCTTTTCATCCACCTCGTGGCTGCCATGATCGCGGGTCTCGCTGATCAGCAGCAATACGCGGCGATAGTCTTTCGGTCTGTCTTCCAGCAGCTTGACCGAATAGCCCACGGTATCGAGAATCGCGGCTCCGCCGTCGCCCGGCTCTATGCGCTTCAACTCATGACCCAGACGATCTTCGTCCTTGGTGAAAGGCACCACCAGTTGAGGCTTGGAATCAAAGCTTACGAAGGCCGCTTCGCTCGACCCATCGCCAAGAAAGAGATCGATCAATGGAGCCAGGCGATTGATTTTGTCGAACTCAAGCGCGGCCATGCGGCCTTTCTCCACCGCGACCACGACGGAAACCGGTTCGTTGTCCAGGTCATCGTCGACGTGGAGTTGCTGCCGCACGCCGTTGTCCA
Source organism: uncultured Acidobacteriaceae bacterium (assembly GCA_963757515.1). GTDB lineage: Bacteria > Acidobacteriota > Terriglobia > Terriglobales > Acidobacteriaceae > PALSA-350. The sequence continues at coordinate 79,595 of CAVWRV010000003.1, read as the reverse complement.
GCAGTTGAAAGTCGGCCGGCCCCAGGCCGTAAACAATTTCCCCCGATGGCATCTGGACCAGTGTCGGGACCAACACTTCTGAGGTTTGCACGCGAATCGTGGTCTCGGGCGAGGATGCCTGCCGGCCTGCGCTTCCAAGCCCAGGAGGAACATGATGGCCAGCAACAGACAAAAGGCAAGCCTGCGGCAGGAGAAGGCTCAAGAGCTGTTGCCGGCTCCGGGTTCCGAAATTCCGCGTCCAGCCGAGGAACCGCATCAGTTGGGCCCTTTCCTTCCACAGGAAGAACCAGAAGTACCTGGCGTCGATGGTGTCAGCCTTGCGGCCGGAATAGGTTTCGATGCGCCATTTGAGGTATTCGCTCCGCCACGGAGTAAGCCGATGGCCTCTGGTCGCATTCCACAAAAAGCGAATCGCCATGCCCAGGCGCCTCTTTACAAAGTATATCCAAGGCGCATACCAGACAACCGCTGCTAGCCTTTGGGCTCCAGCATGTGCTCGATCAGCTTGTCGGCCAGTTGTTCGGCACTGACGTGATAGGTTCCGTCGGCCACAGCCTGCTTGAGCCTAGCAATCTTTTTCAGGCGCTCCTCATCGATGACTGTCATCGAGGCGTTCAGAGGATCAGTTGGGCGCGGATCGCCTGGCGACGGATTGTCGGCGATTGTCCATGCCGGACTTTAGCGTAGCATCATCGGCATACAAAAGGGGACCTTTGGTAACCAGCGCAACAGCCATCGTGGAAAGGGCCTCAGCAAGCGTTTTTAGGGACTGCGGGTCGGCGGGACGAGCGGCGAGCCGATGGTTGGCTCTTGCCGGGCGGCGAAGTCGGCAAGACGGGCGCGAAGGTGCAACACGGCGGAGGCGTGGATCTGGGAGATGCGGGATTCCACCACGCCCAGGATGAGTCCGATCTCTTTCATGGTCGTCTCTTCGTAGTAGTAAAGGGTCATGACCAGGCGCTCGCGCTCGGGCAGGTCGCCGATGGCCTCGATCAGCCGCTCTCGCATTTCGGCGTGGAGGTAGCGAAAGAGGGGATCGTCTTCGGGCCGGTTGGGCAGGTAGACGAACTCTTCTTCGCCGGAATCCTCGGAGCGTTCGGAATGCAGGGTGCCGATTTCCAGTCCTTTCAGTTCTCCCAGCAGTTGCTGATAGGCGGCCAGATCGATGTGCAATTGGGCGGCGATTTCAAGGTCGTTGGGGGCCCGGCCGAACTGGGCGGTGAGGGTCTGGATTGCCTGCTCGATGGCACGCCCTTTGCGGCGCAACTCCCGCGGGCTCCAGTCGAGGGTGCGCAAGTTGTCGAGAATTGCCCCGCGGATACGGAATTGCGCGTAGCTGCGGAACTGGACCTGTTTGGATGGGTCGAACTTGCTGAAGGCGTCCAGCAGCCCTACCACTCCGGCGCTGTAGAGGTCTTCGATGGGCACATGTTGAGGCAGTCGCTCATGGATGCGCCGGGCGATAAAGCGCACGATGGGTAGATGCTCGATCATGAGCTTTTCCTGTTCGGCGGTGAGCAGATCGCCCGGCCGCTGCACCGGCGCGATTGCGGGCGCGAGCGGCAGGAGCTTCTTTCTTCGCACTTTCAGGGGCGACATGGTTTACCGCGCTTGATGTCTTGCGCCGATGCTCCATTCCGCCGAGGACGCCTCTGACCTTTTCCTGCTTCTTGCATATTCACCATCCAACCTGTATCCGAGAACTGGAGCCCGAGAATTGTTGAAGAGCGGTAAAGCGCCGCCGAGGAATTACCGTATCTTCCGGCGAAAGGCACAGGCTGTTTTGGTATGGCGTCGATGCCGATGGACGAAAGCTTTGTCTGTTCTATCGGCGTTACGCAAGGGAACTCGACCCGTGCCGTCGTTTACTTTCTGGTGTCCACCTCGGCGACCCTGTGCCCGCTTACGCTTGTGCTCGCTTTCCGCGTTGCATCTCTACCCTGCATCGCGAATGACTCGCTGAAACAAGTGCCTGCGGGGACATTCCGTCGATGCGCCGTCTCATAACGGGAGAGGCGCGCAAGACATCGTTCCAAAACGAAACACTGGTTGTGCTCGCTCAGGGCTCGGAACAGGCGCTCGGGAAAAAAGATTTTTCTTGGTTCGCTTTTTGTTCGCTATAATGCTGACATGTCAGTGACCCGCAGGCAGAAAGAAGTGCTGGACTTTATCAGCAATTTTGTGCAGCGCAATGGATACTCCCCTTCTTTTGAGGAGATTGCCCGCGGGTTGAGTCTTAAGTCGCTGGCCACGGTGCACAAACACATTACAAACCTGCAGAAGAAGGGGCTGCTGCAGCGCGGCTCACAACCGCAGCCGCTCGATCGACGTACTGCCGCCACGCAGCAAAACGCAGGCGTTCGGACCGGCTTCCGCTGCTGGGCCGGATCGCGGCCGGTCAACCGGTCGAGGCATCGGAGACCAGCGAAACCATCGCGCTGGCCGACATCATCGGAAATCGCGAAGTATTTGCTCTCCAGGTGCGCGGAGACTCCATGCGCGATGAGCACATCGTGGACGGCGATTATGTATTGGTGGAGCACACCAGCACCGCGCGCCAGGGGGAGATCATCGTCGCTCTGGTGCGCGGGAGCGAGACCACCCTGAAGCGGTATTACATTGAAGGAACCATGGTTCGGTTGCAGCCTTCCAATACCGAGATGGAACCCATCTACGTTCCACTTTCGCAGATTGCCATCCAGGGTCGCGTTCTCGGGGTTTTGCGCCGCTACGCTTAGAGATAACGAGGTTTCCAGACAACGCAGAGCCCGGCTTTCGCCGGGCTTCCCATTCCTGAATACAGCCGCCTCAATTGACCTTAACGGCCGGGTCCGCTGCCGTGACGGCTGGCGCCGCTTACTGGCGGGATTTCCGTTGGCGCTAGTTGCCGGCGTAGCGCTTAGACCGATGCGATCAGCTTGCTGATGCTCTTGTCGATCTGTATCCTTTGGGACATAGCCGACGATCTGCTCCGCCACTTTGCCGCCCTTGAAGAGAAGCAAAGCCGGAATGCCACGGATGCCATAGCGCATCGGGCGTTGCGGAATTCCGATCCACGTCCATCTTCATCACCTTGAGCTTGCCAAGGTACTGCGCGGCCACTTCGTCCACGACGGGCGCCAACGCCCGGCACGGCCCGCACCAGGCAGCCCAAAAATCGACCAGAACAGGCTGGTCAGACTGCAACACCTCCTGCTCAAATGTCGCATCGTTTACTTCAAAGACCCCTGGTCCTGCCATGTTCCTCCTTCACTTCCCTGGCTGAGCATAGCATCCAGGCCACACTCAGCCCTGAACAATGGATGCAGGATGAGCCAAAAGGTGCAACCGGCCCAAAAGCAAAAGCGCCCGGGCCTCGCGGCCACAGGCGCTAGAGCAGCCCTCCCCCAGAACTGCCCACGACGCGTAAATTAGGGCTTAGCACAGACTGTTGTAAACAAAACTTAGGTAACGATTAAGTAACATCTGAGGAAATCGAAAATAACCTTTTGGCCATTGGGGACAACCCTAATCGCCAAAGCTCATCCCGGCGCCCTCGCGGCACAGCCCGGCGGGCAGAATCTCTACCGGACAAACCGGTCGGGCAGCTCCAGAATCGCTCCGTTCAGGGTTTGCCGTCGGCCGCATCAGGCTCTTGCGTCAACAGCATGACCGCCGGGCCCGCCCCGCTTAGGGTAACCGACATCACTCCATGGCTACCGGCCAGAGGCAGCAGAGCAGGCAGGAGCGGGCACAGCTGCGCACGGTAGGGCTGGTGCAGGCGGTCACGTGTAGCCAGCTGCATCAGATCCGCCCTGCCCGGAGGCAAACGCAGCGGTCAACAGGGCTACGCATTGGACGCTCATGACCACGTCCTGGCGGGGGTAGCTTTGGGGCAGCATGGAGCGTGCCTTGGCGGTCGCAACCGGAGTCTCCGGAAGAACCAGCAGGGCTCGCCAATGCGCGGGCGGCGGGATGGAGACGATGGCCAGTTGCTGCGCACTGGCGGCAATGGTCAGGCCTCCATGCCAGCAGGCGGCCACATTGTCCGGATGCCCTTCGAGACGCACAGCATGGTCGACGATTCTGGCCGCGCCCCAATCGAGCTCCCCGAAAGCCGAGGCCAGCGCCACGCCGGCCAACCGCACCGCCGCCGAGGAACCGCAGCCCATACCCACAGGAATGCCGTTGCGCATGCGAATCTCGAGCGGCACAACCTGCCTTTGCTCGGCGGCGAGCACGGATTCATACGTCTCGATCAGCAGGTTTCTGGTCAGGCCGGCGCAGATATTCTGATTACGCCCGGTGGCGTCGATCGAGAACTGGGGGGCGGGCACGGCGTCGATCTCCAGGAAGAGTTCGAGGGCGAGCGCCATGGCGTCAAAGCCCGGACCCAGGTTGGCCGAAGTAGCAGGGAGCCGCAGTTGCACCGTCTTCATGCCTGTCTTCACGCCTGGATCGCCGCCTCGAGCACACGAAGCACGGCGTCGGAAGAGGCCTCTAGCGAGAGCGTGGCCCGGCGCTTTTCCGCGATTTCCCGCTCCAGCCCGGCGCTCTCTTCCCCGGTCAACAACGTCCCCTGGTGAAAATCGATGGTGTACTCGGAATCCTTGAGCGTGTGCCCGGTAAGCAGCAGCACGACCGATTCGGCGCGGTGGATCTTGCCCTGGCGAACGAACTTCTTCAAGCCGGCCAGGGTGACGGCGGACGCGGGCTCGCAACCGATACCTTCCTGGCCGATCTCCGCTTTCGCCAGGGCAATCTCCGCTTCGCTGACCTGTTCGCAATAGCCTCCGGTCTGGTGGATGACGCGGGCTGCCTTGCGCCAGGAAGCCGGGTTTCCAATGCGGATGGCGGTGGCCCGGGTGTTGGCCTGCATGGGCTGGATTTCGCGCCCATCGTGGTTGCAGCAGGCTCAGGTAGAGCGGGTTGGCGCCCTCGGCTTGCACCACGCTGATTTTCGGGACCTTGCTGCTGAGTCCTAAATGCATCATTTCGAGAAAGCCTTTGCCCAGCGCGGAACTGTTGGCCAGATTTCCGCCGGGCACGATCAAGTGGTCGGGGATCTGCCAGTCGAACTCCTCGGCGATTTCAAGCGCGGCGGTCTTTTGCCCTTCCAGCCGGTAGGGATTGACCGAGTTGAGCAAATAAACGGGCGCGCGCCGGACGACTTCCGTCAGCACCCGCACGCAGCCATCGAAGTCGGTATTCAATTGGCAGGTGACCGCGCCGTAATCGAGCGCCTGGGAAAGCTTGGACCAGGAAATTTTGCCCTCGGGCAGCAAGACCAGGCTGTTCATGCGGGCGCGGGATGCGTAGGCCGCCATGGAGGCCGAGGTGTTGCCGGTGGAAGCGCACGCCACCCACTGGAAGCCGCGCTCCCGGGCCTGTGAAAGCGCAGCGGTCATTCCCGTGTCTTTGAAGGAGCCGGTGGGATTCATGCCCTGATGTTTGGCGTAGAGTTGCTCCAGCCCAAGCTCCTCTGCGCTTTGCAAGAGCCGGTAAAGGGGGGTGTTGCCCTCGCGCAGCGTGACCGCCTTTTCGGGATGCAGCAGAATCGGCAGCAACTCACGAAAGCGCCACACGCCGCTCTGATCGATGGGGAGCCTGGACTGGAGCCTCTCCTGCCACAGCCAGCGCAAGGCGCCCGGGTTGGGCATACGACGGGGTCCTGGACAATGGGTGCGCCGCGCCGCGCTCCACGAGGGATATTCCACCTCGAGAAGTTCGCCGCAGTCGACGCAACGAAAGTCTTTTTCTACTGTGTCCGGGGGGATGACGGCGCTGCAACCGACGCAGCGCAGTTGATGAGAAGCTTCGTGCATGGTTTAAGCCTAGCTTAGTGCGTCACGTAACAAAGCGTCCTGCGATTGAAGTGCCGCGAAGCCGGGGTGCCCCATATCCGCGGGTTCGTAGTAGGTCAAGATTCTTACAGGGGGCACCCAAAACCCTGGTAGGCCGATATAAATTCGTATGGGTTCGCGAGGATCGTATCGTATCATTTCGCTATGTTGCTTTCACCGCGCGAAGCCGCTCAGCGATTGGGGATTTCGTATCCCACCATCAAGCAGTGGCTGTATCGGGGAAAGTTGAAGGCGGTGAAGACCCCGGGCGGCCACTATCGCATTCCAGAAGCTGAACTGGATAGCCTGCTGCACCAGGCGAAACGGCCGGAGACCCCCAAGCGGGAGATGCTGCGCATGCTCAGCGGGCGCAATCAACTCACCGGCCGCATTGTCGAGCTCAAGATTGAGGGGCTGCTGGCACAGGTCAAGCTCTCGATCGGCGGGCAGATTATCACTTCGATCATCACCGCCGAAGCGGCGCGGGAAATGCGGCTGCAGGTGGGTGAAACGGCAGCCGCCCTGATCAAGTCCACGGAAGTGATGGTGCTGCGTGTTTAGACGAAGCTTGTTTCTGGCTGGTTGCGGTTCTGGCCTCCGCTCTGCTCTGAACGCGCAGGAGAACAGCACGCTCAAGATTGCCGCGGCCGCGGACCTGCAGCCGGTTTTGCCGGCGCTCATCGAGCAGTTTGAGAAGCAGACGCCATAAGAAAGCCGAGGCTTCCTACGCATCCTCGGCCACGCTGGCCACGCAGATTCTGAACGGCGGCCCTTTCGGCCTCTTTCTTTCGGCTGATCTGTCCTTCCCGCAGAAAGTGGTCGCCGCCGGCCTGGCAGATAGCGCCGCGCCCATTCCCTATGCCCGCGGAACGCTGGTGCTGTGGGCGCGAAACGACTCCCCGGCTCAGCCGCTCAGCGTCGACTCGCTGCGCAGCCCTTCGCTGCGAACCGTCGCAGTTGCCAATGCCGAACACGCGCCTTACGGGCGCGCAGCCAAGGCTGCCATTGAGAAGCTGGGATTGACGGATGCATTGAAGGGCAAGCTGGTGGTCGCGGAAAACATCGCGCAGACCGCCCAATATGCCGATTCGGGCAATGCGGATGCAGGCTTGATTTCGCTTACCTCCGCGCTGACACCGCGCTTGAGCGCAGACGGGAAATACGTCGAGATGCCTGAGGATTCCTACCCTCCGATCCTGCAAGGCGCGGTGGTGATCAAGAGGAGCCGGCTGCTGCGGAGGCCCACCAATTCCTCGATTTTCTGCTTTCCCCGCCGATCAGAAAGCAGCTGGCCGAGCGTGGCTTGAAAGCGCCTTAGAACCCTTCTTCTCGCCTATGGACCAGCAAGCTATCTTCCTCACCTTCCGCCTGGCCACCCTCACTACGCTGATCCTGCTGGCGATCTCCGTTCCCCTCGGATATTGGCTGGCCTATGGCAGGGCGCGCTGGAAGCCACTGGTGGAGGCGGCGGTCGCGCTCCCGCTGGTGCTGCCCCCGACGGTCCTGGGGTTCTATCTGCTGGTGTTGATGGGGCCGCGCACCGCGGTCGGGAGAGCGCTGTCGGCGGTTTTCGGTCACCCGCTGGCCTTCTCGTTCGCTGGGCTTCTGGTTGGCTCGGTCATCTTCAGCCTGCCCTTTGCCGTGCAGCCCATGACCTCGGGCTTCCGCTCCGTCGATCGGGAGATTCTGGAAGCGGCCGAGCTGCTGTCGCCCAGACCGGGGCAGGATCCTGGCGCGGGTTCTGCTGCCGCTGGTCCGGCCTTTCCTGCTGACCGCGGCGGTGCTGGCCTTTACCCACACGGTGGGCGAGTTCGGGGTGGTGCTGATGATTGGCGGCGGCATTCCCGGGCGTGACCACGGACGCTGTCCATTTCCATCTACGATCAGGTCCAGGACTTTGCTTATACGCAGGCCAACCACACGGCTCTGCTGCTGCTGAGCCTCTCCTTCCTGGCGCTGTTGATCATCTACGGACGCCGGGGGAGAGCCGGTGTCTGAATATCTGCAGGTCGATGTGGAGCACACGCTGGGCGAATCTGTCGCTGCGTGTGTCGTGCGCGCTGTCGGCGCCCTGGACGGTGCTCTTCGGCCCGTCGGGCGCAGGCAAGACTTCCCTGCTGCGCGTTCTTGGTGGTTTGATTCAGACCGGATCGCGGCCGGCTCGTCCTGCATGGACGAACGCTGGTGGAGACGGCCAGCGGAGTGTGGGTGCCCCCCGCGCAACGCGGCATTGGGTTTGTCACCCAGCGGCCTACACTGTTTCCCAACATGGATGTAACCGCCAATGTTGCCTTTGGTCTTTCCGGGCTCAGCCGGCAGTCAAGCGAAGAGCGCGTGGCGCAGATGCTCGAGCTATTTCACGCCGGCCACCTGGCCAGGAGGATGCCTGCCGATCTTTCCGGGGGCGAGAAACAGCGGGTGGCGCTGGCTCGCGCGCTCGCTCCCGAACCGCAGCTGCTGCTGCTGGACGAGCCATTCACTGGCCTCGATGCGGATCTGAAGAGCTTGATTATGGAGCAAGCTGACGGCCTGGCTTGCGCAGCGGCAATGTTCCCGCACTCTATGTCTCGCATGATGTGGCGGAAGCCTTCCAGACGGCGGCGGATGTGATGGTGATCGATCATGGCCAGATCCAGGCTCATGGCCCTGCGCACGTGGTGCTCGCCAACCGGCGAGAGCAATTGCTGCGGCAGCTGGGTGAGGGATAAAGCAAAGTCTCAACGAAGGGCACGGCTTCAGCCGTGCAACACCAGGGCTGGTGGAGATACGGGCTTTAGAGTCTGCGCCCTCGTTGAGAGACTCTTTCCGCCGCCTGATGTAACCGCCCATTTTCCGTATCTTTGAACGCCGGCATGTCATTCACGATATGCTGGCGTTTTCCGTGTCTACTCTTCCTCCAGCTCCAGCGGCTGACGCCACCACCACGCCCCTCATGCGCCAGTACGCGGCCGCCAAGCGGCAGAACCCCGACGCCCTGCTGTTTTTCCGTATGGGTGACTTCTACGAGCTGTTCTTTGAGGATGCGCACATTGCCTCCCGGGAACTGCAAATTACTCTCACCGCACGGGATAAGGAACGGTCGGTGCCCATGTGCGGGGTTCCCTACCACGCCGCCGACAACTACCTGTCCCGGCTGCTGCGCAAGGGCTACCGGGTCGCCATCTGCGAACAGATGGAAGACCCCAAGCTCACCAAGAAGATCGTCCGCCGCGAAGTCACCCGGGTACTCACCCCGGGCACGGCCGTCGATCCGGCCCTGGCTTCGGAGCGGAACAACTACCTGGCGGCGTTGCATATTGCCGGTCCGGTTGCCGCCCTGGCCCTGCTCGATCTCTCTACCGGAGACTTCCGCGCCACGGAGTTCTCTGGGCCAGGGAGCGTCAGGCTTCTGTGTCGATGAATTGATCAAGGCCCAGCCCAGCGAGCTGCTGCTCTCCGCGGACCTGCTCGCCGCTCGATCCGCAAATAGAGGCGGAACTGGAGAAGATCGGCACCAAAACGCGCCTGGAGGAGTGGGTCTATACCGCGGAATATGCCATTCCTCTGCTGGAAAGGCAGTTGGGGGCGAATGGCCTGGAAGGGTTCGGGTTGGCGAGCGCCCGCGCGGCCGCCATCGCGGCTGGCGCCGTGGTGCACTACGCGCGCACCACCCAGCAGATCGAATTGCAACATGTGAATCACATCCGGTACTACGAGCGGGCCGAAAACCTGCAGCTGGATGCGGTGACGGTGCGCAACCTGGAGTTGATTGAACCGCTTTTCTCCGGCGGCGCCACCGAGGCCACGCTCTTCGCCAATCTCGACTGCTGCATGACCCCGATGGGCAAACGGCTGCTGCGGGCTTCGCTGGTGCGGCCGCTGATCGACCGGGCGGAGATCGAATCGCGCCTGGAGGCGGTCGCCGTCGCCGCCCACAGCTTGATCGACCGCGAGCATCTGCGCAAGACGCTGGCGGCGATCCAGGATATGGAGCGCATGCTCTCCCGCATTTCGCTCGATAGCGCAGGACCCCGGGATGCGGCGGCCTGTCCGCTTCGCTCGCCCGGCTCCCCGATCTGCATGCCGATTTAGAGCGCATTGCCGCCCCGCGCTGGCAGGAATGCGCCGCGCGGCTTGATCTGCTTGAGGACCTGCGGGAAAGGCTGCAGCGGACGCTCTTGCCCGATCCTCCAGTGAACCTGGCCGATGGGGGCGCCATCGCGGCCGGCGTGGATGCGGAGCTGGACGAGCTGCGCTCGCTGGGCGCCAATGCCCGTCAATCCATCACCACCATCGAGGAGCGGGAGCGCAAGCGCACCGGCATCCATTCCCTCAAGGTTCGCTTTAACAATGTCTTCGGATATTCCATCGAGGTCACGCGTTCCAACCTGGCCCTGGTCCCGGCAGACTACGAACGCAAGCAGACCCTGGCCAACGCCGAGCGCTTCACCACTCCGGAGCTGAAGCAATACGAGGTCAGCGTGCTCACCGCGCATGAGCGGTCAATCGAGATTGAAAAGCGCATCTTTAGCGAGCTGCGCCAAACCATCTTGCAGATCGGCAGGCCGCATTCGCGTGAGCAGCGGAGTGATTGCCGAGGTCGACCTGCTGGCGAACTTCGCCCACCTGGCCGCGCTGCGGAACTACGTGCGCCCGCAATTGGCGCCGTCCGCGGTGCTGGAAACGGTAAGCGCCCGCCATCCGGTCGTGGAGTGCCTGCTGGAAGCGGCCGGGCAGACCAAGTTCGTCGCCAATGACCTGTATGTCGAGACCGGCGGTCCCAGCCTGCTGCTGATTACCGGCCCCAACATGGGCGGCAAATCCACTTATCTGCGCCAGGCGGCGCTGCTGGTCATCATGGCGCAGATGGGCTGTTTCGTTCCCGCCAAGAGCATGCGGCTGGGCATTGTGGACCGGATCTACACCCGCATTGGCGCCAGCGACAACGTGGCCCGCGGGCGTTCGACCTTCATGGTGGAGATGACGGAGACCGCCACCATTCTCAACACCGCCACGCCGCAGTCGCTCATCCTGCTGGACGAGATGGGCCGCGGAACCGCTACCTTCGATGGGCTCTCGCTCGCCTGGGCCACGCTCGAATATCTGCACGCGCAGGTGGGCGCCAGAACGCTCTTCGCTACCCACTACCATGAGCTCACGCTGCTGGCCGAGCAGTTGCCGGGATTGAAGAACCTGCGCGTCGCGGTCAAAGAGACCCCCAAGGGCATTGTCTTTTTGCACGCCATCGAGCCCGGCGCGGCGAGCAAGAGCTACGGCATCGAGGTGGCGCGGCTGGCCGGGCTGCCACTCTCGGTCATTGAGCGCGCGCGCCAGGTGCTGCTGCAGCATGAGCAATCAGAGAAGAGGAACGTGGCCCAGGAGACCGATGCGCCGCTGCAACTGACCATGTTCACGCCGCTCTCGCAGCGCATTCTCGACCGCCTGGAGCAGACCGACACCAACAGCCTGACGCCGCTGCAGGCGCTGAATCTTCTCGAAGAGCTCAAGAACGAGATTCGGGGGAATTCGTGAGCGTCATGACGTTGCGGCAGGCTGCCGGCCAGGTTCTGGTAGTGGGTCTGGAAGGCGCGCAGCTGAGCACGCATGGAATCTGCCTGGTTGCGCCTGCTGCAGCCCGGCGGGGTCATTCTCTTTCGCCGCAACATCGAGAGCGCCGCGCAGACCCATGCCCTGCTGCACTCGGCCGGCAGGTGCTGGATCATCCGCTGCTGCGCTGCATTGATGTCGAAGGGGGCACCGTCGATCGGCTGCGCGATTTGATTGCGCCCATGCCATCGCCCTTCGCGGTTGCGGCCACCAACAAGCCGGCGTTGTTCGAAAAGCATGGCAGCCTCATCGGTCAGGAGGTGCGCATGCTGGGGTTGAATACCACCTTCGCCCCGGTGCTCGACCTGCGAACGCCTGCCTCCGAGGCCGTGATGACCACCCGGGTTGTCTCGGGCGATCCAGAGCAGGTCACCCGCTACGCCAGGCTACTTCCTCAAAGGACTGGCGCGGCACGGCGTGCTGGGTTGCGGAAAGCATTTCCCCGGCCTGGGTAGCGGGCAGGTGGATTCGCACCATGCCACTCCGTCGATCAGCAAGCCGTTCGACCTGCTGTGGCAGGAAGACCTGCTGCCCTACCGGCGGCTGGCGAAGCAGCTGCCGATGGTGATGGTTTCGCATGCGGCGTATTCCGCGTCAGGTCCCTGAGCCCGCATCCGTCTCCAGCTACTGGATTCGCGAAGGTCCTGATCCGGGAGATTGGCTATAAGGGCCTGATTGTCTCCGACGATATGGAGATGGGCGGCATCCTCAACCACATCGGCATGGCCGATGCGGCGGTTCGTTCGCTGGCGGCGGGCATGGACGTCGTGGAGATCTGCCGCGACCCGGCACTGGTGTTCGCTGCCTATGAGGCGGTGCTGCGAGAAGCGGAAACGTCACCTTCCTTCGCCCGCCTGCTGCGGCGCGCCGCGGCCAAGGTGCGGACAGTGACCGCCGCACGTCCTAAGCGGCTGCCGCCTTCGCCCACCATCGCTGCAGTCAAGCGAATGCAGCACTGCGGTCGACGCGCTTTACCGAGCAAGTGGCGAAAGCGAGTCCGGCATGAGCACTCGCGCTGACCTCGATGACGGTCGCCGGCATCATGAGCGGAACCTCCGCTGATGGCATCGACGTTGCCTTTACCCGGATTGCGCCCAACCCCGACGATCCAGCGTTCCCGGATTTGAAGCTTCTGGCGCACGCCGGCTTCCCTTTTCCGCCGGCGCTGCGCCGCGCGGTGCTGGCGGCGATGAATGCCGAAGCCATCGCCACGGCGGAGCTGGCGCGGCTGAACTGGCGGCTGGGACAGGCGTATTCCGAGGCGCTCACCGTCGCGCTCGAGCGCAATCCCTGCACGCTGGATCTGATCGGCTGCCATGGTCAAACCATCTATCACCAGGCCACTCCGGCCCGCTATCTGGGGCGCGAGGCAGCCTGCACCTGGCAGATTGGCGAGATGGCGATGCTGGCGGAGCAGAGCGGCGTTCCCGTGGTCTCAAACTTTCGTCCCGCCGATATGGTGGTTGGGGGACAGGGTGCTCCGCTGGTTCCGCTGCTCGACTACGTGTTGTTTCGCCATCCCACGCGGGGCCGCGTGCTGCAGAATCTGGGAGGCATCGGCAACCTGACGGCGCTGCCGCCGAACACCGGACCCTCTGCAGGTGGTGGCCTTCGATACCGGTCCGGGAAACATGGTGATCGATCAACTGATGCAGCAGCTTTTCGCCAAACCGTTTGACCGCGGAGGAAAGACGGGGGCACGCGGCGCAGTGATCAAGGCAGTGGTGAGCGCAAAGCTGCGCGAGCCCTTCTTTCAGGCGCGGCCGCCCAAGACTGCCGGCCGGGAGCAATTCGGCAGCGATTACGCAGCGCGCTTTCTGGAGGCTTGCCGCAAAGCGGGCGGCAGCCGGGAAGATGCAATTGCAACTGCAACTGCACTCACTGCGCAGAGTGTAGGACTGGCTTATTCCAGCTTCCTGCGTAAGAGCATGCATGAGGCGCCGGTGGATTTTATCGTCTCCGGCGGAGGCGCACGCAACCTGACACTGATGCAGATGCTGCGCGAGCAGCTCGAGCCGCAGGGATGTACGCGTGCAAGCCAGCGATGATCTTGGACTGCCGGCGGAAGCCAAGGAGGCGGCCGCCTTCGCCTTGCTGGCGTATGAGACGTGGCATCGGCGCCCGGGAAATATTCCTTCGGCGACCGGTGCGGCGCGGCCGGCGATCCTGGGCGAGATCACCTATGTCTAAAGCAGTTCCGCAGCGGTGGGTGTTTGCCCTATGCGTGTTGGTGGGTCTTGCCGGATGCGGGGGCCAGCCGGCCGTCGCCACAAACCGTAACCATGGTGATTGAGAGCAGCCCCACCAGCCTCGATCTCAGGGTCGGGGTCGATGGCCAGTCGGAACATATCGGAAGCCTGATCTTCGACAGCCTGGTGCACAAGGATGCTCACTTCAACGTGGAACCCTGGCTCGCCACCAGCTGGGAGACTCCCGATCCGCTAACCTATCGCTTTCATCTGCGGACCGATGTTCATTTTCACAACGGACAGAAGCTGACCTCTGCTGATGTGAAGTACACGCTTGATTCGATGCGTAACGGCACGGTCTTAACCGCCAAGGGGGCAACGTTTGTGCATGTCGATCGCATCGATGCGCCCGATGCCGCGACGGTGGTTATCCACTTGAAGCGGCCCGACGCGGCCTTGTTGTGGAATTTGTCTGACGGCGCCATTGGGATTGTTCCCGTGGGAAGCGGGCGCGACTTCGCATTTCATCCCATCGGCAGCGGCCCCTTCCGGTTTGTAAGCCAGCTGCAGGATGAAAACGTGATTCTGGAACGCAATGAAAATTCCTGGCAGCCTCGTCCCGCGATTGAGCGCATTCGGTTCGCTGTTGTACCTGACGCAATTACCCGGGCGCTCGAACTGGAGAAAGGTTCGGCCGACGTCTGCATCAATTGTCTGACGGCGGATATGATTTACGCCCTGGCCAAGCGCCCCGATCTGCGAGTGGAGAGCGCTCCTGGGACCAACCTGAATTACATCTCGTTTAACGCCCAGGACAGCGTGCTGCGCGATATTCGCGTACGCCAGGCGATCGCCTTTGCCATGAATCGCCCGCTAATCATTCATTCGCTATGGAGAGACCGCGCCCGGCTGGCGGAAAGCCTGCTGCCGCCGCAGCACTGGGCGTGGACGGGAGACGTGCAGCAATATCCCTATGACCCGGCCAAGGCCAACGCGCTGCTCGATGCCGCGGGATGGAAGCGGGCCAATGACGGCGTTCGCTTTCGCCTGGCGATGAAGACCTCTACCGATGAGACCAGCCGGCTGCTGGCAATGATTCTGCAACAGCAGTTGCGCGATGTAGGCATTGCTCTGGAGGTAAGGAGCTTCGAGTTCGCTACCTTCTTCTCCGACATCAGCAAGGGCGCTTTCCAGATGTATACGCTACGTTGGCTGGGTGGGAATGAGGACCCGGACATCTTCCGCTACGCTTATGACAGCGACTCGTTTCCGCCCCATGGGGCCAACCGGGGCCGCTACTCCAACCCACCCCTGGACGCACTGATCCGGGAAGCGAGTATGTCAGGAGACCAGGCCCGGCGGCGGGACGGATTATGTGAAGGTGCAGCAGATTCTAGCTAACGAGCTTCCGTCCATCAACCTGTGGTATCTGGATGCGGTGCTGGTCCATACCAGGCGGCTCGAGAATGTTCACATCTCGAGTTCCGGCAACTTCGATTTTCTGCGAACTGCCACGGTCGCACCATGACCAACCTAAACCGAAGCCTTCGATTCGCTGAGCAGGACGTTTGGCCTCGCTCGGGGTCGACTTTTGACCCTGGTCGCATTTATCTTGATAAGTCAAATCGAAGAGAGCCGCGCTGAAGCAGTTTGAGAAAAAATGGATAGGGAACGGCGAGCGAAGATTGGAACATCATTTCTGTATCTGAGTACTGGAATGGCCACTGCTTTTTGTGTTGGCTATGCCTTATTGGCTGCGGGCTCCATGTTTGCTCCGGTCTCATTATGGGAATACGTAGCGCTCTCGGGATCAGTGACCCTGCTCCTAGCCGCTCTTATGTGCTTCTTCTCGCGCAGAGCGGGTGCCATCCTGGCGCTCTGTCGGGACAATCGCCGTTTGGTCGCTCTATGCTCCGGCCATTTTTGGCATCGCCAGGATGTATGTTACCGACCAGCAGATCAGTCTTGTTGTTATGATCCGATCTTCCCCCAGCTTACCCCTGTCGATTCAGCAGCTGCCCACTGGAATGTTGCTCCCGGAAAGGACGATCGAACACCTGAAGAGCATTGGCCTATCTGGAAAGCTGTCTGTTCAAGGATCAGGCAGCTATGGCAAAGGGCGACTAAGCCACGTCACAATCGTGTTGGAGAATCCTGTCACTATGAAGGTCAGACTCCCAGAACCTGACGCGACAGACATAACCTATGTACAACATGGGAATGCATTCACCATGTACCCATCAGATGCCCGCACAATCAGTCGCGTGATTGATGTCCAGCCAATGTGGGACGATCCGAACCAGACGGAGATCTTGGTCGAATTGGCGGGCTACGCCAGGCAGGGGTTCGGTGTTCTATTTCCGCAACAGCCCTCCGCGGACGGAACAAAATGATCAGGCTGATCGTGGCAGGTTCGTCGGTCTTGTTGCTGTTGGCAGCTACTATCCACGCGTTGTTCAGCATCCTACGCAAACGGTAGATGCCTGCTATTGTTTTGTAGGGCGACCCGATTGGGCCGGATTGTAGGCGTTGATGGTCAAATTCTCCCTCTCCTGTCCCAGTCGTAACCACTATCTCCTCTACCAACATTGCGGTTGTGTTTTGTGCCTAAAGCCAGGATATGTTGATTAGCGTTATTGGCTCCCTGATACACCCATGCAATCCCGGTCCGGTTATTTATATGGTGGTGACGTGCGTGAGGGTCCAGATCGGTTGGTCCTGGGTCTCCGTAGACGCCTGCCGGTGCGCCAAGCCTTATCTCCGTCAATTTACCCATGGCGCCATTGTCGGCCATGCAAGCCAGTTGAAGTTCTGGGGTCTCAAAAGTCATCGCCATAATCGCCGCTCCTTCACAGGAATGACACTCTAAATACATCCACCGCAATTTGCCACTAATTATGTGGCTCCCCTTTACCAGGTTTTCTTGATCAAGGTATCGAACCCGAAGCCTCCGTTTTGATCGCGGGTGGCGCTGACCGCAACCCGGGGGGAGAGCTGATATTGCCCTTGGATCGTCTGGTTCTGCGTCGAGGCTACATTGCTCGAGAACGTAACGAAGAGGTTTCCTGTGACCCGCTGCTGAATGGTGATATTCGCGCCCGGAGGCCCCTGGCTGGTTCCTCCCGCCAGTACCGGGTTGATGGAAAGCTGGGAGATGCCCGCGACCTTCGATACCCGGCTGGTCACCTGGCTGCTTACCTGCGACGCCACCAGCGACTCCGCCGCCTGATTTGCCGGCGTCGCGGATTCATTCGCGCTCGCTTCCGTGGTGGAACCGAATGCCAGCAGGTTGATAATGTCGGCGGCCGGCAGCGAAGGATCGGAAGAGTAGTTGGTGCGCAGCTGGTCGATCGGCCCGTTGAACCGCATAGAGATGTTGTACTGCTGGATGGTCGTGTTCAGCGCGAGATTGACCACCGGCTGCGTCTCCGAAGGATTGACGAATTCAATGGTTCCCCCGTTGAGGACGAATCGGTCCCCGTTGAGAATGATGTCGCCGCCGGTGAGGTTGACACGTCCCAGGATCACCGGCTCTGCGGCCGTGCCCCGCACCCGCAGGTTCGCCGAGCCGTTGACGCTGAGCGTCCTGCTCACCAGGTTGATGTTGTTTTCCGAACTCACGCCCAGGTTCAACTGGATATTTTGCGCCAGTCCCGGAGTTGGCGGGCGGAGAAACACCGCCCGAGAATTGATTGATGAAGCTGTTCAGATCAAAGGCCGGAGTAAACGAGAGATCGGCGAGTTGACCTGGCCCCCGAGAACCGCGTTGTCTGTGGTGCCTGCAAGCCGAAGATTGGCGTTCACGGTTTCGCGAACACCTTGCGGATAGAGCACGCGAACTCCGTTGGCCGCCAGCCCCAAGATCAAATTGGACGCCGGGGCGGTAGGCGACTCCACCCTGCGCCGTAACCGTGCCGCCGCCGACAGTGCCCTGAAATTTCGTGATGTTGAGCCGGTCTTTGGTCAGCGTCAGCACGCCGTTGCCGTGTTGCAAGCCGACCGGCAGATCGCCGCTGGCAAAGTTCGCATCCACGATTTCTATCTGGCCGCCTAAGTCAGGACTGTTCGTCGCTCCATTCGAATTGATATTGAACTTCAACTCGCCCGAGCTCCTGATGTCGGGTGCGAACACCTGCGCCAGGTGCAGATTCACCGTGCCCAACAGCACGCAGCGACATAGGCGCGCCGTTGGTGGTCGACATCGACCCCTGAAACTGCAGATCGGTATCCGTGCCCTTGAGGCCCGAACGCTGCAGCGTAATCACGGTGTCCTTGTAATCGACCTGGATGGGCGAGGTCTCGGCTAACTGGATGGTATTGCTGTAAGCCAGCTTCAGCGTCGGAATCGTAAGATGCGCTTCCAACAGTTTCTTATTCTTGAGCGGCCCGTGGAGCGTGGCGTGCACCTCGGTCTGTCCGCTCAAATCGGCCGCCTGCGCCGGGAGCATAGATGGCGAAGATGGGCTGCAACGGAATCGCCTGCGTATCGAGCGTGGCTTCCGCGGCGTAGTCCCCGGTCAGATTGACCTTTGCGTTTGCCCGGATTGCCGTACCCACCGCGGAGGAAGTCAAATTGGCAGTAGCCAGATGATTGGCCACATTCATCTGCAGGTTGACCTGCGGCGATCTTCTGATTCTGAATCTCGATTTGCGGAATCTGCAGCGTGGCGTCGAGTTGCGGATTGTCGAACGTTCCCGCTCCCTTTGCCTGGATGCTCACCACTCCCCTGGCGTCGATGTTCTGCGCCTTGAGCGCCTGCAGTTGATCCAGACGAATGCCGGAGGCAGTAAGCTGCGCGTTGTAACTCTTCTGCCGCGGCCGAACGCTCACTTTGCTCTGCACGTTGCCCGCGGGAAGCTGGACGCCAAGATCGCCGTGAACTTCATCTCCAGTGCCTGCGAAGGTCAACGTCGCCGACGTGACCGGCTGATCGTAAGCAGTGATATGGGTGACCGAGACGTTCCCTTGCCCGATGGGACTTAATTCGGTGCCATGCACTTTTATGTTCGCCGCCAGCGTACCCGTCACCGGCACTTGCTGCCCGGAAAGCTTCACCAGGTCCTGAACGTCCAATCTGCGAGGCATCGAGATCGACTTGCAACGGACTTGCATCCGTGAAGGCCCACTTGTGCAGGCCGGCGCTGGCATTGAAGGTGATCTTTCCGTGAGAGGCCGGCTCCAGGTCCGCATGCTGCAGGCTAGCCATGGATGGGCTCACGTCCACGTTGGTTCGCAGCACGCGCCACGCTGTTCCGTTGAAGCGGAAATTCGAAGCGGTCAATTGGCCCGTCAAATGAGGATCGCTGGTAGATCCGCGGACCGTGCCCTGAAACAACGCGGTCCCGGCAAGCCCCAGCGGCTGAGGGCTGCCCTGGAGTGGCGTGCGAAACACGTCCGCGACCGTTTCCAGTTCGCTCAGATTGTTGGATTGAAATTTCAAATCCAGGCTCGACCGCTGGCTCACCACGCCGTTCATGGTTAACGTGCTTTGCGGCGTCCGCAGAAAACTCTGCTTGAGCGCGAGCTCCTGGTTGCCGCCTGTATAGGTGCCGTGAATCGCGCTCTCCACCGGGATGACCTGGGCATTCCCCGGATACTTTCCCTTGAACGGCCGCATCCGCGTGGGCCACCACATCGTCAAACGTCTTTCCCCAGGCGGCATTCGCTTCCGCATTCAGCACGCCCCCCAAGGCAACACCCTTTGGCATCGCCGACGATTTCAGGGCGCGGTTCAGATCCGCGAGCTGGATGCCGCGCAACGTGGCATTGAACTTGGAGTGCGCATTGCCGTCGATGTTGCTCATTTTGCCGCTGCTGGTGAGCTCGCCGCCCAAAAGGCTGGCGCGAAAATCCTTGCAGCGTTGCGTCGCCGTTCTCAAGCGAGTAGTGGGCCGCGATGTCTCTGATCTGCGAGCGAAGCGGCGGGGTTTGCACGTCAAGCTGCTTGCTGCTCAGATCGCCGCGGACCAGCACCGTATCCAGAAGTGAACGATTGGCCATCTCCTGATAGTGCAATCGAACCACTGGCGCGAATCAATCCAACCGGCACTGCAGGGGTTCGCGAGAATTCTCCGGAATTGGCTGCCGTCCAGTGTGGCGACGTACTGCGCCTGCACCTGGGGATGGCTATAGTCCTGCACCGTCGCAGTCAGGAGAAGCTGCGATGTTTCGCTGGTCAACTTGGCTTGGGTTAAGTGGAAAGTAGTGGGCGTCGCATCGAACTCCGCATCCAGGTTGTGCGGAATCGGCTTGAATCCTCCCGATTGCAGATGGCCATCCGAGTAGCTGAGCTTGCCCGAGTACTTCTGCAGCAGGCTGTCGAAGGAAGCGCGGAAATCTACGTTGTGCAAGTCCGCGGAAAGAACGCTCTGGCGATTGTTGTAGTAGACCTCTCCCTGGTCGAGCACCGCATGGCGAATCCCCAAATCGAACAGGCTGGTATTGCTGCTGCTGGAGCCGCTGCTCTTGATCACGGGGATGTTGGTCACGCCATGGGCGTCGGTAAACACCTTCACCACCGGGCGGTCGACGACAAAGCTGTCGAGATACCACTTCTTATGCAGGACGGAAACAATGCGAACACCGACTTCGGCGTGAGCTACCTGGAGCAGCGGCGGATTGGGATAAGGATCGGCGCCGTGCACGGTCAAGCCGTAAAGGTCCAGGCTAAGGTTCGAAAGATGGAGAGCGAAGTTCTGTAACTGTACCTGGGTGCCGATGCTCTCGCTGGCTTTCTTTTGCACGGTGCTGAGAACATAGTTGTGAAACCGCGCACTGTGCAGCACTACCGTGACGGCAATCCCCGCTACCACCAGGAGAGCCAGCACGCTGCCGACGACCCAGGCCCCGACCTTCCACAGCCGCGAGTGCGCGCTGTCCTGATTCTGGCGTAAGCTTGTGATCGAGACGTTGCCGTGCTCAAGTGACTACCTCCGTCAAAATGCCTGGCCAATGCTCACGAAGTATTGGGTTGATTTAACTCCCGGGACCGGGTTCAGGTTATGTCCGAGATCGATTCTTACCGGCCCGACCGGCGTCGCGTAGCGCAGGCCCAGCCCCACATTGTTGGTGTAAAGCGACGTGAAGTCGTGAAATCCGACCGTGGGGAAGACGTTCCCACCGTCATAGAAGACAACCAATCCCAGTCCTTGCTTGATGGGCACCGGGATGCGGGCCTCAGAGTTGAGAATCAACTGCTCGTTTCCTCCGCTGGGCACCTGGATGTAACTGCAGTCTGTGGAGGATCCCGTGCTGCAAACCTGAACCTGCCGCTGGGGGCCCGCGCCATCCAGCGGAAACCCGCGCAAGGTGTTGCCGCCGCCGGTAAAGAACGCTTCGCTCAGGGGCACAAGGCTGTTGGCAAAGGGCTGCGCCAGGCCAATGCGAATGCTGTTCGCCCAAACGATATTGTGAAAGATCGGCCGATAGTACGCCGCCTGCGCGTTCAGTTTGGCGAAGTTTACGCTGGAGCCGAGCTTGGTCGCATTGAAGTCAAGTTCGACCGACTGCAGCATGCCCTTGTGCGCATCCAGAGGATTGTCGCGGGTATCGCGGGTGAAGTTGGCGGCAATCGTGGAGAGCCGGACATGCTGATCCTGCGGCAGCACCAGCTCGCGGAATTAGTATGCGCGTCAAATCAGTTTGACTGAAGCTGTAACGCATGAAAAAGACATCGTGCTTTTTCTGATCCAGAAACCTCTGCAGCTGAAAGCTGCCGTTTTCAACCTGGGAGGAATAGACCGGATTTTCTTCATTGCGTTCCGCCAGGATAGACGTCGTCGCGCCCCACTTTGACCAGCGGAAATTAGGGTCGATGTAATAGCCCGCGGCACGCTGATCGAGGCGTCCGGCAAACGCTGTCGCGGACAGCGATTCACCCTTGCCCCGCACATTGTTGCGGGTATATTGAAACGATCCCCGCGGCCCGTAATAGGTGGTTTGGCTGGTGGTGAAATTGGAAGGCAATCCGACCGGTGGCAGGCCGGGGATAGCGACGGTGCCGCTGGGGATGCTGCCACCGCGATTGACCACTTCGAAACCAAAGCCGTAGGTCATCGTGTTCCTCTTGGCCTCATGGACTTTGACCAACACATCTTCGCTGGTCTGGGTCGTTATCTGGCGCCTGGGATCCACTTCCGCCCAATCAAATACTCCGGTGTGGCTGTAGAGCTGGCTCTCCGCGGTCAGCAGCTGCGTCTCCGTAAGCGGCTGATTGGGAACAATCGTGGCCACATCCCTGTTGATGAGCCGCTGTTGCGTTCGCTACTCGCCCCAGGGTCACCACATCCTGGGTATAGACCTGTGGGCCCTCGTAGATGTGATAGACCACGTTGATGTGATGAGGATCGTTTTTCGAAACCACGGTTGCGGTTTCGCGGAAGCTGGAGGTCAGATAGCCTGCCTGCAGATAATGAGCAATGATATTGGCGCGGTCCGCCTCGACGAACTTTTGCGAATAGGGTTTACCGGCGGCAAGCTTCAGCCCATCGGGTGCGAACTTCGCTTCCGGGAAAGTATCGGCGCCCTCAATCTTGAGCGAGCTCACGATATCCCGCGGCCCCTCGACTACGTGGAAGGCCACCGTGAGGTTGCCATCCTTGTGGCTCACCGAGGAAGTGACCTGCACGCTGCTGAATCCCTCGGATTGGTAGAGCGCAGTGAGATTCTTGGTGCTGGCGCGCACCAGTTGCTCGCTGTAGTCGCCGGGCGAGAACAGGTGTGACTTTTTTACCGTGACCAGGGCCATCAGGTCCGGCGTCTTGAGCTGGCTGTTGCCGGCCACACTCACGTCCGTCACTTTGTGCTTCTTTCCCTTGGTGATGACATAGACGATGGTGTCCACCGAGTCCTGCTTGTGGAACTCGGAGTCGACGTTGACTTCGAAGAACCCTTTTTTCTGAAAATAAGAGACCAGTGCCTGACGGCCTTCCTGCACCAGCTCCGGATCGACGCCCACTCCCTGGTAAACCGGAAGCAGCGACTTGCGGGTCCAGCTCCAAAGGTGCGCACCCTTCACCTGCACATGAATGGTTGGCCCCGTCTGCACATCGAAGTGGATATCGGCGCGGTTGGTTTCCGCAGTGTAGGCTGCTCCGGCGAGTTTCACCTGCGCATCCAGCTTGCCTCGTCTTCTCCAGCCGCTTTTGCAGATATTGCTGGGCATTGGTCAGGGTCGCGCGGCGATAGTTCTTTCCCGGCCGAATCGCCGCTCCCCTGCACTCGCGCCATCGATTCCCTGCAGGCTCTTGCTCATTTCGGCAGCCTCCTCCGGAGTGGTACCGGCAATCGCCACCGTGCCGAATTTGGCGCGTCGATTAAGGCTCACCATGAACGCGTACATTGGCCACATTGTGCGCGGTGTCCAGGTTTACCTGGGGACGAACCTCGGCTTCAAAATATCCTTCCTGCTGGAAGAAACGAAGCAGCGCGTCGGTATCTTTCTGGACATCGCCCGCGTTGAAGGGCGCTTGCGGAGGATAGTTCGCGACTTGCACCAGCTTGGAATAGGGAAACCTCTCCGCTCCAGGAAACTCGAAAATTCCAAACCAGACCGCGGGCTCTGCGATCAGCAGCACCCGGACCCCGTTCGCCTCGGGCTCGACCTGCAGCTGCACTTCACTGAATTTCCCGGCACTCTTTCAAGGCGGCGATGCTTTGATCGATTTTTTCTCTGGAGAATGGCTCCCCCGCATGCTGTTGCAGGAGAGGAATCAACTTGCTGGTATCCAGATTCGGGACGTCCAGCGATCTCAACCGCAGTGACGTTCTGGCCCTCGTAGGAGGACAAGATGGCCTGGGTCGTGGGAGCTGTCTTGGGTGTTGCATGGGCTGCTCTGTATTCTGTGCAGCTAACCCGGTACACAGGGCCAGTACGGTCACGACCCGATTTTCTTGGTGAGCCGGACCTTGGATTGAGCCGTCATTCGAGAATGTCCCACAAACAGCTCAAACCACGCCATCTCCCCATGAGATGCAGGAATAGCAGAGATGCGGTTTGATGCACAAGGTATCGCATGCGCTTGTACTGAAATGGGACTGGTCAAGACGCAGATGCAGGAAGCCGGCGTGGCAACGATCTCCGGTTTCAGCATCTCCGTGCCGCCAAGTTTCTTTTCATGGACTGCGGCCTCAATTTCGCTATTGATTTCGCCCCCAGCAGCAGCATCAGGCCGCTGAGATAAAACCAGGTGAGCAGAATGATGACGGTGCCCAGCGAACCATAGGTAGCCGAATAATTGTTGAAGTAGTGAACATACAGGCGAAGGCCAAGCGAGGAAACCAGCCAGCCCAACATGCCGAGCGCGGAGCCAGGCGTAAGCCAGCGCCATTGGCTCACCTTGACGTCAGGCCCGAAGTAATAAATGAGAGCAAAGAGAAAGGAAAGAAATGCTGTGGCAACCAGCCATCCAAGCGTCCTCAGGGTGCCTGCGGCACATACAGCCAGCAGGTGATGATAAATATGAAGGTGAGCGAGCCGGGCAAGGAAGTCCGCCGCCAGCAACGAAGCGAGCATGAGGGTGATGACGATGGAGAGAATAAACGTGACGCCGATCGCCGATAATCGGGCCCTCCAGTAGGGCCGGGTTTCCTTCACCCGGTAGACCACATTCAGGCCCTCCTGAATGGCGGAGAACCCCACAGAAGCAGACCATAAGGCCGCTACCAGGCCGAAGGTTAACTTGCCGCTACTCGCGGCGGCTGTGGTTTGATTAAATGCTTCGAGGACCGTCCCTAAGGCTGAGGGAGGAACCACGATGGAGAGATACTGCAGAAGATTTTCATAGATGTGCGCGGCCGAGCGGGCCGCCAGACCAAGTATTGTGCAGGCCGTAAGCAAAGTGGGAAACAGAGCGAAAAGAAAATAAAAGCCGAGCTCGGCGGAGCGTCCCACAAGGTTATCGTCGAAGATCGCATTCCAGGTGTTTTTTACAATGACCTTTGCCGGTACTCCTTCGAGATTCCATAGAGATTGCAGAGGAGAACGGGAGACGTAACTCCAGACTTGTTGGCGGAGGCTGCGGGAAGGTCCGCGGTACGCGCTTTCCACCGGGTCGGCCGGGAGCACTTTGCGGGCGTTCGCCACGGGACCACTCCTCAAGTCGGATGCGATAGCTACTAGCGGGCCCGGTGTATACAGAGATAGGCTTCAGGCCCATTGTGTTCGCTCATACCGCTCACATTTATCTTTAGGCCGCCCGATCAAGTACACCGGCGGGAGCCAACTACCTTGGGCGTAACCCGCCATCCAGTCGTATTGGGGAAAGTCTGTGGTCAGCGCCAGCAACTCCTGGGGCGTCCGGGTGCGACAGCAGGAGACCAGCCCATCCCACAAGACCACAAGCGGGATCAGGGGCAGCAGGTAAGTCAGCAGCAGTCTCGACCAGCGGAAGGGCCGCATGCGCGGGGTGAGGATCCAGGCAAAGACCGGCATCCACAAGATGGTTGCGAAGGCGCGGAGTGTGCGTGAGGTGACCTCCGCCATCGCGAAACCATCCCCACAGCGCACCGCGTCCCCAAGGACGTCGCGCGCGATGGCATCGGGAAAATGATGGAAAGAGGAAAAGATAGTACGAAAACCTCTCAGAGACTCAGGCACGCTGGCAGCATCGACGGAAACGTCCACGCTACGGATGGAAGGATCGCCGCTGAGCCGAGCGGCAAGCGCGGCGCTGGGAAATTTATCGGTCAGGACCACGGTGAGCGGCGCATGTTTGGCTAAAGCTCCGCGCCAGCCGGGGCTCAACCACGGGCCACCGCCGCCGGAGCAAAGATCGACGACCCGCTCGGCGCCGCAATCAGCGATGGCGCGGAAGATCTCCGCCTGGATGGGGCGATAGATGTCCGACCGGCTGATGATGGCTTCTAGATAGTCTGTCGCTCCGTGCCGTACGGCTTGCGGACACCACGCCTGGTCGAGGATTTCAAACAGCTGAAGGCGCCGCAAACCTCTATTGCCAATCTCTCCACAAAGCCATGGCCCCGAGCAGACCCTCCTCGTTGGAGATGATCTTGATTTCGGGACCGTGCTCGAGAGTCACTTTCTTGGCATTGCCGCCCCCGATGTACAGGGTGTCCCAATTGAAGGTCGCGGCGGTTTGCTCGATCGCGCGCTTCAACAACTTGTTCCAGCGCTTCTCGCCCAGTTTCTGCAGCCCGCGCCTGCCCAGATATTCCTCGTAGGTTCTTTTGCGCCAGGGATGATGTCCCAGTTCCAAGACCCGGGCACAAGACTCCATCGGTGAACAGAGCCGAGCCCATGCCGGTTCCCAACGTGATGACGAGTTCCACTCCCTTGCCCTGGACCACGGCGTAACCGCCCACCGCGCAATCATTGGCCATCCGCGCCGGCTTGCCCCATCGCTTTTCCAGCGTCTTGGCCAGCGGGAAACCAATCCATCCCGGATCAAGGTTGGCCGCGGTGAGCGTCTTGCCTTGTTTGATCACCCCAGGGAAACCGACGGAAACCCGGTCGAAGAGCGGAACGCTCTACTTTGAGCTCGTCCAGGGCGGTCAGGATCGCGGTGGTGGTTGCCGGTTCGGGTGTGGGGACGCGCAGCCGATCGCTGATCGGCCTGCCCTCCGGACTGAGCGCCTGCATTTTTAAGCCGCTGCCGCCGATATCGATCGCCAGAGTGATCGGACCTGCTGCGTCGCCCGTGCGCGGTATCACTGCTTTGCAGACCTTGCGAGCCATAGACCTCCGGAGCCCAAACCACTTGTCATTCTACTAGTTACCGAGTGGCAAGCACTGGCAGAGGTGCCACTTTCTCACACCCCCGGCTCACTTTGCCAGAGCTCCTTTTTCACGTTTCGCGGGCTTTCGGCGACTGGCTCTTTCTTCTTGCCGAGACGGAAGCCGGCTTCTTCCGCCTGCTCGGAGGCATCCTCAAGCCTTTCCTCGATCGCTTTGGATGCGAGGGGCGCCGGCGCGGTCTTCTTCCCTGTCAGCGATGCCGGACCGGCGCGCGCAGGCGGCAGCAGATCGGGCAACTGCGCCCACCACAGCATCTGCTGGTGCAGCTCCTTGTTGAAGTACCACTCTCCCGCTGCCTCGTGCACTTTCAGCAGCCAGCGCGCGTCGCCGTCGTCCCAGAAGCTCGCGCGGGAAGCCGGCGAACGCCTCGTCCCTGCTTTCGTCGGGCTTGGCGGGCGTCAGCGTCTGGACCAGGAAAGCCAGCCGGACCCGGGCTGCGGCGCGCCAGCCGTCCTCGGTGATTTCGCCGCCCCCGGAAAAGGCCCGGGCAAGAGGCTCGCGCAGCCGGAGCCGATCGAAGAGAGCCAGCGCCGTGGCCGCGGTGTCTTTGCCGCGCAACCGCTTCGGCCATGCCCTCAAGCACAACGTACGCGAGCACAGGACCCCAGATTGCGGTTGGGTGGAGCTGGGGCGTCGCCGCTGGGCAATACCAATCCTGGCTTCGCTGGACCATAGCTCGGAGAACTCGGCTTCCAGCGCCGGCAGCTTGGTCAGCGCATGCACTTGCCGGCAAATCGCCAGCCATAGAGCTTTCTCGCTCGACGGGTATCGGGGTGCCGGTCTTGCGGGCGTAGATGGCCAAGCCTTCGGTGGCGAAACGCAGGCTGAGTGCTTCTATTCGTTGCATCAGCTGGGCAGCCGGAGTAGACTCCGCAGCCTCCTGGCCGCAGGCGGGCAAGGGCTCGGAAAGACCGGCCAGTTCGGTCCACCAGATCGGCTTGCAGCAGTGCAGACCAGAGTCTCGTGCAGCGGGGCCACTTCCAGGGCGAGCAGCGCCTCGTCCAGGTCCGGGCACGCCACGGCCGCTCAGAGAGTCACAGAGCAGATCCCAGCGATAGTCCTCGTCCGGCCTTAGCTCTCGCCAGTCGAGAAAGACGTGGCAGTTGTAGGCGTGCAGCTCGATCGAGATAGCCCTCGGAGACGATCTTCGACGCTCGCTCCAGATGTTCCAGTCCTGTAGTGATGTCGCGGTAGGCGAGGAAGAGGTTGCCATCGTTGGGCAGGCCGAACGCGCCCCCCAGCGTCTGCTGGCGCAGATGGCCTGCCCCCTTGTCGGCATAGGCGGCGGATTGGTGGATGGTGCCGTAGGTGCTGGCAAATTTGTTGTGGTAGATGATCAGGGCCCGGTGATCGCCACGCCGGTTGGAGTAGGCGAAGACGTTCTCATCCACCGAACCGTCGGGCCGGTAGAAATCGTAGAGCAGAAAATTCTCGCTCTCGGCAAACAGCCAGCGCTGGTGCAGCAGGGGGGCGATCTCGCGGTCGTGGCGCGCCACCAGTCCCAGATCCGGATCCTCCTGGTAGCGAGCGCGGCGGAACTCCATACCGTACTTTTCGGTGAAGCCCTCGATCTGCCCGTGCCCGAACATGGGCAGTCCGGGAAGAGTGGCCATCATGGTCGCTACCCCGAAGCACTTGTCGCCATTGCCGAACTGGTCAATGGCTGTCCGCTCATCGGGATTGCTCATGAAGTTGACGTAACGCTTGAGGATGTCCGGATCGAACTCGATGGTGTTCTTGATCACGGAGCGATATTTGGCGTTGTCCTCGTCGCGCATCATGTTCATGAAGGCGCTGTTGTACACCCGGTGCATGCCCAGGGTGCGGACGAAGTAACCTTCCATCAGCCAGAAGGCTTCGGCCAGCAGCAGGGTGCCGGGAACTTCGCTGAGCCACGCGATCCACCACCTCGCGCCAGAATTCTTCCGGCATGGCGCGATCAAAGTCGGCCTTGCTCATGCTGTACTCGGCGCGCGAAGGGATGGCTCCGCCGGTGCCCGGGATGGGAAACCACAAGCGCTGGAAGTGGCGCTTGGCCAGGGTCATGGCAGCGTCGAAACGGATGATGGGAAACAGCCGGGCCACGTGCAGGATGGTCTGGATCACCTGCTCCCGGGTCGCGGGGTTCAGGTAGTCGAGCTGGGCGGTGTCATTCCAGGGAAAGCTGGTGCCGTCGTTGCCGTGATAGACGTAGCGGGTGTCGCCGGTCCACTTGTCGCGGCGGCGAAAGACCACGGCCGCATCGGACTGTTCGTAGTAATGGTCTTCAATTTTGATTTCTACCCGGCCGTCGCGGGAGAGGTCCGGCCCTTCAAAGCGATAGGCGGGATAGGGGCTGTCGGGGCGGGACATGAACCACTCCGGGTGTTCGATGACCCAGCTGGAATCGATGCCCATGTGGTTGGGCACCATGTCGCTGGCCAGCCGGACGCCGTGGGCGAAGGCCCGGTCGCGCAGGTTGCTGTAGGCCGGCTCGCCGCCCAGATCGTGAGCAATGTCGTATCCGTAGAGCGAATAGGCGGAAGCCACTGCGTCGTGGTTGCCGCAGAGTTGCTTGATGGTCTGCGAGGCCACGCTTCGTTCCCAAACGCCGATGAGCCACAGGGAATTGATCCCGTGCCCTGCCAGGCGGCGCAGCTCTTCGTCGGGGATCTGATCCAGGCGGTAGATGTGGCGGCCATAGTAGCGGGAAAGCTGCTCCAGCCAGACATAGGTGCTCTTGGCGATGAGCACGGTGGTGGGCATCCACTCCTGGTCCGGGCTGAAGCGCTCGCTCTCCTCGGTCGCTTCGGTGATAGGACGGCACTTCGCCCTTCTTGTCCTGGATTCCAGGGAAGGTTTCGCCTCCGGCCGGCGTTGGCGTCGGAGGGGTGAAAGCGCATCCAGATGGCAATGTCTTCTTCCTTGAGCACATCGATGGCCAGCAGCAGCTTGGCCAGAGCGTCGCCGATGAACTCGGCCCAGTGTTCGATGATGTAGGCGAGCTGGCCGCTGAGTGAATCCGGCGATGCCAGAGCCGGAGCGCGCAGCATGTCGATCAGGTTTAGCTTTTTCGGCGCTGAGCGGGGGCCGGGTGCTGAAGATAGTCGCGCAGTCCGGCGGTGATCTGCTGATAGCGAGTGACCGCGGCAAGGGACTGATCGGTAAACAGCTCGGAGAAGGGTTTGAAGGCGGGGTTGGCATTGGCCAGCCACAACAGCATCATTTCTTCAAAAGCCACGGCCCGGTTAGAGATGCCGTCGGTTTGCGCCGGCCAGCCACTCGGCGGGGGTCTTTTCCTTGCGGTAGACGTCGGCGGTGGGAAACTGCTCCACAAAGGCCAGGATGGTCTTATCCAGTTCTGCTTTGCCGATGCGGGCGTCGAACCATTCCAGCGCATCCGGCCATGACCTTGGGATCAACGCGCTGGCGGTAATAGTCGACCAGGGCGTGACTCATCTCGTCGATCAGGCCCATGGCGTAGAGCGCTCCGGGCTGGATCGTTTTCGCAGGGTCTTTTTCCGCTCCCGCGGCGCTCGTTCATGCGAAAGGCGAACTCGCGGCTGGCGCCCAGATTGGCGAAGACTACGTTGCCGCTGAAAGCAAAAAGCGTCTGGTTAAATTCATAACGGTCGCGCGCTTCACGGGAAACATGGAATTCCATTTGGTACCCTTCCAGAAACACTTCTATTTGGGCAGTTTACCTGTTCGATGCGGAATTTCGCCCCGGCAGGTACCTAAACCGCCGCGAACCCTCCGGGATGCTCGAGGCTTAACAGGCTGCCTGTAAAACCGCTCCCCTTTTTGCAGTTCTTTCGCAACCACTTCCGCGAACTTGTTCGGGATGCCCACAAGCCAAGAGCGGGATGGGAAATGAAGAATACTTCTTCACCATCGACGGTGTTGAAGCCATCGTGCATTTTGGCCGGGTTGTATCGCGCGATGGTGCTGGCCAGATCGGCATAGCGGAATCCTACGCCTTCTGTCTCTTCCCGGCTTAAGCCACCGGGACAATAAGTGATGTTGAATCGGCCTTCCGAAGAACTGTGGATGAGATGGGCAGCGGTGCTGAGCTCGGCGGCCAGGTCAGGGTTGTTTTTCACCTTTTCGAGCGTTGCCGGCGTGCCGTAGTAGCCGAATCTGCGAATCATGCGGTCGATGGTGGGGTCTTCTCCAAATTGCTTCACCCCGGGGGCGAGCACGATCAGCTCGGCGCCATCGGCCAGGGCCATGCGGGTGCGGTAAATGGCCTTGTTCCCCAGCCAGGTGCTGTGGAACTCCTCCGGATCGAGGTAGACGACGGCTTTGTGGATGGGCTTATCCAGGAGCTGGATGTTGACCTGCACGCTGAGCTCTGACGGCCAGGCGGAAGCACTCCACGTCATCGCCCACGAAGAGGCCGCGCACCACCAGCTCGCCGGCTTGGTTGGTGCCGATGACGGTCAATACGTAGATGATGGGGATATTGCTGAGAAACTCATCGGCGGCCCGATTCAGGACCCGGCGCACCGGATTATCCGCTCTCCCCATGATCCGCTCCATGCCCACCACCGCTCCCAGGTAGTGGCTGCGATGAATGCTGAGCGGACCGGCCGTGCCGATCAGGATGTTCTTGTTGTAATTGGCCATGCCGATGACTTCGTGAGGCACCACCTGGCCGATGGAAAGCACCAGGTCGAAGCCTCCCTCGGGAATCATGCGGTTCACTTGCGCCGGCCAGGTGTAGTCCAGCAGGCCGCCTGACTGCTCCTGAATGAAGCAGGCCGGCAGCTCGCCCAGGGTGACCACATCGGTGCGCCAGTTGTGCACGGCGAAGAGCGAGTGCGGGATGTCGCCGAACATGCGCGTGAGCGCGGCCGGCGGTCATCGGCTGTGTGGGTTCCCAGGGCAGGCAGAACACAGCCCAGACGGTCGCCGTAGTAGGCGTACGCATATTGGGTCAGTTCGCCGGCCCGGGAGTGGAAGCGGCTGCCGTCCGGGGGCACGGCCAGAACTTTGCGCCTGGGCCCGAGCTGGTCGAGCGCCTGGTAGAGCGAGTTGCGCAGGATCTCTGGCGAAAGCTCGGCCTCCGGGCCGCCCTCCCGGCAGTAGAGACTCATAGCCGGTACGCCTTGCGCGCCAGCTCGTAGGCCAACGCATGGGCCACCTCGACGGCCTCGTCTTCGTCCAGCTGGTGCTCCGCTACCAGTCTTGCCAGGAAGGCGCAGTCCACGCGGCGAGCGACGTCATGCCGCGCAGGAATGGAGAGGAAGGCTCGGGTGTCGTCGTTGAAGCCGACGGTGTTGTAGAAGCCCGCGGTCTCGGTGGTCAGCTCGCGAAAGCGCATCATGCCCTCGGGGCTGTCGTAAAACCACCAGGGCGGTCCCAGTCGGAGGCAGGGATAATGCCCTGCCAGCGGCGCCAGCTCGCGGCTGTAGGTCGATTCATCCAGGGTGAAGAGGATGATGGTGAGCGAGGCGTCGTTGCCGAAGCGGTCCAGCAGTGGCTGCAGCGCGTGAACGTAATCGGTCGGCATGGGAATGTCGGCGCCGACGTCGCGGCCAAAGCGGGTGAATATCTGGCGATTGTGATTGCGGCGGCTGCCGGGGTGGATCTGCATCACCAGGCCGTCCTCGAGGCTCATGCGCGCCATTTCGGTCAGCATCTGGGCGCGGAAGAGCTCCTGCTCGCCGGCGTCGGCCTTGCCCGCGATCACCCGGTCAAAGAGCGCCGAGGCTGCGGTGGACGGAAGGTCGGCGGTGCTGGGCGGTCGGATGGCCGTGGTCGGTTGCGGTGCAACCAAGTTTCTTGAAGCGCTCGCGGGCGTGGCGGAGAGCGAGCAGATAGCCTTGCCAGCGGGAGCAATCCTCGCCGTGCATTTCGCCTAGCCGCTGCACGTTCTGGCGGAAGCCGTCGAATTCGGGGTCGACGACCGAATCGGGACGAAACGTGGGCAGGATGCGGGCTTTCCATCCGGAGTCGCGGATCGCCTGGTGGTAGGTCAGCGGATCCAGCGGCGAGTTGGTGGTGGCCAGCACCTCGATGTTGAATTGCTCGTAGAGTGCTCGGGGGCGGAAGGCCGGGAGAGGCCAGTTTGGCGCTGATGGTGTCGTAGTAGAGTGCCGGCGTTGGCGGCGCAGAGCCGCTCTTCGAGGCCGAACAACTCCTGAAAAGCGAAGTCCAGCCACATGCGCGTGGGCGTGCCGCGAAAGAGATAATACGACTCGGCGAAGCGGATCCAGATCTTGCGGGCTTCCTCTGCATCCAGTTCCTTTTGCCCGATGCCCAGGTCTTCCATGGCAATGCCCTGGCTGTAGAGCATGCGGAAAACGTAGTGATCGGGAACGATGAACAGGCTGGTGGGGTTGGGGAAGGGCTCGTTCTCGGCAAACCAGCGGGCTTCGGTGTGCCCGTGCGGGCTGACGATCGGTAGATTGCGAACGGCCCCATACAGCCTGCGAGCAATGGCCCGGATGGTGGGTTCGGAGGGGAAAAGACGGTCTCTAGTGAATGGAGCGGAGAATGGTCACAGCACTCTATTTTCGCCTGTGAGCCGGTTTTCTGCACTGGGCGCCTCCCTTAGTGTCCCTGTTAGCGGGACTTGTCGCTTCAACGCACTGTTACTTTGCGGTCGTCTTATTCTCAAATAAGAAGAGGCCGCTTTTGCCGCCTACTGCGAAATCGAGATCTCCGTCTCCATCGATGTCTGCGACTCCGATCTCGATGCCGCCCCCGGTGCGGCCGCCGTAATCGATCACGTGCCTGGCCCAATCGACATTGTGGGTGGCCGGATCGAGCAGCCGCTCGTACCAATAGACTCCCAGCGGCTCGCGTGCTCCGGGATCGTGTCCGTTATGCGCCATGTAGCGCTTTCCAGTCAACAAGCCTATATTCCCGGTTTTTCGAAAATCCACAATCATCATCGCGTGCGGCTTGCGACCAGCTGTCATCAATCATGTGCTTGACCCATTTGCCATCGCTCGTGTGCTCCAGCCAGAAAATGCCGTATCCGTGGGCATTCGAGGACACTATATCCGGCCGGCCATCGCCATTCACGTCGCGGACGTACATGAAGCCAAGGGCGTCCTCGAAATGCCAATCGGGATGGAAGGTCCAGTTCTTTTGCCGCGGATCGGCGGGAGCCTCCAGCCAGCCTTTCGGAGTCAGGATGTCGTTGCGGCCGTCTCCGTTTACATCGCCCACACCAATGCCGTGGCCGTAGCTGCGGTCGCTGACAATGTGCTCCACGATTCCGCCGTGTTTATCTCGCTCGTACCAGGCGAGGGGACGATCGTCCCCGAACTGGGGCAGAATCTCGTCGGCCTTACCGTCGTTATCGAGATCGACCAGAAAGGAAAACTCGATGGGTGAGCCGGTTGCGATGGGATGCTCTTTCCACATTTCGCCCGTTTTGCCGGGATTTCGCCACCACGCCAGCTTCTTGCTAAACCATCCTGAGGTGACCAGGTCCACGTAGCCGTCCCCATCCACATCGAGGGGCAGCGTGGATAGATCGTCGACGTAGTTGTTGGTGTATTCGATCTCGCGGAAACGGTGCTTGGTCCAGTGTGGCGCCTCATACCAGTACTCGCCAGAGACGATGTCGAGTTTTCCGTCACGATTGATGTCGGCAAAGACCGCGGTTTCTGAAGCTCCCAGGTCGATGGTGTGTTTCTCGAAGGGGATCTCGTCGGGCCGGCTGGCAGACGACGCTGTGGCACACAGAACAAGCACGATGCAGCAGGCAGCGGTTTTGGTGATCGAATTACGAACCATGCGCCTCCGCCTTTCAGTGTTCCGGAATCGTGGATTCAGGAAAAGATGCGAGAACGGCGTCGCCGTTGTATCCCAGCTCCTCAACTAAGCCGATGCGCGAGGTGTAATAGCCATCCGCGGTCAGGTTCTTAATGGCGCGGAAGAAAGCGGCATCGGCGCCCGCTGGGGCTTGGCTGAGCGAAGTAAGGATTTCGACCTGCTGCGCTTCGGTCAACTCGAGGAAGCCGGTGGTATCCTGATTCGGAACCGTGACGAGCAACCCTGCTTGAAAGGCGTCTGCAGCTCTGGATCCGCGTTCACGACCAAGTCAATATATGCGGGAACGCCGGCGGCCGCGGCGCCCGGAGTATCGGTGGGGGGAATGATGAGGTCCGTCAAGCGGGAGATCAGCAGCAACTGGGCCGCTGTGAAGAAGCGGGGCGCCGCGGCGGGCGTGGCCGGTTCGGATGGATGGACATGCTGGCCATAAAGTTCGTTGGCGGAAAAGGGGAACGCGCACGTTACACCGACGGCTCCTATGATTTTGAGGGCTTCGCGGCGGCTTTGCATCAGATCTCTCCTTTTTGAAAACGATCGCTGATGTTATCGGCGGTACGCGCTGCCAGAGCCATGATGGTCAAGGTCGGGTTCTTTTCCGAAGAGGAAGGAAAGACGCTGCCGTCCACGACATAAAGGTTGGGTACGTCGTGGGTTCTACAATACGCGTCGACTACCGAGGTGCGGGGATCGCTGCCCATGCGGCATCCACCTAACTGGTGGTTAAGGTAGGCTCTTCAAACCTCGAGACCGAGAGAACTTCTCCTCCGGCCTTTTGCAAAATATCGACGGAGGCCTGGTTCATGGCTGCGTAGATCTTTCTTTCATTTTCTTGTTGCACGGCGACCGCCTTCACCTTATACATCCCGAACTCATCTTTTGCGGACTTATCCAATTAATCAAGGCTCTGCGGGTTGGGGATCATTTCGCCAAAGCATTGGAAGCTGACGTATGCCGGAAAGCGCTGCTTGACAGCGCTGCTTGTAGGCGGCGCCGAAGCCAGGCACTTGGCGGGCCCAGCCGGTGGTGCGGCGGATGCCAGTGTAGATCTGCACCCCGAAGCTGCGGGCATAATCTCGTTTTTGGGCGTGCATGTAGGAGGGTAGGTAGGCGTGATCGATGTAACCCTCGTCATTCACTACCTGCCGGCCGATCATCTCGGTCAAGAAACCTTCCACCCCGGAGTTGAAGTGGGGAATGAAATTGCGGCCGAGCTGGCCGCTGGAGTTGGCCAGCCCTTGCGGATAGAGACTGGACACTGACATGAGCAGCAGGCCTACGCTCTGGATACAGGCGCAGGCCACGGCCACACAGCGGGCGTGGATTTCGCCTGGGTTGCCGGTGAGGCGATGGATGATAGAGGACTCCGGTGGCGCGGTTCTCCTTCGAGACCATGACCTCGCGCACCACCGAGTCGGAGAAGACGGTCAGGCGACCGGTCTTCATGGCCGGGGCCAGGTGGACGTCGGCGGAGTTGTACTTGGCGGCTACATCGCAGCCGGCCATGCAATTTCCGCAATAGTGGCAGGCGGGGCGGGTTTTGCTGGCCCTGGTGCGCGTGGCTTTACGGGTCTGGATGATGGGGATACCTAATTGCCTCGCGCCGCGCTGGAGCAGGAGGTCGCCTAATTTCAGGGGCGGCGGGTCAAGGTAGATTCCGTCGGGAAGATCTTCCAGGCCGTCACGGTTTCCGCAGACGCCCACTTCCCTTTCAATCCGGTCATAGTAAGGAGCCAGGTCGGGATAGTCGATTGGCCAGTCGGCTCCGGCTCCGTCGATGGTGTAGCCTTTGAAGTCGCGATGGCTGAAACGCAGGGCCACGGCGTTCCAAAGCATGGTCTTGCCACCGACGCCGCGAGCGCGCTCGGAGGCCATGCCGGAGTTGCCGGGTTTCATGGTTGGGATGTGGCGGTTGGGAAAATCGAATGGGAGCGCGTGGGTGTTGAAGTCGGTGCGGGTGTTGATGACTGGGCCGCCCTCTACGATGGCGACCTTCACCCCGCGTTGCGCGAGATGGGCAGCGAGCGTGCCTCCCCCGGCGCCCGAGCCAACGATGCACACGTCAAAGACGTTCTTCGGCATTCAACCTCGTGAAGCGGGCAGGAGTGGCTGCCTTTTGGACCCGGTGGACAGCATACCTCTCAGCAGGCGAGAAAGGACACCCTTTGCTGTTGCTTCGGGCAGGGGTATCTGGTCGCATAATGGCCGCAGGGCCGGAAGTTAGTCCTTTGTTTCGTCAAGGTGCTCAAATTTCGTGTAATTTGCCGCCCCTTTACGTTGGCGCTGACGGGGTTGGTGACCCTGTTACCCTGTTCGTCTTTCGACTCAAAAGTTCGGCTGGGGAAGGTAACATGGACTAATTCTGTCACCGTGATTCGTCTTAATGGCTCAGAGCTTGTATTCGGTTTTGAGTTGCCGTAGGTCCTTTTCGAATCGTTCAGCCATCGCGTAGGTATAAATTCGGGTTATGTCCCCGCTGTTCTGAAATTCGACAATTTTCCGGAGATCGCTTTTCCGTTGTTTCCATGTCAAACCGTCTGTAAAAAACAGCAAAGCTGTATCGGGCCGTTTAGCCGCAATAATAGTGCGGATGTCTCCGAGGATATCGGTCATTTTGGAGCCAGTTGCGCCGTAGCCTTTCGACTCGATCAAGATACGAGCCGCGGCCTTCGATGGAATGGCGAAATCGCACTTCGCGTCCTGACCTCGCGGACCCTTGAATGTACAACGCACCTGAAACTCCTCCCCGAACACTTTCCTGACGATAGCTTCGGCGAAGTCTTCCACATCGCGGCCCCGCCGCTGCCCTGAGATGGCGCTCCCGCGCCCACTCCTAAGTCGCTCAACCAGTACATCACTCCAGTGGGGGTTACGGTTTGCTTCCACAGCCATAGCTTCTAGCAATCCGGTTGAAAGCACGTCTGCTATGAAAGCGTCAAAGCGTCCCGGTTTGAACGATAAGCTTTTACGCCGATGCCGGCCTCTTCTCGAATACCCCGAAGGATCGAAACAAACTGATCTTTTGAGACACCGAGAAACAAGCGGCATATCAAGATGCCATCTTCGAAATCTCTGTTAAGCAGGGCCTTCACATCATCGATTGTGTACGACTTCTTGACCGGCAAAGTTTGCGGCTGATCAATGACACGACGCGCGGTATCGTCCTTCCACTCAACCGTAAGAGGGCGCAGGCTGTTTAAGATGTCGTCAAGCCTCTGGACGATAACTTCCATTCATCGGCCCACGATCAAGTATTCGTGGACCGACGCGCGCTCAACACCTCCGTGGGTTCCGAAGTGGTACCGGTGGGGTTTCTCATAGGCAATCACGCTGGTTTTATAGCGTCGGAGCAGGCCTTCCAAAATTTCTCGATCAGGAAAGCCGTTGGAGCTGTAGGAAAGAACAATAATGCTTTCGCGATAGAGCTGGAAAAGACGATCAAAAGCCTCTGCCGCCGTTTTTCGATAACTAAATGGGGTGAATGGCTTCTCGATCTTCTTAACCCGCGTGTTCTCCATGATTCGAACCCCCTTCCAGTAGCATGAAAGACCCTCAAGGAAGTGATATCGCTTGATGTAACAGTTGTCATCGGAACGCGGCACATATGGTGGATCTAAATAGGCAAGGTCGACGCCTCTGGGTTTGTTTCTAAAGACGTCGACCCGCCTAACGATGTGACGCCGGCCATTGTCAAACACAACCCGATTGAAAGCCTTGACCTGTTCGAGGAAATGTTCTTCGATTGAGAGCCGTAGATCGCGACGACCGTCATCATAGCGCGAAAGGTCACCGGAAACGGTAAAAACCCCCCGCGGTTGCTTCTTCAGACAGGAACGCATAAGAGCCGAGAGAGCGAGAGCGCGCTGCTGAGGGTATTCGAGCCGTTCAATGTTGGCGGAAATTCGATCAAGAAACCGCAAGTCCTCAGTGGTGTAAAAGATTCCATCAAAAGTCTGTTCGATGAAGTTCGGACCTTTGCGCCGGATCTCTAGAAGAGATTCCATGGCCGCATCATCCAAGCGGTGCTTACTGTTGGCGATGGTCGCCGCTGCGAGCACTGCAGGGAAATTCAGGAAGTCGGAGGCGATTACTCTCTTGCCCATTGCCTTCAACAGATAGGCAACGCAGCCGCTGCCGACAAACGGGTCTGCCGCCGTATCAAAATCTAGGCCGCGCAAAACACCGTGGATCCAGGGCAAGAGCCGATGCTTCGATCCCATGTAGCGAAGCTCAGGATACTCGGGCACATGTCCGGGGAGGGGAATGTGGGTAAAATCTTCTCGGCTGTAGACGAGATTTTTGGCAGGTTTCGAGGCGTCGAGAGTAGGAGTAAACGGAAGAGTCGGCTGGCCTGAGATCACGTTAATCTTCAATCACCTCGCAGTTTGTCGATCTGCGGCGAAACCAGCTGAGTCAATTAAAAACCGCACCCAGAAGTCGTAGCTCCTTACATAATGGCAGGCTGTCGCCAGCTCCGCCAACATCGGAACCAACTTAAGCAAACGAACACCGTAATGGTTTGGACAGACCAAGATGGGCCGAGGAAAACGGGGATGGACTGAAACTGGGACCAAAGGAGACATTCGCAGCCATGCCCTTCGGGCGGCAGCCGCTCCTAGCCCTTTGCCTAGACCGCCTTCCGTCGCCATAAAGCCCGCGGGCGTGTTTTCCACAGGGGATAGTATCAAGGCCACCGTGGGCCACCAATCGGGACGAAAAGGCAAAGTTCCGCTTCTCACAGAAACCAGGTTTTGACGAGTGGACAGTAGAGAAGGTCGTCTTGATTCCGCCTACAGGACGACTGGGGACAGGGACGACTGAGGACCGCGTTCGAAGCGCATTTTTATGATCTTCCTTACAATAAGAGTCGCCGGTAAGCAGCGGTACCACAATGGAATCGAATAACCGCATCCATCACCGTTCCGCGCCAGAAGACAAGATCGCACTGTTCCGATCTCTTTTTCGCGGTCGTGAAGATGTCTACCCACGCCGCTTCGAAAGCCGGAAGACCGGCAAGAAGGGCTACTCGCCTGTCTGCGCAAACGAATGGCTCGAAGGTATATGCGAAAAGCCGAAAATCAAATGCGCAGAGTGCCACGCCCGAAGTGCAACCGAGGCATTTCTTTTTCGCCGGCTTGAAACCTTGTCAGAGACGGTCGGCCGGTTCCGCTTGAATGTGGAGCTACCAATTCCGTTCGACGGTTGGGGTCGAATGGAAGTAGACTTGCTTTGTGCGGACGCACGGTTAGCGGTTGAGTTGGACGGTGAGCAACATTTTGCCGGTGCCGAAGCATACCGCCGCGACCGGCGCAAGGATATTTTGTTGCAAGAAAATGGCTATCTTGTGCTTCGATTTCTCGCCGAAGACGTTGGAAAACACCTAGATGAAGTTTTGAATGGGATTCTCCGAGCGTTGTCCCATCGGAGCCGCCGGCCGCCGGTCGCGGCGCTCCCATACCGTTTTAAGGTGCTTTGACTAGGATCAACTGGTCATGCGTTCGGTGCAGTCCCGGGATTTTCGGGAAGCATTGCGCCACAAAGAACGGAATCGGGGGAGGGTCGTGCTGGTCCGGAGCGTAGTCCTGTATAGTCTTGGTTCAGCAGCTTGGGGGCATTCTTGTATCTAGATAAATTTGGGAGGAACTGGTCTGGTCCGTTTCCATTCAATAGTTCGGAGGTTTCGAGGCTACGCTCAGAGTTGAAGACCCCGGGACTGTACCAGATCCTATACATGAGGACGCCGGTGTACATTGGTGTTTCCTCGGTTTCCCTGTACGAGCGATTGCGACGTCATGTTAGTGGTGCCGGGAACAATTTGGCATCTCGGCGGGCCGACAGCGAGTTTTATGAATTTGTCTATTGGCTGTGCGATGGCAAGACCGCGCAAGAGATTGAATCGCATGTCACGGTTGACGAAAAACCCGGATTTAACCAAAAGATAGAGTACATAAACTACATCGCCAATATCACAGTTCATTAGGGGCAATGTGGATAAAAAACAAACATGGACGCGCATCTTGCGGGAACTGCCGATCGAGTTGAGGGCCCAGATCGAGTTGAAGGGACAGTCTGGAGTTCTATGTTGGCCGTATATAGCGGCAGCCCGTTCTACGGGCCTGTAACCTCGAGACAGGTCCCCGAAACCGTCTTGCGTTGTCTCGGTTACGCGTGCTAGGTAAGGGGCGGCCATATCGGAAGGGACGAAACGTACTCCGTCAAGAAGACCCATTCCGTAACGCGAAGCGCCTCAATTATTGGAGTACTTCACGGCCGCAGTCCAAACTGGCACCGCATTTCCCTCCAAGGCTGCTCCCGCACCCTGCCGCAGGCCAACCGCTGTCCCCCAAAGCGGTCCAACAACCCGTTGATCGTTGACCTTTATTTCTTTCCGGCGTATCTTTTTCCTGCGCATCCCCAGCGCAATGCTAGTCGCCCCAAAAAGCTAGCGTAAGAGGTACGTATGCTCCATTGGTTATTTATTTCTGCCCTGGATCTCTCCTGCGCGTTACTCGCAACCTAACCAGAAACCTCTCAAACATAGCCATGCTTATGTAAGAGAGGTGCTGCAAAAGGCGTGGGGCAAGCGCACAATTGCACCAGTGATGGTGGCGATCGCAGACCTTAAGCCGGTCTCCGGATGAAAAATAACCGTGGAGGTGTCATCGGGCCCACCAAAATCCAATTGGGAGGAACCACTCCATGTCTATAACTACTTCGCCGTTTTTGTTCCTGGGAGATCGCGTTATCCCGTCTCTCACTCGATCCATCATCGTGATAACCGTGCTCTGCAGTGCGGGAGCGCATCTAGTTGGTGAAGACCTCAATAAGAAAGGCTGCGCACCGCCTCCGTCCGGGGTGGTGAGTTGGTGGCCCGGGGACGGAAATGCAAATGACATCGTCGGCCCCAACGATGGGCAGTTATTCGGCGGGGCAACATTCGCTCACGGATTCGTAGGACAAGCCTTCAAATTTGACGGCATCGATGGCTACTTCCAATCGGCCGCAATCGGCCTGCCGGAATCAGGCGCAGACAGGACATTGGAGATGTGGGTGAAGCTCGATTCGGTTCTACCGCCGGATGTGACCGCGTCAACCTATTTCGAAGCTTTCTTTGCCGGTTATGGCCAACCAGGATATTCAGGCGAGTTCTTCTCGCTTTTTTCCGAATATGAACCCCCCTATGGCAATGCCTTCGCGTGGACTCAATGGTTCGATCAATTGGCTGGCCCGCAACTTTACGAAGCGAAGCCATTCGAACCCAATCGCGGTTGGCATCATGTTGCGGTCACACTTACCAGCTCTAGCAACATTGGTACCGTGTTGTTCCTCGACGGTGTCCCGGTAGCGAGGCGGCAGGCTTTTCAAATTGATACCCCTGACGGGACCTCATTTCTTATGGGCAGGATTCCGGGCGCTAACGGCGACATTCGGCGGATGCATGGCGAACTAGACGAAGTAACCGTCTACAATCGCGCACTTTTGCCCGATGAGATCGCGGCTATTTTCCTCGCCGGACGAGCCGGCAAGTGCAAACCATAGCACCCTAAAGAACGAACAACAGGGCCGGCACTCGGGGGTCAGCTTTTCGCAGCTCTATGGCCCGCCGGCCAGTACCTCTGTCTGCGCTTCAACTGCCACCCTCGCGGGCAGCAGCGATTTCCGCACTTTAGGGTGTACCTTACGCCGCCTCCGTAACCTCCGCTGGTGATGTTTCGCAAGTGTCACGGCGGCAGATAGGCTGAGGCCACTATGCTGACAACCGCCGGCGGCCCGATGAAGGTGTTCAGCGTTTTTCTGGTAATCATCAGCCTGCTTGCCCTGGTTGCTCTTGTCATTGCCGTAGGCATCCACGTATTCCTGGCTGGTGTTGGCCACTATGCTCCCTGGGAGCAAATTTGGGCTGGGTGACCTTCGCGGTCAGGGCGGGTACTGCACTGCGACTGGCATCTGACCCCGGTGGTAAAGGGGCGACCAACGGTCGCCCCCCACATCTTGCGAAAAACGAGCGAGATACCCCGAATTTCCTGCACGCGGCGCGAGCAAGGGCTGCGTATGCGCCTTTCTTTAAGGAAAGGCGCATGAAGTTCGCGGAACCCAACAAGCTCTACAGGAAATCGGGGATATGGGGCACCCGGGTTCGTGGCAGGTCCGTGCATTCCCCGGGGGCGGACTGCTGCTCACTCGACCCCGCCTGGCGCTTGGCGTGCCAAAATTGGATTCAAGCGGTGGTGTGCAATATCCACTCCGCAGTGTCCGGAACGGCGCCCCGCCGGGGAGCATAATGAGTCCATGACGACAACAGCTCTGGATAGGTTCGGTCTGCCGACGATGGAGGAGATCGGCGAGGCGCAACAACTGGTTTATGGTGTGATGCCGCCGACTCCGCAGTTTGTCTGGCCTTTGTTATGCGAGCGGCTGGGAACGGAAGTCTGGGTGAAGCACGAGAATCACACTCCGATCGGCGCGTTCAAGGCGCGGACCGCTGTAGTTTACGCAGCGGAGCTGTTTCGCCACGCGGGCGTGGTGCCGGGACTGATTACTGCCACGCGCGGCAACCACGGCCAGGCCGTGACACTGGCGGCGAAAAGATTTAATGTTCCCGCTCACATCGTGGTGCCGTCAGGAAACAGCGCAGCGAAGAATGCCGCGATGCGGGCGCAAGGCGCCCACCTGATCGAATTCGGCAGCGACTTCCAGGAAGCAAAGGAGCACGCCCAAAGCCTCGCAGAACAGCATAACTGGCATTTTGTTCCCAACTACCACCGCGACATCGTCAAGGGGGTTGCCACCTATTGGCTGGAGTTCTTTTCCGCAGCGCCCGGCCTGGATTTGGTGTACGTGCCGATCGGCCAGGGTTCGGGCATCTGTTCCTGCTGCGCGGTTCGCAACGGGCTGGGGTTGAAGACAAAGATTGTCGGCGTGGTCGCCGAGGACGCTCCTGCGTATGCCCTGTCGTTCGAAGCAGGCCGTGCGGTCGCCGCCCCGGTAAGCACCTTGCTGGCGGATGGAATGGCGTGCCGCGTGCCCGACGAGGCCGCTCTCGAGGTAATACTCGACAACGTAG
This sequence comes from uncultured Acidobacteriaceae bacterium, assembly GCA_963757515.1. GTDB lineage: Bacteria > Acidobacteriota > Terriglobia > Terriglobales > Acidobacteriaceae > PALSA-350. The sequence continues at coordinate 36,409 of CAVWRV010000003.1, read as the reverse complement.
AGCGAATCGTACGGGTGAGCGAGCAGGAGATAGGCGCAGCGATGAGGATCTACTTCACCGATACCCATAACGTGGTGGAAGGAGCGGGTGCAGCCGGACTGGCTGCCGCATTGAAAGAGAAGCACCTGTTGCGGGGAACATGCGTCGGCCTGGTAGCCTCGGGCGGCAACGTGGATCGCGAGCTGTTTGCGCGGGTTCTGGGGTAGTAGCCACATCCAACCGCAAACCTCCGTTAAGAACTTGGGGCTGATCTCGCCGCCCGCGGAAAGGAGCTCATTGTGAAGAAATCTCTCCCTACCCGCGTGCTCCCCAAGCATCCGGATCTTGATCAACTCAAACGTCAGGCGAAGGAGTTGCTGGACGCAGTGCGCGCCGGCGAACCAGATGCCGTCTCAGAAGCCGCCGCGCGATATCCAGGCGCTGACCCACAGAAATTCGCCTTGCACGATGCTCAGCTTGTGCTCGCCAGGGCGCACGGATTCCATAGCTGGCCCAGGCTCAAAGCCTACGTGAGCGGGGGCATGATCAAACCGCCGGAAATGGAATCCGACTTGGGGCGAGATGTCTGGGATACGATCACAGCCGCCGCGGCCGGCGACACGCTCACGCTTCAACGCCTGATCAAGCGCGATCCCAGCCTGAGCCGCGCTGAATACTTCTACGCGCCGCCCATCCACTTCGCGGTACGAGAGGGACATGCCGAAGCCGTGCGGATTCTGCTTGACGCAGGCGCAGCAGAAGCGGAATGGAACGGTTGTGACCTCGACGGCCTGATCGAAATCGCGAGGGACCGGAGTCATGAAGAGATCGCTCTGCTTCTCGATGAGGTCCGCAGGCGCCGCAGGCCGGTTGCGCCATCACAAGATCATCCCATCCATGCGGCCGCAGAGCGCGATGATGTCGAGCAAGTTCGCGACCTGCTGAATGGGGATGCGACACTCCTGAATCGTCGCGACGCCGGCGGGAGGACGCCGCTGCATCGGGCGGTGAAGGGCTCAGCACACGAGGTGATTGCGCTATTACTTGATCGTGGCGCCGACATTGACGCAACCGATGGCACAGGCTCGGCAAGCCCTCGACCTTGCAGTGTGGAGCCGGAAAGCGCTTGTGCCGGCGAGTGGCGCTTTCGATACTGCCCGCCTGTTGCTGTCACGTGGTGCTACCTGTGATTTGACGATTGCCGCTGCACTCGGGGACATGCATCGGGTCACGGCGTTTCTTGACCAGAACCCCGCCTGTCTGCGCGAAGTGCGTCAGAATGGGAAACGCGCACTATCCGCGGCCGTCAAATTCGGCCACCGCGAGATCGCGCGTCTGCTGCTAGAACGCGGCGCCGATCCCAATTGGCCAGAATCCGACGCCCCCCGGGGCGCTTCCCTGCACGCCGCCGCCCGCGCCGGTGACCACGAACTGGTGGAGTTGCTGCTCGCGTACGGTGCCGATCCCAACGGCCATGTGGACTCGGCGGGCAATGCCGTTTACGCAGCGAAGACACCCGAACTGCGGGCGCTGCTCATGGCGCGCGGAGGCACGCTCGATCCGTATGACCTGGTCTGGCTGGATGAGGACGACGAAGTCATTCGGCGCGTGACGGAAGACCCGGGTTCAGCGGAGTACGGCTGCGGCGGGGTATTTACGGCCGTATGCACGCGAGGGAAGCGCGATCTGCTGTTGCGTCTGCTGGACGCCGGCATCCGCGTGCCGCCGGTTGTGACCGGGTGCCACAGCTACCTCCTCGAAAACACCGAGATGCTCCGTATCCTCCTCGCGAGCGGGATGAATCCCGACTTGCCAACCTGGCAGCGGCGGACCTTTTTGCATGATCTGTGCTCTGGGGGCAAGCGCGGCCAGACGTCGGACGCCATCGAGCGCGCGCAGATCCTGCTAGATGCGGGCGCGTCGATTTCAGCCAGAGACGAGGAGTACCGTTCGACACCGCTCGCATGGGCGGCCCGGACGAACATGCGGGAAATGGTGGAGTTTCTGCTCGCTCGGGGCGCACCCACGAATCTCCCCGATGACCGCGCCTTGGGCCACCCCTCTGGCCTGGGCGGAGCGGCGGGGACACGCCGAGATCGCCGAGGTCCTGCGGAAGTCTGGCGCCGCCAGCTCCGTTGTGCAGGATTGAACTGCCTTGAGCCAATGCTTATGTTCCTGCGCCCCATCAGCTGTACTTCAACCAGCGCAGCATCTCCGGCAGAGTCGGCCGCTTGCCATACATCAGGATGCCAACGCGATAGATCCGCGAAGCAATCCACACCATCCCGTAGATGGACAACACCATCAGCACCAGCGAGAGAGCGAGTTGCCACGCCGGAACCGCCATGGCTGCCATGCGTAAACACATCACAATCGGCGTGCATGGCGGAAATAGCGACAACAACACCACCGGCCACGCAGCTGGATTGCTTAGGATGTACACAATCAGCACCAGCCCAATCACCTGCGGCAACACCAGGAGCATGCTGAACTGCTGTACCTCTGACTCCTGGCTGACGGTGGCGCCGAGGCCCGCGCTCAGCGCGCTGTAAAAGAAAAATCCCAGCACGAAATAGAGCAAAAAGAAAATCAGCCGCAGAGGGGTCACGCCATACGCGGACAAACCGCCAAGCTCCAGGGTCATCCCCAGAGACGACGCGCTCAGCAGCAGAATCAAGCCGATCCACACCCCCATCTGGGTCAGTCCCACCGCGCCTACGCCCAACAGCTTGCCCAGCATCAGCGACTCCGGCTTGGCCGAAGCCAGCAGCACTTCAAATACCCGCGAGGTCTTTTCCGCCGCCACGGATTGGGCCACGTTCACGCCATAAAACACTACTGCGAAGTACAGCATAAATGTCATCACATACGCGCCCCAGAAACCCTTGCTCGCGTCTGCCGCCACGGCTTTGCCGTTCTTCACCTGTTGCGTCCTCAGGTCTATTTCCTTGAGCGAGGCCTCTATTTCTTCGTTGGTCGCGCCGCGCTTCACCAGCTCTTCCCGAACCAGAGCGTGGCCGATCGTAGATTGCATCCTGTCCCTTGCAACAAAATCCGCCGACCCTCGCGAGGTGTAGGTCGCCTCGGGCCGCGTCGTTCCCGGCCTTACATCAAGCCACAGATAGCCATCAATCCGCTTGCTCTCCACTTCCGCGTTCAGGGCCTCCAGTTCGCCCTCCGTAACCGGAGCCTTCACCTCCACGCTCAAGGTCGAAGACTGGCCCTTTCTTCTCTCATTCCCTTCACCTGCCCCCATCAGCTCCGCTCGCTCGCTCTCAGCCAACACCGGATCGTTCGACGCCACCACAATATGCTCCGCGCCCCCGCTAAGTTTGCCCGAAAGAGCGCCGATACCGAAAATCAACCCAAATAGCGCCGGCATCAGCACCGTGCTGATGCGGAAGGCCTTGCTTCGAATCCGCTCCACATACTCGCGCCGCGCGATCAGCAATGCCTCACGCATCCACTTTCTCCCCTACCGTCTGGATGAAAATTTCTTCCAGCGACGGCTCTACAAGCTCAAAGCGGTAAATCAGCGCGTGTTGCCCGGCTGCGCGCAACAACGCCTGCGCATCGGCATGCTCCTTGAGCCTGATCTCCACGTGGCCCGGGTACTGCTTGTATTCGGCAATCGCCTCATGGTTCAGAAATCCGTTTTCACCCTCGAAATCAATCATCACCCGGTTGCGTTCGTACCGTGATTTCACGTCGCGCATGCTGCCCGAGAGCACCGCCTCCCCACGATGAATCAGACAAATTTCATCACACAGCTTCTCCGCCTGGTCCATGCGATGGGTGGAGAACAGAATGGCCCGCCCGGCCTTCTTTAGATCCAGCAGGGTGTCCTGCAGCAACGCCGCGTTCACCGGATCCAGCCCCGCGAAAGGCTCGTCCATGATGATCAGTTCGGGCTCGTGGAGCAGGGTCACGATAAACTGGATCTTCTGCTGCATTCCTTTGGAAAGCTCTTCTGTCCTGCTCTGCGCCGCATCGATTATTTTCAGCCGTTCGCACCATGAGTGCGAACGCTTCGCGGCGAGATCCGCGGTCAGTCCGTGGAGCTGGCCCATAAAGATGAGCTGATCCATCACCTTCATCTTTCGATAGAGGCCGCGCTCTTCCGGAAGGTACCCAACCTTCCTCAGGCTCTCGCGCGTAAATGGCCGCCCAAACAGGCTTACTGTGCCGGAATCCGGGTATGGTAATCCCAATCATCATGCGAATGCTCGATGTCTTGCCCGCTCCGTTCGGCCCCAGGAGGCCAAACATCGTTCCCGCCTCGATCTTCAGACTCAGAGCGCGCACCGCCACCTTCTGCTCGTACACTTTCGAAACGCGATCCAGCTCCACCAGCGGTGGCATCCCTCGACCTCTCGCGAAATACGAGGAGTGTAACAAAGCCACACCACAGCAAGGTCAGGCGCCGTCGCGTTTTTCTGTGGTTAGAGGAATCGGGGCGTTTGCCCAAACTTTAGCCACAACGTCCCGATCGCTCGATCTCGGTTATCGAGCGATCGGCTCACGAAAGCTTAGAATCGAAAAAAATATTAGGGAGGTGCGTGTTGCGACTCTGCCTGTGGCTGCTTCTGCTCAGCCTCGCTGCAACGGCCATCGGCCCGGATGCGATCTCCGGAAGCTGGATCAACGAGAATTCCGCGACAGGAGGAGTCACACGACTCGTCGTCCGGTCCGATGATCAGCAGTTATTCGTTCGTGCCTGGGGCGCGTGTCATCCTCGGGATTGCGATTGGGGTGAGGCGCAGTGCGCGCAGCACGGTGCAGCTTGCAAAGCAACCTGGGATCACGGCTTCGCGACCACGGCAATGGAGACTCCTGCCGCTTGAGGACGGGCGCCTCCAGATCAAGTACAAAGCCGACTTCCATGACAACTCCGGCCGGCGCGACTTTGGCAGTAAAGAGTTTTTCGTCCGCGGCAAGCCGCCTGAAGTCACGCGGAACCCGATCCGGAATGTTACGCCCGAAGAAGCGACGAAACGTATCCTGCAATGCGTGTTGCCAACTTACCCCGATTCACACGTGCGACCTCCTGTCGTAGGAACGGTCGAAATCGGTCTTGTGATATCGACGAGCGGCGAAGTGATCGACGGCACCCGCTTCCTTGGCGGCCCCACCCTGTTCCGAGATTCGGCGATGCAAGCGGTGCGTCAATGGAAGTTTAAACGAGATTTGGAAGACGGACAGCCGACCTTATGGCGCGTACGCGCACTCCTGCGGTACAGGGCCGACATGAGCACCGAAGTCGCACTGGCATCGGCAATCCTACCGGACTCGTTCGGGGACCGGGGCACGCCGAGGAACGAGGAAACAGAAGCTGGCTTACCTGCGCTTCCATGTGAAAACTAGATTTCGATATCTCTTCCGAACATTGCCGCCATCCCGTAGTGGAGAGATCTGCGGTTTCTTTCGGCATCACGGGACCAGCCGCAGGGTATGGAATATAGCCCCGACTCTGGCAGTGGAACCTGTGGGTCCAATTACCCGCAGGTTCTCAAATGCAGTCCCTATCCCACACGGGAGTAGTTGGGAGTTATAGAAAAAGCAATGGAAGGGCTTCGCCCCTCTTTTTCGTCCCACGTACGCTCAGGCGAACGTGGGCACCCGTCGTGGTCAGTCCTTTTTTGAAATTAATGTGACCGCTCAGTCTGACTATCCTGTTGCCCAGGCGGTACCGCCATGCCCAGCTTACATTTCGGACAGCGGAACCAATTTGCAGGAGGCATGCCGAATTCTTTTGTAAGGGCATCGGGTGATTGTGCTTCCATCGGGAAGCCGCATCTCGGGCAGATCATCGGGGAGTACCTAGTCCTGTTTATTTGGAGGACTTGACCCATCAAATAAGGCTTCGCAGACCCTTCCCTGTTTTGGGGTTTCGCGCCACCTCTTCTGACTAACTGTTTTTGGGGGGATGACAGGAATGTAACCGACTCGGAGTACAAATGGCCATACCTTTTTTGTGAGCGCGCTCTTGTTTTCGGCCGGGATGGGTTACTTCACGCAGTTGACGCGCTCAGCCAGCAAAATGTACTGAGATGCTTCTTTTTTGTTCATCGCTGATGAATGAAGCCGGCCACTCCGACAGATTTATGCGTCAGGCAATGAACCCGCATGGTTTTCCAACTGGACTGTGCGGATGACCGTGTCATCTTCCGGGCACGGTATCTCAAGGACTAGTGTGGTCTTGAGACTGAAAGGCGGCAGGTCGAGTTGCATTCTAACCGATGGAGTCACGGCTGCGATGTATACGCAGCGGGGGAAGCGATTTCTCGCATTTCTCCTCGGTGTGGTATGTTGCCCGGATGGAATCGGGCGAGGTTGTAGGCTAATAGCGAGGCCGATCTTTGCGACCACAAGACAAGAAGATCATGCTCGAGGCGGCGCGGCATTTTAGTGTGTGGATACTCGTTCGCCGCACCAACCCGCGATCTCTCGAGTACGTGGGAGTTCCCGGCTATACGCCAAAGCAGATCGACTGCAAAGCCAAGACCGCGAACCGGGATGTAGCTCCTTATCGGCTGGCAGGATTGGTCACCGATCCAACCATTCATCCCGGGGCTTTCCAGGCAGGCAAAACCGCCGAAGTTCTGCGCTGCTGGGCGGCTATGAAGCCGGCGCTCGGCGCGCGATACAAAGTGAATACCGAGACCAAAAGCAAGCATTACGGATGCCTGCAACTTCAAGGGTCGTTTATTCACGGCGATTATGATCTGTATGACATTATCGACATCACCCAGCCGCACCGTAATCTTGCCGCGGTCGAAACGCTGCTGGGACAGCCCCACCGTCGCGGAGCCAAGGTGCTTCCGGTGCAGGAGTTCATCAATTCCCGCATCGGCTCCCCGATGATTCAGCATGGCGGGGAGGCGCAATACGCAGATCATTCCGAGCAATCGATCGATGCCTTCGGGCCCAACGGTGAGGACGTAACCATTCTGAACGAATTTAGCGTGCGTAGCTGGTATAGAGATCGATTTGAAGGACGTAAGACGCTGGGTTGAGACCGAGGACGAAAAGCAGAATGAGACTCTCGAATCGATCGAAGTTGGGCTTTTGCACGGTGCTGCTCGGCTGCTCTTGCGCTTGGGCCGTTGATCTGCCGGCCACCAAGTGCGGCGACCTGCAGAAGATGCAAATTGGAAATGCCACCATCTCCGAAGCCGTGGACGTTCCAGCCGGTAAGCCACTTTCCGTCGGCGGTGTTTATAGCCCGGCGGCGATGGTGACGTCACTACCAGCTCATTGCCTGGTGCACGGCGAAGTGAATCACCACCAAGGCGCGGATGCTAAAGACTATGGGGACAAGTTCGAGATTCGCATGCCGGTAGCATGGCAAGGCCGCCTGCTGTTCATGGGAGGTGGTGGTCTGGATGGAGTTTTGAACCCGGCGATCGGCCTTCAGGGGCCAGCCACAAAACCCGACACTCAGTCGGCCCTGAATTTGGGGTATGCCGTCGTATCGACCGATGGGGGGCATCAGGAGCCAAACCCTGTAGCCAGTGATGGGGCATTCGGATCCGATCCCAAGGCCCGCGCCGACTACAATTACCTCTCCACCAAGCTGGTTACGGACGTTGCCCGCAAGGTGATCGCTCAGTTCTACGGTCATCCTGCCAGGTATTCCTACTTTCAGGGATGCTCCAATGGCGGCCGCGAAGGCCTGATGACCGCACAGCGGTACCCCGAGTACTTTGACGGCATCGTCGCGGGCGCGCCCGCTTTCAATCTGACCCATGCAGCCATTGCGGAAGCCTGGAACACAGACCAGCTGGCCTCCATCGCTCCGAAAAAGCCAGATGGCACTCCGGACCTCTCTCAATCACTCACCGAGCCGGATCTCAAGCTGCTGGTCCACTCCGTGCTTGAGAAGTGTGACGCGCTGGACGGATTGAAGGACGGATTGATCTTCAATCCGGAAGCCTGCAAATACGATCCCTCTGTCTTGCAATGCGGGAGCAGCCAAGACTCCGGCTGCCTTTCGGCGGAGAAGGTCAAGGTTATCGACAACATCTTTCGAGGACCGCACGCCAGCGACGGAAAAGCAATCTATTCGGCGTGGCCTTACGACTCAGGCGATGCAACAGAAGGTTGGCGTGTGTGGATGACAGGTCTGGGTCGGGGTCCTTCGATCAACGTGCTCATCTTTCCGCCATTCTTCAATGGAGTCGCCTTGGCCGGCGCAGCTCCGCGGGTGGATATTTTCAAGTTCAACTTCGATTCCGACTCCGCCCGCATCGACAAAGCATCGGCGGAGATTAACGCGACTTCCACCGATTGGACCGCCTTCCGCAGGCGAAAAGGAAAGCTGCTTCTCTATAACGGGATGAGCGACCCTGTCTTCTCCGGCCTCGACCTCATTCGGTATTACAAACAGGTTGAGCAGAGCAATGGTGGAGAAAAAGACACGCAGGACTTCGCGCGTCTGTTTCTGGTTCCCGGCATGAACCATTGCGGCGGCGGACCAGCGCTGGACGACTTCGACACACTAGGCCCAATCCAGGCGTGGGTTGAAGAGGGCAAAGCCCCAGACCGCCTCGTCTCTAGCGGACTTGCCTTCCCCGGCCGTACCCGCCCGTTGTGCGCCTACCCAAAGATCGCGAAATATGACGGTAAAGGGAACACAGACGATGCGGCCAGCTTCAGCTGCCAATTACCTTAGAACTGGTTGGGCATCGGAAGAGTTCGTGGCTCTCGGAAGCGGCGGTTTTCAGCGGAATTACTTCAATTCCAACATCAAATGATCGATGTAGGGGGTCAGATACTTTTTGGCATCTGCGAAATCGTGTTGGACCCGATGATATTGGTCAGGGGTCGGAAACAGTTCCTTGATAAGTTCAATTCCGCTGCGGCCTTCCCAGGTCCACGCCTCGAACGACGCCTGGGCGTCGCTCTGGATTGCGGTCACCTCTTTTTCCTTCCCGATGTCCGCTTCTGTGACGGTCTGGGGAAACAGGACGACGATGTAGTCTCCACTGGGGGTGGCCCCGGTGTAGCCCAGGCCGTCGATCATCTTGCGCGAAACCTCGCCCAGATGGCCCGCCGGGCCCACGTCGGCGACCATCCCATAGGCAATTGAGGGTGGGTCGCCATTCTTGATCACGACCGCGCTGTTGGTCAGTTTCACGCCGAATTGGTCTTGCGGCGGATTCAGTACCACCCATGGATGCTTTTCGGCGTCGGCCCAACCGGGGGTGATGGCTGGAATGTAGAAACCTGCGTTGGGTCCCGAGGCACGGACGGTTGGTTTGCCCGATCGATCCGTTTTGATGCCCGCCCAGTGCACTACGTGGCTCCAGTCATCCTGCGAATCTTTTTTCGCGCGGCCGTCCACGTACAAAACACAAACGGCCGATTTGCTTTTTGCCTCCAGGTCACTCAGCTTGGTGACGCCGTGCCTCTTGAAGATGGCGTCGAGTGCGTCCTTCGCATCCTTTGCAGCCTTATCCGCGCCAGGCTTAGTTGCGGCGGCGGCCTTCGGCTCCAGTCCCTTGGCTTGGTGCAGGTCGCGGAACAACTGGCAGCCCGCAGTCAGCGCCCAATCTTCTTCCTTTTTGGAGTGGGCGTATTTCGTGACGCCCGGATTGCCGACCGCGTTGGCAAGAGAATCCTTCCCCAGACCGTGACCGTATCCGTTCCAGGAAGCATCCGTAGGGGGATGATAAGCGCGGGGGGAGCCGTCCAGATCCTCCGAAAGGTTGGACACGCGGAAAACGATGGCGCCGGCCACGCCCCAAATGCTCACCCGGTTCCACAACCCGTGTTTGTCTTTCAAATGCAGGTCGGAGAGCCGGGTGGATTCGACCCAATGCGATTTTGATTCGTGATGTCTGAGCAGGTAGTCGAAATCTATCGGATCTACCAAGCGTGCAACATCGTATGCCGCGTCATCGTTAAGGCCGAGGCTGCCAGGCGTGCCGAAACAGGATGTCAGGGTGCCGGGATCGGCCGCGTCGTTGCGACCCAACGGCCCGGGCGTGCGCGGCGCAGTGAACCTCGAAAATGGAGTATGATTGGCCGGCCCCGGACGGCATCCGCCCATCCTGTTCACCTCGCTGCGCGGATTGTATCGCCGCTTTTTCCAGGACGCAACGCGAATGTTCGCCGCTGTTGCCAACTACGATTTCACAAACGTACCTCTGCGTCCAGGAAGAACTAGAGACCATCCTCGGCTCGTGCAGCTTTCTCGAGGGCGCCCTCAACTTCCGTCAACACTCTGCGCGCATCTACTGGTGGCGCTCCATCCAGGTAGTAGTCCCGTACACGCATCAGGGCAACGGTTAAGATCTGATTGCTCTTGACCATGCGGGGCAGCCAGGCATCAATGAAGCCGTCGATCGCCGCCTGCGGATCTGGAAACTGAATCACGGTGTTACAGGGCCTCTTTGGTAGATTCATGAGTCGATTCGGGCAGAACAACTTCGGTGCCACCTAACTGATGGTGGCTTGTCCAGGAATATCGTTTCATGCCCGGAACCAACACAGTATCCATTTGTGCGCCGAAAAGAAGGGATCACAGTCCATGAGCCGCCGGAATTCTCTTCGACTCCGGGCTAAAATCCGATCCGATGGCCAACGTGGACGGCATCATGTTTCCAACCAAACGCCGCATCTACGCCTGCAGCACGACATCCTGTCGTCCTATGGTTCGGTCGCGCTCTTGCTAGTCAAGATGGTCCCCGGTCTCGGCTGGACAGCAATTTTGATACGGGTGTTCTGGGCGAAGCGGACGTCTCTGCCACGCGCAATCCAACTCAAATAGACCTGGCGCGCAGCGGTGTAGTAGCCGATTCCGGCTGCGAGCGCCGGGGAACTGCCGGCGGCGCCGGCAGCGCGGCCAATAAGACCGAAGCTGTTGGATGCCGCAGCATTGAGTCCGGCGCCGGAGGCCTCCTGGTCCAATGCGGAATTTGCCAGGGCAAGGCTAAGTAGAGGCATCAGCAGACGATCTCTTGGAGCTGGCTTTAGCCCGCCCTCGGCGTCCATCGTGAGCGGGTGCGCTGCATCGATCGAGGTGGCGTTGGTTGTGCCGACGATTGCCTGCACGTTCCCTTCGGAGTAGCGAACGGTCTTGAATGCAAAGCGGAGCGTACCATCGCGGCCAAACCATCGGGCGGGCTTTGCCTCTGTGAGTGTTCCCACCAGAATGGCGCCCTGGGGAACCTGGACACTGTGGTCTTCGGCATACAAAGGCTCGAGAACAATTGCTTCGATCGTGGCGCCCTTCTTTTCAGTCTTCGAATCGATTGGACGCTGCAGGCGAGCGCACAGAGTTCGAGTGCCGTTTAGCTTCTCAGGCAATAGGGAAGGAATGGACTTTGACAGGCTTGCAGGAACAGAAGCCGCTTGACGAAGCTGAAAGCTCCATTCCGAACCTTTGCTTAGTCTTTGCGGATGCCACGGGAGCTGGTACCACAAAGCCTGCTTGAAACGATCCGCTTTGTCTGGTGCGGTAAATATCCTGACGCTATTTCTAGCTTCAGACTTCATCGCTTCCAGTTGGCCGTGAAGTATGGAAGGATGCGAGCTTGAGGTCGGTACGATGGTAAGGATTTGCACCCCCTGATCCGCGGCCATGGAATCGAGGTTGACTGTGGTCCCCGACGATAGCTCTATCTGATCGAAAACCACCTCGGCGTTGCGGTAGGGAGTGAAGTCTGCGTTCCATTTCGCAGCCCGTCTTTCCTGCGTGTCCGGCTGCAATCCACGAATGTACCCGGTCGCCTTTGCACCTGCCGGCAGGACCAGTTGCTCGCCCACATACACTGGAAAGGTGACGTGTGCCTGCACGAGCTGTCCCATGCGCATGGAATAGTTGCGATCAAGCTGAACATAGATAGCTGTTCCCGGTGCGAGGTTCACAGAGGCGCCGGCTTGCCCGTTCTGGCAAAACAGGCTGGAGGAGCAGGAGAGAAACAAGAGGGGTATGGCAATCACCTTCGCAATGCGGTCGATCATAGGGTCTCCGATCCTTGTGGGGCAGCCTTCCTTGGCAATGAGCACAAGCTACGCCATGGAATCTGAAGATTGGCTTAACGCTCGGTCGATTCGAGCGGACGCAATACAAGGGAACACCACGACAACGGTTGTCCCCTGGCCGGGGTCGCTCTCTATCTGGATTGTGCCCTGATGCCGATCCACAATTGCTTTAGCGATGGACAGCCCGAGGCCAAAGCCGCCCGTATCCCGCGAACGCGAGGAGTCTGCCCGGTAGAACCGTTCAAAGATGTGGGGCAGGTACTCCGCAGCAATACCCGATCCGTCATCCTGAATCGACACGGTACAGGACCCGCCGTCGCAGAGAGAGGTGACGAAGACTGGGGATCCTCGAGAGCTGTAGTGAATGGCGTTCTCAATGACGGTAATCCAGAGTGTTAGCAGCAGGCCTTCTTCCCTCTCAACCACGCTTGAACCAGCCAGGTGCACCTGAAGATTCACGCCATGGAAGGTTGCAATTGGACGGAGTTGATCACAGGCAGCGAGGATGGTTTCGTCCAGGACGACAATGTCAGACCTCTTGTTCCGGTCAGAGCTCTCGATGGAAGCCAGGGACAACATGCGATGGACAAGCACGCTGAGCCGATCCAAATCCTCCGATGCTCTCTCGAGCCCAGATCTATATTCGTTTTCCGGGCCTTGCAGGGCGACCTGGAGAGACGACTTCAGGATGGCCACCACAGTTTTAAGCTCGTGCGCCGCATCGCTGACGAAGGTACGCTCACGCTCCAAGGCTGAACCCAATCGGAGGACCAGTTCTTCCAGGGCCTGGGCGAGGGGACGGAGTTCGGACGTTGCTCGCACTTGAGGAGAAATCGAAAGCGACCAGCTCTGTTCGGTAATGGCGGATGCCTGGGCGGCAAGATCGCCCAGAGGAGTCATGCCCCGAGTAATGGAAAACCAGGCAATCGCGCAGGAGGACACGATCCAGAACAGGCTGCCCAAAGCAGCGATGGAAATGATCTTCCGCGAGGCAAGATCGAAGCTCGCGGTGGGAATGGCATAGAAAATATCCACCAGGGGAGCCGGCGCAGGGGGGTTCTTCTCATCCTCATCGTCGACCGGGATGCCGCGTGACATCCTTCCGCGGTACTTCTGCCCATGGGAAAGAAGGGTTACGTCCTGGGACGAGGTTAGCTGATCAGCGATGTTCCTCGCGTGAGGCGAGGCACCGATAACACTGCCTTTCATGTTTTTAATGACAAACAGGTCCTCCGGGGGGAGCAAATCCTGCTGTGACTCAAACCCAAGACCTTTTGGCTCGGCATCGTCGACCTGAACCATCGCGGTCAGGATGCCCACCCGGCGCTGAATCTCTGCATCGAAAACGGCCTTACGCTGGCTCTGGACATAAGCAACGACCGCGGTGGCGCATATCGCAGTGAGAACGCCCTGGGCGAGAAAGAGGATGATCAGAATTCTTCGGCGAATCGATCGATTCATGGCGATTCCGGAGGCCGTAGGGAGTAGCCGTGGCCGCGCATCGTATGGAGCAGTTTGTTTTCGCCGCGGCCGTCGATTTTTCTGCGCAGGCCGGAGATGAAGACCTCGACGACATTGCTGAACTTCTCCCAGTTGAAGTCATACAGGTGCTCAAGAAGTTCTGTCTTCGACACCACCTTGCCTATGCGAAGAAACAGATACTCGAGCACCCGGTACTCCATGGGGGTGAGGTGAAGAGCTTTTCCTGAGCGGCGCACAGATCGCGCACTGAAGTCGAGTTCCAGGGTGTCAAGGACCAGCTTGGACGCGGCGTGGCCTCTGCTGCGACGAATGATGGTCTTGGCTCTTGCGACGAGCTCCCCCATGTCAAATGGCTTTGCCAGGTAATCATCCGCGCCGGCATTCAGTGCGGATACAAGATGATTCTTACCTTCTTTGGCAGTCAGGATCAGCACCGGGCAGACGGACCCGTTCGCGCGCAGTTTTTTAAGAACCTCCTCGCCCGCCATCTTCGGCAACATCAGATCGAGCACAACCACGTCGTACACAGATTGTTGTGCGTTGTAGAGACCCTCTTCGCCGTCGAAAGCAATATCGATGGCAAAGCCGCCGCCTTGCTGCAGGCCCCGAGCAATGTTCTCGGCTAGCCGGCGCTCATCCTCAATCACCAGAGCTCTCATGGGCAAACACAGTGCTCAGACACTGGATAAAGGATGCGCCCTTGAACCTTAACGCAGGCTGAACCCCAGCTCCTGGGGCACCGGCAAAGAGAAAGAGGCAAAAATGCTCTTTTGGGCGCTCCGTTAAGCCTACGTTCAGTTGACTGTTGCGAAGGTTTCTTTACGGGCCCGAAAACGGCCTCCTAAAGGAGATCTATGAAGTCCTGCAAAGCAACCCTGTTCACAGCTTTTCTCTCCGTCGCAGCTGTCGGCTTCGCCGAAGAGAGGACAATCCAACGCTCTGACCTGCCGCCCGCGGTTGAAAAAGCCCTGCAACAGCAGCTCGAGGGCGCAACCATCAAGGGCTTCACCACGGAGAAGGAAGACGGCAGAGTCGTCTACGAAGCGGAGTTGATGTTCCAGGGCCACAGCAAAGATATTCTGTTCGACACCAACGGCCGGGTTCAGGAGATTGAAGAGGAAGTGTCATTTGAGACTCTGCCCGCTGACGTCAAGGCTGGTCTGACGACAGGGTCCAAAGGATGGAAGATCGCGAAGGTCGAATCGCTTACCAGGCAGGACAGGTTAGTCGCCTACGAGGCTGTGGTGGAGCGGAACGGCAAAAAGTCGGAGATCCAGGTTGGTCCGAAGGGGGAGAAGTTGCACCACGAGGTTTAGTAGGCGAGTTTCAAGGTCAAGCTCCTGAGCCCGGTGCATCTCTTCAACAAGGTGCTGCAAAGACCTCGTTGACGGTGCGTTGACGAGAAACAGCAGGTCTCTCCACTGCGCTACCCCGGATTTCCTGTGGAGTTTAGCGGCATTGGCGCACTTCATGCGCCTTTCCTTAAGAGAAAGGCGCACACGCGGTCCTGTCCAGTGATGGGTGGCAGGAAATCCGGGTACGCCTGTCGAAAAACATCTCCACGAGAGGTCCGCTGAACTACAGATCCCTCCACTACGCTGCGCTTCGGTCGGGATGACAAATGGAAGGGGGCGCTTCCATTCAGCAGCGGATAGTGGCGGAAGAAACAGCAGGTCCCTCCACTTCGCTGCGCTCCGGTCGGGATGACAATTTTGTTTGGGAACGATAGGTCTCCAGAAGTCCGGCGAGTGGCGCCGAAGAGAGTGGTGGCTGAGCAGAAGAACCGCCATCACCTTGTCAGCTGCACCGGGGGAAGGCTTGGCCGGCTGGCAAATCGCTGGAGGTTCAGGCGATCGGCGCCTTCCTCGATGAGGTAGAATTTGTCAGCTTCTACGTTGCGGAATGTTTGTTCGAGCCCGCTGGGCCACTTGACCTCGACCGTTTCAGCACGAGCGGTTTTTCCCAAGCCGAAATTGGCGCGCAGATCGCTCTGCGAAAGATAACTGCCACCGCCTTCAATTTCCCGAATTTGCGAAATGCCGCCGGCGAGAATCCGTATCCGAGCCCCCATCGCGTCACGATTGCTCTTAGTGCCCACGAGCTTGAAATTCAGGAAGTGATTCCCGTTGCCGCCGCTGTTGTGCAGTAACAAAGGCGCACCTCCGTTGTTGGCGACCACAACATCGACGAATCCGTCATTGTCAAAGTCCACAAACGCGACCCCGCGACCAACATAAGGGGTCTCAAAGCCATTACCCGCCGACTTGCTTACGTCCACAAACTTGCCGTCGTGTTCATTGTGAAACAGGGAGTTTAGTTGCTTGTAGTGAATTCCCGGGGAGGCTTGTTCAACTTCGGGATAAACGTGACCGTTGGCGATGAAGAGATCGAGCCAGCCGTCGTTGTCGTAGTCGACAAAACCTCCTCCAAAGCTCAGGACGTCACGAGTGCCGCGGGTAATTCCGGACTGGTCGCTGACCTCGTCGAAGAAGCCCTTGCCATCATTCTGCCAAATGTGGTCGGAGGATCGCTGAAAATCAGAGATGTACAGATCGAGCCAACCGTCGTTATTAAAGTCTCCCAGCGAGATACACATCGCAGCCATGACGCCACCCTGTTCCGCGGAAGGCCATGCCGCTGGGTGCACCCATCTCCTTAAAAGTGCCATCATGCTGGTTATGATAAAGATAGGCGCTTAGCCCATCGTTGGCGACGAAGAGGTCGGGCCAGCCATCGTTATCGTAATCAGCGGCGCCTACGGAAAGATTCTTTCCCTCGGGCTGATAGATTTTGGCTTTGACGGTAACGTTGGTAAAGGTTCCATCGCCATTATTATGGTAGAGGGCGTCGGGACTGCCACGGTAAACACTGGGAGGGCAACTGCTTTGCACTCCGCCCAAGTCGCAATAACGCTTGTCACCCAGTTCGACGTAACTGCCGACGTAGAGATCGAGCCGGCCGTCGCGATCGTAGTCAAAGAAAGTCGCTCCCGAATGAAATGGACCTGACTCCGTGCCGGCAACTCCGGCCTTGTCGGTGACATCGGTGAACGTCCCATTTCCGTTGTTGCGATAGAGAACGTTGCGGCCGTACTGGGTAACAAACAGGTCGGGAAATCCATCGTTGTCGTAGTCGCCCCAGACACATCCCAAGCCGTAACCAGTACCAGGTACGCCAGCCTTTTCGGTGACATCGGTGAATGTGCCATCGCCATTGTTGCGATAAAGCGCGTTGCGAACAGAGATGCCGCGGTTGTAGAGATCGCGCCCATTCACAAAATAGATGTCGGGCCAACCGTCACCGTCAAAGTCGGCCACGCAGACTCCGGGGCCAAACTCCTCCCGGTTGATGGAGATGCCGGTGTTGCCCTTGAAGTGGATAAACTTGATGCCGGCCGCTTGCGTCGAGTTCGTAAACTCGATGGGAATCGGCTGCTGGACCTGTGCGGAAATGCGGAGCAAGGCAGGAAGCAGACACAGGAAGAGGAACATGCCCAACTTAACCCTCACGCACCGGCATGGGGAACAAAACGCGGGTTGTGGCAAAAAAGGAGCATTGTTCTCTAGCGATAGTAGCCTGCCCTGGTGAGAACCACTAGACCTTGCTTGCGCAGTTCAGGGTTGTTGCGGAAAAACTCTGGACTGAGCTGGAGAGTAAGCTTACAAAACTTTCCCTCGGGTTCGACGGGGGCAGGTTTGTATCCAAGGGTGTAACGAGACCGAATCTGGTCGATCAAAAGGGAGAGATGGCCGGCGGCCTCTTTGGAGCGCGTGCTCAGGACAGGACCTCCGGTGGCCCTGGCATATTGATCGATGTCGCCGAGTCGAGTTCCGGTCGCGCCCGAGGCCAGGATCGCCCGGTTGGTCTCCGCAGTGGTGTCAATGAGCGCCGCAACCACCGCTCCAGACTGAAGCAGTCTGGTCATCGCTTCCGGTTGCGAATGCAGATGCGCAGGCGCGTGCTGACCGATCGTTGCCCGCGTAAAAGCGTTTTCCTGGTTTGCGGTGCCGTCGGTGAGCCACACCAGAACGCGGCGACTCCCCGGCTTTGCTTTCATCGCCTGTTCCACGGCTTGAAACATATCCTCATCGAGAAATGTGCCTTCTACATCGGCCATCCACGAGGCGGTTTTGATCGCCTCCGCCGCCAACGGGCGATTGGTGGTGAAACCTTGCAGCAGCTCCGTGCGGGAAGAAAAGATCATCACCGCCACTTCATCTTCCCGCTTGAGGTGGCCAAGTACTTCCAGCCCGGCCTGCGCCAGGGGCCCGAGCGCCGCGTGCACCGTCTCGGTCATGTCGAAGAGCAGCACCACAGAAAGAGGCAGCTGATCGCGGCTGAAATAGCTGATGGTTTGAGGGACGCCGTCTTCCGAGAGCCGAAAATCTGCAGCCGACAGCATATCCAGCGTAAGTCCTGTTTTCTTGTTTTTCACCAAGGCATCGAGCAATACCAATTGGGTGTCAACATGGATGGTTTGCACAGGAGGAAGTGAAGATTGCGCCCGGCCAATCTGCCCGAGACCAAGAAGAGTGCCTATAGCGGCGAGGATTGCGAGCCATCCGACAGCAAAGTGAACCTTTGGCCCACCGTACTTGAGAAGAAGATTCATCGGGACAGGATATCCTGTCGACAAATTCGACCCATTCCGACCGCGATTTGGGGTCAAGGCAGCCTACAGGCTATTTTTGAGAGGATTGATGACAAAATTCCAGTAACCTTTTTCCCTTGCCGCCGTAAGCGTATACAGAAGGGGAGAAAATGCCAGTGCTGGAACAGCCATCCGACGTACTGCGGCAGTTCTGTCATGGCGACCTCGACGCCTTCGAGTCCCTGTTCCGCCGGCATCAGCGCGATGTCTACGGCTGGATCGTTCGCATCGTCCGCGATCCCGCCGCCGCCGAGGACCTCACGGTAGAAACCTTCTGGCGCATCTATCGCATACACGCCCGCTTCGACCCGTCGCGAAGCTTTGAGCCCTGGGCGCGTCGCATCGCCACTAATGCCGCGCTCGATCACCTGAAGGCCGTGCGGCCTGAGATGGAGCTCCCTGAAGATTACCCATCGCCATCGTTGCCCGACCCCGGCATTTCCGAGGAGCGTCGCCGGAAAACGGCGCAGGCATTCCGGCGGCTTCCGCCGAACCTGCAAGTCGCGGCCACGCTGGCCCTGATCGAAGAGCAACCATACAAGGAAATTGCCGAGGCGCTGGGCATTTCCACGGGAGCCGTCAAAGCCCGCGTCTTCCGGGCCCTCCGCCTGTTGAGAAAAGAACTGAAGCGACAAGGAGTCGAACCGTGAAGGAACAGGATCAGGAACGCATTGAGCAACTGCTCAGGAAGACGATGCAACCGGTCGCCGGCAATGCCGGCGAACTGCGGCGTGACCTCTGGTCCGCGATGGTGAAGCGCCTCGAAGCGAAGCCTGTCATGATTCCATGGTTTGACTGGGCTCTGCTCGCGGCAGTGGCTGCGCTGTTCATATTTTTCCCGGGAGCTATCCCGGTGCTGCTCTATCACTTGTAAATCGGAGGACGTCATGAACACTCACCCTTATCTTCGCGCCTACATGGCCGGTACGGTCGTGCCCAGCGTGGCTTTGCTGGTCGCGCTCACTGTATTTGTCGTGACGCGGCTGGTCTTCCAGGTCCCCATCCCTCTTGAACGCATCATCATTTTCCCTATGGCGCTGGTACCCAATGCGTTCGGCCTCTGGAACATGCTGTATGTATGGTCCCGGCCGCATAACCATTTGCCCATTGGTCTCCATGGCGCGATGCTGCCGGTAATTTTGGCGTCGATCGGAGCGTTCTCCGCTGTTTGCGGCGGATTCCTGGCGATCGGCGCCCACGGCGTCACCTGGTTCCAAGCGATCGACGTTCCTTACCTGCTCGTCGCGCTCTGGTTCCTCGGCGCAGTGGTGCTCTATTACCTGCTGTGGAAGTATGTGGTGGGGTTCCTCAACCAAGTTCTGGGAATCGCGTGAAGGACAGTTCCGTGTGGTTCCTGCATGGAATCCAGATGCCAGGAGTCGAAGTCTAGTGTCACCTTCAAGGCCGCACCTAACCCCGGATCATCCTCGATACGAATGTTGACAGCCTGTCCGAATCTGGGCGAGTAACTACCGTGTAGCCTGTGATCCGAAGAAACTGGTCTCCGCGCGGAATCGCAGATCGCTTCCGCTATGCCGACTTGAACGGCCTATCCGCGGTCGATGGGCGATTTGGTGATTTCGCTCAAGCGGCCCGCCCAACTACACTTTCCTTGTGACGAGAGAACGTTGGGCTCAGATAGGAATTACGACTCAATTCCTTATCGTCGTCAGGACGCTAGGTGAGATCCTCCGGCTTGAGCACGCCCATGGCGCGAACCTCTCGGCCGCAGGAGCGATGGCGTATGTGGGTGGCGCTTTAATAGCTGCTTGCTCTTGCTGGGCAGGCGTGACGTTGTACTTCCTCCGACGCTACACGCTATCCGCCTGGATCGCGCTAGCGACCGTAGTCCTTCTGCTGGCGTACAAAATTATTATGATCGGTTGGTAACGGCAGCTCACTTCGACGGTTGAGCCGATATTGAGCAGACGGCCCCGATCAATGAGTGTTCCGGCGATTGATCGCCCAACTAGCGCTTGTTCCCTCCAAGAACGGATCTCAATTGCTTCATAAGCCTATTGTCCGGAGGATTTCGAAAAATCGTCCGCAATTGCTCTGTGGTCAATAGAATTGAAAGGAGATGGAAGCGGAATTCATCAGAAAAGAGAGCATTTTTCTGCTCCTTCTTCTTATCATCGCCGTCTTTGCCGGAGCGGCGCGGCGGCTACGTGTGCCTTATCCCATCCTACTCACAATCGTTGGCGGCATCCTGTGCGGGCTGCCGATTTTCCCCAACATCGCGCTCGACCCCAATCTAGTCTTCTTTGTCTTCCTTCCGCCACTGCTGTTTGCCGCAGGCTGGCAGCTTTCCTGGCGTGAGTTCCAGGCAAACTTCACCAGAATCCTCAGGCTCGCCGTCGGTCTCGTGATCTTTACGATTCTTGTCCTGATCGCTGCGCGTCGCTGGCTCTTGCCGGGCTTTGACTGGAAGTCTGCGCTTCTCCTCGGAGCTATAATCGGCGCCACGGACGCCATCGCTGCGACCTCGATTGCGCGACGGCTCGGCCTTCCGCGTCGGATTGTGGACGTCCTTGAGGCGGAGAGTCTTGTCAACGACGGCACGGGTCTGCTGGCTTTCCAGTTCAGCCTCGGAATCCTCGTAAGCGGTCACACTCCTACCATGTTCGAGTCAGTTGGCAAACTCGTTTACCTCTCGGGCGGAGGCGTCCTCATCGGACTGGTGATCGGCTACTTCGTTTCAAAACTCGAACGCTGGATCGATGACGGTCCAATCGAAATCGTGGTCAGCCTCTTAATCTCCTATGCGGTCTACATCCTCGCGCAGAATTTTCACACGTCGGGCATTCTGGCTGTGATCGCGTGCAGCATGCTGATGAGCCACGAGAGCCATCGTTTTATGTCGCCACAGGTAAGACTGCAGTTCGCTGGCACCTGGGACGTGATCACTTTCGTATTGAACGGAGTCGTCTTCATCCTGATTGGTCTGCAGCTCCCATTCGTTCGATCGCAGTTGTCAGGAATAGGCATCTGGGGGCTCCTCCGGGTAGGCGCTCTTTTCAGCATCTCGATTGTCGTGCTTCGTCTGGTTTGGATCTTCGCAGAGACATACGCCGTGTTCTGGTATCGCCAGCTTCAAAAAAAACCGGACAACGCTGCTCCGCGCTCCAAGGAATTATTCGTTCTAAGCTGGGGAGGCATGCGGGGCGTCCTTTCGCTGGCCGCGGCGTTCTCCGTCCCGTACTCCCTCGCTAACGGCGCAAGCTACGGACAGCGCAGCATGATCGTGTATCTGACGTTCTGCCTCATCGTGACATCTCTCGTGCTTCAGGGCTTAACAATGCCATCGTTGATCCGGCTGATGGCGATCGACAGTACCAACGAAGAAGAGCGAGAGGAAAGGCATGCACGGCGTAGGCTTGTGGAAGACGTCCTCCGCTATATGAACCGACGGCGCGTACGGGAGCGTTTCGACGCGGCCGTCGTGACGGAAATGTTGTCGCTGTACGAGCGTCGTCTTCGAGCATTGCCGATTGAAGAACTCAAATGCGACGAAGAAGGCAGTCGAATGCAGCGAGATGCCTTGTTGTTGGAGATTCTGCAAATCGAGCGCCAGTCATTGATCCAACTCCGAAACGAAGCGGTCATCAGTGATGATGTTGTGCGGACGATCCAACGGGATCTGGATCTGCTGGAAAGCCATGTCCACACAGGATCCGCTCGAAGCATCCTGGCACGACATTTCTGAACTGCGGGAACCCGCCTGAATTAACACTTCACCGCAGACAGAACTCTCGACGATGATCAGTTTCCCATGCGCCGAAAGATGACTGAGCTCCATTTGCATTTGTTCCCACGCCGCATTGGTTGCGCTGTCGACCTCAACAGGGGGAGTCGAATTACGTAAAAAGGGATCGTGAGAGATAACTACTATCGGAAGATCACTTACGATTGTTGTTCCTTTTGCGAGGGCAGCACTTTCACGGAACGTTCTCCGTTCAGCGGCATTCTCGCGCGCATCAGGGAATTGCCAGCAGCAGAAATCGGACTCAGCGCGGACTCGGTGTTACTTACCCACATTTACGGGGTGGCTTACACGCAATTTCGATTGCGTTAGGTCCTTGACATCCAAATCCCCGCTCTTGTCCTTATCCAGTCTGTCAAACTCCGCTTCCATGAACCGCATCCACTCTTGTTTAGAGATTTTGCCGTTCTTGTCGGTATCCATAAGGAGCAGCAACTGCATCACCTGGGTCTCTCCAAGAGCCAGCTTATCCTGCGGCTTCGGAACTGCTGTTTTTTGTGCGAGCAAAGTTCCCGGCATGGCCAAAGTAGCGACCAACACTGCGAGGTCCACGATGACCAATACGACGTTCTTCGGTTTTGACATGATTGACTCCAATCTTCGGGTGCCGTCTCCAACACTTCAGCCCCGCGTCTGGGACATGCGCTTCTACGTGATGCCAATTTTATGCGGTTAGGCGGGTTTGTCTCCGAGCTAAAAATTTTTCAAAACGTAAGTCCCGACAAAATACGTCGCAACCAGCAAGAAAAAACTGTTGACGGCAATGCGCCAGGACAATGCTTTTCGCGCTTCCGAATTGATACCCGAAAAGCGAGTTGCCCGTCCACACGGAAATCACTTCAGGATGCTTGGACCAAATGGTCCGCCGGGTCTAGTAGGGGCTGTAGCTCATCCTCAGTAAACAAATGCGAAACAGCTTCGTCCTCAAATTCCACCTCGACCAACCCGCCGCGCGCACTGTCAGCGAGCACGATCCCACACCTTCCTGGATACTGTATCGCCGTACATTTTACTCGGACCCTGTAGTGCACCCCAAAAGTGAGACACGGTTAGAGCGAAAAAATGGGTGACATTTATCGGCCATAATGGAGCAGGCCGATGAAGAAGAAGGCAAGAAGCTACAGCATAGATTTCAAGCAGGAAGCGGTGGGTCGAATGGCACAGGCTGAGACCATTATCGGTCTGGCCAAGGATTTGGGCGTTCGGCGGAAGCTCCTCTACCAGTGGCGCGACCAGTTTCGGGCAGGAGGTAGGGCAGGGCTGGAGCGACCCAGGGGCCGACCGCCGGGGAGCAAGTCACAGACCGTTTCGCCGCCAGCACCCAGTGCAGCCGAGTTACGGATTGCTGAACTGGAACGGCTGTTAGGCCGTAAGCAGCTGGAGGTGGATTTTTTAAAACGAGCCTTCGAGCAAGTCAGGGGAGCAGCGTCGAGTCGTACCAGCGATGGCGGCAAGGAGTCTATCGCGGCATCGAAGTCTCGCTCTCGTTCGAAGGAGTAGGACTGACCGTGGAACAGCAGTGCCAGGTAGCCGAGGTAAGCCGAGCGGGCTTCTATCGCTATTTGCAGCAGACTGCGCCAGAACAGGCCGATTTGTTGCTGCGCGCTCGCTTGCAGGAGTTAGCAGTCGCGCATCATCGTCTTCGGGGCTACCGGATGTTGACTGCTTTGCTGCGACGTGAAGGGCAAGTAGTCAACCACAAACGTGTCCTGCGCTTGATGCGAGAAGACAACCTGCTTAGCTTACGCCGGAAAAAATATGTGTTTACGACGGATTCGGCGCATACTTTGCCGATCTATCCGAACCTGGCGCGGCATGCGAAATTGACGGGGCTGAACCAGCTGTGGGTGGCCGACATTACCTTCATCCGCCTGCGCAATGAGTTCATCTACCTGGCGGTGGTTCTGGATGCTTACTCGCGCCGTATTATCGGCTGGGACCTGGGACGTACGTTGCAGGCGGAACTGGCGATTCACGCCCTGCAGATGGCACTCAGCCAGCGTAGCTGGAAAGCCGAGGGCCTGATCCATCACTCCGATCGCGGCGTACAGTATGCATCGACTGATTACACCGACCTGCTGGAGCAGAACGAGATTCAAATCAGCATGAGCCGGCGTGGCAACCCATACGACAACGCACGCGCAGAGCGGTTCATGCGAACGCTCAAAGAGGAGGAAGTACACGGAGCCGACTATCGGGATCTAGAAGACGCACGCAGTCGAATCGGTGAGTTCCTGGACCAGGTTTACAACCGGCAAAGGCTGCATTCCGCGTTACGATATCTAACACCGGAAGAGTTCGAGCGGGCCAGCGAGGCTCGCGGAAGTGACGGCGCTGATGGAAGCGACGGAAAACCAAAGGCAGGTTTCCCACCGCTCCCACAGGCCTTGGAAATCCCTCCGGGATTCCCACACTCCCGCGGCCCGGCTGCTGCTTATTGATAAACGAAACCAAAGCGGGTCGATGTGTCACCCAATTAATCGCCTTGCAGCGTGTCTCAGCTTAGGGGTGCAGTCCACCCTGTCACCAAGTTTCATCCTCGCCCCCTCATTGCTTCTCTGTTGGCCCAAACTTCCGAAGGCGCGAAGAACGAGTGCGTGAAAGTTGCTGGCAGCCTTCTTCGATAGCGCGCGCATGGCTGGAGATTCTGGGGAAGGGCAGGAAGGCTGCACCTCATAGAAGCATTTGAGGCGTAGGCGGAGCAGTTCGTGAGCCAGCAGCGATGTATGACCCATGGCGTGGCCTCCCGTGTCGGCAGATTAAAAGCCAACTACCTCAATTAGACGGGCTTTGAAGTAAAGAATGTGATTTGAAGTTGTAAGGAATTCGTAAAGGCGAGGATGGGCTCCCAATCTCGCCTACTACGCCCACCAGCTTCAGGGCTTCGGCCTTGCGTTCTGCTCCGGGGTTTTGGGCGGGTATACTGACTCATCGGTATAGCCTTCTACTTTCAAAAACATGACGTCCGTTCTGACATTGTGGAAAGAAATTGCACGTTACGTGGGCAAGGGCACTCGCACTGTCCAGAGGTGGGAGAGAGAGGCTTTCCCGTGCGGAGGACGAGGATCGGGCGTGAATCTCGGGTGCTCGCAGTTCTATCGGAGATTGACGCGTAGGTCCATCGCAGCAGTTCCCAGACGGACAGCTTGGGGTTATTGAGTCAGAACGAACCATGCTACTCCGGTCGCTACTCCGCCAAGCGCATTTGATCGAGTAAAGATGGGATGCATCGTGAGCAAAGGGCGAGCCTTCTTCGTCAGCCGAAGTTCAACTCAGAACTGCCATTCCACAGGAGCAGCCTCATGACCCGGTTTCGCCTCACATCGTCGCGCCAAAATGTCAATTTGTGGATAGTACCGCTCAAAATGTCTCTGGCGGCCTTGGTCCTGTTCGCGATTACGATAACGCCGGACATGCTTGCAGCCTATAACGTAATTCACCTTCCCGAATGGTTCACCATGGGCGGCATCGACGATGCCCGGGCAATTCTAGGCGCCATGCTGGGATGCGTGAGCACTGTTCTGGCGCTCATCTTTTCCGTGGCGCTGCTGGTGTTGTCCATGGTGGCCAATCTGTTCGGTCCGCGTCTGCTGTATCGCTTTGTGCAGGACTGGGTGACACAGGTGTGTATCGGCCTCTTCATGGGGGCGTTCATCTATGTGTTCCTGGTCTTCCTGGTCACCCACAAGGATGACCACACCTCGTTCATCCCACAGGTGTCGCTGATCACAAGTTGGTTCCTGGTCCTCGCGGCCTTCGGCTTTCTCGTCTTTTACAGTCACCGCGTTGCCGTCTTGATTCAGAACCCTGATGCCATCGGACGGATCGTCGACGACCTTCGCCACGCAGTAGAACTCGCCGCTCCGCACAACAGGAGTGAGCGCGACCTGCAACAGGTGGACGCCTGTGACACCGATCGGACCATGAGCGACAACGCGCCTATCCTGAGCCTTACAAGCGGCTACCTGCAGGAAATCCATCATCAGAGACTAGTGAGCGATGCCTTCAAAGCAGGTGCGCTGATTTCGGTCCCCTTCAGGCCCGGGCAATTCGTGCTGCAGGGTGAGACTCTAGCCTCTGTCTCGCCCGCATCTACACAGGCATCTCTGGCTCCCCTGGTTTTGCGCAGCATCACCATGGGACGTCACCGCTTCCTCTCCCAGGATCTTGAGTTCGGTGTCGCTCAGATCGTCGAGATTGCGATTCGTGCCCTCAGTCCAGCAATCAACGACACCTTCACCGGCATTGCCTCCGTGGACCTGCTCGGAGAGGCCCTGACGATTCTGGCCGGGGCGCCCCAGTGTAGCGGACGTTGGTTCGATACCAACGGAAAGGTGCGCCTGCAGGTCCGACCCCTGCTCCTTTCGCGTCTGGTTAAACAGGCGTTTGATCAGATCCGTCAGGCGGCCGCAGACAACCCTGCAGTCCTCATTCGTTTGCTTTCGACCATCGGACGACTCGCGCCGAAGCTGCAAGGAGCAGATGGTCGCGATGCCCTGGTGGAGCAGGCCGCTGCCGTTTGGGAAACGGCGAACAGCAGACCCTTGGTGAAAATGGACCGCGAAGACGTCGAAGCTGCCTGGCAAAAAACCCGGACCGCACTTGCCTCCTGCGAAATCCGTGACACAGTCAGCCTTGACGTTGCACGGTAGATGATCTCAGCCAATCGAGTATGCGAAGCGCGACTAACTCCCGAGTCGTCGCCAACCCGGACACACCCGTTTTGAGGTAACTTCCGGATTGCCGGTCAATCACCCATAAGCCCCTCACTGCCCCAAACTTGGCGATATGCGGGGTCCATTCTCATGACCGCGCCTTTCGACGCTAGCTGCGCCGCGCAACGTGTCGGCCGACGAAGGCGAAGAGGAAGAGCAGCGTTGCTGATAGCCAAGCGCCAAGGCTCAGCGGCTCGTATAAGCTCTTCGAATCCGTGGCCGAGCCTTTAGGCCACCATAGTCTCAGGCTTGGCGATATCGGGGCTGCTCAGAGAGCGACAAAGAGGGCCACTCCGTTTCGGAGCCGAATCGCTCGAGCATCCTTTACCGGATCAGGTCTCACACCCGATAGAGTGCGACGGTGCTTGGTTTAAAAGAATTTGCTCTTGAATCGTTGGTGGCGTTCGTTCGCGGCATTCAACAATTGGGCGAATTCCTCTTCGCCGCGAAGCGTAGTAAGGACGGGGTCAGTCGCAAAATACGGATAGGGAAAGAAACCATTCTGGATGCTCTGTCGCATCATGCGAAGCGCGGAAGTTTTTTCTCCGATCGTTGCATAGGCTTGGGCTACTTTGTAGATCGCCTCAGGATCGACCATACCGCTTTCGTTGATCTTAGACTCCAATGAGCGAAGAATTGCGATGGCATCGGAATCCTGGTGCTTCATTCCAAAGCTGATCGCCTTACCTATCCTGGCTTGGAGCAGATCTCGATCAAGTTCAAATGCATGGTCGAAATTCATTTCTGCCTGATTCGCATTCTTCTTGTGGTACTCGCCCAAACCGCGATAGAAAACGATGAGCGCCGACTCATCCGTCCGGGGAAGGCTCTCCAGGAACCGGTCGTATTGCCCGAGATAGAGATACGCGTTGAGGGCAGAACTGTTCAGTTTTACTCCCGGATCAAGTCGTCTGGCTTGCTCACACTCGGAGACCGATTCCAACAACATTCCGCCAAAACGGTAGGCATAGCCCAATTCCCAATGAATCTCCGCGTGATTCGGATTGGTTTTGAGTGCTTCTCGTAATAACGGCACGGCCTCTTCGACTCGGCCCGTGTCTGTGTACATATTCGCCATGTAGATGCGAGCGTCGATTTCATTGGGCTGCAGAGAGAGGGCTTTCAAAAAGGCTGCTTCCGCCTTGCTGTAATGCTCTGCACCGCCAAACTGAAACGAGGCATTGGCATTGTACGATCGCCCCAGGTTGGCCCAAGCCAATGCAAACCTGGGCGCGAGTTCGGTGGACTTCTCCAACATTTTAATGGCCATGGGGAATTCTCCTTTCGAGTACAGGTCGACTCCGCGCAGGTAGTATTCGTAGGCGTGAGGGGTGACCGTTTCATCGGTCTTCAGGAGCTGGGCTTCGGAATTGGAGAGGGTCAATTCCAGTCCTCGAATCGTTTGTTGTGCCACTTGGTCCTGTACGGTTAGAAGCTTTTCGTACTTAAAGTCGAATACGCCTTTCCATAGGAGGTTTTCCGTCTTCACATCGATCAATTGGCAGGCAATTCGAAGATCATCCCCTTCGCGGAGGAAAGTCCCTGTAAGGAGTGTGTCCACGTTCAGGTCTGCGGCAATTTTTGCAATATCGATGGGCTGAGACCCGTATTTCCGAACCGCGTACGACGGGCGAACCGCGACTTCGCTAACGTAGCCGAGCTTGGTGATGATGGCATCGGCTAGCGAAAACCCGAGGAAGTCATTTTCCGGGTTTTCTCGCAAGTTTTGATAGGGAAGAACTGCCAGACGGCGCGGCATACGCGTGGCCTGTCGAGGTAAGGACCGATTGCGGTAAACCCAATAGCCCAAGCTGGCCAATAGAATGGCTATGAGGCCGACCGATAGAACGGCCCGCCGGTACCAAATTCCTGGTTGGCGTGTTTGCGCAAGCGACGGCGGCTTAACCACCCCCAACTCTTCGCGGAAAATAACCGCATTCTCCCCGGTTTTAGGCTCCACAACAACCGTCGGGTGGTCACAGGCGGGTTCGTTGACGCGTAGCTCTGTGACTGGCACAGCAAAGCGATAGCCCTTCTTGGGCACAGTTTCAATATATTGACGACCGCTGGGGGCTTCCCCAAGTTGTTTTCGCAGGGCAGATATGTTGACCGTAAGGTTCGCCTCCTCCACAAAGCTGTCGGGCCAGACCTTACGCATCAGCTCTTCCTTGGTGGTCAACCGGCTACCGTTCCTGACCAGAACCAAAAGAATTTCAAACCCCTTTGGGGTGAGTGAAATTCGACTCCCGTTACTCTCCAGTAAGTGATTCTCGGGATCAAAGCGAAATCTGCAGAATTCGTACAAATCATTGACCTCCAAAGAACTTAGCCGCATTTGCAAATTCTTTGGAAATTCCTTGCAAAACTCTTGATGCCCCTTAGGGACGCGCGAACCCCAATTTCGTAGGTTGATCGCATTGCTGGTCGCGATGCAAGGGCCGGACGGGCGAAAGTCTGGAAGTAGCCGACCCGCGTTCAGCCACGTCCCTCCCACTAAGAGGGCGAGCCCGGGGCGTCGTGGTCCGGACTAATTCTAAATGATAGGGAGAATTTCAAATCCTTCACATCCAGGCAGTTGCAATCCCTGACCCGCTCCTGAGCGGCAGAGCGGGCTGCATCCCATGTCCCGCTCTCCGTTCCGGAGGTGGCTGCCGCCTTCAGTGCGTGTTCTTAAGCCTCATCGTTTGATTCAAACCGCCACTGGGCGGCCAGGTCCAAACAGTTCGATGTCCGGAAACGCCTGAAAAGACTACAGGTGGGCACACAGTCCTGATCGTTTGTAATGCGAAGTTCACACTCACCGTTGAGAGGATAAGCATGTTGTTCTTGAATCGTTCCTGGCTCCAATCTGAACCAGTAAATCTGGGTGGGATGTTGCGACACTCCGCTCGCAGATCTCCCCAAAAACCCGCAATCATCTGCGGCGACCAAATTGTCTCCTACGAAAAGTTGGATCGGTCAACCGATGCTCTGGCAGCCTCGCTCCTGGGGGAGGGTCTGGAAATGGGGGACCGCGTGGCCATCCATTGGTGTAATTCCCTGGAGGTGGTAACTCTCTTCTTCGCCTGTTTCAAGGCCGGGCTGATTGCAGTACCGGTCAATACCCGTCTGAAGGCGCCGGAGATCGCGTACATCCTGGGGCATTCCGAGGCTAAGTTGTGCTTTAGCCAACCCGAGTTGGCGCCGCTGTGCGAGGAAGTACGTAGCGAGTGCCCAGATCTTCATAACATCTACACTGACCTCCCCCGCCTGGATGCCTTGGAACAGCGCAGCGTCACACTACCCGATGTTACTCCTAACCTGGTTGCCGCCATTATGTATACATCGGGCACTACGGCACGCCCGAAGGGTGTGATGCACACCCACGTTTCTCTGATCGCCGGCGCCGGTATGATGTCGTCGCTGGGCATCGACCAGACCGATTCTTTACTGGCGGTAACGCAGTTGATGCATATTGGGGCGCTCAGCTGCGTTCTGCTGCCGGGAATATCCAGCAGCAGGACTATTGTCTTGCTTCCCGTGTTCGACGCCGCAAAGTCCCTGGATCTGATCGAACGCTGGCGATGCTCCTACCTATTTATTCTGCCCGCAATGTTGCAGTTCGTAGTGGAGGAACAAAGCCGCTTTCCGCGCGATGTCAGCTCTATGCGTCTGTGCCTCGCAGGGGGCGACACAGTGCCGGTTCCTTTGCAGAAGCGCTTCAGGGATCTCTTTGGAGCATCGGTTCGGGAGCTCTACGGAATGACTGAGACTTTGCCTGTCACCTGCATCCGTGAAGGCGGGCTTCGCGCCGGGTCCGTCGGCCCCGCGCTGGACATCGTGGAAACGCGCGTGGGGGATCTCGGCGGTGATATCGCGGCGGTCGGGCAGATTGGAGAACTACAGGTGCAAAGCCCGGCAAATTGCGTAGGGTATTGGGATGACCCAGGGGCCACGGAGGCTACTTTCGACGACGGTTGGTTGCGGACGGGTGACCTGGTGAGACGGGACGCTGACGACTTCTTCTGGTTTGCCGGGAGGGCCAAACAGATCATCATCCGGGGCGGATCGAATATCTCCCCACAGGAAGTGGAGGAAGCCTTATATCGCCATCCCGCTGTCCTTGAGGCCGGTGTCGTAGGCGTGCCCGATCCGATCAACGGGGAGAAAGTCATCGCTTTCGTGGCGTTGCGTGAAGGATTCATTGCCGGCGAGAAGGAGCTGCAGGACCTGGTCCGCGACCGCATCGCCGACTATAAGACTCCGGAGCGCATTGTATTTCTCCCCGTACTTCCCAAAGGACTTACCGGGAAAGTGCAGCGACGCGAGCTGAAAAATCTCGCCTTGACGTCTTTAGAGCTGGGTATTGCTGTCGACGCTTGATCGTTCTTGTCCCTGTATCCATCCCCGGCAAAGGAAATTACTGAAAACGAGACTTTGCAGGCACCACTCATGGTCACTTCCGGGTCGACCGTGACTCGGGAGCGATGCCCACACTATCTTTCGTAGTCAAAGCGGAAAGGCAGGTTAAGTTTGATTACGCCTGCGGTAGATTGTTGCGATCTTACATGCCCTTCGCCGACGCCTTCTCCAGCACATCGATCAACGGCTGCGCGGCAGGAGGTATGGGCGTTTGGCCATCTCGCACCATCTGAGCGGCATCGATGTCCTTGCCATAAAGAGCCTTGTTGGCGTGTCGTCGGATGCCATGGAGGCAGTACCTAACGAAGCGCCGGCGAACAGTCCTTTCGACTGCGAATACGACAAGATGTCCACATTCGGATCGTTAAATGCGGCAGCGTTCGCTCCCGACGGGCCTGCCACAGCGGAGGCGCCAGCGCCGAGCTTCAGCTTGCCCGACAAGACCTTGTCCGCTCCTCGCTGACTGATTACCAGTAGAACATAGTCGGTGGAGGTGGAGCCCAGTTGCGCGCCTAAGCTACCGGTATCCAGGGTGTACATGATGGGCGCTCCCCATTTTCCGTCCATGTTGGCTCCAGTGCGGCAAACCAGTACGCCCCGGCCATAGCTCACTCCGATTCCAACCCCTACCTTCTTAACGCTGGGATATACCAAGACACATTTCGCCTTGCTCCACGCGGTATTGGATATTTCGTTTTTGTCCGCTATCGTTTTCAGGACCGCGGCTGATTCAGCTAGTCGTTTGTCCGCCTTCTGGGCAACGGCCGGAACCGCCGCTGCCAAACAGAGCAAAGCTGCGATCAAATTGTTTTTCATTGGTAACACTCCTTCTCAAAGGCTTGGGACACAGACGTGCGCGTCGGTCCAATTTATCAACGCCGGGCCGCCCCCAAAACTAGCAAAACTGCCAGTCTGCACGAAAATCGTCCCCCCCGGACTTGCTCCGAATTGAGGGAGGTGGTTCTGACCCTCGCATTGCAGGGAATGCGCCAACTGTGGATGGATTGTTTCGGGACTGGCAAGAGAATACAAACTCAATCATCTGTGACGGCTCTTCGGGCCCGAGACAGCAAATGGATGTCCGGTCCTGCAGGGATGCAGGGACCACCAGCCGAGAGGCACTTGTGCGCAGTGAAGGATCCTGATCCACGCAATGCGCGCTCTCCGGAGCGCGCCACGGGCCTCGTCTTTTCCTTGACTTTGACTTACATGGAGGTCGGTCACCCGGAGGTGATCTCGATGGCGAGGTTTTGCTTTCCTCCGGCTGAAGTTCCCTGAAAACGGGGTTCCCGGTAACTTCCCATCGACTTGATGATCATCATGGGGCGGTTCAGGGAGACCGCGCCCATGCCAAAGAAACCTAGAGCCAAGCGCGGCTCGCCTAAGAACGTGCTGCGCCTGCCTGATCTTGATCACTCCAAGACTTCAGTTTTGCAAAGCCTTGGCTCGATCGCCTCGAAACGTACCTATGCCTTCGCCATAAACGACTTCATCACCTGGTACTGCTCCGAACCCAGACTGGCGTTCGGTCGCACCGTCGTTCTCCGGTACCGCTATGAACTGGAGGCTAGGCGGCTCGCCCCTGCAACCATAACCTGAGGTTGGCCGCTGTGCGCCGATTGGCCTACGAGGCTTCCGACAATGGCTTACTCAGTCCCGATCTCGCAGCAAGCATCAGGCGCGTGAAAGGCGTGAAGAAACTCGGTACCCGGCTCGGGAACTGGCTCACCTGCGCACAAGGCCGGAGGCTCCTTGAGGCCCCTGACAAGCAGTACACAAAAGGCAAAAGAGATCATGCCATCCTGGCCCTCCTGCTAGGCTGCGGCCTAAGGCGTGCCGAGCTGATCGGTCTGAAGCTGGCGCACCTTCAGCAGCGAGACGATCACTGGGCCATCATTGACCTGTTCGGTAAGGGTGGTCATGTGCGCACGGTCCCGGTGCCCGCTGGGTAAAGGCCGCCTTGGATGAGTGGCTCAACGTTGCTCGGATTGATGCAGGTCTCATATTCCGCTGTGTCACGCATAGCGGCACCGTTTGGGGTTCAGGCATTAGCGAAAAGGTGGTCTGGTGGGTCGTGCGTCAATGCGCCAAGAAGGCCGCCATCGATAGGGTAGCTCCGCACGACCTGCGTCGGACCTGTGCCAGGCTCTGCCACTCAGCCGGCGGCGAGCTTGAGCAAATTCAGTTCCTGTTGGGACACCGATCCGTGGAGACTACTGAAAGGTATCTCGGCTCCAGGCAGAGGATCATGCACGCCGTCAACGACAAGATGGGCATCGAGCCGGATGCTTCGCCGGGCTGAGGAAGTTACTGAAAACCTGACTTTTCAGGCACTACGGCGGATCACTTCCGGGTTGCCCGCCATCCGGGAGGAACCGCCAAAGACGACAAAGACGACAAGGTAACGACTTTTTGGCTTGCCTACGGTGGCGTTAGCGCATCCGGGGTAACGCAAACACGGAGAAAAATGGCGGCACATCTCTGAGAACAGAAACGCCGCCCCGGATCGCTCTTCAGTTACTTCAACGTGATTTCGCGGGTCAAGACACTCGTGACGACCCGTACATTTTGTACGCGCTTATCGATCACCTGCCGCTCTTTACTCTTGTCCCCGTATTGTTTCATGCGAAGATCGAGGACCTTTTGCGCCAGGCCGTCGAGGGCCGCGAAGTTCTTATAGCTGAGGGTGAACCCAAGGTCCCAGTCATCGGCATTGGCCTTCGTCGCGTTGAGGAAGATGCCGTAGTCTTCGATCAGCCCGGCCTTCTTTTCTGCATCCCAGACCGGCTTGAGGTTATTTTTCAGGTCGTCCATGAACGCGTTGAAATGTCCGGGCAATATTTGGACCAGGGTGACGCGGGTGACTCCTCCCTCGGTATATTGGTCTTGCGCGACGGCCGAAGCAACCCACATTAGGGAGAGACAGAGTGCCGCAACTGCGAACCGAATAGCTTGTTTCATAGAACCATTCACCTCCGTAAAATTGATGCCGCACAGTCTAATTGATTACATGGGCTGCCGTAAAGTAAAGACCGAAACAAGGCGATGGCTTTCGCAACGCGCTGAGAGCTTGTGGTAACTCACCTCTGGTCGGGCGGGCAAGTTACCGAGAACCCGACTTCGCAGGCTGTTGGCGGGATCACTTCTGGATTGCCCGTTATTCGGCCACCGCGAGGAATCATTACTTCAGTACTTCAAAAGGCTTGCCGGGAAATCGCGATCAAGAGTGTGCCAATAATTACCCGAATGTCCCCTCAAAAGCGTCTCAAAAAGGGTACTTTGTGCAACGCGACCAAAGCACTTGACTCAGCTCACTGCCGACGGAGCACCTGAGATTTGTTCAGCGGGCCGCCCTTGGGGGTCCAGTCCTTTGATGGTCTGACGCATCGTTTTGCCCTCTTGGCTGATTACCTTGTGCATCATCAAGTATTGCGTCCCGTTCCTCATGTACGTGACGAGCCATTCACCGGGTCCCAGTAGAGTTTCTACAATAGTTTCACCTTTGGGCAGGCGGCCGTCGGGGTCGTGGACGCCGCCCCTCCACTCGCTGGCCATGTCGACTGCGTAGACGTAGCCGCTCCAACACTCTGGACTCTTGTCAGGACCAACCCGATCTCACCAGAGGCCAATTCCTTTTATACTTCCGTTTGTTCTTTGGGTGGAGGAAGAACAAACTTTGACTGTTCCACATCCAGTTTCCACGTTCCAATAATTGGGTCAGCCGCTATCGCAGGTATAGTCGTCATTGCCATTCCCAAAACCTCGATGGTTACCGCCAGAGCCATACAGGATCGTCTTCTCATCCCTTGTTCGCCCTTTCGCTTTGAGCCGCGCCGTATGCCTCAACCCGCTTCAGCCGATTCGGCTAAATCAGCACCCGTCCCGACCTGAGTTGGGTACTTCGTACGGGTCGGCGTTGCGAATTAGTCTAACGCAACCCGCTGCCCAATCGGCATCCTGTCGTTTCCGGTTGAGGGAAAAGGTGGAGATTATCGAGTTTTTCAAAACTGGTAAGTTTCGGGACGAATCCGAAGGCCCTAAAATCGAGGCTTCCAGCGTCTCAAAACTCTGTCCCGAAAGAATAGCAAACGCGTACCATTCGGCCCCTGGATCGCGTTCGCGGGCCAGTCCCAAAAACTGGGCCTGATTTCTGCGCCCAACGTCCTGCGAATTCATCTGGCTGGTTTGTCGGCAACCCTGGAGCAATCACCTCGATAAGAAGGGCAGCTTCCCCAACGAAGCAGGCTGCACCCACATCGGTTCCCAGCAGAGGCCCGTGCGCCACCAGTAGAGGATCGAAAACAAAGAGAGTGAGCGCGAATAGTGCCGCCGCCTCACCGAACATCTCGCGCGCAGCAACCGCGAGCAGCACGGCCAGGAGGAAGGCAAAGACACTGACCGCCGTCCGCGCGTGGTTCAGCATCCCTCCGGGCCGGGGGAATTTACCGATAACCGCTGCCGGCTCATACAGTCGATGCAACACTTGCTTGAAGTCTACTAGCAGGAGTCTCGAATCCGAGGGCTTTCTTGCATGTTTATTCCAAGCGCAGCGCGACCTGGTCGAGCTGCGCTTGCGAATAGCCAGCCAGGTCGGTTGCCTCGGGGGAAGTATTGTCTCAACAGGAGATTGGTGTTTTCATTCGTGCCGCGCTGCCACGGACTCTGCGGGGTCGCAAAAGTACACTTTCACATTGGTGGCCACCGTAAACTCCTTGTGGCCGGCCATCTCTGCAATCCGCGGTCCCAGCCGGATATTTCGACGAACCAGTTTTTCTGCGACCAGCCTAATCCCGGGAGCGTGCCCACAACGGTCGAGCAACTGAGCAGAGTGCATTGCGCGCGGCCAGGGGGCTTCAGATCGTGAGGTGGCGTGGCAGCTGTCGCGCATCGAACTCACGGAAAGGCTCAACAGCATGCGGCTCAGAGCTCTGGAATCTGCGTTGCCGGGCAAAAAGGCTCGGCAGGCGCTGGTCGCATTAACCGACGAGTCGGTTTTTTTGCCTCCTCCAGCAGCGGAGATATTGCCTACCGCAGCACCGGATCCTGCCACGCAACGGCGGGAGTCATCTCGCAAGCGAACGCATATGTAGCGGAAACCATCCCCCGGTTGCCAAACTTCCTTGCGGAGCGCATCACGGTTGAGTATGGCGAAGCTCCGCGAAAACCAGGGACAGCGTGGAAGACAGTTACCGGCGATCCATCGCTCTACGCCGAGACCACGACAAAAGCCACCATACGCTTCCGGGACGGCAAAGAAGTCGTCGAGAAAGAAGTTACCGCGGGCAAGCCACTGGGGACAGAGAGACTCACAACCCATGGAGTTTTTGGGCCCATTCTTGGTCCTGTACTTATGGGTCCGATACAAACACATGGCGACCTGTCCTGGAGCCGTTGGGAGATGGGCGCTCACGGACCGGAGGAACTGCA